>CAWCIJ010000013.1:0-488420 GCA_963795615.1 uncultured Nitrospiraceae bacterium
CCGAAGCCGGGATTTGAACCCGGACACCCTTGCGGGCGCTAGACCCTGAATCTAGTGCGTCTGCCAGTTCCGCCACTTCGGCATCATAAGGAGGGAATCGAGAGAGCGCGGATTATCGCCCATCGATCCCGACCCGTCAAGGTGAACCCAGAGGGTTCCACGCATTCCGAATTTTTCCATTCACGGCTCCGCCGGGATGGAGGCATCCCCGGGCAGCAGCAGATCTCGCGCAGGTGACCAGGGCCCATCTGAATGAATCTCCCGCACATCTCCGCTCAGAATAATGCGCTCTCGCACCAGTCCTGCTGCAGCAATGAGGAACGTGCTCGGGACACGCGGCGCTTCATCGACGATCAAGATATCGAATCGGACTCGTCTGAATAACGGATCCGTCAGAACCCGCGCAGCCGTCGTGATCACCACCCGCCGGTTTTGCACGAATGCCTGACGATTGGTATCTTCTGCAGCCGCGAGCATCTCCCGGATTTTCTTCGTCCCACCCAATCGCTGAATGTCCTCTTTCAGTTCCTGAAATTCAGGTCTCAGCTCTTTCGGCACGGCGGCTTCGGGAATCAGGTCGTCAATCCGCTGTTTAGCAATGTCCAATTCGGACTTGAGCCCGCCGATCTGGCCCTCGTGGATCTCGCGGTACTGTCGCAACGACTCCACATTCTTCCCCACCGCTTGCATGCTCAGCCGCTTCCATAAAGGAAGGGTTTCGTATTCCGTCAGCGTCGTATCAATAGTCTTGATCTTCGTCTGGATTTCGCTGAGGTGCGTCAGCAGGCGCCATTCGAGTAACCGCACTTCATCCAAGTCCCGTTGCTTTTGTGCTTTGTAGGACAGCAGCGGGGTCAATTCCCGGAAGCGTTCGTATTTCCGCCGGAGACTGGCTTTGTCCGCGCGTGACTTCGCATAGAACTGATGCATTTGCGCTTCGAAGCCTAGTTCTTGTAAGTGCACACCTGCGGCGTCTTTCTCGATCGCGAGTTCGTATCGCGTAAGCCAGCTTTTGAACGTGAGTCCCGCTCCTCTCATGGCGCGGGCGATGACCCCCGTGACGACATCGGCGGAACGGTGATCCGGGCTCACCAGGAGTATCCGCTTATTTCCGCGAATCAGATCCAGAGCCATGGTGGAGATCTTCAGTCGACGGGCGCTGATGTCGTCCTGCCACAAGGTCGTCAAGACCGAGGTCGATACCATGTTCTGGATCGCCGCATGATCGCCGGCCTGGCTGGCTTCGAAAAGCGGGATCAACCGTTCAGCAGGGCCCAAGGTATACAGGTCGGCTTTCTTAGCCATCTCAGTCAGGCGCTGAGCGCCCACCGTCAGAAAACCGGAGCCATCCGGAACCAGCGTGACGGTCGAAAGAGCCTCGCCGAGCGGATCGAATGTCTGGATATCGATGCGCTCCTCATTACACTGCAGGACATGCCCCTCCGTAGGCTCTCCCTCATCCGGTGGCACGATGGTGACAGGAATATCGCCCCCCAAGGTGGTGTCGGAGGGCAGACTGAACTGGTAGAGTTGCAAACTGCCGACTGATTGAACCAGTCGACCCGCTGACAGAATCAGCGGCCGGTCACGACCTTGGGCGGCATACAGGCTGGACTCTCGTTCAAGCTGCGAGACCATCTGTTCCAGCAGCGCAGAAATCGTGGTCGGGATGCTCATCATATGAAGTCTTTCAAGCGCTTCAGATCAGCCGCTGACGCAGACCGACCGGACAAAAGGGGATATTTTAGTGATCGGAGACGGGAAGTGTCCAGCGATGGAATGCAGATCAAGGGAAGGTGACCAGTGTAGTGTCCACGAAGTTCGAAACATAAGTCGGCACTTGAGCAGCGATCCGCCTTCGCACCTCTCGGCGCGACCCCTCCGGGCCTTGCTGGGCGGAAGTCCTTCGGGAATTCCCTCGCAGACTCGGTCAGTTCCCGCTTTCCTTCCCCGCAAGTCCACGGTGGGTACCCCCGCGCCTCCGGTGAAGTCGGCGGTCGCCCGCTCAAGTGCCAGTTCATCGAGGAAGTTTCGGGACACTACACTAGAAGGGTGTTGGGCCGCTCCGAGAGGTGCAGAGGCGGCTTGCTCTACTGCCGCAAGGCACTGAACGTACATCTGCTGAGAACGGGATTATTCATGGGGCTTCAGACTCAGGACGCTAGGATGTTCTCACCTCGCGGCCTGCGGCCACACCATAACCCCGGACATTTCTAATTGGGCTTGACAGCCGGTGAAGGATGAATTGACTTTTCCACAGGCCGCCAGTATCCTCACTTCCTTTCCAACCGAAGGAGTTGCAGTATGAAAGTTATCCTCCAAGAGACGCTGGAAGGCGTCGGCAATCTAGGAGACTTGCTCGACGTCTCCCCTGGATTCGCGCGAAACTATCTTCTTCCCCGCCGGAAGGCCGTCGAAGCCAACAACCGCAACATCAAGGCTTTTGAACACGCGCAGCGCGTCACTACAGAAAAGGCGAAAAAGGAAAAACTCGATATCGAAGCCCACGCCAAGAACTTGTCAGCCGTCTCCCTGACCATTCCCGCTCAAGTGGGGAAAGACGACAAGATGTTCGGATCCGTCACGTCGAAGGACATTGCCGAAGGATTGGCTGAAAAGGGCTTTGAGGTCGATCGTCGAAAGATTCAGCTGGCGCAACCGATCAAGGAACTCGGCACCTTCACCATTCCGGTCAAATTGCCGCGTGAAGTCACCGCATCCATCTCGGTTCACATCATCAAAAAGCAGGAAGCGGACCAGCCTGCGGCGACCGAATAACGGCGCCATTCCGTTACGACCTTTCGCCGCCCGGAGGTAGCATGGATGACATCATCGGCTCGCTAGATGCACTCAAGGGAACGGACCCGGATGTCTTCGAAGCCATTCGCGCCGAGGAGCAGCGTCAGAAGGAAAAACTCCTTCTGATTGCATCCGAGAATTTCGCCAGTCCCGCTGTTCTGGCCGCTCAAGGTTGCCTGATGACCAACAAGTATGCCGAGGGTTACCCTGGAAAGCGCTATTATGGGGGCTGCCAGCATGTCGATACGGTAGAGGAACTGGCCATCCAGCGGGCGAAGCAGATCTTCGGAGCGGACCATGTTAATGTCCAACCCCATTCAGGATCCCAGGCCAATATGGCCGCCTATCTGGCTGTCCTCAAGCCCGGCGATACGATCCTCGGGATGGATTTGGCCCAGGGTGGACACCTGACACATGGCAGTCGCGTCAATTTTTCGGGAATCATCTTCCGTGCTTTCTCCTATGGAGTCGATCGTCAGACCGGCCTCATCGATTATGCGGCGGTGCGACGCATCGCCGAAGAATGCCGTCCCCGTATTCTTGTAGTCGGCGCCAGTGCGTATGCGCGCACACTCGACTTCCCGAAGTTTCAACAGATCGCTCAATCAGTCGGCGCCTATCTCATGGTGGATATAGCCCATATCGCAGGGTTGATCGCGGCCGGCTTGCATCCCAACCCGGTTCCCTACGCCGATTTCGTCACCACGACGACGCACAAAACGCTGCGCGGCCCGCGTGGAGGCATCGTCATGTGCAGGGCGGAGCATGCCAAGGCGGTCGATAAGATTATTTTCCCCGGGTTGCAAGGCGGACCCCTGATGCATGTGATCGCCGCCAAAGCCGTCGCCCTGAAAGAGGCCCTGTCTCCTGGCTTCAAGCGGTACCAGAAGCAGGTACTTGCGAACGCGCGCGCGCTGGCCGAAGGGTTGATCGCGAAGGGCTATCACATCGTCTCGGGCGGCACCGATACCCATCTCATGCTGGTCAATCTGACCAATAAAGGTGTGACCGGCAAGGAAGCCGACACAGCTCTCGATGCGGCCGGCATCATCGTCAACAAGAACGCCGTCCCCTACGATGAGAAGCCCCCGGCGGTGGCCAGCGGCATTCGGATCGGAAGTCCCATCGTGTCCACCCGGGGCATGCGCGAGCAGGATATGCGGGAGATCGTGACCCTGATCGATCGCGTGCTTCAGCATAGGCAGGACCCACAGACACTCGAGGATGTGCGTGCCGAGGCGAAAGCCCTGAGCAGCCGCTTCCCCGTGTTCTATGCCTACGATACGTCTCCCGCTTGACGAGGACGACGCCAGGTGAAGTGCCCCTTCTGCGACGATGTTGAGGACAAAGTAGTCGACTCGCGGATGGCGAAGGAAGGCGAAGTCATCCGCCGCCGGCGAGAATGCCTGTCCTGCAAGCGCCGATACACCACCTATGAACGGGTCGAAGAGACCATGCCGGCCGTCGTGAAAAAGGATGGACGGCGCGAGCCGTTCGACCGCACCAAGATCGTGTTCGGCCTGAAGAAAGCGTGCGAGAAACGCCCGATCAGCACAACCACGATCGAGGCCGTCACCGACCGCATCGAGAAACGAATTCAGGATTTGGGAGAAACGGAAGTCGACAGCACGATGGTCGGAGAGGAAGTGATGAAGGAGCTTTCTCAACTCGACCAGGTCGCCTATGTCCGGTTCGCCTCCGTCTATCGGGAGTTTAAGGACATCGATCAGTTCATGGACGAAATTAAGGCGCTCGCCCAACAACGTCGGGAACGATAGATTCCCGCTCCCGTTCTACACCCATCCGGGCTTCAGACATTCGATCCACCTTCTGGTAGGATGGAGGCCATCACGATTCCAGGTGAATATCATGGCTCTAATCCCGCTCAAGCGCGAACGGAAAAAAGCGTCATCCCCGGTCAAACGTCCGTCGGCCGACGCCACGCACGTCGTCATTATCGGCGCCGGCCACGGCGGCACAGCGTTAATGGAGATTTTTGCCACCGACCCTCTGGTCCGCATCGTCGGAGTGGCCGAGATCAACTCGCGTGCGCCCGGTTTGGTCCTCGCAAAGCAGTTACGTATCCCCGCGATGCGCGATTACCGCCGCTTGTTGGGTCTGGAACGGCTTGATCTCGTGATCGACGTAACAGGAAGCTCCGAGGTGGGGAATTACTTACAAGGTTATCATCGTCTTGGGGTATCCGTTATCGGCGGAGCCAGCGCCAAGTTCATGTGGCAACTGATCGAAGCGCGCATCCGTGCCACGGGGGAGATCGAGAAGACGCTGGCCAAGTATCAGTCCCTGTATCGCTTATACGTGAAGGAAACGGGAGCCGCCGTCACCGAGGAGCGGACGCGGATCGCCTGCGAGATTCACGATGGACTGGTGCAGCGTCTCGCCGGCGTCAATTTCAAGTTGGAATTGTGTCAGGAACTGGTCCGCAAAGATCCTAAAGCCAGTCTGGCCACGTTGCGTGAATCCAAAGCTCAGTTGAAAATGACGATTCAGGAAGCGCGTCAGGTGATCTTCAATCTGAAGCCTTTACACTTCGACAAGATGGAGTTGGTTCCCGCTCTCACGAATTATCTGAAGTCTTTTGAAACCCAATACCATATGAAAACAGAGTTTCTGGTATCGGGCGATGAAACGATTCTGTTTCCGCGGACGAAGATATTTTTGTTTCGCATCGTGCAAGAAGCCTTGAGCAATGTGCAGAAGCATGCCAAGGCGAACCGGGTGGAGATCCAGCTTGAGATCGGCGTCCGTTTGTTGCAGGTAACGATCATCGACGATGGCGTGGGATTCAATATGGAGGCTGTGCTGCGCGATCCCGAGAAATGGGATCACTTCGGAATCCGGGGCATCCTGGAACGCGCACGACTGGTTGGAGGTGAGGCGACCATCGACTCTAGGAAAGGACGTGGAACACGTATCGTGCTTCGCGTTCCACTGTCGGACAAGGAGGCTCTACGAAATGGAAAAGATTAAGGTGCTCATTTCCGATGACCATCGCGTGGTGCGCGAAGGACTGATGGCCATTCTGAAAACCAAAGAAGACATTCACGTGATCGGCGAAGCCCAGGATGGACATGAGGCCGTTGAAAAGGCTCGCACGCTGCTCCCGGATGTGATCCTCATGGATGTGAGCATGCCGCGCATGGGTGGCGTCGAGGCCACCCGTCAAATCAAGCGCGAATTCCCCCATATCGGCATCGTGGCCCTCACCATGTACGAAGAGCAGCAGTATATTTTCGATCTAGTCCGGGCCGGCGCGACCGGCTATCTGCTCAAGGATTCAGAGTCTTCGCAAATCGTTGCCGCCATCCGAGCGATCTATCGAGGCGAGTCGCTCATCCATCCATCCGTCGCCAGCAAAATCTTGGCAGAATTCTCACTCATGGCCCAAAAGAAAGGTAGGAAACCGGGCTGGGTCGAGCATGACCTGACCGAGCGGGAAATCACGGTTCTACGGCTGGTGGCAGATGGAAAAACGAACAAGGAGATTGCCAACAACCTCGATCTCAGCGAAAAGACCGTGAAGAATCATGTGCGCAACATTTTTCACAAACTTCAAGTCTATGACCGGACTCAGGCGGCCATTCTTGCCATTCGCAAGGGATTGATCGAGCTCGACCCTCGGCCCTTATGAACGGCACGCTGATCAACACGACTTACAGACTCAGGGGCAATCCAAAAACATCATGGAGCGAAGTTTTCATGGTTGTCAGCGACGATGCCGCCGTGCTATGAATACTGCACAATAGGAAGCAGTGGCTCTGATCCCGATCGCCCTGTTATTTCCTCAAGTTAGCTCTACTCCCTGAAAAAACCACAAGTGTTGTTTTTTAGATACAATCCTAATTTGTTGTTGCTGTGTTTATGACTACATATTCAATGGGTTGCAACCATATTCCTGATGGCACAAATGTTGCTGAACCATCGATGTCATCTGTTAGCCTGGGAGGAGCTGTGCGGTTTCAGCAAACGATCGGATCGACTGTCTGTTGCTCAGGAATCGGTCTTCACTCAGGACTCCCTGTCACGCTGACCCTCCGCCCCGCTCCCTGTAATACAGGTATCATCTTCGTTCACAAGAACGGCAAGGGCACGGCGCTCCTTCCGGCCTCCGTGGCTAATCGTGTTCCAACCGAGCTCTGCACAGCCATCAGTGCCAACGGTCACCAGGTCAAGACCATCGAGCATATCTTGGCGGCATTAGCTGGTTTGGAAATCGATAATGTGTATGTGGACGTCGATTCAGCTGAGGTGCCGGTCATGGACGGGAGCGCCAGCCCCTTCGTCAAGCTCATCCGGTCCGCTGGGATCGTTCCTCAGACCCGTCGGCAATCCTACGTGAAGATTACACAGCCGGTGGAAGTGGTCGATGGCGCTCGTCGGGTCCGAATCGAGCCCTGTTCGACACCGCGGATCACGTATTCCATTCAATACGATCATCCGCTCATCAAAACGCAGGCCTACACCTATGACTGTTCCGCCTCGACGTTTGAGAGTGACATCGCGACCGCGCGTACCTTTGGATTTCTACACGAAGTGCAGGCTCTGTGGTCGAGAGGTTTAGGCAAGGGTGGTTCGCTGGAGAATACCGTCGTGCTGTCCGAGCAAGGCGTCGTCAATCACTCCGGTCTTCGCTTCCCGAATGAATTCGTCCGTCATAAGATTCTCGATCTGATGGGAGATGTTGCACTGCTCGGCTTCCCCTTCATCGGTCATATCGTCGCGGAACGATCCGGACATGCGCTGCACACCAAACTCGTGGAGCAGATTCTCGCTCAGCCCGACAAGTGGATTTTGCTCAGTGGCGAACGATCCAATCACGTTTCGGAGACGCGACCCTCGCTTGGCCTGTTGCGGCCTGCCTATCTCGCCGTTTAATCCCTCTACAGTTCTCTCTTTTATCGAGGTTAGAGCAGCAGTGTGCTGACCTGTTCGCGAGGACGGGCCTCCACAAGAAAACGCCGGAGGTAAGTGGCCTTACCTCCGGCGTCTGCATCTGGGCGGGACTTACTTCTTCTTCTTCTTCGCTGCCTTCTTTGTCGCCAAGCCCCTCACCTCCCTTCGGATGAATGAATGGAATGCGCACGCTTACACAGCCTGAATGAACTCCTCTCCCATCACCTCGAATGTATTCGGGCCGACTTTCCGAAAACGTTTATCGCGCTTAAGCGACGTGGCCACTGATGTCAACGGCGTTTTCCCTTTGATCTGAAGTCCCCCTTCCAGTAGACGCTGGAGCAATTCCTTGGCATGCATCGCTCGGCTTGCTTCTCGAAGAATCTGGAACGCAGCTTCGGGAACGCTCTTTCCCACATACTTGCTTCGACCAAGGAGGATTTCTTTGGATTGGTCCGTGACATCCGTGACGGGCAGCGGACGCACACCCTTTTCGTCGGTGATGATCTGGCTGGACAGACTGGCAAGCTTCGCTTTGTCGGCTTCAACTCTGTAGAGTGTTTCCGCCAGTTCGAGGTATTTTTTTATCGTGGCAATTTCGTCGTCGAGGCGCCGGCGCTTCTTCTCAAGTTCCTGGTATCGGGTTTTGTACGCACTGATCCGTTGTTCCAGACCGACGAGAATATCTGTTAACTCTTCCACGAAGCATAGCTCCTCAAAGCATGCTTGCTTATTAGCAAGGCTTGCCAACAATGTCAAGTTTTTTTAATACTCCTTTGTGTGTGCCAACCGCTCGGTAACGTCGAATGCATGTAACACGGGTCAAAGCCTTGTGGCAAAAATCAAAGCATCAGTATTTCGGTATCTTACGAGCAAATGCTTTATCGGCGGTGGCCTGAGGACCGTAACGTGCTAGAATGCATCGGTGTCGAAGAACCAGTGTCCCGAGAGCCACACCCTGTTATCAACCGCTATTGACGCCGCCAAGGCAGCCGGTACCCTGCTCCTGAAAAAGGCACACGACGGTTTCCACGTTGAGTACAAGAATGTCGTCAACCTCGTGACCGACGCTGATCGGGCCGCCGAGGAATCTATTGTCTCGACCATCCGCGACGCGTTTCCTGCTCATCGATTCCTCGCAGAAGAACGGGGCCTCGAAGCACGGTCGGAGTCACCCTACCAGTGGATCATCGATCCGTTGGACGGAACGACGAACTATGCCCATGGATTCCCTTTTTATGCCGTGTCCATAGGGTTGGAATATGCAGGGACGTGCGTCCTTGGAGTCGTCTTCGATCCGGTTCATGACGAGCTGTTCACGGCAGCACTCGGACAGGGAGCATACTTGAATGGTCGGACCATCAAGGTATCCAACATCAATCAACTCAACGCCTCATTGCTGGTGACCGGCTTCGCGTACGACATCCGAGATAATCCCAACAATAACCTCGACCATTTTGCTCGTGTCTCGTTGCAGGTGCAGGGGATGCGCAGGACTGGATCGGCTGCATTGGACCTGTGTTATGTCGCGAGCGGCCGGTTCGACGCGTTTTGGGAGGTTCAATTGCAGCCGTGGGATATGGCCGCCGGTATCGTGATTTTGCAAGAAGCAGGCGGGTTGACGAGTTCCTTTCAGAAGGACACTTTTTCAATCTACGGTCAGGAACTTGTCGCCAGCAACGGTCTGATTCACGATGAACTGCTCGCCCTCCTCAATCAAGACCCATCCCGCTCTGACCATTAGCCCGCAGGGAAATAGGGGCTTATAGAGGCATCGGCCGCCATAGCTAGGCCATCAGCTCTGTCTTCGCAGCCATATACAGTGCTCACAATGATGCGATATGATTCCACGACCACCGGGAACAAGGAGCACTCGAGATATGGCAAGCCATGTACCACCGGATGACCCCGGACAGCAAACGCCTTCCCACGACACGTTGGACGTCGAATTGCTTCGCGTGAACGTCAGCCGCAGGGGCACACTCGTGAATGCGGAATGGGCGCTCCATCCTCAGATCAAGCAGGATCTTGGGCCTGACGAATGGAAAGAAATCACGCAGCTCATGGCCAAGGTGACGGATATCGTCGGCCATCGCTTTTCGCAGATCCTCACGGACGTCGAGCCTGACCCGCCTGGAAATGCGTAGCCGGCCAACGCCGGCCCCGATTCTGTTTCCTGCTTTTCGCACACCCCAAGTCTATCCGCCCAACAAAGGAGTGAACCATGGACACCTACTACCACCCGCACGATCTGGGTAAATTCGCCGACATGGGCAAAGGGAACAAAGAGCTCTGGGAGAAGTTCATGAGCTATTACAGCGCCGTGTTCGCGGAAGGCGCGCTCACGGAACGTGAGAAGGCTCTCATTGCGCTTGGGGTCGCGCATGCCGTGCAATGTCCCTATTGCATCGATGCCTATACGCAGGCCTGTTTCGAGAAGGGGTCTAATACGGAAGAAATGACCGAAGCCGTCCACGTGGCCTGTGCGATCCGCGGCGGAGCCTCGCTGGTGCACGGCGTGCAAATGCGGAATGTCGCCGAGAAACTATCGATGTAGGGAAAGGGCCGCATACCTCAAGGGTCACTGGCAGTCGTTTTCAGGAAGGGGCGGAGCAGCGTCTCCGATTGACGCATGACGGTTGACCAATGACCAACCAGTTCAGTAGTACGGGTGTTCCGGAATCGCGAGCGTGAAGTATTTCCCCCGTTCTTCGTAGAGGATTCCCTTCATCGTCAGCAGATCCAACGCGGCGTCGATCATTGAGCCTTGTCCGATTGATTCGGACATTTGCGTCTCAACTGCCGCGAGAATCTGCTCTTTGGACTTCGGCGCCTCATTACACATCTCGATGATGACAGATGCCGGCCGGTCGAAGCGTTCCCGAGTGGGGGAAGCCGGATTTCTCCCGTCGTAGACGGTGACGTAGGTCATGGCTTTTGAGAAATACAAGAACGGCTTTTCGGGAGACGCAAACCGGCGTTGCCATTCTTCTACCAACGCGACCAGTTCCTGATACAGGTGGGGGTCGACGTTCCAATTATCCAGCTCATATTCGAAGTCGTAGGCGACCTTATTCAGATCCAGCTGACGCGCATCGTAGACATACTCATAGGCCGCGCCGGGGCCTGTAATACGTACTCCATATTCGTGGGGACGCATATAGTACGGGCTGAACCGTTCCAGCCAGAATTTACCAGTCGCCTCGGGAGGTTGAAGATGAAACAGGGAGGGAATGAGTTGAATCTGCCGCTGATAGTCCTCGTTGGTTTCGCCGGGAAATCCCAGGAGCAAGTTCCATGAGACCACGACTCGATAGTAAAAACTCCATTTGAGGCAGACGATATTCTGGATCGGAGTGACGCCCTTGTCCATCGCCCGAAGCTGGTTCTGGCTCAGACTTTCCAGCCCTGGTTGCATGCACTTCACCCCGCCGACCGCAAGCGTCCGTATCTGCTGCCGGTTGAGATTGCTTTTTGTTTCGATGAAGACATCCAGATCGCATCGATCCGCCGCAAATTTGCCGAAGAGGTTTTCGATGTATTTCAAATCGATGATGTTATCGACCAGTCGAAACCGCGAGCTGTCGTACCGGCTGGAGAGGGAGGCCAGTTCCCGAGCCACCTGTTCCACCGACTTGGCACGGAACTTCATGCTCTGCGCATTCAGACCGCAGAAGGTGCAATGATGCTTCTCGCCCCACCAACATCCGCGCGAGCCCTCGTAGAGCAGGATGCGATCGAGGCCCATGTGTGAATCAGCGCCAAGCTCCGCCAGCAAGTGGTAATAGTCGTCGTAATCCGGCGGGCCGGTCCGGACGAAATCGGTGAAGAGCGAAGGATTCGGTTCGAAACGGATCCGGCCGTTCTCCCGGTACGTGACCCCTTTTGGATAGGGCCCGGCATCTCCGGCCATGAGCTGCGCCACGAGCGCAGGAAACGTGTCCTCGCCCTCACCGACCACCACATGGTCGATAAAGGGAAAGGCACGAAAATACTCCAGCCCCATCTCTCCGTCATAGTTGGCTCCGCCGAACACGATACGGACGTCCGGATACAGGTCCTTGATCAGCTTCGCCAGCGTGAGACTGGCCACATTCTGGTCAAAGGTCGAGGTAAATCCCACGATGCGATATTGCCCCCAATCAATGGCGGTCATCGCCCATGTCAGAAACTGAGGGGCAATTCGAGTCGCCATGTCTTCGAAATAGGAGCGGCCGTGGCCGGTCTGTTGCGAGATCTGTTCAAAGAGAGGTTTGAACGTCGTCGGATATTCCGCACGTTTCTGGTTATCGCGGAAGAGAAGGTAGGAAAACAGCCACTCGCCGAACAGCGCGCGCTTTTCACAAATCAATTCGTACAGCGGCACACCGATCTTCTGCGCGAACCGCACGTTGAGGTGATGGCATTCGACGCCCACCCCTTTGGATTTGAGCAGGGCTGAGAGTGTACCCAACTGAATAGACGGGTACTTCGAATAGCTGAACGGCATGTTGACCAGGGCTACCGGTATCTTTTGATCGGTCACGATGCTGGCCTTCTCATGCAATACCGCGAAGACAGATCTGTCAGACCGCTCCAGCCCGGAAGGGTTCAAACTCCCGATCAGCTTTCGCGGCCATATAGAAGTCGCTCTCGGTCAATCCATTGATCTTATGGGTCCAGATCTCCACAGTGCATTTTCCCCAGGCCAGGTACAGATCCGGATGATGGCCTTCCGCCTCCGCCACCGCCCCAACCTTGTTGACAAACGCGAGTGCCTGCGCGAAGTCCTTGAAGGTATAGAGTCGCTCGAGATGCCCGTCTTTGTTCAGCGTCCAGCCGCGGCCCAACTCCTTGAGAAGCGCTTGCGCCCTGTCCTCTGGAAGCGGCGGGACGCCGCCCCGGCAAGGTACGCATTTATTGTCGGCAAGACCCATGAGATCCTCCTTGGGATGAACAGCTGCTTGTCATGCAGATACAGCATGGTTTTGTAAAAGCCGTTTTCTTCATCTCGCAACTTCAAGCGGAGCTGATGGATCAGCGGCATGCTGTCTGTCGAAAAACAGACCGCGATTAATATCCCCAAGACTGACCATCCCGACCAGCTTGCCCTTCTCGACAACCGGAATCCGCCTGAAGTTCTTCAAGCCCATGTACGAGGCCGCTTCGAGGATCGGAGTACCAGGGGACATCGTCAGGGGATTGAGACTCATGACTTCTTGAACTTTCTGCCCGAGCACTCCCGCGTATCCTTCCTCCATCTCGACGAAATCACGACTGTGCACGTTGTCGTGAATATACTCTCCGTAATTGGGATAGAGCGGAATCAGCACATCCCGCAGGGTGACCATTCCTACAAGACGACTTCCCTCCTCGACGACAGGAATCGCTCCACAATGCCGGCTGATCATTTTGATTACCACGGAACGAACAGTATCAGTCGGCTTTGCCGTTACCACACCGGTGGACATGACATCGTGAACATGCATAGCAGCCTCCTTTTGTACCTTCACGCCTTCTATTCGACAATTCCTTCCTTGCCCTTATCAGCCGCTGCCGGACTTCCCACGGTCCTTTATTTGGGGAAATGCCCCCGGCGCAGCCTCAGGGCGGAAAGCCTAGCACTCGGCACGAGTGCTAGGCAAGAGAGCGAACTGTGGGGTATTTATACTCTTGAGGTACAAGGCCGGCAGCACATTGAACCAACAGACGCGGAACCGAGTGCACAGGGATTACTTCGCGTCTTGTGCGCAGCGGAAGCCAACCCCAGGAACACCATTGTCAGCCGGTGCAGAGAAACGGCCCCTGTAGTTGTATCGTCCCTCGCCGTCCACCACTCCTCGAACCACTTTCCTGTCACTACTCGGCCCCTCTTGGCTCAGTCTGCGACCTTCGTGATATGACGAGGCGGTCCACTCTTCAATGTTCCCTCCGATGCTCGGTCCGTTTGGGCCGCTCGGTTCACGCGCTTTCTCCCATTCATCTTCCGTCGGCAGACGTTTTCCTGCCCACCGACAGTAGTCCCGAGCCTCGTACCAAGTCAGATCGGCAACGGGACCGGCCAGGTCAGTGGGAGTATCGGACGATTTCGAAGCCGCTGATTCAGAACGACCGACGATATCTGCAAACTTCGCATACTTCGCTGCGGTGACAGGGGTCCGGTCAATGTAGAACTCATCCACGTAGATGCTGATCGGAGCATCCCCTACCTCGACACCGCCTCCACCGAACATCAAGACCGGATAGGTGATATAGGGTCCCGCCGGGATCAGCACCATCGGCGTTCCGTCTTTGCCGGTGATTTCCTTCGTCACCGTTTCCTCGGGCCTGATCTGCCATCCTCTCAGAGCCACGTCGAGGATCGCCGATGGAACGGCATAGCCCATTCGCTCCCTGGCGTCGCTGACGACTCCGATCACTTTGCCATTGAGCAGGAGCGGACCACCGGAATGACCCTCCTCCACCAGTGCCTGAAACGTGAGGACTGGTCCCTTAAGTCCGCTCACGCTGCCCGTTGAGACAGCCCAGGGTGCGAGCGTCGGCGGAAATCCGATAAACGTGACAGCTTCTCCCCCGGTTACCGCGCTCGTCTGATCGAGCGTCAGCGCTATCACGCCTTCCGGGGCCGTGCCGGACAGTCGCAACGTCGCAAGCCCCTTCTCTTTATCGGGCTCCATCCCAATAATCTGGGCGGTGAAAGGCTGCTGAGGCTGGGGGAAGAACGTGATCTGAGGCTTGGGATCGCCTTCGATCACGTGCGAGGCCGTGACAATGTAGGCGGCGTCTTTCTCCAAGCGTACGATGAATCCCGTCCCGACCCTTGTCTTACCCTCAACCTGGGCGGTGATTTTCACCACGCCCTTCTTGAGTTCGCCAATGTCTTGCGCCAAGAGCGGTTCGGGAGAGAAAAACGTCAGCGAAAGCGCTCCGAGGAGAACGCAGGCGTGCAGACCGCTCAGTAGTGCATTGCAGACAAAGCGGGCGTGGTCCAGAACTTCACGTGTCCGGACTATTGATCCTTTCATGAAATCATTCCTCATCACGAAGTCAGTGCAGCGCCCGGCTTCGGGCCGGCCCTGGACCAGTTCGGGTCACTTGGCCGGTCCGAAACCGAGGTGGTGCGTTCTTCGGCTGGTCAGCAGTTGATCCAACCAGCCCGGGATCGGTCTGGACGCCCAACGGCGCGCTCCGAGCCTCCCCATGAAGACCCGAACTCTGGCCATCGGGCAGGCGTCTTGGGCACAGCGGAAACCGATATTATCGTTCCGATTCGTTGGTGTGTTCCTGTTCCGGTTCGCGGATCGTACGTTGTCCGGTTCATTGTTCCAGGACCCACCGCGGATCACGAAAAGCGACCGACCCAGCATGACGGGGTCTAACCCCGCCAAAGTCTGCACTTTTGTCACATACATTGCTTGGGCATCCCTCCTCATTCACGACGCTGTCTTGCCCAAGATTCGGGCGCGCAGGCGCACCGTGTCCGCATGCGCCGCATGCGCGATTCACTGCACACGCAGTCCCGAAGCTGCGCCTTCGACATGCGGCCGATCCCAACCGCCTCACGATAGATGCGGAACCGGCGCTTGAACCGCCGGACATTGCCCGCGTCCAAGCGACGGTAGGACGGGAAAATCCGGTAGCCCAGGAACGTAAACCCCGATTTGATCGGAGCCACGAAGCACTTGCGCGGATGCAGGCGCAGGCGTAGCTGCACGACGAACTCCTCGATCGCCGCGCGTACCTGGTGAAGACACCCCTTGTCGTCATCGAAGTGTCGGCAAGACCTTGGCTACCGTCGGTGGCTTGCTTTCTTGGACTTTTTCACCAGTTCCTGCAGCAGTACTTTCTTGTGTAGTGATCCCAAAGCCTTCAATGTAGTCTTGGACGCTCCGTGCTGTTATGCCGTGGCCAGATGACGTTGCCGCCATAACCATCCCAACCACCTCTCCCTGCCGAAAGATCGGCCCCCCCGAATTGCCGGCATCAATGGTGGGAGAAAAGAAGATGTCTCTCCCCTGGCGGGACCCAATATTTCCGATGGTGACATTCCAGGGTCCCGTACTTCGCGGGAATCCAATCACCATGATGGATTCTCCTTCTGAAACAGGACTCGCTGAGGCTGGGGAAAGAGCACTGAGACCGGACGGAACGTTTTCCTTCCCTCTCACGAGTAGCAATGTCAGACCTCGTAATTCGTCATCCCCCTCTGCACCAGGCAGCACATCCGCCGGCACCGGAACATTTTTTCTGGTGAAGAATTCTACTCTCGGGTTGGGATCTCCCACAACGACATGCGCCGCTGTCACGATATAGGCCGCTTCCTTTTCAAGCTTGACGATGAAGCCTGTCCCTATTCTTCGAGTACCATCGGCTGATTTGGAAGTGATCTTCACCACCCCGGCCTGCAGGTGCGCAATATCCAGCGTGCCTGTCACTGCGGCGTGGATGAGGCCCATTCCCAGGACCAGAATCAGACATGCCACAAACGTGATTCGGGCCATTACCGCTTGAACTCCTTCCAGAGTCGATAAGCACCGAGGCTGGCCGAGAATATTGCGGCGACAATGGTAAAGAGAACAGCCAGTCGCGCATTGTGCCACAGGGCATCGAACGCGGTCAGGCGGTGCTGAAGCGGAATGTCGCCCCTCTTGGTACGGACCTGTTTGGCCATGCCATAGCCGACCAAAGCCATTCCCCCACCTTCAGGCGGCAAGGTGATGCGCTCAACCGTGAATTTGTCCAGACGCTCTAAGCCAATGGCCTCATCCTCTTTGAGTGGCACGCTGCCGAGATGCGGATAATCGGGAAAGGTAATCGTCCCCTGTCCGGTGAGGGCACTGACTCTCTCCCCGGAGGATTTCTGCCGAGTGAAATCCAGTGTTGCTACTGGGATGCCGCTGAAGATGGGAGTTGCCGGTTGACCGGAGGAGAAGGTCGGCGCGAGGACCGGACCATCGGGCTGCGCGGCGATCTCGATCCCGGAAGCCCGCTCCGGCAGTCGGACTCTATAGGTCAGCTCATCGTTCTTCTGAAATGGTGAGTCTGCGAGACCGCGAACTTCCGCGTGCTGCACGATCAATTTGACCGGCTCGTGAACTGTCAAGTTGAAGCTCTCCTGTCCCGCGATCTTGATTGTGAGTCCCGATCCCTTCTCATCGCGTGTTTCTAACGTGACGTACGATCGCGGCGACACAGCCATGGGATCGAGACGGATCGCGGGCAGACCGTTCTGGTTGGGCCCCTCGATTGTCACACGGGGATTTCGTGTGATGTCCTTGGCAACTATGGTGATCTTCGCGCTTGCCATACGAATGGGCTTCCAGGCAGAGGGCGGGAAATCATCCTTGTCTATTTCATATTGATTAGGATCAGCAACTTCCATGCTTTCCGGTTCAAAAGAAATGGTCGTGAACTTCTCAATTCCAAGGGCACGTGCGGTGAGCCGGCCTAGCATCGCACGATCTTGTGCTGCCGAAGCGTCTACTGCAAACTCGACACGTTCAGTCGTCAATTCGACTTGAATACGAGTCGAAATCGACCACATCATGAGGCCGATCACGATCGCTGCCGCGACGACGGCTGGGATGCCCACGAGCCAGAGGGGATGAACCCGCTTCCACCAGGGCCTGGAGACGACTTCAGTTCCTTGTGGTGGAGTCTTAACGAGGCGTTCAATGTCCTTGAGCAGTTGGGAGAATCCAGGATGGTCGGCGTCCGCTTCCCACGCTACAAGGGATTGAAACGTCCGTTGAGTAAACCCGAGGGGGATATCACTTTCATCAATTCTGACGGGGAGATATTTCTTTTGCTTCCTGGCCTCATCGGCTTCCGCTTGGACCCACTCGGAATCGACGGAATATTCGGACCACACGACAATCGCGCACTTCGCAGCACTCAGTTCCTGTCTGATCACCGCATGAAACGATTCGCCAGTCGGTATGTCGCGGTCCCACCAGACCGACCAGCCATGCGCTCCTAGCGTCTTCGCGAACTGCTCGACCCAAGGGCGATCTTTGTTCGAGTAGCTGATGAAGATGTCGCTCATTGGCAATGATCGGTGAGCCGTCGCCGGCTACTTGACTGCGGGCTTGTGAAAGAACCGGACGGTCTGCTGCAGGGGTTGATTGGTATCGAGGAAATAGCCCTTACAGACCAGTGTATAGCCGGCCTCTCCTGCTCCCTGCGCATCCCAGCGGACGGTGAACGGCCTTCCGCCCGGTATTCGGCGAAATGCCTGCGTCATGATTGCGCCCGACTCTCCCTCTCGATAGACCGAGCAGGACAAGCGCGTGTCACCATTGGTTTTCATCGTGAACAGATAACCGGAGATCCTCTCCGGTAGCCGGGCGTGGTACAGGATCGCCGGCGCAATGTCTTCGATGGAAGCAGGCGTTTCTTTTCGGAGGCGTATCAGCACGCCCAACTCGTACATGTTGAACTTGTGGTCTAGTTGCCGCAGCACCGTTCCAGTCGGCCATGTGAACTCATTGATCGACTTGGCCTGCCACTTCCTTGCTGGTTTCACATTGGTGTCGAGCCAATAGAAGAGCCTGTAATCCTGTTCTCGGACGGTCAGATGAACGGCGGTCTGCCCTTGTAAATGGAATGTGACCCGAAGCTGATTGGGAAGCTGATCGGCGGGTTCTTGATAATCGACAAGGACGGAGATGACTTCGATATCATAGCCGGAAACCGGCTTTGCCCTGATGCCCTCGTTGTATTCTCCGCGATTTTGATATTCCAGTTCAGGCTGGGCGTAGAGAATCCGCGGCAGGACGAGAAGCCAGAGAACCAAAGCGACGCATGTCTTTGTCTGAGCCATGCAGGCCTGCCTGGAGAAGCTCTCAGTGATAGCGACTCTGCTTCGGATACGTAGAAGCTTGGTGGGCAAGTGTAGCGCCTAGTTCAAAGGTAGTCTACAGGCGACTGGGGATACGTGACGAAATACACGCATTTATTCGAGAGGGCCTATCATGAGGGATAAGAAACGTTGCTCGGTCACGAGAATCTGATCCAAGTCACGCCGCTTCAAAGAGTCCACAGGGTCATGTGACCATCGGGCGACACCCCTCATTCGCTCTCATCCGGGGCGCCTCCCGATCGGGCCAGATCATCCATCTTGATCTTGTCAGGATTGAATTTGGACGCAGCCTTCGTCATGCGATCGAGCGCGTCATCAAACGACAGGGGCGGAGCATCCTTGGGCCGGAACCGGACGGGATTCACCCGCGCGACGACGAAACTTTTCAAATAGGGGCTGGTCAATCCCTTGGCCTTGAGCGCTTCGACCTGTTTGACAATGGCGTCATCCAGGGACAGCACACTTTTGGCACGTGCCTGACGCACGGCCATGGCGGCCTGCAACGGTGTCGAAAAGAATGACTCCACCCGCTTCAAGACCGGATGGTAGGCTCCTCCGCTAAAGCGGGGACGCTCTTCATAACACAGCCCCAACGTAATCAATGCCGGCTCTTCAAATTCGAGGGAATAGCCTTCCTCGGTCGAGTCGTCCAGCTTGGCCAACTCGCGATACATCCGGATGACTTCGAGCGCTTTTTCTCGGAGATTGTGCGCCTTCTCGGTATTGAGCGCGAGGATCTGATAGGCAGCCGCGGCCTCCGGGACCACAATGGCGATGATGCTCTTGGCGCCCAGGGTGCGCATGGCCGAGAGCCGATGGTGACCATTGGGCGTCCAATAGAGCGATCCGGCATCCGCACTCTGCGCGCGGACGGCAATGATCGGATCGAGAAAGCGTCCGAGCTTGCCGATCACCCCCTCCAATTTACGGACATGCGCATCTGACAGGTTTCGTTGATAGGGAGTCGGCGCCACCATCTCGATGGGCAATGCAGCCATCACCAGCCAATGCCCGCCGTAGGGTTCCCGGTACGCTGACAGGACCTGTCCCCCCTGTTCACTGATGGTCCGGTGCAACTCGGCGACCGCGGCCGACGGCGCCCCTGATTGCAGGTCTGTGGCCAGCATGCCGGTCGACGCGCCGGCTGGTTTTCGCCGTCGCCGCTGCCCGCCGGAGGGCCGTCTGGTAGAAACCTTCTTCTCAGACATCCTGCAAATATGGTAGGAGAGTAGCCGACTAAATGAAAGCCCCTCCTCGAGATCGCATGATGGACGCAGCCACGACGGCTGGTCCCATCGGATAGGAGGTGACCGATCCTCTCCATTCTCCGAGTCGGGCATCGCGGGCTTGCCGGCCACGCCCCTGAGAACACCCTGGCTGCCATTTGGAAAGCATGGTCGCTCCGCATCGACATGGTGGAAGTCGATGTGCGGGAAACGGGCGACGGCCATCTCATCCTGCTGCACGACGACCTCGTCGATCGCACGACCAACAAGACCGGGCCGGTCGCGGAAATGTCGCTGGAGCAGGTTCAACGGCTCAATGCAGGGGAATGGCAGCGGATCCCCAGCCTCGAAGAAGCTCTGGAAGTTGCCACCGGAAAAGTGGGGATGATCCTCGAATTGAAGGTGGAAGGGATCGGGGCTGAGGCCAGCTCAATCGTCAAACGAATCGGGTTTACCGGATCCTTGATGTATGCGTCTTTTCTGCCGCAGGAATTGATGCGAGTCCGCCATGCGGAACCGGACGCCCTGATGATGATGCTCATGGACGAGCATTTACCGAAAGATCCTCTTGCAGACGCTGTGGCGCTTCGCGCATCGCATGTCGGCCTCCATTACCGCACCGTCACGCCGCGATTGATCCAAACCTGCCATAACGTCGGCTTGCAGGTGTTCGCCTATACCGTCAACTCCCCTGACGACATCCAGAAGATGAAGACGCTGAGTCTCGACGGAATCATTTCTGATTTTCCGGATCGGATCTGATCCTGCCTCGACGGGCTTGTACTCAAGCCTTCAGCTTAATCACGACCTGAAGTGTCGCCACACTGTTCGGTACCACTATTTGTCGGCCGTTATCGGTCAGGACGATGATGTGCCCCATCGTCATTTCATCGACGGTTCCCGTTTCAATGCCCGTTGGTGCAGAAAGTTGTACTCTATCCCCGAGCTCAAATGGCTGATACAGGAGGAGGGCAAAGCCTGAAATCAGATTGCTGAGCGTGCTTTGCGCGGCGAGTCCAAAAAGGACCGAAACCACTCCGGCACTCGTCAGCAACGCGGTTCCGATGGATCGCAACTGCGGAATCGCATGGGTATACAAAATCACCGCCATCACGTAAATAACGAGTTGTCCCAACCGCATGAACAGAGTCAACACGGTGCGGTCGATCATGAGGTCTTGAAATCGCCGGACCGTCAAACGCACCGCTCTCGCCAAGAACCACGCGACGATGGTGAACAGGACCGCATAGAAGACCGCGCCCACAAACGTGCTGGGATCGACAAAATCCCCGCGCATCGCTCGATTGAAAAGAGACATCGTGCACCTCCATCATATGAACGGGTTGGTGTCGTCGCGACTTATTGCTCGGAGCAAGTTGGAGGGCACGGTAACAAATAACCGGTACAAAAAACACCACGGGCGACCTTGCACTACGGTGGGAGGTCGCCCGTGGATGGCGCTTAGGACGCCGAACTTTCTGTAAATTGTGTGAAGCCGAAGACCCGTTTGAGGTTGAGCTGGATCAGGAATCTCGTCGGGGGAGACAGCTATTGTCCCAGGCGCTTGTGTTCCTCGTGCCTTCTCGTTCTTCAGTCTGGTAAATGGCTGTTATCCTGTTTTAACAGTGCCATAAGGCAATGCCATTTGAAGAGCGTCTAGCACGACCGACGAGAAGTCCGCCCTTACCTCGGCGGGCCGCCCTGGTCCGGTGGAGTCAACTCTTCCATTTTGAACCTCCTCGGTTGAGGGATTAACGAGGTATTCAAACAGGACCGCTATTCAGTAGGTTCCTCTTACTCCTATACGAAAACACTGTCAATAGGAAATTCGGCCCTACACTCGGATTCGCGGTCGGCAAGAGTCGCGCCATACGACACGGGCTCTCACCTTTGAGTGAGAGCCCGTACGTGGCGCTTGGGACGCCGATCGGAATATATGGATATGTCACGGCCCTTCATGACCCGTACGAGTAAAGCAGCAGAGCCTCCCGCAGCGGAAAGAACCCGGTTATTCTCCACAGAGCATCCCTCATACCAATGAGGAAATCTCCAACGATCGGCCGGACGCCAACATGCTCGTGATGTGACGTGCGTCTTCAATGCCGAAAGGCACAGCCGATCGAGAACCGGCTAACGTGACCGTCGAGAAGCCCGTCTTTTGCTCGACGGGCCTGTGAGGCCAGGTGGAGTCATTTCATCCATTAGGTCCACCCTCCTTTCTCTTCGGAATCGATAGGGGATCTAGCTGACAGCCGCGCGGTCTGTCCGGTCCCCCTCACCGTAAAATTTGGGCCGCAGTTTCTTATCTACGCTTATTAAAAAACTCTGTCAACGGGGTTCAAAGCGAGGTCCGGTGCGGTTTGGCGAGAACAAGAGGTTCCAGGTCCTGAGACCTCTACTTTCCCTCGCCCTGTTTCTTCATCGCATCACCGAATTGTTTCATCAGCGCATCCATATCGAGAGGGCCGGACTTTTCCTGGCCGGCCTTGCCCGGCCCGCGAGTGGGGGCGGGCCGCGGCGGAACACCGAGTCGCGGCCGGCCTCGGACCCTGTCAGGCCGAACATCGCGGCAGTGCCCAGCCCTTTCGCGACGCACATTTCTCCCGTACTACCGTCCGAAGTATCTTTGCTGCGGTAGATCTCACAGGTATACCCGGCCACCTCGTCGGTCTTGCCGGTCCGCTGTTGGATCTCTATTCCTGCCGCTTTGAGGGTTGCAGTTCACATCGGCGTTCGACCTTCTGTTATCGCGGCGGTCTCTCACTCAAGATGGTGATCGAGTTCGGGTCCAGGCTCAACAAGATCGGGTTTGCGACTCCCAAATCCGGAACCTGTATCCACATTGGGTTCAAATCTGTTGGTCCCGTTCCTTTGAATACCCACCGTTCTAGTAGCGTCGAGGACATGGGTCGAGCCGATGTAATGGACACCGTCTGGACAGTCGTCTCTTTGTTCAGCAGGAATATGGTGAGCCTGTCCTCTTCCGGCGTATAGGATGCGTACGCCCTAATCGGTTCGCTGCTTGTCGCGGTCACCAACTTTCTACCAGACCACTGCCCCCAGATTGCGAGGGCTCGCCCGGCTGGGTTGAGACTATTCTGAGCATCCAAGGCGTCAAATATAGCGGGCGGAGAGTGATTGTCTACCCAGCGCGTCGTCCAGAACTGGATAAACTCAATCTTTGGAAGCGCCAACAACTGCCCGAAGAGATCGAATACGACGAGCGCATGTCCGAGATCGTTCACGTTCGCCCACGTGTGAGTAGGAGACCAATCCAAAACGTTGACCTCCGTCACCGCGACACGAAGCCGATGTTGTTCGGAGGGGGGCGCATAGTGATCGATAGCCATGATCGCGTCGGTAACGGGCCCAGTAAAGTCTAAGGCCCTTTCGCGATAGAAATCATAGTTTCCCCATGCCCAGACCGGATAGACATGAACACTCAAGAAATCTATCTTCTCCGAAGCAATCGTGAGTATTGTTCTCCACCAATCCGCATCTAAACCATTCGCTCCGATCTTGATCGTCGGATCCACGGCTTTCATTTCATCAGAGAACTCTTTCAGGTCTAGAGCATATTGGTCCGCTGCGGCTGTTCCATTGTTTGAATCGAGGTAGGTCTCATTTCCAATCTCCCAATACTTGATGCCGTACCCCTTTGTGATGTTGGCATAGCGCACCCATTGTACAGCCGTCTCGAGCAGCTGGCCGCGATTCGGGGCGGTTCCACCGTTTTGTGCCGGCTTGTACATCGAGTCGTAGCAGACCACCAGGACGGGCTCGGCACCAGATTGTTTCGCCACCGCCATGAATTCGTCGAAGTCGAGAGTGTTTTTCAGTGTTCTCTGGTCCGCAAGTGTAAATCGCTTATCACTTGCGGGCCACTCCGCCGGTCCTGTGCGTGCCAGCGCCGGATGGCTTTTTACGAATGGGGGGACCGACCATAGGTAGGCATCCGAATCCTCCCCTCCAGGAAACCGTAGGTAACGCACGCCCATCTCTTGCAAGGCGTCGGGAAGCGGCCGGATCGGGGATCGCATTGCATCGTCGTCCGTCAGGAAATTGATGTTGATCCCAAGCGGGTTTCTCGTCAAGTCGGCCTGAACCTGGGCCGCGTCAACCGTAATGCTGGCCTGGATGACACTCAACACTTTCAGGTCCTCGACCGGGTTGGGACGTGGACCTGCTACCTTGTAGCAACCTCCCAAGCTCAGGAGACAGGCGGCGAGCAGGAGTACGGGGTGCGCCTTGCACGAGCAGGACAATCGACACAACATGCGGTACTTGCACTCGATGTTAGGCTGTGTCATGGAAAACACTTCTTAGATCAGCCGGCAACGGTTTGTTTTCGGCTATCATGGACCATGGCGCTCTTTCGGCAAGAAATAGACCCTGTTGATGAATGCTATCGATGCCTTCGACATGACGATTATGCACAGGAATGAGTCGCTGCATGCCAAGCCTTGAGACTACCGCCGATGACCGCAGAACATTGGGTAGCATGAAGGTGATCCGCTTCATGATCCCTCTCATCGTCTCGGTTTGCGTTGTGACTACTTCACCGGGGCTTGCACAACAGGGTCAAGGACAGCGGCTGCATGAAAGTCACACATCTCCGTCCGTGCCCGAAACGCCGCTCGTTACCCAAGAGATCCGGTACCGCGCGCCCGAAGCAGGAGAAGTGTGGCTCGTATGGGGAGTCAACGGCTGGAAGCATGTTCCGGAATCGCTCCGGCCGCCCATGACGGTGATCAAGGACGGTGTCATGCATACCCCAATGGCCGGAAAGAACGATCTGTTCGTTGCAACCATTGCAGTTCACACAGGGACGATCATCAATTATGGTTTCCTCACCACAAAGGATAGGACGAATGAGGCTGTCAGAGTATGGCAGGGCGATGGACCCAGCAAGGATTTTTCCACGGTCGCCAAGTCCGATGGCACGGTTGAGATTCCCTCTACAACCGCAGGGGCTGCTCCCTCGCCGAGCTAGCAAGGTTTCCGACCGTCTGCTCGTCACCCAGGAAATCCGGTATCGGACAATCGGAGTCGACAAAGCGTGGTTCGTTTGGGGAGTGAATGGATGGCAACCAATGCCGGAAGATTCCAGACCTCCGGGAACGACCATCAGAAACAATGTCATGCATACGCCGATGATCGACGAGGAACAAGACTTCGTCATCAAGATCCATGTCCCGAGCGGCACAATGCTGAATTATGGGTTCTTATCGGCCATCGGTTCCATGAAATTCTGGCAGGATAATGCCGGCCAAGATTACCAAACGATGGCCGATACAAATGGGAGTATAGATATTGAGTCCACCGTCATCGTCTCCAATCCCGGAGCAGCACGAAAGCCGTTCAAGGTGTGGCCGTACGTATTGGTCATTGCAGTTCTGATCGCGGGCGGAGTGATTCTACTGGTGCTCCGTCATCCGCCCAGCCGAAACAGTGTTCGCATCGTTTGTTACAACCTGGCCTTCCTGTTGTTGGGCTTGCTCGTCATCGAATTGGTATTCGGGAGATGGATCAATCCCCATACTCTCCATTTGCTCAATGTGCCTCGGAATGTCGAGCTGAGTTTCGATGTTTCCCACTTGTATGCTTCCCCTAACACCGTGGTCACGTATCGACGGGACCAGTATGGATTGCGCGGGCAATTCGATCATCCCTCTTCAATTGATATCCTGACTGTTGGCGGGAGTACCACCGATCAACGGTCCCTCGACGAAGGGTCGACATGGCAAGATATTCTCAGAGAAGAGTTCAAATCCCGCGGAAAAAAGATCAGCGTCGTCAATGCCGGCGTAGACGGCCAATCCACTCACGGCCATATAAAGAACTTCGATTTATGGTTTCCTTACATTCCGGACCTTCGTGTTCGATATTTCTTATTCTACGTAGGAGTCAATGATTTTTGGGCTGACCATGAAAATACCTTTGACAGAATTCTGGAAACGTCCTTGCTCCCCCCTTCACAGATGTTGAAAAGCGTGCTCGAGGACCGCAGCGCATCGTACTACTTGTACCGAACGCTACGCGGGATGTTTCTTGCCAGGGTAGTGTTCCGCTTGGACCACCATCATGTGGACTGGAAAAAAGTACGGTATGTGGACAGGCCAAAGGTTTCCGATCACGAGACATTCATGCGCAACCGCATCACGGCCTATGAACAGCGATTGAACCATTTGGCTCAAAGAACCAGGGAACTGAACGCGACGCCCGTCTTCGTGACGCAAGTCTATAGGTCCTACAAATTTGAAAATGGCAAAATTCTGGGATCCTCAACGTTACGCTCATACCGCGGCGTCGATATCAATGGGGTTGATCTCTATCGAATTATGGATCTGTTCAACAATGCCACCATGAGTGTGTGCGAAAAGAATAATGGCATCTGCATCGATTTGGCCAAGGAACTTACTTTTGAAGATGAAGACTTTTACGATGGCGCTCATAACACGCCACAGGGGGCGAAGAAGATCGGACGTTATTTGTACACTAGATTACAGAATGTCTTGTAAATACCTCCCACCTGGGCGCCCGGGTCGACCGCCATTCTTCCATGTGCCACGCCCCACAGCACACGATTACTGGGCGGCCGGCTGACGCTTTTTCATCATCTCCCCGAACTGTCTCCTCATCTCATTCGATCCGGTTGCTGGTTCGGCCCTCCCTGACCGCCCGCTGTCCCTCCTTGTTCGGTCTTACGCTTCTTCATCTCCTCCATCATTTTCTGAAAATCGTCGCTCCCATGACCCTGTGCGCCACCAGCGGCCCCTCGCATCATAGCCTCACCACCAACCTTCGTGTAGTCTGCAGGCATGGTGAACAGACTCTTGTCCAAACTCTTCTTTTCGATGCTGGTAACTTCCGTCCGCGAGGTTTCTTTTCCGTCGTCATCGTAACGGATGGTCCGCAGCCCGAACCCACCCTCATCGACGAGTTGCTTCACCCACGCCGGCTGCGAGGACCGCTGCATCTGTTTTGGATCCATCCAGAATGTCGCCGACTTTCCAAACCCTTTCGCCACACAGATCTCGTGCTCGAGATTCTCTGTGTCCTTATCCTTGATCCGCCAGACCTCGCAGGAATACCCGGCAATCTTGTCCACCTTGCTCGTGCGCTCGACCGTATGGTTCTCAAGAGCTTCTTTCATGTGCTCCTGGGTTTTCTCCCCGGCCTGATCGAGGGACAGTTCCATGTACATCTTCTTGTCGGGCATCGGCATCAGCATCGTCCGCGTCTGACTATCGACGATCATGAAATGCTGCTTCCCCTCGCCCCGCAACATTTCCATTCGCGCTTTCTCGCCCTTGATGTACCAATCCATGGTGGTCGCACTGTCCGTGTCAGAGTGGGTCGTTTTCATATGGAGAATGCCTTCGAAGTCTCCTGCCTGGGCGAACGATGAGCAGATCATGAACATCATGCCGCTGATGGTAAGACCCGCACATGTCTTCATGTTTATCTCTCCTGGTTAGAATGGCGACGGTTGAGAGGCGTTGCCTGTGTATCCCATGGCCCCAGGTGAACGCCGACATCCACATACGCCTCACACGATCTTGAGTTTGTCGAAGTGTATGCCTTTGGGAGCCGGAGGGGTCGTCAGTTGCATGGATGTGAGGACGTCCACCACCAGATCGGCGACCACGAGGTTCCGATACCATTTGCGATTGGCCGGCACGACATGCCAGGGAGCATGGTCCGTGCTTGTCGCCGACATGACATCCTCAAACGCCCGCATGTATCGATCCCAGAGTTTGCGTTCTTCGAGATCACCCTCGTTGAACTTCCAGCGTTTCTCAGGATCCCGTATCCGTTCCTCAAGCCGTTTCTTCTGCTCATCCTTCGAGATATGGAGAAACAGTTTAATGATGGACGTGCCGTTCTCAGTCAACAGTTCCTCGAAATCCTTGATGTGGCCGAACCGTTGCTTGATGGTCTTGTCTGATACCCATCCATGGACGCGCGTGATCAACACATCTTCATAATGTGAGCGGTTGAAAATGCCGATATGTCCCTTCGGCGGTGCCTCCTGATGGACTCGCCAGAGAAAGTCGTGCGCGCGCTCCAGACTGGAGGGCGTCTTGAACGTGGCGACTCTGCACCCCTGCGGATTCACGCCAGACATCACGCTCTTGATGGTTGAGTCCTTGCCGCTGGTGTCCATGCCCTGCAACACGATCAATAAGGATCGCTCCCCGTTCGCATACAGTCGTTCCTGCATGCCGTCGAGTTTGCAGATCAGTTTCTCCGTCTCCGCCTTGGCCTGCGCCTTGTCATCGTCGTTTTTCTTATACGCTCCGGTATCGTCGGGATCGTGGTGTTTCAACTTCAGCCGCTTTCCCGGCTTGACGCGATACTTATCCACCATCGTATTTCTCCAAGCGATCAGGCGGCTACTCTACTCTTTTCATGGCGTCGCGCCACATGTTTGTGGCCTGCAGGAAACCCTACATTCGCTCCGGCACCCCGATGCCCAGCAGTTCCAACCCTTGACGCAACGTCCTCGCCGCCACGTGGCAGAGGGTGAGACGGGAGGACCGCGCAGGTTCCTCGGACTTGAGCACCGGACAGGTTTCGAAAAAACTATGGAAGCAGCTCGCAAGCTCGAAGAGATAATTCGCCAGGATGTTCGGTTTGTAATCCGCGAGCGCCTGCGGGAGAATCTCGCCGAACTGATTCAATTGTTTGGCCAGCTTGAGCTCGGCCACCTCGGTCAACGCGAGCACTCCGTCCCGCGTCGGCGCCTCGAACGGCTGTCCGCTCTCCAATGACTTTCTAAAGATGCTTTGGATGCGCACATAGCTGTACTGCAGGTAGGGCGCCGTGTTCCCCTGAAAGCTCAACATCTTGTCCCAGCTGAATACGTAATCGCCCTGTCGATTCGGCAGGAGATCCGCATATTTGACTGCCCCCAACCCGATCACTCGCGCCGTAGCGGCCCGCTCCGGCGCGGCGAGATCCGGATTTCTTTCCGTGATCAACTTGTCAGCCCGCTCGACCGCTTCATCGAGGAGGCCGGCCAGTTTGACCGTCTCACCGCTCCGTGTTTTGAACGGCTTGTTGTCTTCGCCCAGAATACTCCCGAACCAAACATGACTGAGCGTGGTCCTCGCGGCAACCTCCGGCTGCCAGCGCCGGAAGATCGCGAAGAGCTGCCGGAAGTGGTGTTGCTGGCGTCCATCGGTCACATACACGATCTCGTCCGGGGCAAACTCTCGAATCCGGTAGTGGAGCGTGGCAAGGTCTGTGGTCGTGTAGTTCGCGGCTCCATCGGCCTTTTGCACGATCGCCGGACTGTCCTCCCATTCGCCGTCACGCTGGATCAGGAAGGGATCGTCTTTCTCCGGCACCGTATGGTCGCTGAACACGCACAGGGCCTCTTGGCTTTCCCTCGCAACCCCTTTCTTCAATAGATCGTCAACGACCTCTTTCAGCCATGGATTGTAGAACGATTCGCCGTGCGTATGATCGAAGCGGATCCCGAGACGGTGATAGACCTGGTCGAACTGAACCTGCGACAGACGGATCATTTCACGCCAGATCTGTCTATTCTCCTCGTCGCCCGCCTGCAGCTTCACGAGCTCCTGTCGAGCCTGTGCATGCACGGCGGCATCATAGCCCGGTTTGTCCGGGTCACATCGCGCACTGATCGTTTTGTAGATTCGCTCCAGTTCGGTGATCGGCTCCTTGGCCAACGCGTCTCTGTCCAGAATCGTTTTCCACCCCACCAGCAACATGCCAAACTGGGTGCCCCAGTCGCCGATATGATTGTCGGCAATCACGCGATGTCCGAGGAACCGACCGATCCGGCACAAGGAATCGCCCAGAATGGTGGAGCGGATATGGCCCACATGCATCGACTTCGCGACATTGGGAGAGGAAAAATCCACGACCAACGTACGTGGTGGGAGTGGCGGACAGCCCAGCCGCTCGTCCTCAGTCAGCGCCTTGAGCCGGCCGGCCAACCACTGGGGATGAAGCCTGAAGTTGATAAACCCAGCTCCGGCAATCTCCGGCATCGGTCCCATCTCCCCGACGTCAATGCGTGCCGCGATCTCCTGGGCCAGCGCCCGTGGGTTGACGCCGCGGACCTTGGCTAACTGCATGGCGACCGTGGTTTGGTAATCCCCAAATCGGCCGTCTGCCGTCGGCGCGACATGGATGAGGAGTGATTCGTCTCCCAGGACTCGACGAATTCTGGCGGCAATCAACGACGGAATCGTGTCCATTTATCTCTGCCGGCTTTCATAGGAGCGGAGAAGAGATCCCAGTAGCTCGACGATCTCGGATTGCGTGTTCAGGTAGTACCGCGCCGCCGAAGCAGCTTTCTTCCCGATCCGCACGGTGACAATGCGCTCATCGGGAAGCGAGAACACGTCTTCATCCGTGTCGTCATCCCCTACGTAGAGCGCCGCCTCGCATTCCAACTGCCGCATCAACTCTAAGACGGCCGTCCCCTTATGCGGTGTACCGGGCGGAATGACATTGACCACCGCCTTGCCCAGCACCAGCCTCGGAAGTGGCGTCAATTGCGCCGTCACACTCAGCACCAGCTCTTTGGCATGGAGCGGTGAACTGGATTCCCGATAGTGCATGCTCAAGGAGTAGGTCTTATCCTCAATCGACACAGCGCGCCGCCTCAACTCCGGATGAAACCGCTCCATCTGTTTGATCCAAGCGCGGGAACACTCTTTGGCCTGGTGCATGACATGAGGAGATGTGTGCAAACCCTCCATCCCATGGTTGCCGATCATATGGGGCACGACGCCATTGACGCGAACACGCAAGTCATCGAGCGAGCGGCCCGAGACGACGGCGGTCGCCGCCTTGCCGGACAGCTCCTCCAGCGCGGCTCGAACCGGCTCAGTCATTGCGGCAGCATGTCGTTCGTGAACGATGCGGGCCAGCGTGCCGTCGAAATCAAACGCATACAGCGGCGCAGCGCCGGCCACAAGGAGGCCCAACCTCCGCTTACCCGTGGCGTTCAGAAGATACGGCATGGCTGGATGTTATCGCGGGAGGGTGGCCGACCGGCCGACCTGCTTCAGCACCCAGATGCGCTTCCGCATCCTAGCGGCATCGGTGAGCATGCGCCCGGCCCATCGGTAGACGTTGAACTCCTGGATCAAGCCGCGCATGCTGCGCATCCGCGCGCGCTGTTCATGTGCAGGCATCGTCAGGGCCAAATGGAGGGCGGCAGCACACTGGTCCATGTCATACGGATTGACCACGAGGGCTTCCGGCAATTCCTGCACGGCGCCGGTGAACTCGCTGAGGATGAGCACGCCTTGATCGTCATCACGCGCGGCAATGAACTCTTTGGCGACCAGGTTCATCCCGTCGTGCAGACTGGTCACCATACACACATCCGCCGCCCGATAATACTCGTAGACATCGGGCGGTGCGTGATGCTTGACCTTCAAGATGATCGGCTCGTAGCCTTCCTGGCCGAAGCGTTTGTTGATCCGTTCCGCAAGCGCATACACCTGATCGTGGAAATGTTGGTACTGATCGATGATGGTCCGGCTCGGCGCTGCGATTTGGATGAACGCAAACTTCCCGATCCACTCGGGCTGCAACTCGAAGAGGCGTTCGACCGCCAGAAAACGCTCGATGATGCCTTTCGTATAATCCAGACGATCCACCCCAATCCCCACCAGACGATCAGCACTCATGGCATGGCGCTCGCGAATGTGCCGGCGGCAGTCTGATACCGGTCGCTGATTGTGGAGCCATCGCGAGGGCCACTCGATGGAAATCGGATAATTTTTCACGGCCGTCAACTTGCCGCCATAGGACACGGTGGAATCATCACGGTCGATCCGAGCTTCCAATGTCCGATCGATACAATAGATGAAGTGATTGCAGTGCACCCTCGTATGGAATCCCACGATACTGCTGCCGAGCATCCCTTCCAGGATCTCCTTTCGCCATGGACAGATGCCGTAGCTCTCGGCGTTCGGCCAGGGAATATGCCAGAACGTGATAATCGTCGCGTTCGGCAGCTTTTCACGCACCATTTTCGGCAACAAGGCCAGATGGTAGTCCTGAACCAGGACCACCGGGTCATCGGTCTTGGCTTCCTCGATGACGGCCTGGGCGAACCGTTCATTGACCGTGACATAGTGGTCCCAGTCCGACGTGCGGAACGTCGGACGGACATGAGCATTATGGCAGAGAGGCCACAACCCCTCGTTGGCAAATCCGTAGTAGTAGCCGGCCTCCTCGTCAGGCGTAATCCAGATCCGGCGGATGTCATAGGACGGGTGATCGGGAGGCACCCGCACGTGATCCCGGCTATCGACCACCTCGCGATCTGCAGATCCGCTGCCGTGAGCGATCCAGACGCCTGAGCAGGCCCGCATGACCGGTTCCAAGGCAGAAATCAATCCGCTCGCGGGCAACTGCACGTCGATTTTTTGGCCTCGCTTCGTATGAATGTAGGGCTCGCGGTTCGACACGATGAGAATTTCGTCACCGGACAGATGCTCGTGAAGAATCGTTTTCAAGCTCGCCGGACTCCACGTGATCTGGCTTTCGTCCCGCATCCGGCGATCCGCTTCCAATTCGCGCACCAGTTCATTGAGATCGTGGGCCACAGGATGCAGCTCTGGCGAATGGATCTTCCGTCTGAGAGCCGGAAGTCCGCCCCGGTCGAGCAAGGCCCGCACGCCGGCGATCCAGCCCCTCCAACTGATATGCGCCACTAGAACGGTCACGAGCGAGATCAGCGCGGCGAGTCCGGTGAAGAGATAGAAGACGTACCATTTGGTATCGGTGCTGCGCTGATGCACGAAGCTCATGTCGTGGACCAACATCAACCGCCCCGTCGGCCGCCCGCTGAATTGGATCGTCGATGACATCACGTGCAACGGCCCCTGAGGAAATTTCACAACTTCCGATGACCCTGCTGAGAGATGTCCCAGGCTTTCGCAGGAGAGCAGATCGGGAAAGGTCAATGTTTGATACAGGAGCCGGTCTTGAAGGTCGCAGAAGCCCAGGGCATAGAGCCGTTCGTCCTGGATCACTTTATGGAAATAGGTAAAAATCTTCGCCTTGGCTTTTGTGGCCACAAGCTCGGCGAGAGGCACCTCCATCGTGCTGGCGAGCAGCTTCGAACGGCTCTCGAGATCGCGCGTAAACCACTTGAGCGTCAAGGCATCGACGAGCGGCACCACCGCGTAGGCAACGAGTGCCAGCACGATCAGCAAGGGCAGCACAAAACGTAGAGAGAGGCGCATGGTCAGACTCCAGGCTTACCTTCGCCCACGGATCTCTTGTTCTGCAAGAGGCATATCCACACGAGGCGATAGATATTTGTCATGGCTCAACCTGGCAAATACACCGGTTGGGTAGACTATGTGTGCCGCGACCGGACTGTAAACCTGTACGCGCGCATGCCCGCCCATATCCTCGTATCAAGCCCTATTACTTCGACTCAAGTCAAGACGACCCAATGCGGTCTCCCCTATGCTATCTGGCTGCGGGCCGAGTACAGTGCCGTGACGAATGATGACTATTGGAGGGGTTTATCCGCCCGCTCACATATCACGATGCAGCGATAAAGAGCGGGCGGGTCGCACGAAGTAGAAAAATGAAGGAACAGGGAAACACTGGTGGTGCTTATCCCGTCGCCCGGAACCATAGTGTTGGCTCCGGGTCGAGCGAGGAACTAGGAGACCAAACTGAGGTATTCATCCGCCAGCCCATTTTACATAAACCGATGATGAACCCGCGGACAAACGAAAGTTGGTATCTGAACAAAATTCTGGAGGGGTTTATCCGGCGCCATCAATCGCGATAAGGCGATGAAGAGGCGCCGGGTCGCACGAAGTGCGGTGTGGTGGAGGCGGCGAGAGTTGAACTCGCGTCCGAAGATCTTCGGCGCACCGGTTCTACATGTGTAGCCGAACGTTTTACATTCGCGACCACCCACGCCCGTCGGCTGGCTTAGAATGGCCACTAGCCCAGAACGTTCTCGTCCTTCGCCGCTGAGCACCAGCGTTGGACCAGCCCGCTGCATCGCGCCCCTCCACCCCCGCGGGCCTCAGATGGAGAGACGTCTCAGCTTAAATTAAGCTGCGAGTGCCAGTTCTTGATTGGCAGTTGCATTTTCCCAGAGGTTTTACGAGACCCTAGGAGCTCGACATGCCCCGATGACCTCAATATCCCCGTCGAAACCGGTCGCCCCCCTTTCGTTGAGAATGTTGAAAAGAGCCTCCAGCTTTGTTCTCGCATCGCTCCGAGGTTCGACGTACCGAAAAGAGTACGCCTCACCTCTTCGCTCGCTCGGGCCTCGCTGGAAGGCACTTTTGAACATTCTCCAAATGCTCGCTCATTGCGGCCTTGTCAGAAGCCATTTTGAACATCCTGTTTGAACATCTGTTCGTCGCTCGTCAATCGTGAAACGCCCAACCGCCACAAAGAGCGATCATATCATTTCATATCATATCGAGATACGCTTCACGATTCACGAGGGACGTTCTGAGACATGCTCATCATACCGCACGGGTCAAGGGGATGCCAGGGCGTCAGCTTGTTGGGAAGACTCTCGCCCACGTTTACTTCGGGTGTGGGATGATGGACGGAAGGATGTAGGTCTCACCTTCGATCTGAAAGTAGAACCGATAGTCATCATTCACCCGCGCTTGCCAAACATCGATTGCCTTATCATATTTCTTGGACCGTAACGAAGGGTGCCGCAGGTTCGCGAGCAGAAACGCCAACTGCTTATCGAACTTTGCTTTATGTTCTTCCGCGAGTTTCTGATACTGCCTGCGAAAGCGGAGCGTGAAAGACGCCGTCATGCTGTGCGACGCCGGAGGGCACGGATGGTCGCGCGGGCGGTTGAGAACGGGCCCTTGACGCGGCCGCGTTTGACCTCGTTGAGCGCTAGCGCCTATCGCGGTCGGTTTTATCCTCCTCCCGCTGGCCGTTCTCGCGATCCTGAGCGTACTGCTGGTCAGAATCTCCCGTTCACTCTGGTGGGTTGTCGTCGTCATGATCGGGTGGACAGCCCTGACCGCGTGGCTGGCTGTGTCAGGAGCCTTGGCGAACTTCGCATCCGGCCAGCCACGAATTCCGATCCTGGCACTGGCAGAACTGGGGTTCGTGGTCTGGGCGGCCTGGTTCTCACGCTGGAGCGGCTACCTGGCGCAGATTCCGCAGGTCGCTCTGATCGGCTTGCAATGTTTCCGAATTCCGGTCGAGTTCCTGCTGGCAGAACTGGCGAACCGGCAGCTGCTCGCCATTGAGATGACCTTTTACGGGCGGAACTTCGATATCCTCGCGGGGGCCACGGCCATCATGCTCGCGATCTGGCTGCGCCGGGATGGTGAGGAGTCTCTGCGGCCCATTGTCCTTGGATGGAACGTGATTGGGCTCTGCCTGGTGACGTCGGTACTTGCACACGGGATGCTCTCGGTGCCTTACTCGTTCCAGCTTCTGCATCTATCGGTCCCCACCTTCGTCGTTGCGTCCTTCCCCGTCGTCTGGCTCGCAACGGTGCTGGTCCCGATCGCCTACCTGCTGCACATCGTGTCGATCCGGCGCTGCCTGGCCGGACAGATCGACATGCCCGAGCAAGCCGAATCCTAGGCCGGATCCATTGGTCAGGTCTTTTTGAACTTCCTCATCCTGCCCGATGGGGACCTGCTCAACATCCGCCGTCGCGCAATCATGATGACCGATAGGGAGGCTGTGCTCCGCTCCGGTAGCTACTATGTTTGCGCTTGCCCCGAAGCAGCACGCCTAGACCGACAATGCCTCCAATCAAGAGTAAGGCTCCCATCATGACCATGACGCTCTCCTCCCTTCGTCATTCGTGAAGCGTCGCTCGTCTCTCGCAATGAGTCTGATGACTGACGATCTGGTGATCTGAATCGCCAAAGTCTTCAATTTCAAAAAAGGAACCATTCAACTCATTGTACACTCTTTGCTTGCACGAAGGACGCCTCACGAATGACGCTTGACGGTGGTCAGTACACTCGCCCGTGCGGTACCTGGCGTCCATACTCGTACGCCAATTGCTCCGCTTCCTGAGCTGCAATCCAGAGTTGGCTGGCCTTCTCGCGACTCTCCTGCGCCCGCTCATCGGACTGCCCGAAGCGGCCACCGTACCAATTGGCCTCTACTTCCATCCGTTTGGCCATATCGCGCAATTCCATCGCCTGCTGGCGATACTTGAACATCAAGTCGCTCGCCTCCCCTTGGGTCACCACGCGAGGCTCCTCCGTCATGCCGGCCACAGGAGCGGAGACCTCCGTTGCACAACCAGCGAACAACATCGCGGCTATGAGCACGCTGCCTGCCAGGGATCTTGTCTGTTTCATCATCGTCCTCCTTTTTTCTGAAATCAGTTCCACACCCATGCTGGTAAATCAATCTAGCGGCTGCGCCACGATCCAGTCCAATTGATTATGCATGGAATGTCGATTAGTATTACTTATCGACGGAGGAATTCCTGATGACGCTCACCGAGCTTCGCTACATCGTCGCCGTCGCCCAGGATCGGCATTTCGGTCAGGCCGCCAATCGGTGCTTCATCACGCAACCGGCTCTGAGTCTCGCGATTCAAAAACTCGAAGAGGAGCTGGGCGTGAAGATTTTCGAGCGACGGAAGAACCAGATCGCAGTAACCTCGATGGGCGAACGACTGGTCCACCAGGCGCAACTGGTGCTGGAAGAGGCGGAGCAGATGAAGGTGATCGCCGCGCAGGGCAAGAATCAGCTCGTGGGCCCGCTCCGCTTCGGAGTCATCGCGACAGTAGGGCCGTACATCCTGCCCGAGTTGGTACCGATTCTTCACAAGCGAGCCCCGCAGATGCCGTTGGAGATCGAAGAGAACCTGACCACCAACCTGACCGCGATGCTCAAGAGCGGCCGGCTCGATCTGATCATGATTGCGCTTCCGTTCGACGAGCCGGGGATCGTGACACAGGGGCTATATGACGAACCGTTCAAAGCCGTGATGCCGGTAGGACATCCCTGGGCGAAGAAGACGCAGCTGGACCCGCGTCTCCTGACAACCGAACGGGTCTTGTTACCGCACGCCGGGCATTGCTTTCGACAACAAGTATTAGATGCGTGCCCGGAACTGAGTCGTTCCGACACCGATATCTTGCAAGGGAACTCCCTGGAGACTATCAGGCAGATGGTCGCGTCCGGCCTGGGCATTACCGTCTTGCCCTGTAGCGCTCTGACACCGAAACATCAGAACAAGCGGCTGGCTGCCGTGCCGTTCGCCAAACCGATCCCGGAGCGCCGCATCGGTCTCGCCTGGCGGAAGGGGTTTACGCGACCTGAAGCGATCACGGTCATTCGGGATTCGATCCGCGCGTTGAGGATTCCGGAACTCGAGATGCTCACGAAGTAGCGACCCAAAGAGCGAGGGATCTATCGTCACTATCGCGCGCCGTGCAACCTGAGGATATCGACAATCTTCCGATAGCCCTTTTGTCTGGCATGTGCGAGCGGCGTGACACCCTCGCCATCCGGCAAATTCACATCCGCTCCAGCTGCAACCAGTAGTCGCACGATCTCCTGATGCTTCGGGCCGCCATCGCTCAAGAGGATGGCTTCCAAGAGGGCTGTCCAGCCCAACCGATTGACGTGATTGATGTCGATGTCAGTCTTCACCAGCTCTTTGACGACCTCGATATGGCCCCGTTCACACGCGGGAATCAAGGCTGTCCCGCCGTAGCGGTTGTACACCTTGAAGTCGGGAGAGGCCTTGAGCGCGAGCTTCAGAATTTCCAGCCGGCCACTCGCCCCCGCGAGTAACAACGGACTGTCGAGTTGGTGATCCTGCGCGTTCACGTCCGCTCCGGCAGCGATCAAGAGTTTCGCCGCCTGGATGCTGTTCCGCTCCGTGGCGACCAAGAGAGCGGTGCGGCCGCGGTCGTCCTGAGCCTTGACGTTCGCGCCTTCTTTCAGGAACCGCGCAACGGAAACAAAGTCATTCTGTTCCGCCGCGGCAATCAATGCCTCGTCTTTGCTCATGCTTCGAATCTCGCTCTCCACTGAACTCCTGTCTACCACCCACAGAAGAGAGAGCATGCATGCGACTACACAGAGAGATCGCGTGATCCTTCCGCCGGCCCACCCTATTGCGTGTGCGCGCATCACCATTCACCATCATACTGATAGGACACTCCTCACGCCAAACCCCGCGGCCAACACAAGCCAGAAGCTACGCGCTCTTGAAACGTGTGAGCCGGGCAAACATGATCGCGGTAAAAGGCATGACAAGGCTGATGACCAGTTGCACGATGAGCAACGTACCGAGCTGGGTATAGTCTTCCGATGCCTGGACGACTCCGGTGACGGGATCACGGACTTCGCGCGTAACGACGAAGATTTCATTGAGATACTTCGTTCCGAGCTGGCTGAGCGACAACGACAGATTCGTAAAGGACGCCATCACGGCAAAATAGGTCGCTTTGAGGTTGGGCGGGGCAGAGTTTGCAATCCAGGCGAGCATGGGAATCATGGAGATCTGTCCCAACGGCGATTCGAGCGCCGTATCGATCAGCGCGATGAACCGGGCATCGATGATCCCCCCCGTCATCCGCGCCGTCCATTCATGGAGCCCATAGTACATGCTCACAACCGGGAGCGAGAGGATCGTACCGATCACGGTCAGGAACCCGACTACGTAGGCGATGGACCGTTCAGCCATGAACCGGCGGAAGACGAACATCCCGGCCAAGGTCAGCGTGCTGCCGATCAATGAGAGGACCGACAGGAACTGCTGATCAAATTTCAGCTTGTCAATCATCCACCAGGTGGCTCCCGGCCCCGGACCCGGCGTCGCGCGGAAGAGAAAGATCACGATGGCAGTACCGATCAATGTGAAACGCATATCTGGTTCCAGCTCTTGCGTAAGACGAAGAATCAGGAAGGACACGATCCCGAGCGATCCGACAAAGACAATCTCCTCACTGTAGGGCCAGCCGCCGAGGCCGACCGCCAGGGTAAAGACGACGAACACGAAGCTGCCCCCCAGAATCCACCAGTTCGGTTTCGTCAGTTCGGCCGGATTCACCCGGTCGGTCACCATCGCCGCCGCCTGTTGGCCGGTAAAGCCCTGTCGCCGGAGCCGGCGCTTGTCCCGCCAGGCGATGAGCGCAGCCACAAACACTCCCAGCACCGATACCACCGGAATCACGAGCGCCATGAGATAGATCTGCCGATAGATTCGAATGATCTCCGCCTGAGGCAAGCTGTCGATCCCGGTGAAGAGATAGAGATTGACCACCGCCACAAGGATGCCGCCGCCGATGATCGCCACCCGACCGAGCGTCTGCATGGTCGTGTGCATCAGCTTCCGCGTCGCGGCAGGAAACGGACGTCCCTGCCCATCCACGAGGGGCACCGCCTCGACGGTCATGGCGTCGGCCACAGTATCCTGAAGCACATACCCGACCGGCGCGAGCAGGCTACTGATGACAAACCACACTTCGGCTGGAAGGATGGCGGTCATGGCCTCGCGGTTTCCTATCAACGCCGCCATAATCGCCAGGCTCGCCGCGAGCAGCGCGGCGCCGACGCCGACCAGCCATCCCTTCCATTTCCACAAGAGATCGACCAGGTGGCCCAGCGGCATCTTCAATCCCCAGGGGATCCCTGCCCAAAAGCCCAGCGCGGCGAGGAATGCCGCTGAAAGGCCCAGATAGTCTTTCACGAAGAATGTGCCGACGATGCCCGTCAGCCCAGAAATGCCGAACGCCATGTACACCATGAGCGGCGGCAGGTACGAGAGGCGGAACTCGCGCGCGAGTTCGAAGACGTTGCGATCGATCCACTGGTACATCACGGTAAACATGCTTTGGTCCTGCTACGCCTGCAGGATGGTCAAAAAGGCCGTTCTGCGAGGCCGCAGCAAGCGAAGAAGCGAAACGTACTCTCCTCTGTACGTTGAGCCTCTGAGGTGCGCGAGGCGACGAAGAAGTCGCCTCAAGTCTGCGCACGGGCGCGAGACGGTGAGCGCCCAGTGTCTTACGATGCTGGCGGACTTTTTCAACATCCTGCTGGATTCTATCGGGAGGCAGGTCGCAAGGCTAGGCGAGCGATTGATATTTTGTCGAACCCTGGCTAGAGTGCCGACCACGTACTAGAAAAGCTACACTCCGCTGGATCTCGACTGCAAGGTTGGTTCTATCGCTCTGATGATCATCATTCGACACATGTCAAAACACCATCTGTACATTGTCGTGAGAAGGAGCGCGCGATGATTCGACTGGCCACATTCAATTTGGAAAACCTTTTCTCCCGCCCGGTCGCGATGAACCAGGACAACGAAGCCGAGAGCCGTGAAGCGATCGAGGATCACGCGGCCGCCAACAGTATTGTGGCAAAGGAGGTGTATGAGGCCGGTGACAAGGCCAAGTTGCTTCAGCTGACAGAGAAATATAAGTGGCATTACCGAGATCCGCCGAAGAGTGCACTCGTGCAACTCCAGAAAATACGCGGCCAGCTGTTTCGCGATCCTCAAAACGGACCGGTGGAAGTCGTGGCCGGCGGGCGCAATGCCTGGGTCGGATGGTTTGAGTTGCGGCGTGAGGATGTGTATTGGAAGGCCACGTTCAACACCGCCCGTGTCATCAGCGAAGTTCGGCCCGATATCCTGATCTGCGTGGAAGTGGAAAACCGGGCGACACTGGACCGGTTCAATGATCAGGTGCTGCGCACGGAGTTCCAGTTCTCGCCTCCGCACTTCATGGTCGTCGATGGGAATGATGCGCGCGGCATCGACGTCGGCATCCTGAGCCGGTATCCAATCGTCGAGATTCGGAGTCACGTCGATGACCTGGGATCCGACGGCAAGCGGCTCTTCTCCCGCGACTGTCCGGAGTACGACATCATTCTTCCCACGGGGGACCGCCTGGTCCTAATACCAAATCACCTTAAGTCGAAGCGCAACGGCAACGATCAGGCGACACAAGAACGCCGAGGAGCGCAAGCGAAGGCCGCTCACATTATCGCTCTCGGCGCGCTGTCCCGATCGCCATTTGTATTGTTAGGTGGTGATTTCAACGATACGCCTGCCAGTCCGGCATTGACCTCGCTGTTCACTGATGGTTTCCAAGATGTTCAGTCTCACCCGAATTATCCGACCGATCGACCCGGAACATACGAGACAGGCCTTCCAGATCACAAGATCGACTATCTCATCATGTCGCCACAATTGCGGGCACGGCTGCAAAATACGGGAATTGAACGACGCGGGTCGTATCATCCGAGGACATGGCAGCCATTTGACACGGTGACCAGGACATCGGAGGAAGCATCTGACCATCACCTCGTGTGGGCGGACTTCGATTTCGCTAACTGAGCCAGACACGCAAACCGTATGCATCCTTGTTGCTTGTATGTTCTCCTCTTGCTTAGCGCACTGCGGCAAAAACAAAGGGGTCGGGAGTCTTTGTTTGGTAGAGTATGCGGGCTGTCTCTCTTTGTCGGGCGATATTTGACTCCCTCGTTGACACCTCCTGCCTGAGCGAAACCTTCCTTTCCCATCACCTCGACAACTCCGATTGCACAAGAACTCACCGCCGCAAGAAATAGAAATGGCGTCCGGAATCGTTCCTGGACTCGCGGCCTTAGCCCGTTTCACCTGCCAGAATTCCTCTCCTCGTTTGACAGACCTCTCCTTCAAGCCTAGCCTGACATTGGTTGTTGACTCCTGCTCCACCGGATATCGAAAGGAACTAAGCTGTCAGAAAATAATTTGTCGAGCCGACGACGCCATTGCGCACCGCGATTTGGCTACAAGTTTCATGATCTGCTCGGGGGTAGAAGGAGACATATGAAGAAAGATTATTGGTTGTACGGAATCGCCGCATCTGTGGGGATTCTCGTCTGGGTGGTCGTTGCTACGATGTCGGGCCGGCGGGAAGCGTGGGACTCGGCCGCCTATTTTCAGGTCGGCATTCCGGCACTCTGCCTAGTCTCGGCCGTGATGGGGTACCTGGCGCCGGACCGTGCATGGCGATGGGGAGCGATTCCTCTTGGGGCGCAACTCGTCTGGATGTTGGTGACGCAGGGACCCGGCAATCTCTTGCCGCTTGGACTGACCGTCGGTGGCATACTCGCCGTCCCGCCTATTCTTGCCGCCCGGCTCGGCGCATTCATTCACCGTCGCACTGCCCGCCAAGCTGGATAGGCACGGCTGCCTTTCTCGTGCCGTTGGATCGAGGCAAAATTGATCCTTTTTTCGAGGTATAACTGGAATGTCCGTCAACTCAGGTCGCCGGCGATTTCGTTCGTCGAGACGATCGTGCTGAGTATCCCTTGATGATTTTCTGCCTCCTGACGCACGTGATCGCATGGTCATTCACCATGCCCGTCGCCTGCATGTGCGCATAACAGACCGTCGATCCCACGAATGTGAAGCCTCGTTGGCGCAGATCTTTGCTCATGGCATCCGACTCACGGCTTGTCGCGGGGTAATCCTTCACCTGTTTGAGCACGTGCACGATCGGCTTGCCATCCACAAACTTCCAGATGTAGGCGTCGAAGCTTCCGAACGTCTCCTGGATCTCCAGAAATTTCCTGGCGTTGTTGATCGCTGCAAGGATTTTGGCTCTGTTCCGAATGATTCCTGCATTGCCGAGCAACTCTTGCACCTTTCGCTCGCCGTACCTCGCGACCTTCTCAGGATCGAAGTGATCAAAGGCGATGCGGTAGTTGTCCCGCTTTCGCAGCACGGTGTACCAGCTCAATCCTGCTTGCGCACCTTCCAGGGTCAGAAACTCGAATAGCAGTCGGTCATCATGAACCGGCACGCCCCATTCCGTGTCGTGATACGCGACGTAATCCGGTTTGCTCAAGTCCACCCAAGGACAACGGCGGACGTCAGTCTTCTTTGGCATAATCGGCTAGGGTTCTAGCAGGTACCGGCGAGAAAGGCTTGCTGGCACTGTAAGGAGCAGTGCAATACACAAGTCCTTCGCATGCAGGTAAGCAGATCGATCGGATCAGCTAGAGGCCGCGTTTCAAATCGCCCGTGTCCAGGTCGGCATTGCGGAGATCCTCCTCAAGCAACATCAAGCTGTGCCGGAGTCCGTGATTCCAACCTTTGACCAGCTCGTCTGGTGAAGAATCTGCGACGTCCATCGCCTCCTGATACTCGCGTCGAAACACGATCTCTTCGTGAGCCGGTCGATCCCTGATCAAGACGATCTGCATAGTGAGAACGGCTTTCGGCGATCCGTTCAGCCGAAGATCAGCGTAGAGTGCGTTGACGGCCCCTTCCAAAAGATATCCCGCTTCCAGGGAACTGGAGGTGTCCACCACATGCTGGAACAGGCGTGCATTTGTCAGCCAGCTCTGGAGCTGCTGGGTCACCATCGCGCTAGGTGCGATAAACCACTCGTTGTAAAAGTCGGATCGGTAACGCGCCTCACTCGTGCGATAGACGATCTCTGTCCCTTCGAAGCGCGGAGAAATACGCAGCTTGCGAATCTTAAGGATCGCCCCTTTCCTGGGCACAGGAGACTCCGCCGGTCGTGCAACCTCAAGAGCATAGTAGTGTTTCTCCGGAGAACCCTTGGCAAGCCTGATGCATCCTCCAACCCCAAGGATCACTGCGACGAGCAAGAGCACCAGCTCGAGGTGAATCCATCGGTATCTCATCATTTGGTTGAATTCACGTGCGCCGGCGGCTCGCCAAACAGCACGTACGAAGGATATCGTTTTGCGTTCTTCGTCAATTCTCTGAGATTCTCGGACACGACCCGAAGGTTCTCAACGATCTCTTCCACGTCTTGGCTCTTATTGGAGAGGAGCACATCCACTCGCCGCACGCTCTTATCCAAGCGGGCCATGGTAATCGGTAAGGTTTCTGCAGCCGTCCGAATGTGTTTCGAAGCCGGCGAGAGGTCCGCGAGGAATTGCCTCGCTTCCCCCGCGGTCACCGCTGCATCGGACAGGATTTTCTTCACTTCAGTGCCATTCACCAGCCGTCGCGTATCTTGCAACGTCCCTTGGAGTTCGGTGAGCACCTCTCCCGCACGCCCTCTGAATTCCTCCAGGTTGGCTTGACTAATCAGTCTAGTCGTAGCGAGAACGAGAGCGTCGAGATGCTCGGCTATTTGATGAACATTGGCCTGGGAGAGATCTCTGGCGATGTTCCCAAGCGCATGGCCAAGAACCGTGGTGGTGCTCGGCGCAGAAGGAACGTAAATGGCTTTGGTTTCCCACGGAATCTCCAGCGGCGGATATTGCTGAGGGTCCAGAAAATCGGCTTCCAGGTACACGACCCCCGTAATCCCCTGTGAGGCCAATCGAACCCTCAAACCAGCAGCGTATTGCTCCTTCCGTTTCGCCGCCCGCTGTTCCTCGGTCAGTCCATCAGGGATCCGGTGAATAGCCCCGATAATTGCCACATAGTTAGCATACCGGCTCAATTGCTCTTCCGCGACCTGTGACTGATAGCGATGGCCGACGAAATCAATCTGTTTGACGGTTCCTATTTTGACGCCGCGAAATTTAATCGGCGCCCCGACGTCCAGACCCTGCACCGACTCATCGACATACGTTTCCATCATGATGGAAGGTTCGAAGAGCGCCCCGGCGCCGAGGACGATGATCCCCACCAGCGCCAGGGCAGCTGAAGATAAAACAAACACTCCGATCTTAAAGTAATTGGCTTTTGCGCTCATGGTCCAGCCACTCCCGCTGAAGTTTCTCGATTGAAGAATTGCCGAACCCAGGGATTGTCGGAGTGATCCCGCAACTCCTGAGGATGCCCTGTCGCAACAATTTTCTTGACCCGCTTATCCAGCATGATGACACGGTCGGCGATCGTATCGATGCTGGCCAGCTCGTGAGAAACGATGATAAAGGTGATGCTCAGGCTGCGAGCGAGACGGACAATCAGATGGTCCAGTTCCGCTGAAGTAATGGGATCGAGTCCAGCCGACGGCTCATCCAAAAAGAGGATCTGTGGATCGAGCGCCATGGCGCGCGCGATGGCTGCCCGCTTCTGCATCCCTCCGCTGATTTCCGAGGGCATGTGATGAACAAAGGCCTCCAGGCCGACCAACTTCAATTTCATGACCGCAACGAGGTCCATCGCCTCGGAGGGCAAATCCGTGAACTCCTCCAAGGGCAGCCGAACGTTTTCCTGTAGGGTCATGGAACCGAACAGGGCGCCTTGCTGATACATCACCCCGATCTTCCTGAGGATCCGCGCGCGTACCGCTCCTTCAGCGGTCACAATATCGTCCCCGTCGATGAGGATCCTCCCATGTGTGGGCTTGTAGAGGCCGATCATATGTTTCAGGAGCGTGCTCTTCCCGGATCCGGATCCTCCAAGAATCACGAAGACCTCACCCTGCTTCACTTCAAAAGAAACGTCATCGATGATGACGGCGCGTTCATACGCAGCGGTGAAATGCTCCACCCTGATGATCGGCCATTGGTCTTGACTCATGGCAGTCCTGGTCTCAGATGCCGAGATAGTAATAGACGACGGCGAAGATGCCATCGACGATCGCAATGAGCACGATCCCACTGACCACGGCGCGCGTGGTCGAGATTCCCACCGCACTCGGGCCGGTCTTGGTCTGCAGGCCTCGTAAGCATCCTATGGCAGCCACGATCATTCCAAAGACCACGGATTTGAACAGGCCTCCAAGAAGATCGCCGACATCGATGCTCAAGAGAATTTGATTGACGTAGGTCGTCAACGTAAACCCAAGGGAGAGCATGACCACGGCGCCGCCGATCAGCCCGAACAGGTTTGCGAACACCGCCAGCAAGGGCGTCATGGCGACCGCGGCAATCACCCGCGGCACGGCGAGAAAGCGAAGCGGATCGAGCCCCATCGTCGTGAGGGCATCGATCTCTTCTCTGACCTTCATCGTTCCCAGTTCAGCCGCAAATGCGGACGCGGACCGTCCGGCCAACAGAATGGCGGTGATCAGCGGGCCGAGCTCCCTCAGCATGGAGAGCCCGATGAGATTGGCGACGAAGATATCCGCGCCGAACTGCCGCATTGGAATCGCGGCTTGAAACGCCATGATGAGCCCGAGCAGAAAGCCGATCAGGGCGATAATGGGGAGGGCGTTGACCCCGGCCAGTTCCGCTGTCAAGAGCGCATCCTTCCACCGAATCCGGCGCGGATGCGTTGCGGCATCGAGAAGCCCAACAGAGAGTTCTCCCACAAAGGCAATGAGGATCTGAACGTCTTTCCAGACTTTGACGGATGCTCGCCCGATCTGCTCGACAAAGGAAGGGGATTCAGCCGGAGTTGACACGGAAATCTCGGGGTTCGTCCGGCCATAGAGATCGAGGAGGCGTTCAAACGGTTCCTGGAGATCATGGATCTCCAACGTTCCGCCTCCCTTCGTTTGGCGGCGCACCAACTCAAGCAGAAAAGCGGCCCCGGTTCCATCACAATAGGTGAGTCCAGACGCGTCCATGACCACTCGTCCAGCGGGCGAGTGGTCAAGCACATTCATCGCTTCACGCCAAATTGATCCGGTGCTGGTCGAGTCTAATTGTCCTCTAATCGACAACACCAGAGCGCCTTCACCCGATGCCTTAGCTTGGAGAGAGGCGGGTGACCGGATTCCGGTTGGAGAATTCATGAAGCCATGCCTGCAATTTCTTGGCGATGTCAATCACTGTCCTTGATCGAACCCGGCATTGGTTCCGCTTCTCCTGTGCCGTCGGGCGACCAGCGGCTGCCAAGTGCCCTATAGAGTCAAGAACACAACGGCCCGCCATGCCGTGAGAGCTTATGCTTCGGGCTTGGGGCAGTCAATCGGTACCTGGTGCAAAACAACTCGACGTGGCATCGCGATCCCGCAGGATCGTCGCCGCTCAGGTTCCCATCCGTCGTGCGTCAAGGAGATTCTCGACTGCCTGTTGATTGGCCGATCTGAATGTCATGGCCATCCGTAACACTCATGCCTGTTCCTCGGTTTCATGCGGAGGTACTCGACTCTTCGGAAGGTCATTTCGTGCGAGAACTGCTCTCCAGGTCCGAGGTGATGGACTCCGACCACAAAACGCATGTGTCCGGCTCGTCTTGCGCTGGACACGAATTTTGTATCCCCTGGCCACCGCTCTCTTACCCTGCCGATGCGTCCGTCCGGCAATTTGACGCAGCCGCCGATCTTCATTGACCTCGCCATCCTGACGACTTCGACCTCGGGATGAACGGGGTTACGCCCGGCTGTTCATGGCTTCCGGGTGTAGGTGATCTCCATCATCTTCCTTTCCTTGCCGCTCTTGTCGGTGCCGTACATCTCAAAAATCTCGCTATTGTTGTCCACGATCTTGGTCACGCCGCGCAGCTTCATGTGTCCTTCGATGGGATCATCGTACTGACCTTTCTGCGTAATAGTCTTGCCATCCGCGCTGGCCTTGCCTTCCATGTAATAGATCCCGGTACCCATAGAATCCATCCAGGTCGACACGTACTTCTTGGTGTGGTTGTCGTAGCCGTTCATTCCGATACCGGAGAATTGCTGTCCCATCATGTCGCCGGTACATTCTTGGTGGAGAAAGCGCCCGTCCAGCAACATCTTGTGTTCGCAGGAACCGGTGGATTCCATCGGAGGCTTGTTGGGTTCCATCCAGGCCTTGGTCTTGGTCGTCCAACTGCCCGCGAGGCTCGCGAATTTTTTGTGCGGTTCACCGGGCGCGGCGAGCTTCGAATAGGTCTCCATCATCGCCTGCATGTCCATCTGTTTCTCCGGCTTCTTGTCCTTGGCCATCGCAATGGAAGCGGTCAGAACCATACAGAGACCTGTGAGTGTCAGGTGTAAGAGACGCATGGTGTCCTCCTTGTAGTGATTGATGTGACGATTGTGGCACGGCGGAGACGATCATATCTCATCTTATTCCTGTCACGGTGGGCTACGGTATCCTCTAGACTTCTACATGTTGTTAAACGGGCCAAAATCCTGCCTCCTTTGGGTTCCCCTGGGGATCGCCCGGTCGGGACAAGATTATTTAAAATGCGTTTCGAGTGTTCACGCATTTCAGCGGTGATCAATGATGCAGTTCAGGTGATGCACGGCAAGTCGATTATTGAGCAGTGCAGAGCGGCGATCCGGCGCAGGCTGCGCGGCGAAAATCTGTGGGAGCAGGTTGCCCTCTTTTCAGTGCTTTTTCTCGCGCTATCTCGTGATTCATGTCGGCAGGGATGAATTGGACCTTCTTGTCCGATCGTCTTCCAGCAACCAGCTCGTCTCTGGCCACCTCCCCGCCTCCTATCGCGACCATCACGTCACTGTTTTCGACCATGGCTGTCGAGGTAGGGGATAAGTTGGCTCCAATGCTCACGATCGTGGCTCTCGGGTCAACCTTGTCGAGAATACGGGGGACAATCGGTTCATGGCCGCACGGTTCGTTCGAACGCGCCGACAATCCACAGACCACCGTATTGAGAGAACAAGGAAGCCGACGATGCCCAGGACAGAGGTCCAGAAACCCAGATAGAGAGCCCAGAGCAGAGTGTCCATATCGGTCTGCCCGAACACCTGGTGTACAAGGAGACCAAGTCCCGCGCTGATGAAGAGCAACGCGCCGACCGTGCCGGCAAGCCATCCTATCCCTTGAATTCCTCCGTCCTCCTGAGTTTGGATATTCATTGAGAGCTCCATCGGTTCCCATTCAGAAAAACTTCGAAATACCGATCAGCACTACGCCGGCATCGATTCCCTTGTTCGGTTGAGCCATGCCGGCATTCGAGATGTGCTGAAAACGATACGTCTCCTTGATCGAGGTGGTCGGCAGGACGAAGAAGAGAGCCCAGCCCCGGCCTGCAGATTGAAATTGAACTGAGAGCCCTTCACTGGAATGCGATCGGCCAGATCCGCCCAGACGACCCGAGACTCCAACGGCGCTGTAGATTCCTTGAAGCTTACCCACTCAGCGTTTTCTTCCTTTTGTTCCTGATCATTCGCTTACGTACGTGTCCATCGCCCCACCATCTACCGGTAGGATGCGGCCGGCCGCCGACCGCGAATCATCAGACGCGAGATAAACCCAGGCCTCTGCGATCTCTTTCCGATGCTCGATTCGATCCATGGCTCCTTGCGATCAGCAGCCCCTCGTGCTCGATCCCCTCACGTGCCGGGCTTGGCTGGTGTTGGGCCGCGATCAGCGAATAGAACACCGGCACGACAAACAGAGTGAACAGCGTCCCGACAGTCATGCCGGTGACCAGCACCGTCCCGATGCTGTTGCGGGCCGCAGCTCCCGGACCGGACACCAGAACCAGCGGGAGGTGCCCGAAGACGGTGGCCGCCGAGGTCATCAGCACCGGTCGCAGTCTCGTCAACGATGCCTCGCGCAACGCAGCCGCCTTCGAAAGACCGCGGGCCTGCAGCGTGTTCGCGAACTCCACGATCAGGATGCCGTTCTTCGCAATCAGTCCCACCAGCGTAATCAGCCCGACCTGGGAGTAGATGTTGATTGTGGTCAGGTCCAGGAAGCTGAACACCAGCGCTCCGGAGATGGCGAGCGGTACCGAGCCCAGCAGGACGATCAGCGGGTCGCGGAAGCTCTGGAACTGTGCCGCAAGTACCAGATAAATGAGCACGACGGCAAACCCGAGCGTGACGGTGAGCGCGGATCCCTCGTGGCGGATTTGCCGTGACTCGCCTGCGTAGTCGAGAACGACGCGTGGACCGCCCGCCGTGGCCGCAGCGGCTTCGAGCACGCGCAACCCTTCTTCCTTCGTGACGCCCGGTTTGACCCCGCCAAAGACCCGCACCGAGTTGCGCTGCTGGAAACGGTTCAACGTGCGCGGTGCGGTGCTCGTCTCGATGTGCGTGAACGTCGAGACCGGCACGAGCTGGCCCCCCGGCGTCTTGATCTTGAGGTCGAGCAACGGGCCGACGGTGGCCCGGTCCTCGTCGCCGATTTGTGGAATGACCTTGTAGCTGCGGTCAAAGAAGTTGAACCGGTTCACATAGGCGCCGCCCAGCAATGTGCCGAGCTCTCGGCCGACGCCGGCTAAATCGAGCCCGAGGTCGGCAAGACGCTCACGGTCGAGCACAACGTGCGCCTGGGGCAGGTCGATTTTTAGATCGGTGTCGACATACAAAAACTTGCCGCTTTGCCAACCTGCGCCGAGCACCGCCCTGGTCGTCTCGAGCATCCGCTCGACCGGCGCGTCGCTCTGCAGCACCAGCTCGACGTCATACTGGCCGGGCGTCGGCAGCGGCGGGTCGAGACGCGGGAAGACGCGCAGGCCGGGCACCTGCGACACTGCGCCGAACACCTCGCCGTACATCTGCTCGGTCGAGCGGGCGCGTTCGTGCCAGTCCTTGGCGACCAGGCCGCCGAAGCCGCCCCATGCCGACGTCAGCGACCACGTGAAATCAGTTTCGGGAAACGAGGTAATGGCCCGCACGATCTGCAGGTGATCGCGGTTCGTCGCCGCCACCGTGGAGTCGGGCGAAGCCTCGAAGAACAGGCTGATATGGCTCTGGTCCTCCACCGGCGCGAGTTCTTGGCGCGAGAACATGTACAGCGGCCACGCCGCGGCCATGATGAGCAGCGAAGCCGTCACAATCGCCCAGCGCATCGTAAGCGCCCCGTCGAGCAGTCTCGCATACGCGCGACGCACGACTTCAAAACCGCGATTGACCAGCGCGGTCAGCCGGCCTTCCTTGCCCTGCGGGTGCACGAACCGCGAGCTCATGACCGGCGAGAGCGTGACCGCGACGATGCCCGACAGGACGACCGCTACGGCGAGCGTGATCGCGAACTCCAGAAACAGCGAGCCGGTCAGGCCCCCCTGGAAACCGATCGGTGCGTAGACGGCAGCCAAGGTGATCGTCATCGCGATAATCGGACCCAGCAGCTCGCGCGCGCCCTTCAGCGCGGCATCGATCCGCGACTTGCCCAGACGCACGTGCCGCTCGACGTTTTCGACGACGACGATCGCGTCGTCTACGACCAGACCAACCGACAGTACGATCGCGAGGAGAGTGAGCAGGTTCAGGCTGAAGCCGAATGCGAACATGAAGATCGCCGCCCCGACCAGTGAGACCGGCATGGCGACGAGCGGCACCAGCGCGGTGCGCACCGAGCCCATGAATAGGAAGACCACGATCGCGACGATCAAAATCGTCTCGCCGAGCGTCTTGGTAATCTCCGTCAGTGCGTTCCGCATGAACATCGTGCCGTCCCAGACGAGGCGCATGTCGATGTCCTTCGGCAAGGTCGGCCGGATGCGTTCCATCTCGTCGCGCAACCGGTGCGCGACTTCGATCTCGTTCGAGCCGACCAGCGGCCAGACCCCAAGGTAGACGCCTTCCGTCTTGCCGTATTTCGCAACCATGTCGGCCTCTTCGGCCCCCTGCTCGACCCGCGCCACGTCTCTCAGGCGCACAATGGCACCTGCGCGGTCGGCGACGATCAACTCCTCGAACTCGCCAACGGACCGCAAATCGGTGTTCGCGAGCAAGTTGAGCTGCACCAGATGGCCCTTCGTCCGGCCCACGGCGGCCAGAAAGTTGTTGCGTCGCAGGGCCGCTTGCACGTCGCCGGGCGAGAGGTTGAGCGCGGCAAGCCGATCCGGATCGATCCAGACGCGCATGGCGAGCTGACGCCCGCCCTCGATGGTCACGCGCTGGACGCCGGCCAGCGTCGCGAGTTGCGGCTGCAGCGTCCGCACCAGCCAATCGGTGACGGCCGGCACGCTGCGCTCTGTAGATGTGAAGCTCAAGTAGAACGATGCATACGGCCGGTCCGCACGTTGCACCTCGATCACCGGCGGCTCGGCTTCCGCCGGTAACTCCGACCTCACCTGTTGCAGCCGCGCAGTGACCTCGGCGAGCGCTGCCGTGCTGCTGTGGTTCAGTTTCAGGTGCACTGTGACGGTGCTGGCGCCGGCACGGCTGGTCGACTCGACATAATCGACGCCGCCGATCGCCGACACCACGCGCTCGATCGGCGTGGTCAGGAAGCCGCGAACGGTCTCGGCGCTGGCGCCGTAGTAGATCGTCGTGATCACTACCGACGAACTTTCGATCTTTGGATATTGCTGTACCGGCAGGACTGTCAGCGCCCGCCACCCAGCGAGTAGGATCACGAGGTTGACGACCACCGCCAGTACGGGATGTTTGATGAACACGTCGGTGAATGATCGCATATGCCTATCCCTTTCGAGTCGTCGTGGTTCCTCAGCGCTCGCTGATCTGTTGACCCTGTCCGTGCGTATTCTCGGAATCGCCGGCGATCGCGACGAGAGCCGTATCGCGCAGCTTGAAGGATCCCGAGGCGGCCACCTGCTCGCCGGCGGACAGCCCGGTATGGAGCACGACTACGTCGCCGATCATGGCACCACTCTCGACCTGCCGCACATATGCCCGAGACTTGCCGTCCTTGTCCGGCGCGATCACGAATACCTGGTCGCCGCCGGGGCCCTTCCGGAGCGCGCTCACCGGGACCACGACAGCCATGCGCGGCGGGCCGACAGGAACTTGGACGCGTACCGAGGCGCCCGGCGCTGGAGCGTGGGGCACGCGCTCGATCCTTGTACGCACCATGGCATTGCGGGTGGTCGGGTCGATGCGTGCGTCAACAGCGACGATTCTGGCGGCGATCGGCGCCGTATCGTTGCCGGCGGAAACAGTGACAGTGTCACCCACGCGCAGGCCGGCCGCGACGGCCTGCGCGACCGTGAAATCTACGTGTGCTGCGTCGTCAACACCCTGCAGCGTCGTCAATTGGGTACCCTCGTTCAGGTATTGGCCGGGGTGCACATCCGCGATGCCCACCCGTGAGCGGAACGGCGCGCGGATCGTCTTACGAGCGATGATCGCCTTTGTTCGCGCGATCTGGGCCAGCGCAACGTCGAGGTCCGCGCGGGCCCGATCCACCTCCTCCTCCGCCGTGGCAAGGTCCTCTCTCAAGTTTCGCCTGCGATTGAGCACCGATTTCGCAAGGGCAGCCTGCGCCTCCTGCGCTTTCAACTCGGCCTCCTCGACGGACACGTCGAGTATGACCAGCACCAATCCCGCATCGACGATTTCGCCTGGGATGAGTCGCACGTGTCGGACGGTGCCGGGAAGTTCGTTACGCAGGGTGATCGACCGCAGTGCCAGGACCGTTCCGATGGACGTAGTGGTCTGGCGGTGTTCGCGCTCTTGCGCGACGGCAATCGTCACCGCCTCCATCGGTTCCGGTTGGTTCATGGAGGCTGCCTGGGTCTCCTGTATGGACGAGTACTTCCAGCCGGCCAGACCGACACCGGCGGCTACCACCATGGCAAGTAACAGAAAAGATCCAATCCAACCACGACGATTCATGAGTTGCCCCCTCCCGAGCGTATGCCGACATGCTCGCGATTTTGCAAAATAACCGGATCGACGACCTCGCCGCATTGCACACAGCGCCACAGCGGAAAATCAATGCACGACTCGACGACCATGAGGCCGCTGCACCGCAAACATCTCGTCGAGGCAAAGAACTGCGTCCAATCTCTGGGATTCTCCTCTGTCAGGTCTTTCGCTGGAAATCCGACTGCTGTGGCCATCGCTGCCTCCTTCTTCAGGTCGCCGACGTGCCGAATCGACAGGCATGACGGTCGTTGACGCCAAGGCACCGCATAGATCGTTCCAGCTGGACTTTGAGTCGGGAAAGCCTTGTAAGTGATGGCAACAACAAGAAATAACAGCGAGAAGGTTGCTGTAGCAGTGACTCATGGGACGGGAGTGACGAGAATTGGAAGCCGATCAATCGGCGCGCCTGCCGAAATGTCGGCGTTAGCCAAGACTAGTGGGCGTGCTGATGATCTGTTGATTTGCCGATCTGATGACCCTCTGACATTCAACAAATGAACAGATCAACAAATCATAAATTTCTTCACGAACGAGATACGAACGACGATGGCTGAGTCATCCAGGCTAAGAGGGGCGAGAGATATCGAGTTTTTGCATTTTCGACTGGAGGGTGGTTCGCTTCATCCCGAGTCTGGCAGCGGCGCCGGACGGGCCGCCGATGACCCAATTGGTTTCCTTGAGAATGCGCAGGATATGGTCCCGTTCGGCGGCTGCCAACGTCTCGGTAGCTTGCGGGCTCTCTTCGGCCCGGTCTCTTAATTCGGCCAGGGGAATGTGGAGCACCGAACTCTTGGAGAGGATGACGGCCCGCTCGATGAGATTCTCCAACTCACGAATATTCCCCGGCCAGTCGTAACGCGACAGTGTCGTCATCCCTTCGGTCGAGATCGAATCGATCGTCTTATTCATGCGTCGAGCAAATCTCTGCGCAAAATAGCGGACCAGCAACGGAACATCCTCGCGGCGGTCACGAAGCGCCGGTACGGTCAGCGGAAACACGTTGAGCCGATAATAGAGATCGCTTCGAAACTCTTTGTCCGCCACCATCTGGGTGAGATCACGGTTCGTCGCCGCCACGAGACGGACATTGACCTTGATCGTCCTGATGCTTCCCAGTCGCTCGAACTCCTGCTCCTGCAGGACTCGCAATAATTTCGACTGCAGCTCGAGGGGAATATCTCCTACCTCATCGAGGAACAATGTTCCACCATGAGCGAGCTCGAAACGGCCGATTTTTTGCGCAATGGCTCCGGTGAACGCACCGCGCTCGTGCCCGAAGAGTTCGCTCTCCAGCAGGCCGGTGGGAATCGCCGCGCAATTCATCTTGACAAACGTCCTCTCCCGGCGACCGCTACGGTCATGGATGGCGCGGGCAATCAGTTCCTTCCCGGTGCCGGTTTCGCCCAGGACGAGCACGGTGGAATCCGTCGGCGCGACGATTTCGACCTGTTTGAGCACACGCTTCAGCACGGCGCTATCCCCGACGATCTCCTCGAAGTTGTATTCAGTCTTGATCTCGTCTTCGAGATACAGTTTCTCTTTCGCGAGCTTATCCTTGAGCTCCTGAGCCTCCTGGTGGGCCAAGGCATTCTCCACGGCAATGGCAACTTGTTGCGCGACCTGACTCAATAGCTCGATGTCTTCTTGCGTGAACATGTCTTCGCAGCGTCTGCCCACATTCAATGCTCCCAGCGCGCGGTCATGGGACAGGAGCGGAACAGAGCAGAAGGCTTTGACACCTTCGGCAAGCAAGTGTCGCGCGACCGGCGATTCGGGACAGAGCTGCGCCAGGTCCCGTTCGCTGAATACCGCCGGCTTTCTGGTCGCGATCGCGATACCGGCGGGTGTCGTACAGTCCGACTCCACGAGCCCTTCCTCGATAAAGGACTCGTTCTTTGAAAAGCTCAGGACATGGACTCGATACCGCCGGGTCTCCTCGTCATACAGGACCAGCCCGGAGCCATCATGCTGGATGACTCTTCGTAGACAGGTGCTGACGGCGGTAAAAAGATCTTCCAGCCCCAAATGGGAAACCACGGCATTGTTGACCTCCAGCAGCAAGCGCTGGCGGTCACGCTCACGCGCGAGTTGCTGCTTGGCCGCCTGCGCGGTCTCGGCATTCAGTGCGTTGTCTACTGCGACGGCCACCTGCTTAGCCACCTGTTGCATGAAGTCGAGATCTGCCTGTTGATAGACTCTCCGTTGCAAGCTCCCAAATCCCATGGCGCCGAGGCGGCGCTGCGCCGTCGTGAGAGGCACCGCGCAGAAGGATTGGACGCCATTCTCCCGCAGCATCGCCATGAGCTTCGGAAAGCGGCGCTCTTGCATGATGTCATTCACGGTCAACGGCTGCTGGGTCTTCCACACCAATCCCCCGGGTGACTCATCCACGGGCGTCTCCAATCCCGGGCTGATCGTGCTGGGTTTCGACGTCACCAGCAACCACAGGCGCATCACCTCGCGTGCGGGATCGTGCAAGACCACGTTGATGTAATCGAACGGGACGATATCAGGAAGCCGTTGGGCGAGATCACGAAGCAACTCATCCAGATCGCGGTGGGATGCGATGGATTCGGACACTTCCAGCAGGAGTCGTAACCGGTCGCGATCGCGAGTCAGGTCTTGATGATGGAGGACATTGTCCACCGCCACGGCAACTTGTTTGCCGACCTGCTGGAGGAATTCCACGTCCGTTTCATTATAGGCTCCCTTCTGCACGCTCGCGAATCCCATAGCCCCCAGCCGTCGCAGAGCCGTCGTCAAGGGGACGACACAGAGGGAGTTGATGCCGTCTTCCCGCATCCGCCCGGTGACTATTTGCCAACGAGGTTCTTCGGCAAGATCCGGAACGATGAGGGGTTGTTGCGTCTGCCAGACCAATCCGGCTGGAGCCTCTTCGACCGGCTCCTCATGGCCGCCCACGATCTCGGCCGGTACATTGGCCTGAAGCGTGTGCAGCCTCATCAGATTGCGCTCGGGATCGTGTAAGGAAAGGGCCACGAAATTCACACGAACCACCCGGGGAAGCCGGTGGGCAAGGTCTTGAAAGAGTGCGTGCAGATCGTGACGTGTGGAGATCAGTTCCGCGACCTCCAGCAAGGTTCGGTACTGTTCCGCCAGCGTGTCGCAAAGAGATGCAGCATACTTATCCATAGACACCCAGTATGGCTGATCGGTTCCGACGGCTCAAGAGGGACGTCACTCGCGCGACAGCGGCTTGGTTAGGCATCGATCCGATCCCGCAAGCCAGCTCGCCGATAGCGCCCACGTCTACTCCTCGATTCTTAGCATTTCAGGCGTCGACCAGGATCTTGAATCCGCCGTAGACCATGCGCTTGAAATCGAAAGGCATCGATTTCCCGTCCATCGAATCGGCCAGGCGCGGGTCCTTCATCACCTTGGCGTTGACACGATCCCGATGCGCGCGCGACTTGAACACGACATACGCGAACACCACGGTCTCGCCGCTCTTCAGTTTCATGTTACGCGAGAACGGCACGCCACACTTGACGTTCAGATCGTCGCCGACGCATTCTTTGTAGTCCAGCGCGCCGTGCTCCCGCCAGATCTTTCCCGCCTTCTGCGCCATGCGGCGATACGCTTCCACATTCTTCTTCGGGACCGGCAATACGTAGCCATCGACGTAACGCATGCATCCTCCTTAATAAGTGAGTTCTCCTTCGGTCATTATCCGGCTCCATCGCATGAATATCGGATTCGATCCATACTGGTTACTCAGCCTTTTTCTTCATCATCTTCGCATGACCCGCATCGAGTTTGGCCTTGTTGACGAAACCGTCCTTGTCCGTGCATCTTGTCGAACATCTTCCCAGCCTGCGGGAATCTGCCCGGTTAGGCACATGCTTTCTGTGCCGCCTGTTGCAATTCTTCCGGACTCACGTCGCGAACGTGTGTTGCAACCGACCATTGATGACCGAACGGGTCTTCAAGTTTGCCATATCGATCGCCCCAGAACATGTCCTCGAGTGGCAGCACTGGGGTCCCATCCCCTACGCTTCTTCATATGGTTTGTTCGTTCGCGAAACGCCGGGGGCCTGTTGGTCCAACGACTGCCGATATCTGATACATCCTCGAATGAACTCGGGCCAGTTCGGTACGACCGGAATAGGATCGGTCTTTTCTGGCAACAGGCCCCACAGTGCGGGATGGTGCCAGCATAGCTCGTGCTCACTGCTGTCTCGATGCTCACGAATGCCTGTTCTCAGCTTCTTAATCTCTGCGATGAGTTGATCCCGTGTCATCCGATCAAGGTCTGTATCCATGGTTCGCCTCCCGCCGATTACTTCCTCGCAGCCACCTGAGCACGCAAGCGCTCTTCTTGCTGTCTGAGCTCGGGCGTAAACTCTTCCCCGAAGTCCTCCGCCTCGAACACCTGGCGGATCTCGCACTCGCTCTCCGCGCCAAGGCGCCCCGGAGCGTCGACCGTCACGAATCGCTTGGTCCACTCGATCGCCTCTTCCCTGGACTTGACCTGGATGATCGCGTAGCCGGCAATCAGCTCCTTCGTTTCCGCGAAGGGCCCGTCAATCACCGTGCGCTTGCTCCCGGCGTACCGGACACGCGCGCCCTTCGAACTCGGCTGGAGCCCTTCGCCCGAGAGGAACACCCCAGACTTCACCCCTTCCTCAATGAACGCTCCCATGTCCGCCAGGAGTTTTTCATCCGGAAGGACACCTGCCTCCGTATCCCTATCCGCCTTGAGCAGGCCAATGAACCGGATCCTTCCCGGCTTCCGAGTGGGCGGGGCCGCGCGGAATTGCTCCTCCTTCTCCCGCCAGCCGTCGGGCTTCTCGGCTGGATCGACCGGGAAGTCTTCAAGCTCGAAGATCTGGCGAACCTCGACCTCACCTTCCTGGAAAGGAACGCGCTTCGCCCATTCGATGGCCTCATCCCTCGATTTCGTCTGGATCAGCCAGAACCCGGCGACCAGCTCCTTTGTTTCGGCAAAAGGACCGTCAGTGACCGTGATCTTGCCGTTGGCGCACTGCACGCGCGCGCCCTTCAACGTCGGCTGCAGCCCTTCACCGGCCAGCAACACGCCGGCTTTCGCCAATTGCTCGTTGTACTTCCCCATCTCGGTCAGGAGCGTCTCGTCCGGGAGAGCGCCCGCCTCTGAATTCTTGTCGGCTTTAACTAACATCATGAATCGCATGGGCATGACTCCTTCTGGTTGAGTGTTGAAAGCCAGGTACTTCGGATGGTCCCGATCGGTTGATCCCGGCTCTGCTTCTTAGTCGAACGAGCTTCCGCAAATCGACATGCCATAGGAACCTTGTTGACGGTCCCCTCGTTCAGACGTGCGTCATTTCGCCGTAGCGAGCCGTCCTGATCATCCTACAATCCTGACGTCAGGTTCCGAGCAGCGCCTGACGCGGACGAAAGCATTACAAAACTGTAAGACACGTGTCGTTGGTGTTCAACCCCCAGGTGGGCCCTGACTCAACGCCTGTATAGGCGGATCATGTCTGATCGTCGCAGATCGTCCAACGGGTTGCGGTCCATACAGTGCCATCTACGCGCCGCGCGCGTGGACCACTACCCGCGCAACGGAAGCAGTGCGTGCAGCCGCGTATCGCGCAAGAAGAGCCCTGCCCAAACCAGCACACCGAGCAGAATCGGAAAAATGAACGGCTCACCGACTCGCACGTGCGTAGCAGTGGCGCCACCGAGGTAGCCGGTCAACAGGATCGCTCCGAGAACAGACGTTTGAGGAATCACATACAGGACGGTACTGATAAGTTCGACTATCCCGATCCCGAAGGCCACATTATCGGGGTATCCGAAACGGGCGAATCCCTCCACAACCGAAGCGGCATTCATCACTTTCATGGCTCCGCTAAAGAGCAGCATCAGGACAGGGAGCGCGCTGAGGATATATCCGGTCCACAGCATTGTTTTTGAGGCATGACTCGTTTGACTATCGGCTTGCATGACTGTTTCCTCCACGAATGGATACACGTGCCTAACGATGGCCGACCCCAACGTTCCTACATTCGATCCGATGTGCATGAACCAAGCTGCATTCCATCAAAGGGTCAAGCGATCAGCCCATCGCCAAAATGTGATTGCGTCTTTTATCGACCGTTCTCTTTTGGCAAACACCAGACGTCTTTGATGTTGCAAAGTCTTGCAAGCATCTCTTCGTACTCTTTCTTAATTGCTGCTCTTTCCGTCACGCCGAGAGGCTGGATCATGTATCCATGGTGGCCGTGAAGGATAACAAACGGATACATGCCGCCGAGGTCCCCGCCACCGATGTCTTCATTGGAAACACCAGGGGCGTAGTACATGACGTGTGGGAAGTTTACGGTGGGGGCCCTGTCGCCGCTCTCTTCCGGGTTGAAGTACGTTCTCAGCACTGGAGACAGCATGTATGAGATACCGGCTCGTTCCGGCGATTTATAGAATCCTGCTTTGTAACGGTCTTTGATCATTTTCTTTAGTTCGCCGGGAGGAGTACCTTGGGCTTGCATCTCTGCTGCGTCAAAGAAGACCCGCATCTGCTCCTTGGCGCCCGCGTTATCAAAGGAAATCGGATAGAGAATATCCTCTCTATATTCTGTTAAGGGCCAGGATCCCCTGAACGCATCATCGCCGGTTCGAGCAACCAAGGCGTGGAATCCATTGGTCCCCTTGCGGGCAACTTCGAAGCCCTTAGCAGGGTCCAAAATATATACGGTTGCATTGTCTCTGAGGTGCGGCGGCAGTGCGCTTAGGGCTAGCTGAATTTCCAAATCTCGCGGTAGCGGCTCGAGTTTATTCAGCACCTTGGGAGTCTGCATATTTTCCGCGCTCGCTGCCAGCGAGAACAAGAGACCTGCAATTACTACCATTGTCTGGATCGTTTTCATCTTGACCTCCTTTTCCTGAGTCGGCACCGCTTTAGTTCCAGTTGTCGATCTTGATATCGTTTGGATAAGGGGCACCCTTACCGGTTTCGAGAAGCGACTTTAGGCTCATCAGAAAGAGCCCCCAACGCAGATATCAGACGATCTAGTCCGGTAGTGTGTCAACGATCGACGCTTCCTCATCGTCGTTTTCTCCTTGGTTTCGAGTTAGGAGCCGGGCTTCTGAGGATTTTGACCGCCCGAAGCCGGGTTCTACCTACTAGTCGAACGAGGGTCCGCTAAATCGACAGGTCTAGCAGGGTGTTGAAAAAGACCCGCCAGCATCGTTCTCGCAGGACTCTGCCGCCTCACTATCTCGGCGGCGTTCACAAACGTGACGCGCTTTATTCAGCGCGTCGTGAACCTCAGAGGCTCACCGTACGGCCACGGGAAAAGAGCTTGTCTCGGCAGGCTCGGGGCGGGCGGGTGAAAATGATGACGATTCGCCCCGCCGGCTCAGAGACACTGGGCGCTCACCCCTCGCGCCCGTTCACAAACTTGACGTGCATTATTCTGCACGTCGTGAACCTCATTATTCTTCGCGTCGCGGACCTCGCTGCGGCCGAACCGCGGACCGGCGTGTCTCGGCACGCCGGGGGTTGGGCGGGTGAGAACAACGGTCTTTTTGAACACCCTGCGGGTACTTCAATAGGCAACACGGCCAGTTCCACCTTCCCTAACGAGCAGGTTCAAAATAGTTTTTAACAGCCTGCTAGGATTCTTTTTGGGGTAGACCTGCGACTATGCCGAGTGCAGTGACGGGGCAACCTCCAGCGCATACTGCCCAAACCGTCTCGGATCGCGCCCAGTCACCCGTTTGATGTCATGTGTGATATGGCGCGCCTGCTCCTCTCGATAGTAGCGCTCCAGGTCGAGCATTCGATCAGCGATCTCCACAGGCATGCCCTCGGCGAGCATTCCGTTCTTGAAGTCGGCAGGAGAGAGACTGATGTGTCTGATCAGGCCTCCAACCGCTCTCGACAACTCGTTCGCAAGCTCGTCGTAGGTCAGCGCGTCCGGCCCTGTGAGCGTATAAGCCTTGCCCGCATGGTCAGGCCTAGTAAGCGCTTCAACAGCCACGGCAACGATGTCACGCACGTCAACGTGGCTGATCCTTGCTTCGCCGCTGGCGCTGTAGAATGCCGCCTCAGCCTTGATCGTCTTGCTCATGTACGTGACGACATTCTGCATGAAGCTGTTCGGGCGGAGAAAGGTCCATGCCATCCCGCTCGCTTCGATCGTCTTCTCGACTGATCGATGAATCAAGGCGAGGGCGTAGGCCTCGTCGCCGGCGCCCATGACGGACAGCTTCACAATGTGCCGTACGCCGACCCACTGTGCCGCTTCGACCGCATTGAGTTCGAGCTGCGTTTGGTCCTGCACGTTTGGCCCCAGAAGAAATAGTTTGTCACATCCCTGAAACGCCGTACGAAGCGTCTCCGGGCCGTTATAGTCAATGACAACAGCGTCGATCCCGCGCGCGCGTGCGGCTTCCGCCTTTTCGACCGAGAAGTAGGCCGCGCGGAACGGCGCATGTGCCGACTCAAGCTGCTTGATGAGCTCGCCGCCGACGGTCCCACCTGCTCCGGTGATGCAGATCATGGTCGCTGCCTCCTTTGCGAAAGGACTGCCGCGTTAAAGGCAGGTCCGTTTTCCTCCTGCATCATGTGCAACACGCCACCATGTATGGTGACAGTCTCGGCATGCGGTACAGCTCCTCAAGCCGGAGATCTACTTTGCGCGGTCGTTCGGTTCCCAGAGCGCAAACTCGTTGCCTTCCGTGTCCTGGCAGATGGCGAAGTAGCCCATCTGCGGCACCGCCGTCTTGGGCTTGCAGATCGTGCCCCCGAGTTTCTCGACCTTTGCCGCGGATTCGTTCACCGAGGAAACGGCAACGTAGTTGGTAATGGGCTGTTCCGGATGCTTGCGCCTCATCAGACCGCCATCGGGCGTATCGCCGCCGCCGCCCGTGTCGATGTGCCAGTAATCCTCCACTCCGGGAAACTTCTCGATTGTCCAGCCGAACAGCGAGCCGTAGAACTTTTTGGCGCGCTCGGGGTTATCCACTGGGATTTCAAACCAACAAATCCTCGGCGTTATATGGCTCCTCTTGGCATCTTTCGGTTTTGTTTTCGATTGTGCTCTTGTTTTCGCGCTCATGGCTTCTCCTTGAGTGCCTGATGGTTCCCTCCACACGCCCTATCCGGTTCTGTGATGAGTCGTCTTGGCCAATGCGCCATTGGCATGATAGGTCCGCCATTCGCCCACTTTCATGTCGTTGACGTATTCTCCTTCGTGATACAATGCTCCATGAGGATGGTATCTCTTCCAGACCCCCGTGTTCCTTTCGTCATCAAATGAACCGGTCTGCATCACCTCTCCATTTTCACGATACCACTCCATTTACCCGTCATCCTGCCCTTGGAGTATCTACCGATGGCCTTCAGCAGTCCGCTGCGCAGATAGTACTTCCACTCGCCGATCTTCGCCATTCCTATAACGGCCGGCGCATGACAACGTACCGTCCTTGAAAAACTCCTTGAAGATACCGTTCCTCAACTGGCCGCCAGCGTAGTTCTGGCTCTTTGAACTTTTCATACAATTCTTCCGTCTTCACGGAAAGGTTTGGCTTGTCCTACCCGCCGGCCATCGCGCCCACGATCAGAAACGGCTCGGCTCCCATCGCGATTGCGTCGGGCAGCGGGACATCCGGCGATTCATGGGACAGGTCCTGCTCGCAGGCGAAAAATCTGATGAACGGGCGACGCTTGTGCGTGACGTGGTCACGGATCGTTCCCCGCAACATCGGATAGCTGGTCTCGAGCGTGTCGAGAACCGAGCGCACCGTCGCCGGACCCTGGATGTCCAGTTTCACCTCGCCGTTGATCCGCGCGAGCGTCCGCAGATGTGCCGGCAGTACGACTCTGATCATGACCGATCTCCTAGAGTCACTAAATCACACTACGTCTTGCGGGCGCTCAACATGCTCTTCCAGCAAGGCCGCAGCCGAAGAAAGCGCCGGAGGCGTAGCCTCTGGGCTACGTTGAGGATGCTTTCGAGGCGAGAACGCCGCTGGAGGGCATGTTCAGCGCCTGCTATGGTAGTGTTTGGACCTCGACAGAATACACCGCCGGTAGATCTCGGACGATCGGTGTCCAGTTGTCGCCTCCATCAATCGATCCGTACACCTGCCCGCCGGTGGTGCCGAAGTACAGGCCGCAGGGATCGAGCGAATCGACCGTCATGGCATCGCGCAACACATTGACGTAACAATCCTGTTGAGGCAGACCTTTCGTGAGGGGCTCCCACTCATTTCCGCCCGTCTTGCTGCGATAGACGCGCAGCTTTCCCTCGGGCGGGAAGTGCTCCGAGTCGCTCTTGATGGGAACCACGTAGATCGTCTCCGGCTGATGGGCATGTACGGCGATCGGAAATCCAAAGTCAGAGGGTAAGTTTCCGCTGATCTCGTGCCACGACTCGCCGGCATCGTCGCTCCGCAGGACATCCCAGTGCTTCTGCATATACAGGATGTTCGGTCGCGACGGATGCATCGTAATACAGTGGACGCAGTGACCCACCTCAGCATCTGGATCCGGCAGCTCGTACTGGGACTTCAGGCCCTTGTTCACCGGCCGCCACGTCTTTCCGGCATCGTCGGTGCGGAACACACCCGCAGCCGAAATGGCAACATAGATGCGCTGCGGATTGCTCGGGTCCTGCAGGACCGTGTGGAGGCACATGCCGCCGGCGCCTGGCTGCCAGAGAGTGTCCTTTTGCGCTGCGCAAACCGGAGCAAGCTCCTGCCACCTCTGTCCACCATCAGTCGAGCGAAACAACGCGGCATCCTCCACGCCGGCGTAGACAGTATCCGGCTCAGTCAGCGACGGTTCGAGATGCCAGACCCGCTTGAACTCCCAGGGACGCTGCGTGCCGTCATAATGCTGGTGCGTTGTGAGCGGTTTTCCGGTCTCTGGGGACTGGTCGTACACGAACTTGTTACTCTCGCCCTTCGGCGTGCCGTCCGGGGTGGTAGTTGGTTCGCCTGGAGGCGTCCCAGGTTGGTACCATGTTTTCCCCCCATCATCGGAGCGCTGAATAATCTGTCCAAACCAGCTGCTGGTCTGCGACGCATACATCCGATTCGGATCAGCGGGCGATCCCTTGAGATGGTACATTTCCCAGCCCGCAAAGTGGGGGCCGTTGACATCCCATTGTTTGCGCTTTCCGTCCGACGTGAGAATGAAGGCCCCCTTGCGTGTCCCAACCAATAACCGTGCTCTGCTCATACTTGCTCCTTTCTAAAATTCAGGTATTTTCACCCGCCCACCCCGGCCAGCGCCGAGACGCGGCCTCTCCCGATCTCACCCGCCCACTCCTAGCCGCGCCCGAGACGCGGCTTGTTCGCATGGGTTGTTACGGCTTCCGCGTATAGGTGATCTCCATCATCTTCGTTTCCTTGCCGCCGTCGTGGCTCCCGTACATGTCGAAGATCTGGGTGTTGCTGTCCACGATCTTCCACACCGCGCGATGCGACATGTGCCCTCCACCCAACTCAGCATGTTGTCCCTTCAGTGTGATGGTCTTGCCACCGGCGCCGGCTGTCCCCTCCATCACAAACACTCCGGTCCCCATGGTATCGATCCACGTCGACACGTACCGCTTACGCAGGTTGTCGTATCCGGTGATCCCCATCCCTGAGTAGGGATGTCCCATCATCTCGCCGGTGAATTCCTGCTGAAGAAATCGTCCGTCCAGCACCGTCTTCATTTCAACAGATCCGGCAGATTCCGTCGGGGGCTTGCCGGGCTCCATCCATTCCTTCGTCTTGGTCGTCCAGCTACCGGCCAGACTTGCGAGCTGCTTATGCTGTTCACCGGGCGTGGCCAGCTTCGTATAGGCCTCCATCATCGCTTGCGGGTCCATCTGTTTCTCGGCCTTCTTGTCCTTGGCCATCGCCATAGGAACCGTCAAGGCTATACATAATCCTGTGACTGCCAGATGTGTGAACCGCATGTTCCCCTCCTTAAATATGGTTGTGTATGGTTCTGGTTACTCGTTTCGCTTCAGCTAGGCTCAACCAGCATCTTCTGCCAATCGTCTCGACCGGCTGAACCAGCCTCTACCTATTTGTCGATCGAAGGTCCGGAAATCGACATCTCCAGCGAACTTTTCTTACCCTCGCAGCTACGCGCTGCTTTCCATCGAAATCGGCACTATCATCGCGACGGACGCTGCTCAAGCGTTGGCCCCCTGGCCTCCTCGACGACCACACTCACCGGTCTTATCAATTGGCTCTCAGATCGTCCCAAGAACCGCTCAGGTCTTGGCAAAGATCGCCGCCATTTTATCAAGGCACTGTTCCATACCCATTTGGGACATCTCCATCATGTGACCTATTGGCCAGTCGTATTCCGTCACGGTTATTCTCGTCTGGTGGTGACCCGCAGTTTTGAAGGTGACGAGATTGCGCACTTCTTCCGGCATATCCGGCGGCAAGCCCTGCTGGGCCGGATCAACTCTGTTGCCGCCCTTGTCGGCGAAGTGGTGAAGGTACTCGATCTCCCGCATCGGCACGATCTTCGTGTAGGTCCAGGTGCTGTACATGTCCTGGCCGCCGAAATGTTTTGGCGCGCGCATACAGACCAGAGACGTGCCACCCTCACGAACATCCATCTTCGCGCTGGGCGACATAAACCCATCGGGCCCCCACCAGCGCATCACCATGTTCGGATCGACCCACACTTTCCAGACCTGTTCGACTGGCGCGTCAAAGACGCGGGTAAACACCAGGTCCTTTTTCTTTTTGCTCTTTGCGGTATCGGTCATATCGTGCTCCCTTCTTGCGACTGATCCGATCGTCGAGTATCAGAGATTGGCGATGTCAACATTAGCCTACGATCGCTCAATCACCGCGTGAATTACTTTCCCTCATACGCCTGTTTGAGCTTTTTGATATCGAGTTTTTTCATGTGAAGCAACGCCTTCATGACTCGTTCAGTTTTCTTCGCGTCCTTGTCTTGAAACAGCTTCTCCACAGCAGTGGGAACGAGCTGCCACGACAGCCCGTATTTATCTTTGAGCCAGCCGCATACTCCCTCTTTTCCGCCTGCGGAGAGCTTCTCCCACATCTTGTCCAACTCTTCCTGCGTCTTACAGTTCACCACGAGCGAAATAGCCTCCGTAAATTTGAAATGCGGACCGCCGTTTAACGCCATGAACTCTTGTCCCTCAAGTTGAAAGGTCACGGTCATGACCGAACCCTTCGGTCTGCCGGAAACCTCTGCGCCTGCGTCTCCGTAGCGCGCAATCTTTCCAAGTTTGGAATTCTTGAAAATCGACACATAAAACTTGGCCGCTTCTTCCCCTTTGTCATCGAACCACAAGCACGGGGTGATTTTCTGCATGGGTGTCTCCTTCGCTGCCGATCATGACTCGATACGAGTCGTCATATCTCCGACGCGGCATCACAACGTGCGAACGTGCCGGAATCTTCACGTCTTCGACTTTTCCCAAAGAGTGATGACGTTGCCTTCCGGATCCGCGAAGTCCGCCATAAACCCATGCTCTCCAATTGAGTGTTTGGGCGTGACGACCTTCCCTCCTGCCTTCTCTATTGCTTTCAGCGTCTTGTCAATGGAACCGGTTTCCACGCCAAAGGACGGATGGTCGTCTTTCGATTTGCGTTGGTAGAACCCCCCATTGATGCCTCCTGGTTCAATCGGATTGTGATCCTTATCCGCGGCGGTCGTATGCGCCATCGCCCCCTCATCGCCCCATAGTTCAATCTTCCAATCGAAAACGCTTTCATAAAACTGTTTTGCCTTCTTAAAATCCGAAGCTGGGATCTCAAAAAACGCCACTTTGTTCTTCATCATGTCTCTCCCCTTTCCTCTTTTACAAAAGTCCGATGCGCTTCTGATCCGATACGACACCCGTTGCTATGTCCTTGCCGGCCTTGACGATGACCATGAATCACGCCGCGGCCATAGCCGGTCATGGCCGCTACTCATTCGGCAATCCTGCGACCTCCCTCACCGGCCGAATCTCGACGGCTCCAATGCGTCCTCCGGGAATCCGAGCAGCAATAGCGATGGCCTCGTCACGATCCTTGGCCTCGATCAGGAAATAGCCGGCGAGCTGCTCTCGCGTCTCGATGAACGGCCCGTCAGTGACAAACGATTTGCCATCGCGCACCCGAACGGTAATTGCCGTCGCCGTCGGCTGCAGCGGCGACGCGTGCAGATATTGTCCGTTGGCGTGGAGTTGATGTGTGAGCTGCACGGATTCCGCAAGCATCTCCTGCCGCGTGGCCTCGCTGAACGCGGCAAAGTTCTGTTCATTGTGATGAACCAGCAACATGTATTTCATTCGGATACCTCCATCCTTATTTCGTATCTCGTCGTTCGTATCTCAAAAAACCGTTGCTCGTGAGCGTATTTCGTATCTCGTTCGTTAAGAAAATTATGATTTGTTGATCTGTTCATTTGTTGAATGTCAGAAGTTCATCAGATCGCCAAATTAACAGTTCATCAGATGAGTTATTTTTGCGTTCACGCTTCACGCTTATCTGTGCTAGCCCGCCGGTAGGATGTTCAAAATGGCCACCGTTCTCACCCACCCAACCCCGGTGCGTCAAGACGCACCGTTCCGCAAGCGCGGCCGCAGGGTGCGTGATGCGAGGAATAACGAGCATCAAGTTCGCGCACGCCGCCGAGTCGGTGAGGCGGCCGGTGTCAAGAAGCTCGGAGGCGTAATAGTTCTCACCCGCCCAACTCCGAGCCCGCCGAGACGGGCTCTTTACCCAGCTGGGGTACGTTGAGGACGCTTCCGAGCTGAGAACAAAGCTGGCGGCCATTTTCAACATCCTGTAGCCGGCAGGCCCGGGATTTCCAAGACTGGCCTTACCTCGACGGTTCCCTTGCGCACCATGGGAATCCGTGCGGCGATGGCAAGCGCCTCGTCGAGATTCTTGGCCTCAACCAGAAAGTAGCCGCCCAGTTGTTCACGCGTCTCCGCGAACGGCCCATCGGTCACGAGTCGTTTGCCGTCGCGCATCCGAACGCTGGTCGCCATGGCTGTCGGCTGTAACGGGTGGGCGGCAAGATACTGCCCCTTCGACTGAATATCGTTCGCAAGCTTCGTGGACTCCACGTAACAGTCCTGCCGTTCTGTTTCGCTCAACGCATGTTCGTCACCATAAATCAGCAACATGTATTTCATCCGCATGCCTCCATCAGTCAGTCGGATAAGTTGAACGGATTGGGCTGGGATCGAGCTCGCGGCCGGTACGTCTGTTTCTTTTGTGTACCGTCCCCGTCATCGCATCAGGTGTTTACTTTTCAGCGATCGCCTTTAAGTTTGTCAGGCCGGTTTCGAAGTCCTTTCCGACCATGCTATCCATGTCGAAAAACATATGCATCACCTTTGCGATGTACGGAGAGGGGCCGTGCATGGCCCACGTGACGTTCGTGGTATCGCCGGCCGGTTCCAGCGTAAAATCGACGAAGTTGTGGGCTTCGAACGGTCTTGTGAAGTCCAACGAGAGAGAGACGCGGGACGGCGGTGACGTGTCCACGATCTCCATGCGTCCTTCGCCCGCTTTACTGTTCCCGTTCCACTCATAGACAGCGCCTTTGCCGCCGGATGAACCGCTGTAGGTTCTCTTCATAGCGGGGTCCAATTTTTCATAAGGTGACCAGGCGACCCACTTCTGAAAGTCGTTGATCAGTGGAAAGATGGTATCTGCCGGAGCCTTGATGCTGGTCGACCGCTGGACACGGAACATGTCCGGTTTGGTGGCGGCATAGATCAGCACAGCGGCGATCAGTGCGATGACGACGAGAGCGATGATCTTGATCATTGATTCCTCCAAAGCGGCGTTCTAATGCTTCTTGCGCGGCTTCGACTCCGCCTGCATCTCAGTAAACTTGGCCGCGGCTTTCTGCACATCGGCCGGAAAGTCAGACATCTCCTGTACCTGGCGAACTTCGATCACTTCATTGTCCGAAGCGGGACAGCGCGATGCCCATTCGATCGCCTCCTCCTTCGACTTCACCTCAATCATCCAGTAGCCGCCGAGTACCTCCTTCGTCTCGATGAAGGGGCCATCGGTCACCTTGGGCTTTCCTTGGGAGAATGAGACACGAGCGCCCATTGAGGGCGGGTGCAAGCCATCGAGTGTGAGCAGCACCCCGGCCTTTTGCAGGGATTCGTTGTACTTCATCATCGCAGCCACGGCCTTGGCATCCGGCATGGCGCCCGGTGCCGCTTTCTCGTACCCCTTCGGGATCATCAGCATCATGAATCGCATCGTCATACCTCCGTGTGGTGACACTCAGACCAGGGCGTCCTGACGGTCTTGTCCGGTGCGCGACGACCGCTGTAACTCCAGAACCGGCCGCACTTCCATACTCCCCAGGCGCGCCGATGGGAACTTCGACGCTACCTGAATAGCCTCGTTGAGATCTCTCGCCTGGATTAGAAAGAACCCGCCGAATTGTTCCTTGGTCTCGGCAAACGGGCCGTCGGTGACGGACACCTTGCCATTCCGGACCCGCACGGTCGAGGCCATCTCGACCGGTTCGAGCGCCTCCGACGCGATCAGCGTGCCGGTCTTGTAGAGCGCCTCACAGTAGGCCATGGTTTCGTCCACGATGACCTGAACCTCCCTCTTGGGCATGTCGGCGAATACCTTTTCCTCGTGGCAACACATGAGCAAGTATTTCATGGCTTCGACCCTCCGGTGTGGATGTGATGTGCCATTGTCATAAGATAGTCGCTCGGACTCCCCAAAATCGACATGGCGGTCCTCGTATTTCGTCACTCGTATTTCGTATCTCGTGAAGAATTGTCGGCAGCTAGGACGAACCACGTCCGAGACAAAGAGACTGCCGCCTCACCACTCGGCGGCGTCCACAAACGTGACGCTCATTATTCTTCGCGTCGTGGACCTTCACGCTTCACGAGATACTTCACGTGCTTAGGCCATCAGCCATACGCTCTGACATAAGATAGTCGTTGGGAATGGCCAAAATCGACAGAGGTCTCCCGGACATATTGTCGCGAAGGAAATGGATCGTTGTGGCCTACTGGTGGGGCGTTACTCGGAGAGGGCACCATGGAATTGTGCATGACAGGCAAGACATTGACATTGTTGTAGAAACAACAGTACGGTTTGTTCTCGGGCAGGGCATGGGGCGCAACAAGAAGCTGCAAATACGCCTTGATGGTTTGAGACAGCAGATTACCAATTCATCAAATCAAAATTGCGCTCGAACATCAGCGCAATTCTCCTGATCGGACCCTCATACGGCATTGGGAGGTCGAGATTAAAGCGTGGGAACACACCGCCAAGAATTTGCAGCGACGGCTGAATAAGAGGGAAGCGCCATGATTAAGAAACGAGGGCAGTCAATGGTTGCTGAAACAGGTTCTTTCCTCACCCCATCGAGCTCTCTACTGGATAATCACTTTGATGAGATTCTTGAGACCGTCGAGGAGATCAAGGGACTTGTCGCCATCTTGAAATCGCTATCGCCCGCGGACGGAAAACGGGACGAATATGAAGGACGGCTGTACGCCGCCTTGACTCATCTCGATCATCACGTCAAACCGGCCATCAAGGAGTGGGACCGGGTGGTCGATCGGATGTCAGATGACTAATGGTTCCAGCGCTACCTCATCCCACTACCCACAGCTCCAACCACGCTGAGACCTCACAATATTATCCATCGTTCGCTCAATCTACGAACCGTTCCCCGAAACGTTTACGTGAAACCAATGTCTTCTGCCCGACAGAGAAAGGGCTTCGACCTATCCGAGAAAACAAAAGGGGTCAGAAAACAAAAGGGGTCAAGAAAACAAAAGGGGTCAGACCCCTTATTCTGCCCTGATTTAATGCTTCACCAGATGACACATCGCGAACCCGAGTCGAAGAGCGTGGCCGAATGGTTAGGCTCGCAAGGTGTTTAAGGCCTGGAAACTACCTCGACGTTTGTCGGAGAAATGATTGACATCTCGATAGTCTCTGACTAGAGTCCCGACACCATTTCAGGTGTTTACTTCAAGTTAGGAGTTCGACTTGTCGCAGCACAACAACCCTCGGCTGACAGAGAATAACTTTGACTTACTGCGACTCCTATTTGCCGGAACCGTTTGTCTTATTCACGCTCATGAACTTTCCGGATTTCAGCAGCTAGGCATATTGCCAGTGCTTTTGTCATCGGCAGACCCAGTGAAGGCTTTCTTCGTCGTCAGCGGTTTTCTTATCTTTATGAGCTTTGAACGGTCGACATCTTTTATCTCTTACGCTAGAAAGCGCATTCGGCGTATTTACCCAGCCTATTTCACGGTAGTGATGCTCTGCGCAGTAAGCCTAGTAGCTGTTAGCTCGAAGACCGTCGAAGGCTACTTTTCGTTTGCTTGGGTCAAGTATATTTTTGCAAACCTCGCCTTCCTGAATTTCTTCCAACCGACACTTCCTGGTGTCTTCGACTCGAACAAACTTGTTGTCGTTAACGGAGCGCTATGGACGCTCAAGATTGAGGTGATGTTCTACCTGACCGTTCCCTTATTTGTGTTCTTGTTTCGCAAATTCTCTCATCTTCCAATACTGATACTCGTCTATTGTTTGTCTGTAGCCTATACAGGACTATTTGCAATAGTTGCAGAGCGCACCGGTTTTGGGATTTACACGGAACTGAGCCGTCAACTACCAGGACAGCTTTCATACTTCATGGCAGGCGCCTTCTTCTATTACTTTCTGCCTCTATTTGAGCGTCGCATCGGGTTCTTTTTGGCTGCGGCAGTCTCGGTTCTATTGGTTAATATGCGTTTCCCGTTGTCAATCCTTGAACCTTTTGCGTTCGCCACGATGGTCGTTTTCTTTGGTCTGTTCTTGTATGTAGGCAACTTTGGAAAGTACGGTGACTTTTCTTACGGCGTCTATATTCTGCATTTTCCAGTCATCCAGATTTTGCTTCATTCAGGTTGGTATCAAGGAAGCCCATGGTATTTCTTAATGGCAGTAGTTCTCATAACAACAGGTGGTGCAATCGCTATGTGGCACTTGGTTGAAAAGCGGTTTCTGTTTCGTAGCAGCCATTACATTGCAGCGACTTCGGCATCTGGAAATGCCGCTCCTAACCCGGCAGTGAATACGAACGCTGCGCGATAAGGCTGCGCAGCGGCGGTTACTTTTACGTTATGCGGCGTCGTCCTGAAGTCTTACTGACTATCCTCCACTCATGGCAAATGAAATATATCTGGAACTTCTAGGATGAGACCATGAAAAAGTCGGGCGCGAGCCAAGGCCAGTCGGCATCGGAGCTCATCGCGAAAAGAATCGCCGAACTCGGGGACTGGCGTGGGGAAACCCTCGGCAGAATGCGCCAGCTCATCAAGGAAGCCGACCCGGACATCGTCGAGGAGTGGAAGTGGAGAGGGGTTCCGGTGTGGTCGCACGACGGCATCATCTGCACGGGCGAATCCTACAAGACTGTCGTAAAGCTTACCTTCGCCAAGGGCGCATCTCTGAAGGATCCGGCCCGTCTCTTCAACGCGAGTCTCGACGGAAACGTACGCCGCGCGATCGACATCCACGAAGGAGAAGCAGTTGACGAGTCCGCCTTCCAGCCGCTCGTTCGCCAAGCGGTCGCCCTCAACAGGTCTGGCACATCGAAACGTTCTAAGAAAGCGAAGCCCTAAGGGAGTCCGCCCCTGAACAGGTCCGACATCGGGCGAGTTCTGTGACACTCAGGCAATGGCCGCATACCACTTCATTCAGGCCGAACCCGCTTCGCGGGTCGGCTTCATTCAAAATCGGGAGGGTGACATGTCCACAGGAACACCTGAGCAAGTCCTCAAATCGATAGTGGACGGCATTAACACGGGCAATCTAGACGCTCTCATGTCCCTATATGAGCCGGGGGCGGCGTTTGCGAGTCAGCCGGGAAGCCTCAGTCACGGCTTACCGGGTGTCCGTGCATCGCTGGCTGGTTTCATTGCGATGAAAGGCACGCTCGATCTCAAAGTGACGAGGGTTCTTCAGGCAAGTGATCTGGCCCTCGTTGTTGGGGTGTGGTCATTTACGGGCACTGGGCCAGACGGTGCACCTGTGACGCTGACGGGACACAACGCGGATGTTCTGCGCCGTCAGGCAGACGGCTCCTGGCGCTTCGTGATCGACAACCCTTGGGGAACTGACTGAATACTTGAGTGAGCGTGCAGCCAGGAGCATTGAACAGCTCCGCAATGCGCTCGCGAACGCCGGCCAATGATCGTCGGACAGCGGCCTAACTTCACAGTGCAGGGGGCCTGGGCTCGCGATGCTCACGCTCCGGCCGCAGCGCGCATGGCGTTAGCCTTGCATGGCCGGCTTCATGTATACTTTCACAGGGGAGGGGAATACCATGATCCGAACGGTCGAAGCGGTGATTGATGAGCACGGTAATGTGCGACTGCTAGAGCCCGTCCATCTTCCTGCAGCCCGGCGAGCACTGGTCATGATCTTGGAGGAACAATCGGTGGCCGGGGTGCCCGAAAGTGCGCTGCTCAGTGAAGCGGCGCTTGCCGAGGACTGGAATCGGCCGGAAGAGGACGAAGCATGGTCACACCTACAGCAGGTGCAGTAGTCCTCGTCCGCTTTCCCTTTTCTGACTTGTCACAAACCAAACTGCGCCCGGCTGGGCTCGTTAAAGGGGGCGGGAGTCTTTTATGATCATGGACTGAGGTTCTATTTCGTCGACTGCCTGTTTTCCGGCATGGATTCCCTTCTGTTGTTCGCTGAGATTCATGCGGTCATCTGCGGCTACCACCGATGCCTCTTCAAACGACTGTTTGCCGTCTACTACGGCGTGGAGGGAGAGTTGGTTCACGTCTTTGCCCTGTCGGATCGTCGTAGAAACCCGTCATGGATCGGATAACCAGTCATTGGAGCGGACGTCATCAATCGCGTCTCAGTCCGGTAATTCGTCTACCCATCGCTTGAAAAATCGCCGCTCGGGTTCCTGCTGCGTAAGGCTCAGGACGCGTTCGTAGGAGGCCTGGGCTTCCGCTGTTCTTCCCAACCGGCGGCAGAGATCCGCCCTGGCCACGTGCGCCAGGTGGTAATTCCTCAGCTCGCCCCGTGAGAGGGTGGCGTCGATGAGGGTCAACCCCGCTAACGGACCGTCGCGCATGGCGACCGCCGCCGCACGATTCAATTCGACCACCGGCGACGGCTCGGCCCCCATCAACACATCGTAGAGTCCGACAATCTGCGCCCAATCCGTGGCGGCGGGGCTCGAGACCTGGACATCCGTAGCGCAACAAAGAGAACACGTGGCCGAAAGCGACCTGTCTCTACGTCGAGACGCTTCTCAGTGTAGTTCTAGGTCGGCGTTGACAGCCGTCACGTGGCACGTTACACTTGACGAGTTATCAGGACTTTCGGCGACCGGCACACCGAGGAGTTGTACCTGACAGGCAGGTCAAAGCCTTTCCCTTCAGAGATCTGGAAAAGAGCGCTGCGGAAACTCGAATATCTGGACTTGGCAACGTGTTTGGAAGATTTAAAGGTTCCTCCCGGCAACCGATTCCACAAACTGGAAAGGGACCGAGAGGGGCAGTATTCCGTCTGTGAACGATCAGTGGCGGATTTGTTTTCGGTTTGTGGACGGCGACGCGTATGACGTCGAGTTGACGGACTATCATTGATGCGAGGTGTCAGATGAGCATCCCTAACAAAGGCGAAAGGAAGGTTCGCCCGACCCATCCGGGCGAGATGCTGCGTGAGGATTTCTTGCCAGATTACGGCCTGAGGGTATCGAGTTTTGCCGAGGCCCTTGGGGTGTCACGCCAGACCGTGAATGAGTTACTCCGGGAACGGCGCGCGGTGAGTCCTGAAATGGCGCTGCGCCTCTCTCGCTTGTTTGGCAATACCCCTGAATTTTGGTTGAATGCCCAGCGTGCTGTTGATCTCTGGGATGCGGCAAGGAACATGAAGAGGCAGATCAAACGTATATCACCGTTGGATGCCGCCTGACAACCGGGTGGAGGCCGAGCTTCCCAGGCTCGCGAGGCTCAACCGAAACGTTCGGCAGTCTTCCCTTGAATGACTCAGCTCACCAACTCTACAGCTGCTTGGTCGAGACGCCGCCATACGATGGCCGAATCACTCGACATGAACAGCATTGATATGGGTAGGTACGATGTGTGGGAGCACTACTCGCCCTCTCAATTCCCCAGCTCCCCCAGTCGCCGCTTGAGAAACCGCCGCTCCGGTTCCTGTTGGGTGAGACTCAGCGCCCGTTCATAGGAGGACCGGGCTTCCGCTGTTTTCCCCAATCGTCGGCAGAGATCCGCCCGCGCCGCATGCGCCAGATGATAATTTCCTAGATCGCCTCGTGCGAGGATAGCATCAATGAGGGTAAGGCCGGCCAACGGTCCGTCGCGCATGGCGACCGCCGCCGCACGATTCAGGTCAACCACGGGCGATGGCTCGGCCCGTATCAACACGTCGTAGAGTCCGACAATTTGCGCCCAATCCGTAGCGGCGGGGCTGGAGGCCTGGGCATGCACCGCCGCGATCGCCGCTTGAAGCGTGTATGGTCCGATTTGCCGAGATGCCAGCGCCCGTTCCACCAAAGACGCTCCCTCCGCAATCTGCTCCCGGTTCCAGAGCGAACGGTCCTGGTCCTCCAGAAGAATCAAATCGCCAGTCGGCGTGGTGCGCGCCGCCCGCCGTGAATCTTGCAGCAACATCAGCCCCAAGAGCCCCGTGACTTCAGACTCCGGAAGCAATTGGCTCAGCAACCGACCCAGACGGATCGCCTCACCCGAGAGATCGTGCCGCGTGAGCGACTCACCCGATGACGCGCTGTATCCCTCGTTGAACACGAGATAGACCACCCGCAGCACGGCATCCAGGCGATCCGGCAGATCGGTCTCCGACGGCACTTCGTAGGGAATACGCGCGTCACGAATCTTCGCCTTGGCGCGCACGATGCGTTGGGCGACCGTGGGCGGCTTCGTAAGGAACGCGCGCGCGATCTCATCGGTGGTCAGCCCACATACTTCGCGCAACGTCATCGCCACCTGGGCATCCGGCGCCAAGGCTGGATGGCAACAGGTGAAGACCAGGCGAAGCCGATCGTCTTCTACAGTATCCTCGTTTCCTTCGGGAGCCTCATCCGTCCCGGCTTCCATTTGCTTGGCCAGTTCCGTCAACGATGCGTCGAACCGGGCACGGCGGCGCATCCCATCGATGGCCTTGAAACGGCCGGTGGAGACGAGCCAGGCCCGCGGATTCGCCGGGACGCCGTCACGCGCCCATTGCTCCACCGCCACGGCGAAGGCATCGTGCAGCGCCTCTTCGGCGGTGTCAAAGTCGCCAAGCAGGCGGATCAACGTGGCAAGCACCTGGCGCGACTCCGAGCGGTAAACCGAGTCCACCAACTCACGCACCTGTTTGGTTGTTTCCTCGCTCATGGCAATGAGACTCTGCTGTTGAGAAGGTGCGGATCACTGCGGTCAACAGCCAAATGTGTCGGCAAGGTCACTTCCCGGGCACCCAACAGCCGGCTGGGACGCGATGGGGCATCCGAAGGGTCGCGACCGGTCCGGCGGCAATGTCCGCGGCGAGCATGCCCAAGCACATTTTCCAACTGCCCAAAGACATGTACATGACGGGCTACAAATCCGAAGTCTTTACGGTGGATGGCCGGCCATTGCCGAAGAACTATCTGCATCACATCTTGATGTTGAACAATGACAAGCCCAGCGTGTCCTGCTCGGGTGAACCATTGTTTTTTGCCGGCGCCGGGCTAGAAATGACTGCAGGATGAGAAAATAAGGCTCGAGCGTTGCGGCGTCGGTCGCGAACATCACAAATTAACCTTGATTTTCGACTGCGTCTGCGACCGAATACACGTCGACAGGGTTCATGTCGCAACGCCGCTCTTCGTTTAGTGGACAAACCGGCTCAGGATACCGCAATTCATACCCGAAGTCGTGAGCATGCTAGGGCTTTTCTTGGTATATAGACGATGACGTCAGCCACACTCCATGGCAAGTCGCTTCTCTTGGACCTGACGCTTCTGATAGTATCCCGCCCGAGTACACCCCTATGAGATGGTCTTACCATGTATGTGTATGTCTCTCCTTTGCGGTCTTAGCTGCGGGTTGCGCGTCGCCCAAGATCGGGTACGACTACGATCGCAGCGCACGTTTCACCGACTATCGGACGTACGAGTGGGGTCCGGACGCACCGCATACAGTCGGCAACCCGCGCATCGACAATCGTCTCCTCGATGCGCATATTCGGAGCGCCATCGTGGATGAGTTGCACTCAAAAGGCTTCACGACGCCGGGACAGGGCCCGCCGGATTTCTATGTGGCCTACCATGCCGGAGTGAACGATCTCATGAAGGGGTCATCAACCCAAAATTACATTGGGGATCGCGCCCACGGCACCTACACCACCATCAGCGACATTCAGCCATACAGCGAGGGAACCTTGCTGATCGATGTCGTCGATGCGGCTTCGAAGCAACTGGTCTGGCAAGCGTCTGCGACGACGGAAGCCGACCCGGGCATGAATGCCGAAGAGCGGGACCGGCGCATTCGCCAGATCGTTCGCGCCATGCTCGCACCGTTCCCTCCTCATTAATCGTGAGCCGCCGCTGATGAGAATGAGTTGGAAGGAACGGTTCTGCGCGTTACTCCTTATCGCGTCATTGGGCGCTTGCGAGACGGCCAAGGTCGGATACGATTACGATCGCCGCATCAATTTCCAGGCCTATCGCACCTACGAGTGGATGCCCGGCGATCAAGAACGCACCGGGGACAGGCGCATCGACAATGCCGCCGTGGACATACGCATTCGCCTCGCCGTGGCCGTTCAGCTCCGGCTAAAAGGTTATAGCGAACCAGTGAGCGGTCCACCGGATTTCTATGTGGCCTACCACGTGGGCTTAAAGGACGTGGCCCCGGATGTCTCCAGCCAATACTATTCTCCCGGAATGGCCGGGAAGCCTTTCGCGCATTCGGCCGACAGCCGATCTGCCGGCGACGCGCATGTAACGCCTCCCGAAATCGATCCCTCCATGACCGGCACACTGCTCGTAGATGTTATCGATGTGGCCTCCAATACATTGGTCTGGCGTGGCACCGCGTCCGGGATGGTTGACTCGAGTCTGTCTTCAACACAACGGGACGAGCGAATCAGAACGATCGTACATGAAATGTTCACTCACTTCCCCCCTCAGTAATTACCTGCCCTCCCCCATCCTGCAATCCGTGTTGCGGTTTGCCAGCGCCGGCCGCGAACGCGGTGATTATTCATACTTGCGACCGCTCACCGCGACCGTCGCGTAATAGATGGCCCAAGTCTGCGGATCGTCTGCGAAGCGACAGTACTGGTCGAGATCTTGTTCGGTCACGACGCTCGTCGCCAGATACCTCTCGCGCAATTGCACCGCCGACATTTTCATGATTGTCGCCATGCCGGACCCACCGGCAGACAACGGCGCGTCATTCTCCACAATCAGCCCGTTCACTCCGCGTCGCTGAAGCTGTGCGGGCAACGTCTGCCCCAACACGTAGTCCATGCCCACACTATTCGGCCTCCCGGTAACAGATCTCAAGACGATTGCCGCTGGGATCCTCGAAGAAGACGGCATAGTAATGCGTCTCCTCGTAGTCCGGCCCTTCAACATTCCGTGCGCCGGCCTGGACGATGATTGCAGCCAGTCGATCCACCTCATGGATGCTGTCGGCGCGGAACGCGACTCGACACTCGTTGGCCACATGTGCCGGCGACTCCGTCACCCCGACAAACTCCGGCGCGCCTTCGGTTCCCACCGTCTCACACTGTAACCACCCTTCGATGTTGGCATCGCGCGTGAACCCCAGCGCGGGCAAGAGCGCATCATAAAACGGTCGTGCCTCGGCGAGGCTGCGCACTCTGAGATCAACGTGATCGAACCGACGCCTCATAGATAAGTGGAATGGATTCAGATCGAAGATGGCTTATGACGGTAGGCTACTGGTCCATGTCCAAAGAGTCAACGAGAGGAATTCGGCCGGCGAGGAAATGAGAAACCGCGCCCCTCGCGGATTGGTCGCAGTCAGTCGTGCACTGCCCTGCCAGTCACTTCGTCGAGGTCACGCTGTACGATCACTCTAGTGCGTGCCTGCTTCATCGCCATGAGTTTCGATGGCCATCTCATCACGCATGACCCCTTGTCAACGAAGGCGGAGCAAGATACCTAAGCAGGGAACGTACCTATGTTGCCAGGATACCAGGGAGTAAGATATCCTTACTTCATTGAAAGAGGAGGAGAGACCAATGCTGGCCAAAAAGACTTCGAAGAATCAGGTCACACTGCCAAAGAAAGCGCTGCAGGCCATTCCGGAGACAGACTATTTCGACGTCACGACAAAAGACGGAGTCCTTATCCTCAGACCCGTCACGGTCACAGAACCAGGACCGCGGCTAGCAGCCGTCCGACAGAAGATCAAGGATCTCGGGATTGAACTGAAAGACTTGGATCGCGCCATCGCATGGGCAAGAGGACGCCGAGGCCGCCGCCGGTGATCCGAGCCGTCCTCGACACCAACGTACTCATCTCCGCGCTGCTGTTCTTAGGACCGCCGTCGCGACTCGTTTCTGCCTGGCAATCAAGCCGTCTCCGTCCGATTGTATCCGCTCAGATATTGGAGGAATATCTTCGAGTACTGGCCTACCCGAAGTTCGATCTCACCTCTATTGAGATACGCCGAATGATCGAAGAAGAAGTTCTTCCCTTTACAGAGACCGTCCGAGTACCTCCATTGGCCACGCCTAAATTACGAGATCCAGACGACACCAAGTTCATGACCTGTGCGATAACCGCCGGCGTACACTGGCTTGTCAGCGGGGATGATGATCTCTTAAGCCTCAAGCGATTCCAATCGGTCGAGGTCGTCTCGGTCACGGCATTTCTGCAACACCTCAAGCTGAACGCCTAACTCATCCTTCATTCCGATTGCTCACACTTACATTCCTTTCCGTGCAACCTCGCGAAACTGCATCTCTGAATCCGATGCAGTTCGTGTAGTCGTTGAGCCAGCGCGCCCAATAGGCACCTTTGGGATGTCCCATGTCGGCGGCTTTCTTAAACCACTGAATCGCCACTGCGCGGTTTTGCGGGACGCTTATGCCGAATTCATACATGCGCCCCATGGCGAATGCAGAGTCTTGAAATTTTTCGGCGCTCCTGGAATAGAGGCGCGCAGCCTCCACCCAGTTCTCGGGAACCCCTTTCCCGAGCTCGTACATGAGTCCGAGCGTTTTTTGACCGACGGGATTGCCTTGATCTGCCGATTTGCGATACCACTCGGCAGCTTGCCGTTCGTTTTTTCGGGACCCCCTGGCCGAATTCGTTCAGCTGGCCCATGGCGAGCTGGCAGCCGTCGTTCCCCATGTCTGCACATTGTTGATATAGTTTCGCGGCCTTTTCGAACTGCTTCTGTTTGTACAACCGATAGGCTTCAGCCTTGATCTTCATACCCGGTTTGGTGTCATTCCGATCCTGCTCTTGCTTCTCGATATACTTGGGTGCGGCCTTATCACCGAGCTCCGCCGCTCGATTCATGAGCTCCCGCGCCTTCTTCTCGTCCTGCGGAACACCCGTGCCGAGGCGATACATTTCAGACAGCCGCCTGACAGCGGCGGCATTCCCATTGTCCATGCCTTTTTGATACCACCGGGCCGCCGCGGCGTGATCCTCCTTTACCCCGGTTCCTTGTTCATAGAGAATCCCCAGGACCAGCGGGGCCCGCATGTGGCCGGCGTTGGCGGCCGCTCCAACAACGGAATGGCTTCTCTGTACTCTTTCGATACGTAGAGCTTGATGGCACCGGCGCACCACATGGATTCCACATTGCCCGACCGTGCCTTCGCCAGGTGATCTTGTAACGCGATTCCCGCCGGGGCTCTATCAAGACATTGCTCGAGCAGCCCTTGGGCTCCAAAGAGTGGCTGGCCGGTCAACACGAGCCAAGGCACCAGTATCAATATCCCTAACAATAGGCGGACGCACATGATCCCTCCTCCGGCCAGGCTGCGCGGAAAGCAAATCAGTAACTTTTTGCTGCTGACGAACGACGAGATGTTCGAAGACGTATCCCAGGAGGATGGTACCGACAAATGGAAAGAGCCCTAATGCGATCGTGCTCATCGCCGGCCCCTTAGGTAGAGAATGGGGTTCCCAAGCTACTGCCGGAGAACTGACGGCGTCAATACAGGCTAGAGCGCAGGTTTGATTGCCTGACAACGCAGGCGCACATAGTCAACGACCCACCGGCCGTCGGCGGCCTTCAAGGTCGGACTGAGTGATTCGCGCACCTCGCGCAAGACTTGTCTCCTCACGTCGCCCGGAACCATGGTCAGAAAGGGTTGCGCAAACATCTCCAACCAATCCGTCATGTCGTTCGGCAACGGAGTCGGACGCGGAAAGAGGTCCAGAGAGAGCACCTCGAACCCTTGTTGAGTCAATCGTTCCCTATACTCCTCGGCGGAAGGAAAGTACCAGGGTCGAATGGAGTCGGGATCGTAGCCGTGATTCTTGAGGACCCGATGGAGCCCGGTCAGCACATGCGTCAGGTTTCCCTGCCCGCCGAATTCCGCCACGAAACGCCCGCCCGGTCGCAACGCCGACCAGATCCTGCGTAGGACCTCGTTCGGCTCGAGCATCCAATGCAAAGCCGCATTACTGAACACCGCGTCAAACTGTTCGCGAAACGGAAGCGCATGCCCATCCATGACCTGCGCCTGTACGCCCAGGGTTCGCGCCGCCTCCACCATCGCCGGACTCGCGTCCACGCCCAGCACCTCACAACCAATGTCCATTAGTTGCTTCGTCAGGACGCCGTCTCCGCAGCCCATATCGAGAATCCGCTCGCCGGCCTTCGGCACGAGCAACGCAATCAAGGGAGCGCCGAGATCGGTGACGAACCGCGCATGGTCGGCGTATTGCTTGGGATTCCAGTCCTGTTGGGATGACATCGTCCGCAGAGCTCAGATCAGCAACCGAGACACGATCAGTGCATTCTGATAGATGAGACCGGATCGATAAAGACTGCCAAGCTCAATTCTTCTATTGAGACAACCAGCCGTTTTCAGTCACAAGCAAAAATCGCCGCCCCCGTCCATGCAAAACTGCTCCTTGATTGGCAACGGTATCACATTCGGACACTCCAGGAACGTTCGGTAATTTGGTCATTACATTGTATGAGATGTGAGCACAACCTTTGCTTCGTATCCACAATTTGGCGTAAGGTCACTTGGAAAGGATGAGCCACGAGTATGATGAGCCAAGCACCAAGTGAACCAACCGGGCAACCGGTTGGGGCTCAGTACCGCCTCTTCGTGGCCGCACTCGTCGGCATCGTCGCGGCGCTTGCGACCTGTTGGTTTGCCTATGATTCCCACGTCAACACGCGCAAGGCTTATCTGATCGAGCGCAATTTTCGTTTTTTGAGCGAGCATGGGAGAGCCCTGGGTACTGTGCTCGCGAATTACGAAAATATCTTTCAATCCATTTTGGAGGGGAAGCCCCACACATTTCCAGGAGAGTCGCGCTGCGCGCATGACTCGGAAGTCCGGGTGGAACTGAAGAAACTCTGCGTTGCTCCTCATGTGAAGCGCGTCACCGTATCAGAGACAAAGAAACAGCAAGGCGAGCTCTCCGTCCAGTTTGCCAAGAATGAGGCGAGACTGGACTATGCGACGAATCTCGTCGGGTGCACGAAAAAGAATGACCCGTCGCTCTGTAGCATTCATGCCGAAATAGACATCAGCGAGATCATGGAAGACCTGCCGGTGGAAGAGTTATTTTCTGATCTTCTCCTCGCAGACAAGGAGGGCCATGTTGTCTATCAGCGGCGCTCCAGGCAAGACTCGTCCGATCTGCAATTTGCCGATCTCGGCATCCTGCTCGCGAAGCCACAAGCCACGGGGTATGACAAGGCCTTGCCGGTCATGGAAGCCGCCTCGGTCGGAGGGACGAGTTTTCGTGTCTTTGCCCAAACCGGTCTCGTCTTGCTCCGGCATCAGCCGGCAGGGGTGCAGCACAGTATCGACTTTATTCTCTCAGGCATCGTGCCTAGCGAAAGATTTGATGCAGAGGCCTTGGCCATTCCAAGCCATCTCCTGTTGATCGCCATCGGGATGATTCTGGCCTCCTTCCTGACTCTACCGTATGTCAAATTGAAGGCGCTCCAGCCGAATGAGTCGATGACTCTTACGGATGTGCTGACGCTCATGTTTTCATCGTTGATGTGGGTCGGGTTCCTGACATTCAGTCTCTCGCTTTTCATCGCGCACCAGCAAAACCATGTATTATTCGATCAACTGCTGGACCGGAGCGCGGATGCCATCAGGAAGAATTTTGCGGAGGATCTCAGGGATGCGCGGCGCCAGCTCTCACTGCTCGATTCATTGTGCGAGAGCAACCCCACCTGCCACACAACCATCATGGGGCCGGGCAAGGATTCGTGGTTCATCCGGTTCAGCATTACCCCGGGGAATGGGAACAATACATTGGAACTTGAGGAGGATGCCGGGGAGCCCAGGACGGCAGCTCTCTTGTCCTACGACCTCAACAAGATGTTTTGGATTGGGCGCGATGGCACCAAACTGGTCGATTGGTGGCGACGACGGGCGTGGCAGAAGGTTTCTCTCGGCGAAAGAGAGTATGTGAAACGCATCTTCGAGGGGTCTGGATTGCCTGTATCCCGCTCTCATGCCACCGATGATCAGCACTGGATTGAGCCGACCTATTCGTGGGTCAGTGGCAAGAATACCGTTGTGGTTTCGGAACCAAGTCGAATCCGAGCGGGACGAATATCTGCCGTCGCCGCGCTCGAATTGAGAATGCCCTCTGTCATGGATCCGGTCGTGCAGCCAGGGTTTGGATTCGCGGTGTTGAACCACCTGGGCAAGGTGATCTTTCATTCCGATTCGAAGCGCAATTTACGAGAGGACTTCTTTGCTGAGACCGATCAAAACGAGGAGTTGCGCGCACATCTTCTGGCGCGTACCCCCCATTTTTCAAGCGGACAATACTGGGGGAAGGACCGACGGTTTTTCGCCATGCCGCTCAGAGACACCGACGGGTGGTCTTTGGTCGTGTATCGGGACGGCGCAATCCTGGACGATGCGGAATTACGGGCACTCTTTGCCGGCCTGTTACTTTTCATCCTCTATTCCGCTCTGATTCTAGGGGTCGGCCTATTCGGGTTTGTGATCTATCCCGATCTCAAACAGGGGCAAGGCGGCTGGCTCAGGCCTCGGCAGGAGCATGCGACGGCCTACCGTCGCATTACGTTCTTGAACATCGCGCTGCTGATCCTGTTTGGTTTCGTCCAGGGGCAGGGGCATCTTGAGCTGAACTATCCAAATTGGCATCAGCTGCTGCTTCTGTCTCCTTTTGTGCTACCTCTGATAATGGCGCTCACGGTCTATGCTCTCGTAGCGTTCCGCCTCGGTAGCCACCCAGGCGGGGACAACCGCCGCTATCAGCGCGACTATACCATGATGGCGGTCAGTTGCTTGCTCCTGTTTGCAATGGTGCCGGCATACGGTTTTTTCAAATTTGCTTTGAACGGAGAGATGAACTTATACGCGCTTTTCACCCAGTTCGATTTTGCCAAGGATTTGGATCAGAGAGAACAGGCCTTGAGAAAATTCTATCAAGACGTGACGTTCCGCCCGGACACGGCCGGTGAGCAGTTTGTTCGCGCCAGGCTGACGGGATACGGTCGCGATGTCTACACGGAATTCCTGCTTCATCCTCAGTTGGATACGCAGCCCGGACTATCCGAAAAGGTCTTGGCGTTGCTCCGCACCACGCTCAATGATCGTCTATCATCTGAAATGGGTGGACTGCTCGATCGGGAGGGCTACAACCGAACATGGCTTGACAGGAAGCAGGACGTCCGTCCCGATGTCGCCCTGTCCAGCATCCCAGGGTCCGCCCAAGACAAGGCCCTCAAGCTGCCCCCAGGCGTACCGGACTGGCTCTACTGGACATTGTCGTTGGGCGCGCTCCTTGTCTTACAGGTCCGTTATGCAGCAACACAGGCCATGGAAAAGAGGAACCAGCTTGCTCCCATGGCTGTGTTGGTCTTACTGCTGATCTTGGTCATGGGATTTACCATTTGGCCGAGCCCCTCTGTTTTTCTCGGAGTCGCGGCAGTCGGACTATTCATGCAGATCCTGTATACGTTGCCTCAGATAACCAACGAAGGGCTTAGAGCGCTGCATCGACAGTTACGGCCGACGATCAACGGCCCGCAGCAACCCGAGACGCAACCAAAGCCACAGGACGAGCTAGACCGGCCTGGTACGGTGAGCTTCTGGAGCCAGATCCTGTGGCCGGTTAAGATTGGACTCATTGCCCTGGCCGGATTCATCATCTTCACCCAGGAGGAGTACCGACCCATCGCCCTGGCGGCGCTCGCCACCATTCTCCCTGAGATTTCCAAGCTCTTGCCGGAATTACACAAAATTCTGGGCGGCCTCAAACCGGATAAAGCAAGAATCAGCGTGGGATGAAGGACGACCGTCCCGGTTGAGTCGTGTATAAAAAGGGTGCTATCGGCCGTCCTCCAGCGTCTGCGGAGGATGCACGCGCCGTTGCTGTTCTGGGGTGAGGATCTGTCGCGCCTTGAGATAGCCGAGCGCCTTCACCTGGGTGATCTTGCTCCGAAGCTCCTCAAGGCTGTGAACGGCGGTCGCGATCTTGTCCTCTGCTACCGGCGCCTGCGCATCCTGATCACGCAGGAGATTCAGGAGCTTGAGTTCGGCGCCCTTGAACTTCGCCTGCTCGATCAACACCGTTTTTCTTGTCTCGCTCTTCGCGGCCACCAAGGCCGCGGTCTGCTCTGCCGTAAGCCCAAGCCGCTCCGTTTGACCGAGGAAATAATCGAACCCGAGTGGGCTTGCCTGATCTCCCGAACGCTCGCCATGACCGGCGCCCGCGTGGCCGGCCCGCTCCTGTTCCGCTGCATGGCGCGGGCGGTTCCGTTTCAGCTCGGCTAGTTTCTTGCGCTGCTCTTCCGTCAACTGCGCGTCGATCTGGTCCGACACTTCAAAGATCCTGCTGAACAACACCCCCTCCGTCTCACCCGTCTTCTGCATTTTGGCGTGAATCACCTGAGGGTCCACGTCCGGCCGCATCACCAGCTCATCGGCCTCCACGCGGCTGAGATCGATGTCTGTGCCCAACCGAAGCACCTCGCGCCGTGCACCTTCAAGGAGCGAGTGAATGGACTGCGCCTGGACATCGGTCAGTTGCAGTTCGTCACGATAGCCGTTGTAGACCCGTCCAATGCCTTCCAATGACATCAAACCGATTTTCGTGTTGAACCCCTGCGATAACCGAAACGCCATGGTCGGATGCGCAGACTCGCGAACCTTCGACTGCTGATCGGCATTGAGTATCCCGCGCAGATTGGCGAGCGTATCGATGAAGAAATTGAGCTCATCGGTTTCAATCCCTCCGGTCAGCGTATTGGCGATGCGGTACTCGTTATCCTGCAACAGGCCGTGGCGGCGTTTCTCCTCCAGCTCCTGGAACATCCCGACCAGCACCGCCTCCTTCATCCACATCTCGGTCTTAAACTGCTGAACGAGACCGGCCATGGCCTCCTTCTGCTGCGTGGTCAGCCCGAGACTGTGGCCGAGGTGTACATAGTATCCGGCAATCTGCTCGATCGCTCGGATCATCCGTGGGCCCGGCGTGAACTCCATATCGTGCGACTGGGCAGCCACGTGGTTTGCCATGAAACCGACCATCAGGACCGCCAGTATCAATTGCTTCATCTTCATCGGTGCACTCCTTGATGGGATGCAGAGTCCTGCGCGTCTTTGCAGCCCCTTCAGGCCGGAGAGGCGCGCTCGTCTGAATCTGGTTCATGAGGAGCACAGCATACGACGCAGGACGTCGTCAAGCCGGATGTTGCGACGGTCGAACTCAGCGGACGGGTCTCGATACGAAGCCTCTCTCAATGCGGCATGCGAGGAGACAATGCTCCTCGGTTCCCATGAATTTCGGGGCGCGTTTGAGATTGTCTCGCCCGTTGGGAGACTGTAAGATCGCGGACCGGTCGATCCGGAGGTGTCCATGCGGCACATCACGGCAGTCCTGGCGACGATCCTAAGCATCGCCGGCCACGGCGGCGCGGCTGAAATCGTCCCGACGGCGACGATTCTGAACCCCTCCAGCAATCCTCAGGTCAAACGCGGCTGTGATCTCCTGCTTTCGAACGAGGTGACACAGGCCATGGCCATCCTCCGCCCGCTCGTCGATTCGTCACCGACCGACATGACCGCTCGCGCCTGTTATGCCACCGTGCTTTCCATGTCGAACTATCACGAACAAGCGAGGCAGCAGATGTCGATCGTGTTGAGCTGGAAGCCCGCATGGGTCGATGGCTACGTGGTTCGCGCGGTCAGCGCGGCTGAGATGGCCGCCGGGCATCAGGCCACACACGATCTGGAAGTCGCGCGCCGACTCGACCCGAAGGATCGCATCAAGGCCATCGGAACAGCCAGCCAGCGGATAGCGAAGGCGCTGGCCGCGGCCCCCAAGGAACCGGCATCGAAACTTCACGCCGAGCTACTCAAAGCCGCCCGTGACAGTCTGTCCATGGACCAACTCGCGGAGCGGGCGGTGAACCTCCTCAAGGCTTCCAACGGCGGGCGACGGCTCGGCGACGAAGTGTACTCTGAGACGCGCCGGGAACTCGCGTGGGCGCTCCTGGCCCATCCGAAGAATCCGGATCGTCTCGCGGCGGTCGGACGATTTCTCCTCGACGAAATCGATGTGCGCGGCGATTCGGTCGAGCCGACACGCTACATAATCCACTACCGGCAGCAGGACAAGGTACTCAAAGAGGCCGAACTCCAGCAGGCCAAACAACTGTTCAATGAGGCGCTGGCGATCAAACCGGATCACGTCCCCTCCCTGGCAGGACTGGCGCGAATGGAGATCCGTCAGGATCTATGGGGCAACGCCGAACGGTATTTGCGTCGCGCAATCGCCACCGGTACCAGCGACCGCGACGTCCTCAAGCTGATGCGGGACGTCATGCGCGCGGCTGCGGCCCAACGGGTGGCCGCGTCGATCAGCCTGCGCATGACGCGCAGATGGGAGGAGAAGATCGGCAACACCGTGTACGAATATGTGGAGATGCCGACGGCCGCGGCACTGGCGAAGGCCAACAACTATGATGCGCAGGCGGCCCATCTGCTCGGGACCGCTCGCGACTATATTCGCCGCGCCCTGACCACACTGGCCAACGATGCCGCGAGCCATGACTTCGTTGCCGCCATGGCCTTCGCTGCGAAGGACTACGAAGCGGCGGCCCGGTCATGGGAAAAGGCGGTGACACTGGACCCCAACACCCGGCATTACCACTACAGCCTCGCCAACGCCTACTCTGAGCTGGGTCGGGTCGATGCCTATATGGAACATGCGACCGTCGGTCGTAACCTCGAGCACACCACGGCCGCGACACAATTGGACTGGGCATGGGACCTCATCGCCGGTGGAAAATTGCCCGAGGCCGCGGTCTTTCTGGACAAAGCCGTGGCCGTCGATCCCGGCGACGCCCGCACGCTGGCCTACATGGCGGTGAGCGCCGAGGCTCAAGAAAGAACGACGAGGCTCAAGACAAGAACGACGAGGCCTTGGCGCTCTATCGGGCGGCATTCGCTTTGGAAGAGGCGCACGCCCTCCAGCGCGGCGGGTCATGGAGCAAGGGCAGCGGCTATTGGTATGTCAGCGAAACCGGGCGTCCGGTCGAGCTGCGGAGTCGCATCGCGGACCTGATCAGCGCCCGGCACCCACAGCAAGCGGCGGATTTTTATCTACAAAATGTAAACGTCGAATCGTGGTTCAAAGACGCCGCGCTGAAGGAGCATGTCCACACGGCCATGTTCCCTCTTCCGAACCTTGCCAAGGGCACACGCCAGATGGCGCCGACGTTCGGCGAGATCATGCGCACCAACCGAGCCCTCGCAGCTGTCGAGCTGGCGGGCCTTGGGCAATGTGACAAGGCGGCCGAGCATTTCCGGAAGCTGTTGGAGTACGACGGCCGCGCCCAGGCCGGCGGCGCGAATGCCTATCAACGGCCGCGGGACGACCTGTGGAAATCTCACCGAGTGGCAGCGGCGGCGGTGAAGTGCTTCGAACGGATCTCCGATCAGCAGCAGCTGTACGGTTGGAGGAGCTTTCTGAATCGGGCGTCAGCGGATTCGGATTCTAGGCGCTTCAGCCCCACCGAGACCGGCACGCGCGGCCGCGGCGGCTGGCGCCGCTACTGACCGACCATGTTCGACGTTTGCGATAATCCGACCGGTCACCGCCTTCTCGGTACAGCGCTCGGCGACAACGGCGAGATCGTGCAGTGCTTCCATAGCCGTGAGTACCCTTTAGCGAGAGGACGATTCCCGGTCCTCTCGCCCTTTGGATCGGTCACATAACGTCGTTCCAGATCCTTGATTTCAATCTTCCACGAAGTAGAATTATACTCTCGACAATCATCCGCAACCCTGAGCGACGAATGAAGGCTATTCTCCTTGCAGAGATGTTGACCAGCGGCTGCTAGTCGGGCTCCCGGCGGCGTAAGCGATAGCAGCGGATATGGTGATGCTCAAAGTCAACCTCACAGCGCAGGAGCCAGCTCTGCCGACTGACTACGCAGCATGGAGAAGGAATTCAACTTTCACAGCCTCGTACGGGAACTCAATGTTGCCGGTCTCGGTGCGGTTGAGCAGCCCCGCAGACAACAGAGCCGTCACATCACTGTGCACGGCCTTCACGTCGCGTTGAACGCGACGTGCCGCTTCACGTATGGAAACCGGCCCGGCGCCGCACAAGGCCTTCAGAAGCCCCCATCGTTTGGCCGACAGGACCTTCCAAAGAAGTTCCGGGGTCGCGAATCCAATGCGCGCCGACCGCTGGGCCTTCCCGGACCTCCAGGTTTGCACAAACTCCTTCATGCCTTCATCGAGTGACCGTACTTCAAGCGTGACTGTTTTCATTGTTCCACCTCGCAATGGCGCGTTGAAAATCGGCGATCAGCTTCTCGGGAGTGGAGAACGCGTAGCGGCCTTCCTTGCCGCCGAAATGCCGATGATCGCCTTTGCCCGACTCATTGTCGAACCTCAACACGCATTCTCCATTTACGATGTAGGCGAGCCGGTACTTGAACGAGTGATTCGAACCGGCAAGGGGTTTCGGCACTCGCCAGAGAACCAGCTCGGCGAAAGAGCTTTCCGAGTAAATAATTCTTCGCCGGAAAAGCTCCTCGGCCTTCATGTTGGTGATTATGCCAACACCCAGCCTATGTTGTCAATGACTACAACACGCAGAGAAGGTTTCTATGGGGCCGAGATCATACGATTGTTTCGCCTGCAGGAACCTTCCTCAATGAACTCACCTGAGCAAATCAATGGTTCCTGGAACCTATTTCAGCTCCCGACGTGGGGATCGAAATGTGGCGCAGCGGATAGTTCATGGATGCTCCGCGGAACCGCAGCGGCTCACGATTCCCCGCCGAGCACCTCGACGAGTTCCGCGATCACTTGCAGCTCTCCCGCGTCCTTTCCCGTCAGCACGATCGGCTCGAAGTCCGGGTTGACGGGCTTCAGCGTGATGCGCTCGTGGCGCCACGAGTCGCCCTTCGCGGCCTTCTCGCTCTCGTAGCGCTTGACGGTGTAGCGCTGGCCGGTCTCGGGGTCTGTGGCGTCGCGGAGTTGGACGAGGACGGTCTTGCCCTGGCGCGTGCCTTCGACCGGGGCGCGGAAGAGGCACCAGGCGCCGTCGGGGATGGCGGGCTCCATGGACTTGCCCACGACCTGGGCGACGAACATACCGGGCGCAGGCGGTGGCGCGACTCGACCGCGACCCACTCGAAGCCGTCGTCCTCGATGCGCTGCGGGTCGCCGAAGGCGCCGGCGGCCGCCTTGAGCGGGACGAGCGGCACGCAGGTGACGTAGCGCTCCTCGGGCTTGGGCTCGACGGTACGCGGGCGGAACGGGATGACCTTGGCGGTCGCGGCCTTGGCCTCGCCGGTCTGGAACGCCTGCGGCCAGCCGCCGTGCTGCTCGATGACCTCGTCAATCTCCTTCATCAGGCGGATCGTCTCGGCGAGGGCGACGACAATTTTCTGGTAATGAGCGATGTCGTCCTTCGAGAGAGCGCGGCCCTTGCGGTCCTTGAGCCACTTCTCGCAGACCTGGTAGCCGCCGATGTGGAAATTCCACACCTCCTCGCGCACGCCCTTGAAGCCGGTGGTCTGCGCCTTGTCCACCCACACGGTGCTGCGCGACCATGAGATTTTTGCGACCTCGGGATGGCGGCCGCCGATGAACTCGGTGATGGGCTGGGCGAGCTTGGGCGACCAAAAGACTGCACGTCGGCGCGAGATTCTTGCGCATGGTCCATCACTTGTCAACGCTATCCGAAGCGATGCTTTGGCGTGCTATACAGACCGGTATAGTTCCGTTATAGCTGCGAAGGACCCAATCCTTGGCTCAGCGCATCGGCTGGGCTCCGCACACCTTTGCCCCCTCGGTTGAGGACGTGTGTGTAGATCATCACAAAATGTGGGGTCGCTCAGCAGGGCATGTGATAGGAATAGGTATTGATCACACCATAGTGGTCGGAGCCGGCGAGCCGATCGCCCGACACCGTTTGCCCGAACAAGGCCTGCTTGAGGCAGGCCTTGGACATGAACGACATGCTGAACAGAAAATCAATTCTTCGCGCCTGGCTGATGGCTCGGCGGTAGTCGGCGATGATCTCCTGTCGGTCGGCGGTCGATTCGACGGCGATGGCGAGATCGAACTCCGGCGGTAATCCCGTTTCTTCATGACCGGCCAGAGGATTCACCGTTGGATCATACGTGTTCAGCATCGGCATCTCCGGTGCCAGCTCCGCCGTGTCCTGTAACCCAAGACGCTCGAGTTCCCGATATTCCGGGGAACCGGGCTCGAAGTTAAAGTCCCCTCCGATGATCAAACCTATATAGGGTCCGTCCTCTTGATACCGGTGCAGCGCCTTGATCCACGTGTGCAATTCCCGGAGGCGAAGCTCCTGATCCTCTTTCAACGCGACCATCAGGTGATCGTAATGATGGAGGCGGCCCTGCTGGTGCGCCTCCATCAAGGCATGGAGAAAATACATGTCGCGTTCGATGCCCGAGTGCAGGTGTGCCGTGCTGACCAGATACTTCGCCTGAGTGGCGGGCGACGTGACCTCCGCGATCAGCGCGTAGCGCAACTCGCCGAGCTGCCATCCCACTTGATCGTGACAACCGCCGGTTCCGCTGAGTTTGAGGCCATCGAGCCGTTGCAGCAGAAGCGGCGCTTTCGCAAGAATCACGAGCCCATTGTTGAGATCTTTCAGTAACGCGAAGCCCGGTAGGCGAAGACCGCAGGCATCGACCTGGTGCACCTGTGAGTAGTGCAGGCCGCGGGCCTTTAGCGCCTCGACATACCGTTCGGCCATGTGAGGGAGCGGGTTGACTTCCTGTAGCAAAGCAAGATCCGGTTGCGTCTCCGCCAGTTGGTCTACACGGAGATTGAATCGCGCTGACTGCTGCTCAAGCATTTCACCGGGACGAACCCAAAACCGCTCGACTTGCAATCCATGCAGGGTGTTGTAGGTGAGGACCTTGAACGTGTCGGCCCGGGACAAGGAGTCCGGCGGGCGATCCGATGCCGGCGGCGCGGAAGAACAACCCCACAGCAACAAGGCCAGCAGGGACCAGGCTGCCAGATGGCGCCACCATCCGACCATCGGTCAGACACCTCGTTGTCTTCAAACGTCCGGCCGGCTCCGGCCCGCTTGAGTTGATAGGCTCGGAGACGTCGTTTCTTCGACTGGGCGCGGACGCCCGAACTGTAATTCAGATGGAGTTTATTTTCAATTCATGAATGCAGTCGGGTCGATGGCAGGCTCGCGACCCTGGGGTAGACCGATCTCGTCGCGGTCATGAAAGGCAAACACCACAGTTTTGCCCAAAGGGTCGAGTTATTCGCAAGCTCATCGTGCTGCTCCGGCCTCTTCGGAGAGACGCCCAATTCGAATTCAGATAAGGCGAGCGCCAGCTCGACTGCACCGCTTTGTTGGACGGCTCAACGAGCTTCGCAGCGCTCGCCGAAAGGTCCACATTCGAAGAAAAGACTAACACGCTATATTCTAGCCGGGCGATAACGGATACCCTTTCTGTGCGTACTCGAATATCTCAAAGGCTAGAAACTAACAGCCGGCAACTGAAACTGTCTCTCGTGGTTAAGCAGCCATCGCTTGCGCTCCAGTCCCCCACCGTAACCGGTGAGCGAACCGTTTGCTCCGATCACGCGATGGCAGGGCACGACGACGCCGATCGGATTCGCTCCGTTGGCGAGTCCAACGGCGCGCACTGCCGCCGGTTTTCCTAGTCGAAGAGCGAGCTCGCCGTAGCTGATGGTCTGTCCTGCGGGGATGGAACGCAACGCCTGCCACACGCTCTTCTGGAAGGCAGTTCCTTCCGTGGCTACGGGAAGGGAATCAATCGCGTGGATATCTCCATTGAAGTAAGCAGCAATTGCCGAGGTGAGGCGGGATGCGTTTTGGGCCGGTGTCAGCGTGAAGTGATCTTCTCCGTAGTGACGCGCGAGCAGACGGTGCAGGCGTGCGTCGTAGTTGCTCCAATCTGTTGCTCGCAGACGACCTTGTTCATCGCAAATCACAATCAGCTCTCCAATTGGGGTCGCGAGCTTCTCGGTAAGGAAAGCGAAGCTTATGGGGCATGACAAGCCTCTGGCGATTTTTGGACGGTGCTATCGCGATCCATAAATACTGGGCGGCATAGGCGCGCCATGGTCGCCATGCCTCTGCACGCCTGATGAGTTGTGGAGCGGTGAGCACAACGCCATCGAGGCTTGCTGCGCCTCGCAAGATGCCGATATCCGTAGCCGGGAAGGCATCCGGTTCCCGGAGGGCCCCCAGGGCGCCAATGCGCGGGAGACGGTATTCGAGGTACCGCGCCAACATGCCAGGTCGGGCGAGATCTCGGGACGGCAGCGAAGGTATGCACGAAAGCCATTCTCCTGGGCAGCTGCCGCGGTAGGAAAGCGCCCATCAAAACGCGGATCACGCGTCTGGAGTGCCCGGTAGGCAAATATCCGAATCGCGGTGGTCCATACGCTCTCCTATGCCCTATCCATCGGCCAAGCACTCGCCGTTTTCGGACGTGACCATGACAAAGGATAGAAGCTGTATTTGATCCTTATCCTCCGCAGGATCCTGAACTGATCCGCCCAACAAGGCGACGACAGTCTCGATCTCGACGAAGCTTACCAGCGCCTCCCCGAGAACTACGCGATCGGGTTCGCCGCCGGTGTCAGCGATAGCCGGTCGCGTCGGCAGGTTTGCCGGTATCCTGAACTTCGGGGACGTACCTCCAAGCATCGGGCTGGCTGCCGTCGAGATCGGTGAAGCCGTAGATCTTGGCGAGCTGGCCACTCGACAGCGACTGACCGCTCCAGCGCGCCACCTCGGGATCTCCAGCGAGGGCGGCGACGGCACGCCCGACGTACCGTGGCGTTTCGGTGATGACGAAGTGCGGTTGCTTCGCGGTGGCATCACGCCAGTTGGCTTCACTGACGCCGTAGGCATCCAGCATCATCTCGGAGCGCATCCAGCCGGGAGTCAGCGCAACGGCTATGCACTGATGAGGCCGAAGCTCTTGCGCCTGCGCCCAAGCCATGCGAATGACCGAAGTCTTGACGAGATCATAAAACAGCGACAACCGGTACTTAGCACTGTTGTATTCGGCAGTGCCGTCCGTCATCTCGACGACCAGTCCGCCGGGATTCCTGATCAAGAGGGGTAGTGCGAAGTGGCTGGTGATGATATGCGTGTCAATGGCGAGCCGCAGCATACGCAAGCCCTTTTCGAGAGAATGCTCCCAAACCGGCACGTTCCACTCGGCCAAAAAATCCGCCCCCCACACATCGTTGACCAGAACATCCAGGCAACTTTGCTCACGCTCGATACGCGCCACCAGCGCTTGTACTTGCGCCGGGTCCAAATGATCGACTTGCACGGCTATGCCCTGGCCGCCTGCGTGCTGCACCAGCTCGGCGGTCTCTTCGATCGTTTCGGGACGGTTATACTCGGAACGTTGCGTGCGCGTGGTGCGACCAGTGCAGTACACCGTGGCCCCAGCCGCGCCCAGTTCGACAGCGATGCCGCGGCCCGCACCGCGCGTTGCCCCTGCGACCAACGCCACTTTGCCCTTCAGTGCTTGACTCATTATCCAACTCTCTCGCTCGTTTCCGCCCAGGAGTGATGCCCAACGCCCAAGTTCAGCCGCCATCCCGCCATAGCGAAGGAGGGACAGGGGTGTCATGATTCGACACCGGCCCAAGCTACCGATCGCGAGGGATGGAGTCAACTGGCTGGGTGAGGCACAGGATGAATTTCAACCAAATGCACTGCGCTTCGCGGTCAAAGCGCCACGTACCTTTTATTACCCAGCAGTTGCAGGTTGCCTTGGTTGGATTAGGCGGTTGGCAAGTGTGAAGACATACGCGGCATACCAGAGCACCGGTATCCAGGAGATGGTCGCAAAGGTCCACGTGACGCCGTCCGTCCGCGTCGCGAGCCAAGCAAGAAGGACAAACAGCCCTGCCAGCACGGTATGTGGCAGAACGACTCCGATCGAACGCCTGGCCGGCGTCAGATTGTAGATGAGGATGAGCACCCCCGCGGTACTCAGCCATACATAGCACGCGAAAAGGTGCCTATCTGATGCCTGCCAGTAGGCCAGCCCGAACGCAATGGCGATGAAAGCATCCAGCGCCGTATCGCGCCAGGTGCCGTGAGGAAGCTGATCTGACCCCAGATCACCCTGAAGATGAAAGTAGTCCACGCAATAAAGCACCGTGATGGAGAGTTCCAATACCTGGAGCGCGCCCCAGCCTTCCGTCACGTGCAGCACGTCATACAACATGGACCCGAGGACCGCTGGATAGAGTTGGGTGTAGGTGAAGCGATGCCAGGATGGCAGGTGGGAGATACGCACGATGGGCGCTCCTTCCGTTAGTGAGGACGGTTACCGGCCGAAGTATGGGTCTGCGACCGCTGAGTTACCAAATTGGCTGTGAAAAACACAAGAGCGGGCGGGCGTCTCCCCGATTCCGGCCGCTATGACGACGTTTTTCTAAAGGAAGGTGGGCGAATCGTACTAGGGAGTCTGCCGCAGGGCCGGTTCTAACCGCGCCGCCTGCTGGAACAAAAGTTGGAACTCCGGGCGGCCGCCGCTCAACGTCTCGGCCTCGCGCCACGCTTCTTGGGCCCGATCCGGTTGGGACATGGCGATAAGACACCGCGCTTCATCCAGGCGTTGCTGGACTTGCAACAGTGCCGGCAGGCGTTCGGATCGCACCTGATGAAAGTACTGCAGCGCCGCGGCACAGTCGCGCTGGCGGATGCGGCCGAGTGCATAGTTGCGAAAATGCCGGCTCATGTTTCTGCCGAGCGCCAGGACGGCGTAATCGACCACCGGCGAGCTGGAATACTGTTGCTGGAACTTCGTCAGCAGCGCCTGACCCGCCTGCAAATGGTCCCCCCGCTGCCACAGGAGAAACTTTCCTGCCTCCTCGCTCGCCGGAGTCTTCTCCAGCAATGGGGTACCGATCCCACCCTCGTCTTCGACGGTGACGTTCACGGTATTCGATCGCACCGCGCCTTCTTGCGTCCCGCCGGAACGGCGGTACACGGCGGTCACGCGATAGGTTCCGGCGCGGTCGAAGGTCCAGCCGAGGGAGCCGTAGAAAATCGGGAAAGCTGCGGCAACCACTTCGCCCGGCGCCAGGGACATGCGGGCGTGCACGGCATCGGCATGAAACAACGGGAGAAACACACGCCATGGCTTGGCGGAGTTGAACACCTCGATGCGCACGTCCCCCGTTTGCGGATCGAGTACCTTGGCCACGTCTACCTGCGCCGTGCCGGTATTCTTGAGCCTCAAGGCGGCATAGACCGGTTCGCCGAGTACCACCGCCGCCTTTTCAATCTCCAACCTCAGTTCGAGCGTACCGGACCCGGGACGTTCCTGGCAAAACCCGTGGCCGGCGAGGAGGAACAGCGACAACACGATGCCCCCACCGATGCCGTGACGCATGAGATGTTTGGCCCTCATTCGCAGGTGGTCACCGTCAACTCCTCGGTGTGCGGCCAGACCGCATGGTCGTTGATGACCCACGTGAACGGCGCGCCGCCGACGGCTCCCGGATACTTGCATTTCGCCGGATGATTCGCCAGATGGTCCTTGCTCTGATCGGAGAATCGGAATACCGCATCTCCAATGAGATCGTCGGATTGCGTCATGATGGACGTGCCGTTGCCGTCGCTGTGATGCAGGTTGAATGCGTGCCCCACCTCATGGGCCGTCGTGCGTAGATACTCGGGACCATTGGTCTGAATGGTCTCCATCGCATAATAAATCACAAAGGCCGAGCGGGTATGGCCCTGCCACATCTTGCCCAGGACAAAACCGGGAACGCAGGTGTCGAGGAATTCGCCGTGATGATTCACGACCACGCCATAGAGATGATAGGTATTGCAGAACTGAAACGGACACACAGAGCTTGGAAAGAGCGAGAGGTGACGATGGCCGTTTTCCAATGCGGAGAGTTCAGCGTCGCTGATGCAGTCGTCCTCGGGAATATTGAGAGGTTGAATCCCCGTCTCATCCTCCTGCACATCGACGTTGATCCCGGCATCGTCGTAGATGGAGGCGAGACTCACGGCTTGTCCGTTGATCATCTGCTGCGCGGGGAACGTCGTGCCGGTCATGCGGTCGAATTCGAGCGCGGCGCAGGAGGCAAGAAGGCTGGAGACGCCCAGGGTGATAGCAGATAGAAATCGGGATACCGGATGGGGGACCATGTAGCCTCCTTAGTCGAGGGCCGATGGGGACCTGGCGGCTGCATTGTGCCGGCGGACATCGAAAGAAAGAGTCCCAGGCTACGGCGTGTTGATCATTCTGTCAATCGTGCCAGGCGGCCCTGACGCTGAAGTGGGACAGTGACCCAGCCGACAAACTGCCGCCACCAACCGTACTCGCGGCAAGCCTCGTGCCGTGCGCGCTATTGTTTGCTTTGAACGGACAGCTCCCAGCGGTAGCCGTCGGGATCGTGGAACCAGAGGCCCATGTTCGGGGATCCAGGTGCCTCCGGGCCAATTTCGTCGCCCGGGTCTTCCACCTCCACCTTATGCTTCTTCAGATGCGCCAGCGCCTTTTGCAGGCTGTTCATGTTCGGCAGATGAAAGGACATGTGCCCAATCGTTTTCGGCGACGGCTTGCCCTTCGAAAACACGATCGTCACGTTGTCGTTGCCGACCGCGACGCCGCCTTCGTACTCGAACTCCTTGCGCAATCCCAATACCCGCACGAACCATGTCGCGCTGCGCCACGGATCACGGACGGCGACTCCGAAGTGCCCGACCGAGCCGATGGTGAATGGTACTTTCATAACGACTCCTTCTTGACGGTGTGGTGTGAAACCTGACCCCTCATCCTTGAAAGGCCGTGCACCAAACTATTTGTAGGACACAAGCACCTGTTCGACCGAACCCGGCACCGGATGCAGCTCCGTGCGGGAGAAGCCCGCGCCGCTGAACATCTGTTCGTATTCCTTGAACGTGTAGGCGTCACCTTCAGGCGTCGTGGCGAGCATAATCAGACTGAATTCCGCCACCGGCGGGGGCGTCACACGGTCGTCGTTGGGCACGAATTCCAGCGTAATCACCCGGCCGTCGGTAACGAGGCACTGGTGAATCTTGTGGAGCAACGTCTCGCAGGTGGCGGCGGAAAAGTGATGGAGGAAATTGGTCAGCAGCACTAAGTCGTAGCCAGTCCCGAGTTCCTGCTGAAAGGCATCCCCAGCAATGGTTCGATAGCGGGACTGTACGCCCACCTCACGCGCCAACTCCTGCGCGACCGCCAGCACGTTGGGCCAGTCGAGGGCTACGATCTTGGCCTCCGGAAGCCGCCTGGCGATCTCGATGCCGAAGAGGCCGTGCCCCGCCGCAATGTCCAAGACCTTCTGCACGCCAGGCTGAGTTTGCCTCACGAAGAGCGCGATCTCCTCCGCCGGCTTGGCCATCATGGGGATCATGGATTTTGCGAATTCCACCCAGAGCGGATGTTCGGGCGCGACGGTGCCGGACTCGCCGGCCACAGTGCCTCCCTTGCGGACCGCCTCGGTTAAATTCTGGAACGCCTCGGTAAACTTCGGTGCATGGAGGAAGCCCAAGACAGACCCCATATAGGCCGGGGACCGACGGTCGAGAAACAGCGCGGAGTCCGGCGTCAGCTTGTAACGACCTCCCTCCTTAATAATGAAGCCCTGGATGGTCAGATAGTCAGCCAGAATGCGCACACCGCGCGGCGCCGCGCCACACCGTTGCGCCAGGGCATCCATGGTGTCATGTCCGCCCCCGATGGCGGTAAACAAATCCAGTTCGACGGCGGCCTTCAGCGCCTGTGAGCGCTGGTAGGCATTGGCTGTCTGGAAAAACAATTGGGGTGTCGGTGCTGCGGCTCGATCCTGAGTCGGCATGATGAAATCTCCTCATTGGGCTGGGCGGTAGTGAAATTGGCCCAAGCTACTGTTCGGGAGAGATGGTGTCAACTGGGTTGGTGCGATGAATCGGTGATGAGTCGAATCTTTTTGTGAATTGTTCGCAGAGCGTGCGGACGAACTCGCATCATTTCCTAACAACTATCCATTCCCTACAGATCGTCGGGTGTAAGTCCCGTGACCTTTGCGAGACGGGCAAGCATCTTGGGCCCGATCTCGTCTCGATCGTGAAAGGCGAATACCACATCCAGCCACCCAGTCCGTGAGAGCACTCGGGGGAACCTGTGGTTCGTTTGATTTGCCAGCCGATGCGGAGAAGCGCAGACAGATCGCGAGAGGCCTGAGTCGAAGGCCAGCGGCTCATGCCGCGATAAATGAGACGTTCAAAAATTCGTCAGGAAGGGTCTCTCCATGCTCAAGGCGATCGGCCATAGCTCGTAGTGCCAGCACTTGCACCGCTGCAAGTGCCTCGGCCCGAGAGGGACCATAGGCCGCCACACCAGGAAGCGCCGGCACCTCGCCAATCCAGCGTCCATCGTCTTCTTGCTCAAGCTCGATCTTGAATTGATTCTGTTGCGCCATCTTGCCTCCTGGGCGATAAGGTCAGTCCGGCGCGGCCAAAATGCAAGGTACGACTGGTTCACACGGCCGCCCACGGATGAGGTCCACAATCTCGCAATGCAAGACCTGTATCTTCACAGGAGGGCTTGCATCATGGCCTCACGGGAGCGGGACAGATCGCAACGAGGAGGGTTCGTTTACAGCACTTCCGCGTCGACTTGATAGGCCATAATGCCGTAGTGCTTGATGAGATTGCGTTCGATCTCCTTCAAGATCTTCGCGGCGACCTCCTCGCCCGTGAGAACCGTCATGACGATGTTGCCGTCGGAATCAATCCCACTCGATCGAGTGCCATGCTTACCCCAACCGGTCGCCGGCGTGACGGTGTACCCAGTCGCGCCCGCATCGACGACCAATGTCTTCAATTTAGGCTCAAGGATTGCCTCGGCAACGATCGTGACCAGCTTCTTGCGCTGAAGTGGCATGAGACCCTCCACTGGCAGGTCATCGTCAGAAGGAAAGATGACGGGCCGTGTGGCCCCATTCATCATAAGATGAAGCAAACGGTTGAAGGATCGAACGGGACATTATGCTAATCACTCATTTTCAAGGAGTGTGACAGGCCACAGGCCAGTCCTTCTACCTTCGTCGTAGAGAGAAGTCAACTGGCTGGGTAAGAGATCGGCGGTGGGCAATTCCATGTTATCTTCAGCTGTGCTCCGCCGAGGTCTAGAGAAGCCGTCGATACACCTCGCGACGATGACGAACATATTGCACGATGATGTGCATCGCGTCTGTGTTCACCTCGTACACGATTCGATAGTCCCCGACTCGGTAGGCGATACAACCGCTCGGCTCCTTGCAACTTGGCTGATTGAGGAGGAAATGGATTAGACGGCAAGCGATTCGACACGCTCGATAATACGACCAACGATAGGGCGGGGAATCGACTGAAGATCTTTTTCGACAGACGGCTTGTAGCAGAGACTATAGGTGGCCACGCTTGCGAAGCCGCTTCTTCATATCTTCGGCAGTAACCGGCTTCTCATTGCGGCGCTCGGCAACAACGGCGAGATCGTGTAGATCTTCCATCAGCCGTGAGTACCGTTTCAGCGAGAGGACGACCCCCGTCCTCTTGCCTTTTCGATCAGTCACGTACCGTCCCCTGAGTGACGGAGTCTTGATGGATCGTTTTGAAAGCATGCTCATCTTATAACGCATCCGTTGGCAGCTGTCGATACGTACCCACTTGTTGCAGAAATTGGAAGTGTGGAGAAGGAAATAGCCTGCGCGCGCGAGTTGCCTAGAGACAGACTCTCGATAATCATCCCGAAGGCTCTTCCTATGGAGTGTAAAGTCAGCGTCGTGCGTGACGCGGCAACTCTCATCCACCTAAACCGAGAACGACTCTTAATTAACTCAACCGTCCATGATAACGGTGTAGAACCCCTTCCCGGCTTTACAGATATGAACGCCGCTGAGGTCCACGGCGCGAAGAATCATGAGGTTCACGACGTGCAGACTAATGCACGTCAAGGTTGTGAACGGGCGCGAGACGGTGAGCGCCCAGTGTCTTGAAACGATTGTGGACGCCCGCGAGTGGTGAGCGGGCGGTGTCCCGTGAGGCGGCAGTGTCTTGTGAGCACCGAGTGTCCCTGAGCCGGCCGGGTAACAAGCATGGATTGGCCGAGGCGACAGAACCCGACACCGATTGGATGGATTTGTCCAAGGACAGGCTTGAAGATGTTCTACCCAATAATGTGGTAATCTGAAGAGGCCAAGAGACGGGGGAACGCGCGATGTACATCTCCCGGCAGAAGTTTGCATTATTGGTTGTTTTCTTCCTGTGCCTCTCTGCCCTGCCTCGCAATGTCTTGATAAGCTCTGCTTCCACTATCTACACCTATACGGAAGACTCCGGCACGCTGACCTTCACCACGGAATTGGACTCGATTCCGAAGAAATATCGGAGCCAGGTCACCACACTTAATTTCGTCACACCGACGGAGCCACCCCCGCCCGCTCCACCTGCAATCACCGCTGAACCATCACCTCCATCTGAGAATACCCGGGTCGTCACAGCCAGCGGCGAATACCGCATGGGCGATTACGACACTCGGACCGATGCCGTGCGCATGGCTGTCGAAGCCGCCAAAAGAGACGCGCTCGAACAGATCGCCACCTACTTGGAGAACGTCACCGAAGTGAGAAACATGGATGTCACGAGGGACGACATCCGGACCTACACGGCGGGAATCGTCAGGGTGTTGGATCAGACCATCACGACGAACCTGGAAGGAGACGTCGTCGTGATCCGTGCCGATCTCACGGCGCAGGTCGACCCGAACGAAGTCGCGCACGCCATTGCAGCCCTTCGCGAAAACGACAGCGCCAAGAACGAGCTCTTAGCACTCCGGGAGGAAACGGACCAATTGCAGCAACAGCTCGATGCCGCCAACCAAGCCTTGGCCGATGCTGCATCGCCGGAGGAAGTGCAAGCAGCGGGTCAGCGACGGCAGGACACGTTGAACGAGCTGCAAGCCAATGCCCTCGTGTCGCAAGCCTGGACCAGCGTGGTCTATGCGACTCCCGGCTTCTCTTCCTATCCCTGGGTCGGAGTAGCCGGCATCAATGGTTTACTGCTGCAGGCGCAGCGTCTCTACCCACGGCATCGGCACCTTCCGCTCGCGCAACAGATGGTCACGGCCCTGCCGGGGCAGGTGCCGACTGCCACGCCGAGCAACAGTGCGCCGCCGCGACAATCGTTGCTCGTCCCCCCTGCTCCCCATATGCATCGTCATCAGTCGCCGCCCCTGCTCACACCTTCAGGCGTGCCTGCAAAAGTAGGCGACATCGTCAGCATTCCGACGCCGCGATCCGTCCCCCCGGTCACTCATCAGCCTTCGCCGCAACCGCAACAATACCAACTTCATCCCTCCCATTTCTGGCGCCCAAGTCCTCCGAACATTCATACCGCCCCGTCCGTTCCATCGCCGAGCGCGTCCGTGAGCCCGCGACATTTCGGCGGGGGTGGAAGACATTCTGGTGGAGGCGGACACTCCGGAGGCGGTCGCTTCGGCGGTGGCCGTGGCGGCCGCCGCTAAAGTTGTCCCTCACGACTCCTTGTCAGGCTGCTCTTGCTCGGTGAGGCAAAGACTGTGGCATCTCGCGTCACGAGGCCAGAGGAGGACATTGAATCTGAACCGAAATGCGCTGCCCAGCCAAAGTTACAAATTAATCCTGTAGCGCGTGCTGCGCCCGCCGCCGAAAGGAACGAGCACTCCCTGCTCAGCGAGGTCCTGAAGATCCCGGGTCGCCGTAGCTTTGGACGCACCCGTGATGGACATGTATTTCTTTGCGCTGATCCCGCCTTCAAAGCCTTTTGAGCCATCTTCCAGCATCTTCCCCAGGATCTGCAGCTGCCGTTCGTTGAGTCGGTCGCGGAAACGGTCAAAGAGCCGGGTCTTTTTCAGAGTGAAATCGATTTGCTCTTCCGTCCGGATCTGGGCCTCGAGCGCTATATTCACAAACCAGCTTACCCAGGGCGTGATCTCGTTCGATTGCTGGCCCGCCTGCAGCGCCGCATAATATTGTTTTCTGTTCGCCTCGATCGTGCGCGAAAGGCTCAGCAACGCAGGCCGGCCGAGCCCTTGCGAGAGGGCCTTTTCGGAGATCGCCCTGCCGATCCGGCCGTTCCCGTCCTCAAACGGATGGACGGATTCGAAATACAGATGGGCGATACCCGATCGCACGACAAGCTTCCTTATTTCCTTCCTGCCGCCGGGGCCGGTTTCATTGAACCACGTGATGAACTGCTTCATCTCTGCCGGAACCCTGGATGAAGGAGGAGCTTCGAAATGCACCCTTTCCTTGCCCACCGGCCCGGAAACCACTTGCATCGGTTCGGCATGGGTCCGCCATCGGCCGCTTTGAATGCCCCGACTCCCGGCCATGATCATGCGATGCCATTCGAACAGCTTCTCTTCCGAAAGTGGAGCCGCGAAGCTGCTGCGCACATCCACCATAAGCGCCGCCGCCCCTTCAGCCCGCCTGTCCCCACTCCCTTTGTCCTCTCCGCCGAGGCCAAGGTTCCTGCGGATCGACGACATGACGTCCTTGCGGCTGAGATACTCGCCTTCGATGGCCGAGGTTTTCACCGCTTCCGCGACCATCGTATCGATGATTGCTTCCACCTGGGTATCCTCCGGTAACCCTTTCAAAAGGCCGCCCACGCGCCCGGTCCTTTCGGCATAAGCCAGAAGCGCGTCGTCGACGCCCGACAGGTCATATCGGAATCCAGGCCAGTCCCTGTGCTGCCAGTTATAGGTCATGAGCCGATTGTAACACGTATTCGGCTCAATAAACTTATAATGCTGAGCCGATTATCCCTTTATTCGGCTCATTTTGGAGAGTTAGGTTCTAACTCCAAGTGCAACACGTGCAGGACCTGATGGGCGTGATCTTCACGTTCACGGCGGTGGTCATGTCAGCTCATCCACAATGACACATTCAATCTCCTTCACCCGCAGCAGGCTCCGATCATTTCCCATAAAAGCGTGTGGCCTTGTGACCGATGGCGGTGGCCAATTGTATGGCATCGGGCGTGCTGAGCCGATAGCGACCACGCAACTCGGCTGCTTGATCCGCCACATTCATGGTCATCGGAACCCATTCAATCCCCGGATATGAACTCACGAGAGCAAAGATCTTCTGTGCCAATTCCTCCTTCTGATCGCGGTAGGGCTGGACCAGCAATTCCAACATCGTGACGATCGATGTCACCGCCGGACTGTGATCTCGCTCAATGAGGTCGAACAAGGATGAGCACCATGATCCACGTCCTGCCACTTGACCATGTCTTTGAACGGTGGAAGTACGGAAGGGTGCGAACCCGGTGAGTTCCTGCCTTGATCTCCGCATCACGCGGGCGCATCCTTGAACTGGCCGTACATGGGATGCATGACGCATCGACGCCGGAACGCCACAGGGTCGCTTGCGTCCGGTTTGCTTTTTTCAAGAGGGTTGCCTCGTGATTGTCGCCTTGCTCCTACTTCTAGTTCCACTCTCGCACCAGAGTCCTGACTGGTCTCCACCACATTCGGTCTCCGTTCAACGCACGTCCTCGGACCGCACACTCACCGGCGACGAACTGCTCCGGATCGGCGAGATCCACGATTACCAACAGCATTTTCCCGAAACCCTCACGTACTATCAGCTCGCGCTGTCGACCTTTCGGGAGAAGAAGCAAGCCCGCGGCATTGCCACCACCTTGGTGAAAATCGCCCAGGTGTATGAACGTCAAGACAAGTTCCAAGATGCCGACAGGGCGCTCCAGGAAGCCGTGCCCATCTTAGCCCGGTCATCCGACCGGATCGCTCATGCACGGGCTCTCGTGGTCATGGGGCGCGTCTCCGCTCGGCTGGGACACCTTGAGGACGCTCGTGCATCGTTCAGCCAAGCCGTCAGCTTGTTCGACCGCGCCAAGGAGCGACATGGGTGGAATGACGCGACGGTTCAGCTGGGACTGCTACAAGTGGGCGACGGCTTGAGCGAGCAAGGCCTGTCGTTACTACAGCAGGCATGGCAAGACGCGCGTACCCGTCAGGATCGGGATCAGGAACTGTCGACAGTCGTGGCGTTTGGGACCGCGCACTGGCTGCTGGATCGGGCAACCGACGCCCGCCGGTATTACGAGGACGGCCTCCATCTAGCTGAACTGGAACAGAACATGACCGTCGAAGCTGCGCTGCGGCTCCGACTTGCTCATATCTATGGTGAAGATGGCCGGTTGCCCGAAGGCATTGCATCGGGGAACCGCGCGCTCTTGCTCTCTCAAACCATGCGCAACGCAGCGACTCAGGCAGCGGCGTGGTCTCTGTTGGGCGATCTCTACCAGAAGATGGGACGAAGTGACGAGGCAGAAGAATCGGAACTGCGTGCGCTGTCGATTTATCGCCAGCGCCAGATCGTCGTGCACGGCGGCCGGTAGGAACGTAACCAACACAAATTCATGATTTGTTGATCTGTTCATTTGTTGAATGTCAGAAGGCCATCAGATTGACACGTCAACAGATCACCAGATCGGCGGATCATCAGATAAGTTTAGGAATTTGTTGATTTGTTCATTTGTTGAATGCAGAACTTCATCAGATCACAAAATCAGCAGATCATCAGATGTTTATTTGTGCGCTAGCGTTACGGTTTCTTGGCGACGACCTTGCCGTTCTCCCACACATAGATGGGGGTCCCATAGGCCCGCGCCGTTTTCCGTGCAACCTTGGCAGCCCTGCGCAGCGCTCGTCCGACGCTCTGAGAGAACAATTGAGTTTCCTTTGTTCCACGTACCGCTTTCATGGACCTTCCTCCAGTAATCTAGGTGCATCCCCCGAATTATCATACACTGACCACGTATCTGCCAACTGCCGACACACCGACTGAAAGTTTTTCCAACTTCGGTTAAATCGACGCAGGACATCGGCTCGCGGCACGTCATGTCCCCCTCTACCACGAGCCACGCTCCAACCTTAGATAAGCTGGCGGATAGGTGCCATTGGCAAGTCCACGCAACTCCGAGGGCTTCAGCTCCATGATCGTGAAGTGGGGTTTGCTCATGGATGACGAGTCACCGGTAGCCTTGCACCTTTTGCTCGGCGTGCTTTCCTCTGAATGATAGACCGGATCTTGCGGTTCCGCTTGCCATGGTCACGATATTGCTCAAGTTGGAGGCTAACGTTAGCATGGGAAAGCGAGCAGCTCAATTTATGACTAAGCACGACCATTTGCTGAAGCCGGACGCGCTGTGGCCGTCCCTGCTCGAACAAACAACCCATGCCCGCAGCTGCGGGGCGATCCAATCGATCCCCACGACGTCGGAAGTGATTGAGCAAAGCGGCATCGCATTTCAGGTGCGCGTCGTCAGCAGTCTGGCGAAAAAGCAGGAGACGAAGACCGCGCAGCCAGACGCCAACCCCTTCCTGCCCTACGATCCCGACCTGTTCGTGGCAGAGATCTCCCCGACCCACGTCGCCCTGCTGAACAAGTTCAATTTGGCCGATCATCACCTCTTGATCGTCACCCGGACGTTCGAGCCTCAGGAGGCGCTGCTAACCCTTGACGATTGCACCGCTCTCCTGATCTGTCTTACTGAGATCGACGGACTGGGCTTCTACAACGCCGGACCAGCCGCAGGAGCCAGCCAGCCCCACAAGCACCTACAGCTGATCCCTTTTGTGGATTCATCCGAGCCCCAGCTGCCGATCGAGCCGTTGTTGCGCTTCGTGCGGATGACCGGCACCACAGGAATGGTGCCCGGACTGCCGTTCCTGCATGCCTATGCTCCGATGGATCCTGCATGGTTCGATCCGCGAAAGGACGGCGCCGCTTCATTGCTCGCCTGCTATCACTCGCTGCTCCGCGCCGTGGGGTTGTCCGTCGAGGCGAGACCGAGCGGCCACGCCACTTCGGTTCCATACAATCTGCTTGCGACTCGCCGCTGGCTCTTGCTGGTGCCAAGGTCACAAGAATATTTCGAGGGCATCGCGATCAATGCGCTCGGCTTCGCCGGGACCTTGCTGGTCAAGAACGAAGCACAGCTGGCGATCCTACGGAAGCACGATCCCATGACCGCACTTCAGCGAGTGGCACTGCCATGGGAGTCATGATCTCATGATGTCGGAACAAAGGAAAAAGGTGGCATGCTCTTTAACCAGGGCCCGAAGCCCCGAAGTGACAGTTCCCACTCTAGTCAACACAGGCGAGGAGAGTCGATCATGATCCGCATCAGACCAGCGACAGAAGCTGATTTCGCCGCACTCCTCCAAGTGCAGCGGGAGGCCTTCGGCGATTACGCCACGATGTATGAAGTGAGCGCATGGACAACCGAAACGCTCGACAGCCTCAAGCAAGATGCGAAGGACAAACGCATCTTCGTAGCGGAGACAGATGGAGTCATTGCCGGGTCGGTACGCTTTTGGAGCGTGGCCGGTGTCTGCGTGATCCGCTTGCTATCCGTGAGTCCTTCGCACCAGCACCAGGGGGTGGGGAAAGCGATGATGCGAGAAATCGAACAAGTCACAACCGGTGCGCACAAGTTCTATGCTTGCACCATGTTGCGGACGGCTAGAAACGTCCACTTTTTCTTGAGCCTTGGCTACAAGGCAGAGACCGTGCTTCCCAACCATTACCATCATCTCGACCTCATTTGTTTTGCCAAGTATCGCGAGCCGGCGGCAGGAAAATAGGGAGGCCCATGGCGGCAAGGCGCTTTCAGGCGAGGAAGAGTCTCGAATCGATCTCCGCCAGATCTTCCGCTGATAGCCGCCAGTTCCCAGCGGCGACATTCATCCTCACTTGCTCCGGTGTGGTTGCCCCGGCGATGACGGACGCCACCGCCGGCCGCATGAGGAGCCAGGAGACGGCGAGGTCGAGCAATGTATGGCCACGGCGCGCGGCAAATTCAATGAGCAATTCGACGATGGCAAGGTTCTGTTCGTTGAGGTCGTCCGCGTAGCGCCCGCCTGCCAAGCGGCTCCCTTGGGGAGCCGGATGGCCGCGCCGGTATTTTCCGGACAGCAGACCACTCGCCAGTGGGAAAAATGGGAGGAACGCCAGCCCACGTTGCTCGCATTCCGGGAGCACTCCTTTCTCGGGCTCACGGTGCAGGAGACTGTATTCGTTCTGCACGCTCACGAATCGTGCAGCCCCGTTCCTGACGGCCTTCTCTGCTTCATGAATCTGCTCGACGGAAAAATTCGAGCATCCGATCTCCCGGACTTTGCCCGGCCCGCACGAGGTCATCCATGGCGTCGAGCGTTTCGGCAATCGGCACCGTCGGATCCGGCTGATGGAGCTGGTAAAGATCGATGCAGTCGGCGCCGAGACGGCGCAGGCTGTCTTCGGCAGCCTGCCGCACATACTCCGGCCTGGCGCCCCGTCGCTTATCATCGACGGCCATGCCGAACTTCGTGGCGATGACGACTTCATCCCGATGTCTGCCAAGCGCCCGGCCGAGAAAGAGTTCACTCTTCGTGTCGCCGTAGATATCCGCCGTATCGAAGAACGTGATGCCCACATCGAGCGCCGCCTGCACCACGGCAACCGTGGCTTGCTCATCGAGCTTCCGGCCGAAGTTATTGCAACCGAGGCCGACTGTGGAGACGTCGAGCGATCCGATGCGTCGGGTTTCCATTGTCTGTTGCTTGCCGGCTGTCGTCATAGCTGTGCTCCCTTCCTCAGTTACAGCGGTCATGCCTCAATGATCATCGGCGCGGAGTTCCGGCAAACCGACCAAGTCTTGTGCGCTGGTCATATTTCGCGATGGATCAACTGATGCGTACCGCGCCCTCCTGTTTGTTCCATGCATCAATCTCGGCCGGCGACCGCTTCTTGGCATGCTCGCCAATCCATCCGGCCACCTGCTCATCCGTCGCGCCGGTGGCGACATAGGCCTTGAACGCTCCATAGTCGATCTCCGCGAACTTGAGCCATCGCTGATCCAGCGGGCAGTTGGAAAAGTATTCACCCTGCCAGCCGACGAGCGTGGCGCGGCACTTGTCCAACGCGCGTGCGGCCAATGCATACCCGCCCAGGGTCTCCCGCGGCCTGCGCGGGGATTCCTTGTCGTCCCTCAGATCACGGGCGAGCGCTTTCACTTTTTCAAGATCTTCCTTCATAGGGTCATCCGCCATTGTTGGCCAAGAAAAAGCGGCGCGCGTTAACGCGTCAACTCCCCTGCCGGATTGGGCGCACCCGTCCACTGAGCATCAATCCGTCGCGCATGTTCAGACCCATGAGAACCAGATTCGTTCCTCCGGCCGCGAGTTCGAGTCCTTGCACGAGATAGAACCTCGCGTCGAAGAGGCTTTGTGATGCCCAAGAGTCAAGAAGGATCGCGCAGGGAATGAGCATCATGAGGCCGTTGGCCGCGATGAACGGCATGCGCTTCTTTTTCGCGTCGACCAGCCGACCCTGTCGTGACTTTGATAGTGCGAAGCCGGTTCCTCCCGTCGCTGCTATCGCAGGGACCAAGATCCACAGGCCGGGGAAGACGATGAGTCTCTTCACCTGGGCGACGGTATCCGACGATCCAAGGAACTCGACCAACAGGGTGGACACAAAGAATGCCGCGATTGTCAGCGTCGCCACCGTCGCCGCAATGAAATGAACCCGTTCCTTCATCGGTGTTTCCTTCGCGCCCGAACGCCCTGCGACTCGTCCACGGGCGCCGCTCGAGCAACGGCTTACCCGCCGCCTTCTTGTTTCAGGGCAGTTTGGGCGCGTTTCGCCATTTCAGCGGGCGGCACATCTTCCACGTGGGTCGCAATGTGCCATTGATGGCCGAACGGATCTTCCAGACTGCCGGACCGGTCACCGTAGAACTGGTTCTTCACCGGTCTGAGCAGTTTCGCGCCGGCAGTCACTGCTCGGTTGACGAACGTATCGACGTCTTGAACATACAGCATGATGCTCACCGGCGACCCGCCGTAGGCCTGTGGACTCTTGCAGTTCATCTGAGGAAATTCATCGGCGAGCATGATGATGGCCTTGCCGATCTTGATCTCGGCATGTCCGACCGTTCCGCCCGGAGCCGGCATCCGCATCAACTCCGTCGCATCGAACGCTTTCTTGTAAAATTCCAGCGCCGTTGCTGCGCCCTTAATAATGAGGTAGGGCGTCGCGCCCTCATAGCCCTCCGGAATCGCTTTCACTGTGGGTGGCATTGCAGACCTCCTTGTCCGTAAATTCCTAACCTCTGATGATCTGCCGATCCTGCATAGATCTGTTGATTTGATGATCTGATGAACTTCTGCATTCAACAAATGAACAAATCAACAAATCATAAATTTAAACATGTCTTGTTCGTACCATCGGCCATAAGCCATACGCTATATGCTCTTTTCTTCAGATCATCCATACCTTGAGGCTACAGAAAAGCTTTCGAGTTGCGCAAGAGTTGATCGAAGGGAGGGAGAGCACGGCTTGAGCATCAACTCGCCGATCACGACAATTCCGCGTCATCGCCATCTATTTTGCTAGGAACCATGTCCGACCAAGGGCACTGGTAAAATTTGTTCAGTACTCGAAAGCGACATTGTAGAGAGCCGGGACCATTTCAACGCCCAACTGCCCCAATTTTGTCTTCATGGGGGTGACGCTCTTTTCGTAGGCTTTCCAGTACACATCTTCATTTTCCCAAATCGCGACGTTAATGAAGTTGAATGTGCTGTCTGGCTTGATGCTCCTATGGAACTTTCCGTTCATGAACCCTGGTTGCTTCGTGATATTTGCCTTCACGTCTTTCCACCAATTCACGAACTCATCTTCCTTGCCCTTCGGAACTGAAAACACGTTAATTAAGGTTACTGCCATGGCGCATTCCTCCACCTTTAAAGTCCAGCTGAGGCCGCACCCTATCGATACACCAAACCCGACAAACGCCAGGCGAGTTGGTGACGAATAGCCGGGACATAGGCCAGCAATTTCAGCAAGGTGTTGCGCAACGGCCGGAGCCCAGGGCCGACCGTCGCCAGTCTGGTCAGCCGGTCGGTGAAGGCCACCACCTGCTTGGCTATGGGGCGACGGATCGCCTCGTACGAGTTCAATGGCTCCTCGTTGCCGGTGGTGAGGGCGGTCGCGAGCGAATCGGCCAACACCATCGCATCCTGTATACCGATGTTCATGCCTTGCCCGCCCGCCGGGCTATGCACGTGCGCCGCGTCGCCCGCAAGTAGAATGCGCCCGGCGCGATAGGTGTCGACCACCCGGTGATGGACATGGAACCGCGATCCCCACACGACTTGCTTCACGATGAGCCTTTGACGTTCTGCACCACGGGCATCGAGCAGTGCCTGCACGAAGCCGATGTCTGGATGCTCCGGCGCCGGCTCGACCGTGGCCACGATGCGATGAACTCCGTCCGGCAGCGGCGCGACGACGACCAAGCCGGCGGGCGAGAAATACAGGATCACCTCGTCACTCGGTACAGAGCCGGTGAGCCGCACATCGGCCAAGCTGAACGACTCGCCATAGCTGCCGCCGGGGAATCCGATGCCGGTTCGCTCGCGGACCGTGCTGTGCATGCCGTCGGCGCCTACGAGATACCGCGCCTGCAGCCGCGTGCCGTCGTCCAGCGTTGCGGTCACGCCTTCGTCGCTCTGTGTCACATCCGTAACCGCGCGCTGCCACAGCACTCGACCACAGAGTTCAGTGAAGCGCGCAAGCAGTACCGCCTCGGTCACTGCTTGTGAAATCATCAAGGTATACGGATAGCGGGTTGGCAGGTGGTCGAAGCGCACGGGCACCAGAACTCGGTCGCGGTCGCGAATCGTGAACCGTGTTGCATGGACACCGAGCCTGATCAGGCGGTCAGTGACACCAATCGACTCCAAGACTTCCAGGGTGCGGGCATGCACCACTGCAGCCCGGGACGTGTTGGCCCCTGCTGCTTGGCGGTCGACCACGATGGTCCTGATACCACGGGCTACCAATGCCGTGGCAAGGGTCAGGCCGGTCGGACCGGCGCCGACGATGAGAACATCGGCAACGGCGGGACCATCGCTCTCATGTGTCAACATGTGTGAACTCAGCGACCGACTGCTCTTTCATGTCGGCTTACATCCGGTCATTGGTTGAGTGTCATCGCGGGTGTGTTCCTGTCGAGGATCTCCATTCTCGGGGCTTGGTTGAGACATGTTATTCAACCAACCTCCTGTGACGACAAACCGCGGAAAGGTAATCCACTGTTCGGCGACGATTCGAGACATGAACTCCCATCCGCTCGAGAATGGCTCGGGTTGTACCGGTTCACGCTTGTGACCGCGTCCTTGCATGAAGAGAGAAACCATCAATCCAAGGGTTGCAATGAAGAGCGAGAGGGGCGACATCGTCACCAAGCCGTAGAAGGCCGCTAGGGTCCCCAGTATAAACAGCGGGACCGCGAAAAGATGCAGATACAGATTTGTCCTATTCTGATGCGCGGTGCTGTATCCAACCCACTGCCGTTGTAACAACTTGTTGACGTTCATACGTTCACCCAGCTGCGACGCGCTCTTAAATCCTGCGACATGGTCATCTTTTCCAACGACACACTTTCCAGAGCCAGTCCGTCAGGAGCCAGATGAACGTACCGATGCCATGTCCGATCGGCCTCAGGCGTGTGTTGTGAAAGGTCGTGAGTTGCCATTGGCCATGTTCCTTGACGGCAACCAGCGTCTGAACCGACTCCCGCTCGGGCGAAGGTTCGAGCTTCCCGCGCATCACGGTGTTGCCGGTCGCATACAGCACCGCCACATCCTCGCGGAGGAACCGAATATCGAAGACCCGGCCGGTGAGCAGCGTCCCTCTCAGATGCGTATCGAACAAACGCTGGTGCGTCACTGCGATTTCGTCCCGCCCCTGGAAAGAGGTGCCGTCGAATGCGATGAACCGGCTGTTCTCGGCAAACGGCCCGGCAAAGTCTACTCCGCTCCCACGGTTCCAGCCTTCAATCATTTGTCGATACAACGAGCGAACGGATGTTTCATCAGCCGTCCATGCTCCGATCTCGGTTTCCACAGCCATCACATTCCCTCCGATAACCCGATGATGTTTTGTAATGGTTCGCGGCATCACGCGCTTACGATATAGAGCAAAGGCCGTTCCATGAGGATCCGCGTGCGTGCGATCGTACAAATCGATGAGACTTCAAGCACAAAGACTCTCGCGGTTGAGGTTCGCTGTGGGCGATGAACCATGTGCCGAGAGACAGCGTGCCGGAATCTCGGCACGTGCCGATAAATCGGCAAGCGGTTGAGTAAGAGTTGAAGCGTTTACGGAAAGTAATTACCTGATGACCTGCGGGCTCTGCTTACGGGCTGGCGAGGATCGGCATTTTCTCCCGCCGCTCGGTCGGGTACTTTCGCTCGCGCCAGGCATCGAGGCCGCCTTCGAGCGGGCGCACGCGAGTAATGCCTTTTTTCCTCAAGAGAAAGGCGGTGCGGGCGCTCGACACCTCGTTGGGACAGGTGCAGTAGAGCACGATGTCGCGGTCCCGTGGAATTTCGTGGTGCCGCTGCTCGATCTCCTCCATCAGAAAATTCATTGCGCCGGGGATCCTGTCGGGATCGAGTTCGAACGCAACGGGATGACGGACATCGACCACCGTGATGGCCTCCCCGGCATCGAGACGCTGCTTGAGCTCATCGACGGTGATCTTGGCCATTCGAAGATCGCGCAGAAACCGCTGCCGATGGTAATACTTGTACCCGACAAACGCAGCCAGACCGATGGCGATGCAGGCCAACAGCAGGACCCCGCCCTGGTCAAAGAGTTGCGCAAGCTGCTCAAGTTGATTGCTGAACAGTGCGCCAATCCCTGCACCCACGCCGGCCCATACCAGCGCACCGGCCGCATCGTACCAGAAGAACGTCATCGCGCTCATCCCGACGATTCCGGCCAGCGGCGGCGCCACCGTACCGAACCCTGGAATAAACTTCGCCGCCAGCAGCGAGCGCGGCCCATACTGATGAAAGAGATTTTCCGTGCTTCTGACGCAGGAATCCGGCTCCAAGGAAAGACGGCAGAGAAAGCCCAGTACCTTGCCGCCTTTGAACCGGCCCAAGTAATACCAGGCCATGTCGGGAGGAAGAGAGGCCGCCAAGGGAACGAGCAGCACTGTGGCTACGCTCATCTTGCCGGCGGCAACCAGCGCGCCGGCCGCGATCAATAGCGCCAAGCCGGGAAGGGGCAGGCCCGCCTGTTCGAGGAGGATCGTCCAAAACAACAGCGTCGCGCCATGATCCGCCAGGAACTGAAGAGAATCAGCCATCGAATCAGACGACGGAGAGAGGACGCGACAATGTGCCCCGGCGTTCCATGAGCGAGCGTAGTGCCAGGATCATCTGGTCAGCGGGCAGTTTGATCCGATCCCCATGACCGGCCAGTACCCATTCGAAGCGATAGGCAGAGAGTCTCGCGATCGACCCAAGCAAGGCCGAGTGATTCCATACCAACTGCCGCGGCGATTCCAGAGTCTTGGTTTCCGACTCCCACCAGAGATGGTCGCCGGTGAAGAGAAACCGATCCTTATAAAGGAGGGCGGCGCTGCCGGGCGTATGGCCTGGAACGGGAATAGCGAGGAACTCCGGGGCGAGACTGACCGCCTCCGTCCCCTCAATTATCCACTCGGCAGCCGGAACGGCATCGGCATCCTCACGATGGATGATCCGCTTCGCGCCGAAATGTTCGGCGTACTTGCCGGCGTCCGCGACATCGTCTTCATGCGACAGAAAGATGTATCGAAGGCCCCCGTTCCGTTCAAAAAACTCTACGAGTTGCTTGAGGTACCGGGGAGAATCCACCAGCCAGTTGCCGTCTGGGTGCTGCACGAAGAAGCTATTCGCCCCGAATGATTTTTCTGAATTGAAGCCGCAACAATAGACCCCGTCTTCCATGTGGATGGGAAAGCTGTCGCGCGCCGTCCGTAACGCGGCCTTGTCGCCCTGCACCGTTCCAATTGACCCGACCGGACAGGCCAGCAATGCCTGGTAAGCCTGATGGATCTGCTCGTCCGTTTCCGGTTGGCGCAGCACCGCCGAATAGTCCCCGACTTCTTCAAAGCTCGCCGGGGCCAGTTGGCGGCAGGTATCGCAATCGATGCAGGTCGAGTCGACAAAAAAGTTTCCCGCGACGTTGGCCGGGAGCCTTTTCTTCACGTCCGCCATAGGCCGGATGTCCTTTCTTCTCTCCTCGCACAACCCTTCCACCCTCAGCGTACTACGACCATTCGACCGTTGTCACGGGGCCGGGCGAGCAAGCCCGCATTGTTCGTGACGGGTCGTCACGAAATCGCGTAGTCGCGTCGCGAGACGGGCGCGCGGAGCCGCGAGGACCTGAAGCATACTTGAAACAGTATGTTGAGGGCCTGAGCGGAGAGCCCGCCCGCCTGCACACCGCGGAAACCGTGTGTAGGCTGTCGGAGCAGCGAATCCGCGATTACAGTAGAGTCGCTCATGAATAATGCGGGCCTATTGCTGATCCGTCATGGAGACTCGCTGTTCGCCCAGCCCGTGCCGTAATGCTTCGACATCCAATTCCTGCTCAAGACGATGCAGCAGTTCATCGCCGATCATCCCCTCGTTCCGGAGACGAATCACGGCCAGACGCTCCGCCGTCAGGGTTTCATGACGGAGCCGCCGGAAGGCAGCGGCCTCTGCCGGACTGCAAACCGTCTCAGCGTTCCCGTCCTTGGCATGCCGGTCCATGCGGCGCCCATAATGGCTCCGCATGTGGTCAAGATGTTCGGCAATGAGCCAGTCCCTACCGGCCAATTCGTCGAGGCGCGTAAGGGCTGCTTCCGCGGCGCTGACCCTCGCATGCCGTTCCTCCCCCTCCTGCGACTGATCTGCCTCGAGATGCAGGGCGCGAATCAGCGGGGTGAGCGAGAGGCCTTGCAGCACGAGTGTGGCCAGAATGACTCCGAAGCTGATCAGAATGATTTCCTCCCGAAACGGGAAGGGTGCGCCGGCGGCCGTTGTCAGGGGAAGCGCCAGTGCACCGGCCAGGGTGACGATCCCTCGCATGCCGGTCCACCCCACAATGAAGAGATGCGATCCAGGCGGCATGGGATCGCGCTTCCGCAGACTCGGACTGACGGCTCTCGATACGACGGCGACGATCGGCACCCACAACACTCGCACCAGGATCACGGTGGCGCTCACGACCGTCGCGACGATGATGAGAGAGGTCATACGATCCGGCGCGACCGCACTCTGAAGCGTGCTGAGTTGCAGCCCGATGAGGATAAAGATCGCACCATTGAGCAGGAAGACGAGGAGTTCCCAGACCGCTCTCGCCTGGATGCGCGTCATCGGTGCCACGATCGTGCTGAAATATCGCCGCACGTACAGCCCGCCCGCGACGCAGGCCAGTACACCGGACGCCTGTATCTGCTCCGCAAACGACCCACGCGATGTACGGTCGCCAAGAGGGTAATGGCGATTTCGGTAAAGCTGTCCTTGGTGACTTTGAGGATCTGCTTGGCGAGGCCGGCGACCGTGAGCCCGACCGCAATACCCACGGTCGCTGCAAACGCGAACTCTAGGAGGGTCTCGCCGAGCAGGAACCGTCCGCTCAGGACTGCAGCCACGGCGGCACGGTACAGCACGAGCGCGGTGGCGTCGTTGACCAGACTCTCACCCTCCAGGATCGTGACGAGCCGGCGTGGAATATGTAGGCGTTTCGCGACGGCAACCGCCGATACCGCATCCGGGGGCGAGACGATGGCCCCCAGAGCGATCGCTGCAGGCCACCCCATGTCCGGAAGGAGGACCCGGGCCACGGCGGCGACGGCTGCTGTGGTCGCGAGTACCAGGCCGACCGCAAGCAGACCGATGGGTCGCAGGTTGGCACGGAATTCACGAAACGACGTGAAGTAGGCGGCCGCCCACAGAATCGGGGGCAAGAACACGAGAAACACGAGCTCGGGGTCGAGATGCACAACCGGTAATCCCGGCGTCACCGCCAGCGCGAGGCCTCCGATCACGAGCAAGATGGGATAGGGGATGAGCAGTTTCTCGGCGACGGCGGTCAATGCCAGCACGACCACCATCAGGAGAATAATCACTTCGAGTAGATGGAGATCGTCCATCGCCTATACAGAACGGAAGAAGCTCAAGTGGAGCACCACCATACAGGATTTCATGCCCGGAAGGCGACCATCGCTTCTCAGTTCATGGCGTCATTTCACCATGCATTTAACTCCAGTCTTGGCGTATCCTGAGGCAGTATTTCATGGCCGAGGTGATGTGATGGAAAACACTTCTTATCTCTTGATCGGCGGTGGGCTCGCGTCTTATCAAGCCGCCAAACAGCTCCGGCAACTCGATGCGCAGGCGACCATTACACTCGTGAGCGAGGAGGATCATCTTCCTTACGACCGCCCTCCACTCACCAAGGAATTTCTCCGGGGCGAGAAGCCCCGAGATCAAGTCTTCTACGAAACGGACAATGCCTATCGCGACCAGCGGATCGACCTCTTGCTCGGGACGGCCGTTCAGCATCTTCATCTGCACGAGAAAACGGCCCGGCTGTCCAATGGCCGCAACTTCCATTTTGCCAAAGCTCTGATCGCCACCGGAAGTCGTCCCGTTCATCTCACCATTCCTGGGGCCGACCTGCCGGGGGTGCACTATGTGCGGACGCTGGATGATGCGATAGCGATCGTGAAGCATGCGTCGGCCGATGCCCGCGCGGTGATCATCGGAGCCGGGTTCATCGGGCTGGAAATGGCCGCCTCACTCACGCATCTCGGCGTGCATGTGACCGTCATCGAAACCCAACCCCACATTTGGTCCCGCTTTGCCGATGCACGTTTGGCGGAGACGATTCAAGCCTACTGCACGGGGAAAGGTGTGACCTTCCGGACAAGCGAGATGGTGAATCGCATCGAACGGCATCACGACAAACTGGCGGTGTCGCTGCGCTCCGGGGTCACCCTGCCTTGCAACTTTGTGTGCATCGGAGTCGGCATTGTGCCGAATGTGGAGGTGGCCAAGGATGCCGGCCTCACGGTGAGCAACGGCGTGATCGTGGACGAATTCATGCAAACATCCCATCCCGATATTTATGCTGCCGGTGACGTCATCAATTATCTCGACCCGGTGTTCGGAAAGCGCCGCCGGGTTGAGCACTGGGGCCATGCGGAATATTCCGGCCAACTCGCCGGAAAGAATATGGTGGGCGGGCGTGACGCGTATGACCTCATCACCTATGTGTGGTCCGATATCTTCGATCTGCATCTGGAGTTTGCCGGTGACGAAAGCGAAGCGGATCAGGTGCTCGTTCGCGGCAAACTCGACGCGCGATCATTCACCATGCTCTATCTCAAAGACCACCGGTTGCGCGCCTATTTCTCCGTCAACGCCGGCGCCAAAGACTTTCAGCCGATGCAGCAGCTCATTCGCTCGAAGAAGGATCTGAGCGGGCACGAATCACAACTTCAAGATCCCGCCGTCCCGGTCAAAACACTCACCGCCAAACAGTAAGGCACCCTCCCTATCAAAAAGGCTGCGCAGTTGTTCCGGCTCCACCGGCCGCTCCGAGAAGGCACGGGGACTCCATCGCCTCCGCAGCAATTCATGAATCGAGTAGGCAGTCTCCGCCGGCTTTTCCATGAATAGTTCCTTTGTTCGTGTCGCCGGATTCCCCTCACCCGACCCCTCTCCCCATGGGGCGAGGGAACACTCATGTCTTGCGAACGACGATTCACGTTTCACGAGAGACGGCTTGGGGGCACCGCCGGTGATGTCATCGAGGGGGCCGCCCGTGGACTCAATTTGCGCACGAGCACGAAAAACAACGGCACAAAGAACACGGCCAGAAACGTGGCGGCGAGCATCCCTCCGAGCACACCGGTGCCGATGGAATGGCGGCTCGCCGCCCCTGCGCCCGTGGCCATCACCAGGGGCACCACGCCGAGGATGAAGGCCATCGAGGTCATGATGATGGGCCGGAAGCGCAGTCTCGCCGCTTCCATCGCCGCATCGACCAGCGACAGGCCGTGCTCATATCGCTGATTCGCGAATTCCACAATCAGGATCGCATTCTTGGCCGCCAGGCCGATGAGGGTGACGAGGCCAATCTGAAAGTAAATGTCATTGGCCATGCCCCAGAACCACACCGCCACCAAGGCCCCGAACACGCCGAATGGCACGGCAAGAATCACCGCGAACGGGACGGTCCAACTCTCGTATTGCGCGGCCAGCACGAGAAAGACCATGAGCAATCCGAATCCAAAGGCCAAGACCGATTGCGCGCCCACCTGGCGTTCCTGATAGGAGATGCCGCTCCAGTCGATTTCGAGCCCTTGCGGGATCAACACCTCTTGCGCGGCCCGCTCCAAGGCATCGAGAGCCTGGCCGGAACTGTGCCCGGGCGCCGCAGCGCCCAGCACGAGGGCGGTATTGAACCCGTTGAAGTGGGTCACGGGATCGGGCCCGCTGCTGTAAGTGGTGCTCACCACCGTGTCGAGCGGGATCATCGTCGGACCTCGTCCATTCTGTGCGGTCAGCGCTCGCACATAGATCTTGCTGATATCGGAGGGACTGGATCGGTACTGCGGCTCCGCCTCCGTCTGCACGCGATAGACCCGGCCGAACTTGACGAAGTCGTTCACGTAGAGATTGCCGAAGAACGCCTGGAGCGTGTCAAAGACTTCCGAAATCGGCACGCCCAGCGCTTTGGCCCGCTCCCGGTTGATTTTGGCATGCACGCGTGGAGCGCTGACGCGAAAGCTCGTGCTCGCCGCGCCGATCGCCGGGTCTTGCCTGGCCTTGGCGATGAACTCCTGGGTGACCGCCGCAAACTTCCTGAAATCCCCGCCGCTGGGATCCTGCACCTGGACCGAGAAGCCGCCCGTGGCGCCCAACCCTCTGATGGAGGGGGCATTGAAGGCGAGGATCAGCGCTTCAGGAATCTTGGCGAACTCGCGAAACGCGCCGCCGATGATGCTCTTGACATGGTTTTCTTTGCCCGGCCGGTCATCCCAATGGTTGAGCGGCGCGAACATGGTCGCCGTATTGGTGCCACGGGTGTTGAAGACGAAGTTCTGGCCGGAGAGAGTCTGGGTCCCATACACGGCAGGGATCGACAAATAATATTGCTCGACCTTGTCCAGGACGGCATCCGTCCGCTTCTTTGACGCACCGTCCGGGAGCTGCACAACGGTGATGAAGTAGCCCTGATCCTCCTCCGGCAAGAAGGCCATCGGCACGGTCTTGAACAGACTCACCGCGACGGTGATCACCACCGCAAAGATAGCGAGCGAGAGCATCGTGTGTTTCAACGTGAGCCCCACGCTCGCTGCGTAGTGATGTTGGACCCAATCAAACATGCGGTTGAACAGACCGAAAAACCCTCGGCGGGTCTCATGACGTGGTTTCAGCACCAGGGAACAGAGGGCGGGGCTCAAGGTCAGCGCCACGAACCCGGAGATCGTCACCGACACCGCGATCGTGATCGCAAACTGCTTGTACAACTGGCCGGTAATGCCGCCCAGAAATCCCACCGGCACGAACACGGCGCAGAGGACCAGCACAATGGCGATCACCGGGCCGGTCACCTCACCCATGGCTCTCTTCGCCGCGTCCTTCGGTGAGAGGCCGTTGTCGATGTGCCGTTCCACATTCTCGACGACCACGATCGCATCATCGACCACGATCCCGATGGCCAGCACCAAGCCGAACAAGGTCAGGGTGTTGATCGAGAATCCGAGCGCCGACATGCCGGCGAAGGTGCCGATGAGGGACACCGGCACCGCCGCGGCGGGAATCAAGGTGGCGCGCCAACTCTGCAGAAAGAGATAGACGACGAGAAGGACCAGGATCATGGCATCCCTCAACGTCGCGATGACCTCTTTGATCGAGACTTCGACAAACCGCGTCGTGTCGTACGGAATATCGTAGGTCACGCCGGGCGGGAAGATTTTGGCCAGCTTGTCCATTTCTTGACGGATCCGTTTCACCGTATCGAGCGCATTGGCGCCCGGCATAAGAAACGTGATGAGCAGCGCGGTCGGCTCTCGTTTGTAGCGGCCTTCCAACACGTAAGACTGGGCCCCGAGTTCGATCCTCGCGACGTCCTTGAGACGGACGATCGATCCGTTCGGCATCGCGCGAACGATCATCTGCTCGAACTCGCTGACCTCCGACATCCGGCCCTCCGTGATGAGCGGGAGGGTCAGCTCGGTGCCATTCGGCATGGGTTCCCGCCCGACCGTCCCGGCCGGGAAATCGCGATTTTGCTCCCGCACCACCGAGACGATATCCGTCGGGATGAGATTCAGTTGAGCCATGCGCACAGGGTTGAGAATCAAACGCATACTGTAGTTCTGCTGCCCGAATACCAGCGCATCACCCACGCCGGGCAGACGTTTGATGTTGTCGATGACGCGAAGGATGGCGAAATTGGCCAGGGTAAACGCGTCCTGTTGCGGATCGCTGGATTGCAGCACCATGACCGTGAGGAGGTCCGGGGACATCTTCTTGACGGTGATCCCTTGGCGGATCACCTCCGGCGGGAGCTGCGGTTCGGCCAGCTTCTGCCGATTCTGTGCCTGCACCTGTGCGATATCGACGTCGGTCCCGATCTCAAACGTCAGCCGGATCGTCAGGTGACCGTCATTGGTGCTCGTCGAGTCGAAATAGAGGAGATTATCGATGCCCGGGAGCTGCAATTCGATGGGGCGCGCGACCGACTCCGCCACCACCTCGGCGCTGGCGCCGGGATAGTCGGCTTCGATCTGGACCATGGGAGGTGTGATCGGCGGAAACTGCGCGACGGGCAAGGCCTCCATCGCCACGAGGCCCACCACGATGATAATGATCGACAGCACCGACGCGAAGATCGGGCGATCGATGAAGAAGGCGGAACTCATCGAGTCCCTTCAGGACTGGCGGCGGCGGCCGGCCTGCCTTCCGAAGAGGCGGGCGGCGTTCCATCCGGTGAGGGGCGCGACGTTCCTTCCGAAGAAGGCGGCGAGGCCGCTGCCGGGGCGGCGCTGTGTGCCGCAGCTTGCACGGGTTTCACTTCAGCTCCCGGCATCACACGCTGGAATCCGTCGACCATGATCTGTTCGCCCGCGCGCAGGCCGTCTTCAATGAGCCAGTCATCACCTCGCCACACGGTCGCCTTGACGTCGCGGATGGCGACCTTGCTTCCTTCACCGACCACATAGACGACTGTCCCCTTCGGACCCTGCTGCACCGCGCGTTGCGGCAGGAGGATAGCGTTGGGCTTCGAGACCCCGTGAAATCGCACCGTCACGAACTGCCCGGGCATGAGCAGGCGATCGGGATTGGGGAAGACGACGCGGGCTTGCCGTGATCCCGTTTCCGCGCGAAGACCCACATCAGCAAAATCAAGGACGCCTTCATGCGGATAGGTCGTGCCGTCCACGAACGTGATCTGGCCCGTCAGTTTGTAGATCCCCGGATGCTGAATGCGCTTTGCGATGATGTCCCGCCGGCGTTTGAGGAGAAAGGTCTCGGGAGCGCTGACGATGACGTACATGGGGTCCATCTGATGAATGATGGTCAATAAGTCGGTCTGGGCTGTGACCAGCCGCCCTTCATAGTAGCGGGTCCGTTCGATCAGCCCGTCGATGGGCGAGGTAATCAGGGTATTGTCGAAATCAAATCTTGCTTTGTCCACGTCTCCTTCTGCCGCTTCCAGCGCCGCTTTGGCTGCGAGTTCTTCGGCCACTGCGTCGTCCAGATCTTTCTGGCTGACTGCCTGCTCGGCCAGGAGCGGCTTCACCCGATCAAGGTTTTGATGGGCTTGGACAAGCCTGGCTTTGGCTTGAGACACCCTTGCTTTGGCGCTGACATAGGCCGCCTTGAACGGCACTGGATCGATTCGATAGAGCGGGTCGCCTTTATGGACGTCACGGCCTTCGGAGTAAAACCGCTCCTTCATGGTCCCGGTCACCTGCGAACGAATCTCGACAATGCGGGACGCCTCCGCCTCTCCGATGAACTCCGGTTCATCCGGCACGGTTTGGTAGGTCACTTCTATAACCTGAACCTCAGGAATGGGGCGGGGGGGAGCAGAAGCGGATTCTCTCTTGCAACCGAACAGGCCAGCGAGTCCGATCAAGAGCGCGGCGCCTATTGTGAGCAGTGTAGCGGCCTTGCTGGTCATACAGGATCTTCAATGCTGGATTCACCGCCAACGCAGAGACTGGTTGTCCCTGGTTACGATAGCACTCTTCATTGCTCTGCGTCACGATTCAAAAGCCCCGAACAGACAATCGAGTGAGATACGGAGGCGCCCGGACCCATGGCGATATTGCAAACACAAGATCATGCGCTCAGGATCGGTGACCCACGCCCTTCTCCAGCTTGATCCCTTCGCACGACGCAGGCAGGACGCTCGTCCTTCCAGGCCTCCTCCCATAAGCGAAAGCCGCCGAGAAAGGCGTGTGTGTTGTCGCCGAGACGGACACGTTCCGGGAGACGCTTCAGCTTTTTGGCGTTGCCGCCCCCGAGCACCACGTAGTCGGCCTGCAGCGCATCCCGGAGCGCCGCGACCACATCTGCGACATTCCGGCGCCATAGCTTCTTGCCATCCCGTTTGAGCCCGCGCAAGCCGACGTAGTCCTCATACGTATGACCGTTCCTGTACAGCAGGTGCGCCAGCTCCATCGGCACCAGCACGCCATCGGTAATCAACGCTGATCCCAGACCGGTGCCGAGCCCCAAGAACAACATGCGGCCGCCTTCGTAGCTACCGAGAGCCTGCATCGCGGCGTCATTGATCATTTTCATCGGACGTCCGAAGGCCTTTGGAAAATTGAACCCAACCCACCCTTTGGCCAGATTCTTTGGTTCGGAGACGGGACGACCATTCGATACCGGTCCTGGGTATCCCATCGCAATCACGTCATAGGTCCAATCCGTGGTGGCACGCCTCACCGCATCGACCATTCCTCCCGCCGTCATCTTGCTGCCGGATGCAAATCTTCGCGGTTCCCGTTTCCCAGTCAGGAGCAGTTTCACGTTGGTCCCACCCACGTCAATGACCAGCACTTTTGTTGGACGACCCGGTATCTTCCCATCGCCCTTCACTCGCCCTGTCGCCATTCCGGCTCCCTCCTTTAGCGATACCACCTGTCTTCATGACCCTCTCGCACCAACCCTGGTTGGTTCACTTGCGCAGGAATTGCCCTCGGTACTCCAATTCGTTTGTCGTGAAACCCAGTCCGTGCCGAGTTCCCGAAGCTCAGCCGGTCATCCGCTCGAGGTATGCGCGAATCCGCCCGGCATTCGTTCCCACGTCGCTCTTGCCCACCCGCGAGACGGAGCGCACATCAATGCGGCTGCCTTGATCAGCAGGCTTGACCCGGACGACGACATCGTCCTTGAAACCGAACCAGAAGGTGGTATCGGTCGCTTCGATGCGTCCTTCCGTCGGCTTCGCCTCCACGATCTCCCATCCCATGTTACGGGCAGTCGCGAGTGCTTTGCTGAAAGCCTGCTCGACAGGGACATTCAGAACGAGCGGTCTGAGATCGGCATAGGCAGCCTGCTGTTGTGCGGCAATCACGGCTCCTTCGTACTCGGCGGAGTTGGGAGCGTTTTTCCTGAACGGCAGGATGGCGACGAAGCGCGGAGGGTCTTGGGTGTCGGTGGTGATGTCGTGAATGGGCGGCACCTGTTGCGCTGTCCGCTTCATGCTCCAGGGGAGCCCAACTACCAAGAGCCCAATAACGAAACCGACCAGAGAGACCAAGGCTTTGCGCCGCTGCCCCCGCCACAGGGCGGCGAGACCGCCGATGAAGCCAACGATGGCGCTGCCTAACCCGCCATACGCAGCCCAGGTCAGAATCTGAAAACCGGTTCGAAAATGCCACCACCCCGCACGGCTGCCGAATCCGGCGACGATGGCGGCCACGGCGGAACCAAGGGCCAGCAGAAGTGCCGCACGGCTCAGCAACGCCGTCATATCAAGTGTCACTCTCCTTCAGACGCAGTGCTCCCCGCTAATGAACATCGGGGCGTTGGTCCGGGACAAAGCCGTTCCGGTTCGGCATCTCGACTTTCGGAAGTGTCTGCGCATCCATCACCGCATTCTCCGCGATGATCTGATTCTGAAACAGCAGCCAGGCAATCACCGAGTAGACTTCATCCGGTGTGAGAGACTGTGGCGCGTTAAACGGCATGGCCCGGTTGATGTAGTCGTACAAGGTCGTCGCATAGGGCCAGTAGCTGCCGACCGTCCGTACCGGCTTGGAAGTCGAAAGGGTGTTCTGACCGCCGACCAGTCGATCTTTAGGCCCCTCGGTGCCGGTCCGGCCATGGCACGCAGCACATTTCTCCGCGTACACCTGTGCTCCTTGTTTCACCGTCCCTTGCCCTGGAGGCAATCCTTCCCCCGTGGGGGACACATCGATGTTCCAGGCGCGGATGTCTTCTTCCGTCGCCGGACGCCCTATCCCATAGTCTCCGGCCTTCTCGTCGGCCGGCCAACCGGGCAAGACGCAACCCAGGGCGATGGCTGCCATCCCCACGCAAAGCACGACTCGCTTAGACATATGAAATCACCTGTACGACCCGCTGCCTTATCACTTCTCGATATCGAACTCGTCCTCTTTCCACCAGCGCCAGCCGCCGTCCAATTCCATCACGGGATAGCCCTGACCGGCGAATTCCACGGCGGCCTTGGCGGCGAGATGACACACCTGTGAATAGCAATAGAGCACGTTCGTTTTGTCCTTGCGCAGGCCTTTCAGACTTTGCCACTGGTCCTTGGGCAAGTTGACCGCCCCGGGAATATGCCCTTGTGCATAATCTTCGGCGGCTCGGACATCCACGACATTGACCTCATTGTTCTTCATCATCCGCTCCAATTCGACGGGTCCTGTCGTAAATGCCATCTTGTCCTCGAAAAATTCCTTGGCCTTCGCCGGATCATTGATCATCGTGTGTGTCGCCATGACCTTCCTCCTTAGTGGACTTTGATAAGATCTGGTGATTTGATCTGTGAACTTCTGACATTCAACAAATGACCAGATCAACAAATTCCTAAACTTATCTGATGATCTGCCGATCTGATGAACTTGATGGACTTCTGCCATTCAACAAATCAGCAGATCAACAGATCATAAATCCGTCCCCTTCTCTATACAAGCCGGCGTCGCCGAGCGGTGAATGCCGTCGATCAGCTTTCTCATTCGTTTCATCTCCTTCGTTGGCACCGGGAACGACGTTCAGGAGTTCAGATTTCGGACAAGCGTATCGGCTAGCCGAGGCTATGCGGATATCGTCGCCGATGTCCAGTCCGAGGAACGCGAGCGCCGGATTCTTCAAAATTTCTGTGGGGAAGCACTGGCGTATGCGACGCCTGCCATGTCAGACTAGACCGGTCTATCGTGAACGCGCATGCCGCATACGTGGGCTTATCAACGCCATAATGTGGAATAGGGTCTAATGGCTGTCGAGGTGATAGTCGGACCACCCGTCATCACGATCAATCATGGCCACACGTTTCTCATCTCCGAATTCGATGGATCCATCACCAACGCGTCGGATCAAGGACTCTATTGCCGGGATACGCGCTATGTCAGCCGCTACCAACTGTACATCGACGGCAGACCCTGGACACTGTTGAATTCCGGCGCGAGCGCCTACTACACCTCCCGAACCTATCTCGTCAATCCCAGGGTCAGCACGGATCAAGGACTGATGGCGCCCGGCCTCGTAGGACTGGTGGTCACCCGCACTGTCTCGGACGCTCTTCACGAAGATCTCGATATTCGAAACTATGGCGCCCGCCCCCTTCGCTTCACGCTCGAGATGCTCATCCGTTCTGATTTTGCCGATATCTTCGAGGTCAAGTCGAACAATCTGACGCGACGCGGGAATATTGAAACCGCGTGGAACAGCACGGCACAACAATTGACCAGCCGCTATCAGAATGGGGACTTCCGCCGTTCATTGACTCTGCATTTCGCCCGTTCGACATCCACGGCCGGGCATGGGAACGGACGAATCAATTTCACCATCGACCTGGCGCCCCATAGCACCTGGCACTGCTGCTGCCACTATGACCTTGGGGAAGGTGACGCGCCGCCGCGAACCTTACAGCACTGCGCCACGGCATTTGACACCTCGGAAACGGCGCAGAGCCTCTCGCGGTGGAAAGAAGCGACGACTCACATGACCACATCGAACGAAGACTGGTACCTTTTGTACCGGCAATCGGTGGAGGACATGGCGGCCTTGCGCCTGCCGATCAACGATGGTGAGCCCGACACGTTCGTTCCGGCAGCCGGTGTGCCATGGTTCGTGAGTATCTTTGGTCGCGACAGCCTGCTTGTGAGTTTACAGAATATGATGGTGTTCCCCGGCTTTGCCCGCGGGACCTTGCAGCGCTTGGCGGAATTACAGGCCACCGAGATCGACGATGAGCGGGATGCCGAACCGGGTAAGATGCCGCATGAACTGCGGTCGGGCGAGCTGGCTCACTTCCGTCGCATCCCGCATGTGCCCTATTACGGCACGGCAGACGCGACGATCCTCTACATCGTGACATTACACGAAGCCTGGAAATGGCTGGGCGACGACAGCCTCTTCACGCGTCTCACGGATGTCGTGAAGCGATGCATGCAGTGGATCGACCGGTACGGCGATCGTGACGGGGATGGCTTTCAAGAGTATCAGACGCGCTCGTCGCAGGGTTATGAAAACATGGCATGGAAGGACGCGGGCGACGCGGTGGTCTACCCGGACGGTTCTCAGGTGAAAGGACCGAAAGCACTGTGCGAACTGCAAGGGTATGTCTTTGATGCGAAGCAACGGCTGGCGGAGGCGGCGGACCATTTCGGCGATGCCGCATGGGCCGGGCAATTGCGCCGAGAGGCTGCGGCCCTGCAAGCCAAGTTTGAAGAACACTTCTGGTGTGAAGACGTGGGATTCTATGCCTATGCGCTTGATGGAGACAAACAGCCGGTGAAGACGATTGCCTCCAATGCCGGCCATTTGCTCTGGAGCGGGATCGTGCGTCCCGACCGGGCGGAACGGGTCGTCCGGCGGCTGATGGAGCCGGACATGTGGAGCGGATGGGGGATTCGGACCCTCTCCGAGACCAATCCTGCGTACAACCCCTTTTCCTATCAAAATGGTTCGGTGTGGCCGCACGACAACGGCATGATCGCGATGGGGTTCAAGCGCTACGGGTTTGCAAAAGAGGCGGGCATGCTTGCGCGCGATATCAGCGAAGCGGGCAGTTATTTCAACTTCCATCGCTTGCCCGAACTCTATGCAGGGGTCCCGCGTGCCGAGGGGACCTTTCCGGTCCAATATCTTGGCGCGAACGTCCCACAGGCCTGGGCTGCCGGGAGCGTCTTCCACCTCCTCCGAGCGATTCTGGGGCTCGACCCCAATGCTCAGAAAAAACAACTCGCTGTCAATCCAATCCTGCCGAAGTGGTTGCCGGACATCATCATTCGCAAGCTCAAAGTCGGCAAGGCGCGGGTCGATCTCCGGTTCTGGCGCGAAGGCGACCGGACGCGATACGAGGTCTTGTCGTTGGATGGAGAGTTGCACATCACGTGACCAGCCGGAAGCCGATGGCAGATGGACCGGTTGACCGGCCATCCTCCCGCAAAAGTCTTCTGCTGCAGCTGTAGCCGCATGTTCCGCCCCCAATTTTTCCTGAACCTTACAGACATGTAGTACAGGTGTTCGGACGGCGGACAAATCATCGGGCTGCGTGATCTCTATCATTGTCTTCGTCGGGATGTTAAAAAAGATGTCGGTGTTCATGTCCCCTAGCAGGCTGTTGAAAAACGATTTTGCTTCGTGAGGAAATTGCCTGCTGGAATGTCGCGCATGACGAGAAATAACTTCGCAGGATGTTCAAAATGGCTGTCCAGCGCGGCCGCAGCCAGCGAAGAGGCGAATCGTACTTTTTCACGTACGGCGAGCCTCTAAGCGCCGCGAGAACAAAGCTGGCGGACTTTTTCAACATCCTGCTAGGACTGTACGGATCTCCGCCGCTATGAGCCAGGACGTCCGAGGAGGTCACCCATGAACTTGACGGGACAGCAGACGCGACGCAACAGCGACTCAGGACCGGCCGGGCGCGTCCAGTCGGGCGATGCGAGATCCGGAGCCGCAAAGAGCAATGAGTGGGCGAAGATGCCGCCGAGAAAAACCTGGCTCTTGTTCATGCTTATCTTGCTCACCAACTATTTCTTGGTGCGACTCCTCATGCCGAGCGCCGAAGCACCGGTCACCGTGCCCTATACCGTGTTTAAGGAAGAGGTCAGGAAGGGCAACGTCGAGGCGATCTATAGCCGGGGTGATTCCATGTCCGGCCGCTTCACAGCGGCGATCACCTACCCGCCGGCAGGCGACCAAAATGCGGCCGCGCGCGGCGAGCCCAAGCCGGTGACCAAGCGCGGTTCGGCACCGCGCGGCCTTTCCCCCAAAACGGCGAGCACCTTCGAGACCACCTTGCCTTCCTTCGCAGACCCAGGCCTGGAAGCATTCTTGATCGAGAACAAGGTTGAGATCAGCGCAGAACCGATCCAAGAGGGCACCGGGCCATGGGAGACGCTCCTTTTTAGCTTCGGCCCGGCCATGCTCTTCATCGGCTTTTACATCTGGCTCTTCCGGCGCGCTGCGCAGCAGGGCGGCGGCCTAGGGGGCGGGCTTATGGGCATCGGCAAGAGCACAGCCCGCCGCTACGACCAGGAGAGCGATGCGAAGGTCACCTTCGACGATGTTGCCGGCATCGATGAAGCCGAGAATGAGTTAGTCGAAATCGTGGATTTCCTCAGGGACACGAAGAAATACACCCGCCTCGGCGGGACTGCTCCGAAAGGCGTGCTGCTGGTGGGCGCGCCCGGCACAGGAAAGACCCTGCTGGCGAAGGCGGTCGCAGGAGAGGCGGGGGTGCCGTTCTTCTCGATGAGCGCGGCGGAATTCGTGGAGATGATCGTGGGGGTCGGGGCAGCGAGGGTGCGGGACCTCTTCAAGCAGGCGCGCGAGCATGCGCCTGCGATCGTCTTCATCGACGAGCTCGACGCCATCGGTCGCGCGCGCGGGCAGATGGCGATCGGGGGATCGAGCGAGCAGGAGCAGACCTTGAACCAGATTCTGACCGAAATGGACGGCTTCTCGAGCCGGGAAGGCATTATCGTCTTGGCGGCGACGAACCAGCCGGATGTGCTCGACAAAGCACTCCTACGTCCCGGACGCTTCGACCGGCGCGTCGTGGTGAACCTCCCGGACAAGACCGGGCGCGAGGCGATTCTCAAAGTCCACACCCGCAACATGCCGCTCGCGAACGATGCCATTTTAGGGGACTTGGCCGCCGTGACACCGGGGCTCTCGGGAGCGGATCTGAAGAATCTGGTCAATGAGGCGGCGCTGCTGGCAGCCCGCCGCGAGCAGAACGAGGTCCGTCACAAGGACTTCCTGGATGCGCTGGAAAAGATCGTACTCGGCCCCGAACGCCCGATCCTCATGAGCCATGCCGACCGGGAGCGCATCGCCTATCACGAGGGCGGGCATGCCATCCTCGGTCTGGTGGTGCCCGGCGCCGATCCGGTGAATCGGGTGACGATCGTGCCGCGCGGGCAGGCCCTCGGCGTGACCTATCAGAGGCCCGACAGCGACCGCTACAACTATCCGGAAGCCTACCTCCGCGCGAGAATCGTCGGCATGCTGGGAGGCCGGGCGGCCGAGGAGATCGTCTACGGCACCAAAACCACCGGGGCTGAAAACGACATCGAGCAAGCCACCGGACTCGCCCGCCGGATGGTCACACGCTGGGGCATGAGCGAACGGCTCGGGCTCGTGCAGCTTGCACCGAGAGACAACCCGTACCTGAGCGGCTTGAGTGGATATGGAGGAGGCACAAAGCCGTTCAGCGAGGAGACCGCTGAAGCCATCGATGCCGAGGTGCGCAAGATCATTGGCGAGAGTCACGACGAGGCCAGGCGACTCCTGAGCGCACACCGCAAGGAACTCGATGCGCTCGCCGAAGCCTTGCTGTCGCGGGAAACCCTCAACGAACTGGAAATCCTCGAGGTCACCGGACTCCCGCCTGCTCCGGCCTTGGAGACCGGGATGTTGCCCGTTCCCGGCGCGGCCGGCAGGAGCACCGGTCCCTCTCGTGAGGACTCGTCGCCGCGAGTATCCTAGAAGCGGTTTGCTGGTAGCGAACTTCTGTACCCCCGAATTTGAAAGCAAGACCCGGAGTGCGAGGGGCTACGGCCGCTGATACAGTACGTTCACCATGTGGATCGTTGAAAGCAGAATTCAGAAAGGAGAACGTACATGAATATCTCAGCGAGAAACGCACACCTTGCGGCCGCCACGGAACACGATGTCCGCTGGACTTCCGTCGTAGCCCGCGACCCCAAGGCTGACGGCACCTTCTATTACTCCGTGAAGACCACCGGCCGGTACTGCCGGCCGTCATGCGCAGCGCGCCTGGCACGACCGGAGCATGTACGGTTCCATGTGACCTACGAGGACGCGGAAAGGGCTGGGTTCCGCCCATGCCGGCGTTGCAAGCCAGACCAGCCCGCGCTGATTGAACAACATGCAGCGAAGGTCGCGAAGGCCTGCCGGTTCATCGAAGGATCGAACGAGGCCCCGAGTCTCGCACAGCTGGCAAGCCATGCGGGAGTGAGCCCCTATCACTTCCACCGCCTGTTCAAGGCGATCACGGGACTGACGCCAAAAGCCTACGCGGCAGCCCATCGAGCAAAACGCGTGCGGGGCACGCTGGGCAAGAGCGGCAAGGTGACGGACGCGATCTACGACGCCGGGTACAACTCGAACGGACGATTCTACGAAACATCACATGACGTCTTGGGGATGACCCCGTCACGCTACCGTGACGGCGGCGCACAGACAGACATCCGGTTTGCCGTGGGTGAGTGTTCTCTCGGGTCGATCCTCGTCGCCACAAGCGAGCGAGGGATTTGCGCCATTCTCCTAGGGAATGATCCAGACGCGCTGGCGCGCGCTTTACAAGATCAGTTTCCTCGCGCGAATCTGATCGGCGGTGACGCCGAGTTCGAGCAACTCGTGTCGAAAGTGGTCGGCTTCGTGGAATCGCCCGCGCTCGGACTCGATCTGCCGCTGGACGTGCGGGGCACTGCGTTCCAGCAACGTGTCTGGCAGGTGCTGCGGAAGGTTCCGGCCGGCTCGACGGCGAGCTATACCGAGATCGCTCGTACAATCGGTTCCCCGAGCGCGGTCCGGGCGGTCGCGCAGGCGTGCGGCGCCAATACCTTGGCGGTAGCGATTCCTTGTCATCGCGTGGTGCGAACCGACGGGGCCCTGTCGGGGTACCGCTGGGGGGTCGAACGCAAACGTGCGCTGCTCGAACGGGAGGCACGGTCATGAACGCGGTAGCCAAATCCATATCGCCCAGTGCGGGGCACACGGGCATGGCGGAACGAGTCGGATCGATCGATTGGAAGCAGGTTTCGCAAGATCTCGACGCACAAGGCAGTGCGATGATCGAGCGCCTGCTTTCTCCGGAGGAATGTGAGACGTTGGCCTCGTTGTACGCTCGTGATGAGCTGTTCCGCAGCCGCGTCGTGATGGCACGGCATGGATTCGGGCGTGGCGAGTACAAGTATTTTGCCTATCCGCTGCCCGACATCATTGCGAGCCTCCGGACGGCGATCTATCCTCATCTCGTCCCGATTGCCAACCGGTGGAATACCGCTATGGGCATCGACGTGCACTATCCGGAGAAGCACGGGCGCTACATCGAACGTTGCCATCAAGCCGGGCAGACCAAACCCACGCCGCTCTTGTTGCAGTACGAGGCCGGCGACTTCAACTGCCTGCATCAAGACCTCTACGGCGAACACCTGTTCCCACTCCAGATCACGATGCTGCTGTCCGAACCAGGCCGCGATTTCACGGGTGGCGAATTCGTGATGACGGAACAACGGCCGCGGATGCAGTCCCGGCTGGAGGTCATCCCGCTCCGGCAAGGCGACGCGGTTGTCTTCGCCGTCAATCAGCGTCCGGTGCAGGGCACTCGCGCGCCGTATCGGGTCAAGCTTCGTCACGGCGTGAGCCGCGTTCGCTGGGGGCATCGTCATACGGCCGGCATCATCTTCCACGACGCCAAGTGAATGTGATCCGATGACCATGCATCTATTCGACGACCTCGACGATGTGGACGTGCAGCAGGAGCCGTTGGGGCAGGGCGCGATCGTGCTGCGTGGCTTCGTTGCATCGGGCGACCGCGCGCTCCTGGCCGCACTGGAGGACGTGGTCGCGCAGGCGCCGTTTCGCCATATGGTCACGCCGGGCGGCTTTCGCATGTCTGTGGCCATGACCAACTGTGGGGCGTTCGGCTGGGTGACCGATCGTACAGGCTACCGTTACGACACGATCGATCCAGTCAGTGGCCGACATTGGCCGCCGATGCCGGATGATTTTCTCAGACTGGCGACCGGCGCGGCGACGGCGGCCGGATTTCAGAATTTCATACCTGATGCCTGTCTGATCAATTGCTATGAGCCGGGGACCAGGCTCACGTTGCATCAGGACAAGGACGAGCAGGATTATTCCCAGCCGATCGTCTCCGTCTCGCTCGGAATTCCGGCGGTCTTTCTGTTCGGCGGTTTGAAGAGAGCCGACAAATCGATTCGCGTGCGACTGACACACGGTGATGTGGTGGTGTGGGGCGGACCAGCCAGGCTACGATACCACGGCGTGATGCCGCTCAACGAAGGCTATCACCCAGTGGTCGGCGGCCGCCGGATCAATCTGACGTTCCGCCAGGCTCGGTAAGGGGAGAATCTCAACTACCAGGGTGTTGAAAAAGACCCGCCAGCATCGTTCTCGCATCGCTCAGAGGCTCAACGTACGGCGCAGAGTACGATTCTCCTCTTTGCTCACTGCGGCCTCGCTGGACGGTCTTTTTGAACACCCTGCGGGTACCTCAATTGGCACGGCGGCCAGTTCAATCTTCCCTACCGAGCGGGTTCAAAATGGTTTTTCAACAGCCTGCTAGGCAAGAGATCGAATGACGCGTGCAGGGTTGCCCACGACAACTTTGGCCGGCGGGACGTCACGGATCACGACGCTGCCTGCGCCGATCACGCTGTTGTCGCCGATCGTCACGCCGGGAAGTATGATCGCGCCGCCTCCGATCCACACGTTCTTGCCTATACGGATCGGGCTCGCGGACTCCAGACCCGTGCGCCGGCCAGCCGGATCGATCGGGTGTTGCGCGGTGTAGAGCTGAACGGCCGGACCGATCTGCACATCATCGCCGACATCGATACGGGCACAATCGAGAAACACGCAGTGATAGTTGATAATGACGTTCCGTCCGAGGCGGATATTGTAACCGTAGTCGCACATGAAGATCGGCTGGATCACCACTCCCTCCCCGATCCCGCTGAGGAACTCGCGAAGGAGCAATGTGCGAAGCTCCTGGCTATCGTCCGGCATCGCATTGTAACGGGTCAGCATGTGCTGAGCGCGGCGGCGCTCGGCGACCAAAGCGACATCTGCAGCGCGATAGGGTTCGCCTGCGAGCATCTTCTCTTTTTCCGTCTTATCAGACATGCGAACCTCAGCTGATGAGAGCTGATGGCTGATAGCGTATGGCTGCTAGCGGATTCAGGGGCGAATATCTCCACTCGACTCAAGAAGCCGTACGGCTATCAGTCATTAGCCCACGCCACCCCTTTGATCATCTTGGCGGTCCGAGCCTGACTCCGACTTCATCCAAATGACCCAGCAGATCGGCCGGATCTTGATAGACGCGATAGGCGCCGGCCCGCTCCAGTTCTTCACGGCCATAGCCGCCGGACAGCAACCCGACCGCCAGTGCCGGCGCGCGCCGCGCGGCCAGAATATCCCAGACACTGTCGCCGACAATGATGCACCGATTCAAGGGCACCGCCACTTTCTCCGCCGCCGCAACAAACAGATCCGGGTCTGGTTTCGCATAGCGGACATCGTCGCGAGTCACGATCGGGACGTCCGGTCGCAGCTTGAGCAGATCAAGTGTCGGCCTGGCGGTCTGCAGGCGCCCGCTTGTCGCGATGGCGTAGGGCACCGCGCGGGCGGAGAGTTCGGCAAGCAGCTCACAGGAGCCCGGAAGCACGCGAACGGTGTGGGCTAATCGATGATAGGCGTCCGCATGGGATCGTTGAATGCGCTCGATTTCCTCAGCCGATACCACCCGGCTGACTTCGCGCAAGAGAGCATGAATCATCAAGCCTCCGCTCATGCCGATCTGTCGATGGATCCGCCACACCGCAAGTTCCAATCCGGCTATCTGCATGGCTTCGCGCCAAGCCAGGACATGCTGATACACGCTATCGACCAGCGTGCCGTCCAGATCGAACAAGAAGGCTACCGACTGAATATCTCGCGATCCGCCCATCATCAGTGAACCCGCGACGGCTTGGATCTTCCCCATTTGCCTCCGATCAAGATCAGGCCATACCCTAACATTGCCGGATGCTCCACGCAAAAGTTTGTTTCTGAGACCGTCCTCGACGCCTTCAGCGTATCCTTCGCTCCTTCACGACAAGAACCGGACACCCTGCTAACCCCCTCCTCCTCTACTCCACCGGCATGGCAATACCATCGGCCGACGTAAAGGTGGTATAAAACTTTTGGCTCGACTGAATCGATAGTGCCGAGGTTCACGACGTGCAGAATAATGCACGTCAAGTTTGTGAACGGGTGCGAGTCGGTGAGCACCCAGTGTCCCGTGAGCCGGCAGTGTCTTCGCGTGCGAGCGGTGAGCGCCACAGTGTTTGAAACCCTTGTGAGCGGCGTATGTGCGGTTGGAGTAGAAGTCTTCATGAATAATGCGGGCTAGAATAGAGGTCCGATAAACCGATGGTTCATGCAAGGCCAATGAAGTTGGATCGCGCGATCGACGATCGGCGCGATCACGTCCTGGGCAACATCGACGCTCCCATCACCCTGGTCGAGTACGGGAGCTATGCGTGCCGTCACTGTCATGCCATGCATGAAGTCATTGCCGACCTGCGCGACCGATTCGGGGACCGGATGCGGTACGTGTTCCGGCATCGACCCATTTCCGGCAGCGACGAGGCCGAGCGAGCGGCAGAACTTGCGGAATACGCTTCGGAAGCGACAGGGCATTTCTGGACCGTCCATGATGCCCTCATGCAGCAAGGGACGATATTCACCGACGGCGACTTCGAGCGGATCGCATCGGACTTCAAGCTGCCGCCGCGCGCGTCGAACGAGCCAGCATGGAAAGCTGCGGCGGAGCGGGTCGGCGAGGATATTCGCAGCGCACAGCACAGCGGCGTGTTGGAGACGCCGACCTTCTTCATCAACAACCGCCGCTATGAAGGGCCATGGGACGAGAGCTCGCTGGCCGAGGCCATGCTGGGCTCTCTTGGACATCGCCTTCACGCAGCGACGGTGGATTTCGTTCGATGGGCGCCCTCGGCCGGTCTCTCCCTTCTGCTGATGTCGGTCCTCGCTGTCTTGTTGGTCAATTCACCGGTCGGCCCCGCGTTTCAGTCCTGGTGGCACGAAAGTCTTGGATTTCAGTTGGGTGGACAGGCGTTAGTGCTGTCATTGCTGCATTGGGTGAACGACGGGCTGCTGACTATTTTCTTTCTGGTAGTGGGACTGGAGATCAAGCGCGAGTTCACGGTGGGCCGCCTGGCCACTCCGTACGCGGCCGCGCTGCCGGTTATCGCGGCATTCGGCGGCATGACGGCCCCGGCGCTCATCTACCTGCTCGTGGTCCCACCGGGGCCACTCCACGCCGGCTGGGGGATGACCATCGCCACCGATACCGCCTTTGCGGTCGCGTTGATTGTCCTGCTCGGAACGCGCGTTCCGGTGGAACTGCGTGTCTTTTTCACCGCCGCGGTCATCATCGACGATCTGGTGGCGATCGTCGTGATCGCTTTCTTCTACACGGGCAACATCGACATACACTATGTGCTCGCCTCGGTTGCCGTGACCGGACTGTTAGCGGCTCTCAACCAATTTGGCGTATACCGTTCATTGCCCTATGCGGTGCTTGGCGTCGTTCTGTGGGTCTGCCTGTATGAGTCGGGACTTCATGCCACGCTGGCCGGCGTGATCCTTGCCATCGTGACTCCGACCCGCCCACCGGCGAACCTACGCGCGCTGATGGCGCAGGCCGAAGCGGTGATTCGGGCCGAGACGAAGCGGGCAGGCGAAGCCGTCATGCAGCACGGACCGTCGGAACCGGCTTTGGAGGCTCTGGATGTCATCCATGATCGGATCGAATCTCCGGCGAGCAAGTTGCTGCGTTCGATCGAACCCTGGTCCAGCTACATCGTGTTGCCTCTCTTTGCCCTGGCCAATGCCGGCGTGGTCTGGTCTCTCGATGTGTTCGAAGGACACGGGCGTCTGATGTTGGGGATCATTCTGGGACTGGTACTTGGAAAGCCCATCGGGATCTTCACGGCTGCCTGGCTCGCAGCTCGTCTCGGCATTGCCGTGAAGCCGGACGTTTATTCATGGCGGCAGTTGTCGGCGCCGGCGCGCTCGCCGGAATCGGCTTCACGATGTCGCTGTTCATCGCAGGCCAGGCCTTTCCCAACGCGGAGGACTATGCAGCCGCCAAAATCGCCATCTTTCTCGCCTCGTTGCTGGCCGGAGTCGCGGGAGTCCTGATTCTCTGGCCGCGAAGGAGCGAGGAACCACGGTAGCCGCTATCCAAGCCCGGTCCGTGCTCAACTGAGCAACCTTTGTTCTGCAATCCTCTGCTTGTTTACAGTACCAGGCGATGCCAGACTCAGCGAATAACTGTGTCCGGAATTCGTCGGAGGCTACCTGCATCACTTCGACGGACTCGGCGCGTGTAGGACTTACCGGCATCAGTGAAATAGGCAGGGACATCGAACTCCTCGATAGCATTCTTACCGGTACATGCTGAGAAGAAAGCAGGGAATACAGCTCCAAAGGAGGCGTTCATGCCAAAAGCCATCTGGAATGCGATGACATTAGCCGAAAGCAATGAGGGCCAGGTGGTCGAAGGGAATTACTATTTCCCACCCCAGTCACTCAAACAGCAGCACTTCAAACCGAGCACGACGCATACGACATGTGCTTGGAAAGGAGAGGCGAGCTATTACGACATTGTGGTGGACGGGAAGATCAATAAGGACGCGGCTTGGTATTATCCTTCACCCAAAGAGGCGGCCAAAGACATCACAGGATACGTGGCCTTTTGGAAAGGAGTACAAGTCGATGATCGCTAAGACGGCTGGTTCTACTGCTGTCAGAGATGCTCTTTCCCAAGCTCGTGCTCGCAGCGATGCCTGTCGGCCTGGTTCGGCCAGAGGCGTTTTATGAGCGACCGGTTCCCGAGCGCCACCGGATAATTTTCTACGTTGGTCATCTGGAGGCGTTTGACTGGAATCTCATCAGCCAAGCGGCAGGGTAGGAGTGCTGGCGGCATTTGCACCGTTTTTCGTGCACTGGCTGCTCATCCCCTTTGCCATCGTCGGCGTGGTCGTATCCGCAATCGTGACTGGCATGACCCCTGAGGGCACAAGGGGGAAGAGTACGGCAGGACTCATCTGCAGCGGCATCGCTGCCATCTTCGGGCTCGTTCGTCTGATTACTGCCTCCTATGCAAAGGGTTCCAGTTTGGACAAGATGGTGGGGAGAAATTCCGTAACCGTCGGATGGATATGCATTGCGCGCTGTACGACCGTATACGGCGCCTTCGCATACATGATGTCCAGCAACACGTGAACGACTTCATCGCCTCCGGTCCCAAGAATCGCCGCACCCAGAATGTGTTTTGTTTCCGCATCAACCGAGATTTTGATGAAACCTTGAGTTTCTCCCTTCTCAACAGCCCGGCTCACTCGGCTCATCGGATGTTTCGTAGCGAGTGCAGCACGCCCAGACTTCCGTACTTCGGCGTCCGTCATGCCGCATCGGCCTAGCGGCGGATCTGTAAACAAAGCGTACGTCTGGATTCGGTCTGACACGCGGCGGTGGTCTCCGTTCAGGAGATTGTCCGCAACGATCTCGTAATCGTTGTAAGAAGTATGCGTAAAGGCGCCGCGGCCGTTGCAGTCACCCAGGGCCCAGATGCCGGGCACGTTCGTTTGCAGTTGATCGTCAACGATGATGTAGCCGCGTTCGTCGGTCGCAACCCCGGCCCGGTCGAGACCCAGGTCGTTCGTGTTGGGAGTACGTCCCACCGCTAGAAGAACATGAGTGCCTACTACTTCCGGCGGACCTTCATCGCATCCGATGCCGACGGCGATACCGCTGTCGCGCTTCGCCAGTGTGATACATTTCGCATTCAATCGAATCTGTATCCCCTCTGCCGCCAAAATTTGGCGCACGGCTTCGGAAATATCTTCGTCTTCACGCCCAATCAGGCGCGGTCCCATCTCGACGATCGTGACTTCACTCCCGAAGCGGCGATACATCTGACCGAATTCCAACCCGATATAACTTCCGCCGACGATGACGAGATGTTCCGGCAAGAAGTCGACATCCATAATCGATGAGTTTGTGAGAAATGGGACATCCTGAATCCCCGGCATCGCGGGAACAGAGGCGCGTCCGCCAACGTTGATGAAAATTTTGTCAGCTTGCAGGACTTCATCCTTGACCACGACAGTGTGGGACGACTGAAAGCGGGCATGGCCTTGGATGACCGTACAATTTTTGAGCCCTCGCAACCATTCCTCCACGCCTCTGTTCGACCGTCCGGAAACTTCATCCTTGCGTGCTTTCACACGTTTCATATCGACGCCCACATCGCCATTGACAGCAAAACCATATTCGGCGCCTCGGCGGGCCACATGGGCCGCGTACGCGCTGGCCACGAGCGTCTTTGTCGGGATACATCCCGTATTCACACAGGTGCCGCCAAACTTGTGGCGTTCAATAATGGCGACGGTCATGCCCGCGGCCGCAAACCGCGCAGCCAAAGCCGGGCCCGCCTGGCCGGTCCCGATGATGATGGTGTCGAAATGCCGCGACACGAGGCACCTCCTTCAAAGAAGATCGCAGGCCACCTTAGGCCAGTGCGCCGGCGCAGTGCTCGCCGGGCGCGCCGCCGCCGATGACGATCACGTCGTAGTCGCTTACGTCGGCAGCTCCGTCCCAGCCTGCTCCGCCACCATGTACGCCGCATACCACTCGGGCCAGTTTTCGTCGCGCTGTCCCCCCAGTGCGTTTTTTTCGTGCTCTCCGTGGGCAGCTTCCGCGCGCCGAAACGCGCTCGCCAGATCGCTCACCGACGCGAATGTCGTCGTCGCGGGATCGATCCGACCTTCCAGCCGCGTCGTGACCTCCTGGAACAGCCAGCCGTTGCCGTCCGGATCACGGAACGAGGCGAACGACCGGTAGCTGCCGTGCTTGGGATCCGGACCGCTGACCCGGACACGCCCGAACAGATAGTGCTCGTCCGGGCCGGCGTACACGCCGGCGTTGTGGAACGTCTCGCTGACCTCGACGCCGCGACCGATCAGCTCTTTGCGGGCGGCCTCGATGTCGGAGACGATCAGGTACAGGCCCTGGGCGGAGCCGGGCGCGGCCGCGGTGACGTTCTTGCCGAAGATGACCGAGCACCCGGAGCCGGGCGGCGTGAACTGGAGCACGCGGAAGCCCTTGCCGTCGTCGAAGTCGGCGTCGAGGCGCCACCCGAGCTTCCCGCCGTAGAACTCTTTGGCGCGGTCGACATCCGAGACGGGGATGACGACTATCTCGAACTTCATGTCCATTCTCGCGGCGATCGCGTTGCTGGTCGCGTTGCTACTACGGACTGCAGTGGTACTCATGGCTGCCTCCTCATGTTGAGAGTGTCATATTCTTTGTGGCGGTTCATACCGACTAGGTAATCAATCCGAGCAACCTCTGTCGCAGGTTGTGGAAATTTACTGCCAGACTAGGATCGGCGGCTGTTATTTATGATAGTCACAGTGAAATCGCTTTTACTTTCAAAAAAATACAACGGTGAGTGAAGGACGCGGCTCAATGTGGCTTATCCTGTTACGTCAACGCGGCCGCTAGAACCTTCTGGACAGGGGGTGCACGTCGATGATCGCGAAGACGACCACGACCACTCATCTCGTCGCAGGTGCTGGCTCAAGCTCGCGCAGGCACCGATGCCTTATTCGGCCTGGTTCGGCCAGAGGCGTTTTATGACCGACCGGTTCCCGAGCGCCACCGGATAATATTCTACTTTGGCCATCTCGAGGCGTTTGACTGGAATCTCGTGCAGGCAAGGCGGCAGGCAGTTCCGTCATTCCATCCGGAATTGGACCAGCTCTTCGCGTTCGGGATTGATCCGGGGCCAGGGCAACTACCACAGGACAAGCGCTCGGATTGGCCCAAAATAGAAGAGGTCCGACAATATAATGTGCGCGCGCGACGGGCCATCGATGACCTGTTGATGGACGCACCCGAACAGATTGCTCTCTGTTGCGATCGAGCACCGACTGATGCACGCAGAGACCTTCGCCTATCTTCTCCATGATCTGCCGCTCATCCAGAAAACCATTCCGCCGGTCGCGCCATACCCATCCGGTCCGACTCCTATTCGTAAGATCATTGAAATTCCCGCCGGAACAGTCGACATTAGGCCGACGACGCGAGCACCCCAATGGCCAACATCAGTTTGGATGGGACAACGAATTCGATGGCCACGAGGTTTCTGTCTCTGCGTTCGCCATGAGCAAGTACAAGGTCACGAATGGAGAGTATCTCAAATTCGTTCGCGCCGGCGCCAAGCCGCCGCACTTCTGGAGGTGGCATGAGGACCAGTGGCGCTGGCGAGGCATGTGGGGGGAGACGCCGTTGCCATTGGATTGGCCGGTCTATGTCACCCACGAAGAGGCGTCCGCCTTTGCAGTCTGGGCCGGAAAAAGATTGCCCACCGAGGCGGAATTTCATCGTGCCGCGTACGGGACGCTGAACGGTGAGAAAGAACGATCCTATCCATGGGGCGAGGACCAGCCGGATAGCCGGCGGGGAAACTTCGGCGGAAATCGATGGGATCCTCTTCCCGTGACCGCGACCCCGCTCGGAGACAGCGCATTCGGAATTTCCCAACTGGTCGGCAACGGATGGGAGTGGACGTCGACGGTCTTCCAGCCCTTTCCCGGCTTCCAGCCCCTCTCGTTTTATCCCGGATACTCGGCGCGCTTCTTTGACGGCCAACATTATGTCCTCAAAGGAGCGTCCTCGCGGACAGACGCCAGATTGCTGCGCCGATCGTTTCGCAACTGGTTTCGGCCCAACTACCCGTATGTCTACGCCGGCTTTCGGTGTGTGGAACACTAATATGATGCTCTCACAGACGGTACAGACCGACGCGCTCCGACAGTTCGCCGTCGCAGTGAGCGACAGCCTCGGGAAGGTTGGCCAACGCGAACTGCCTTCGATGTACCTGTACGATGAGTTGGGAACGACGCTGTTTGAAGCGATCACCTTGCTCCCCGAATATGGGTTGACCCGCGCCGAAGAGCGCATCCTCCGCCGACATGCGGGAGCCATGCTCGAACATCTTCCGCCCCCCGTGGCAGTGGTTGAGCTGGGGAGCGGCAGCGGCCGTAAGACCCGCTGGATATTGGAAGCGCTCGCGGATCGGGAGCCGGTGGCCTATTTTCCCATCGATGTGTCGGCGGCGGCGCTCCTCAAGTGCCATCAAGAGCTGGGATATCTCGGCGTCAGTCAGCATGGTCGGACTGGAACGGTCGTATCTGGAAGGGCTGCAGGAAGCAGCGGCCCGCCGCCGGCCGGATCAGGCACTCCTGGTGTTGTTCCTGGGAAGCAGCATCGGCAATTTTGATCCGCCGGCAGCAGAGCATTTTCTGCACGACATCCGCCGGCATTTGAAGCCTGGCGACGCGCTTCTCCTGGGGACTGACCTGGTGAAATCGGTCGGTGACATGCTGTTGGCCTATGATGACCCGACGGGGGTCACCACCGCCTTCAACCTGAATCTGCTCGCTCGGATCAATCGGGAACTCGGGGGAGACTTTAGCCTACGGCACTTCAAACATGACGTCCGGTATCAGGACACGCACCGCCGGATCGAAATGCATCTGCGCTCGACCAGGAAGCAAACCGTCTCGATTCCGGCCGCGGATTTCACCTGTACGTTGAATGAAGGGGAAACCATCTGGACGGAGGCCTGCCACAAATTCCGCGTCGAGGAAATTCCTGCTCTCGCTCGACGGACAGGATTCCTGTGCGAAGCGCAATGGATCGATCTCGAATGGGCGTTTGCCGAGAATCTTCTGATCGCCGATTAGCGAAGCAGGCCGGCTTCCCGCAAAAACCGCTCAGCCACTCCCTTGACCGGACGATGTTCACCGTCCACCTGATAATTTAACGTGCGCATGGTGCGGTCGGTAAATAATCCGGCCAGGTCGGTGAGGGCCTGCCGCAAGGGAGGGTTGTCCTTCAACCTGTCGGTGCGCACGACGAAGGCACAATCGTAGGGCGGGAAATATCGCTTGTCATCTTGCAGGACCAGCACATCCAGAACCGATAACTGGCCATCGGTGGCATTCGCGGCCACCATGCTCACTTGTCGCTGTTCGAGCGCCTTGTACAGCAACCCGAGGTCCATGGTCTTAGGCGATCCGTGGATGGGAAGATTGTAGATCTTCAGTAACCCGGCCAGCCCATCCGACCGCTGCTGGAATTCGTACCCTACACCGAGGTTCCAACCAGGAGAATACCGCGCCGCATCACTCAATGTTTCAAGCTTGCTTTTCCGAGCATCCTCCCCGCGGATCACCATCGCGAACGTATTATTGAAGCCCAACGGGTCCACCCATTCCACGCCGAATCGCGTCTGATATTCGGCTCGCACGAGGGCCATTGCAGCAGCCGGATCATGGACAGGCGGTAATTTCAGGATGGTCGTCAGCGCAGTCCCCGTGTACTCAGGATAGAGGTCGATATCCCCATTCACGAGCGCCTGATGCGCCAACAGGGTCCCGCCCAGGTTGAGTCGGCGATCAACGCGGCGGCCAAGCCGATGTTCCAGATGCTGCGCCACGATTTCGCCGAGGATCACTTGCTCGGTGAAATTCTTCGAGCCGACCGTGATCGGACGTTCCTTGGGACAGCCGACAAGTCCACCCACCCACAGCCCGACGATCACACAGGCGACAATCTGTGTTCGATCCATTCGAGTCCTCGATCGGCTGCCAACGCGATCAAAGCGGCCGGAAGGGCGCCGGCCAGGAGCAGCGTCGTATCGACGGATGCCAGGCCGCGAAAGATAAAGACACCGAGCCCACCCCCGCCGATGGCCGCCGCAATCGTTGCCGTCCCGATCGTCGTCACGGTCGCGATCCGCAGGCCGGCCAGAATCGTCCTGGTCGCCAGCGGGAGTTCGACCTCCCAGAGAAGCTGCCGTCCCGTCATGCCCATGGCGATCGCCGACTCGCGCACGGAGGGGTCCACGGTGAGAATGCCGGTCAGAGTATTCCGCAGAATCGGCAAGAGAGCATACAGCACCAGCGCGACAATCGCCGTCTGCTTGCCGATCCCGCCCAGGAAGGGAAGAGGAATGAGAAACCCGAAGAGCGCCAGGCTCGGCACGGTTTGCATGATATTCGCAAATCCCAGTACCCATCGTTGAAGAAAGGTGCGCCGGGTGAGCAGAATGCCCGCCGGAATGGCAAGCGCCGCGGCAATCCCCATGGAGAGGCCCACCAGGAGGAGGTGTTCGAGCGTCAAATCAAGGATGTCACGCGCCAACTCGAGAGACATCAGGTCGTCCCCTTCCACTTCTCCTCGAGGCACGTGTGAAAGGCCTGCACTTCCTGATCGGTGGCCTCGAGAAACTCGGTACGTCCACCCAGAAAGACCAACCGACCATTGTGCAGAACCCCGATGCGGGTGCCGAGCAGCAAGGCTTCCCGGACATCATGGGTGACGAGCAGAGCCGTCTTGTTCAGCCTGTCGCGCAGGTCTAGGAACTGCTGCTGCAATTCCACACGGGTCACAGGATCAAGCGCGCCAAAGGGTTCGTCCAATAGCAACAACGGCGGATCCGCTGCCAGCGCGCGGGCGATACCCACCCGCTGGCGTTGACCGCCGGACAATTCACGGGGATAGCGCGTGGCGAACTGCATCGGAGGAAGCCCGACCTGAGTCAGTAAATGCTGCACCCGGACCTCGATGTCGTGGGACTGCCAACCTTCCAGCCGCGGAACCAGTCCGACATTGGCGGCCACAGTGAAATGCGGAAAGAGGCCCGCATCCTGGATCACGTATCCGATCCGACGCCTCAGCCGGATCAAGTCCCAGGCGGTCGTGGGTGTCCCCTCGATCAAGACGTTACCGGCGCTTGGCAGGAGCAAGCCATTCACCATTTTCAGGGCGGTGGTTTTGCCCGACCCGCTGCGGCCCAGGAGGACCAGGGTTTCTCCGGCTTCGACATCGAAACTGAGATCGTAAAGGATATCTTTCCGACCGATGCGAGCGGAAACCTGTCGGAAGGAGACAAGAGGACTCATGAGCTCATGGTTAATCTACTCTTTTCAATTCCGCCCTTTCTACTCGTTCGTAGGCAGAATCGACTCGACTTCTAATCCAGCTTCTCCCCAGGCCCTCTAGCGATTTGACCTGTCCTGCGACACCTTTGACGATGGTGATCATGCCTAACTGGACCTCTTGCGACTATCAGGCCAACATGCCCAAGGCCCGCTGCTCGAAAGACCGGAGACGACCGATCAAGCGGTACGGAGTTGCCCGTTGCGAAACCTGATCGCCGCAGCAAAGCCAAGCAGGACGAAAAGCGCTAAACAGATAAGCTGTGTGAGCACGAATGGTAGCTCGGACTGCGTCGGAGCTATCGCTGTTAGGGCCGATACTTTCTGGAAAAGCTGCACGATCAAGACGAAGACATTCGAGCCGCTTCGCCGTCACCAGCCCGTAAACGACAACGCCTCCCGAGAAAATACCCACCAAACTAATCACAACGTGGACGAAGGTGAAGGTCGCCATCCCGAAACCTCACATCTCCTTAAGATACTCGTGTACGAATCGAACCGCCATGGCACCTTCACCGACGGCTGACGCGACGCGCTTGACGGAGTCAGACCGGACATCTCCGGCGGCGAAGACGCCGGCGCGGCTCGTCTCCAGTAGGAATGGCTGTCGGCGGCCGGTCCAGTGGGGAGACGCGGCCAAAGCCGTCCCCGTCCGGATGAACCCATGGGCGTCTCGCTCGATCTCCGAGGGCAGCCAGTCCGTCCGTGGCACGGCCCCGATGAAGCTGAACACCGCCGAAGTCTCTATGGTTTGCTCTTTTCCTGTCTTGCTGTTGAGAGTGTCGACCGCACTCAGGTGGCCGTCGCCCCGCATGCGCTGGATTGTTGTGTTGGGGAGCACCTCGATATTGGCGGTCTGTTCGATCCGCTTGACCAGGTAGCTTGACATGTCCTTGTACAGATCGTGACCGCGGATCAGCAGGAGCACCCGGCCGGCGTGCTGGGCCAGGAAGACGGCGGCCTGGCCGGCGGAATTCCCGCCACCCACCATCAGCACCTGCTCGCCCCGACAGAGTTGCGCCTCGGTCACGGTCGCGGCGTAGTACACTCCCCTTCCTTCGAACTGTTCACATCCCTCGACGGTCAGTCGACGGTAATCGACACCGGTCGCAATCAGCAGACACTTGGTGGTGACGCTTTCGCCTCCGTCGAGGTGTACCACCGGATAGGTCTTATCGAACATCAGGCCACTCACCGGCGTGGCGATGGCGAGGCGAGCACCAAACTTGTTGGCTTGGATGATCGCGCGGTCGGTCAGCTCGCTACCGGTCACGCCCGTCGGGAATCCTAGATAGTTCTCGATTCGCATGCTGCTCCCCGCCTGGCCCCCCGGAGCCGTGCGGTCCAGCACGAGGGTGCGGAGTCCTTCAGATGCTCCATAGACCGCCGCCGCGAGCCCGGCTGGCCCGCCGCCCACCACAGTCAGGTCGTAGACCGTCTGCTCCAGCGGTTGGCGGATCCCGATTCGGTCCGCCAGTTGCCTGTTCGAGGGGTTGCGGAGGAGCAACATGGTGCTGCAGGCCACCACCGGCGTGTCGGCTTCGGTCACCCCGAACTGCTTGAGCAGCCCATCCACTTGCGGATCGGTTTCCACATCGATCCAGGTGAAGAGCACGCGGTTTTTGGCCAGAAAGTCGCGAACCCGAAAGGTATCGGCCGAGTACCGGGACCCGATGACCCGGAGACCGGTAAAGTCCGGCGACTTGTGCAAGAGTTGCCGCCTGGCGATGAACGCCTGGAGAATGATGTCGCTCAAGATCGGGCACTGGTTCAGGGCTTGTCCTCAGCGCGTCCCTTGAGATCTCGTATACCTGAACATCACCCTTGGCCACCCCACTGACGACCGAAGGATTGCCGGTCAGGTGCGAAATATCGCCGGTGAATCCGCCCGCGCGATGGACCGTGAGCGTCTTCGGCGCGTCGCCGGAGTAATCGATGATCTCGACCTCGCCCGACTTGATGACATGGAATTTGAAGTCTCGCTGACCGACCGCAAAGAGTGTTTGCCCATCCCGGTACGATTTCGTCGTGGCCTCAAGGCACCGGCTCAGTTCGGCGATTTGGGCTTCCTCCAGCGTGGGGAAGGCAATGGACTGAAGATCATGTTCGGCCATAGCTAGCTCCTTCCATATCCCTTGCACGGTGGCTCACTGAGTGCCGGCCGTGGGACGGGCAATCTCGTTCACGGCCATAACCATCTCGTAGCTGTGGTCGCTATAGTCTGGACGATGATCTCGATCACCCGCTTGGAACAGCGCTCGCCGTCGAGGAACGGCCGGCGCGTTCCGAACTTGGCCAACGTGGCGACTTGGATGTCGTCGAGGGTGGGAAAAGCGACCCAGTGCAAGTCGTGCTCGACCATGTCTCAACCTCCTCCTCTCGAGGGCATGACGCCTGCCTCATTACCGCAAGTGCGGCGTGACAAGCTTCGGTACTTCCAGGTCCGTCTGATCGACGTAACACCAAGCCCACCGCTCGCCGGTCTCGAAAGAGGCCATCACCGGATGGGCCGTGTGCTTGAAATGTTTCGTCGCATGACGGTTTGGCGAACTGTCACAACAACCGACATGACCGCAGGTCAAGCAGAGGCGTAGATGAACCCAGGGCGATCCGGTTTTTAGGCATTCTTCACACCCTGGAGTACGAGCAGGTACCGGCTTAAGCGCAGCCACGTGTGGACAGGTCATACCTCACCTCCCTGACTTCCTCTCGATCTAGGTGACATGGGCTGTCCTTCCTTCGTTCGGAGTCTCACAGCACCCGCAGGAAGGCCACCAAGTCCTTTTTCTCCTGATCATTCAGCTTCAGCTCCAAGACGAGATTGAAGAACTCTACCGTATCATCCAGCGTCAGCAAGCGGTCGTCATGCAGATACGGGGGCGAGTCCTTGATGCCTCGGAGCGGGAAGGTTTTGATGGGGCCATCCGCGGAGGCCTTGCGACCGTTGATCATGCGTTCAGAGTAGAAGCGCTCCACCCGCAGGTTATGCATGAGATTGTCGGTGTAATAGGGCGGTTGGTGACAGGCGGTGCATTGGGCCTTGCCGAAGAACAGATCTTGCCCCCGCAGCTCATCCTTGGTGGCTTTGGCAGGATCGAGCTTACCGAAGACGTTGAGCTTGGGCGCGGGAGGGAAATCGAGCAGCTCCTGGAACTCGGCCATGAAATGGACCTGGCTTCCGCGCTCAAGAATGTTGACGCCTTTCCGCGTGGCGTCGGCCGGGATGCCGTCGAAATAGGCGGCCCGCTGCTCGAACTCGGTGAAGTCCTCCACGGTTTTCATGGCGCGCTGAGAGCCGAAGAGCCGCTGGACATTCAGGCCTCGCAACGAGGGAGTATCGATGCGATGCCGGTGCTCGTTGGGACGGATATCGCCGACGGTGTGTGTGGCCGCGTTCGTGTGGCCGTTGGCATGGCAGTCAAGGCAGGCCACGCCCTGATGAGGCAGCAGGCTGCGCCGGTCATCGATGGCGTTGAATTGCTGCTGGGGAAACGGCGTGACCAGCAGGCGCAAGCCTTCGAGTTGCTTGGGGTTGAGGATGTCTTTGAACAGCTCGTGGAAGTTATTCAGCGTGACGAGTTGGCCCCGTGACACATCGCCCAAATCCGGCCGCGTGGTCAGATAGATCGGCGCCGGAAACTCAGGCAGCAGATGTTGCGGCAAGTCGAAATCGAGGTCAAAGCGCGTCAGGTCGCGACCAGTCTGACGCTTGGTTTCGTCGATGAGCGACTGCGGGAACACCATGCCCCCTGCCTCATGATGAGGATGCGGCAAGGGGAAAAATCCAGCCGGCCAGAGGTTCTTGCTCTTGATGTCCTCCGGCGACATGGCGGCGAGTTTCTCCCACGTCATGTCCTTGAGGAGCCGCACTCGTATCCCTTCCTGCATCGGCTTTCCTCGGGACATGGCGGCGCCCTGGGCCGGGCGGTCGGCAAGGTCGTAGCGTTCCGCGAGCATCGCCTGATGGCGCTTGGCGAACTCGGGCTTCTCCTGGTGGAGACGTTTGACCAGTGCAGCAAAGTCTTCTCCGGCGGCGATCGTCACCGCACCGTAACCAATCAGCGCAGCGACCACTGCAGTCAAGAACCAATGGACACGGATTCTTCTGTTCATGGCGGTCCTTCCCCCTTTAAAAATATGGAAACATCAATACTCCGATCCAAGTCCCACCTATACACACGTGCGCGACCAGGTTTTCACCCGCATCGGCGACCGCGATGTTCATGGGTCGGTCAAGTTCCGTCCCCCTCCTCTCGGCAGCCGCAACGACTCATGTGGCATCGTTCAGTGCGAGCATTAGCCCCAATCCGAAAATATTTTCGAGCGCCAAAGTGAGATGTCCTGCGGGTGGCGTGGCGAACGGGGAGCCCCACCGCGCGAAGCGGAAGGGCCCCACTGGGGGATGGGTGGAGTGAGCACGGTGGGGGCTGTTCGCCGCGACAGGACCCGCGAAATAGAGTGACCAGATCGTTTCTATTTTCGGATTGAGGTTAGCTCTGCGCATGATCGCTCGTGGCAGTCACGACTTCTCGTCCAGGTTGTTCTTGAAGCCGGCCTTTTTGTGTGAGCCGTCGCAGAACGGCTTGTTCGCCGACTGCCCGCACCGGCAGAGCCAGGTCTCGTCTCCATCGAACGCGATTTCCCGGCCGCCGTCGGTCATGATTTTGAACTTGCCTTTGACGTGATACGGGCCATTGTTATTGGGAATGATGATGACGTCGCTCATGGTGTCCTCCTCGATTGGCTTCGTGCCGGCAGCGCATAAGAAATGTATCGCCTGCGCTATTGAGTCATGTTCCCGAAAGTTTACTCAAGTGTTTTCTCGGCGAAAGTCGTTTCTGAACAGGTTTTGTTGATCGGGTTTTCAGGCGCTTAAGGCAGTTGCGGCTGGGCGTACTCAACCGGTGGATCGGGCATCCTGAGTGGCGGCCGGAACGGAGTTATCTTGACGCGAATCGTATGTCGAGATTATGATCGATCATGAATCGGTAAGGAGGCTCTGATATGCCGACGGCTACGATTTCACCAAAGTTCCAAATTGTGATTCCCAAGGAAGTACGGGAGAAGCTCCGTCTTGCTCCAAGCCAGCGCTTGCAAGTCGTAGAGAAGGGCGGGGTCATCACCCTGGTGCCCGAAATGCCTCTAAAATCTCTCAAGGGAGCACTCAAGGGCATGTCCAGGACGGGTCTTCGTGAAAAGAAGGACCGTGTGTGAAGGTTCTGTTGGATTCCAGCGGGTGGATCGAATTCTTTACGGGCGGACCACTGGCCGAACGCTATGCGGTCTATCTAACGCATCGATATCAGGTCATTACGCCGGCCATCGTCTTGTACGAGGTCTACAAGAAGATCAAGAGGGAACGCGGCGAGGAAACCGCGCTATTGTTCGCGGGACGGCTCAATGCGACCCATGTGGTTCCTCTGACGGAATCCATCGCCTATCTAGCCGCTGATGCGAGTCTGCGACATGGTTTGGCAATGGCGGATGCGATCGTCTACGCGACCGCAAGAGACCAGGAAGCTGAGGTGGTGACAGGTGACGCAGACCTGAAGGATCTGCCTGGAGTGGTCTACGTCAAGTAACGAGCAGGCTTTGTGGCGGCAGTGGCAATACAGCCGTTTTTCCACCTCGCAATCGTCGCCATCGGCATCTTGACCTTCTTGCCCGTAGGCTGAATCGTCTTCCCATCTGAGAGCTTCATCGGCTCCGAGAAAGTGGCCTCCATCACGCCTGTCGTGACAGTCCAGTCCCATGAACCGAATGCAATGGGATGCGCGTCATGGTGAGGATCGGCCTCCTACTAGGACTGTAGGGGCTCGATGTAGTTAGTTCAACTGGATAGCAGCGCGAAAATTATTGCACCATTCCGTGTGGTATTCTTCGTTGCAGGTTTCGCGCTTTGGCTTCAGATTCATCGGCAGCCTCCAGGAGATCTTTGGCCAGCTCCCGTTTCGCTTGGACTTTCTCCATGTCCGGGTTTGCTTTTTGCGCCAAGACATCCGCTTCAATCTGACGGCGCCGAGCCATCTCCCGCAACTCCGCCGCATGGTGGCGATATTCTCTCGTCGCCGAGGCAAAGTCCTGCTGGCTTGCGGGGTTGCTTGCGGAGTCTTCCGATGGAGCGGTGGAGCAACCGGTTATCGCGGAGAGAACGACAAGTATGCCGGCAATGCGAAGTGTTGAGGATAACATAGTGCCTCCCTTCGAGCAGGATATTGAAAGCCCTGCGGCTTGAATGGCTCAGCTAGCCCATGATCATCGGCATGTGGCCGGCGCGCACACACCGGTTGTCTTAGACATGCGCGCGGTTTCCATGATTCGACTCACTCAGCCTTTCGAAGATCGATGACTGTCCCCTTCTCGTCTAATTCAACGACAATCATCGAGCCTTCAGCGATCGGCTTCGTCTTGACCTCCATCCGTTCGAGCGGAAATGCCTTTTCCCCTTCCGGAGTCCACAGCTTGATCTCCTTCTTGGTCAGACCGGCATAGATCAGCTTGCCGGTGATCAATCGGTGCGTCCCTGCCATATTCTTGTGTTTGCCATGATGGTCGATCACCAGATTCTCTTCATTGAGCCACAATGTCACCTCATCGCCGACGGCGGCATCGGGCGGAGCAGTCTTGGCGTTGATGGTGTATTGTCCCACCGGGCTCTTGATGTAGATCACTCCGGACTGGATTTTCGTCACGACTCCATTGACGGTGATGTGATCGCCCGACTTCGTGTGGGGATGCTCATCGATACTCATTTCCACAGTCATGCGATGCAGATCGATCACAGTCCCGGCTTCATTCAGTTCCACCGTGACCAACGTGCCTTCCTCAATTCCACCCGTTTTAGTCTCAAGCCGGTCGAGCGGGAAAACTTTTTCACCTTCCGGTGTCCAGAGCTTGATCTCCTTCTTCATCTTCCCAACATAGACCAACTTGCCGGTGACGAAACGATGCGCGTGGGCCGGATCTCCCTTCCGATGGACATCGATCACGGTATTGTTTTCATTCACCGTCATCTCCACCTCTTCCCCCACTTCGAGATTCTTGGAGCTGGTATCAGAGGTAATCACCAGGGATCCCCATGTAGTCTTAACGGTAATGTACTTCGATTCCACCTTGGAGACGACACCGCTGACCTTCATGTGCGTCTCTTTGCCGTGCGTTCCCCCTGGGCCGTGCTTCCCTCCTTGGTCAGCCAGCGCATAGGGCGCCAGCATCAGGAGACTCAGGACCATTGAACCGAAAACCATTGTCTTGCGCATCACCGTTCTCCTTTTCATGTGGGTAACAGATTCCGGTTGCCGTTCAATTTGACCGTTCACATTCTCCTCCTTCGTTAGAGATGGCTCCTGTTGTGACCTGCGCCACATGACTGCGCCTCCGGCCTCCGGAAGATGGTTGCCAGGTCAGCGTTCCCAGTCGAGGCTGACCCCTCCCTTGATCTGATCATTATCAGACTCTCGGTTCGTACAATTTGGCAGCGGCGCTTCTGCTCCTGCTTTCCGACTTGCGATTGTGCGAAACCCCTGCCAGCTCAAAGCGTTATGTTTCGTTGGGCTAAGGTGTTAGGTATAAAGAAGTTTGAGGAGAAATGCGACACCTTCATGTTGTGAACAGGGCAAAAAGCTGCAAATTCAGGGCGCTCTGCCTGTCGTTTCCAACTCACATAGCTCTGTTTACTGGACATCGAACTGGTTTTTCAATGGCGCCCTAGAGGCGCAACGGCTTGATGGGCGACACGACGGCATCTGGATTGTCTTTCCAGACCGACTCGTCGGCATCGACATACAGTTCCACTTCGTTGCCATCCGGATCCCTCAAGTAGAGGCTCTGGCTGACCGTATGGTCGCTCATGCCGTCGATGGTCACATCGGCTTCTTCAAGCTCCCGCTTGGCCACGCGCAGCTCATCGAGACTGTCTCCGACTTTGATGCCGATGTGGTACAGGCCGCGGCGTCTTCCCGCCGGCGGTCCCGGCGCGTCCCCGACTTGGATCAACAACAGCTCATGATGGGTTCGACCGGACGTCAAGGCTGCGGCAGCTCCGTTGAAAATGTGGCCCACTTCCCTAAACCCCAGCAAGTCACGATAAAACGCCAATGACCGGTGAAGGTCCTTCACATAAAACACCACATGTCCGAGATACTGTGCTTTCATGGTTGCTCCCTGGGTCATCCTACCGGAATCAATGCGCCGTTGATCTGGCTTGCTTCGTCGGACGCGAGGAACAGAAGCAGGTCGGCAATCGACTCCGGCTTGACCCATTTCGATGGATCGGCATCGGGCATGCTCTTTCTGTTGCTCGGCGTATCGATCGTGCCGGGCAGAACGCCGTTGACCGTCACGCCCGAACCGGTCAATTCCAACGCCAACGTCCGGATCAGCGCCACGAGACCAGACTTCGCGACGATATACGCTGCTGCGCCGGGAAACGGGTCGATCGAGGCCTTGGCTGCGATGTGGAGAATCCGTCCCGCTCGTTGCTGTGTCATCGCCGGCAGCACGGCGCGGGACAGGAGAAATCCCGACGTCAGGTTCATCGTCAACATCCGCTGCCACGCCGTGGCGTCGGTATCTTGAACCCGACCCTCTGCAAAGCCACCGACCAGGTTGATGAAGACATCGAGACGGCCTGCTTTCTGAATCACGTCCGTCACGAGGCGCCGGCTGTCTGCTTCGTCGGTGACATCGCCGGTCATGGCAACAATCCCTTTGCGCTGAATCGACGGAGGATGCCGATCTACCGTGATCACCTTGGCGCCTGCCTCCACACAGGCGGGAGCGATCGTCTGCCCCAAGGCTCCGGAACCACCCGCTATCAATACCACTTTGCCGTCTAATCTCATCGTTTCCCTTCCCATCGTCGTCTCGTTACACCATGCCGGCTAGAAGCCTTCCAACACGATCTTCCCGATAGCCTGTCCTCGTTCCAGTGCCGCGTGCGCCTTCCGCAGATGAGACGCATTGATTGGAGACAGCACTTCCTTGACCGTCGTTCGCACCTTGCCGGCATCGATCCACTTCGCCACTCGGTTGAGCAACCGGTATTGTTCGATCATGTCGTCGGTTTTGTACATGGACCGTGTAAACATGAATTCCCAGGCGAACATGGCGCTCTTCTGCTTGAGCACCCCTTGAGCGAGAGTCCCCTCATTTTCGACGATCGACGTGATACGACCCTGCGGGGCCACGACGTCACAAACCTGATTCCAATGTTGGTCGGTATTGTTGAAGATGGCGACATAATCGACGTACCGGTATCCCAGTGCGTCAAGTTGGGAACGGAACGGCCGGCGATGATCGATCGTGGCGTCGGCTCCCAATTGTTTCACCCATGTCTCACTTTCCGGACGCGATGCCGTCGCGATCACAGTGAGCCCCGCCAGCTTGGCAAGCTGGATCCCGATCGAGCCGACTCCTCCCGCTCCGCCCACGACCAGCAGGGTCCGGCCACGATGCCGACCCTCCACGTCGATACCGAGACGGTCGAACAACGCTTCATAGGCTGTGATCGTCGTCAAAGGTAACGCGGCCGCCTGTGGAAAATCCAAGGACTTTGGCTTGCGGCCGGTGATCCGCTCATCCACCACATGATACTCCGCGTTACATCCGGGCCTGGTGATGTCCCCGGCGTAATAGACGGAATCACCCGGCTTGAACAGAGTGACTGCCGGGCCGACCGAATCGACAATCCCCGCTGCATCCCATCCCAATATGCGCAGGGTCGTCTCTGTGACCGATCTCGATCGCACTTTGTAGTCGACCGGATTCACCGCGATTGCCTTGACCGCCACCAGCAGATCCCGCTCACCCGGCGTCGGCTTCGGCACATCCACGTCCAAGAGAGCTTCGGGGTGGTCGATGGGCAATGATTTATACAGGCCGACCGCTTTCATACGCTCAGGCCCCTTCGCTGTCGTCGCGTATGCATCGCGAGCGTTACTTCCGGCCGGAGTCGTAGTAGAACCGCTCGTGAACGATTTTACCGTTCTTCCATTTTGCCGCGACGACCTGTTCCATATGCACCGGCTGCCCGTTGGTGGCGATGAAATCGATGGTGCACTCATAGAATGTCACGTTGTCTCCCGCCGGCGCTCGCGAGCACATTGAACCCTTTCCATTCCTTGACGCCGTTCATGAACTCCTGCTCCCGCGCGATATTGGCGGCCAGTCCTTTCGTCGGTGGATTGGCGTTGTCCTGCATCACCGTATCCCGATCGTAAAACTCGTTCATCGCCTCAATCACTTTTCCCTGGCGGATGTGATTGAGGAGATCGTTCAGCCGTTACTGTAAGTTTGCGGTGCTCATGACATATGCTCTTCTTGTTTGGGATGGTGATCCTTGAATGCAATGCCCAATTTCTGCACTTCTTGATAAGGGAGCAACCAGACCAGCGATTCATCATGAAGGTCGCCGACTTGAATCCGGTTGCCCCAGGGATCCCGGAAGTCGCAGCGAAACCCAGGTATCATCTTTAGTTTGTACTTGCCGACGAGTTTCTTCCGCACTTCTTTGACCTGTTTGTCATCGCGAACCATCAGCCCGAAATGTTTCACCCGATCGGGTTGGAGATTCTCGACTTCGAAGATCGCCATGAACTGATGCTCCCCGAGCTTGCACCAGGCTGCGCCTTCACCGCCACGCAACATTTTCAAACCGAAGACATCCGAATAGAACTTGACTGCCTTCTTGGCGTCGGTGACCTCGATCACGATATGATTACAACCGTAGACTTGGACAGCCATCGCTTAGATCTCCTCGCCTGATCAAGAATACTGTACGGGCGCGCCGGGGCGCACGGACGGATTCCCCGTCATTATGTGGGGGATCACGCGGGAGCCTGCTCTCCCGCTTTCTGCCGTAACCATTCCGCCATGACCGCCGGCGGCTGTGCGCCGGAGAGTCCTGTCAGGCCATCACGATGAAAGTATGGGACGCCGCGGATGCCGAGCTGGAGACCCTTCTGTTCTTCGTTGCGCACCGCCTTCACGCCTTGATCCGATTCCAGACATTTCGCGATACGTTGGCGCTCCAGACCTCCCGCCTCTGCGAGGACGGCCAGCGCATCCCGATCACTGAGATCAATTCCCCCCTCGAAGTATCCGCGGAAGAATGCCTCGACGACCTGTTCCTGCCTGCCGTGCTGTTCTGCAAGCCACACCAGGCGATGGGCATCGAATGTGTTCGGCACCCTCGTCATGCGGTCGAACGCAAAGACGATTCCCGATTGTTTTCCTGCTTCCCGCACCTGTTCGAGCATTGATTCCACCCGGTAGAGACTCCCGAACTTCGCTTCCAGATATGTCCTTCGGTCCATGCCCCCGGCGGGCATGGTCGGGTTCAGCTCGAACGGGCGCCAGCTCACGTATGGCCGCGCTTCCGGCGCGAGCAACGCCAGCGCCTGTTCGAGCCGCCGCTTGCCGATGTAACACCAAGGACAGACGATATCGGAATACACCGCAATGTGAAAACTCGTATCTGCATGATTCATCGCACCCATGATTCTCCTGCTTTTGCTTCCAACGAGATACGCTTCACGAACGACGCGCGACACCATTCACGAAAGGTGTCCCATCTTGCCTGCTTGATAGTCTTGCACCGCCTGCACTAACTCTTCCTTCGTATTCATGACAAAGGGACCGTATCGCGCAATCGGTTCCCGGATCGGTTCTCCGCTGAGGATCAGGATCGTGCTCGTTTCCCTGGCTTCCAGCGTGATCGACGTGCCGGTACGGTCATAGACGGCCAATTCTGCTTCCTTGGCCGTCTGAGTCGAGTTCAGCCCGACTTGGCCACGAAGTACAAACACGGTGGTCGTGTCACCCTCCTGAACATCCACTTTCAAACGATGACCGGCATTCAACCGGACGTCATAGAGATGCACGCGCGTAAAGGTCTTGGCCGGTCCCTTTACCCCCCCATGTTCCCCTGCGATGACTCGGACCTCGCCCGCGCCATCTGCCAGAGTGACCACAGGGATTTCATCCTTCAGCAGCGTTTGATACCCGGGCGCCGTCATCTTGGAGGCCTTCGGCAAATTCACCCACAACTGGATCGCATGGAGCGTTCCGCCTGCTTTGGCAAATTCCTTCTCGTGCAACTCTTCATGGACGATGCCGGCGGCGGCGGTCATCCATTGCACATCGCCGGGACCGATGATTCCCCCATTCCCCGTGGAATCACGGTGGGCCAACCGTCCCTCATATACGATCGTGACCGTTTCAAAGCCCCGGTGCGGATGCTCGCCGACGCCCCGCGGATGGTCTGTCGGTGTAAAATACTGCGGCCCTGCGTAGTCCAGCATCAGAAACGGATCGACCTCACGGTCGAGATCATTGCTCGGAAACAGATTTCTCACCGGAAACCCGTCCCCCACCATGTGGGTGGAACCAGGTCGATACACTCCTTGTACGGTTTTTTCTCGTTGGACGATATCTGTGACAACATGTGCCATCGGTCACCTCCCCTTCCCGCTGCAATGCAGCAAGCGCTCATTCTCATCTGAAAGACACTTTCTCGTCCGCAGCAAGTTGACTACGTGTGGTCTATGGGTGACCGGCACTCCGGCTACTCTAGCCACCTTTCGAACCCTATTCCACTCTTGATCGTCTTGAGTCGTGTGATCATAGAACCGCCGCTCGCATATTTCCCTTCTCCTTCGCCATCACCCCTCCATCCGTTGCGCGACCATGCGATCCACCGACCACCGTCCCGCTCCCATCAGCATGAGCGCCAGACTCATCCCGATCACGAGCAAATGATATTCATACCCCTCTCCCTGTTGCTGTCCGGACCAGTTCATGAAAAAGCCGTGCGGCAGGTGCGAGGTCGCAATCGCGCCTACCATGATGACCACGAAACTGGTCGCCACAAATCGGGTAAAGAATCCGGCGATGAGCGCCAGACTCCCGAAGAACTCACCCATGATGACCAAGAAAGCGATGATCCAGGGGAGATCCCATTGTTCTCTGTAAAGAACCCCATGGTTCCGTCAAAACCAAATCCACCGAACCAGCCCAACAACTTCTGTGCCCCATGCGGGAACATCACGAGCCCCATGCGTCAGTCGCAGAATAAGGCCGGCCCATCTATCGTCCGTTGCGAAACAACTGCTTTCATGATGAACCACCCCATAACGATCCGTGACAACGAACTAGCCGAGCTGCCGGCCTTGTCGCCTCCTCCGACGGCCAGTATAATAGTTCTAATTAGAACCAAGTCAAGTCGTAGTATCTTCGACAAAAGGAATCGAGATTGTTCTCCCGTAACTCCGCGCGGTTACGATCACAAGAAACTCGCATGTGGGGAATGACCAGGGAGTCTGTGCCAGAAGAGTTGATGGCGGAACACGAGAACTCGATGTGATGCATCAAGCCGCTGTGAACTTAGGTGACGCGGGGCCTTCGCAACCCCTATCGATCCTTCCTTCCCTTGATGGCCCGCTCGACTTCGCGGCCGGCCTCGCGGGCCTTGATTGTTTCTCGGCGGTCGTATTGTTTCTTTCCCTTCGCGAGCGCGACTTCGATTTTTGCCTGCCCGCGTTTATTGAAATAGATCCGGAGCGGAACCAACGTGAGCCCCTTCTGCTGGGTCTTCCCGATGAGTTTGTTGATCTCCTTCCGATGCAGGAGAAGCTTTCTGGCGCGAAGCGGCTCATGGTTCATGATGTTGCCATGCGAATAGGGACTGATGTGGCAGTGATGGAGATAGACCTCTTCGTCATGAACGGAGGCATAACTGTCTTGCAGGTTCACTCGCCCCTCACGCAAGGATTTGACTTCCGTACCCCTCAGCACCATTCCGGCTTCCAGCTTCTCTTCAATGAAATAATCGTGGTAGGCCTTCCGATTGGTGGCCACCACCTTGTACTGATCGTCTTTCTCTGTTTTCATGGGAAGGCACTATAGCATGGCGACTCTCTTCTCTCGATAGCGGGTGGAACCATTCGTCGGGATCTGTGGCGCGCGGTGAGCTGAGGCATGAGCCCTACTGATGTGCGAGCCAAAGACGAGGCGAGGGCCGACCAAGCGTGAGTATGGATCGGGACGGCATTGCGCTCCACTCAGCTGCACGTACTCAGCCATCGCTGGGTGATGGAACGATGTGCGGTGAGGCTCGACGTAATCGTTACTTATCAATCGGGATTGTTGCGCGCGGTGAGCTGAGGTATGAGCCATACTGATGTGCGACGCGAAAGACTGAGCGAGGGCCGACCAGCGTTAGTTGGATCGGAAGGCCCCCAATTCTGATTGGGGGATGGGGGGCCCGCAGCCGGTCTTTCGCGAGCTACAGCAGTACGGCGAATACGTCCGCGAACCCGCCGTCACAATCCCGAAAACTTTCTTGACCCCTCCCCCCAGAAACCCTAAGATCCCGCCATGCGAAGGGATGGCCCGCTCGATTCAGTCGCTTCCGTCCTAGCCGGGTTGGCTCACCGCCTGGGTCTTGAAAGCAAGTTGTTGGAGACTCGTCTCCACCGACAGTGGGGCGAGATCGTCGGCCGGCAGATTGCCGCACACACCAGGCCCGACCAGATCCGGTTCAAGAAACTCTATGTGTACGTCCAGCATTCCGTGTGGCTGCAACAGTTGACGTACTTAAAGCCCAATCTACTGGATAAGATCAATGCCGCCGCGGGGGAGTCGCTTGTGTCTGATCTCGTCCTGCGGATCGGCGATTTCGACCCGGATTCGTCGAAAGCGGAACAGTGCGCATCTGAACCCGCGCGGCGAGTCGAGCCGCCCCCTGCCGTGAAAGCCGACGCGGCCCACCATGCGCAAGCAGTCCGGGACCCGGATCTGCGCAAACATTTCGCGGCGGTTATGGCTCAGGCGTTGACCCGCCCGAAGAGGGGACAGGGGACCCCGCAATCGACCCTTTGAACAGTTCGCGTGAATAGGCGGCGGTCGCCGGACTGTTCTTGCCCGGCATAAGCGGACCGATGCGACCTTCCTCTTCCAGCCCATCCAAACGATAGAATCCGCGTATCGCTTTCTCGAATCCTTCCCGTAACGGCTGGTCGTCCCCCTGCACGTACCGGCGGAGAGTATCCGGCGCCGTCCAGTCCTCGTGCGTGAAGATGTAGATCATGATGCGTTGATAGCGTCCATCCGAATGTCCCGGCGTCGTCGGCTGGATCTTCATCGTCCCGAATTGGCGCGTCTCGCGCCCGACCTTCCGGAAACGCTCGATCAACGTTTCTATTTCCGTATCGCTGGTCCAGACCGGGACATGCACCGCGACGGCAGCGCCCTCTTGCGATCCGACGCTGTAGGGGGGGATCGACCGGTCCGGGCGGCTCAGAAACATGCCGCCCCAGATGAGGGCAAAAGACCCGAAGAGGACGCCCAACGCCAGCTTGACGACGGTGTCCAGCGGACGTTTCTCGTTGGTGTGACCTACCGGGACCGTGGGTCGTTGATCGGGTTGCATGGAGTAGGACTGGGCACCATCACCCTCCTTCGGCCTCTTCGAGGATGCCTTCCCGTTCGACCAGACGAGCGACGGCGACGACGCGATCCTCATCACCTTCTAGGTCGAGCAAGCGCACCCCCTGGGTATTGCGGCCAATTTCTCGGATGTCATCCACCTTGCACCGGAGGACTTTGCCCATGGCAGCCATCAGCATGATTTCGTCGTCGTCGCGCACCTGAAGGAAGCCCACGGCGAGTCCATTCCGTTCGGTGGTCTTCACGCTAATGATCCCCTTGCCGCCGCGGCCTTGAATGCGGTACTCGTTCACCGGCGTCCGTTTTCCATACCCGCCTTCCGTCACGGTCAGAATGGCGGTCGTGGAATCAGGCGTGATGGTTTCCATGCCGATGACCTGGTCCCCTTCTTCGAGCGTGATCCCCCTGACACCATGGGCCGTCCGGCCTATCGCGCGGACTTCCTCCTCCTTGAAGCGGATGGTGATGCCCCGACGGGTCCCCAGCAGAATTTCACGTTGGCCATCGGTCAGTTCCACGCCGATCAACTTGTCGCCTCCATCGAGGGAGAGGGCGATGATGCCGCCCTGGCGTGGGTTCCCGTACGCGGAGAGTTCGGTTTTCTTGATCACGCCTTGTTTGGTGGCCATGACGATGTACCGGTCGTTGCGGAATTCCTTGACCGGAAGCGACGCCGTGACCTTCTCGTCCGTGGACAAGGCCAAAAGATTGACCAGGGCCTTGCCCTTCGCAGCGCGGCCGGCTTCCGGGATCTCATGGACCTTCAACCAGAAGACTTTGCCTGCATCGGTAAAGAACAGGAGATAATCGTGCGTCGAAGCCGTGAACAGGGTTTCGACAAAATCCTCTTCCTTGACGCCCATGGCAATCTTGCCTTTGCCGCCTCGGCGCTGTGCCCGGTACAGCGTCACCGGATTTCGTTTGATATAGCCCGTATGGGAGATCGTCACGACGATCTCTTCATCCGCAATCAAATCCTCAACCGTCAGCTCGGCTTCCTCCTTGACGATCTGTGTTCTTCGCTCATCGATAAAGGCGGTCCGGATCTGGAGCAGCTCATCCTTGATGATCGTGCGGACGAGGGCCTCGCTCGCCAGGATCGATTTGAGATACTCAATTTGCTTGAGGACTTCCCGATACTCCTCGATCAATTTGTTCCGTTCGAGTTGCGTGAGACGCTGGAGTCTCATGTCCAGAATGGCGCTGGCCTGAATCTCCGTGAGTTGGAACTGGGTCATCAAGCCCGCGCGTGCCTCGTCCGGCGATTGCGACCGGCGGATGAGGGCGATGACGGCATCCAGGTTATCCAGCGCGATCTTGAGGCCTTCGAGGATATGGGCACGCTCTTCCGCCTTGCGCAATTCGAACGCGGTGCGCCGGACAACGACTTCACGCCGGTGCTCGACAAAAGCCACCAAAATCTGCCTGAGATTCAGGACTTCCGGACGGTTGTTGACGAGCGCCAGCATAATGACGCCGAAGGTCGTCTGAAGCTGCGTGTGTTTGTAGAGATTGTTGAGGATCACCAGCGGAATTTCGTTCCGTTTCAGTTCGATGACGACGCGCACACCCTCGCGATCGGACTCGTCGCGGATATCCGAGATGCCCTCGACCCGTCCATCCTGCACCAGATCGGCGATCTTCTCGATCAGGCTCGCCTTGTTGACCTGGTAAGGAATTTCCGTGACGATGATGCGCTCGCGCTCGGTGCGTTCATCCGTCTCGATCGCCGCCTTGGCCCGCAGCGTGAGCAACCCGCGCCCTGTTTCATAGGCCTTCTTGATGCCCTCGGTCCCATAGATGAATCCGGCGGTGGGGAAATCGGGGCCGGGGATCTTCTTCATGAGCTGCGGGACCGTGACGTCCGGATTCTCCAGCAGCAACAGCAGGCCGTCGATGACCTCTCCCAGATTATGGGTCGGAATATTCGTCGCATAGCCGACGGCAATGCCTCCCGCGCCGTTGATGAGAAGGTTGGGCACTCTGGCGGGCAGGACGAGCGGCTCTTCGCGCGATTCGTCATAGTTCGGACCGAAATCGACCGTCTCTTTATCGATATCCGCCAGCATCTCTTCGGCCAGTTTCGTCATGCGGGCTTCGGTATACCGCATGGCCGCAGGCGGATCGCCATCCATCGAACCGTAATTGCCCTGGCCGTCCACGAGCATGTAGCGCATGTTGAAATCCTGCGCCATGCGGACGAGGGTATCGTAGATCGCCGCATCGCCGTGGGGATGGTAATTCCCCATGATTTCGCCCACGATCTTGGCGGACTTCCGGTACGCGCGATTCGAGGCGAGCCCCATTTCATTCATCGCGAAGAGAATCCGGCGGTGAACCGGCTTGAACCCGTCGCGAACATCCGGGAGGGCACGACCGACGATCACGCTCATGGCGTAGTCGAGGTAGGACGAGCGCATCTCGTCTTCGATGGCAATCTGGCCTAACCGTTCATCCGGCGGCATCTTCTCCTCGTAAATCGTACCTCGTGAAACGTATCTCGTTCATGAGAATTTAGGAATTTGTTGATCTGCTGATTTGCTGAATGTCAGAAATCCGTCAAAATTGACACATCAACAGATCATCAGATGTTTCTTTTTGCGTTTCGCGCCTCATGGATGACGAGAGGCGAGCGACGCGGACGAATGACGTTACACGTCCAGATTGCGCACTTCGAGCGCGTGCTGTTGGATGAAATTGCGCCGCGGTTCGACTTCGTCGCCCATCAGAATCGTAAAAATTTCGTCGACGCCCGGCACATCCTCGAGCGTGACTTTCAGCAAGGTTCGCTTCTCCGGGTCCATGGTCGTTTCCCAAAGTTGCACGGGATTCATTTCTCCGAGACCTTTATAGCGTTGAATATTGAGCCCGTGTTTGCCTTGCTCCAGAATCGCTTGCACAAGATCCGCCGTCCCGGTTCTCTGAAGCTCCACGCCCTTCGCCTTGAGCTTGTACGGCGCCTTTCCCAGTCCGATCGCGGACGGAGCCAGCTTCTGGAGCTCGCGGAAATCGGCGGACCCGACCACCTCGTGATTGACTTCGAGCTGGTGCACCATTCCGTTCGTGGGAACGCGGCAGACGATCTTGTTCGACTGATGTTCTTCGTCCTCTACAATCTCTACGGTGGGGGTCGCCTTGGGATAAACCAGAGCCAACGTCTTCTTGATGTTCGTGACGATGTCGTTCAAAGCCGGTCGATTTTTGAGCACGTCCCGATCCAAGGTCGGCTCGTCGACGAACGCGCGCAGAATATTGGACTCGTGAAGTTTCTTGTGCACTTTCCTCAGCAAACTCTCGAACGCAATCAGCTTCTTCAACACTGGAAGCAGCCGGCGACCTGTCACATAGTCCTGCCCGCTGTCCATGTAGACCTCGACGTCCTCGACGGCGAGATCCGCGAGGTATTCATTGAGCGATGGTTCATCCTTGAGATACCGTTCGGTCTTGCCCTTCTTGACTTTGAAGAGCGGCGGCTGGGCGATATAGATGTATCCCCGTTCGATCAACTCCGGCATCTGCCTGAAAAAGAACGTCAACAACAGCGTGCGGATGTGACTGCCGTCGACATCGGCGTCGGTCATCAGCACGATCTTGTGATAGCGGGCTTTCGAAATGTCGAAGGCCTCCTTATCCACTTTCTCGCTGTCTTCTTTTCGGCGGCCGATGCCGGTCCCGAGGGCCATGATCAGCGTGCGGATCTCGTCGCTCGTCAGCATCTTGTCGAACCGGGCTTTCTCGACGTTGAGGATTTTTCCTTTCAGCGGCAGGATCGCCTGAAATCTCCGGTTGCGGCCCTGTTTCGCAGACCCGCCGGCCGAATCGCCCTCGACGATGAAAATTTCACTGGCTGCCGGATCCTTTTCCGAGCAGTCGGCCAGCTTGCCCGGGAGTGATCCCCCGTCGAGGGCGCCCTTCCGGCGGATGAGTTCCTTGGCTTTCCGGGCCGCCTCGCGCGCGCGTGCGGCGTCGATAGCCTTGCCGATGATTTTCCGAGCGACCGGGGGATTTTCCTCGAAGTAGGTGCCGAGCGCATCATTGACCGCGGCTTCGACGATGCCTTTGACTTCGCTGTTGCCCAGTTTGGCCTTGGTCTGGCCTTCGAACTGCGGGTTACGCACCTTGACACTGACCACGCCGGTCAGACCTTCACGGACGTCATCGCCGGAGAGGGACTCGACTTCTTTTTTCAACAGGTCGTTGGCGCCGGCATAGCTGTTGATCGTTCTCGTCAACGCCGCTTTAAAGCCCACCAGGTGTGTCCCGCCTTCCTTGGTGTTGATATTGTTGGCAAAGGAGAACAGGTTTTCGGCGTAGCCGTCGTTATATTGCAAAGCCACTTCCAGGATCAGTTCCGGCTTCTCGACCTGTACGTAGATCGGTTTGTGCAAAGGCGTTTTGGCCTCGTTGAGATGCTCGACGAACGACACGATGCCGCCCTTGTACTTGAAGGACTGCTCCTTTTCCTTCCCTTCATCCTTGAGGGAAATCTCAAGCCCTTTGTTCAGGAAGGCCAGCTCCCGAAGCCGCTGCGCCAATACGTCAAAACTAAATTCGAGCGATTCAAAAATCTGCCCATCCGGCTTGAAGGTGACTTTCGTCCCGCGTCGCTTGGTCTTCCCGGTCACGTTGAGCGGAGCCAGCGCTTTTCCCCGTTCGTACATCTGTTCGAAGACCTGGCCGTCCTGCCAGATTTCGAGTTCCAGCCATTCGGAGAGCGCGTTGACGACCGAAATGCCCACGCCGTGCAATCCTCCGGACACCGTGTAGGCGCCTTGCTCGAATTTCCCGCCGGCATGCAGGACGGTGAGCGCCACTTCGGCCGCTGATCTTTTCTGGATCGAGTGTATGCCGGTCGGGATGCCCCGCCCGTTGTCGATCACGGTGACGCTGTCGTCTATGTGAATCGTCACGTCGATCGTCTCGCCGAACCCGGCCATATGTTCGTCCACGCTGTTGTCGACGACTTCGTAGACGAGATGGTGCAATCCGTCCGGCCCCGTACTCCCGATATACATGGCTGGTCGTTTGCGTACGGCGTCAAGTCCCTCCAGAACCTTGATCTGGTCGGCGCTGTAGCTGTCCGACTTCGGCTTGTCCGGATTTTCGTCCTCTTGATCCTTGGCCATTCGTCTCCTACTCCCGAAAACGTCGCTCGTCACCGTCATCCGTGAAGTACGAAATGATCTGGTGATCTGGTGATTTGCTGATCTGATGAACTTTCTGAACGTTCAACACATGAACAGATCAACAAATTCCTAAACTTATCTGATGATCTGCCGATCTGATGATCTGTTGATGTGTCAATTTGACGGATTTCTGACATTCAGCAAATCAGCAGATCAACAAATCCTAAATTCTCATGAACGAGATGCGAACGACGAGGAACGAATACGGTTCATATTTTGATCGGCATGACCACGCACTTAAACCCAGGTGTTTCCGCTTCTTGTAGAAGGCAAGGACTCAGCGCCGTGTCCATCTGGAGGGAGACGGAATCCCCCTCCATGACCGCGAGCACGTCCAGCAGATACCGCGCGTTAAAGCCGGTACTGAGAGGTTCCCCTTCGTATCGTGCCGGTAGTTCCTCCAAAGCTTCTCCGAAATCGGGATTGCTCGAGAACAACGTGAGGAGACCCGACTCAAACGTCACCTTGACGGCATTCGCCTTGTCCCGGGAAAGCACCGACACCCGCCTGAGGGCGCTTTCCAATTCGCTCCGTTTCACCAGAATCCGTCTGTTGCTTTCTTTGGGAACGACCTGTTGATAGTTCGGATAATTGCCCTCCATCAATCGGGAGGTGAGCAGAAGACCGCTCTTGCGGAAAATCATCAAATTTTTCGTGAAGCCGATGAGGGGCTCGGCGTCTCCTCCCTCTTCCAGAAGACGTCGCATCTCCTGGGCAGCCTTCTTGGGAATAATGGCCTTGATTTCCGTCGGCGCCTCTTTGGCTCCCGGTTTCCCCACCTCCCGTTCCGCCACAGCCAGCCGGTGTCCATCGGTTCCGACCAAACGAAGCAGGGTTTTCTTTTCCGTCGTGTTGAGCGTGACCAGGAGACCATTCAGAATGTAACGGGCGTCATTATCGCCGGCTGCAAACAACGTTTTCCGTATCAGTTCGAGGACCCCGGCCCCCGTCAATGGCGTGAGTCCTTCGCGCTCGATGGACGGCAAGGCCGGATAATCGCTGCTCGGCAATCCGACGATTTTGAACTGGCTCTTTCCTGCCTGGATCGTCGTCCAATGGTTGTCGCCGGAGGTGAGCTCGATATCGCTACTTGGTAACTCTTTGATGATCTCGTATAGCTTTCGGGCCGAGAGGGTGACGCCCCCCGGTTCAAGCACCGTCGCTTTATAGAGTCCGCGCATCCCAATCTCCAGATCGGTCGCGACGATCTCGGCGCCCTCGTGCTTCGCCTCCAGAAGAATGTTGGAGAGAATGGGCATGGTATTGCGCTTTTCGACGACTCCTTGCACCCGCTGCAGGCCTGTCAGGAGTTCGTCTCGTCCAATTCGTACCTTCATGATCGTTCTCCCCTCGCGGGCCGCAGCAGGACGTTGAAAAAATGCTCCCGTTTTGTTCTAGCGGCACTTAGAAGACACAGGGTGTTCACAGACCTTACTCGTCGCGGACATCGTCATCGCGATCTCACGCCATGGCGCACGGAGTTTTCCAACACGTCAGGCCCTTAGGATTTGCTCCTTCAGGCCCTCCAGCGTGGAATGAAGGTTCGTATCTGCATCTCTTGCTTTGGTGATCTGCCGGCAGGCATGAATGATGGTCGTGTGGTCCTTGCCGCCGAAATGCCGCCCGATTTCAGGGAAGGATGACTCTGTCAACTCACGGCAGAGATACATGGCGATCTGTCTCGGATGAACGAGTGTTTTGCTTCGCCGCCGCGACTTCAGATCGCCGATCTTCACGTGAAACTTGGCTCCGACCACTTCTTGAATGTCCTCGATCGACACGATCTTTTTCTTCTCGCCGATGAGGTCACGAAGGACGTTCTTGGCCATCTCGAGCGTGATAATCTGCCCCGTCAGTGACGAGTATGCTCCCAGTCGAACCAGCGATCCCTCGAGTTCCCGGATATTGTTCTTCATCGTATTGGCAAGAAAATGGATGACATCCTCCGGCAGGGAAATGTGCTCGTCCTCCGATTTCTTTCTCAGAATCGCGATCCGCGTCTCTACGTCAGGCGCCTGCAGATCCGCGATCAGGCCCCATTCGAAGCGGGACCGGAGCCGCTCTTCGATGTCCGGCATCTCTTTCGGAAAGCGATCGCTGGACAACACGATCTGTTTCCGCGCTTCATAGAGGGTATTGAACGTATGAAAAAACTCTTCCTGCGTCCGTTCCTTGCCTGCAAGGAATTGGATGTCGTCGATCATGAACATGTCGATGCTGCGGTAGCGCTTTCGCAAATCGATCATCTTGTCGTAGCGGATGGAGTTGATGACTTCATTCGTAAATTGTTCGGTCGTGAGATACGCAATGCGTAGATCGCTTCGTTCCGCGACATGATTCCCGATGGCATTCAATAAATGGGTCTTTCCCAGACCCACGCCGCCGTAAATGAACAGCGGGTTGTACGCCTTCGCTGGTTGCTCCGCCACCGCCATGCTCGCCGCATGGGCAAATTGGTTACCGGCACCCACCACAAAACTTGTGAATGTGTACTTAGGATTGAGTTGGGCACCTCGCTTCGCGCGCGACGGGACCGCATTCTTTACCTGGTTACTCGAAGTCGTCCCATCCTGTTGTCCTGGCTGTGGCTTCCGGTCGACTGAAAATGCAACGTCCAGACTCCCCCCTCCACGTGCGGAAGATACCGCTTCCGCGAGAAGCTCCCCATAGTGTTGACTCAGCCAGTCTCCGAAGAACTTGTTCGGCACCGCAAGGTGGGCTGTCGTCTCGTCAATGCGATCGAGGGAAATGGGGCTGAACCAGGTATCATACACCTGCTTCGGTACCTTCCTCTCAATGTAGGAGAGGGCTTCTTGCCAAACGCTTTCCAGACTCATTCAATCAACTCTTTATAGATGTTCACAACGTTATCCACAGCTGTGGATAACGTACATTTCCACGCCGACTGTGCGATCAGAGGAATATCTCCTTCGTAACCGCTCATTTTTAGCATCGTTAAACATGTTCATAACATCACCGGCGAGCTTTCGATATCTGTCTTTTCTCCGTCCCTCCACCCTCAACTCCCATCCCTTACATCGTCATTCAGGTACTCATCCACAGACTCTTTACCTCCCGCTACCCTTTCAGAATGCACCTTACTCACTCTATCCACACCACACACAGGACCTACTCCTACTCCTGCTACTCCTATTTTCTTATTACACAGTACATTCAGAAGAAGAGATACTCTCGATCACAAAACAATAGTGGAGTCCATTTCAAATATCAGATTCAGGAGGTCACCATACGAAAGTATCGATACGCCGGACGGAGGAGTGGCCGCACCGGACTCGCCTTGGAGAACATACGTCCTACCGGGAATAGGAGTGGGACCTGGCGTCGGAGCATTGAGGAGCACAACGGAGATGTCGTCTTGCGGAGAGGAGGAGGTCGATTGAGGAAGCAGGGAATCCCTATGAGCGGCATCGACCGACGTGCGAAGAAGGTACAGGAGTTTACGGCCGGGCATATAACTCAATAGTCTCTAGAATACAAGTGTGTGAGTGGCTGTCCTGAGGAGTTGCTGGACGCTGAGATAGTTTTCATGACGAAGAGAGAATCCCTCTTGCAGTGCGATGTCATGGCTCTGTGGCGCAGTCATGACAAACGGAATACCCAACTGTTTGAATGACGGCAGATACTTCTCCAAAATCTCCACGTCCACCACGTCGTCCGCGTCTTTAGCGAGCAACCGAGGAGTTTCCTCTTCCAATACAACTGTGACGTCATGTTCCCCGGAGGCAAGACCCAGAGCAATGCGAAGCGCTTCAACCGGTCGATGGGACGTACGAGGATCTCCTCGAATCACGAGCACGATAGATGAAGTCATGTCACCCGGCACGACAACAAACCGTCAGTTGAACGAGACAAAACGATGACAACCTTTTATGATATTCGCAAGGACCACCAGGCCGCACAGAGAGATGCGTTCGTCAAGACCATCAGTTGGAACCTCATGTTGCTGGCATCCGTAAGCACATACGAACACCTTGGCACCCTCACCGACCAGCTTGGTGTACCGAGGATCGCGGACATTCTTGACGCCCTCGTCGATGAGGTACAGATAGGTGTCTACATGTTCCTTGAGAGCCTCAGAGCAGAGGAGGGCGACAGTCTGTACACTGGGGTCGGAAGGGGGTGTGGATAAGAGGATACCCAACTTCTTATTTTCCATCGTAATCCACAGGCGTGAATGGGTCTAAGAATACAATATAATCAATATGTTGAGAACCTTTTAGAAACATCGGAAGACTACGGATATTCTACTTGAAAGTCAACTGGAAAAACAGGCCGGTCAAGACGAGGACTGGAGCCGCTCAGAGAGGTGTGTCGCCACACTTTTCAATAACACAGGTTCCTGTGCTTTGGTGGTCATATTGCGGACGATGACGGTACCGGTGGCAACCTCATCATCTCCAAGGAGAATCGAGTACAGGCAGCCCAGCCGATCGGCTTGCCGGAGATGAGCCTTGAGGGTTGTGGAACGAAAATCAGTTTCCGCAGGGACACCCGATTGTCTGAGCACATCAAGCAGTTTGAGGCCCTCTGTGCTCCCTCGAGCGCCAAAGGCAGCCACATAGATTCGTGGAACGGGAGGAGGAAGCGATCCTTCAGGAAGCATGAGGGAGATCCGCTCGAGGCCTGCCGCGAAGCCAACGGCCGGGGTCGGGGGACCTCCCAGCGTTTCCACGAGTGTATCGTAGCGACCGCCTGCGCCCACGGCGTTCTGAGCCCCGAGATGTGAGCAGGTCAATTCGAACGCGGTCAAACAATAGTAGTCGAGACCTCGGACTAATCGCGGATTCAATGTATAAGGAATGGCCAGCGTCTGGAGACCGGCCAATACGCGATCAAAATGTTCGCGCGCATCAGGAGAAAGATAGTCCATGAGGTGCGGCGCAGATTCAGTCACCGTTCGACATTCGGGAACCTTGCAATCGAGGACACGCAACGGGTTCGTGTCAATCCGTCGTTGGCAATTGGCGCACAGTCGGGCCACATGCTCCTTGAGAAAGGTTACAAGGTTCGGAATATATCTCGCACGGTCCTCCGCTCGCCCAAGACTATTCAATTCCAATGTGAGACCCGGTAAGCCGAGTTCGGAAAGAAACCGCCACAGTAATGAGATGACTTCTATGTCCGCCGGGGGATCAGGTGTGCCGAACGATTCGACACCGAATTGATGAAACTGCCGGAGTCGACCGGCTTGAGGCCGCTCGTGGCGAAACATCGGGCCGAGATAAAAATACTTCTGAGGAACCGGGTCGGCAGCCCGGTTGTGTTCGATGAAGGCACGGACCGTGCCGGCTGTGCCCTCCGGCCGCAACGTCAAGGAACTGCCGTCGCGGTCAGGAAACGTATACATCTCCTTCTCGACGATGTCCGTGGTCGCCCCGATGCTTCGAGCAAACAGCATGGTCGTTTCAAAAATGGGGATACGGATCTCACGAAACCCGAACCGCGAGGCCCAGCGGCGTCGCCGCCTCTTCGATCAGACGCCAGCGGGGGGTCTCCTCGGGCAAGATATCTTTGACGCCTTTGATGCCTCTGATCATGTCTTGGACGTCGTTAGTGGTCAGGCGCAAGGCGTCACGAGAGGCCGGTAAATCCATCATCCCCTCGCGCCTTACGGTTCTTGCGGGACTATAACGGCGGTTTTGCGAGCAAGTCAACGAGCGCGCCAAGGCGCGTATATCGTGAATCGTGAAGCGCAAAAAGAAGCACATCTGATGATCTGTTGATGTGGCGATCTGATAAACTGTTGGTGGGTCAATCTGATGGACTTCTGACATTCAGTAAATCAGCAGATCAACAGATCAACAAATCAACAAATTCCTAAATCCTTCGCGGAACGACGAGATACGAGGAACGCATGGCGCGGAGAGTTGCGCCTGCCTGTATGGGGAGGTATAGTGCGCGACATCCTATAGGGAAGACAAAAGGCAAAGGAACAAGGGAAAGGTCTACCTACGCGTGTTACCTTTTCTACTTTGCGCAGGGTGTACCAGTGAGTCCTGATCATCACGCGCGCCGGGTCATTACCGTGGCGCCGATGCCGCCGGAAAAATCCGCCTACGCGCTTGCCCGCTACAGCCGCTCTGCCGATGCCATCGAGGACAGCATCAAGTGGGTACATGGACACTCGTCGGAAAAATTCTGGGAACAGTTCTATTTTGACTATGGTCACGCCTCGATTGCAGATCTAGGACACGTCATCGTCTGCTTCGAACAGATTTCGGAGCTGGGGGCGATCAGGCTCGAAGATGAGCCGCTATGGGACGGCCAGGCGAAATCCAGCCGGTATCAAAATTTCGCATCCAGCAATTGGTTCGTGCCGGATTCCATCCGAGGATCCGAGACGGAAGGAACCTACGAGGGCATTCTACGAAGTCTCTCGACGGCGTACCGGTCGCTTCACGAGCCGTTGACCCGCCATATCGCTGAAGGCGAGCCTCGCCCTTCGGATATGACACAAGCCACGTACGACCGCACCATTGCGGCCAGAGCGTTCGACGTCACGCGGTATCTGTTGCCATTGGCGGCGCGCACCAACGTCGGCCAGGTCGTCAGTATTAGAACCCTGGAGAAGCAGATTACCCGGTTGCTTTCCTCTCAACTCTCCGAATTGCGGTCTATCGGGGAAGAACTGAAAGAAGCCTGCCAGCGCGCCCCCGTGAACGTGTGGGGTGAACTTGCTGGTCAAGGCGCCGGCTTGGCGGAACCGCTGGCTCCGACGCTCGCACGCCATGCCAAGGCGAGTGTGTACCAGGCCGAGGTCTACAGTGATCTCTCCCGTCATGCGAAGGAGGTGCTGAAAGGTTCCGGGCTCGACCAGGGTGGAATCCCCGGAGAGGAACCGGGCGTTGACCTGGTAGAACCGCATCATCCGCTGGATGAGGTCGTCACGACCTTGTTGTACCGGGTCACTCAGGCGCCCTACAGGAAGCTACTTGCGGTCGTTCAGGACTGGACCGAGAAGCAGAAGCAAAGCACGATCGAAGTCGCTTTCAGAAAACGGGGACCCTATGACGAGCTGATCAAGGAGTTCCGGAGCGGCTATGTGTTTTTGTTCGACGTGCTGATGGACATCGGCGGGTGGCGGGATATGCATCGTCACCGGCGGTGCCAGCAGATTCAACAGAACTTCACCACGGCCCATGGCTATGATGTCCCTGCCATACTGGCGCAGGCCGGCGTCGAGCGCGACTATCGTGAAGCCATGGACTTCGTCAAGGGCGACATCGAGCAACTGCGCAAGGCCAGTCAGGAGGCAGCGCTCTATGCCATCCCCTTTGGATTTTATGTGCGATGTCTGTTTAAGATGGATTATGCGGAAGCCGAGTACATCGCCCGCTTGAGATCGGGCGTGAAAGGACACTGGTCGTATCGCACTGTCGCCTGGTTGATGAAGCAAAAACTTGCCGAACGCTATCCGATCCTGGGCGATCGCATCGACGCCACTCCGCCGCATGTTCATGATGCCTTGACCCGATGACGGTGGCTCATGACCCTTGTTCAATCTCACACGTCATCATGCCGATTCGGGTGAGCGCCATGGAAGCACCTCTCGCGTCTATCTCTCTTCGCCCCTGCCGGTTCGGCATGTGAGCATCCGACGGAGTCACGTTCCACATGAATGAATACGAAACGAAGATCGAGGCGGCATTCTTGGCCGGTGAGTGGGAGACGGCCTTTCGCGAAGCCGCCGCGTGGCGTCTCGCCATCGAGCGAAGCGAGGAACGAAACAGCCGACCGTATTTTGCATGTAATGTGGTCCACCTCATTCGAGGCCAGTTCGCCGCTGCATGGAAACTGCACGGAAAAGCGCTGGTGGAGGCTGAGGACATCGACCAGGTAAGGACCTGGGTCGAGGCAATCCGCGAACGTCATCCCGAGAAGGCGAATGCGCATCTGATCATCGGGCTTTTCCTGGCTCAGGCGGGACAATCGGAACAGTCCATCGAGGCCTATAAGGCGGCGGCGAAATCGGATCCACAATCGGCTCATCCGCACTATTTCCTGGCCCAGATCCATGAACGGGCCGAACACCCGGAGATGGCGATCAAGGAGTACAAGGAAGCCGTCAGGCTGGATCCTGCATTTGCACCGGCCCGAACGAATCTCGGCGTGGCCTATCAGGAGCAAGGACGTCTGGAGATGGCGATCCCGCAATATCGTGAAGTGATCAAACTGAATCCAAGTGATGCGATCGCCCACGCCAACCTTGCCTGCGCTCTGGCTGAGCAAGGCAAGCTGGAACCAGCCGTGCAGGCATACAAGGAGGCCATCAAGTTGAGTCCTGAAGATGCCGAACTGCATTTCGCATTGGGTGGCCTGTACGAGGGCCGCGGGCGTGCCGATTTGGCGCTGAAGGAATACCGTGAAGCGATTCGCGTGAATCCCAACTTCGCCTCCGCCCATACGGCGCTCGGTTGGATGTCGTTCGACAAGGGTCGGTTCTGGGAGGCGATGGACTTTTTCAATCGGGCCGTCAAGGCCAACCCCGATGACGCCCGGGCCTATTACGGCATCGGAAGGATTTATGCCTCGTCTCGAAAGCGGGAAAGCGCCGCAGAAAACTTCTCCAAGTCGCTCCGACTCGAGAAAGACCCGGAGCGGAAAAATCAGATCATGAACGAGTTGTTTGGGCTGGGACAGGTAGGGGATTGAGACAGGAGGACTTACTCTTCTGTGCTCGCAGAACGCGCACACTCAGAAGGTGCTCGTTCGATGCGCGCAATTGAAGAGTAAGTCCTCCCTGTCTCCATTGCGAGAGGAGACAAGAGGACGCACCGCGCGCCCTCAGAAGGACCTCGGGTGGGATAGCGGCGCATCTCGGTGCGCCAGGGATGGGTGGGTGAGAAGGATGTGCGCAGTAGAAGGACGACGCCTCAGACTCTCAGTTAGGGGTGGTGGAAAAACTTCTGGAGTTTGACCTTGTCACCAGCCCGATGCCAGCTCCTCGACATGCGGACCACCAAGCAGAATGTGCTCGCTCGACGGCCGCAATCAATGTCCAAGCAGTTGATAGTTCTCAGAATCTTTCGCCAATTGTTAAGTAGCTGCACTAGGACTAATCTCTGAGTAGAGATACCTTTATGACCATGTCACTTTGGAAATTCAGGCAAAGCCATTCCGAGTCGATCGGGATAAATCCTCTCTCTGGTCCAAGCCAATAAACCCAATCGCATGTGTCCCTAAAGTAATCAGACGTGGTAGGCCTCCCTAGGAGATTCTCGTTGGAAGAAAGTTTCCTCAAAGGATTTGACCCCCGCAGCTCGCCAAGAGATAAGATGTTGTTACAAGCAGAGAATGAAGTTAGACGCTGGTTGAAATATCTCGGAGCCAGTTGAAAAGGTTTTCTAGCAAGGCCTCAGGAAGTCTGGAGCGCCGAGGCGTACTCTTGTCAGTACATCCGGGTTGATAGTGGATAGCGTACCGTGAACGCAGCCCAGGAGAGTCGCGTCTTGGCGCGACAGGGTTGGGTGGGTGAGAAGGAGGTAATTTTCAGCAGCCGCTACAGGTCGCGGATCGCGCCTTGCAGCACCGTAATCTGCGTCACCGGATCGCCGGCGGTCTTGAGTTCCGTGCGGATCTGATCTTTGAGGTAGGAGGAATACCCAATCTTATCGACGAGGAGCTCGAGAAACCGTTCAGAGGATAGGAGACTATTGTTCTTCAGTTCCTTGATCAATTCATCGGTGACCGGCACGTAGGTGCTGCCGACGTGGAAGATGATATTGTAATGGCGATCTCTACCGATCCGCTCGAACCGTAAGCCTTTCATGACATCCTCCGAACGTTCCCCACAAGAGAGAGCCATTCTAGCCAATCAGGCCAGAGAAGACAAGGTCGGCTCATCCCTTTGTCAGCTCTTCCGGCGCGGGGATCCTGGTCTGTGGATCAGGCCTTGGTCGCCTTGTTCGCAAAATACTCGCTTCGGCTCACGGTGACATCGGAGACGAACATGACACCGGAATAGCGTTCGAATAGCGGTCGCAGCCCTGCCAGAATCGGCTCCACCTTTTCTTCCGGCACGACGGTCATGATCATCACCAGGCTCTCCTGTTCGCTGAACATGAAGTGGGCTTCGCGCACACCGTGATGCCCCTTCCCCGAGATATTGCCGATGATGGTGTAGCCGGTTGCATGGACCCTGTCCAACAGGTCGGTCACAAAGGGCCGATTGTCACCCGATACGATGACGCGGATTTCCTTCATGTGATGCAGCGTCAGTCCGCCCATATGTCAACTCCTTTGAAAAAAGACTGATCCGAGATGATGCCGCTCTGGCCTTACGTGTCCCCCGGATACCTGACACGACGCCAGAAGCCGGACGGTACATAGCGGTACCAGGTTCCGTCCTCCGGGTCCAGTGCGGCCAGATGTACCCACTCGTTGTGATAAAAATGTTGCAGAACCTCGTGTCGTGCGATCAAGGCCTCGATGCGTGGACGCGAGGCTTCGACCAGTGTCAGGAGGCGCATCGGTTCATGGTAGGGCAGGTCGTCATTCATGACCGTCTGCCACGCCAGGCCGAGGCGGAGGTCGCTCCACGGACCGGACATGATGCCGACGCGGCCGACGACGTTGTGATAAATCTTGCTGCCGCTCCCATACACCTCATTGTCCACGGCCGAAAAATAATGTTCCATATTGATCCATTGGGCGACGACTTGCGGCCCCGTCAGAATCACTTCAAGCAACCGGTCGGTCGGATCTTCCCGATAATCATACGAATGCAGGAAGACGCGGCCGGCCAAGTTGAGGCCTTTCGTGAGATTGCGTCGGCCGATGATGAAGGCGGTATTGCTGGACAAGCCCCATTCCGGTCGTACCTGGCTCCAGTCCGAGCTTCGCCCCTGCACAGATGCCTGCGCCTCATCGAATGGAAGGACGGTTCCAATCTCCGGGAACCGGGAGCAGCGTTCCTGACTCGTCAGCTGGGAGGCTTCACGCAAGTCATCGATCAGCCTGCTCACGTCCTTGCGATGCGTCGGCGGCACATCCTCGAGATCGAAGAGTTGCACCTCGTCCGTCGTCGTGTCCAGCTGCCCGGCCAGAAAGTGAGTATCAGATGGAATGTCGATGCCACGCCTTGCCAGCCGCTCCCGCACCTGCGACCGATTCGCCATCCCTGCGAGCACCCGCGCGTTGGGTTTTCCTTCGTGTCCTCCACAGGCGCCGCAATCCAGAGCCGATTCGAAGGGGTTGTTCTCGCTGGTGCTGCCATGCGCACAGAAGAGCACGAGTCGTGCAAAATTCCTGACCAAGCCCATCATGCGCAAGGCAGTCTCAACGGTGATGACCTGCTCGTCGAGGGTGAAACCGGTCCGGGTAATCCGCTCCTTCTGGCGCGAGGCTGCACGGCGATTGATCCGATAATGTCCTCGGAGTTCGTCGAGGAACGCCGCGAGTTGTTGCGCCGACAGCCGGACTGACTTGGCTGCGTCGCTCAAGTACGGCTCGACCGGCGCATCCTCGTCAAGCGCCCGCCGTCGTAACGCTTCCACGAACTCGGGATCAACCCGCGATCCATGGAGACTGAGCCGGTCGCGCAGCGCTTTCCATATCAGCGCTCGTTGTTCGGAGACCAGCATCTCTTCGGTTTCGGCTGGGGCCAACTTGTCAACGGTGAGGCTGGTGGCGATAGGCGGGACGAACAGACGCTGCACCCAGCCGGTGAGGCGTTTGTACAGTGCGGGAAGTACCGTCTTGCCTACAATGGGCAATCCATAGAACCAGCCGATCGACTCCACCATGACATACGGGGTGACGACATTTGCCTTGAGATCATGCAACAGGGTATGTCCGGCATGGACGAGTTTGGCTCGCGACTGGTGCTTGGACACGTAGTGATCCAGATAGCTGCGGGGGATTTCGCGAACTTCGTTCTTCGCGCGCATGATGACCGGAAACTGCTCCGTTTCATGTTCCTTGCCCCATGCTCGGTACCGAATGAAGACCGCGAAGAATCCGGCGAATCCATAGGTGTCATTCGCGCCGGTGGATTCCAGGTGGCGGCGGAATGGCTCTGACCGGACGTCAATGCAAAAGACCGATTGCGAATGAGGCCGCACCGGTGAGTGCTGTTCGGGTACAGCCGGTTGGGGTTTGGCCGGCGCGCGAAGCAGCATGGCGAACAGGTGGTCCTGGTACCCCGCTTCCAACGCCTTCAGCCACAGGGGACCATGGGCCGATTCCGGAAAGGCCTCCATCCAATCCAGGAGCACGCGAAGGTCTCTCGCAGCACTCTCCATCAACACGGCCGGAACGATCTCGAGCGCGTGGGCGAGTGCGAGCAGTTGTCGGGCCATGACGCGCTGCGCGGCCCGCTCGCGGCGCGGTCCGAATTCTATTTGGTACTGTTCAGTGAGTTGTTCCCACTCGTGCGACACGGCTGCGATCCCCTTGCGTCCGTTGCGCGCCTGGGTATGGAGTCGATCGACTCGTTCGGCATAGACGGACGGCAAACGTCCCGCGGCCCGTTCTTTGCGCATGAAATACGCATGGGGATGCTGTTCCATGTAGGTTGAGACTGCGCGATAGTTTCCCTCAATGCCCAATTCTTCGTGGCAGATTGCTTGGACCAGTTCACGCATGTACCACAAACGGACAGCAAGAAACTTGACCAGTCCGACGGGATACGCCTGTTGCCACGGATACGCGTCCTGTTCTGCCCGCCATTTGATGAATCCGGCCCAGCCCGGAAGGGCGGCCAGCTGGAGGGAAAGGTAATCGCGACGGAATTCCGCGGGAATCGCCAACGCTTCCAGGCAGTCGAAGACCGTATCTTCGGGATGGTCTGACAGCGCAGCAATCTTCCGGCGACTCTCCGCGATACCGCAAGTGGTCCATTCCTTCACGGCGAGTGTTTTCCAGGCCGCATAGAGACCCTGTTCCCGTCCAGGCATCGACCAGGTGGCATGCCCCTCGTCCAGAAAGGCCTCACACCACTTGATCAACTCGGCGTTGATCTGTTCGACGATGTAGGTCCCCAGCGTTTGGTCGCACCAACCAGATAGGGTCAATTGTCGTCCCAATGCGGCCACATCTTCGCGAACCGTTGTCGTCATTCGTTCCTTGACGGTCGGCGTGGACAGGGAACTCAGGCGTTCCGCCAGCGCTTCGATTTGCTCCTCATTTGGCTCGCGTCTCATCAGAGGATCGAGCGGTTCGTGCGTGGACGCGGATAGTCCGTGAGTCATGCAGGCCCGCAACACGTCACGGTGCGAGATGCCGCAGGGGCCGAGGGTGATATCCTGATCACGCGCCAGCGGCGCCAATGCCTCCTCGATGTGGTGGACCTGAATTCTCCCGGACTTCAGATAGCGTCGATACATGTCACCCGGAAGATAGCCGTTCCCTCCCACAAATTGTTGGCCGCGGCGAACCGTCTCAGTGAACGGAAGATATTCCAGGCTATGCAGCGGATTGTGGTGGACGAACGTTCGCATGGGCCAGTACTGGGCGATCACCTCGCTGGCGAGGCGAATCATTCCCCGCAACTCCATACGTCGGGCTTCGAGGTCCGGTCTGTGGTCCGTTGTTTCTAATGCATCCATGAGAGAAACCTTGATCGCAACAGCCTCCGATGGAGTGGTCGCGTTCGACTGAAAGAGTCGGGAGGGAGCGATGCCGAGGGCCAACAGGAGAACCACCAGCACCAGGAGAGAGGCGAATTCAGTCTGGCGCAGGTCTTCATAACGTAGATCCAGCCGTTGCCGCCCGAAAACCAACTGGTGCACCATATCCAGAAAGTACCAAGACGCGCTGAGCCAGACGAGCATGATGACGGCGAGCGACCCCGAAGGAGCGAAGGCCGGATTGAGCAGCATGCCCATGAAGCCGGAAAAGACCCCGAAAGGCGGCATGCCGAGGGCCGCGAGTGCCAGCAACGACAGCAGCGTACTGAAGCGAGGCATGAGGTAGGCCAATCCGCCAAGCGAGCGCACGTCGATGTCGCCGTAGCGAGCCCGGATCGAATACCAGGCCAGCAAAAGCCCGCTCATCGCGAGGCCCACGGCGCTGAGGTACACCACAGTTTGCACGGGCGCGGTTCCTGTGCCCGCGACATACCACCAGAGTATTGACAAGAAGGCAAGACCTGCGTAGGCGAGGCGCGGGAGCACGTGTGACTGACTCAAGGCCAGGAGCGAACCATAACAGGCGCCCACCAGTGCCAGAATGGTCACAGTGTGGAACATCGCGCCGGTCAGGTTCGGAAGGAGTAGGAGGAGGCAGTGAAAGCCGACCACGGGCAGCAGCACGGCTGCAAACGCGGGAAGATTGCCCGGCAATCCGGTGAGGCTCCCGACGAATCCTCCGTGCAGAGGGAAGAGAGGGAGGAGGCTTGCAGAGGTGACCAGGACAGCGACTGTGGATGCCGGTGCCGGGAGAAGCAGGGACAGCATGGCCGAGACCATGCCCAGACCGTAGGTCGCCAGCGCTCGCCGGACATCAGGGAGGAGGCCGTTCCAATGATAGATGACGCCGCATAAGATTCCAAGAAGTGTGACAATCATGATGTGTCGGGGAAGTTCCTGAGTGGTCAAGATTCCCAATCCCAGTCCCAACAGCACCAAGGTCGTCAGCCAAGCGGCGCGGTTATCCTGGTGCAGCGGCTGTCCGAGCAGCGAGAGGAACGCCGTCAATGGGAGCAGGCAGAGGAACGGCATGCTGGTGAGCGACTGGTGCAGCTCCCACGACAGGGCCATGGATACGAGCAAGCTCGCCATCGCGGTGAGGAGGGCCCAGGTTTTCATCCGGTGAAGCGAGGACCACCAGAGTAGGCTGAGTACCGCGCCCATGCAGGGAATGGAGGCGAGAAGCCAAGGCGCCATCGAAGCCTGCATCATGCCCATCCTCCGATCATGGCGGCTCGCATGGCCCCGTCCATTCGACGAGAGGGTTCAGACCTCTTCCGCAACGCGTCCAGGGGTTCTCTGATGCGTATGCTCCGACGCAGCATCATGACGACAGTTTCTCCAGCCGATGGGCGACCAGCATCACGACCCTGCCGAGTTTGAAATACAGCGCGTCGAGATACAGTCGATTCATGAACAGGACATACAGACGCGTCAGAAGATTTTCAATCCAGGCAGACATGCGGATCGTCCGCCCATGCGCATGGGCATAGACATAGAACCAGCCGAATACAATCAACAACGTCGTGCCGATGACCAGGATATCAAAGAGTCGCCCCGGGAGTGAGGCGGCCTTGAAATAGGACGCCACCTGTTCCGGATCGGGGTAGAGGAAATGGGTAAAGCTCTCGGCCGCGAAGAGGTAGGTGAAAAGGACGAAGATCAGCGTCAGCAGCATGGCGGCGGACACCTTCCAGGACGCGACGGCGTGAATACGCGTCAGCGAAAGAATCGCTTGCGACGATGTCACCCAGATGAAGAAGAGAAAGATGACGGTACCCTGTGATTCGAGCAGCGGAATTCTCAAGATGCCATGCGTGACCAGGAGAATCACGAGCGGCAACAGGAGGGTCGTCACAAATCCGGTGGACCAGGCCAGGTTGGAGAATTGGCTTTCTTGCGCCTCGTGACCGGCCTGCGGGAACGAGGGTTCTTGTCGCGCTTTATGGATCACGTTGCCGCAGTTGAGGAAGACGGTAGCCTTGAACAGTCCATGCGCCATGAGATGGAAGACGGCGAGGGAAAAGGCGCCCAAGCCGCATTCCATGATCATGTACCCCATCTGGCCGATAGTCGAAAAACCGAGCGTCTTCTTGATGTCGTTCTGAGTCAGCATCATCGTCGCACCCAGAATGGCGGTAAGCATCCCGATCAGGAAAACGACGTGGAGCGTGGTGGCACTCAGACCATAGAGTGGCGCCAGCCGGTTGAGGAGAAAGCCTCCCGCGTTGATGATGCCCGCATGCAGGAGCGCGTGGACCGGCGTCGGCGCATACAGCGAACTTGGAAGCCAGATATGGAGCGGAAACTGCGCCGATTTGCTCATGGCCCCGATAAAAATCAGGAGCGTCACCGCCGTGGCCCCGCTCATCTCAACTCCGGGCAGGATCGAGAGCGTGATCGGCCGGTCCGCGGCTTGGGCAAAGAGTTCATGGAATTCGATCGTGCCATACAGCGAATGCGCGAGGACAATCCCGGCAAAGAACGCCACGTCGCCGATGCGCAAGAGCGTAAAGGTTCGGAATGCTCCCTCCAGCGTGGCGAAGTGAGTAAGGTTGTGAGCGAGCAAGGAGAGCAGGTAACTCAAGAGCTGCCAACACACAAAGAGCATGACAAGATTGGCGCTTGCCACCATGCAGAGAAGAACGAAGGTGGTGACGGCAACGAGCGCCAAGTAGCGGCAATAGCCGCGATCTTGGTACATATAATTCACCGAATAGCGATAGATGATGGTGCCGACTGCCGAAATCAGCACCATCATCACTGCGCTGAGCCGATCGATGTGGAAGCCTAGCGGCAGCGCCAGATTTGCGATGGACGACAGATCATAGAACCGGATGCTGAGGGCGCCCTTCGACGCGACCGTCACCAAGGTGATGAGGGCGCCGACGAACGCCGCCGCCAAAGGCAGCACGCCGAGCTTCGCCCGTTCGTACCGTCTCTCGGGCTCACCGAGCAGGACGATGATCGCTGCCAATAGAGGCAGCACCGGAACCAGTATGATAAGCATCATGCCGCCAAACGACCTCTCCTCGTCAGCCTTGTATTCTGCGGGTGAGAAGGGGCAACATACCTCATTTGTTTCTTCAGTTTCATTCGAGTCAATGGCCCGCAAAGATACCAATTTCTCCAGCTCAAGAGATAGACCCGCATGGGGGCCAGGGCGGTGTTCTTTGCGGCCACTCGGAGGAACGGCTGTAGGAGCGGTACAGGTATCGCCTAATTATTGCTTACTACGTACTCATATGTTGGACACCAAATTTCCATTACTGTCGGTCACTTTTCTTCCTGAAGCTCTCTCAAATTCGGGTTCATATCATCAAGAGGTGCCATGCGTTCGTTCCCTTCGTTCATCGCAATCCTTTCACCGTTGATTGCCGCCGGGCTGATTTGGTTCCTCGGCCGGAGGCTGGCGGAACGGACGGCCCAGATCAGCATGTGGGCACTGCCCGTTTCCGCCGGTGCAGCCATCCTGACGCTGTACGATGTCGTTCGGCATGGCGTCGCTGTCCTGAAGTTTTCAGCCCTGCCTGTTCCCTTCACTCCTGTCATCCTAGTGGACCGGCTGGCGGCGGTGATGATGGTCCTGATCACCGTGGTGAGTATGGTGATTCACGTCTATTCCCGTCGCTACATGCAAGGCGAAATGGGCTATGTCAAATTTTTTGGACTCTTGAGCCTGCTGACATTCGTTCTTCTCAGCCTGGTCACCAGCGGGAATTTGTTCTGGGTGTTCGTCTGGTGGCATGCCGTCAGCTGGTTACTAAAGATCCTGCTTTCGTTCCATGGGAAAAGGCCCGCCGCACGGCAAGCAGCGCGTACGGCTATGCGGGTGCTGGGACTTGGCGATGCCGCCCTGTTGATCGCCATAGTCCTAACCTACACAACCTTCGGAACCCTCGACGTGACAGAACTGTTTCGGGCCATGAAGGAGATGTCCACTGCACCCGTACTGTGGAAGGGAACATGGGGGGAGATGAATGCCGTCACCGCCATCACGATGGTGCTGGTCGTCACGATCATGACGAAGTCGGCCCAGTTTCCTTTTCACGCGTGGCTCTCCGGGACCATCGAAGCGCCGACGCCCGTGTCCGCCATGCTCCATGCAGGGATTGTGAACGCCGGAGGATTTCTCGTAAACCGGTTGGCTCCTCTATACGGCATGGCTCCTACAACCCTTTATCTCTTGTTTATCATTGGGTCGCTCACCGCCTTGATCGGGGCAACGACCATGCTGACTCAGCCCAGCATCAAGCGCACGTTGGTCTATTCAACCATGGGACAGATGGGCTATATGGTCATGGAGTGTGGTCTTGGAGCCTTTGCCCTAGCCATCTTTCACCTCTGTGCACACGGTTTGTTCAAAGCCACGCTCTTCCTGAACTCGGGGACGGGCATTCATCGGGCCAAAACTGACTTCAAACTGCCGGGCCATGACTCCGTCCGGCATACGGCCTCCTTTTCATTCATCACGTGGGCTACCGGACTCTTTATCACGCTTCTGCTGCCACTCATTATCGTGCTGATGGCCCATGGCGTGGTGAACATCCCGCTCTTCGAGGCGCAAGGCACGGTCATCTTCCTCTTTTTTGCCTGGGTCACGTCGGCGCAAGCAGTCTTTAGTCTCTATCGTCTTCAACCCATCGCGTCGTGGGCAGCGTCCTTTGCCATGGTCGCGGCATTAAGCTTCATCGGACTGACGTACTTGTGGGCCGGAGAGTCCTTTACCCATTTTCTCTATCCCGTGCCGGGCCAGGCGGCGGCCTACTTTCAGGCGGCGGCCTGGCATCAGGCGCTGTTTGATGCGTTCATGGCGGTCTCAACCCTTCTCATAGTCCTGGTGTGGGTCATCTTGTATGGCAAGGCCCACGGCATGCGATTACCGCTCCCAGACCGGCTCGGCACGACCTACGCCAGACTGTACGTTGCGTTTCTAAACGGACTCTATGTGGAAGATGTCCTTCAGGCCCTCGCTCGCGCCCGAAGACGGGAAAGAAGGCGTCCCTGGGACAAAGACCTGTCCCGGCAGGCTTAGGGTGGGTTGGGTGAGATGTCCCTTCGGGGCGGGGTGGGTGAAAACGGATCGTCCGTAAAGGATAAATCGTGATGACGGCGCAGGGCTCTCAGAAATGTACCGCCGCCGAGCGGATGGAGCTGCGCTCCTACGTGGAGCTGGCCGGCGAAGTCATCTCGCAATATTGGCCGATGCGCACCTTCATCCATCACAATCCGCTCCACGGGTTGGAATCCCTGCCGTTCGATCAAGCCGTGGAGCGTGGTGCGCTCTTATTCGGCGGGCGAGCGTACCTCGACAACGACGTCTTCCGGAGCTACGTCAAGAGTGGGCGCATCCGCGCGGAAGATCTGCTGACCGCTCTTGAGCGGCTTGCGATCGATAAGGCAGTCACGTTCGCCGGACGGTCCATGTCCCATCTCGATGTCCTCTACGCCTCCATGATCCATGGCATCACGGAACCGCCTCCGTACGACAGCCCTACCATGGGCGATGACGACGCCAGCGCATGCTCGAGCATTGCGTCCTGGCTCCAAACGACCGTGGGCATTCAAGATATGGTCGACCGCACGCCGTTCACGTCGCGGCCTCTTCTGGAGTTGCTTGCCAGTGAAACGCTGGCCGCCTGGTGCGACCGGACTGTCGGGACGCGGATCGTCGAGATCATCAATCGTGAGATGGTGAAGTGGTGCAGTGCGTACCTGGACGAAGGCGAAGCGAGCTGGTCCATGCCTCACCGGGAGCAAACATTCTACCGAGCATGGAAGTCTCTTGCCCAGCATGACATGACCCTGGCTTTGATCGGTATCCGGGAAGCCGCGAAAAAGATCGGCGCGCTCCCGGATCACCCGGAAGATGCGGTGTTGGACAGTTTGACCAGGCTCTCGATTCCCAAGCCCGCGTGGGAAAAGTATCTCTCGCTGCACCTGGCCGCCATGCCCGGCTGGACCGGCTATATTAAATGGCGCGCTCACCAGAGCGCATTTCCCTGGCAACAGCAGTTTCCCATCGACCTCGTGAAATATCTTGCCGTCCGCCTCTTTTACGAGCGCGAACTTACGGCCCAAATCTGCCGTGATCGGCTCGGCATCGATGAGAACTATCAACATATTCGAGACCACATGGACAGGCACCCATACGCGTATTGGGTGCGACGCGAATGGGTGGACGGGCGCTTGCCGAAACCTGCCGCCAAGGAGGCTCGGCGTCTTTCCCGTTCCAATCGAAGGCACGATCCTTCGGCGTGGGAGGAGCTGGGCCGGCAGCAGCACAGCATCCGCCTCGATCAGGAAATGCGGGACCGCCTTGCGACCGCGGCGCGATATCTTTTTCGTCTCGCACGAGCCCTTTCGATTAGTCCCGTCGCCATTGAGTCGACCCCTCCGTCGGATGTGCGAACGCTTCTTCATTGGCTCATGGAATTTCCGGTCTCACGGCAGGCACCCCGTTGGCTCGAAGCTTTTGAAACGGGCCACCGGCGGCAGGTGCTGAACGACCTCGCGGCGGGAGCCCGCCCAGACGCAGCCCGTACACCGCCAGTCGACGAGGGGAATCAGTCGAGACCGCTTGCTCAGATCGTATGTTGTATCGATGTCCGATCGGAGGTTTTTCGCCGGCATCTCGAGCATTGTGGCGGGTATGAAACGTTGGGACTCGCCGGGTTTTTCGGAGTGCCGCTGGACTATCAAGCCTTCAGTACGCATCATACGGTCACTCATTGTCCGGTCCTGCTGAAACCGAAGAACCAGGTTCGTGAAGTACCTCGCAGCTATCATGGCGTCCGCGCCCAGCAGCACAAGGCGGCGGCGCGGCTCAGCGAGACCGCGCACCAGCTCCTGCACGACCTGAAGGAAAACGTCATCACGCCCTATGTCATGGTGGAAGCCCTCGGCTGGTTCTTCGGCCTGCCCCTATTGGGCAAGACGCTACTGCCCCGTTGGTACCATACGGCCGGTCGATGGTTAAAGGACCGCTTGATGCCGTCCGTGGCGACGACCTTGACCGTCGACAAAATCACCAAAGAAGAGGCCGAAGAAATGATCGCGGCCGAACAGCAGGCGCTCATTCGGGATCTCGTTCATGAACGGTTCGCCCTTTCGGGCGCGGCGCGCTCACCGGCGTCATTGGAGCAGATCCGTAACAAGGCGATTGGCCATGCGGACGGCATCAACGGCGAGCTGGCGGACGCGTTGGACTGCACTCCGGAGGCAGAAGGGGCGTTCTATCAAGAACTGCGCGAACGGCACCGGATCAGTCCACGCGGGATTTCGGAGCGGCTCGAACGCATCACGCAAACCGGGTTCTCGGTCACCGAGCAAGCCTACTTCGTGGAGGCCGGGCTTCGGCTCATGGGGCTGACCTCCAATTTCGCCCGCGTGGTTCTCTTCTGCGCCCACGGGAGCTCGTCCCAAAACAACCCGTACGAGTCGGCGCTCGACTGCGGCGCCTGCGGAGGCAATCAGGGCCTTCCCAACGCCCGGGTGATCGCGGCGATGGCGAACAATCACACCGTCCGAACCGTACTGCAGGCGCGCGGAATCAGCATCCCGAGCGATACGCATTTCTTGGCGGCGCAGCATGACACCACGACCGACCGCGTCCGCATCATCGACTTGGAGGACGTTCCCGCCACGCATCGGAAAGACCTTACGCGCCTCATGACCGACTTGGAGGCAGCCGGCATCCAGGCCGCGCTCGAGCGTGACCTTGCGCTCGGCATGCCGACGGAGCGGATCGAGCCGAAGACGGCGCGGCAACGCGCCAGGCGACGAAGCGAAGATTGGTCCGAGACCAGGCCGGAATGGGGTCTCTCAAAGAACAGTCTCATGGTGATCGGACGCCGCAGCTTGACCCAAACGGTAAACTTGCACGGGCATGCGTTCCTCCATTCCTACGATTACCGGCAGGATGCCTCCGGAAAATTGCTCGAAACGATTATGACGGCGCCGCTCGTGGTCGCGCAGTGGATCAACATGGAGCACTATTTCTCGACCGTCGACAACGAAATCTATGGCAGCGGCAGCAAGGTCTATCATAACGTTGTGGGCCGCATCGGCGTGATGACGGGAGTTTGGAGCGACCTGCGCATCGGGTTGCCGGCACAGACAGTCTTGAACGGGCGCATGCCGTACCACGACCCCATGCGATTGCTGACTGTGATCGAGGCGCCGCGCGACCGTATCCAGATGATCATCGGTCATCATTCGCTGCTTCAACAGTTGTTTCATCAAGGATGGATCAGGCTTGTGTCGCTTGATCCACGGAACGGCCTGTTCCATCACTATGACGGGGTCGCCGGATGGAGAAGAGGAGGACAAGACAATGATCGGCTTGACGTTGCATCCCATGAAGGAAATTAGGATCGTTGTTCAGGGCGAGCACCTAAAGTTCGTCACTGACATGCTGGACCGGGTCGGGGCCACGGGGTACACGATCATCAATAACGTATCCGGGAAAGGCCATCACGGTTTCCATGAAGGCCATCTGCTGTTCAACGATACCAGCAGCCAGGTGATCGTCTTCACGGTCGTGCCGGAAGAAAGAGTCGAGCCCATTCTGGCCGGCCTGGGACCGCTCTTTAACAAGCATTCGGGGACCATGTTCGTCACCGACACGGCGGTGAGTCGTCGGGAGCACTTTGTCGCTGAGTGATTCGCATCGGCTCTTCGGCGACGCCGGAAAGAGGGCCAGAGGACGTGATCGTCGACGTCGGAACCCGCATGAACCTAGAGGAAACCTGGGGTGATGACTATAGTGCAATCTGGCCCGCCTCCACAAAAACCGTGAAGGATCATGCGCAGCAAGGGAGAAACCGAAGCCGCGGTCAGAACGGCCATCATCAAGTTCGAGCAGGAGTCTCTTGGTCGAGGGCCGGACGATGTCCGTGCGTTCATCGTGCGGGATCTTCTCGTCGTGCGCTTGAAGGGAGTCCTGACGCCGGCTGAACGCCAATTAGCGAAAACGGCAGAAGGAGTGGACATGGTCAAGCGCCTGCGGCAGAATTTGATCGCGCAAGGAAGGGATAAACTCTGCGAGCAAGTCAGCGAGATTACTGGCGCGAAGATTCTGGGAGTCTTTACCGATATCGACGTGCAACTTGGAGAGCGAATCTTTGTCTTTACGATGGATTGTGATATTTCAGAACAATGGTCGATAGGGTGAAAGAAGGGTGATGCACCAACGATGGAAAAGCTGGTCAGCGGTTTCCTGAAATTTCGCACCGAGGTGTTCGGAAAGAGACAGGAGTTGTTCAACCGCCTGTCTCAGAAACAAGCGCCTCGCGCCCTTTTCATCACCTGTTCGGATTCGAGGGTTGACCCCACGCTCATCACCCAGACCGAGCCGGGCGAACTATTCATCCTCAGAAATGCCGGTAACTTGGTCCCGCCCTATGGATCCATGCAGGGGGGCAGCACCGCGACCATCGAGTATGCGATGGCGGTCCTGAAAGTTCCCCACATCATCGTGTGCGGCCATACGGATTGCGGCGTCATGAAGGCGCTGCTGCATCCTGAAGAAGTGCACGACCTTCCCGCCGTGAAGGAATGGGTCGGGCAGGCCGAAACGACCCGCCGCCTTATGCAGGAACACTACACGGACCTCGAAGGAGAGGCTCGCCTGGTCAAGACCACCCAAGAAAATGTTCGATCCCAGCTGGATCATCTGCGCACACATCCCTCCGTGTCCCTCCAGCTCCGCAGGGGGAACGTCGACCTCAATGGCTGGGTCTACTCCATTGCGACGGGCGATGTCTGGGTGTACGACTTCGACAGCGAAGAGTTCACCTCTCTTTTGGACGATAACTCTCCTCCCTTGAAAGCCATCCGCTAGTCCTGTCATGCTCCGTCCATGACCAGGCACACCCTCGAAACCCTTTCCTTCGACAATACCTACGCTCGCCTGCCGGAAACCTTTTACGCGAAGCTGAATCCCACGCCGTTTTCCGAGCCACCGTATCTGGTCAGCGCCAACCCGGATGCAGCCGCGTTGATCGATCTGGATCCCAATGAGATGCGGCGGCCGGAGTTCGCGGGCGTTTTCAGCGGAAGCCTGCTCGTCCCCGGCATGGACCCGCTGGCGATGCTCTACTCCGGCCATCAGTTCGGCGTGTACGTGCCGCAGCTGGGGGACGGGCGGGCCATTCTGCTCGGGGAAGTGAGGAACGAACGCGGCGAGCGATGGGACCTCCATCTCAAGGGGGCGGGACTCACTCCCTTTTCCCGCGACGGCGACGGACGATCCGTGCTCCGTTCGGCAATCCGCGAATACCTCTGCAGCGAGGCGATGCATGGCCTCGGCATTCCAACGACGCGCGCCCTCTGCATCGTCGGGAGCGATGAGAGGATCTACCGCGAACAGATCGAAACCGGGGCGATGATCGTGCGGATGGCGCCTTCCCACGTGCGGTTCGGGACGTTTGAGATTTTTTATTATCGGAATCAACACGAGCACCTCCGACAGCTGGCCGACCATACGATCGATGTGCATTTTCCCGATATCGCGCTGGCTGCCGACAAGTACGCCCGGTTCTTTGACGAAGTCGTGAGGCGCACCGCGGAACTCGTGGCCCAAGTGGCAGGCGGTGGGCTGGGCGCACGGCGTCCTCAACACCGACAACATGTCGATCCTGGGGCTCACGCTGGATTACGGTCCGTACGGTTTCATGGACGACTACGACGCGGGGTTCATCTGCAACCATTCCGATCATAATGGCCGCTACGCGTTTAACCAGCAACCGTACATCGGTCTATGGAATCTCAGTTGCCTCGCTCAGACGCTGCTTCCTCTCGCGCCGAAAGAAGAGCTGAAAACGGTCCTGGATGCCTATATGCCAGTCTGTACCGCGCATTATCAAAGCTCGATGCGCGCCAAGATGGGCCTGCTCGAGTCACAGCCGGACGATGAAACGCTCGTGCAGGATTTGCTCTCGCTCTTGCAAGGAAGCCGCGTGGACTACACCAGATTCTTCCGGGAGCTGGGCGATTTCAGCACCCTCACCCAGCCCTCTCCCTTGAAGGGAGAGGCAAAGGGAGAGGGCGGCCGCCACTCGTTACGTGACTGGTTTCTGGATCCTGCGAGATTCGATGGATGGGCGGCACGGTACGGCGAACGGCTGCGGGACGAATGCAGTCGCGACGAAGAGCGGCGACAGAGGATGAACGGAGTGAATCCCAAGTATGTCCTTCGTAATTATCTGGCCCAGACGGCCATCGAGAACGCTCAGAAGAAGGATTTTTCCGAGATCGATCGGCTGTTGACCCTCGTCCAGGACCCGTTCTCCGAACACCCAGGGATGGAATCGTACGCGGCGGCGCCGCCGAACTGGGGGAAGCACATCATGGTGAGCTGCTCCTCGTGACGCCCGTCACATCTTGGCCTAGGCCATCAGCCGTCAACCGTAGGCCATCAGCTTTCTCCAACGTATCTCCAACCCGCTCATGACCCCGAACGCGGAGGTAGGATGCGCATTGAAAAATTAGCCGGTCTGACCGTACGGATCACCGGCGGCACCGACGGACGCGGCAGCGGGAACGGACCGCTGGTCGTCCTGTTGCACGGCTATGGCGCGCCGGGAGACGATCTGGTGGTCCTCAGTGACTATCTCAATGTCCCGGCCGGGACCCGGTTTCTGTTTCCGGAAGCCCCCATCTCCATTCCACTGGGATATGGCGATGCGCGAGGTTGGTGGATCATCGATATGGCACGCATTCAGGCCGACCGTGCCGCCGGACGCATTCGCGATATGTCGGGCGAAATCCCGCGTGGCCTCATTGAGGCGCGACAGAAAGTCGCCGGGTTGCTGGATGAGCTTCCCCGTAAATTAAATGCCGATCCGAAACAGACGATCCTCGGGGGCTTCTCGCAAGGCGCGATGTTGTCGTGCGACGCCCTGCTTCGCAGCGACCGGCCCTATGCCGGATTGATTCAGCTCTCAGCACACCTTGCTGGCGAAGCAGGAATGGGGACCGCTCCTTCTGAAACGCAAGAGCTTGCCGGTCTTTCAGAGCCATGGCACCCATGACGAGATCCTGCCTATGTCATGGCCGAACGGCTGCGAGACGAGTTCACTCACGCCGGGCTTGAAAGTGGAGTGGCTCCCCTTCCGCGGAGGCCATGAGATTCCGGAACCGGTGTTGAGGAGAGTCGGGGCGTTCGTGACGATGCTTGTGGGAAAAAAGTAGTGAAGTGAAGTCATTTGAACTCACGGCGGCCGACGGGAAACTGATTCGCGGCGATCGGTTGATCGGAAAAGACCGCCAGATCCTGTTCATCACTGGATTTCTCTCCAAACGTTGGGGCAACAAGAGCAAGGCTCTCGCCGGGTGGTGTAGGGAAAGGGGCTGGGGGTTCTGTTGTTACGACGTGCGCGGATTCGGCGATTCAGAAGGCAGGTTTACTGACTATACTCTATCCGATTGGATCGAGGACGCGCGGACGGTTATCAAGAACATGGAAAGTAACGCGCCGGTGACGCTCGTGGGCAATTCGCTCGGTAGCTGGATTGCCTGGCTCGTGGCGCAAGAATTTCCGACCGTTGACGAGCTGATTCTGATCGCCCCGGCCTTCAACATGATGGGCGAGCGGGCCAAACAGATTTCGGATGAACGCCGCCATGCGTGGCACACGGCGGGCTGGATGCCCTGGGATGACGATCCGCTGCACAAGGATTGGCCGCTCTCATGGAAGTGGGTTGAGGAAAGCGAACAGTACTGGGCGAAGACCTTCTCGTCACTTCGCCGGGTGAAGACGACCATCCTCCATGGACTTCAAGATAACGTCATCTCACCACACGGCAGCCGGCGCTTTGTCGAAGAACTGCTGCGACGAGACCCGGAATTTCCTGTGACGCTCCTGTTGCCGGCTGGAGACCACCGGCTGAGCAGTCCGGAACATGTGGAGACGTTCCACCGCCTCGTCATGAGAGAAGGATAGAGGAAAACGAAATGATCGTTCTAATCCACAAAGAATGCGGCGGGCCGGCCTTGGAGGAGTCGCCGGTCGGCGAAGCCTGTGCGATCCCGGTGAATCAGTTCCCCTTTTCCTGCTTTTCCTGCCTGGAAGAGATCATCGACGAATCGGAAGTGCGGTTGTCGGAAGAACTTGGGATCTGAGGTATCACGATCCTCCCTTGTCTGCCTTGCCAGCTCCAAGCCGTAGCGGGCTATCGCTAACACGTGAAATACTCGATCGGCGTCAACATCACCGCAAAGATCCGACAAAAAAAGACTCCTGTTCATGGTCTCCCTTCCAAAGGATTGGTTCCCAGGTAGAGGGAGCGATGTGACCGAACTGCCGAACTATTGACCCACGAGCAAAACCTGGAACCATTCACGGTCACGAACGCTATCTAAGTCAGTGTCGTTCACCAAGTGTTCAGGCGACGGCAGAGTTCCTAGTCGGCGCGCTTTCTCTAACCACTCTCGGCATTCCTGTTCGCTCCCCTGCAAAGCGGTCAGGCAGGCCAGATTATAGGCGGCCGAACCTGAAGCAAGTGATTCAGCTTTGGTCAATTTTTCCGAGCATTCCGCAAATAAGCGCTCGGCCTCAGGACCGGCTTTTCGCTTGGCTTGTTCGAGAAGCGCGCTGCCCCAGTTGTTGAGGGCCTCATGCATGTCGGGCTTGATGCGGAGGGCGGCCTCGTACTTTTCCCCGGCGAGCCGAACAAGGTAGCCTCCTTCTTGCTCACTTCGTGATGGACACTACGCCACGACAAGTAAGGAATTAATGAGCCCGGATAAGCCTTCTCAATGAAAGATTTAAATCATTCTCATTGGCTATACTTCTGCAGATATGCAGCGGTAACACGCTCTGTCTTGGATGGCAGCGTGTGGTTTCTGGGGGCTGGCTTGTAGCCACTTCCTACAGTCCTTCTGAATGGCAGACGCCTAAACAATTTGCCAGATTGCCCGTGCCAGCGAGCGCGCCGTGGAAGACGCTCGGCATCTTAGGCCCTACATGGGGGGGCAAACTGCGCAGCAGTTGCGACGGCAAATACGGTATACCGAACGGCTTAAAACGACAAGAGGGGCTTAGTGGAAATACACGCATTTGTGGGGCTTGAGGCCCGCAGTCGGAGTGATCTAGCGAAGGTAGGTTCTATGCTGAATGATGATAAGGGTAGATACTCAGGAGCCTCCCGCACTGATTCTTCCCAAAATGTCTTCGTAGACCGTCTTGCGGTTTCGAATGCCTAAGATCACAATTTCATCGCGGTTCACTTTGTATACGACGCGGTAATCCCCCACTCGGAGTTTCCAGTAGCCTTTGAGAGTCTTCCCGAGCGGAGCCCCATAGCGTTCAGGCGCATTGGCCAAGCGTGTCTCAATTGCCGATGCGATCCGGCGTTGGAGATTCTTCGGGATCTGCGGGATGTCTTCTTTGCCGACGGCGGGGTGGTAGAGGATTGTGAACGCCAACTTAACGTCTCGGCTTCTTTAGATGGGCCCAGACTTGGGAATGAGTCATGGCTTTGCTTCGATCAAATGTCCTCTCCCGCATCTCACCCATTTCGACCAGGACTTGATCTTCCTGTGCTTCCAGAGCCTCCTTTACGAGATCTCGAACCTTTAGCGACAGTGAGACGCCATCACGTTTAGCCCAACGGCGGAGCCCTTCATAGAGCGGCTCTTCCAGAACCACATTGACCCTCGGATTTGATGTAGGCATAGGACACCTCCAATGCAAAGTGTAACAGATGTGATGCACCAGGGCAAAGATCGGCGCGTACTAACCGGGAAAGGCCCTCTCGGACGATGTGTCAGACGCAGATGTATTTAAGTGAGTTTCCCTGAGAACTGACAGTCAGCTAAGACCGCAAGTGGGATTTCAGAGCGGGAACCGCTTGCACTAACCTGTCTGCGATCGCGCGATGTCGTTTCTCAATCGTGCGGATCGCGGCGACAGCGGGTCGCGACCAACCCCGCCCACGGCGATCCAGCGCCTCCCACGCGAGCGCGAGGTCTCCTGGACGCTCGTCGGCCAGCACAGTCAAGAGTTGCGACGCCTGCTCCAGATCCTTCTCAGCCTTCGTGTGACTTGTCACATCCCTCGACCGCGCGACGAGGAGTTTGTGAAACGCGTAGCGTGCCGGATGAGGCACGTTCACGAGAATTCCTCCGCCGTCGATAATGCCTGCCGGTTGATGTTGCTCGAGGAGATAGTCCAGGTACCGCAGGGGCTGGGCCGACAGCGAAAACCGCCTGATGAACACCGGCTTCTCCTCGCGATGCGTGCGTGCTGGTGTTAGGAAGTCCACGCGCACCGGATGTCCCCGCACCTTAAATGAGGTGGATGGACGCTTGAGATTGAGCGAGGGAACGGGCAGGAACCCCATTTGAAGGCCCTCCAGCACTTTTGGGATGTCGCTTTTCAATTCCGGAACCGTCATGTCCAACTTAGCGCTGCCTGCGATGTCGATATCCTGCGTTTTGAGAAAAGCCTGTTCCCAACGAACGCCGAGCATGTTACCCAAGACGGTGAACGCATGGGTGCCGACCAACACTCCACCGAGATGAAACAGTCCACAGTCGGCAAACGCTTTCAGGACACGCGCCGAAGCCACATCGGTTGTCAATGCCCTACCCGCGCGCAATTGGGCACAGAGGCGCTGAAACTTTATGGATTCGTCCTCATGTTCGGTCCTCCGTTCCTGAAATGTGGCGACCAATTTATCCAGCGCGGGAGATTGCTTCCCCACGTACGCTTGCCGGAGCCGTCCACCGGGATCGGAATATTGAAAGTAGATGTAGACCTCGCCCTTGACGGTCTTGGCGGTGAAGCACCCGGGTGCTTGCCCAATGGATCGCCGCGCCTGGGCCGCCACGAGGCGCTCCAAAAACTCAGCGTACAAGGTCTGCGTTTCGAGAGGGAGCCGTTCCATATTCTTGGCCTGAGTCCATTCAGTTATACGTAGGGTACTCACAAGCTACGTATAACGCAACCGGCGCGCTTGAGACCGCCAGTTGGGCAGTCCAAGACACTTCAGGCTCGACAGGTGGTTTGTCGGTCAAAGAACCTATCAAGATGACCCGCAGCCCCTCCCCTTAGTGGAAATTGATCCAGCATCCAGGGTAAGGTGTGAGCCGGCGATTGAACTGGAAAGGAGGCATTTCTTGTCGTTATCGCGACAGCATAACAGCGGGCCAGGTTCCGACGGTCCTGATGTTCCTGAACCGTCCCATGCGGAGCGGGCGAGGACCCTGGTCCATCTGCAGCGAACGGGAGGCCTCTCCACCCTCTCCCGCAGGCAGCCCGGCTGGCCGTTCGGCTCGGTGATGCCCTATGGACTGGACGATCGAGGCCGGCCGATTTTTCTCATCAGTACCATGGCCATGCATACCCAGAATCTCCTGGGTGACGAGCGCGCCAGCCTGTTGGTCACTCCCGCCGACATCAGCGGCGATCCCTTGGGAGCTGCCAGGGTGACGTTGATGGGATCGGTGACGAAAGTGCCAAAGGATGACGTGGCCCAGGCTCGAACACTCTACCTGGCTCGACATGCGAATGCCTCCTACTGGGTGGACTTCAATGACTTCGGTTTTTTCCGGATGGCGATCGCGGATATCTATTTTGTCGGGGGCTTCGGCTCGATGGGATGGGTCGCAGCGGGTGACTATTCAGTGGCTGCCGTGGACCCGCTCGCCGATGAGGCGTCGGATCTCATCCGGGAAATCAATAGAGAACAAGCGGAGACGCTCTTGCTCCTTGCCAGGGTTTTTGGAAATGTGGACGCGCAGCAGGCCACCATGACCGCGCTGGATCGGCTGGGTTTCCACCTGCGGATCAGGACAGCCGACCGGATGCAGGGAGGACGAGTTGCCTTCACGAGCCCAGTGGCCAACGGGCAGGAGGTCAGAGACGGGTTGGCCGCCATGGCTAGCCAGGCTCGTGAGGGACTCCAGGCCCTCCACTCACTGTAGGCAGGATGTTGAAAAAGTCTCTATTTCACCCGCCCGGCCCTTGTGTGCCGAGACGTGAAACGTGCACAAGGAAGAATCTGATGATCTGTTGATTTGGCGATCTGATGAACTTCTGGGCTTTTAACTCCTAACCTAATCCGATGATCTGCCGATCTGATGTTGATGTGTCAATTTGACGGATTTCTGACATTCAGCAAATCAGCAGATCAACAAATTCATAAATTCTCATGAACGAGATACGCTTCACGAAATACGAGATGCGAACGACGAACGAAGAGGACGACCTTTTTGAATAGGGGACCGCATGGCGACGAACGATAAACAGGTGATTTTTTCATTGGTCGGTGTGGGGAAGGTCTATCCACCGAAGCGACAGGTGCTGCGGGACATCTATCTCGGTTTCTATTATGGGGCCAAGATCGGGGTGCTGGGTCTCAACGGGTCGGGAAAAAGCTCGCTGCTCAACATCATCGCCGGCGTGGATCCCAACTATGTCGGCGAGGTGACGCGCTCGAAGGGCTACAGCGTCGGACTCCTCGAACAGGAACCCCAGCTCGATTCAACCAAGACCGTCAGGGAAGTCGTCGAAGAAGGCAAAAAAGAACTGGTGGCGCTCCTGCATGAGTACGAAGCGGTCAGCAACAAGATCGGAGAGGCTTCCCCTGATGAGATGGAAAAGCTCCTCGACAAGCAGGCGCAACTCCAAGAGAAGATCGAAGCCGCCAATGGATGGGAATTGGAAAATGAGCTGGAGGTCGCGATGGACGCGCTGCGCTGTCCACCGCCCGACCAGAAGATCGATATCCTGTCGGGAGGCGAAAAGCGCCGGGTCGCTCTCTGCCGCTTGATGATACAAGAACCGGATATTTTATTGCTCGACGAACCGACCAACCACCTCGATGCCGAATCGGTGCAATGGCTCGAACAGCATTTGCAGCAATATAAAGGCACGGTCATTGCCGTCACGCACGACCGGTACTTTCTCGACAACGTGGCGGGCTGGATTCTCGAGCTGGACCGTGGCCATGGGATTCCCTTTCAAGGGAACTACACGTCCTGGCTGGAACAAAAGCAGGAGCGGCTGGAAAAGGAGGAAAAGGCCGAGTCGAAGCGGCGCAAGACGTTGGAGCATGAATTGGAATGGATCCGGATGTCGCCGAAGGCGCGGCAGTCGAAGGGCAAGGCGCGGCTCAACCGGTATGAGGAACTGGTGAATCAGAAACAGGACGACCGGGCCGAAGATCTGGAGATCTACATTCCGCCGGGGCCGCGACTGGGCGACGTCGTCGTCGAGGCGAAAGGGATCAGCAAGGCGTTCGGCGAGAATGTGCTCTATGAGAATGTCGAGTTCAGTCTCCCTAAAGGCGGGATCGTCGGTGTGATCGGCCCGAACGGCGCGGGCAAGACGACGATGTTCCGCATGATCCTCGGCAAAGAGAAACCGGATGCGGGATCGATCAAGATCGGAGAGACCGTCAAACTCGGGTACGTGGATCAGGATCGGAGCCTCGATGGAAGCAAGACCGTGTACGAGATCATTTCCGATGGACAGGAGACGATTAAGCTGGGGAAGGTGGAAGTGAACGCCCGCGGCTACTGTGCCCGGTTCAATTTCGGCGGGACCGACCAACAGAAGAAGGTTAAGGATCTCTCCGGGGGCGAGCGCAACCGCGTGCACTTGGCCCGGATGCTGAAAGAAGGGGCCAACCTCATTATCCTCGACGAACCGACCAACGATCTCGATGTCAACACGCTGCGCTCGCTGGAAGAGGGATTGGAAAATTTCGCCGGGTGCGCCGTCATCAGCAGTCACGACCGCTGGTTCCTGGACCGGATCGCCACCCATATGCTCGCCTTCGAAGGCGACAGCAAGGTCGTGTGGTACGAAGGCAACTACACGGAGTATGAGGCTGATCGCAAGAAACGACTTGGCAAGGAAGCGGAGCGTCCCCACCGGATTCGGTACCGGAAACTCACGCGAAACTAGGCGCATACACCTTCGTCGAAGAGAAGAGCTGATAGCGTATGGCTTATGGCAAGAAATCACGGGGAAGAGTGCGATAAAAGCTGTGCCATTGTGCCAGACGGTCTTACCACGAGATACGCTTCACGAATCACGCACGACGACGAGGCAGGCATCCATCTTCGTCCTCACCTCGTAGAATCACACACAGGTCCTCTTCGGTGGTGATCATGCGCCGGATAGTCTTCGTCCTCTTGTCCCTGAGCGTCGCCTGCGCGCAACTCGACGAGCCTCCGCCCGAACGGGAACAGCCCATGGTGTCACAGACTCGCGCGAACTTCATCATGGGAGACCGTGAATTGGAAGACGGCCGGTTCGTCGGCTTGGCGCTCTCCGGCGGGGGCAGTCGCTCGGCGGTATTCGGCGCAGCGGTGCTGAAGAGAACTGGATCGCGTGGGCATCCTCTCACAAGTGGATGTGCTGTCGGCCGTGTCCGGGGGAGCATTGCCTGCCGCCTACTACGCACTCGAAGGGTACCGCGCGATCAGCTTTGCGGAGAGTCTCATGGAGCGGATGGGCTATGACATTCAACGGGAAGTGGTGGCACGAACCTATGCGCCCCATAAGTTGGTGCGCTATTGGTTGACCAATCGAATTGAAGCGGAGACAGTGATTCGAGTTCTGGATGACGAACTGTTCCACGGTGCGACCTATGCCGACCTGAATCCCGCCCAGCCGAAATTGCTCCTGAATGCCACCAATGCACTGACGGGCGAACCCTTCGTGCTGTCGGATGAACACTTCGCCGCCTTGCACCGGCCGCTGGCTCCATTCAGCATCGCCCGGGCCGTCTATACGTCCGCGGCCTATCCCGGTCTCCTCGAACCGATCGCGCTGCTCGATGGAACCGATCAGGTGGGGACCACCGCTCCTCCGGCTATCATTGCCTACGATGGAGGGCCGGCGGATAATCTCGGCGTGCGGACTCTCATGACCGTGCTGGATCGGTCCTTGAAAAGCCGGTCGCATGAGGATGCGTTTCCGCGCGGGTGCTGGATTATTTCCGTCGATGCGACGGGTCGCTTCGACAATCTCAAGCACGAACCGTTGTCGGCCGCGACGGTGTTACTCAAAAGTCACCGGCGGGAGGTGTTGGAACTCGCGGGCATTCCGGCCGACCAACAGGACCACACGAAGTTTGGCACCTTCCGGGCAGGACGTGAATCCGGCGGCGGCTCATGCCGGTTCTGGCACCTGGCTCTGCGTCAGTTGTCCGATCACGATGCACTCGGTGTCCGGGTGACCCGAATCAGGACGAATCTGGGATTGGAACGAGGGGATCAGGAAGACCTCGCCCGCGCCGCGAGAATTTTGGTTGATCAAGCCCGGACAGAAGCGACGACTCAGCAGAATGGGTTTGGCGCCCTCTTTGGGAATCATCTCGAACCGCGCTGAATCGGTTCTCAGGTGTCGTGCGGAACCCGCTGTTATCGGCGGCGGCTCGCGATCCCGGCCGAGGAAGAAGCAGAGAATGAGAGACCAGGTTTCTCCGCGGCGGATTTTCATTGCAGGTGGGACGGGATATCTGGGGACCGGGTTGATTCCTCAGTTGATCCGCCGGGGCCATGAGGTATCGGCTCTGGTTCGGCCTGAGTCCGTGCAGAAACTTCCCACAGGTTGTCGGCCGGTGATAGGAAATGCTATAGACAGCTCTACGTTTGGTTTAGAGGTGAAAGGGGCCGATACATTTGTCCAGCTGGTGGGAGTGCCGAAACCCTCTCCTTGGAAGGGAGCTCAGTTCCGTGCCATCGATCTGGTCTCAGCGCGCGCATCTTTGGAGACCGCGAAGACGGCTGCCGTGAATCACTTCGTCTATGTCAGCGTGGCGCACCCCGCCCCCATCATGAAGGCCTATATCGAAGTACGGATGGAATGCGAAGCGATGATCCGCACGAGTCGTCTCCGGGCTACATTCCTGCGACCCTGGTATATTCTGGGCCCCGGCCATCGATGGCCCCTCCTGCTGCTCCCCGCCTATAGGCTCATGAGCCTGCTGCCCTCAACCAGAGAGGCAGCGACACGTTTGGGTCTTGTGACCGTCGAAGACATGCTTGCCACGCTTGTCTGGGCAATCGAACATCCGTCCGAGGGAGATCGCATCATTGATGTACCTGAGATCCGCCGCCTTGGATCCGTGAAGCGCCGTTCGTGAAGCGTATCTCGCGGACTCATGCGAGAGACGAGCGACGAGATGCGAGCGACGAATGCAGAAGACACAGGGTGCTCACTGGGACACGGCCGCTTCACGGGACACGGGGCGCTACGAAGACACTGCCGGCTCACCGTCTCGCCGGCGTTCACAAACGTGACGCGCTTTATTCAGCGCGTCGTGAACCTATAGATCGGCCCGCTTCCACTATGGGAAAACACTCCATATGAAACCGACCGTTCTCGTCACCGGTGCGGCAGGACTCATCGGCAGCTATCTGGTGCGAACGGCTGGCCGGTGGGCGCCCGACTGGCAGGTGTGTGGTGTGACGCGGGCATGATGCGGACCTCCGGATCCAGAGCGGTCAAGACCTGTGGCGACGGCTCCAGCCACAAGGGGGTTATTCACTGCGCCGTATTGAGTACGGGCCCAATGCGAGGAGAAACCGACTCTCGCCAGACAGATCAATGTCGAGGCGACACAGCGTTTGGCGAATTGGCGCATGACATTCCGTTGGTGTTCTTTTCGAGCGATCAGGTATTTGATGGAACCAAGGGGGGTATGTCGAAACGATCGGGATCAATCCGCTCAACGTCTACGGGCAGACGAAAGCTGAGGCTGAACGGTGGTGCTGCAGAACCCTGCCCATCGGTGATCCGGGTGGCCCTGACGGCAGGGAACTTCTCCGCACGCGGACGCGAGTTTTGTCGAGGATGGTGCGCGCTGCCTGTAAAGCCGGACGTAGGCTCACGCTCTTCACCGATGAGTTTCGATGCCCCCTTCCCGCAGGGGTGATCGCGCGAGCCATATGGGAATTGATCGAGCATGACCGGCCGGGACTCTATCATCTCGGAGGAAGCGAGCGATTGTCACGATGGGAAATCGGCGAGCTGTTGGCACGCTGGTACCCTGAACTCCGGCCTTGTATTCAACCGGGATCGCTGGCCGACTACCAGGGTCCGCCTCGTCCGCCGGATCTGTCGATGTGCAGCGACAAGATCCAACAACTCTTGTCCTTCCGCCTGCCGGGGTTGCGGCAGTGGGTGTCTGCCGGGTCACCGGGAGGCGACGATCCCTGGGACGAGGCATCCTCCGATCGGTAGTGACAACTTGTTGGTCGTCGTGAAACGTCGTTCGTCTCTCGCATCTCGTATTTCGTGAAACGTATCTCGTCTTCATGAGAAATTTATGAATTTGTTGATCTGATGATTTGTTGAACGTATGAAATTCATCAGATCGGCAGATCATCGGATTAGGTTAGGAGTTTGTTGATCGGTTCATGTGTTAAAAGTCAGAAGTTCATCAGATCGCCAAATCAACAGATCATCAGATTCTTCTTTGTGCGCTTCACGTTTCGCGCCTCGGCGCACAAGGGCCGGGTGGGTGAAATGGAGACTATTGCAACACCCTGCCGGATTACTTGGGCAGTGTGCGAATATATGCCAGCACATTGCGAAGGTCGTGTTCTGAGAGCAGGCCTTTCCAGGACGGCATGTTCGGCTTGCCCTCGTGGATCGTCGTGAGCAATTCGGTGTCGGATTTCTCTCTAGTCGAGGACGATGTGAGGTTGGCCGGGTCGGGGCCGAGCAGCTTGTACCCATCCCCTTTGTCTTGAGATCCATGGCAGCCGGCGCAGTGCTTGCTGAAGAGGGTTTTCCCCTTCGCGAGATCGCCCGTATTGGGCTCGGTTTTCTCTGTCGCATCCGACCGAATCCTGATGCTATCTGGACACCTCTTGCCCGGTCCTTTCTTGAATAATAACCTCGTGCGGACTGCAATTCCATCGAACGTTCACTCTCACTAGCCGAATCATCTCCCGGTGAGAACGGCAACAAGCATCAGGGGTCCCGTCACGGTTGCAACAGGCCCGCAGCGGCAATGGTGTGTTCGTGGAAATGCGGAGTCATAGTACAATCAGCCGTCGATATCGCCGTACATACGAGTCACTCGATTCTCACTGCCGGTAGCTGGATGGCATGACGACGATGGATCCTCTCTCCCTCCTCGTGACCGGCTGGATCGCTTCAGCGGTACTCATGGCAGCGCTCTGGGTCGTCCAACGCCGCTCACGCAATGCCGCCATTGCCGACGTGGGGTGGTGTTACGGATTGGCGGTCGTCGTGCTGTGGTATGCAGCCTCTGTCTCCGGAGAACCGGTCAGGCGATTGTTGGTCGCCCTGATGGTCTTCCTCTACGCGGTCCGCCTCGGCACCCATGTGCTCGTCGACCGGGTTTGGAACAGAGCAGAAGACGGACGCTATCGCGCCTTGCGCCTCCGATGGGGCAATCAGGAGTCCCGGCGCATGTTTTGGTACTTCCAGTTGCAGGCAGCCGCCATCGCCTGTTTTTCTCTCCCTCCCCTAGTCGTCATGCAGAACCCACACCCGCCGTTTCACTTGTGGGACTTGGCTGGATTTCTCCTCTGGGGCGTCGCCGTGACGGGCGAGTCGATTGCCGACTGGCAACTTGCCGTATTTCGGAGCAAGCCGTGGAACAAGGATCGTGTGTGCCGGATCGGCCTCTGGCGCTATTCGCGGCATCCCAACTACTTCTTCGAATGGTTGCACTGGTGGAGTTATGTCGTCATGGCGCTCGCGCTGCCAGCCGGCAACTGGTGGGCGACTCTTATTGCCCCATTACTCATGGGATGGGCGTTGGTGAAAGTGACGGGGATCCCGTGGGCTGAGGCCCAGGCGCTCACCACCCGTGGTAATGAATATCGAGCCTATCAACGGACGACCAGCCCTTTTATCCCCTGGTGGCCGCGAGCCGACCGGTGAGGCGCTTCCCGTGAAAAGAGCGTATGGCATATAGCAGATGGCACAAGCGTAGAAATTGAATCTAAGAGTATAGGAAACACGAAATGCTAATGGCGTATGGCTAATGGACTGAGACTCAGTTGAGTTTGCCGTTGATCCCGGACCGAGGCATGCATCAGCCGCGCCATCGTTTTCAGAAGCTGACAACGATGAAGTTCGCTGTGTACAATGCCGCCGCCGGCATAGGGTGCCGGTAGGGAAGAGGGACTTCCGTGACGGAGGGTGAGTGACTTATGTCGAAGGATGCGTTGATACGAGCGTTTCATACGAGCGGGTCGTTCAAGTCGGAGCCGAATGGCGGATTCAAGCTCGCATCCGGGCAGATCAGTCCTTTTTATGTCGATTGCCGTACGCTGCTGGCTGACCCTGGCGCCAGACGTGTGGTTGCCGAACTGGCGTGGCAACTCATCGGCCGGCTCGAGTTTGATTGCATCGGCGGGTTGGAAATCGGAGCCATTTCCATCGCCACATCAATCTCCGACTATGCGTACGGGGCCACGCCACGGAAGGAGTGGCGCACCTTCGTCGTCCGCAAGCAAGCGAAAGATCATGGACTTGGAAAGGTGATCGAAGGCGTCGTCAGAAAAGGAGATCGCACGTTGATTGTCGACGACGTCCTCACCAGTGGAGGTTCGGTTCTCAAAGCCGTGGCGGCGGCGCGGGAAGCGGGTCTCGACGTTCGGACCGCACTCGTCATCGTCGACCGTAGGGAGCAGGACGGCCGGGCACGTATCGAGGAGCAGAGCGTCCAGGTTGTCAGCCTGCTGACGATCGATGACTTAGTGGGGACCCGCGTATGAGGCCGGGGCGGTAGCAGGGACTCGGAAACGATCGGGGTCATTCCCGTTCATTTGCACTCAAACTGTATGCCCCAACGACGTTCCTGGATGATTTCTCCTCCGGTCTGAACCGGGCCGGACAATCTCGACCGCCCTTTCGTCTCTCCCTCCCGAATGATGGTATGCCCGGATGGACAGCGTTCCTCCATCATGTGCACCGCATCTTTCCGAAAGCTGGACAACACGGGGCCCTGCTCGGATTTGTAAGGATAGACGACGATGCCTCCATGTTCTGATTCCTGCGCCATCTTGACCCCTGCGCCACAGCCTCCGGTTGCAACCAGAATTATGCAAAGAACGGCCCTTGACCGGATTTTCATCGGGCTCCTATCATAGAGGACAAGTTCATTTCGCCAGCGGAAGGAGGACGATCATGAAACGTCGTACGGTATGGTTGTCTATTCTGTTCGTGTCTAGCCTGTTCATCCTGGTTAGTCAAGCCGTGTACGCTCACCACTCCTACCTATTGACGGTTCAGCAACTTCGTGCCGGATTGATGAAGGCGCCGTCGGTCAGTCAGAAGGGATTCGTCCTCATCGATGTGCGCTCGCCGGAGGAACATCTGTCCGGTCAAATACCCGGCACGGATCTGAACATCGATTTTCGCGAGATCAAAGCACGGCATCGCGAAATCGGCGCGAAGCTAGGAGATCACATTGTGGTCTATTGCCAATCCGGTCACCGGAGCAATATCGCGGCGGAAACCCTCGCGGATTTAGGTTACACCAACGTCTATAACGTGAGTGGGAGCATGAATGCCTGGATGGAGGCCGGATATCCGGTCGCGCAGGTTCGCTGAGAACAACACAATTATCGGGCCGGTGCGCTGCTGTGCAGGATGGTCTGGCTCGTAGGTCGTGGAACCGATCGTGGCAGGATGCCGATCACCGCTGGTAGTGCAATATGGGTGGTCGTACTTCCGTCGATGAGTGAGCGCCAATCCGGTTGCCTGCCGCCATCGCCTGTCACCCCCAATACTTCATGACTGGCGAGGATGTCGGAGGACGATCCCCCATCCATGGCCATGGCCTGTCTGATGTTCGGCAGGGCATCGCGTAGGCATTCGGCTAATCCGTACAATGCGACCGGGCCCGTACTCCTCATGACGAGGATGGTACCTGCCCTGTCTTCCGCGACAATCGTTTGATACGCTCGTTTGCCGGTCTGGCGCACCCGTGGCTTACCGGTCCGGTCGAGCAGCATGAGCGACTGGGCCGCCTCTCGATAGGGGAACAGGTCATCCGGCACAGCATCAAAGGCGAGATCCAACACCCTGGCCTTCCGTTGAGTTGGTTCCTTGGGTTCCGCGACAAACACTCCTTGCCAGGAATGATGTCGCTTGGTGCCGAGCGGCCGGCCTTCCTTCAAGAGCAGTCCCAGATACGAATAGTCCTCACGAAACAATCCTGCGTTGAACAGCACATAGGCTCCTGTGTGGCGTTGCCAGTCCTGAATCGTCAAAGGAGCGGGCAATCCTGCATCGTGGAACTGGTAGATGGAAAACCGAAAGCGTTCCGGATCAATCTGGACCATAAGCAATGGCGGGATATCGGGGCACCTCGAGGCCGGGTTCCATACCGTGGCGTTCAGCCCGAACGCCATCCGGTCCCACTCCGGTTCGGAGGCGCCGGCGGCCATCGTGAGAATAGGCCAACAGAGATGAGGAAGAACGAGAAGCATGAGGGTAGTGCAAGCCTGTCGAAGCCCCATCGGCACGCGCAGATTCGTCGCCATCAACGCGTCCTCTCTCGTTGCTCTTCGATCAGTCGGAACACAGGTCCGCCTCTTTGCCCGTGAGGATGCAGTATAGAAAGAGCGCCAGGGATCGTCAATTCCGTGGTGACCATCTGTCGATTGTCGGCCTCGAATCGCTGAAGGGTCAGCTCCGTGCGGGCTACGGCGTGATATTGAGATTAGCCGGTGCTTTCAGTTGTCGCGTTCGGTTGGGGTGAGGACTTCGCGTCGGCGTATCCAGGAGTTGCCGGATCGCGTTTGCCAGAATGTCCGGAGTAAATGGTTTTTGCAGGAACGCGGTCTGATGCTGTTCCAATCCAATATTGACGCTGACGTCGTCGAGGTATCCGGACATGAACAGGACTTTGAGGTTCGGATAAATCAAATGCAGGCGGCTCGCCAGTTCCCGTCCGTTCATGGCCGGCATGACGACGTCGGTCAGCAGCAGGTCGAACTGGCCGCTCTCTTGGGTTGCGACCAGACAGGCTTCAATGCCGTTTGTGGCTTCTACGATGTGGTATCCGATTTTCGTGAGTTCGTCGCGAACCAGGTCCCGCACGAGCTGCTCGTCCTCCACGACCAATATTCTTTCGCTGCCGCGTCGAACTTCCCGATGATGGTCGCAGTCTTGCCCGGCGGGTGCTTCCGGATTGATACGCGGAAGAAAAATATCGAAGGTCGTGCCGTGTCCCACCTGGCTCCAGACATCGATGCCGCCCCCGCTTTTGGTCACGATGCCGAACACAGTCGATAAACCCAATCCCGTTCCCTTGCTCTCTTCCTTCGTCGTGAAAAACGGTTCGAAGAGATGGGATAATGTCTCGGTGTCCATCCCGCATCCCGTATCGGTCACGGTCAGTTTCAAATAGAAACCCGCCGGCAACGGTTGAAGGTGATGCATCGGCGTTCTCGTCAAGTACACCTCGGACGTTTCAATCGCGAGCAATCCTCCATTAGGCATCGCATCCCGGGCATTGATGATGAGATTCATGATGATTTGCTCAAGCTGACCGGGATCGGCCTTGACATGACCGGGCTTTGAATCGGGTCGTATTGCCAGCTGGATGTCCTCTCCAATGAGGCGGCTGAGCATACTTTCCAGATTAAGCACGACGGTATTCAGACAGAGGACCTTGGGCTCCAAGGCCTGCTTGCGGCTGAAGGCGAGGAGTTGGCGGATCAAGGTCGCAGCTCGTTCACCGGCCTTTTGCATTTCCTCAACTTTGGTGCGCACCCGGCTCTCGGCCGGTAGCTCGCCCAACAGCACCTGAGAATGTCCCATGATCACGGTGAGCAGGTTGTTGAAGTCGTGCGCCAGGCCCCCGGCCAGCCGTCCCACCGCCTCCATCTTTTGCGCCTGCCGGAACTGCTTTTCGCTGACCCGGAGCGCCGATTCCGCCCGCTTGCGCTCCATCCGTTCTTCCAATTCCCGGAGCGTCCGTTGGACCGACGGCACCAACCGGCCGAGTCGATGCTTGAAGATATAGTCTGTGGCTCCCCGCTGCATCATGTCGATGGCGAACTCTTCGACCAGCGTGCCGGAGACAAATATGAACGGAACTTCAGGACGCAGCTTATGCGCCAGCGTGAGTGCCGCGGCTCCGTCAAAACCCGGCACGGAGAAGTCGGCTACGATGATGTCGAAGCCGCCCCGCCGTAACGCATCGAGAAACTCGGCGCGGGTATCGACGCGATGAGCCTCGCAGGGAATCCCCCCTTCACGAAGCATGGTGGCGATGAGCTTGGCATCGGTCGGACTGTCTTCAAGATGCAGGAGGCGTATGGGAGTCTGCACAAGTGTCCTTGCGGATGATGACGGTGAAAGCCTGAAAGGTTACGAGGCGGACTTTCCGGTGCTTTCCGGGGGTGGCTCGTTGATGACGCCCCAAAACACGCCCAGTTCCTTGACCGCCTTCAAGAATTGGTGAAATTCGACCGGTTTGACCACGTAGGCATTGGCTCCCAAGGCATAACTCTCGACAAGATCCCGTTCTTCACGCGAAGACGTGAGCATGACGACTGGAATCGGCTTCAACACGGTATCGCCCTTAATGGTTCGCAATACTTCCAACCCGTCGATCTTCGGCATCTTGAGATCGAGAAACACGACGGCCGGGTTCCCTTGTAGACGGGTCTTGAACTGCCCCCGACAGTAGAGATAATCCAGGACTTCGGCTCCGTCGTGACACAGGATGACCTTGTCGGCAAGATGATATTCTTCCATCGCGGCCAATGCCAGCTCCGCATCTCTGGGATTGTCCTCCGCGAGCAAAATGGGTTTCGTGACGGTCATATTGCTTACCTCTTGGTGGGGAGGCTGATGGAGAAGGTGGCTCCTTGACCGAGCGCGCCCTCCGCCCACGTTCTTCCTCCATGCCGATGAATGATGCGTCGCACGTTTGCCAGGCCGATACCGGTTCCTTCAAATTCATCGGCACGGTGGAGCCGTTGAAAGACACCGAAGAGTTTGCCGGCGTATTGCATATCGAACCCGACGCCGTTGTCGCGCACGAAGATCACGATTTCGTCCGCGTTACGCTGGTCACTTCCGATCTCGATGGCCGCCGAAGGCTTGGTCGCGGTGAATTTAATCGCATTGGAGATGAGGTTGCTGAACACCTGTCTCAGCATGGCCGGATCTCCTTTGACTTCGGGAAGCGCGCTGATGGTCCAGACAATATCCCGCTGTTGCAAGTCGGGGCGCAGATCATGGAGGACTGATGCGATCAATTGATCGAGATCCACACGCGTGTGCAACATTTCTTGTCGACCCATACGGCTGAAGATGAGGAGATCGTCGATCAGTTGGCCCATGCGTTTGGCCGATTCGGAGATGGTCTGTAAATACCGCTTCGCCTTGTCGTCCAACGCGTGCACGGTGGATTTCTCGAGCAGCGACGCATACCCGTCGATATGGCGAAGCGGGGCACGAAGGTCATGCGAGACGGAATAACTGAACGCCTCGAGTTCCTTATTGGCTGCCCCGAGCAGCTCGCCGCGGCGGGCGAGCTCCGCTGCCACCCGCCGACGCTCCGTGATGTCATGCCGGATCAAGTAGTACACCGAGGCCAGAAGAACGAAGAGCAGGAGTCCCCCGGTCCCCAGCAGCACGATGGTATTGCGCGTCATGGCGGCGGACTCGATCACCCGGCGATGGATGGATCGGTTTTCATCCTGTTCCATCTGCGTCTGTATGCGATGAAATGCATCCAGTTCACCCTTAGCGACCCCGGCGAGAGCGATGCCTCGCACTCCTTCAAAGCCGGTCTCTCTGCGAAGCGCGACGGCGGCCCGCTCCGCATCCAATTGCCTTTGAACCAGATCGTCCAACAGAGCGACGCGTTCGCCTTGAGCAGGATCCTCGTGGGTTAATTCGCGGACGTATCGGAGGTATTCCGGCAGCCGTTTCGTGAGGATCTCATGAGGCTTGAGATAGCTCTCGTCGCCGGTCACCAAATAACGGCGATGGCCATCCTCCGCTTCATCGAGTCTGATTCCCATGCCGATCAATAGCTGGATCAGTTCGTGACTCCGGGTGTCCTGATGGCTGTTTCGAAGCAGGACCGTCATGTTGCGATAGGACACGGCTGATATGACCAGGATTCCTGCGAAGACGAGACAGAACCCTACGAGAATTCGGCGTTCGATGGACCCTGCCTGGAATTTTCGCAGTATCCGGCTCCAGATCGATCGAATCGCCGTCCCTGTCGTGTCGAGAGATGCCTGTTGTACCTGATCGATAGGTTCTTGAGCAGGAAGGCCTTGACCATGTGAACTGTTCATGAAATCCCTGAGGACTCCGGTAAGAAGTGCGCACCAGCAAAAAATGTAGCGTGGTCCCGGACTGACTGCAAGGCGTATTTTAACAGAAGGTGTTGATAGGCGAAGGATTTATGACAAATCAGCAAGGGGGAGCGGAAATCTCCGGCTGTTCAGCCGCCGAAAGGTAACGGCGGCACAGGGAGTGAGGCGGCGGGACCGGCCAGATTCGAGAACATCAAGGTGGCAGAGACCACCCAATTCATGAACGGCTGAGGATAGATCCCGATGATCAAGGTCCCGGCAAGACCGATGTAGACGGCCAGTTTCATCGGCCCGGAAGGCCTGATCGGAGACGGGTCGCTGGGCTCGTTGATATACATCTTTTTCACGATGACCAGATAATAATAGATTGAGATCACGATGTTGATCAGGCCGACTGTAATCAGCGTATAGAGCCCTTCTTTAATCGCCGCCACGAAGATATAGAGCTTACCGATAAAACCCGCCAACGGCGGCACACCCGCGAGCGACAGCAGAAAGATCAGCATGGCAAAAGCCAAAAACGGAGATCGGCGGTTGAGGCCGTTATAGTCTTCGATTTCATCGGTTCCGACGGCACTACTGACCGCGATAATCACTGCAAAGGCGCCAAGGTTGGCAAACATGTATGCCAGCAGGAAGAACAAGATGGAATCGCTTCCCATCTTTGTTCCGGCCGCCAGCCCTATCAGGATATTCCCGATCTGCGCGATCCCCGAATAGGCCAGCAGGCGCTTGATGTTACGCTGAGCAATCGCGACGATGTTTCCATAGGTCATGGACAAAATAGATGTGGCGACCAAGAGTAACGCCCAGATCGGCTTGAACGAAGCCAGGGCGACAAGAAACATTCGCAGGAGAATGGCGAAGGCGGCGGCCTTCGGGGCAATGGACAGAAAAGCGGTCACCGGCGTCGGTGAGCCGTGGTAGGTATCCGGAATCCATGAATGGAACGGCACTGCGCCGATCTTAAAACCCAGCGCCGCGAATATGAGCAGAAAGCCGATGATGAGCCCCGGTGTGGCAGGCGCTGACGCCATGTCCGAGAAGACCAACTTGCCGGTCTCGCCATAGACGAGGCTGATGCCGTAGGCCAGCAGCCCGGCTGCAAATACACCCAGGATGAAAAATTTGATGCCGGCCTCGTTGGACGCCATGTCATCGCGCAAGTATGCGACCAGGATGTAAAACCCGAAGGTCGAGAATTCCAAGGTAATAAAGAGCGACAACAAATCGTTCGCCGACGCCATGAACATCATGCCCAAGGCGGACATGACGACGAGGAAATAGTATTCGCCGCGGAAAAATGAAAAACGATGGACATAATCGATTGACAGGAGAATGACGAGAATCGTGGCGCCCACGATGAACATTTTGAAAAAGAGCGCCATCCGATCGACGACGAACATTCTGTCGAACAGAGAGCCGGTTATCCCGCTGACGTCGAACCAGGCCAGGCAGGCGAGTGTCGTTGCAAGTCCGGCAATGCTCAGGTATGCCAGGTGTTCCTGCTGGACGCGGCGCAAGGAAAAATCGACGATCAGGAGGACGCAGAGCCATGCCGTGAGGAACAGCTCCGGAAGGAGCAGCAGCAGGTCGGCCCCGGACATCGTCAATGTAAAGTTCATCGATCAGTCATCCTTGCAAGAGGGACCCGCCCTTGTGAAACCGGAAAATTCCGATCCACTCTGTCTGGATCGTGGATGGGCTGTTCTGCGAGGGGAACCACCTTCGTAATGCGCGCGATCAAGGGATCGACACCCGAACGGACCACCGAATACAGGTGACCGGGGAAAATTCCGAACCCGATACTCACGGCAATCATCAGCAGCAGAGGTAAGCGGTCCACGGCTGACACCGCATCGTGTGAGTGACTGTATTTCTCGGCCATCTGCCCATAAAACAGTGCGCGCATCATCTTGAACAGGTACGCCATCGTCAGCACGATACCCAGGACGGCGATGACCACTTGGAAGGGATATTTATTCCAGCTCCCGACGATGATCATGACTTCCGCGATGAAGTTGACGGTTCCCGGCATGCCGACTGACGCCATGCACGCGACAATAAAACAGGCGGAAATAAACGGCATACGGTTCGAGAGCCCGCCGAGGGAAGGGATATCCCTGGTATGCGTTTGGTCGTAGACCCAGCCGGCCATGGCGAAGAGCATGCCTGTGGCCATGGCATGGGCGAACATGTAGATGATGGCGCCGCTCAAACTGATGTAATCCAGCGCCGCCATGCCGAGGAAGACGTACCCCATGTGGCTGGAACTGGAATACCCGATCACGTATTTCGTATCTTTTGCATAGTAGGCGACGAAGCCGCCATAAATAATGCTGAACACGCAGAGGACTGCCGCAATCGGCATCAACTCCCGGGTTGTCTCAGGCAGAATCTCGAAGGCAACACGGATAATCGAAAAATGGCCGAGCTTCATCAATACGCCCGCATGAAGCATGCTGGTGGCCGCCGGCGCGGCGGCGTGTCCGACCGGTGACCAGGAATGCAGCGGCCAGATCGGCGCAATGGAAGCAAAGCCGAAAAAAATCAGAATCCAAATGAGATCCGCAAGAAATCCGGAGAATTTCGCCTGCTCGCGCAGAACGAGAATATCGAAGGTGTTCACGCCGGAGAACTTGTAGATCAGTAAAATTCCCATCAAGGCAAACACGGCTCCGGCCGACAGGAACAAGACCAGCTTCATGGCCGCGTATTCCTTGCTGTTGGAGCCGAAATTGAAGATAAACCCGATCGAGTCTCGTTTCTTGACTCCTTCGGGATCGGACATTTCCAAATAGCCTTTGGTATGGCTTCCCCAGATGCCGAGGAGCAGGTACATGGGGATGACCGACATCTCATAGAAGAAGTAGAGGAAAAACAGATCGAGGGACATGAAGACGCCGATGGTTGCTGCAGCCAGAATCAGCAGGGAAATGTAAAATTCCTTGGTTCGATCCTTCACATGCCAGGACACGAAAATTCCGGCGAAGAGGAGAATACTGGAGGCGAGGACCAGTGGTGTGCCGATGCCGTCGACTCCGAGATAGAGTGAGACGCCCAGTTGAGTCGACCACACGTACCGCCACAGAAATTGAAATCCACCTTTGACGGGATCATAGGCATAGAACAGATAGAAGGACGCAAACAGGGAAATGAAGGCTGACCCGGCTGCAATGCCACGGACCAGCAGGGCTTGCCGGTTGGACACGAAGACGAGCGCGATGGAGCCGAGGAACGGGGCAAACAGGATGATCAGAAGTGTGTATTCAGCCATGCGTCACTATTCTGCGGGAACATATCGCGGTTGAGGTTCAACCGATGCGACCTTCGATCGGTCCAACCTGTCGACCACCGCTTGAATCGATCCGTTCATGATCTTCAAGAATGGGCTGGGGTACAAGCCGATCCATAGAATCATGACGCAGAGCGAGACGGCGATCGTCATCTCTCTCATATGGAGATCTTTCATCGAGGGAGATACCTTCGCGGCGAGAGGGCCCAACATCGCGCGTTCGTAATACCAGAGAAAATAGGCCGCTCCGAAAATCACTCCGAGCACCGCGATCGCTCCATACCACCACTTGGCCTTGAAGGCGCCCAAGAGAATCAGAAACTCACCGACAAAGCCGTTCGTTCCCGGCAATCCGATTGAGGCGAGTCCGATAATGAGCAGAAACGTCGCGAGGAGCGGCACCTGTTTGGCTAGTCCCCCGAAGGCCGACAGTTGAGTGCTTTGCTGCCTGGTCCCCAGAAACCCGGCGATGAAAAAGAGCCCTGCCGTACTGAATCCCAGATTGATCATCGTGAGCAGGCTGCCCTGGAGCCCTTGGTAGTTCAAGGCGAAGAGTCCGACGACCACAAAGCCCAGGTGACTGATGCTGCTGAACGCGAGCAAACGGCGGAAGTCCGGCTGGATCAACGCCACGATTGCCCCATAAATAATCGCTGCGAGTCCCAGGACCATGACGATTGTCACGATGCCTTCGCTCTTCGAGGCGTCGGGTAACAAAGGAAAGCTGAACCGCAGGAATCCATACGTTCCGAGTTTCAATCCCGCGAGCATGACAGACATGCCGATTGGTCCATCGACCAGCGCGTCCGGCAACCAGGTGTGAAACGGAAAGACCGGCGCTTTGAAGGCGAGACCGAGGAAGATCATCCAGAAAATCAGCATCTGCTGATGGAGCGGGATGGGAGCCGAGAGGAGGTCGAGCAGATCGAATGAATAGACCCGCTCAAGGTGGTGCGTGACGGCCCACTGATGGTAGTTGATGTTGAGGAGCGCAATGCCGACCAGCATGAATACGCTGCCCATCAGGGTATACAACACGAACTTGAGCGCGGCATTGTGGCGTTCGGCCCCTCCACCCCACAGTTTGATCAGAAAATAACTGGGGATGAGCATGAGTTCCCAGAAGACGAAGAAGAGGATCAGGTCGATCGAGGCGAAGATGCCCATCGTTGTCGTTTCAAGCGCAAGTAACGCCATAAAATAGAGACGGACTTGGTTGCGAACCGTGTCCCAGGAATAGATGATGATCAGGACGGTAAGAAACGCCGTCAGTCCGACGAAGAGTACGCTGATACCATCGACAGCCAGATGATAGCTGATCCCCAGGGCAGGCACCCATCGCGCATGTTCTGCGAACTGCATGGCGGCCGATTCAGGCACGAAACGGAGCAATACCAGCACGGCGAGGGCCAGTTCGATCAGCGAAATGCCGAGCGCCGCGGTCCTGACGAGATCTTCGTCTTCGATCAGCCACAGCACGGCTGCACCGACCAGCGGCAGGAAGATCAGATAGGACAGAATGGGAAATCCGAAACCGAACTCTTCGAGCATGACCTAATGACCTTTGTATTCTATCGAGACGAGTACGTGGAGGTGCCCGTACTCGTACTGGTCCACCAGAAAAGAACGAGGTGCACAAGAATAAACAGCCCCGCCACGATAATGGCGGCGTAATGATGCACCATGCCGCTTTGAAGCTTTCGCCAGGAACGTGCCAGGAAGTGATTGGTATAGCCCACGATATTTAGGGAGCCGTAGATGACGTATTTTTCTATCCACGTGCTGCCGGCCGACCCCGCTTCGGCGGCATCTCCTACCGCGCGAACGATTCCGTCGATGACTGTTCGATCGAACCAGTCCCACAGATACCCAAGTCGCTTGCTGGGTTCGACAAACAGCACATCATAGAGTTCGTCGATGTAATACTTATTGAGCAACGTGGTATAGAGGCCGGAAGCACGCGATGACAGCGAGTCAGCCAGGTGTGACTGTCCACTGTACATGGAATGTGCGAGCCCCCATCCTGCCAACGCTATTGCAGTCGCGACTACCATGAGTGTCATGATGATGCCGGCGCTGCCGGCATGCTCACCGGCCGCCCCTCCGACGACCGGTTGAAGAAAATGATGAAACCATCCGTTTTCCGGAGGAACCCCGGGAAATCCGCCGATGACGGAGAGCGTCGCAAGGACCACCAACGGACCGATCATGACCATGGGAGACTCATGGATGTGTTCGGCAGCGTGGTGATCGAGACGGGAGGTGCCGTAAAAGGTCAGATAGGTGAGCCGGAACATGTAGAAGGCCGTGAGAAAGGCGCCGACGGCGGCCACCCCGTAAAGAACATAGTGATGATGTGTAAAAGCATGACCCAGAATCTCATCTTTGCTCCAGAACCCGGCAAGCGGCGGGATGCCGGCGATGGCGATCGTTCCGATGAGGAACAGCATGTGGGTCCAGGGGATCTTCGATTTGAGCCCGCCCATCTTGCGTATGTCCTGTTCTCCGGAGAGAGCATGAATCACCGAGCCGGCCGACAAAAAGAGCAAGGCCTTAAAGAACGCGTGGGTCATGAGGTGGAAGATAGCGGCGGTATAGGCTCCGATCCCGCAGCCGAGAAACATGTACCCCAACTGACTGACCGTCGAATAGGCCAGCACCCGCTTGATGTCGGTCTGCACCAGGCCGATGGTCGCAGCGAATAGAGCCGTGATCCCTCCGATCCACGCGACGGACGTCATGGCGGTCGGCGAGAGGTCGTAGATGGCGTGGTTGCGGACGATCATGTAGACGCCGGCTGTCACCATGGTGGCCGCGTGAATCAAGGCGCTCACCGGTGTGGGTCCTTCCATGGCATCCGGCAACCAGGTATACAGCGGGATCTGCGCGGATTTTCCGACTGCGCCGATGAGAAGGCAGAGGGCGATCGCTGTTGCCATTTCAGGAGACAACTCGCCGACTCGCGGGAAAACCTGGGTGTAGTCCAAAGATCGAAAATTGACGAAGACGAGAAAAATTGCGAGAAGAAATCCCGCGTCGCCGATCCGGTTCACGACGAAGGCTTTCGTCGCCGCCTTGGCGGCCGACACACGATCGTAGTAATACCCGATGAGCAGGTAGCTGCAGAGCCCGACACCTTCCCACCCGATGAAGAGCACCAGATAGTTGTTGCCCATGACCAGCAACAACATCGAGACCATGAAGAGATTCATGTACGTGAAGAACCGGGTAAACCCCGATTCTCCATGCATATAGCCAACCGAATAGACATGAATAAGAAATCCTACTCCCGTGACGACCAACAGCATGATGCACGTGAGGGGATCGACGAGAAAGGCAAGATTGATCGTCAGATCACCACCGAAGATCCACCTATAGAGGATCACTTCGCGGGCGGTTCCGGTTCTAAGAATGTCGGTGAAGACCACGAGGGTGGACAGGAACGAGAGGAGCACGGACCCCCATGCCAACCGGTGGGCAAAATCGGGAGAGTACCGCTGTCCAAGGAGGCCGTTGATGAGAACGGCCATCAACGGGAACAGGGGGATGAGCTTGATGATCAGATCAATGGAATCGGACACGTTACCACTTCAAAAGATTCATCTCGTCGACATTGGTGGAAATCTTGCCGCGAAAGACGACGATAATGATGGCTAGACCGATGGCGGCTTCGCCCGCCGCGATGGCGATAATGAACAATGCGACGATCTGTCCTGCCATGGAGTCCAAGTGATAGGAAAAGGCGACCAGATTGATGTTCGCTGCATTGAGCATGATTTCCACGGCCATCAATACGATAATGAAATTTCTGCGAATCAACACGCCGAGTAAGCCCGTTGCAAATAGGACGGCGCTCAAAGCGACATAGGCGGAGAGAGGAATCATGTCTCCCGCTTGCCTTCCAGCGTCTTGGGCGTTTTAGCCAGCACGATGGCGCCCACTATCGCCCCCGTCAAGAAGACCCCGATGATTTCGAAAGGGAGAAGGTATTCGCTGAACATCTTGATCCCGACGGCGTACGTATCCCCCTGCTGAAGGATTGCGGTTGCCGGGACATCCCCTTTCACCCCGCTCAAAGGAGAGCGGACCATCAACACGAGGAGGTAGACGGTGCCGATCACGGCCGGTGCGAGCAGGTAGGGGGTTTTGGCGTGAAAATACCGTTCATCGGTTTTGAGGTTCAACAGCATCAGGACGAACAGGTACAGCACTAGGATGGCACCCACATAGACGATGACCTGAACGGCCCACAAGAACTCGGCATTCAGCATGATGAACAGCCCGGAGACATGCAGCAGTAAAGCCAGCAGCGCGAGCGCGCAGTGGACAGGATGCTTCATCGCCACGGTCAGGACGCCGGCGACAATACTTACCAATGCGAAATAACTAAAGAACACCAAGGCCATAATGGTCCGGTTCAACTCAGATGTTTGGGCGGTGTTTGCGTAGGCTTGAGAACCGATTGCGGGAAATAATAGCGGTACTCCCGGCTCTCTTGCGAATTTTTCTCTTGGTTATGGGCGTACAAATACCGTTTGGCATCTTCCAGATGGCGCTCGCCGATCTCGTAGAGTCTGGATTTATCGAAGAGGAGCGTCCGCTTGTCATGCGTTGAATACTCATACATCTTGGTCATAGCCAGCGCATTCACGGGACAAGCTTCCACGCAGTATCCACAGAAGACACATTTCGTGATGTCGATATAGAATTCGGAGGCAAAGCGCTGAAGCGGGCGGCTCTTGTCCTCTTCGCTGACCACTTTGATGCAATGAGACGGACAGGCGGCTTCGCAGAGATCGCAGCCCACGCATCGCTCTTGACCGTCCGCATATCGCAACAGTCCCAATGCGCCTCTGTGCGCGTCGGGGATCGTCCGTTGTTCGCGAGGATACTGAAAGGTGATCGGGCGATGAAACATGTGCTTGAAGGTGACCTTCATCGCGTCCCAAATCTCGAAAAACAACGCCGCCTGCAATACCTTTTTGGCGAGAGCGACAACGCTCATGAAATCTCCACATCCTTGAGCTCAGGCGAAAAGACGCACGAGCTTACCCTTATGATCCGACCTTTTCAATACTCACGCGTGTTGACTGGAAGTACGGTACTCCGGTGATGGGATCCGCTTCGACCGTCATGAGATCCTTTACCGGCGGATCAAGAAAATGCTCGGGATAGAAACAGGTCCCGGGCATGACATTGTGATCTGGTTTGATTCGCAATCGCACGGATCCTGTGCCTGAGCTGACCGTGATAAGCGAAGTTTCGTTCAGGCCTAGACGCTCGATATCCTGTGGGTTCATGCCCAGACGGCCCGAGTTCGGCTGGATCTGGACCAAACCGGAGGCGCGCGTCGACAGCTTACCCGAATGATAGAGAACCTGTCCCATGACCAGCGTAAACGGCCGTGTCGCATCTTTCTCTGTGGCAGATCTCAAGTCACCGTATCGAGCCGCCACGTGGGATGCGTAGCCGTTCGAGAGATAGGCGTCGGGGCTGAGGACCAAGGGTCGCGGTTGGCCCAGGTTGTAATACCCCGGCAAGAGCTTCATGATTTCGTTCTGAATGTCCTGCGCGGACTCGTAGTGCCAGTGATGGCCAAGTCCATTCGCCAACGCGGTCATGATGTGCCAATCCGGCAGACTTTCGCCGATCGGGTCCAGGGCCTGGCGTACGCGTAAGACTCGACCTTCCAGGTTTGTGAAGGTCCCGTCCTTCTCCGCATAGGTGGAAGCCGGGAGCACCACGTGAGCGAGTTGAGCGGTTTCAGTGAGGAAAGGATCCTGCACGATCAGCAAGCTCAGCTTTTCAAGCGCGGCTTGCACTCCGGCCGAAGCCGGGAGTGTCGCGAGAGGATTTTCTCCGACGACGTAGAGCGCTTTGATCTGCCCATTCCGGCATCGCTCTAAAATCTCCAGCAGATTCGCCCCACTCGTTGCCGCCGGCAATGTGACATCCCAGGCCTGCTCCCACCGTTGTCTGACGGTGGGAGCATCAAATGGAGCCTGGCCAGGAAGAAATTCAGGAGCAACGCCCATGTCGACCGCGCCTTGCTCGTTTATTTCCTCGGTGACGGTGTTCACACCGCATCCAGCCTGGCCGAGTTTACCGGTGACCCAGGCGAGATCGATCAGGTTGAGGACGTTGCGATAGCCGTTCGGCCGACGGACGATGCCTTCCGCGCACAGAGCGATCGAGCGCGGCGCTTCCGCGAAAATGGCGGCGGCCTCATGAATCAGGTCGACGGAAATGCCTGTCTGGGCGGCGACCTGTTCGAGAGTGATAGGCGCCACTGCCTGCTTCAGTGCCGCGAATGCCGCCGGGTGCCGTTTCGTCGTTTCCTCATCGATCAGGTCCTGTTCGATGACTGATTTCACCAGTCCATGAATCAGCACCCCTTCGGTACCGGGCTTGATAATGAGAGGGTGCGAGGCAAGCTGGGCCATGTTGGTCATCGCCGAATCGATGACGATCACCTGTGATTTGTACACCCGGATCGCTTCCTTCACGCGCACGGACGTTAAGGGGTTGGTTTCCGTCAGGTTGGAGCCGACAAGAAGAATGGCTTTCGCTTTGGTGAGATCCTCCCAGTCGTTCGGAGAACGTCCGATATTCAGGGCATGACGCACGGCATGGACAAAATTCAGATGGCCATACCGTGCACTGCTGTCGAGTTGGTTGGTGCGGAACCCGGCCCGCATGAGTTTTTGAAACAAGTACAACTCTTCATTCGTGCAGCGGGCTGTGATCAGACCGGCGATCGACTCAGGACCGTGCTTTCTATGAATATCCGAGAGCCGGTCGACCAACGTCTCCATGGTCTCCAACCATGGAGTCTCGACCAACTGAGAGTCCTTCCGAACGAGCGGTTGGCGGAGGCGAGCCTTGCTGTCGATATACTGAAATCCAAAGCGGCCTCGAACACAGATGCCGCCATGGCCTTTGGCCGTGTCCGTCCGGTCGCCCCATTTGTTTTTCCAGGAGAGTGGTGAGGTGACGCGAACAACCTCGGTGTCTTTGGTCTCCACGTACATCTGGCAGCCGTCACCACAATAGTTACAGGTGGTGGTGGTCTTCTTCATCTGCCAGGGCTTGTACAGATACTTCGAGTACTTGTTGGTAATCGCCCCGACGGGGCAAACGGCAAGACAATCCCCACAGAACTCACAAGAAAGAGGTGCGTCCCCTTTGGCCACCACCTGATTGAAGCCGCCTTTTTTCATGAACTGGAGCGCGTCGATCATCAACACGTCTTTGCAGACGTTGATACATTCCGCGCACGCGATGCAGCGGTTCATATTGAAATCCAGCACCAGACTGCGGGTATCCTCCGGAATGAACTTCTGTTTGGCATTGGCCAGATTGGTGACGCCGTGCTGGAATGCCATGTCCTGCAATTCGCAATGGCCGTCCGCATCGCACACGGGGCAATCCAGGGGATGCACCGACAGATGTTTTTCGACGGCCTTCTTCCGTGCTTGGAAGAGGTCATCCCCTTCCGTTCTAATAAGCATCCCTGCGGTGGCCTTCGCCGTGCAGGAACGGACCGGGGCTTTTTTCCCCTCCTGCATGACGAGGCACATGCCGCAGGAACCGAATGGATCGAAGGTGTAGTGATAGCACATGGCTGGAATGATCTTGCCCGTGCTTGCGATCACGTCATAGAGCGACACGCCGTCCTTGGCGGTCACCGACTTCCCGTCAATCGTCAACTCTATGGATGCGGTCTCAACGTCTGGATTTGTTGCGGGTTTGAGCCCCATGTTGATCCTCGTTCTGAGTTCTCAGTGCTGAGTCGTGAGTCCTGTGTTGCAACTCAGAATTCACAACTCAACCCTCGCCACTCCTCTAGCGGTCGCATTCTCCCATGACGATGTCGTAGGTGCCGAAAATCGTCACCGCGTCGGCGATCATGTAGCCCTTCGACATGTGATCGAAAGCTCCCATATGGATAAAGGACGGAGCACGGATCTTCAGGCGGTAGGGTTTACCCCCGCCCGTACTGACGATATAGAAACCAAGTTCACCCTTATGCGCTTCGGTCCCGCAATAGATCTCGCCCGGAGGAGCATTGAAACCCTGGGAAAACAGTTTGAATTGTTGAATCATCGATTCCAGATTGGTAAAGACGCGTTCTTTCGGCGGGAGCGTCACGCTGGGAACATCCGCCATGATCGGACCGTCCTGCATCTGTTCCAGACATTGCCTGATGATTTTCACGCTTTCATACAGCTCCTGAACGCGGATCCAGTACCGGTCGTAAGTGTCACCGTTTTTTCCTACCGGAACGCTGAACTCACAGCGGGGGTAGGCCGCATACGGTTCATATTTTCGTAAATCGTAATCGACTCCGGACCCTCGCAGCGTCGGCCCGCTGAGCCCGAAACTCAGGGCATCTTCGGCGGAGATGACAGCCACGCCCTTGGTCCGTGCCAGCCAGATACGATTCTTTTCAAGGAACACGACATATTCGTCGATTTTCGGGGGGAAGTAATCAAGAAATTGACGGAGTTTTGCGAGGAGTGACTCCGTCAGATCCCGTTCCACACCGCCGATTCGATACCAACTGGTCGTCAACCGGGCCCCGCACAACTCATCAAACCAATCGAGGAGAATTTCCCGGTCCCGAAAACAGTAGAAAAATACCGTCATCGCGCCGATGTCCAGCGCTTGGGTGCCCAGCCAGAATTGATGACCGATGATCCGCTGGACCTCGGCGACGATGGTTCGTAAGTAGTCCGCCCGCTCAGGAACGGTGAGGTTCATCAACTTTTCAACTGCCCGGCAATAGGCAAAGTTGTTATACATGGCGCAGACATAATCCAGGCGGTCCGTGTGCGGAATAAATTGATGGTAGGTGCCCTCCTCGGCAAGTTTTTCCACGCCTCGGTGAAGAAATCCCATGACGGGGGTGGATTTAACCAGCCGCTCCCCCTCCAGCTCCAGAATGACCTTCAACACGCCGTGCGTACTCGGGTGTTGAGGACCCATATTAAGCAAGAGTTCCTCGGTCCTCAGGGTGGGAAGAGTCGCGCTCTCCGGATGCTCGGGGTCAACTTTGTATATTGTCGTGCGCTGATCTTCAAACGGGGGCATTGTCGTTATGATCCTGGTTTCTCGTGCTATCTGGACGGCTCATCCAAAAACTCGAACGTATCGCGCCATCCCTTCCCGCGCAGAGGGAAGTCCTTTCGCAGCGGGTAGCCTTCCTCATATTCGTCAGGCATGAGAATGCGCCGGAGGTCGGGATGATTGCGAAACCTAATGCCCATCATGTCGTATACTTCCCGCTCCATGAAATCTGCGCCTTTCCAAAGACCCGTCAACGAATCGACCACACAGTCTGATTCAGGCACACGGGTTTTCAGACGGATTCGATGGCGGTGCCGTATCGAATACAACTCGTAGACGACCTCAAATCGCTCTTCCTCATCAGGCCAGTCCACTGAACTCACATGAATAATGTAGTCGAAGGCCATCGCCGGATCTTCGCGCAGGAAGCACGCGACTTGGTGAAGGGCTTCACGCTTGACGGTGATCGCCACGTCTCCGCGCCATTCGACGGCTTTGATAAATCCCGTTGGAAACGATTCCTCAATGCGTTTTGCGATCACACTCATATCGTGCCGAAATCTCTATGCCTTGAGAGATTGTTTGACTTCCTGCGGTTGCTTGAGAAAAACCCGCTTTTGCATAATTCGCTCTTGCAGCTTAAGAACCCCATCAAACAAAGCTTCGGGAGTAGGAGGGCATCCGGGAACGTATATATCCACCGGCACGAAACGGTCGACTCCTTGAACCACGCTGTAGCTGTCATAAATATTGCCGGATGTCGCACAGGAGCCCATCGCAATCACATACTTGGGTTCCGGCATCTGGTCGTAGATTTTTCGAATGACCGGTGCCATTCTCCGGCATACCGTCCCGGCCACGATCATCAAATCGGACTGGCGCGGTGAGGCTCTGAACACGCCGGCTCCGTATCGGTCCATATCGTAGCGTGATGACACGGCGGCGATCATTTCAATTGCACAGCAGGCTAATCCGAAGGTCATCGGCCACAGGGAGCCCTTTCGGGCCCAATTCACTGCTTTTTCAATAGTCGTGGTAATGATGTCGGGAGCTCCGTCCTTGCCTTGCCGGCCGATTTGTATTAATCCCATTCTAATGCTCCCTTACGCCAGGCGTAGGCATAGGCGACCAGAAAAAGTGCAATGAAGATCATCATTTCGATAAGCCCAATGAGGCCGATCTTGTTGAATACGACCGCCCAGGGGTAGAGAAAAATAACTTCCACGTCAAAGATCACGAATAGCATGGCAAAAATATAGTAGCGAACAGGGAACGGCATGCGAGCATCGGAAAACGGTTCACTCCCACATTCATACGCCGAAAGCTTTTCAGGTTCGGGGTATTTGGGCTGAACGACATAACTGAGCAGAAGGGTAACCACGCCGAACCCGAGTGCGACAAAAATGAAGACCAGGACCGGAAAATACCGTGTGAGGTATTCCAGGAGGAGATCTGCACCGACCATGAGCAACGACTCCAAAGGCTCAAGGATGCTAAGGAGTTGGGAATCTTAGTCCCCGCCCATTTCTAATAGCAAGCGGACAAAGGACCTAGGCTTGCGCGATCCGAAAGTCCTAAGAAACATTTGAAGTGTCAGATAGTTGCAGGTGAACGTTTCGGCTGCTGAGCGGGAGAATCATCGTGTTGTTTGGAGGCGACTCCTTTCGGCTGCATCCGGTCAGGCGTCATTTTGAGGTTTGTTCCTCGGGCGCCATGATCCATTTCCCATTCAGATTCGAGTTCCATGCGCTGCGTGGGCTTCTTCCGACGAGGTATCTGGGTTTGTATGCGGGCCATTCCGCTGAACTCCTGATGCTTCTGATGAGTCGGCGAAGGCGAACACCATAACAGTGTCTGACGTCGACGGCAACCTCGATATACTCTATCATCCGCAGGGGGCCAATTAGAAGCTCCCGCTAAGCGGGTTGCGAATGCAGATTCCTTGACAATGCACGGTCATTTGCTAAGGTTGCTACAGGTCACCATGAGTGTGATGAGTATGATCAGACGATACAATCGGACGAACCTTGTTACTATTGCATTGAGTCTTCTGATTCTTTCTGCGACGTCGGCCGGTGCTCAGGATGCCCAAAGCGTCAAGATGGGCGAGGCGGCCTTACGGTTTGCAGCTGGATCGATCCGCCAAACTACCCCGCAGGATGGGATCGTTAACTTCATAACGGGCGATAATCAGACCACCGGGAATCGCATGATTCTTGGCTGGCGAGAGAGCGATATCCTGTATTTGAGACTAGCCCATCCCCAGGAGGCAGCGATCGGAGATCTTTTCACGATTTACAAGAGGGTCCATAAGGTCTTCCATCCTCGCACCAAGGAATACATGGGTTACCTGGTTATTATGACCGGGGTGGTTCGCGTGATCGAGAACGATTCCCCTCTCACAATGGTTCAAATTGTCCGAGCTTACTCGCCGGTATCACCGGGAGACCCGGTCATGAGGTTCGTGCCCCCTCCATTGGAGGAGTCGGCTTCAGAAGTCGGTGTCCCCACAGATACCGAGGGCCTGATTGTTGACTTACAGTCCGATAAGACCATGTCGCTGGTGGGGCAGGGCAATGTCGTGTACCTGGATCGGGGACGCGCGGATGGGATTCATGCGGGAGATCGTTTAGAGGTCTTCAGAATCGGAGGGCCGTTGCCACGCCGAAAGGTGGGAGAGCTCAAAGTCATCTCATGCGAAGATCGAACAGCCACAGCGGTCATCGCGCGCACGACGTCCAGGTTATTCGTCGGGGATCGGGTTCGGTATAAGAATCGTGGTGCCCTGGAAGAATTGCACTCGGATGAAGCGGTTCCCGATATGCAGGGGTACTCTCCTTCGGTCACGCATGATCTGGAGACGGCCAAGCCAGATGTCAAGGTCCGCTTGGAACCAGTCCAGGGAGGATTGCGAATAAACCTGGAGGACCTGGTGGATCAGTTGGAATATGAATCAGGAGAGATTAGGGTCAAACCGGCAGGATTGCCGGTTCTTGAGCGGATTGCCGAGTATCTGAAGACAGCGGCAACTGACAAGCAAATTCGAATTGAGGGTCATGCCGACAACATGGAGATCGGCCCCGCGCTCAGATCCGCCTTTCCTTCGAACTGGGAATTGTCAAAAGCACGTGCAGCAGGAATCGTTCATCACCTCGTTGAGAACGGAGGACTTGATTCCGCCAAACTCTCTTCCGTGGGGTATGGTGCGAGCAGGCCTGTGGCGAGCAACGCGACGGAGGAAGGACGCAAACACAATCGCCGGATTGAAGTTGTTCTGTATGACGCGGACCCTCTCGAAGCACGAAAGGAAGCGAAGGAAGCATTGCTGAGTCCTGCAAAAACGTCTACGGCCGTCGAGACGCCTGTCTCACCATTGTCCTCTTCCCGGGATTTGGGTGATCAACCGGTAGCCTCAGTTGCGGAATCTGGTACCACTCAAGCTTCGACGACCGCTCAAGGAAGCAACATTCCTACTGACATGCCTGTTCCGCCGTCACAGTAGCGTCTGTCTCAATCCGTAGAACCTTCCCAGCGACCTCACTGGTTTTTCCCGATCTGCAAGTTGGTCGATCCTCGCACGCGTCGTCCGCGCGAATAGATATCTTCTTGCTAAGATCCGCTGACCATGTCGACGAGACCTCGATTGTTGATTACGTGCCCAAACTGTAGAATGCCGCATGACGTCCTCAACTTCCGCATCGGATCTCCTCATGGACGATCAAGCACCCCTCTACGTTGATGTCATCGTTCCGCGGCGCCTGCATCGGCCGTTCACATATGTCGTGCCTCCGGCATTTCGAAGAGACATGGCGGTAGGGCAGCGAGTGGTGGTCCCATTTGGATCGGCCACGTTGCAAGCGATCGTCGTGGCTCTCTCCACCCATCCGCCGGTCGGTACTCCAACGAAGCGCATGAAGGAGGTTCTGTCGCTTTTGAAACCTGATCAGTCGGAGGAGATCGGCCCTTCGCAACTGCGCCTCTCGCAGTGGCTATCCGAGCGGTATCTCGCACCATGGGGTCAGTGTGTCAAACTCCTGCTGCCGCCCGCGGCATCCGCCAAAAAGCCGAGAATGAAGTATGTGCTTACCACCCAAGGCAGACAGGGTGCGACACACCCGGCAACCCTTCCCCCAGCCCGGGCGTGGAATGCCCACCCACAGTTTCTGAAGGAGTTGCGAGCGGGGCTTGACAGGGGGGCCTCGTCGGTCGTCGTCCTGCAGGCTTCATCCAATGATCGGTTGTCCTGTCTTATCCATGGGGTCGGCGAATTGCTCTGTCGAAAGCGTCGCATCTTGGTCGTGGTCGGTGAGGTTGATCGAGCCAAGGAACTGGTCGAGGTCCTCCGGGATACGAAGCATGCGAACATCGTCCTGCTCCACAGCGGATTATCCGCTGGGGCGAGAGCCATCGCGTGGCAGACTGCACAGTCCGATGCCACTGATGTCGTCGTCGGGACTCGATCCTCTATTTTTGCGCCTCTACGAGATATCGGTTTGATCTGGGTTGAGGGGGAGGACAATCCGGCGCTCAAGGAGGAGCATGTCCCTCGTTACCATGTCCGAGATGTCGCACATCATCGGGCGACGCTTGAAAAGGCCGCGCTCGTGTTGGCTTCCAGCCATCCGTCCCTGGAATGCATCCGGTCGGCCGAGCTGGATCAAGCCAGTCACGTCATCGTGCCGAACCAGTTCGCACCGCCCGATACAGCGGTGGTCGATCTTCGGGACTTTCCACGCGGAACCCTCCTGACTCCTCCGATGCTTGATGGCATCCGTCAGGCGATGGCAAGCGGCTCGCTGGTGACGTTGTATCTCAATCGAAAGGGCTACGCCTCGCTGCTATCATGTCGGGCGTGCGGCCAAGTTCCCCGTTGTCCATCCTGCAGCCTGGCCCTGAGTTTTTATAAAAAGGTGTTGCGGTTGATGTGCCATTCGTGTGGCTATGCTACAGCGTTGCCGGAGGTGTGTGCGGCCTGTCATGCGCCGCGTTTGGAGCCAGTGGGAGCCGGAACGGAGCGCATCGAGGAATCTCTGCGACAATATTTCCCCCATGTACGGATCGGGAGAATGGATCGGGACACCGTACAACGGGAATCGGAAGTTGACGCCCTTGGAACGTTGATTCGAGCCGGCGAAATCGACATCGTCATAGGCACCCAGATGTTATTCCCTCGCGGCCGCATGCCTCTATCAGGATTTGTCGGCATTCTCAATGCGGATACAGGTCTCCATCTCCCTGATTTTCGTTCCACCGAACACACGTATCACGCCCTTCAGGATGCGGTTGCGCTTTGCCGGTCCGGGAATGAGGGGAAAGTGCTCATCCAGACCATTCTGCCCAACCATCATGCTATTGCGGCAGTTGTGGAAAGGAACCCCGCACTATTTCTGCGGCCGGAGCTGGAGTTCAGACGGGCACTCGACTATCCACCGTTCTCCCACCTTATTCAGCTCACCATATCAGGAAGGTTGGAGGATCGCGTGAAGGAGATAGCGGAGAAATGGGTATCGGCGCTTCATCGTGAAATAGCCGCTGTTTCTGCAGAGACGTGCAGCAGCGATCGTGCCGCTGGCGGCCCGGTGATTTCAATCGCTCCTGAGCCGGTGACCGTACTCGGTCCCACGCCGGCGCCTGTTTCGCGATTGCGTCAGCGCCATCACTGGCATGTGCTCGTGAAATCGCGCAGGCAGGAGGATGTGCGAAAGGTCGTGCAGGCGACGTTGTCAGAGATGGAGCAACTTTCGCGACGAGGAGATCTCAAGCTCACCGTGGACGTAGATCCCATCTCCATGCTATGAGCGCCGAGTTTTTTTGCGCGTACCGGAGGGATTGACGGCCTGGACGAGGGGCGTACGATCAGTGACATTCACGGCAGCTGCGGATGTCCGCCTAAAGAGTCCATACGCGAAAGAAATCCAGAAAACGGATGAAAACAGCCCGAACAACACGGCATTCAGAATCAGACCCATGTCCTCGTCGCTCGGTTGGTTCGTGGTCAGTCTTACGTGAACCATCGTGACAATAGGCCAGGCTAAACTTTCGATTCCCAGAAGCAGAGTTGACCATGCCCAAACTGCTCCAATCGTGTGTCCTATCCATAGCAGGAAACTCAAGACAGCGCAGAACAGGATGACATTCCACCATACTGGTAGGGAGCTCCACAGCAGTCCCCCTCCAATGATGACCACAACCGTTCCGAGTACCGCGTTCAGTTGAGGCGTCCACCATGACATCGATATGTTTCCCGTCGACAAGCCGAGGCGCCCATAGTGTGTCAGGGTTCTCAAGCAAGTCAAGAATCAGAAGAGGTTGTCGGAAGACGGGGAAAGAGCGTCAGGTGCGTAATTCGCCCTGAACGACATCCAGAAGATGCTTGATGTCGAAAGGTTTTTGCAGCGTTCGCCGGGCACCGAGCATCTTCGCGACGTCGAGGAAATTCAAGATGCCGATCATGTCGCTTCCTCCGGTGATAGCAATGATTCGTGCAGCGGGAAATTCACGTCGGAGAGTCAGGATACTTTCAAGACCGTCCTGGTCGGGCATCAGAATGTCCATAATCACAAGATCGGCAGGAGATTGGCGGTAACGGAGGAGTCCTTCCCTCCCGTCGCGCGCTTCGCTGACGTGATAACCGGCTTGCCCGAGCGCGTCTCTTATCAACTGCCGGATTGCATCTTCATCATCGACAATCAACACGGATGACATAGAGGTCCTCGATACGCGCTCAGGATCAGGAAGAGCCGCAAAATGGCTGGGAGACCCCAATGCGTGTATGCCACACCCTATGATGGCGTGACTTCCTATAAACGAATTTAACGCTCCTTCTCCATCCGGGCAAGCGAATCCTCATGTTTCGAAGGCGTGCGATTCTCCTGATCGCAGCGGGTCACGCCGTATGGGGCGGTGTTCGCATATCGTCGTGGTTCAATGCCGGCCAATATACTTCCACGGACGTTCTGTCGGCTGTTTCGTTGCTGACGCGCATCGCCCCTCCATGACTCCTTACCACTCCCTCAACCACAGCCAGTCCTACTCCACTTCTGCTCCCTCCATTGGGTGTGGCGTCAAGCGGGGCGAACGCGGTCGTCTGCTCCGAAGCCATTGTCCCCTGACTGTTGTAAGTCGTGGCAAGACAGACATACTCGCCCGCGGTCAACTGAGAAAGGCCTCCACCAGAAGACGGTTCCATCCGCACATCGCTGAGGCGCACGGTGAGAATTCCTCCCGTCGCCTTCATTGCCTGTTCGGCATTGGCCAACAGACTCACAAACACCTGGTGGAGTTGGGTTGGATCAGCCAGAACCGGATGAGTAGGAGTCTGGATCCATGTCTCAAGCGCAATATTTTTTTGTAACACGGGTTTTAATAGTCTCAGTGTCTCCTTCAACAGCACATGAAGAGAAACCGGTTGTGTAGCAGGCTCCGACTGTCGTCTGAACACCAACATCTGGTTGACCAAATCACGCGCCCGCCTGGAGGCGGTGACGACTTGCTGAAGGTGTCCGTGGGCTTTGGAATCCGGTGAGACAAACGGCATGGCGAGTTCGCTAAAACCCAGGATGGCGGTCAGACAGTTGTTGAACTCATGCGCGATTCCGCCCGACAAGATTGACATGGCTTCCATTCTCAGGGCTTCCTGCCGATGCGCCGCGGCTTCCGTGCGGGCAATCAGATAGGCTGATTGCGCATGTTTACGTTCCGTAATATCGGTGAACATGAGCAACAGCGAGGAAAGACCGTCAAAATTAATCGGCGCTCCGACAATCTCCACTTCTACGGCCGTGCCGTCGCCGCGGAGAATAGTTGCCTCGCGTGGGAAAGGCGCCTCCTCGGTCTTGACGGAGGCGCCATGTTCGCTGATCGCGGGACGGATGAGGTCCAGGTAGGACCGTCCAAGAAGCTCTTTTGCAGAAGCCACCCCCATCATCCTCAGGCCGGCTTGATTGGCAAACGCGATGGTGTCGTCCACGGTGACCAATATTGCGTGTGGGGAAAGATGGACGAGGCTGCGATAACGTTCCTCGCTGACGCAGAGTGCTTCGACCGCTTGCTTCCTCGCCGTGATGTCTCGAACCATGAGAAAGTGGCCGGAGACCTCAGATGGCCTCGTGCGGAGGGCAAACCCTTCTCCATGAACCCAACGGGTGGTTCCATCGGAGCGCTGGAACCGGAACTCGCTCGAGAATGGTCGGACGTGGCGCACGGCCTCATGCCATTCGTCCAGGACACGATTTCGATCATCGGCGTGGAGAGCCTTGGCCCACCCCTCGCCGGCGGCGGCGGCCATGGTCAGGCCGCTCATTTCGCAGAGACGTTGATTAACAAAATGACAGTTCCCGTACGGATCGCTCAACAAGATTCCAATGGATGCCTGGCTGGCCAAGGTGTGAAGAAAAGCTTCAGTGGTCTTGAATGATCTGTCTAACGTGCCGTGGTTCGAGGGATCAACGGAGGACATTTAATCTGATGCTCCGTTTGTGGATAGGGCTATCATCGACGTCATGAGAGACCAGGACGAATGGCTTTGAGGACGGAAGGAGATTGCACATGGGACATCAGCAAGGGAATATCAATCATCAGGTCAACTGAATCAATGGAATACCGATGTAGTTCATGAGCTTACCATTACCGGCGATTGAAGTCAGAGGAGAGTCGTAGAATTGAGAGGGGAGTTTTGGCTCTATCGCAATAGATACTGTCGGCCCTGATAGTAATACCTAGATATCAGATCGTCTCTTGATAAGGAATGCTGCAGCTTGTGTCAGGCTGCTGATGTGCAGCTTTTGTTCAGTGGAGGTGCAGGTCTCGGCAATGAAGGCAGCCGTGGCGTCGTGTACCTTCCGTTGTGCCTGTTCCTCGTCGTGTCGTCCTCGTTCCCGAAGGTCAACAATCTCCTGATCAGGACGAGAGACGGTCGCGCTCAAGCAAGAGCGTGGGGCGATTCTATCGTTGCATAGTTAGGTATCACTCACTATGATCGCGCCATGAGGCAGTTTGGTTTACCCGCAGTGACCCCGCTTCCTTCCTGTGCGCACATCATGCATTTTTATCAGCATGGCAAGGATTTACTGGAGGTGTTTGCACAGTTCTGTTGCGCGGGATTACAAGAGGGAGATTGCTGTTTCTGGGTCACCACCCCTCCTTGGACGGCCGGCTTAGCGCTGCACGAACTTCAGAAGAGGCTCCCTTCCACGGATCAGTACCTTTCGACTGGTCAACTTCAACTTATTGCTGGTGAGGAGTTTTACCTCACCGGAGGTGTCTTCGATGGGGAAGGTGCGCTCGCGAGGGTCACCGCACGTTTCCGTGAAGCTCGAACTCGGGGATGGTCGCACCTTCGCGCATGTGGATGCCCCTATAACCTAAGCAGCGAAAAAGAATGGTCCGCGTGTCTTCAGTATGAGCAGCACATACACCGCATCGTGTCCGAGATGGAGGTCCTGGTGTTGTGCGCGTATCGCCTCGGCGGCGTTCCCGACCTCGCAAGGAAGGGGCTCCTCCAAAGCCATCACACGACGTTGGTACGCCATGACGACGGATGGCAATACGGACCGACCACCTGAGGAATCGGCGCATTACTCGCGAAACTATGTCGCGGCGTTCAGGCAAGACTGCCTGAAGAGATGTAACAGCGTATCAATCTGTTAGGAGAAGTTGGTGCCGAAGCCGGGACTGTATCAGAAGGAATTGCTAAAGTCATTGATGACTTGGGCATTCTCTGCCCCTAGTGCGGTCTTCGTGTCTTTTTCATTCTTGTTTGTATTTGTCTCTCTCTGTCGCCGTTATTCGGGCGCTGGCCTCGAAACGCTCTCGCGGTTTTTGAAAATGAGCTGGTCGCTAACAAGGGGTGCGCACCTTCGATCGGCTCCGTAACATAACGAAGCTCGGTTCGAACGTCGCAGAGTGCACAATCCTACCTCATTATCTGAAAACTCAAAGGGTGACATTTGTTAAGACAGGAGCTATCCTCTCCCGTTGTAAGAGGAGGTAAGGAATGGACTCCAACACTTCCTCACTGACCTCGACTGCCAAGCAAGACAGACAGCCGGATTCTCGATCGAAGGATGGCCGAAGGGGGCCTGTCCGCTCTTCTCGACACTCCGCAGCCCTCCAGGAGCTGAAGGTCGCTGCATCCCAATGTCATACACCGAAGCAGTTTCGGGAGCTCCTTGATCAACTGCATGCGGTCATCCCGTATAAAAAACTCGCCGTCTCGTGGGGATACCACACGAAGGCGTCCATGCGCTTTGTCTACAATCACAGTTTTCCCGCTGACTTCTTGCGCTGGTATCTCGCGACAGGCGCGCTGTGGAAGAGCGTGATATTTCAGGAATGGCTTCGCACACGAAGAACGCTCATGTGGTGCGATGTCGCGAAGCGTCTGAAGGCAAAATTCGATCCTGAAATGCTGAAGCGGGTCAAGCAGGCAGGCCTCCAATATTCGTTATGCGGCGGCTTCACCAGCCGTGACTACTACGTATGGTTCAATGCTGCGATGGAATCCGAACAGAGTGGCCGCACGCACCTCAAGCCATTCGAGTTCGTTGTTCCGTCACTGGTCCAGGCGAGTCAACGTGCATATCCACGCACGCTTCTCACGAAGCGCGAGACTGCTGTCCTTGAGCGTCGCGCAATGGGAGAGATCGTCAAACAGATAGCTCGCGCAGAAGGAATCACTGACCGGACGGTCAGGATGCATCTCCAGCGCATCAAACAGAAGCTGTATACCGATGATCTGGTAAACGCCGTCGTGATTGCGGTGAGAAGCGGAATGATTGGGCGAAGCGCGGGTACTCCGGGGTCGTGAATAATGCGTCCAACCGGGCGGGCGGTATCCGCAACGAAGAACACGTGGGCCATTCTTCTGTGGAAATGTTTCCTCCGCTACCGGACGATCAAAGCAGAGAAACTCGACGATGTCATGGCTCGCCTAAACATCGCTCATAACACGCCGCCGGCACACTGCCTCTCAAGCCTCTGAAATCGCTGCCCTGTAGAAAGGTTGGTGCCGAAGCCGGGATCAGTTAGCCTCCTGTTTGGTGAGATGCTTGTTGCGTGGGGACAATCAACTCCGCTCGAGCAGCCTGGTCAGCCGGTCGAACTGGTCCGCGATTGGTCGGCTCGGCTTTAGTGCCAGTTGCTGATCTGGATATCGTTTGGCGAGGGGTCGCCTTTCCCGGTTTCGACAAGCGACTTTAGGCTCATGAGAAAGAGCCCCCACTTGGTGCTGCAATGGTGCATGAACTCCACCGGCTCTTTCCAGCCCTGGTGTTTGAAGAGGACAATGGTGAAGTCACCATCCTGCTTGAGATCGAAACTTACCTTTGTGCCGATCCATTCTTCGGGCCCGTCGACCACCTGCCATAGCACGCGCTTGGTGGGATCAAGCTCAAGTACCTTCATGTCGAAACCGCCGCGGACCCCAAAGCGGAATTGGATCACTCCGCCGACTTTGCCACCTTCCCCTTGCGTATTGTTAGTCCACCAGGCGGCAAGGCCTTCACGCGTGGTCAATGCCATATAGGCATCATCCGGCGACGACGATTTGATTCCGACTCTGTGTAGAATATCCGCCATATGCAATTCCTCTTCTTGTTGACTCCTGTACAAGTCTCCAATCGACCAAGTCTTCGACACGCGTTCGCGCAGTAGCGATTAGGTGCTTAAGCCGCCTTCCACGTTGAGCGTGGCAACGAGTAACGAAGCCCTTTCCGGGCCCATTTCAGCACGTCGACGAAGCTCATGCTCTCCATGGACACGCTCATCCTTTGCTGTCTGCGCTCCAATATATCTCCTGATACGAGCCTCCTGTTCGGCGCGGTATTCCGCGATCCGGCTTCGATCAGCTTCCGCGAGCGCGCGCCGGAGACCAGCGACTTCAAGATCCCGGCAGTAAGCCGGCGTTCCGGGCTGCTGCCGCCAGGAGTTGTCCAGATCACCACCGTCGACAGGGTCGAAGCCAAGATCGTCGACGAGGCGAAGCACCGACGCCTTGGCGTCCAACGAATCGCCGACGACCGAGAGAGCGATCCGGCCCTTCGTTCCCCTCGGAACGCCCTTTTCGAGAAGGCTTTTGGCGAGGATGTTGTTGAAGGCCTTGATCACGGGACGCCCGATCTGCTGCGCGACCCACTGGCTATCGAGCATGCCGCGGTCGATCGCATCGATGCGGCCATCGCGAAGCTCGGGATGGTAGTTGCCGATATCGATGACGACGACGCTGCTCGGTACGTTCGCAAACAGCGCCCGCGGAAGATCGGCGACGGCCTTCGTTGGGATCGCGATGATGACGATTTCTCCGGCTTGGGCGGCGTGGACAACGGAAACGGGCGTCGCGCCGATCTCGGCCGCCAACGCGGTCAGACTCTCCGGTCCTCTCGAGTTCGCAATCGAGACGTGATGGCCGCGCTTGGCGAGGTGGCACGCAAGTGTCCCTCCTATGTTTCCAGCGCCGATGACTCCAATCCGCATGTGCATTCCTCCTTTTCAAATCTCATCACTTCCTGTGCACGTATTCCTAAGTCGGCTCGGCTTTAGTTCCAGTTGTCGATCTTGATATCGTTTGGATCGGGGGCACCCTTCCCGGTTTCGAGCAGCGACTTTAAGCTCAACAGAAAGACTCCCCACTTGGTGCTGCAGTGGTGAGGTGCCTAAGCGGTTCATATGTCATTCGTGCTCGTTACGATTCCCGTCGTCCCTCCTTACCGCGATCTGGCGACGGTGATCACACGCTGTCGTTGTGGATAACGAAGGCTCCCATGTTGTAATCCTCGTGATTTCTTTCCCGTCTGCATTCACACAAGTCCCTACATAGTAATCCGGACGGAACAAACCGCAGCCGCTGAGCACGACCAGTCCGACGAAGAACAAGACTCTCACTTGAACCCCCTCACAACACGATAGGTTTGTTTTTTGCTCGCCCATTCATTGATAGATTCACCCACTCTTCTGTGGTATGCCCAATCATGTCTGCCGGCACCCAGTCCGGGTTTGGAAGCACGCCGGGGCTAGGCTCGACCAGCCGCCCCGAGTTCTACCTATTTGTCGAACGAGAACCCGTGAAATCGACATCCGATCCTTTGCAAAGGCGGGCAAATGTCCGGGAACCATCGGGAAGATCGAGCCGCCCCAGGCGACCTTCTGAACCCGTTCTCCCATCGTTACCAGGGCATCGGCACTTCCCTTGTGCAACCACTCGATGAGCCACCCTACTGAGAGGAAAAGCACAAGGCCGAGGCCTACAACATACGACCAGGTCGCCAGAACGAGAGCCAGGATTATAGTGGCCGCACTGCTGTACCCGAGCGTCTGATGTGCAAACAACTGCAGGCCAGCGCTGGGGAGGAGCAACAGCATTTCCGGCAACCCATCGTATCCCCTGGAACCTACCGTTCCTTTGAGTCGTGCATTTTATAGGGGTGATCCGCAGCACCGAGTGACCTCATTTACGATGCTTCGTTAGCGCAAGAGCCATTCCCCCCAAAATGCGACGTGCATCTCGCAATCAACCCCGTGAAGAATAGTCCACAGAGTGTGCTAAGCCTCTGACAAGAGTCACTATCTGATCGAGACGTCCTGCGACGTGCAGTAGGGGGTGGGAAGAGGTGCCGAGGAGCTTCCGACGATAATTCGGCACCAGGCCGATTAGTCGGCACTTCTGGAAGCGAGTGAACTTACGTTGTTCGAAAAAGGTGGAAGGCTTGTGCGCACAACAAGCTGTACGTCTGTTGGTCTACGAAGAACTCTTCACACAGTACGGAAACCATAAAAACAGCGGACACGCTAAGTAACTGGTTTCTCGAAACGCTTCATCCCGTTACTTCAGGGCAATGCGCAGCGGGGTCTGAAATACCGCTAAAATCGAGCCCCCGCGACCAGCGAACAAACAAACCGCAAGTCGGTGGGGAGACAAGACGGTGTCGGGAATCATTTCTCCATACTTTCTGGGCCGTCCCCGCCAATTCCTCGCCCTGAAATCATTCCTGACACCATTGCTGTCATGCTCGAAGAATGGAGTTGCAGCCCTGCCGTTCCATGATTGCGTGATGGTGGCAGAGAGCACCAGCGGTACAGCGCGGAAGGTGATGGAAGATGCTTTCGAGAGTGCGACTGGTGCAAAGCCGGTGATCCAGAAGACGAGGTGTGACCTGCCGAGAGTTGAGCGGGCAGCTTGACCGAACCTGTAGGGTCTATCGTTCTGTGGTAGACCCTGCTTTCCCCGTCAATATCCAAATGTACGTAGGGAAAATAATCAGCTTGTTCTACTGGGGTGCAGTTGCGTAGTATTTCACGCCACAAATGGCTCTCAACTGGCGGTCTACAAGCCTTCAAGGGAGGTCGTCTATGGACAATACTACAGTTCGCAAAGAGGTTATGAAGTTCTTCGAAGCCACGCAAATCCTTCTCTCACCCGATGTACTGGAAACCAACCTGACGACAGACGAATGTCTCCTCATTGCATACTACGTGAATAGCCTTGCCGAACCCGAAAGACCGTGGGGAAAGTTTTTGGCCTTTACTACAGACCCTTCCAGAACGCAGAGCGTGTCAACCGGCACATCGCAGCAGCAACGAGAGATGAGTACTCCCTAGTTCCGTTTCGATGCAGCGTTATTCGGAATGAAAGACGCGAAACCTTGGCAGCCTGAATCATCTACCGACGGGTCTATCGTTCTGGTAGACCCCAAGCTGCCAGGAAGGTCTTATAAGGCTTGAGAGGAGGCCGTCTATGGACAGTCTTCAGATTCGTAAAGAGGTTCAGAACTTTCTGGAAGCATCCGAAATCCTATTATCACCCGCCTTGCTTCAGCCCGCCCTGACATCCGAGGAATGTCTGCTCATTGCAGATTACGTGATGAACCTGGCCGACCCAAACACGCCCTGGGCAGCTTCCCTCTTGCTCGCCGCACGTAAGGACCAACATACCACCTAGCACACTGGAGACAGTGGCGCATGGGTGTTTCTACCATACGACCAACTCAGAGACAAGCCGCGTCACCACACCACCCAGATGAGCGCCACCATCCCGAGCATCAACCCAACCGACACCACCAAAGCCAAGCCAAGACTGATACGATCGTCCATGCTGTGCACCGTGTCCTTTTGTAAAAGGTAACCGTACAGTAAACCATGGAGGGTGAGCGGTGGCAATGTGGCAAAACCGGAGGGTGAGAGAAGTACGTAGCCAGATGCAGAAGAGCGTTGGTGAGATTCCACAGATGAAAGCGAAGCGAGCCAGCCTCGGTTGAGTTTTAGGAAGTTGGAGGGGAGGTTCGAAGGGATTCAAGCTTCCTCATCGTGATGTCCGCTTCAATCGAACCTACAACAGTCGCGTTCCTCCAAGACTTGCGGACCTTGGCGGGAATCTGAGGAAGCATGTATAGGATGCTCAGGACCGCAAAAATCCAATAGGTGTAATACTCAGCCGTCGAGTATCCAAAGCTGAATACTTCCGTCAACAAGTAGTGCCCACCATGAAGCAGAGCTGAGAACAGGAGCATCTGTACGAGCGCAGCGCCGATTCCGCTGAGGTTGATTTTTCGCTTTACTCGGCCCATAACCAGCCGACAGAGAGACTTGGTGAAGGCGAGAGAACGGGAGCGTCTGTCATGGATGAGGACTCGCACACCGGAGAAGTTGGAGAAGATGCGAGCCTACAGCCGCGCATGGCGACTTAGGCGGAAACAAGGTAACGGATCAGCCCCATCAGTGCCGCAGACATGAGCCACGGCCACAGGGCCTTCACTTGTTGAACACCGGAAGACCCTTGAGGATCGTTCTGAAGTTCAGCTTCTCAAGATGTCCACTGAGTACCGGGAGGGATGGCCGCATGTACACTGTCTCGTGTACATCCTTCCCGCTGTGTCCTAATAGTTCGCGCCTCGTTTCCCCGTCACAGCCCGCTTCATACAATCGAGTGGTGATAGTGGGCCGGAAGCCGTGCATGGTTTTCTTGCCGGGAACCTTGAGGCTTCGCACAGTCCGAGCGAACCACTTGGACACAGCGTCACCCATGGTGGCACGCCCCTTCTTGCGTTTGTCCTTAGGGAACAGGAGCGTTTCCCCACGCGCCTTCGTCCAGTCTACGTATTCGGAGGCAAAATGGTGTCAGGAATCATTTCTCCATACTTTCTGGGCCGTCCCTGCTAGATCCTCGCCGCCTGAAATCATTCCTGACACCATTTCTGTCGCTCGCTTGCGACTAATGACTGTTGTGAACTAAAGAAGAGGAAGAAGCTCTAAGCTTTTCTCAATTTGTTCCATCATGATTCCGGTGTGCTGACACTCACTCACGCTCCAGTTAGCGGAAACATTCCAGTACTCAGCCTTCTGTCTGAGTCGACGCGCCAATTGACCGTCAGACGCGCTCATCTTCAATGCTGCGTCGCTCCATAAGTCAACGAGCTCCCGGTTGCGCTCATCTGGCCTCCTTCGACCCTCTTCGATTTCCTGTAGGTGAGATCGGGTTTCTTCAACAGCCGTCCGGAGGACTCGGATCGCTTGTTCTTTATCTGCGTTGTGTTTGAGATCGGTCGGATTGGATTCTCGAAGGACTTGCACCAGTTGTGGCAAGGCTTCTCTATAATCGCTATATGACCCAGTCCCCCTGGTCGGTGCGGCGGTGCGGAGTACGTTCTTCAAGATGAGATACCTAGTATCTTCGCGATCAGCCGGTTTGACGAGATCGACGTGCGTTGCCGATACGACGACTTTGACGTTGCCGTTTCCCCACAGTCCTCTCGCGCTTTCCTCCAGCACAACGTCATCGCTTCCTCCAATAACAGCGGTGACGCAGAGTGGCTTCCCAGCGGTAAGGGCATTCCAGTTGCGATTGAGATCGGTGACGAACTCCGAATTGTGACAAAGCTGTTTCAGCTGAGGATGAAACCATGAAATGTACCGAGCCACCCGCGCAAGGCCTGTCCCTGTGTTTGGAGTGCCATAAAGCAAGAGATCAGTGACTCGGGTGTCAACCCCATTTTTGTATTCATCCAGCAGATACCGACGAGCGACGAGGCCGCCAAGGCTATGACAGACGAGAACAATCCGCTCTGCCCCCGGGTACCTTGTCTCCAACTCAGTGCGCAGCCCATCAGCTAGTAACTGGGGACGTGGTGCAGAAGTTACAAAGCGCAGGCGGATGAGGCTGGACGGAAAAGAAAAGAAGTCCACGGTCCAGGTAGATAGTTCCGAATCGGCGCGAATCAGCTCTGGGAAACGACCCCATGTATTGAGGCGATGGCCACCGAGACCATGAACAAACAGCACGAGCTGGATTGCCATAGGATCCCCCAATGGACGCCGTCCACATATCCGTCTAAACAGCCCAATCGCGCCGAGACTGCGGACTGCGACATAGGTGGCGCCTTTCCTATTTCCTAGAAAGAACTGCTCACCGGGTGATCTCCGAATTCGAATGAGACGTACCGGCCGGTTAGCAAGTCGTTAGCAAAGCAGGTTGGCTGCAGGTCTATGTCAACGAAAAGCAAAGGGAAACCAAAAATTGGTGCCGAAGGCGGGACTTGAACCCGCACGGCTTGCGCCACACGCCCCTCAAACGTGCGTGTCTGCCATTCCACCACTTCGGCACACTGTCATGCCCAACATCTCACTCTCCGGTAGCGCGACGCGAGCGGCCTCGCCGTAACTCCACTGTCGGCATACGGACAAGGGCTCTTGGTTGATCGCTTCCGATATTCCGAAAAACGGACTTGCCGAGAGCGAGCAGGCGTACTTCAGAAAGCGCTGCATTATAGAAGTGGGCTAAAACGCTTGTCAATCAACTGGTTGTCCGGTAGAATCGGCTCCGTAAATTTCTCTTGCCGATCCGTCCCACGTCAACCGAATAGAGGCCTGTTACCAGCAGAGAGAACTGCTCCTGACCATGAAGCTATCATCATCCATCTGCACGCGCTCCGACACGGCGGCGGCATTTTTTGATTTCGATAATACCCTCCTGCCTGGAGAGGCGAGTGAAGTCAGGTTTTTTCGCTTTCTTTGGCGGCGGGGTGTAGTGGGCTGGCATGAGATCCGGAAAAGTCTGATCTACTTGGCCCGTCACGTTCCCAACGTGTCGCTCCAGCCGCTTCGCGAGCAAAAACCTTATCTGCAGGGCAAGCGGCCATGCGATATCGAATCATTGGCGGGTGAATTTTGTCGCGATGAACTCTATCCGAGTCTTTCACGCGAGGGAATAGCGAAGGTGGACGAACACCGTCGCGCCGGTCATCATATTGTGCTCGTAACCGGGTCCCTCGATTTCTTAGTCGCGCCGCTCGCCCGTTGGCTCGGGGTTCAGACGCTATTGGCCGCGACCCCGGAACGTCTCGACAACCGGTACACGGGTCATCTTATCCCTCCTCTTCCCTATGGAGCCGGAAAACGAACGTTAATTTCGGCACTGGCCCATCGACAGGGCTTTGCACTCCCCGCCTCCTATGCGTATGGCGACAGTCCGGGCGACGTCGAAGTACTTCAGATGGTCGGGTACCCCCGCGTGGTCAACCCGATCAGAGGCATGGCCCGAATTGCTCGCCGCCACAAGTGGCCCGTCGTCCGATGGAAATGAGCAGAATGGAATCATTGAGCGATTGCCGATTTGTTCATTTCTCAAACAATGAAACAATGAACCCATGACTACGTCGTCAATTCTTCGCGTCACCGAAATATTCCATAGCATACAGGGCGAATCCACCTACGCGGGGCGGCCCTGTGTTTTTGTCCGGTTGACTGGTTGCCCGCTCCGATGCACGTGGTGTGATACAGAGTATGCCTTCTATGGCGGCTCCGAGATGACGATTGAAGAGGTGGTCGCCAAAGTGCGGGCGTACGGCTGTGCCTTGGTGGAGGTGACGGGCGGCGAGCCGTTGCACCAGCCGAACTCTCTGACGTTGGTGAAACAGCTCTGCGCAGAAGGATTTGAAGTCCTGATTGAGACCAGTGGAGCGATCGACATCGCTCCCGTGGATGATCGTGCCCATATCATTCTGGATGTGAAATGCCCGGGTAGCGGCATGACGGACCGGATGGTCTGGTCGAACCTAGAAAGATTGACCATGAAAGACGAGGCCAAGTTTGTGATCAAGGATCGCATGGACTATGACTGGGCGTGCGACATCGTGCGGAAGTACGACCTTGCTTCGCGATGCGCAGTTCTCTTCAGCCCCGTGTTCGGCGAACTGGACCTTCGTCATTTGGCGGAATGGATCCTTGCCGACCGGTTGAACGTACGATTTCAACTGCAAACGCATAAACTCATCTGGTCGCCGGATATGCGCGGCGTATGAGCTTCGACCAGGCAAGATTCGTGGTAGAAGGAATCCAGTTACAAGACAAGGAGCAGACATGAACGTCATGCACGTAGAGGCCAAGCAGGGACGCGCAGATAAAGAAGGCACCGATCTTCTCGTTCTCTTGCTGAGCCAAGGTGAAACCAGCCTCAAGCAGGAGGCCGCGTCGATTAATACTCTGTTGGGCGGGCACCTGCAGACCTTACTGGAGCAACGAGAATTCGAAGGCAAGGCGAACGAAACATTGCTGGTGCATACCCAGGGGAAAACACCGGCCAAACGAGTCCTACTTGTGGGGGTCGGCGCCAAGAAGGAGTTGCGGTTGGATTCGTTTCGGCAAGCAATGGGTTCGGCTGTGAAACGGGTGCGGCAGGCGAAAGTCACGTCTTTTACGGTGGCCATGCCCTCCACGATGCCTCGAGGCGCTACCGCTTTGGAGATTGCCCAGGCGATGGCAGAAGGAGCCATTCTCGGCAATTATCAATTTAACGAATACCGCACCGAGAATGGGTCCAAAGCACCTGATATAGAACGGCTGACGCTGTATGGGGCGGATCGACAGCAGCTTCGACAGATCACCGAAGGTGTCCGCCGGGGCACTGCCACGGGGGACGCGACGACCCTCGTCCGGGATCTCTGCAATCATCCTTCCAACGTGATGACCCCGACCCGCGTTGCGTTCGAAGCCAAAGCCATTGCCGAGGAAGCCGGTGTGACGTTGACCGTGCTCGAGCAGAAAAATATGGAACAGCTTGGGATGGGCGCGCTCTTAGGGGTCGCTCGAGGCAGTCAGGAACCGCCGAAGTTCATCATTTTGGAATACAAGGGAGACAAGGCCAAGAAATCAGAACAACCGGTCGTTCTGGTGGGGAAGACGATCACGTTCGATACGGGTGGCATCTCGCTCAAGCCGTCGGAGAATATGGAGCAGATGAAGGCGGATATGACCGGCGGGGCTGAAGTCCTGGCCACGGTGCGGGCCGCAGCTCGCCTCAAGTTGCCGATGCATCTGATCGGGATTCTGCCTGCCGCGGAAAACATGCCGGGAGGCAGGGCCATCAAGCCGGGGGATATTCTCAAGACGCTGTCTGGGAAAACGATTGAAGTCCAGAATACCGATGCGGAGGGGCGGCTTATTCTCTCCGATGGGTTGGCCTATGCGACCCGGTACAAACCGGCTGCGTTGATCGACATTGCCACGCTGACAGGGGCCTGCGTCGTCGCGCTCGGCCAATTTGCGATCGGCATGTTCGGCAACGATGATCGCCTGAAGGAGCAGGTACGCAAAGCAGGGTTACGCGCGGGAGAGCGGGTCTGGGAGATGCCGCTTTGGGAGGAGTATTTCGAACAACTGAGGAGTGACGTCGCCGATATGCGCAACATTGGAGGACGGGGCGGAGGCATGATCACGGCGGCATTGTTCCTCAGCAAGTTTGTGGGGGATTGCCCCTGGGTGCACCTCGATATCGCCAGCACGGATTGGAGCGACCGCGAACGAGCCTACATTCCGAAGGGGCCGACCGGGATCGGGACCAGGCTCCTTATTCAATATCTCATCAACCGGACCCTGCGCTGACGCATAGTCTGACCGGACGATGGCACGAGCACGACATTGCGGCCGTTGCCTCGCTCGATCAGCGGATCGATGAATCAGGATATGAACTGACATGACGCTACGCGAGAAACTCGGGCAGCTCTTCATGGTGGGATTCCTTGGCTCCTCAGTGTCCACGGAATTGGCGGCGTTCATCAGAGAGTACAAGCCGGGAGGCGTGATCGTGTTTAGCCGCAACCTGGAATCGGTCGAGCAAATGGTCGAATTGACCAATGCCCTTCAAAAACTGTCACCCCACTCACCCCTGCTCATTTCGATTGATCAGGAAGGCGGGCGGGTCTCCCGAGTACCGAAAGACTTCACGATCTTTCCACCGTCTCAGGTCGTGGGTCAGTGCAACTCCTATGAACTGGCGTATGCGGCTGCATCGGTGACTGCCGCTGAATTACGATCCGTCGGGATCAACATGAACATGGCTCCCGTGTTGGACGTGAACAGCAACCCGTGCAACCCCATCATCGGAGATCGTGCGTTCGGAACGACTCCCGACCTCGTCTGTGAGATGGCAGGGGCGACCATGGCCGGCCTGCAAGACAATCGGGTGGCAGCCTGCGGCAAGCATTTTCCGGGACACGGTGATACGGCGACGGATTCGCACAAAGAACTGCCCGTCGTGACTGCGCCGCTCCACCGGCTGGAGGAAATCGAGCTTCCTCCCTTCGACCGTGCCATCCGTCACGGTGTCGCGTCTCTCATGACCGCGCACGTCCGGTATGAGGCGCTCGATGGCGAGCGACCCGCTACCCTGTCTCCCGCGATCCTGCGCACCCTGCTGCGGGAGCAACTCGGCTACAACGGCGTCGTGCTGACGGACGACCTCGAGATGAATGCGATTGTCGATCATTATGGAATTGGAGATGCAGCTGTGCGCGCGTTTCTCGCCGGGTGCGATGTGTTGCTCATTTGCAAGGATCACGAACGGGAAGTCACCGCGATCAAGGCCGTGGAAGCTGCGGTGAAAGACGGCTCCGTTTCTCAAGCGCGACTGGACCTCTCTCTGGAGAGGATCGCCCGGCTCAAAGCGCGATTTATAGAACCGTATAAGCCGGTGACCATTTCCGACGCGCGACTGATCGTCGGATGTCGCACGCATCGGTTGTTGCTGCGGACACTCTTAAGAACCCACGAGCGCATGCGCCCCTTTGCCACGTTAGCTTGATGATTCACCACATTGTGACCGTGATGCGATGGAAGGCTCTGGACTTTTTGTCGCGCAATCTGATTAGCTGAACCCCTTTTCCATCAAAGAGTGACCGACCTCTCATGGGTTTGAAGAAGGGCGATATCATCGACGAACGCAAGCACCATCCCGATTCCTGCGGGTTGGTGATCAAGGTGATGGGGGGCGGGGATGGATTCGAAAAGGTCCTCTGTTGCCGGCATGAACTGACTGAAGAGGACAAGGTGTCAGAGATGGGTGTATCACTTGGCAGAAGGAAAGGCACATTGCCGCCCGCCGTCATTCTCGATGAAAAGAAATTGTACCCGGATTCCTGTGGACTTCGCGTCATGATCATGGACGGAGGAGCAGGATTCAAAGAGATCCGTTGCTGCGGACATTCACTGTCAATGTCCTCCATTCGCGACTTGAAGTATGGTGGCATGCGGGGGACCGGACCAGGACAGGATGGCCAAAGCGGTCAGGCATAACAGCAGGAAGAAGGTCAGATGAATTCAATTTTGAGTCAGCGCAGTCAGACGATGAAGCGATGGCTCGGCTACATGGATGGCTTGGACCGTTTGGGGTATATCACCGCCGGATTCAGTCTGTTGGTGCTGGGCATGTTGATCTTCGCTCACGCGTGGTACGTATTTGCGACCAAACAGGCTCAAATAGGATTTTTGCCCGCGGGTCTGAGGCTCCTCAATGATTTGTTATTGGTCATTATTCTCCTTGAATTGTTTCGCACGGTCGTGCGGTTTCTCCAAACCGAAGTGCTGGAACTGGAACCGTACCTTGCCGTCGGCATCATCGCTTGTACCAGGCGGATTCTCACGGCCAGCGCCGAGCTGTCGCATGTTCCCCAGGTGACGACGCAGCAGTTTTATCAATACCTGATGGATGTCGGCCTCAACGTCACCGTGATCATGGTGCTGATTGTTGCCGTCTTTCTGCTACGCAAGCGGCCTGGCCAGGTTCCTGTCATCTCGCCGTAAGGTAAGATTCGTTTGGCCTCCCGGCATCTCAATTGGTTCCTGTCGCGCAGGAATCTTAGGCGATTTCCTCACTATATCTTCGAATAATCATTCGCTACTCAACCTCCCTTTCTCTTGCCTGTGCATAACCTCTTGTGGCATCATGCCCCTCTTTGACGAGGGAGCATGTCCAGCCTGTTGGAATACGTCGGGTGCGTCCACATCTATCTGGGTCCTTACCGAGGCAATCCGATTGCGCTTTACCTCAAACGATCCGATCACGGATGCCGGATCGGTCCAAAAGCCTATCCCTGGAATGATGTCGTTGGGATTGGTGAAACGCCGAATAAGGCTGCTGCAGATTTTGAGGAAAAGTGGAAGGGTAAGGGACTGACGGCGGACCTCTACTCGGGGCCTTCCTGGGAAGGAGGGATCAAGCCTGAGAAGCCCGCGCCGCCCAAACCGGCTGCTGCTCCGGCAAAGCCGGCGGCAGTACCTGCTGCATCGTCTCAAACAGCCGCGCCTGCTTCGACGTCCCAGCCTTCCGCCTCTCCGAAACCTGCAGCACCGACAGCCGCCACCGCATCTCCTCAAACGGCTGTGCCCGCTCAGTCAGGAACGAGGGCTGCTTCGCCGCCGCCCGGTGCTCAGAAAACACCGGTACCTCCAACGACTGCACCTGCCGCGTCTCCCCCAAAAACCGGGTCTCCTCAGTCCGGTGCTGGGCCAACCTCACCGCCATCTCCCGGTGCGGAAAAAAAGTCATCATCCGAAGCTCCCGCTTCGCCGCGGGGCACTTCTGAATCTTCTTCCTAACTTGAAATCTGAATGGGGAGAGGAGCCGCGCTTCTTTCGCGCTAAGCGGATGACCCGGAAATCTCTTGTGATGGGACGGTAAGCCGGCTATGGCGGCTTCCGTAGAAGAGATAGACGATGATACCGATAATGGTCCAGACGATGAAGCGGATCCAGGTCAATGTCGGCAGGAATGTCATCAGGCCGAGGCAAGCCAACATTCCCAGGATCGGAATGATCGGCATGAGAGGAACGCGAAACGGCCGTGGATAGTTGGGTTTGGTGTAGCGGAGTACGACCACGCCGATACAGACCAGGACAAAGGCAAAGAGCGTTCCAATGTTGGTCATGTCGGCGGCGTCGCCGATAGGAATAAAGGCCGCAAGAATCGCAATCGCGATGCCGGTCAGATAGGTGGCGTGGTGCGGGGTGCGGTACCTCGGATGCACGCGTGAGAGCCATGGCCCCAGCAGCCCATCGCGGGACATCGCAAAGAACACACGAATCTGGCCGATCATCATCACCACCAGCACGCTGGTGATGCCGGCGACCGCCCCTGTTGCCACGATGGCGGCCCCCCATCGATAGCCGACGACGTTGAGCGCCTCCGCGACCGGGGCATGAATATCGATCTTGGTGTAGGGGACCAGCCCGGTCAAGACGGCGGCGACGGCGATGTAGAGCAGCGTGCAGAGGCTCAAAGACGCAATGATTCCGATCGGCAGATCCCTCTGTGGATTACGGGCTTCCTCAGCGGTGGTGGAGACGGCATCAAAGCCGACGTACGCGAAGAACACGATCGCCGCGGCCGCACCGACCCCGTCGAATCCATAGGGCATGAAAGGTGTCCAGTTGGCCGTATCCACCGACCCCATGCCGACAACGAGAAAAAACAGAATTACGCCCAGTTTGACCAGGACGATCGCACAGGTCGCGCGAGCGCTTTCCTTGACACCGATCACGAGAATAATGGTGACGAGCAGAACGATGATCGCGGCAGGCAGATTCGCGATGCCCCCATCCGCACCCGGTGCGTGGGTAGCCCAATAGGGCAGTTCGATGCCGCACAGTTTGAGGATGTTGTTGAGATACCCTGACCAGCCGATCGCAACGGCCACACAGGCCACTCCATATTCAAGGATGAGGTTCCACCCTGTGAGCCACGCGAGGAACTCCCCGAGCGTGGCATAGGAATAGGTGTAGGCACTTCCCGCCACCGGAATCATGGCGGCGAACTCCGCGTAGCACAATGCGGCCAACGCGCAGGTCAGGCCGGAGAGGACGAACGACAGTGTAATCCCTGGCCCGGCGCCGGGCCGATGCGCATCCCCCACAATAGCGGTGCCGATCAAGACGAAAATGCCGGTTCCGATGATCGCCCCGATCCCGAGACCGGTCAGGTCCCACGCGGTCAGCGTTTTCTTCAACCGGTGTTCAGGAGCCTCGGAATCAGCCAGAATGCGTTCAATGGATTTCGTGCGAAAAAGAGAACGAACCACTCATGTTCCTTTCGACTGGCCCATCGCTTTGGCACCGTGTGTGGGGTCGGGATATGAGCAAATACGGGGTGCTGAAGAAAGTATAGCAGGTCATGCGCGAGAGCGCGGGCGATGGCCTGCTGCCTTGATCAAGGCTTCGAACAATCGCCGGTGGATGGGATACCGGTCGAAGAGAAACTCCGGATGCCACTGTATGCCCAGAAAGAATCGATGGCGTGGAGACTCGATCGCCTCGATGATTCCATCCGGGGCAGCCGCACTGGCCACGAGGGTCGGTGCGACGGTCTTGACCGATTGGTGATGCGAGCTGTTGACCTCGATGCGGGGTTGCCTGATCACCCGGCGGAGCACGCTGGCCGGTGTAATCGAGACGGCATGAGACAGCCGGGTGGCTGGAGGGACCTGGCGGTGAGGAAGGGGGTCTTGCGTTTGGGCCCCGATATCTTGAAAGAGGGTGCCCCCGAACGCCACATTCATGGCCTGCATCCCCCCGCATATTCCCAGAGTTGGTAGACCGGACCGCATCGCGACTTTGATGATATCCAGTTCAAAGTCCGACCGTCGATGCGACATGACCTGGAAGGGATAGCGTTGGCGTTCTCCATAAAGAGAGGGGGCGAGGTCTGGGCCGCTGCCGGTGAGAAGAAGGCCGTCGAGATCGCCCAACAGCCGACGCCTGGCGCTTCGATCGGCTACAAGGGGAAGAATAAGGGGCACACCGCCCAGTTCTTCGATCGCTCGGATATACCGCGCGCGTAGGAAGTACGTCGGTTCCTTGCCGCCCATATCTTTGCGGTCGCCGGCGTTGAAATCCGGTGTGACCCCTATGACGGGTCGCATATTATCGGATGGGTTCCAGTGGTACCGGCGCAGGCTCCGGGGAAGATGAATCGAGCGACTCGCGCGTTGGCTCTGCTGGAACGCCCAGGAACCGGACGGGCTTGTCCCCCTTCAAGTGATCAGGGGTAATGACGTAGGTGCCGTAGATGCTCGGAACCCAAATGTTCTTTGCCGTCTGTTCACTTCCACCGGAAAAGGCATAGGCCAGTCCTCCCACGATCCCCCCTCCGATTGCAAAGGCCGCTTTGAACGGAAAATACAAAATGGTGGCCACCGCGGAGGCTGCTTGCAATCCCACGCCGGACGGCGTCCCAGTGGAGGCATCAGCCGTAGGTGTGGAAGAGGGCGCAGGCGCAGTGTCCTGAGCGAAAAGCGGAGAGACGAAGGCGGTCGAAGCAAAGGCCATTAAGACCAATATGAGTAAGGCCTTGAAAAGTCCGGTGTGGTGTTGATGCCGAGGCGTGGTTGTCATGCCGATCACGATAAACTCCTCCTTATCTCAGTCCGCTTGTTTCACGATAGGTTGCTAGGAGCATGTGTGAACGCCTCCAGCATCCTTGGGGTTATAGCAAATCCCGTCCTGAATAAAAACCCCTCCGATTCCACCTTTTATGAGGGCACTTTATGACGTTACCGGCCAAAGTCGACCGATTCGTCCAGATCCAGCTCGGTGCACAGATAGGAAATGATTCTCGGGCGGATGGAATCGGCAGCACTCTCGAGTTGACCGGACCATGCATGGGCAGGGACCGTTTGATTCTCCTGTGACAAACCCTGCTGCGCGACCAGATCCAATTTCCAGGCACAGAGGGCCTGGATAAACAGTTCGTCGATTCGCTGCGACAATGCTGCCTGTTCCTCAATAGGAACGGCAGACAGTACCCCCTGGGCCCATGTCCTAAGATCACAAGCCGCTCGTCCCCGTGCCACCTGATCAGACGTCAGATCGACCGTGACCTGAATTCCACCCTTCCAACTGCGTTTCTTGACGTTGAAGACACATCTCCACTGCCGACCATCCTGACCGACGGCTTCAGGGCCGAAGAAAAATGCGATGCGATAGTGCGGAGACTCGGGTGCCGGAGATGATACCATTGCCCGTATTCTAACATTGCCATCCTCGCTCGAACAGGGCAATTGACCACTGCCTGGTCCGACGATATGATGCCGTTCCATGACGACACAGGAGTCTCAACGGGAACGAATCGAAGCAATCCAATGCGCGATACGGGACGACCCGGGGCTGGATGGGTGGCTGTTTTATGACTTTCGAAAGAGTGATCCCCTGGCGTATCGAGTGCTCTTGCTGGATCCGGAGATGCATGTCACGAGGCGTTGGTATTACTGGGTTCCTGCAGAGGGCACCCCGATTAAACTCCTTCACCGCATCGAACCGCACGTCCTACATGGCTTGCCCGGTGAGCAGCGATCCTATGTATCGTGGCGAGACCAGCACGCGGCGCTTGAGAGGATTGTGGGTGGGGCGCGTCGAATCGCCATGCAGTACTCTCCATTGAACGCCATACCCTATGTCTCTCGCGTGGATGCCGGTACCATTGAGCTCCTAAAGGGTTTTGGCATCGACATTATCACTTCCGCGGATCTCGTCCAGCGGTTCGAGGCCGTGTGGACTGCCCGGCAACTGGAATCCCATCGCATCGCGGCGGAGGGGCTCCGTCGAATCGTCGACGAAGCGTTTCAGCATGTCGGCCTCTCGCTTGGCCGCGGCGATGTCTTGACCGAATATGATCTGCAGCACTTTATTGTCTCTCGATTCGATCGATACGGACTGGTGACGTCCAGCCACCCGATCACCGCCGTGAATGAACACAGCGCCGATCCCCACTATGGTCCCTCCCCCACGAACAGCGCACGCATCAGGCCGGGTGATCTGGTGCTCATCGATTTATGGGCGAAACAATCTCAATCGGATGCAGTCTATGCCGACATTACATGGACCGGGTATGTGGGGGATGTCGTCCCGACGCATATTCAACAGGTGTTTCATGTCGTCAAGGATGCACGCAATGCGGCGCTTGAGTTCGTCACCCGGCGGGTTCGTGCGGGAAGCTTCCCCTGTGGCTGGGAGGTCGATGATGTATGTCGCGGCGTGATTGTTCGAGCCGGGTACGGTGATCAATTTGTCCATCGAACCGGACATTCGATCGGGGTCGAAGTTCATGGGAATGGCGCGAACATCGACAACCTTGAAACGCAGGATGGACGTCGTCTCATGCCCGGCACCTGTTTCTCCATCGAACCAGGCGTATACTTGCCCGGTGAATTCGGTATTCGCAGTGAACTCGATGTATATCTCTCCCCCTCCGATGCCCTGGTGTTCGGACAGCCTCTACAGAGCGAAGTCGTGCCCATCCGCGTGCCGCCTGCGTAAACTGTTCCCGTGGGCGATGATCGCGGAGGCAATTCTTGACAGTCATCGATTGCGGCATATATCGTGAAGATCGTCATCTATCGCCCATGCACCGTAGATTGTACATCTGAGAAGAGGGCTGGCCCATGTTCGGCACGATGGGATTTTCAGAACTGATTATTATATTGGTGATCGTCCTGATCATTTTCGGTGCAGGCAAGCTTCCGCAGATCGGTGAAGGGGTCGGCAAGGCACTCAAGGGATTTAAGAAGGAAGTACACGACGTTCCGACTCCTGAAGTTGCGGCAGCTTCAGCGGAGCCAAGTACTCCGCCGGTTCCACCCGTTCCGCCGGCACAAGGTGAGCCCGGGACTGCGTCTCCGGCAGCGGTGGGTGCCGCGCAACCGACCCTCTCCAGGCCTGCGCCGTACACCCCCGGACCTGACATGACCCCAGGCACCACCGCAGCGGTGATGGCCAATCTCGGTCCGCAGGGACCTCAGCCGGTCAGAGCGCGTGTCGCAGCGACCGCTCCTGGCCAGGCGCCTGCTGAAAACCCGCACCAACCTCCGACTATGGAAGACCGAATGGCTTCCCCCGCACCGGTGATGCGTGCTCAGTACCCTCCTTTACCAGCGGGAGCTCAGCCCAAACCCGTCGCTAAACGGCCGTCGGCCGTGGTGAACAAGGAGGCAGTGGCTCGTGTGCAGGCGACCCAAGCGGCGATGAAGGCGAAAAGCGCGAACGCCTCAACCGGCATATCACCGCAGGACATGCAGAATGTCGGCGAAGGTCTGGGCGATGCGCTGCGAACCTTTCGGCAGGCGGTCGCTGATGTCCGCAACTCGGTCGATCCGGAAATGCGAACGATCCAAGCTGAAATCGATGCTGCACAGAAAGAGATCGAGCAGTCTATCGAAGCCGCAAAACAGCCTCCACTCGCTCACGAAAATTCTTCGGATAAGGCGACATCCTAACTCCCTGTTGTGACTGTGTTGCGCGACCCTATCCTCCCCCATCGGCTTTCCTCCCTGTCTCTGTACTGTGTGTGCGTCATGGTGACTGGCTGCTATTCAGATGTGTCCCCTGGATCTCCGGAGGCGGTGTCCGGTCGTCTTGTTGAGCTCGTGCAAGACCAGAGCCCTGACATTCGCCGTACTGCAGTTGAAGCGCTAGGAAAGATTGGACAGCCCTCGCGTGCTTTAATTCTCGCACGGATGTTGAACGATCCCGACCCCCACGTTCGTGAGGCGAGTGCGATCGCAGTTGGACGGTTACAGGATTCATCGGTGGATCAAATCCGGTTCGTCGAGGCGCTGACCGACTCATCGGCGGCAGTGAGGAGTGCCGTGGCTCGTACACTTGGAGATGTGGGTGATCCGCAAACCCTGGGACCACACCTGGCACATTCTCTTCGTGAAGGGAATCTGCCCGCGCGTCGAGCTGCTGTGGAAACTCTGATTGAGTTGGATGCTCCTCTTGCGTATTCCGCGCTTCGCAAGGCCTTACACGATATCGACTCTGAGGTGAGGCAGGGAGCGGTCGCGGCGCTTGGAGAGGCGGGTGTTGGTCAGGCTGTTCCGTTACTGATGGATCGACTGCTGCATGACGAAACTCCGGGAGTACGAGGCGAAGCCGCATTCCGTTTGGGAAAAATCGGTGACGAGACTGTGGTGAGAGAGCTGGAGAGAGTCGCGAGAGCAGATCGGGATCCGATTGTGCGTGGGTGGGCCAAATGGGCGACTGAACAGCTCAGGCTACAGCACGGCTCCGGTTGAGCGCGTCTACCAGCTCGACGAGCCTCTTCTGGGCATCCCGGCCGATGTCCGTGAATTGAACGCCCATACCTGGAAACAAGATATACCGTTCTGGTTTTGGGCGAGCCCATGCAACCTTTGCTTTGGCCTTGTATTTTTCCGTGGGTCGGTCGGGCAAGGAAAACTCCACAGTCATCTCGGTGCCCGGGGCCAGCGGCGCGCTGCTTTCAATAAATAGCCCCCCGCCCCCAATTCCACCGGTAAGGCTGTCAAACTGTCTCCCTTCCGACGTCGTGCAGTGAACTTTGATTGCCAGCGCCGCGCGCGGGTGGGCCCGGCTGTGAGCGAACCGGGTATCTTCGTCGATGGTCAGAATGTGCTCGATCAGGCTGCCCCAGCTCAGTGTTCCAAGCGCCTGACCCTTGTCATTGAGAAGGGTCAGCGTTTCGTGGTCGCAGTCAATGTCCAGCGCTTTTCCCTGATGTTCCTGTGTCACTGTGATAGGAAGCTTCATCGGCGGTCTTCCTCCGGAAGGCGAAGGGGGCAGTGACGGATGGGACGCTTGTCCGTTTCTTTCGGATAAGGTGTGCGTGGGTATGCGTTAGGCGTTCTGGCTGGCACTCTTCACCGAATGGACGAGATTGAGGACCCGAGACCTGATATCCGGTGCAATGTCTGTGAAACGAACGCCCATGCCTGGACTGAAGGTATATTGATCAGCTTTCGGGCAGACCCAAGCCACAACCCCTTTGGCCAAGAGCCATTCGGTCGGAGACTCGGGGAGCGAGAACTCCATAGCCAGTTTAGTGCCGACCGTCAGCGGCGTGTGACTCTCGATAAAAAGACCTCCACCACCAATCCCGCCGGCACGGCTCTCGAACTGGTTGCCTTCCGGTGTATTGTATCTTACGCGTATCGATAAAGAAATTCTCGGTTCTGATCGAGCATCTTCGAAATGGTGCGGTTTACGGTAAGCCAGAATTTGATCGATGACGAAATCCCATGCCAAGCTACCTAGTGGCTCTCCGTTGATTCCAATGAGCGTGACGATTTCACGGTCGGGATCAACTTCCAGAATCTTGCCCTTGTGTCTGTTGCTTGAAACGATCGGGAATTTCACGGTCTCTTCCTAGGTAAAGGTTCCACTGAACCCTTTGACCGTCAGTATAACGGAGCGGCAAAAAATGTCGACAAATTGTGAAGAAATGGCCGGATCCCGAATTGCGAGAGCAAGAGAGAGCCGTACGTTCGCGGACGAATCAACCAGGGGGACCTTGGATCTAGCTATAGCCTGTAGCGGAAGAGCTCATACGAAATCCCCATCCAGCAGGATATCACCGTCGATTGAGCGAGTGATCAGGCGCTCTTCGCGTCTTTGTCCGGCTCGAAGAGTCTGATTGGAGGATGTTTTCCGGCGATGACATCTTCTGTGAGTACCACCTCTTTGATCTGTTTCTGCGAGGGGGCGTCATACATGAGGTCTAACATGACGTCTTCCAGGATGGCGCGGAGTCCCCTGGCCCCGGTCTTTTGCGTGTAAGCCTTTCGTGCGATGGCGCCGAGAGCTCCCTCCGTAAACTTCAGTTTCACTTTCTCGAAAGAGAGCAGCTTTTCATATTGCTTCGTCAATGCGTTGCGCGGTTCCGTCAGAATGCGAATGAGCGCCTTCTCATCCAGTTCATCGAGTGTTGCCACGACCGGAAGGCGGCCGATGAATTCAGGGATCAAGCCATACTTGAGGAGGTCTTCAGGTTGAACGAACGGAAGCAGTTCTCCCAGGCGGACGTCGTTCCGGCCGCGCACGTCGGCTCCAAATCCCATCGATTTACGGTTCAGGCGCTGTTCAATGATCTGTTCGAGTCCGACGAATGCCCCGCCGCAGACAAAGAGAATATTCGCCGTATTCACTTGGATGAATTCCTGATGAGGATGCTTGCGGCCGCCCTGGGGGGGAACATTGGCAACTGTTCCTTCAATCAACTTGAGCAGCGCTTGTTGCACCCCTTCACCGGATACATCACGCGTGATCGATGGGCTGTCGCTCTTCCGGCTGATCTTGTCGATCTCGTCAATGTAGACGATGCCGCGTTCGGCACGCTCGACGTCATAATCCGCTGATTGCAACAATTTGAGGATGATATTTTCAACATCTTCTCCGACATAACCAGCCTCCGTCAGAGTGGTCGCATCGGCCAGAGTAAAGGGTACATCGAGATACTTCGCGAGGGTCTGGGCCAGGAGCGTCTTCCCGGTACCCGTCGGCCCTATCATCAGAATGTTGCCCTTTTGCAACTCGACGTCGTCAACGTCTTTTTCCTTGGACGAAATGCGTTTGTAGTGATTGTGTACCGCCACTGCAAGAATCTTTTTTGCGCGATCCTGACCGACCACATACTGATCGAGATGGTGCTTGATTTCGGCCGGCTTTTTTAGTTTCGCCGAAATCTCCTCCTTTGCCTCTTCCCAATCTTCGGCAATGATGTCATTGCAAAGGTTGACGCACTCGTCGCAAATATAGACCGTCGGCCCGGCAATAAGTTTGCGGACTTCATCACGGCTCTTGCCACAGAACGAACAACGCAAGTGCCGGTCGATCTTCTCCTGTTTGGCCATGCTGCCTCCTGGTCCTACGAACTCTTGCTTCCGTCCTTGCCCGAATCGCTGGGCCCAATGCCCTTGATGCTCTTGAGCTGTCTCGTGATGACTTCATCGATCAGGCCGTACCGCTTGGCTTCTTCTCCTGACATGAAATAATCGCGTTCGGTATCCAACGCAATCTTGTCGAGAGGCTGACCGGTATGTTTGGAAAGAATATCATTCAGTCTCTCCCGTATCTTCAAGATTTCACGTGCATGAATATCGATCTCGGTAGCCTGTCCCTGGAAGCCTCCCATGGGTTGGTGAATCATCACACGGGCATTCGGTAGCGCGAAGCGCTTGCCTTTGGTGCCAGCGGTGAGTAACAACGCTCCCATACTGGCCGCTTGCCCCAGGCAGATGGTTGTAATGGCGGGTTTGACGTATTGCATGGTGTCATAAATCCCGAGTCCCGCCGTGACGCTCCCGCCGGGCGAATTGATGTAGAGATTGATATCCTTTTCAGGATCTTCGGCTTCCAAGAAGAGAAGTTGAGCAATGATGAGATTGGCGAAGATATCGTCGATCGGGGCTCCCAAGAAGATTATTCGGTCCTTGAGCAGGCGTGAATAAATGTCGTACGCGCGCTCGCCGCGGTTCGTTTGCTCAATTACGATCGGGACTAACATGCAACGTGATCCTTTCGGCTATGGTGTTCTTCAAAGCTCACATTAACATAGATTGAATGAGCGCGGGACCCTTCGCGCGTAGCAACGTCAACAGGGCTGGAACCACGGTGTTTTGGTATGTGCGATGATCACCCCTGAATCACTGCGTGCCGGTAGACAAAATCAAGTGTCTTGTCGGCAAGGACCCGCGCTCGTAAATCATCTAAGGAGTCTTGTCCGCCTGCTTGAATCATGCGACGGATTTCCTCGACAGAGATTTTTATTTCCGCCGCAAGTCGTGTGATTTCGGCATCGAGATCTTCATTGGTCACCGTCAGCCCTTCCTTGTCGGCAACCGCTTCCAAGATAAGGCTGGTCTTGACCCGGTGTTCTGCTTCCGGCCGATATTCTTCCTGCAATTTCTTCATGTCCTCGGTTCGGGCGGCGGCAGCTTCGGCATTGCCGGGATCGTCCTGTTTGCGCCGGCGATTTTGTAGGTGTTGTCGGGCGATCGCAGTAAGCTCTCGTTCGACCAGAGTCTGTGGTAGATCAAAATGGTGCATCTCTGCCAGTCGTTTGAGGATCGTATCTTTGTAAGACGCGTCGATATCCTTCTTCAATGCTCGTTCCATCTCTGCGCGAAGCTTATCCTTAATATCCTGAATCGAGGTGTAAGGACCGCAGTCTTTGGCAAACTCGTCATCGAGGGGAGCAAGCTTCTTCTGCTTGATTGACCGGAGGGCGCAACGAAAGATCACGGTCTTGCCGGCGACTCTCGGGTCCGGATGGTTGGGTGGATAGACCTGTGGAATGTCCACCACATCACTTTCTTTCTTGCCGATGACATGACTATCGACGTCGATTCCTAGAATCGACATCTTGGAACCAGCCTTGTGGAGGTGGCCTTCCTTCTTGGTCCCTTCAAGGACATGATCATTCAGAAAACCTTCGATGTCCAAGACTGCATAGTCCCCTTCGGCGAGCGCGCTTCCCGGAGCAGCCGGATGCAGCTGAGCCATCTGTTCACGGAGAACCTCGAGGGCCTTATCGATCTGCTCGTCAGTGACGGCGCGCTTGTCTGGTTTCAGCGAGATAGGGTTCGGGGCCTTGTAGTCGCGCAACTGAATGGTCGGCCTGATTTCAACGGTAGCGGTGAAGCTGAATGCCGCATCCTTTTGGATTTTGACCCGTTCCAAAGGTGGAATTTCCACAAGGATCGGCACGATTCCGGCTTGTTTGATCGCTTTATCGTAATAATCAGGAACTAAAGAACGAATCACATCTTCTTCGACCGCCTTTGCGTATCGCTTTTCGAGTAGGGGGACCGGAGCTTTGCCCGGTCGAAAACCGGGGACACGGACTTGCTTATTGAGCTCTGTGTAGGCACGAATGAACCGCTGGTTGACTTCTTCCGCCGGGACCTCAATCTTCAGCGCCCGTTTCATTGGACCAAGTTCGGTCACTTCCATCTTCATATCAGTGTCAGGACCTCCGAGAACTCTAGGGGTGAGCGATCGCCGTTTGCAGCCTGTGAGACTATGGTGCGAGAGGGGGGACTTGAACCCCCACGGTTACCCACGAGATCCTAAGTCTCGCGCGTCTGCCAGTTCCGCCACTCTCGCACGTCATCGAAGCTCTTTCAAGAGAGCAAAGACCTGCAGAAGCGTGCGGGAAGACCTTTTGTTTATGCCATCTTCTACCGTCGATTGAGCGTGACTGTCAACCCATACTCAGGTGGGGGCGCATCAACCTGCTTGGTGCTTCGAAGGTCCCACGTTTGATATCGCATCGAAGGCTGGTCACATTTGAGGATAGCGACTTCTATAGTATGAAAAGGTAGGGAGAGGTATAATGACTCACCATCGATTTTCCGAAAGATCACGATTGTATCCAGTCTGCAGCAGTTTCGTCGGGGGCAGAGCCTTATCCCGCCTATGATCGCTGAAGTCATGGAGGCATGATGGTATGTATCGGGACTTCGGCTTGCTGACGACAGTTCAACTTGTCAATGGGAGGTGGGGCCTTCAAGGAGGGATGAGATGAAGGGATTATTCTGCATCATCATATCTTTCTCTCTGGTTTTCCTGGCAACATCCGATTCTGCATTGGCCTATCGGGATTACTTCTCTCCTGAACAAAAGGCGGAACTCGCCAAGATTCAGACCGTGAAATTGGATGTGATTGCGTTAACCGATAAAGGGTCTACCGATCCCACAGCCATCGGTGACGTGGTGTCCCGCCGGATGTCCGAACTTGGCTATGTCGTCACCCGGGAGGCGTCCAAGCCCGCCGATGTGGTTTTTAAGGTCAAGTGCGAGCAAAGGAAGACATGGGAAGGAACCACGGCTGCCGGAGGGGATGCGGATTTACCGGATGCTCCGTCACGGTTGTGGAAGGGGCCTGCCTGTCAGTTGACCTATCTATTGGGTGGGATGAAGATCAAGTGGCAGAAAGAGGTCCGGACTGATTTTGAGGATGCGACGGAAGCGGCGCTCAAAGCGAGTGCTGGTGAAGCCGGCCCCTTCGTCATGGCTCAGCTCAAGGACAAGCTGGAGCAATATGATTTCCCTGTGTTTATCACCGCCGAGTGGGGCCAACCTGATCGGTTGTTGAAGCTCCTCGACACTTCAGGCACGAGTCAGTTGAGGAAACTGCAGATCATCTCCGTATTGGGCCAGATGGAAGCGGATGAGGCGTTGCCCCGGTTGCGGGAGGCTCTCCAGGATAAGGATTTGTCTAAGCAGGCAGCTGTGGCGCTCGGCAACATGGGGAAAGAGGGAATCCCCATATTGGTCGATATCCTCAAACACTCCAAGCAGCCGCAATTGCAAGCAGCCGCCGCGAAGGGACTGGGAGATCTAGGCAACACGCATAATGACTCCTCAGTCGTGCCGCCGCTTTTGGACATGCTTGATGCTCCTGGAGTTGATATTACTGTCCAGACCGAAGTAGCGTGGGCGCTTGGGAGGGTGCCGGATCGCCGGTCTGTAAAACCACTGTTCGATCTGGACAAGAAGTTGCAAAAAATTCGGAAGGATCCTCCAGATCCGTTGGTCAAGAAGCTGAAAGAAGCCGTATTTTGGTCAATCAAACAGGTGTATACGGAGGATCAATACAGTGGAGTGGTACCGCTTCCGACATGCCTCTCATGTTCTGCGGCTCATGGCCACACGAGGGGATGATGTGGTGGGTCATGGATGTTGATCGCCGGTCCTGCATCTCAGACCCATCTGAAGTCTTTTTTCAGGGAAGGGAGATGAGATAAGGCGGGTGGTGGCCCGCCGGATGTCCCATATTGACAATCTGCTCGCCTGCCCGTAACGTGTCGCTGTGTCGTTTTGATACAGTGAGCGTTGAGGTCTTCTTTCCAAGAGTTATTCAGTCGTTGCACACTTCATTCGCGCCTCAGCACCACCGATCAACGTCCAGACTGTACGTCGTTCGCACGTGCACCACTGTCTGTCAGGAATACCTTCTCTCCAGGGAGGACATACGATGTCTGAGCTCTCGCGTAGAAAATTTCTTCAACTATCAGCGGTTGCGGGCACAGCGTTGGTCACCGGGGATTGGGTTAGGCAAGCCATAGATTCGGTTCATGCTTCTCATACGCATGCGGCTGAACCGATCAAGATCGGAATTATTGATCCGTTGACGAGTCCCTATAAGACGTCCTCAATTCATGATGTGCACGGAGCAACTGTGGCACTCGATATGTTCAACAAGCGCGGCGGCGTGCTTGGCCGGCCTATTACCCTGGTAGAGGCCGATGACGCATCAAACGTGCCGACGGCGATCAAAGCCGCGACCAAACTGATTAAGGATGACAGAGTGGATTTCCTGATGGGGACGTTCAATGGAGAGGTCGCATTAGCCGTATCGGACATCGCGAACCAGGAGAATAAGCTGTTCATGGTGACGGGCGCTCATGTCATGGACTTGACCGGACCTCGGTGCAATTCCCACACATTCGTGTTTATGCCGAATGCCCGAATGATGGCCCAATCTGTAAGCCCATATATAGGAAAGGCCTTTGGTACCAAATGGTACATGGTGACGGCGGATACCGTAGACGGACGGTCGGCGCTACAAGCCATGACCGACGCGCTCAGAACCCAAGGCGGTGAGATTGTGGGCTCAACGACGACCACGTTTGGAACGTCCGATTTCACCAACGCCATGATGGATGTTCAACGCGTCAAGCCTCAGGCGGTGATTCTGAATCTGTACGGGTGGGATTTGATCAACGCCCTCAAGTCATATGCGAAACTAGAGTTGGCCAAGGAAAAGATCGGGGTCGGCGGGATGATCGGCGGCGAGCAAATCGGTCGCCCGCTCGGTTATGCAAACAATGCGGGCATATGGGGATTGATTTGGGATCCGAAGATCAATAGCGAGAGCTCGAAACGTTTCATTCAGGGAGTGATCGATAAGTACAACCATACACCGACGTCACGATGCTACCTGGGATATGCGGCCATGACACAGATCTTGGAAGCCGTGAGCCGGGCCGGGACGATTGAGACCGCAGCCGTCATCAAGGCCCTAGAAGGTCATGAGTTTGATGGGCTGAAGGAAGGACGATCGTACTTCAGGGCGTCGGACCATCAGCACATCCAAGACGTGCTCGTGGGGGAAGCGTACGGCAAGGAATTGGGGCTCGGTCATTATAAGATTCTCGCGACGATCCCGGGGGAGTCGGTTGCCGTTCCTGCCAACCAGGTTGCCTGTCACTTCGGATAAGAACGAGGCATTGATCCGATCAGTTACTCCCTCACTCCTATCCCGGCAAGCACAAACTAAGGTGAGCTCCGTTTCTCGGATGGTGGGAGCGAGGCCATGCTCGGTCCCCTATAGTGTTCCGAGGTGGCTTTCATAGCAGAAGGCGAAGCGGTCAGGTGGGTCACGACGATCTCAATACGCCTGTTTCTCTGGCGTCCCGCCTCCGTGGTATTGCTCACGAGAGGAACTTTATCCGCCAACCCTATTGCCTTGATCCGTTCCATGGGAAACCCACCGTTGATCAGGCCCCTGCGGGCATTTTCGGCCCGCGCCCATGAGAGGGCCTTGTTGTCCGGAAATGTCTTTCGCAACTCTCTGCGAATCGCTTGATTGTCGGTATGCCCGGCAACCTGAACGACATTGTTGGGAATCTGTCCGAGAATATTGCCAATTCGTTTCAGCACGTTCATGCCATCCGGCTTCAGGGTGGCTTCTCCTGATTGAAACAGCAGCGAAGAAGAAAGTCCTACCGCCAATTGATTCCTATGTTGCTTCACGCTGATGGTTCCTCTCGATACTTCATCCTTCAGCAAGCGAGCCAGATGTTCACTGGCATTGATCAGCTCAGGATCCGGCTGATCACTGTATTTGGGGATGGGTTGATCGGACGACGAGCGGTTCGAAGACGTCCCGATTCGCGCCTGCTCAGTCCCGATTTTCGACAGAGATGTTCCCGCATGGTGCGTGACCTCCGTGCCGACGTTGGAACCGGATGATTTCCCCATCTCCGTATGCCGGGCTTCTGGTGGGCCTGACGACTTTTCTTTGCTTGTCGTCACGCTGTGCAACACTTCCAGCTCTTGAGTTCTGGCCGCAAGTTGTCTTTCCAAATTCGACGCTTTCTGCTTCGTTTGCGTGAGGTCCATGTTGGCCACGGTCAGCTGATTCACCAGACGGTCCCTATCACTGCCTCCTTTCCGAGTCACATTGAGTTCTTGCTCTCGGTCGGTGGCTTGTTGTTCGAATGATGCCATTCGCTGTCTCGTCTGCCGTAATTCATTCGAGTATGCGGTGAGACTGGCAGCAAGCTTCTGTTTTTCGGCTCCACTGCTACGAAGGTCGGAATCTTTTTGGACAAGTTGTCTCTCGATCGATGCCAATCGCTCCTTGGTGTGGTTCAATGCGGCTGTCGCGGTCTGTAACTGGGCAGTGAGGCTCTCCCGCTCAGCGGCTGATGTTCGGAGAGAGCGGTTCGCTTGATCGCGCTGCGACAAGAGAGATTCAAGATCGGCAATACGGTGCTTGGAGCTCTCGAGTTCTGCGGCCGCCGTCGCGAGCCCTTGCATTGAGGCCAGTTCCTGATCCTTTTTCATGGCCTGCTGTTCAAGCGCAGAAAAGCGGAGCCTGGTTTGATTCAGATCGGTCACTGCGGTGTTGAGTTGCGCAGACAACTTCTCGCTTTCGGCTGACGTTTTTCTCAGCTCGCTCAACTCCGCCTCCTTGATGGCGAGGAGTTGATCGTACGATTGTGCGACAGGTCTTCCCTCGCGGTCCGCGAGCTTACTCTCGAGATCGCGAATCCGATCGTGAAACTCTCCAAGGGTCGTAAGTAGCTGCTGCCGTTCCTGTTGAAGGGCTATAACCTGTGCTTCCGCCGGAGATTGACGCGGGGGAGCAGGGACGTGTGTCGCACAGCCGCCTGCCGTCAGTCCGAAGACGAGAAGCATGTGCATTGCGGTTTTCATGTACCCTCCCGTATCTGGATTGGAGCGGTCGAGCGTGAACTCAATCCCGGAAAAGCAGGAAGTGGGGGAGAGTCGACCGGGCCACCTTGGAGACAGTGGTAAGAATGAATACGAAAAGGGCGTACGGCCGTTGTTGGCGTCCGTGATATGTCCCGACTCCTTTCGAGGATTCAGGAATTGGCGCGACGCTAATTTAGCGCCTCCCGAACGTAGATGCAACAACTCATTGATCCTACTGCTTCACAACGATCTCGACGCGCCGGTTTTTCTGGCGGCCCTCGCTGGTCGAATTGCTGGCGACGGGCCTGCTATCCGCATGGCCTAACGCTTCTATGTTGTCCGACGTCATCCCACCTTCGATCAATGCTTGTTTGGCGCTATCGGCTCTGGCCTGGGACAATTCCATGTTGGTGGGAAATGTCCTAGCCAGCGCGCCGCGAATCGGGAAGTTATCGGTATGACCGGCGATATGAATGGTTCGATCCGGATACTGCTTGAGCACTCGGCCGATGCGCTTCAGGACATCCACGCCTCCGGGTTTCAGCGTCGCCTCGCCTGAATCAAACAGCAACGTGGTAGCTGGTTTCTTCCTGAGTGACTCAATCACCGGCGCTGCTCTTTGAGGATGTCGCGAATCTCGGTCAGGAGGGTTTCCTCTTTGGAGGGTGCCGGTGGTGGCCCCGCTGGGGGCTGTCTTTTCAAGCGGTTGACCTGTTTTATTACCATAAAGATGACAAAGGCAAGAATCACAAAATCAAACACAGTTTGCAGGAACACGCCGTAATTGATCGTTGCGGCTCCCACGGCCTTTGCGGCGGCCAGCGATTTACCTCGAGCCTCCTCGGACAGCGGGATGAACAGACTGGAGAAATCGACTTTCCCCAACAGCAATCCGATAGGCGGCATCAGAATATCACTGACCACGGAGGACACGATTTTCCCGAATGCTCCCCCTATGATGACCCCGACGGCCATGTCCAGCACATTGCCCTTCATGGCAAAGTCTTTAAACTCGCTCATCATGCTCATGGATCGTCCTCCTTGGGTGACGAGATGGATGACCAGATGACCATCGGAATCGAATGCTCACAGTTGACGGCTCGTTCGTCGAAGCCACCAGCAACGCCGTCATTGCTTGCAGGAATAGCTGGTCCCCTTGACAGAGCGCGTGGTGGAAAGTGATCGTGATATAGATGATTGTGCGTACGAAATCAACACGGTCGAACGGTCGATGGAAGTACTATCAACGGTGTGACTACGTACGCCGCCACGAGCATCCCACATCACATCAAGAGTCGTAGAGTCTGAGCCTTCGTCGTGGTCACTTAGTTTCGACAGGGGTGTGTCCGTCACGCTCCGTGCATGGAGGATCTGCGAGGAAAGAGGCTGGGGAAATATCCACAGCAGCCATGCGACATGGGATGTTGGTGCAGATATATTACGTTGGATTAAGCAGACGAACTTCGTGCTGAGGGAAAGGAATGGAGATATGCTCGCTCCGGAACCGTTCAAGAATGGCGTGATTCAATTCAGCCTGCGTCTGGGCGAAATCAGAAGCCTGCACCCACAGTTTGAGGGAAATTGTCACGGCTGAATCGGCAAATCCGGCGACGCCGACAACTGGTTGCGGCTCCTGTAAGACGTGGGTATGCCGGCTCAATACGTCTCGCACCGTACTCAACACTTTAGTGATGTCCGTCTCGTAGGACACGCCGACGGAGAGATCCAGTTGTCGAATGGTGCCAAAATTATGAAGGATCTCTCCCACGATCTTCCTGTTCGGGATCACGATCTGAGACTGGTCGGGATGCCTGAGCGTGGTCGTGAAGATATCAATCTTGACCACCTCCCCATGAACGCCGAGCAGGGAGATGTGCTCCCCTACCCGATACGGCTTGGTAAAAATGATCGATAATCCGGCGACGAGATTGCTGAAGACACCTTGGAGCGCGAGGCCCATTCCCAACCCGGCTACTCCGAGCCCCGCAATGAGCGGAGCAATCTGGAAACCGAGTTGATCCAAAGCTACCAGGAGGGTAACCGCGATGACCGCTATTCTTGCCAGACGAACCAGCAGAAGTTTGATCGGAGGTTCCAGATCGTGGCGGTCCAGCCATTGTTGAGTGAGCGTGCCCACCCATCTTGCCAGAAATGCACCCACGGCGAGGATAACCGCAGCCCCAAGGACCTGAAATCCGTAGCGCACGACGTAATCAAGCATGAGATTGGCCAATGACATCAGATCCTCCGCCCTTATTTCCCGAATAGATCCTTGAGGAGTGTTTTTCCCTGTTGCTTGAGATCTTCCGGTTTGGCCTTGCCTTGCAAGAGGTCATCCACGGCTTCTCTGACCCGCTGTTTCGCCTGCTCCTGAACCTCTCCGGCGAACCTCGTGGTATCCAGCCCGTAAGAGGGCTCGTGGATTGTCCCGCCAATGATGAGGGGAACCGAGAGTCGACCTCCGGATATGGCCACTTTCGCGATAGGAGACGAAGCCGCGATTTTCTGGCTCAGTGCTTGGGAAAGATTCAGGTTCAGGCGGAGATTCAGGGTTTGGTCAAGGCCAACGGTTCCGTGCCCAGTCGACTGGAAGTCGTGACTGTCCATAAGCAGTTTCTGGACGTTCACCAGCCCCTTCTTGATGGTGAAATCGGTTTCGATCGTCGAAAAGACGGTGGTGCGAATCGTGTCAGGAGAAATGCCTGCCACCTTCAAGAGGGCAACGACTTCCTGCATGAGGTTGATGCCCTCTATCTTTCCATCCTTGACGTTGATGCGACCGGCGCCCTCGAGCGCTTTCGTCAAATCCGGCATGGTGAAGCCGCGCCCGCCGATTGCGATGCTGCCTGCAGCCGTCCCGCTCGTCGAGAAGTATTCTGCTCCCGCCGCTGTCATTGCGGGGCCGAGTTGTACCCCTTCGATCGTGACAGAGCCGCTGAAGGGGGGCGCAGGCGACCCGGTTCCTGTTTTTCCATGGGCCTTGATCAAACCATTGAACAGTTCCATTGAGAGTTGATGCACAAGGGCTTCATGGTCACGTAGTTCCCCCGTCAGCCGGAGGTCGCGTATCTCAACAGACTGCTTGAACGGTACCACGATCGGCAAATCCGCCGTATGAATACCTTTTGAAAGAATAGCGCCTTTCGCGATACCCCCGAGAACGGTGCCCTGTACGTCGACGATTGAAGATCCCATGGCGACGGCGAACCCTAGGTCTGTGACGTCAGCCAACTCTAAGGGTGGGGCACCTTGCTTTGGGGGGTACTTTGCTTTGACGCTCAGGTGGAGATTTTTTATCTCCACCGGGTTGACCAGTGGTAAGGCGATTGGCATGTCTGCCGAGCCGATGCTGGACGAAGCGGCAGTGATATGTGCCATGCCCTTCGCAGCCGTGCCTTTCACATTGATGACCGAACTGCCCATGACGAGAGCCAGTCCAAGATCCTTTACTTCGGCCCTTTCGAGCGGAGACTCAATGGAGTCATGAATTGACTCGAGGTGGGCGGTGAGATGAAGATCCTTTACCAGGACCGGCTTCGTGAGAGGTAGCGCTACAGGAAGGTCTGCCGTACTGATCAATGAAGATGTCAGAGTCGCATCAAGGTTGCCATCGAGCGCACTGCCCTTGAGTGAGGCCAGCATTTTTCCGAGGCCGAGGTCGAAGGCGTAGGTTTTGATGTCGAGAGTTTCCGTAAGAGGTCCGAATGAGCCGTCGAGGGTGATGGGAACATTGTATGGTTGAACGGTGGCTGCGAGATGCAGGTTGGGAACTTCGCCGAGATGCACGGAGGTAAGGAGAAATTCCAGGTCGTTTACCACATATTCCACCGGGTTGGTCGCTGCTTCGTCACGATAGGTGAGGCGTCCACCGTCGATAGATACTCGGTCCACGGCCAAAAGTGCCAAGGCTCGGAGCGGACCTCCGGCAGGCTCGGGCGCAGGGGCTTCCGGTTTCGATGGGATCGCGGTCTTAGGACCTATCGTGGATAGGTTCAAGACGTCGTGCTTATCCTTCAAGACGAAAATAACCGGATCACGAAAGGTGATCTCCTCCACCTCTATCTTCCCGCGAAGCAACGGGAACAGCTTGACGCCGACATCCAGTGAAGAGAGCGTGGCAAACGGGCCGGAACGAAATGCGGGATCATCCTGAATGGTGAACCCGCTTACTCGGGCTCCAATTCGCGGCCAAATCGTCAGGCGGATGTCCTGGAGCGTGATGCGGCGATTCAATGCCTCCTCGATCAGGGGGCGGTATCGGTCTTGATACTTGTTCAAATCGACCAGAAATGGCAGAGAGAGGGTAACCGCCAGAAGGAACAGGAAGAAGAGCCCGAGACCGAGGAGCACTTTCATACGTACCACCGCATAGCCACGCAGTATAGAAACCCTCAAGAAGAGGGTCAATGGCTTGGCAGACAAAGTCGGTCGCCTGAGAATTGGATTGCCCGGACGGTCTCTCTCGGTGATTCAAGAGGTGAAGGGCGGCTTTCGCTGCAAGAGAGAGTTGGATGTCGGACACACACTACTCGCCTTGCCGCTCATCAGGTCGCATGATAAGATGCTGACCTTTATCGCCTGAATTTGCGGAGAGGTGCGAGAGTGGACGAATCGACGTGCTTGGAAAGCACGCGTCCCGGCAACGGGACCGTGGGTTCGAATCCCACCCTCTCCGCCAAAACACTGCGGGAATGATGAATTAGAAATGTTAAGTTATGAATGACGATGCAATAGTGAGTACCGAGTGGGAATGAGAGGCACCGTAAAAACTCAGAGGGTGGGATTTGAACGGAGGTGATGAAGGGGGTGTGCCCCCTTCATGGGGTGACCGAAGCAAAGCGGAGGCGCGAGGGGGCGTGGCCCCTTAGCGGGAGCGCGTGCGAAGCAGCTAAGCGCGACTTCGAATGCCCACCCTCTCCGCCAAATGAAGCCAGTGCTGAGTCGGGAGTGTTGAGTGCTGAGTTGAGAAGAGTGAGAAATGGTGTGTTCCCTATGTCTTATGTCGTCTCGGGTTATCAAACCAACACTGATCACTCGACACTCAGAACTGTTTAGAGGTAGGGGCTGGGCCCTGTGCAACAGAACCCTGTGAATCCCGCCAGGTCCGGAAGGAAGCAACGGTAAGTAGGTAGTTTTGTGTGCCGCAGGATCACCTGGCCCCGGTACTTCAGTGTCCCTTCCGAGTTGAAACTATGAGGCTTGAGTTGAGAAGAAAATCCTTCCTGAAACCTTCGGGGTGATCACTCAATACTGAGCACTCATATCTACCAGCTGGAGTGTAGCGATTCGTGGATTACCAGGTCTCAGCCCGAAAATACCGTCCGGGGACATTCGACGACGTGATCGGTCAGCCTCACGTGGTGCAAACGCTTGTGAACGCGATCTCGACCAAACGCATCGCCCACGCGTTTCTCTTCTCAGGCACCAGAGGCGTCGGCAAGACGACGGTCGCTCGTATTCTCGCCAAGTCGTTGAATTGCGAGTCGGGACCGACCGGCACTCCCTGTAATAGCTGTTCCAACTGCGAGGAGATCACTCTGGGAAACTCCATCGATGTGATTGAGATCGACGGCGCGTCGAATACCGGCGTCGACGATGTGCGGGAGATCCGTGAGAATGTGAAGTTCCGGCCATTCCGCGGGCACTACCGGGTGTACATTATTGATGAAGTCCACATGTTGTCCAATTCGGCGTTTAATGCGCTTCTCAAGACATTGGAAGAGCCCCCGGCTCATGTGGTGTTCATCTTCGCGACGACGGAAATTCATAAGATTCCAGCCACCATTTTATCGCGCTGCCAGCATTACAATTTTCGCCGTATCTCCAAAGGGGAAATTGTCCAGCGATTGCGTCATGTGGCGGACCAGGACAGTCTCGACATCGAGGATCGAAGTCTGATGGCGTTGGCCCGCGCCAGTGAAGGGAGCATGCGTGATGCCTTGAGTCTATTGGATCAGGTCGTGGCGTTCGGCGGAAGGTCCATTCGTCACGCCGATCTGGAAATTCTTCTGGGAGCCGTACCATACGAGCACGTTCGGACGATGATCGAAGCCATTCTCGATCAACAGAGTGCAACGGCATTGCGGGTCATCGCAGATGTCCTCGATCAAGGGCACGATCTGAAGACCTACTGCGGAGACTTGGTAGAGTGTGTGCGCAATTTACTTGTTGCAGCGGTTATTCCCTCCCATCAGGACGTCAAAGAACTCATCGAAGCGTCTGAAGAGGATGTTCGGAAATTTGTGGTCGACGCCAAACGCTTGCCGCCTGATCAACTTCAGGAAGTCTTCCGTATTTTTGCGCTGGCTGAAGACGCCTTGCGATTGAGCACGCACCCCCGTTTTACCCTGGAGGCGGCGGTCGTTCGGGCGACGCGTCTGCTGTCGCCTAAGGGGGCGGTTGCCGTCGAAACTTCATCGGCCGATGTACCGAAGGTTTCAACGACCCAGGTCCCCAAGCGCGAGCCAAATTCCTCGGTCGATGCCCGAATTTCTAAGTCCTCATCTGCCGCGCCGCAGGATCGGACAAGGTCGAGTCAAAACAAGGTGAGTGTCGCCCAATCAGTCCACGCCTCCGACTCAACAAGGGGCTTGGCGGCTGCTGCTCCTTCGACTAGCGCTCCCCCAACGCTCAAGCCGGCCGAACGCACGTTGCCGCGAAGCGCATCAGATGAACATGTTCATACACCGCCGGCTCCGTCATCCCCACCGCAGATCGAGACGCAGACACCGTCGGCTAATCCGGCATTGGAGTGGGAGCAGTTCCAAGGGGCGGTGTCCACTGAATATCCCAATATCGCTCCGTTTTTGGACATGGGCCGTTTCATGGGCGTGGAAGGTCATCATGTGATGATCGGGTTTGCCAAGCAAGCGACGGTCGCGCGAGCCATGTTGGAAAAAGATGACAATCTGCGTGCCCTCGGCGCCCTTGGTGAACGGCTGACTGGGCGGCCGGTTCGAATTCGGATCGTCGAATTGTCTGCTGTGGAGAACGCCGGACCGACCATGAAGGAGCTGCGCGCGGCCAAAGAGCAGGAACAACGCATCGTGTTGTTTCAGCAGGCGCGTGCCCATCCACTGGTCAAGCAAGCGCTCGAACTGTTCGGCGGCGAGTTGGTCGACGTGCGGCCGTTATCCTTGTTACAGGAGGTTCAGGAATGAAAAACCCGTTCGGGAACATGCAGAATATCATGAAACAGGCGCAAGCCATGCAAGAGCAGATGGCCAAGGTTCAGGAACAAGCTGCGGCAAAGACCGTTTCCGGAACAGCCGGCGGTGGAATTGTCACGGTGACGGTCAATGGTGCGATGCAAATTGTGGGAGTGGTCATGGATCCGGAGGTCGTCAAATCCGGCGATGTCGAGATGTTGCAGGACCTGGTGGTTGCGGCTGCGAATGACGCACTGCGTAAGGCCCAGGAGATGATGGCGGAAGAGATGAAATCGGTGACTGGAGGGATGAAGATCCCGGGACTGTTCTAACCCGCATGCCGGTCATTCACCACTTGAGGAACAGTTCGAATTGAGCGTCGATCAACAGGGGCTGCTGGCGCGGTTGGTGCGAGAGCTCGTGCGGTTACCTGGGATCGGCCAGAAAACTGCGCAACGGCTGGCATTTCATCTGTTGAAAGCCGAACGCGAGGATGCTCTTCGCCTTGCGGAAGCAATTCGAGCGGTGAAGGATGGTCTCTCTTTCTGCCGACAGTGCCGAAATATTGCAGAAGGAGAACTCTGCGAATTCTGCCTGGACGGCAAGCGGGATCGCTCGAAGATTCTTGTCGTTGAAGAACCCAGTACGCTCTATGCAATCGAACGAGCCGGCGGGTATCGAGGGCTCTATCACGTACTTCTCGGAGTGCTCTCGCCGCTGGACGGCGTGGGGCCTGCCGACATCCGTGTGGATGAACTGGCTGATCGCGTCCGGGCTGGAGGGGTCGAGGAAGTCATCGTAGCCACGAATCCTACCATTGAGGGGGAGGCGACGGCCATTTATCTGACGAACCTGCTGAAGCCGTTAAATGCCCGGGTGTCACGAATAGCCTATGGGATTCCCGTCGGTATGGATATTGAGTATGCAGATGAGGTGACCCTGGTGAAATCCATTGAAGGACGTCGAGACCTCTAAGCATGCGTCCGCGCAGATCCATATTTTTCAGACTGTGTAGGTGGAAGCCTGCAGTGTCCATTGACCCCGGAAGTTTGAGCCTGGTATAGTTTTGATCCCTGACCTGCGTACAGCGGTGTACTAAGTATGAATATGGACCAACCCGTTCCAAGACGGTCCTTAAAGTCCCAGTCACAAGGCCGGAGCCTGCCGGAAACTCATCGTGGCAAGGGCGACGAAAGCAAGTACGCCGATATTCAGGCTGACCTGGAACGGCAGCGGGCAGACATTCTTCAGGAAGTGGAGGAGGTCCTGACCAACCGGAAAGGAATGGACAGTTTTCCGGACGTGAGCGACCAGGCTTCTGCCGAAACCGATCAGAACTTTTCTCTCCGTATTAGAGAGCGAGAACAGAAGCTTCTCAAAAAAATCGACGAGGCCCTCGGACGATTGGCGAGCCATACCTACGGCATTTGTGAACGGTGCGGTGAAGAGATTCCGCACAAGCGGTTGAAGGCGAGACCCGTGACAACATTGTGTATTGAGTGCAAGACTCGTCAAGAAGAAGAAGAACGATCCCGCCGGTGACCATCTGCATCCGAATTGTCGTCTTGCGATAATTCCCTAACGCTTCAAGTCCTTGACCCGTTTCTTCACCAGCGCCAGTCTATCCTCCTCTTCGGGGTATCCCTCGACCAGCGCGATATATGTTTCGTATTCCGTAATCGCTCGCTTTCGATCGGTATCCTCAAAGATCTGAGCCATGTTATAGCGGGCGATCGCATAGTTGGGTCGAAGGAGCACCGCCTTTTCGAAGGCTGCGAGCGCACTGCGTGTGTCTCCCAATCTCTTATGCACGGCTCCAAGGTTGTTCAAGACCTCCGGGGAATTTTGCCGTATGGAGAGTGACTGGAGGAGTTCGGATTTGGCCTTCTCCAAATCTCCTTCCGCTTCCCACGCCATCCCCAATCTATGGTGGAGCTCAGCCTGCCATGCCTTATTTGAAAAGCCGGTCATCCCTGCTTTCTGATACGCGTCGAGTGCAATCGTGTCATTCCGAGCCCCACAATAGGAGAGCTGGGCCGTCTGGCCACGTGCAAATTGCTGAAGGGAAGGAAAGGGTTCCTTATCCTCGGTGCCTTGCGAGTCTATCCGACTGCTAGATGTCTTATCCGAAGTATCTCGGAGTCTATCCAGGAACTCTTTTCGATACGGTGAAAACAATTGAACATAGGGGTCAATGGTGAAGGAGGCTTCGAGCAGTGTAGGATGAGCTAACTCTCCGAGTATCAGGTATTGTGTCGTGGTCTTTTCATCTCCGGTTTGATAAAGGGTACTGGCTTCCATATTGGCTCGATCCGCGAGCTTCGAGACGGTGAGGTAAAATTCAAGAGCAGGTTTGAGTTGCGAAAGCGTATACCTCAGAGTTCTGTAAGGACCAAGATCGAGCCCTGCCGGAAAGACGAACAGCGCGCCAACGAGGGTGCCGTCTTCGTCAAAAAAGTAGGACTCGTCACCTTTTGACAAGCTCCGGTTTCCGGGGATCCGTAACTCCTCCCCAGCCCCCCACGTACGGCGCTCGATCGCAGTAGCCTTTTGACGTTGCGTGAAGTGATCCCGCTTTTCGCACAAGGTCGTTGAACGAAGGAGATCCAGATCGCTTTCAGACGGAGGCAATAGAGGCCTCGGTGGGGGCGCTTGGCAGGCGGTGGCCGACCCCACAAGGGCGGCTGCGGCAATGATCAGAGCGCAATGAAGACGCATTCCATAGCCATGGTACGCGAGAGGAAAAAACTTTCAGGAAGGATACACTATGCGAGGAGAGGGATGCTATGGACGGGAGAAGCGTGAAGGGCGGCTCGGTGACACGCCAGAAGCGTGCAACCGAGCCCGCTGTCAGGGTGAGCGTCTCTGAGAATCCAACATAGCGTCTTCTGCAGTATACCCGAATGGGTAGGGTGCCGATCCGGCTAATTTGTAGAGGGAACGATTGATCGCATAGTCGAGCAACTGTCCAACGGGATGCAAGACGAATCCTGCCCAACGATAGGGATTGTCATTCGCGGGTGATGCAGCGGCTGGATCGGCATAAATGAGCGCCGTCGCGTCCATCACACTATAGATGCTCAGAGGAGCCGTGTAATCCTGATCGGACACTGAAGCCTGACGAGTGCTGGAACAGCTCGTGGTGAGAAGAAGGGCCAGAATCACTAACGACCAAGGTGAACCACGCATACGGTCCTCTCTTTCTATGACCTTAAACCTTGTGACCATAGGATCATTGAAGCAAGTCTAGCGCAGACACGAAGTTCTGTCCAGTTCTCGCGCACTTACGGACAAACAACCGATGCAAGGCGATCAGGGTCGTCAAGGGCGCGAAAAAACAGGAGGAAAAACGGGGGACATGATGGTGGGCGATACTGGTATCGAACCAGTGGCCTCTTCCGTGTGAAGGAAGCGCTCTCCCACTGAGCTAATCGCCCACGACGAGAGGGAAGTCTAGCATGGCCTATTCGAAGGGTTCAACGGTGCTGCTCCTTTTCTTGACATCCTGAAAATCAGATTCTTACAATCAACCCTTTTCCACATTTGCGCTGAGGTTCCCTCTCAATGCGAGAAGATATCGTCATCATCGGAGGTGGACTGGCCGGCAGCGAGGCCGCGTGGCAAGCGGCGAACCATGGGGCAAGGGTGACGCTCTATGAGATGCGTCCCAAAGAGATGACAAAGGCTCATAAAACCGGATATCTCGCGGAGTTGGTCTGCTCGAATTCTCTCGGGTCAACGGATCCGTTACAGGCTCCGGGAATTTTGAAGGAAGAGATGAGGCGGCTGCACTCATTGATCATTCGCATTGCGGATGACGTGCGGGTACCGGCCGGGTCTGCCCTCGCCGTAGACCGGGAACAGTTCGCAACGAAGATCACGCAGGCGCTGGACGCCCATCCGAATATACGGATAGTCCGCGAGGAAATGACGGAGATTCCAACCGATGCGGTCACGATCATTGCGACAGGTCCGCTCACGTCCGATGCATTGTCGTCGGCGATAGGGCAATTGACCCACGAGAAGCACCTCGCGTTCTTTGATGCAATTTCTCCGATTATCGATGCCGATTCCATCAACATGGATATCGTGTTTCGCGCGTCTCGATACGGAAAGGGTGGCGATGATTATCTGAATTGCCCGATGGACGAGGCGGCCTATAATGCATTCTATGACGCCATTATCGCGGCGGAAAAAGTTCAGCCGAAGGACTTCGAGAAAGTATCGTACTTCGAGAGTTGTATCCCCATCGAAGTGATGGCGGAACGGGGACGCCAGACGATGCAATTCGGTCCGTTGAAACCGGTCGGATTGGATGATCCAAGGACAGGCATCCGTCCAAGCGCGGTCGTGCAGCTGCGCGCTGAGAACATCCATGGGTCCTGTTACAATATGGTCGGATTCCAGACAAAATTAACTTATCCGGAACAACGGCGTGTCTTTCGCATGATTCCCGGTCTCGAACAAGCGGAATTTCTTCGATACGGCAGTCTGCACCGGAACACGTTCATTAATTCGCCTCAATTGCTTCGCAATACGCTGCAACTGAAAACCAGAGGGACCGTGTTTTTTGCCGGGCAACTGGTCGGGGTTGAAGGGTATACCGAGTCGGCAGCCATGGGAGGATTGGCCGGTATCAATGCCGCGCGTGGCCTGGCCGGGCTTCCTCTCATCACCCCCGAGCCGACGACCGCCCATGGATGCCTGATTGCCCACGTGACAACCAGTGATCCACGGCATTTTCAGCCGATGAACACAAACTTCGGCCTTTTTCCGCCGCTCCCGTCTCGAATCCGCGACAAACAACAGAAACGTCGGCTTATCCAGGAACGTGCGTTAAAGGATTTCGACGGATGGAAGACGAGATCAGGGCTTTCGTAAAATTTCTTCAGGTCCAGCAGGGGGCGTCACCGGAAACCCAGCGGAGTTACGGCGCAGATTTGCGCCAGTTTCATACCTATGTTCGTGGGCGGACCGGGACGGGCGTGGTACTGATTCGCTCGCTTGATGCCTCGGTAATTAGAGAATATCTGGCTCGGCTTGACAAGAACGGTCTGAAAAGGAGTTCCTTGGCCCGAAAACTGGCCACATTGCGGAGCTTCTATGACTTCCTCCTGCAGACCGGGCAGGTGTCATCCAATCCGGCCCAGGAGATCCGTACAGCGAAGCGGGCTAAGTATTTGCCGCGGGTGCTGTCCAAAGACGACGCGGGCGCTTTGATGGATTTTCCATCGGAGACCACCGAAGTGTCCTTGCGCGACCGGGCCATTCTGGAGGTCCTGTACTCTACCGGTGCCCGAGTCAGCGAGTTGGTTGGGTTGAGCGTCGGTGATGTTCTGCGGTCGGAAGGTCTGGTCCGTCTTCGCGGGAAGGGCCGCAAGGAGCGGTTGGTCCCGATCGGAGACGTTGCACTCGAAGCGATGGCAGCGTACCATGCCGGGCATTCGACTTCTCGGAGTGCCGAAAGACGTGACAAATCAGACGCTGGGCCTCTCTTCAGGAACAATCGGGGCGGACGACTGACGACGCGAACGGTAGCAAGAATTGTGTCCAGGTATTCACGTCGCCTGCCCGGAGGGGCGATTAGTCCTCATACCCTGAGGCATTCGTTCGCCACACACCTTCTGGACGAAGGAGCTGATCTGCGGGCCATTCAGGAGATGTTGGGGCACGCGTCGCTTACGACCACCCAAAAGTATACTCACCTGGCAGCTGATCAGTTGCTGGCTGTCTATGATCGGGCTCATCCACGAGCGGTTCGGGAATCCGGCCAGAAGCCAGATGGAAAGACGAAAGGTTCATGAACATTCGCTCGACGACGGTCCTCTGTGTCAGACGCGAAGGGTCCGTTGCCATGGGGTGCGATGGCCAGGTCACCGTCGGCACGACCGTGATGAAACAGAACGCCAGGAAGATACGACGGCTCCATAACAATGGGGTATTGGCGGGGTTTGCCGGCGCGACGGCGGATGCCTTCACGCTGTTCGAAAAATTCGAAGCCAAACTGGAAGAATTTCGCGGTAATCTGACGCGCGCAGCTGTGGAACTCGCCAAAGACTGGCGAACCGACCGCGTGCTGAGACGTCTGGAGGCGCTGCTGGCGGTCGCTGACCCGGACAAGTCATTCCTGATTTCCGGGACCGGTGATGTGGTGGAACCGGAGGACGGCGTGTTGGCCATCGGATCCGGCGGGTCCTATGCTCTTGCAGCGGCCCGCGCATTGCTGGCTCGTTCGACGCTCGATGCGAAAAGCATCGTCGAAGAGTCCATGATGATCGCCGGGGCCATCGATATTTACACCAACCAGCACATCACGATCGAAGAATTGTCACGCGAGGGAAATTCCTCATGACCGTTGAACATTCCCCCGTCCTGCTGAATGTCAACAGCTTGACCCCCAGACAAATTGTGGAAGAACTTGACCGCTATGTGATCGGCCAGCGAGAGGCCAAGCGGATGGTCGCCATTGCGCTGCGGAATCGATGGCGTCGGCAGCAACTGTCCGCGGAGTTGCGCGACGAGGTGATGCCAAAAAACATCATCATGATCGGTCCGACGGGTGTTGGTAAAACCGAGATCGCCCGCCGGCTGGCCCGGCTGGCGGAGGCGCCGTTTATCAAGGTGGAAGCGTCGAAGTTCACCGAAGTCGGATATGTCGGCCGGGATGTCGAGTCGATCATCCGTGACCTGACCGAGTTGGCGGTCAACATGGTGAAAGGCAAACATCTGGAGGATGTCCAACAAAAGGCTGAACGGTTGGGAGAAGACCGGTTGCTCGAATTGCTGTTGCCCCCGGTCGGGTCGCGGAGCACCGCCGGATTCACCGATGAACCCACTCATGCGACGGAGGCTTCAGGCGCCGCGGAATCCCAAGAGTCCACGCGCTCCAAGCTGCGCTTACAACTTCGTGAAGGTAAGCTGGACCACCGATCGGTTGAACTCGATGTGAAGGAACGCAGCCTCCCGGTGGGAGTGATTTCAAACGTCGCGGGCATGGAGGATCTGGAAAGCAATCTTCGCGACATGTTGGGCGGATTGTTTCAGGGGAAAAAGAAAAAGCGTCTCATGAAAGTGCCCGATGCCCTCAAGCAATTGATCCAGGAAGAAGCCCAAAAGCTGATCGACATGGACGAAGTCGTTCGAGAGGCGATTGCGAAGGTGGAACAGACAGGCATTGTCTTTCTGGACGAGATCGATAAGATCGCCGGCCGTGAGAGAACGATGGGGCCTGATGTATCGCGGGAAGGCGTGCAGCGTGACCTGTTGCCGATTGTCGAAGGCTCGACGGTCAACACCAAGCATGGTCCCGTGCATACCGACCATATTCTCTTCATCGCCGCGGGCGCATTCCACGTTGCGAAACCGTCCGACCTCATTCCGGAGCTTCAGGGGCGCTTCCCCATTCGTGTTGAATTGGCCCCTCTCACGAAAGACGACCTTACACGGATCTTAACGGAACCGCGCGGATCACTAACCAGGCAATACCATGCGCTCCTTGAGACGGAGGGGATCAGCTTGGCATTCACGAAGGATGGGCTGGATGCGATCGCCGCGACGGCGGTGCAGGTGAACGAACGCACGGAAAACATCGGAGCGCGCCGTCTCTTTACCATCATGGAACGTCTGCTGGAGCAGATTTCATACGAAGGTTCGGAGTTGGCAGGAGAAGAAAGTGACGATCGATGCCGGCTATGTCAACGAACGGCTCAGGGAAATCGTCAAGGATCAGGACCTGAGCCGGTACATTCTGTAACCATCCCTGTCGCCGCATGCGTGAACCATCATTCGTCCCTCGCCTGAAAGTCGGAACCTGTTCAATTGTTTCCTACCCTCTCCAGTGAGGAGAAGAGCATGGACAGATTGATCAAGAAAGCCAATGTGCTGATCGAAGCGCTGCCGTACATCCGCACGTTTCGCGGCAAAACCGTAGTGATCAAGTATGGCGGCAATGCCATGATGGATGGGTCGCTGAAGGAACGATTTGCGCAAGATATCGTATTGCTCAAGTACGTCGGCCTGAATCCCGTCATCATCCATGGCGGGGGGCCGCAGATCGACAAGATGCTCAATCGTCTCGGTATCGAGGCAAAATTCCGCCATGGAGTCCGCGTGACGGACGAAGCCACCATGGAGATCGTGGAAATGGTGCTTGCCGGGAAGATCAACATGGAGATCACGGACTTGATCAATCGGCACGGAGGGAAGGCCGTTGGGTTGAGCGGCAAGGACGGAGGGTTGATCCTCAGTAAACCGCTCACGGCCAGGGCCTGGGCTCAAACGCTGGAGAAGGACCTTGATGATGAAGACGGGGACTTCGGATTGGTCGGTGACATCGAATCGGTGGATCCGAGCTTGTTGCGCAACCTCCAAGACGATCACTATATTCCGGTAATCGCGCCGATCGGGACTGATTGCGAGGGGAATACTTATAACATCAATGCCGACCTAGTGGCCGGAGCTATTGCGGCGGCGCTCAGGTCCGAGAAGCTGGTGATGCTCACGGACGTCAAAGGCATTCGTGATGCGAACAGCCGGCATCTCTCGACGGTGTCCCGCAAGGATGTTCAGCGGATGGTCAAGCGGGGCGTCATCGGCGAAGGCATGTTGCCCAAAGTACATGCCTGTCTGGATGCATTGGAAGGCGGGGTCAGCAAGGCGCACATCATCGACGGCCGTGTGCCCCACGCGGTGCTGCTCGAAATTTTTACCCATAAGGGCATCGGCACCGAGATTGTGTCGTAGGGCTGTGCAATCCAGGCCATCTCCTTAGGCGAATTCGGTAACCCACCTGTGCCAGACACCAGAGATCGTCTGATCGCCCATCTTCGAGCGCTCGTCGGCGAACGCCATCCGATTTCTTCCCCGCGCAAACTCCTCGAAACGGAAGCATACCTGCATAGGTGCCTCACGAATGCCGGTTGTAAGGTCACTCTCCATTCGTTTGAAGCCTGGGGAAAGACCTTTCGCAATGTCGTGGGCGTTAGAAATCCGGCTCGCGATGAGGAACGGTCTCGTCTCCCTCTGATCATCGCTGCACACTATGACACGGTGCCCGGTTCACCCGGCGCAGATGATAATGCCAGTGCGTTGGCCGTGCTGCTGGAAGCAGCCGGTAGGTTGCAGCCTGCGGGACTCCGGCGTCCGGTTCACTACATCGGGTTTTGTCTTGAAGAAGAGGACCTGCTCGGCAGTCGCGCCTACGTGGCATCCCTACAGGAGGCGGGGAAATCAATTTTCGGCGCGATCGTATTGGAATGCGTCGGCTATGCCCGCAGCGAACCGGGTTCTCAACGGACTCCGCCGCATCTACCGATTGCCATTCCGTCCGTGGGGGATTTCCTGGGCGTCATCGGAAATGAGGCGTCGCGGGATCTCGTGACGGCAATCATGTCTTGCGGAAGGGCGACCGTTCCGTCCTTGAAGATGATCCCGATGACGGTCCCGGGGAAAGGCGAACTATTGCCGGATACCAGACGGAGCGATCATGCCGCATTTTGGGACCAGGGATTTCCCGCCGTGATGCTGACGGATACTGCTAATTTCAGAAATCCTCATTATCATCAACCGACGGATGCGATCGAAACGCTGAATCTGGACTTTTTGAGCGACGTGACAAACGCTGTCATCGCGGCCGTCAGGAACTTGGCATTTTGACTTGCGTAACCTTCAGCCACTAGCCGGTCATAACGGCATCAAGGTAGCCAAGCAACCCGACTGTGGAGCACATCGACGCTGGGCGTTTCCGCTCCGTGCGTTCAAGTCTAGCTGCTGTAGCGCTCGGGCAAACGGCTGCGGCTCCCCCCATCCCCCGAATCCGAATTCGGGGGGCTCCCGATCAGCCTTCGGCAGTCGGGCCTCACTCATTTGTCCGTTTCGCACATCAGCATGACGTGCCCGCAATGTCGCTCCACGCCCGCCTCGATGCATACCCGAACAAGCTGATCGTCCATTATTCTCTTGGCCCGAAACATCACGACCGATTGTTACTGACCGAAGACCCGTCAAGCGGCATTGCAACGATAGCCCTTGGTGGATGTGGCGGACTGAGCTGCGTAGCTTTCATCCGGAGAAATTCGCTAGACTTCCGCCGGTTTCATTTAAGGTACAACCATGCCGAAAGCGTCGAAGCCGAAACAGGCCAAGAAACATCAGCAGGCGGCTCCATACAAGCATCCGGAAGCGAAGAGCCTCATGCGGCCGGAGGTTGGGACGCAGGCGCAGTTCAAGAAGAAAAAGCCGCCGAAGACCTACCGGTACGATTCGTCGCTCTCACCTTCCCTCGATTGGGATGCCAAAAACCCTACGCGCGAACAAGGCGAAACGCTGATCAAGCAGGTGCTGGATGCGAAGAGTTTGGAGGAAGCCAAGACCGCGGCGGTAAAGCTCAAGGCTTTGAGCAAACCGTTCCTGAACTGGGCCGGCAAGGCCGAGCGGCTGTCGTTCGACGTGCCGACGTTGCCGCTCTTCATCCACGAGCGGCTCTCCACCAAAGCCATCATCGAAACGCTGGCCGGGCACAAGACGCGACCAGCAGCAGTCGATGTTCGAGCTGTTCGGCGATCCGCAACGGTCGATCACCGATCAGGTACTCAAGGCTACGAGTATCAGGATAAGTGGACGAACCGGATGGTGCTGGGCGATTCGCTCGTCGTCATGAACTCGCTGCTGCATTACGAAGGGCTCGGCGGGCAGGTGCAGATGATCTACATGGACCCGCCCTACGGCGTGAAGTTCGGCTCCAACTTCCAGCCCTTCGTCCGCAAGCGCGACGTGTCGCACAACGACGACGAAGACATGACCCGCGAGCCGGAAATGGTCCAGGCCTATCGGGATACGTGGGAATTGGGCCTGCATTCCTATCTGACCTACCTGCGAGACCGGCTGCTCCTTGCCCGCGATCTGCTCACGTCCAAGCGGCAGCATCTTCGTCCAGATCAGCGATGAGAATCTGCACCATGTGCGGGAAGTCATGGATGAGGTGTTTGGAGCGGAGAATTTTGTTTCCGTAATTTCCTTTCGCAAGACAAGCGATCTGACCGCGTCAGACTTCTACCAACATCTGCTGATTATCTTCTTTGGTATGGCAAGGACATCGACGGACTCAAGTATCGTCAGCTTTCATTGACGAAAGCTGTCTGACGAGATCGTCGCTGAGTCATACGCGAATTCGAATTACCAGATGGAATGGCGACGGGTCATGACGCTGGAAGAACGTCCGACCAATCACTGACCGCATGGCTGGAAGCTTTTCGGCCATGACAACCTGACATCTCAAGGGATCTCGCGTAAACGACCGTTCCGTTTGATTTCGAAGGAAGACTTACCCTCCAGGAACGAGAGCCACTGGAAGACTCACAGTGCAGGATCTAACGAGCTTGCCAAGCAGAATCGACTTGCTGCAGTTGGCGAACGCTTCGCTACATGCGGTTCCTCGACGACTTTCCGGTTCGCCGACTCGCAATATTTGGGACGATACCGGCACTGGGACTTCAGCGGACGATCAAAGCTCTATGTTGTTCAAACCAATCAAGGTTATCCAGCGCTGCCTCCTCATGACCACCGATCCCGGCGATCTCGTGCTCGACCCGACTTGCGGGAGCGGACGACCGCCTATGTCGCCGAGCAATGGGGCCGGCGCTGGATTACGGTGGATACGAGCCGGGTGCCGCTGGCCCTCGCTCGTCAACGGCTGCTGACCGCCACGTTTCCCTGGTACGAACTCAAAGATGACCATCGCGGGCCGGCCGGCGGGTTCATGTACAAGCGCAAACAGAACAAGAAGGGCGAGGAGGTCGGCGGGATCGTCCCGCACATCACGCTCAAGAGCATCGCCAAGAACGAGCCGCCGGCAGAGGAAGTCCTGGTGGATCGGCCGGAGCAGACAAAACGGCATCACGCGGGTGAGCGGCCCGTTCTGCGTCGAAGCGACGATTCCCACGCCGGTGGATTGGGAAGGCGACGGCGTCGAAGATTCCGGGGCCGTGTCGGCCGAGAGCCTACAGTTCGTTCGTGGACCGGATGCTGGAGGTGCTGCGGAAGAGTCCCTTGCTGCGGCTCGAAGGCAACAAGACCATCACCTTGCAAAACGTCCGCCTGCCTGCCAAGACGCTCTCGCTCTCCGCGGAAGCCCTCACCCAACCCTCTCCCTCGAAGGGAGAGGACAAAGGTGAGGGTGAGAAGCCCGTTGCGCTCGTCTTCGGTCCGGAGAATGGCGCGGTGAGCGAAAAGCTCGTCTACGAAGCCGCGCGAGAAGCGCATGCCAAAAGCTACACACATCTCTATGTAATCGGCTTTGCCATCCAGCCCAACGCCCGCACGCTGGTCGATAAGTGCGGCGACGTGATGGGCATGCCGGCCACCTATGTGCAGGCCACGCCGGACCTCATGATGGGCGATTTGCTCAAAAACATGCGGTCGAGCCAGATCTTCAGCGTCTGCGGCCTGCCGGAGATCAAAGTGCACGGTACAGTGTCAAGCCCGCACCCGAAGGGCGAGGCGGGTCGCGATACCAGGTCGAACTGCTGGGTCTGGACGTCTTCGATCCGGTCACGATGGAGGTCACCCACCGCAGCGGCGATGACGTGCCGGCCTGGTTCCTTGATACGGATTACAACGACCTCTGTTTCCATGTCACGCAGGCCTTTTTCCCCCGCACCGGCGCGTGGGACAATCTCAAGAAAGCGCTCAAGGGCGAGTACGAGGAAAGCGTGTGGGACCATCTGTCCGGCACCACGAGCGCGCCGTTCGACGCTAGGCGAGCATCGGCAGATCGCGGTCAAGGTGATCGATGATCGCGGCAATGAATTGCTGGTGATGAAGAAACTGGCGTAGAATCGTCGGGTGTAGGCACGAGGAGGCGATGAAATCGCTGGAAGATTTGATGAAAGAGTTACCGCCTCACCTCCAAGAAGAAGTGCGGGAGTATGCTCAATATCTAGCCAACACAAAGGTCCGGCCCAAGCGCAAACACCTTCGGATGGAGTGGGCGGGCGGATTACGCGAGTACCGAGAACAGTTCACATCGCTGCAGTTGCAGAAAAAGGCTCTGGAGTGGTGGGGTGATTGATGCATTTGATGGATACCTTTGTTTGGAAGGAGGATCGGCGCTATGCCGTCTCTTGAGGACCGTATCAAAGACTTGCCTCCCGATCTGAGACGTGAAGTGGAAGATTTCGTCGAGTTTTTAATTGATCGCCGTATGCGCCAACCGAGAGGAAAAATGAAGTTTGGCTGGGAGGGAGCCCTGGCCGATCTGCGAGATCAATACACCTCCGTCGAATTGCAGCACAAGGTACTCGAATGGTGGAGCGACGATGTATCTCGTGGACACTAACCTCATTGTTGAGGTGTTGCTGCGACAAGCCAAAGCCGAAGAAGTGAAACGATTCCTTGATAACGCTCCGCCGGATCAACTCTTCCTCACCGAGTTTTCGCTCTATTCGCTAGGCATTCTGCTTACCCGCCGAAATCTGCACGACATCTTCCTGCGTGCTGTCGAGGATTTGCTCTTTACCGGCGGCATGACGCTTTTGCGACTGACTCCGGCGGATATGGCTGATATTGCCCGGCGCTGTAAGCAGTTCGGCCTCGATTTCGATGATGCCTATCAATATGTAACGGCGGAAAAACACCGGTTGATCATCGTCAGCTTCGATGCCGACTTCGACCGGACGGACAAAGGCCGGAAGACCCCGCAAGCGGCATTGCCGCGATAGCCCTACGTCGCATGAGCGCCTACGAAGTTCCCCAGCCGATTCTGAATAGTCCCTTCGAAGAACCTCAAGAGCACTGGCATATCGTCGAAGGCGAAACTCCCGAGCGCCGGCCCGGTCGCCGACCCGCCATGTATTTCTATCGCGATCCCAAGGTGAAGCCGGAAAAGGAAGCCGGCGGCGCGGTCGGGACGGCCATTGAACTCAAACTCGTCAACCGGATACGCGAACAGGTGAAGAAGTGGCGGTTGGACGGGTATCCGGGCGTCACCAGGACCACGCTCGAACTGCTGCAATGGTGGCGGCGCGAGGGGCGGGAACGACGCTTATTTTTTGCCCAACTCGATGCGGCGGAGACGATTATTTTCTTTACGGAGTCCCGGGCCGACTTTCGGCAAGGCCTCGAGATTCCACACGAGGATGTGAGTGAGGAGAAACGGGGACAAGGCTTTACGGGCTTCACTCGCTATGCCTGCAAGATGGCCACCGGCTCCGGCAAGACCACCGTGATGGGGATGCTGGCAGCCTGGAGCATTCTCAATAAAGTCAATGATCGAAGCGATGCGCGGTTCTCCGACGTGGTATTGATCGTCTGCCCGAATGTGACGATCAAGAGCCGGCTGGGCGAGCTCAAGCCGGAAACGGGAGAAGCGAGCCTCTACCGGACTCTTGATCTCGTGCCGCCGCATCTCATGCCGGTGCTGACGCAGGGGCGAGTGCTTGTCACCAATTGGCATGTTTTTGAACCGCAAGGACTCCAGGTCGGGGGGACCGGGGCCAAGGTCGTGAAGGCGGGGGTTGCGGTTCGCACAAGAGAGACGATCGCCATCGGTCCAAGGACCACCACAGCCCGAGGCACACGGTACCTGACATTGGAGGATTTGGAACGGCAGGTGGCAGCGGGCATGGTCGCGATCCTGGAGGAGGATCGAGACAAGGAGGGGAATCTCAAGAAGGTGGTGGTCGAATCCGTTCGCTACGTGGAGAGCGATACATCGTTGGTCAATCGCATTCTGGGACGGGAAGTGGGTGGCAAACAGAATATTTTGGTGATGAACGACGAAGCGCACCATGCCTACCGCATCAAGCAGGCCGACCGGAATGGCGACGCCGATGATGAGGAAGAAGACAGCGAGGAATTTTATAAGGAAGCGACTGTCTGGGTCGATGGGCTCGACCGCATCCAGAAGCTGCGCGGCATCAACTTCTGTCTCGATCTCTCGGCCACTCCCTATTTCCTTGGACGGGTCGGGCAGGACACCAATCGGCCGTTTCCCTGGGTCGTGAGTGACTTTGGCTTGATCGATGCCATTGAATCAGGATTGGTAAAGATTCCACAACTCGCCGTGCGCGATACGACGGGGAAGGACATTCCCGGCTATTTCAACATTTGGCATTGGATTTTGCCTCAGCTCACCCCGGCGGAGCGTGGCGGGAAGAAGGCGAACCCCAAGCCGGAGGCGATCTTGAAATATGCCCATCATCCCATCGCCATGTTGGGTACGCTGTGGGAAGAGGAGGGTGAGGACTGGGCTGCAAATCGGGACGACCCACGACGGCCGGTCTTCATTCTGGTCTGCAAGAATACCCACATTGCGAAGGTGCTTTACGAATGGCTTGCAGAGGACAAGGCTCCAACGGGAATTCCACCGGTCAAGATCGAGGGATTTAGAAATCAGAACGGCGTCCTGAACACGATCCGGGTGGATTCAAAAGTCGTCCACGAATCGGACAGCGGTGAGGCGAAGAGTGACGAGGTGCGCTGGATGCGGCTCACCTTGGATACGATCGGGAAGCCCATATGGCCCACCGATCAGCTTGGCCGGCCGATTTTTCCGGAGGGATTCAAGGAGCTGGCAGAAAAGTTGGGACGGCTCGATCATCCGCCTGGTCGCGACGTGCGCTGTATTGTGAGCGTCGGCATGCTGACCGAAGGATGGGACTGTAACACGGTGACGCACATCATCGGGCTGCGGCCGTTCATGTCGCAGCTCCTGTGCGAGCAAGTGGTGGGTCGTGGTCTCCGACGAATCAACTATGAGCTTGGCCCCGATGGCAAACTGACGGAAGAAGTGGCGAAAGTCTTCGGAGTTCCGTTCGAGGTGATCCCGTTCAAGGCAAATCCACAAGGGCAACCGCAGCCGCGCGTGAAGCGGCATCATGTGCATGCCATTCCCGCGAAGGCACAGTATGAAATCACCTTTCCTCGCGTCGAAGGCTATACCCAGGCCATCCGCAACCGTATCACCGTAGATTGGGAAAAAGCTCCCACTCTTGTGTTGGAGCCTGGTCGTATCCCGCCTGAGGTGGAGATGAAGGGCCTGCATGTGAACAACAAGGGCAGGCTCTCCTTAAGTGGTCCTGGGCCGGCGGATGATGTCACGCTGAAAGAATTCCGTGCGAAACGTCGCACCCAAGAATTGGTGTTCGACTTAGCGCAGACGCTTACGCGCGACTATGTGGCCCAGAAGCAATGTACAGTTCCTGCCCACAAACTGTTTCCCCAGTTGACCGCCATTATCCAACAGTACCTGGACAAGAAAGTGGATGCCCGCCCGCCGTCAGACAAGAAAGATCTCTTTCTCGCGCCGTATTATGGATGGGTGGTGGAACGTCTCATGGAGGCCATTCGACCAGACATTTCTCAAGGCGAAGCTCCCGAAGTTCCTCGGTACGAGGCCAGCCGGGGACCGGGCTCCACCGCCGACGTGGATTTCTGGACGAGTCGTGATGTGCGTGAGGTGAATAGGTCTCACCTCAACTACGTGGTCGCGGACACCAAACAATGGGAACAATCAGCCGCTTTCTATATAGACAAGAATGGTGCGGTCGATGCGTTCGTGAAGAATTCTGGATTGGGATTCGCGATTCCGTATCTCCACAATGGACAGATGCACGATTACGTGCCGGATTTCATCGTCCGGTTGAAGACAGAGCCAGCTTCTCATCTCATTCTGGAGACCAAGGGATACGATCCTCTCGAGGAAGTCAAACGAGCGGCTGCGGAAAGATGGGTGGCTGCGGTGAATGCCGATGGAACCTATGGGCGTTGGGCCTATAGCAGTGGCGAAGAAGATTTCGGACATCCCTGAATGTATTGAACGCACCAATTAATTTCGTCTTCTGACATGCCGCCCCCCTCCCCTGTGGGATCGGATTTTCGTCAGCCCAGATCCGAACTTTTGATACATACAGACCACGCGAACCAGCTTGACCCATAACTTGATTAACGCTTGACTTAGGTCCGGTCGCTACATCCTTTCCTGATGCCCCGTCCACTACAACCCCAGACCCGTCGACAGATCGCCAAAATCTTCCATAGGCTGGATTATGCCGCGCTCGGGCCGGTCTATTGCGACGAGGGGGGCGATGAGTTCTGGAAGGCCAAGCGAGTGCTGTGCCGGAGGCGCGGCGGGACCATCGCGGCTGCGCTTCGGCCAAAGCTGGCCGTCGGAGGGCGCAGTCTCTACGTCGGGGCCGGCGTGCCGGAAATTCCTATGCTGGTGATGGAGGTCATGGAGTTGAACCGCACCCTGTCGGCCTACAATCTTCGTGGAAAGGAAGTGGCGGTGCTGAACCGCGCCTGTAGCAAGAGTGGCTTGCGTTTCGAGCGAGGCGATGCGGGGCATGCACAGGGTCGATATGATCACCTTTGGTTGGTCAGTGTCCTCAATGATCCAGAACGATTTCCAGACCTGTCCGCCCTCTCATATGGACGAGCGGCGCCGTTGACCTTCAATCCGTATCGATTCGAGAAAGAGCGCCGGATCGTGAGACAGCTTGTAAATCGGTGCCTTGGGAAGCTGCGCCGGCCGGGCTGGATCACGACCACCACCGAAGAGGTTCAGTGGATTGCCGAATGGTGCCACCGTCGCAGGATTCCGTATGTCGTCCAAGAAGAACAATATCCCACAGCTACGGTGGGCGATCCGGTCTGTTTCGTCCGATTAGGATAACAAACAGGATGTTCAAAAAGGCCGCCTGTAATTGGTCATTTTGTAAAACGTCGTTCTATCCGCAGTTCGTATTTTGTGACTCGTCTCTCGTATCGCGAAAATGAAAAACTGCAAGAACTGCCGCCTCACCATCTCGGCGGCGTCCACAAACGTGACGCTCATTATTCTTCGCGTCGTGGACCTTCACGAGTAACGAGCGACGATCAGACCCAAAATCCGGTCCGCGGTTTTTCCGGTCCGGTCAGGTATTGGCGGGCGTATTGGACATAATTGGCGGCGGATTCTTTGATCCAGGCCAGCTCTTTGTCGGTTACCTTCCGTTTCACCTTGGCCGGTGAGCCCAGGATCAGACTGTTGGGTGGCACCACGGTTTCTTCAGTGATGAGCGCGCCGGCTCCGACCACCGAGTCCTCTCCGATCACGGCTCCGTCCATGATGATGGCGCCCATGCCGACAAGTACCCGATCCTGAATCGTGCAACCGTGCAAGACCACATGATGACCGATCGTGACCTCGTTGCCGAGGATGAGCGGATGCGTATCGTGCGTCACGTGCAACATGCAGAGATCCTGTACATTGGTCCGGTTGCCGATCCGGATGTAATTCACATCCCCTCGAATGACGGCATGAAACCACGCACTGCAGTCTTCGCCCATGATGACATCCCCGATCACGACGGCCGTGTCCTCGATGAAGCAAGAAGTGGGAATGGTGGGTTTGATGCCCTGGAATGTGCGAATCATGAGCGCCTCGGTCGGACGAATGTAACGGGTAATAGTAAAGAGGCAAACGTGTTTAGACTTTATGAAAACTGAGACCATGAATCAAGTAGGCGCACGTTGACAGTCTTTTTCATCATCCCGTAGACTTACATGCGTATGGCATCGCGTCTCATCAATCCCACACGTGCAGCCGGCAAGACCACCATCGGTTTCGTCAACCTGGGATGTTCCAAAAACCAGGTGGATTCCGAAGTGATGCTGGGTGCGCTCGTCGCGAGTGGATTCGAATTGACGGGTGAACCCAAGGACGCTGAAGTGGTGATCATCAACACGTGCGGGTTTATCGAAGAGGCCAAACAGGAATCGATCAACAGCATCATCCAGCATGGCCGGCTGAAACAAACCGGATCATGCCGGGTTCTTATTGCCGCCGGATGCCTGGCACAACGTTATCAAGGGGACCTGCTCAGGGAACTCCCCGAACTCGATGGGGTCGTCGGCACGGGAGAATTGGGCAAGATTGCCGACATCACGCGCTCGCTTCTTGGATCACGAAAGCCGAGACAGCGCACATGGATCAGCCCGCCCCCCTACTTGTATGACGAACTAGCGCCGCGCGTCCGGCTTGGATCGCCCCATAGCGCGTACGTGAAGATCGCCGAGGGATGCAATCGCAACTGCGCGTTTTGTGCGATCCCGATCATGCGCGGAAAGCAGCGCAGCCGGCCGATCGAATCGATTGTTGCGGAGGCGCATCAGTTGGTGGCGCAAGGTGTCAAAGAGATCAATTTGATCTCGCAAGACACCATCAACTATGGCGTCGATCTCGGCCTTCGGCAAGGGCTCGTCTCTCTGCTCCGGCAATTGGTCTCGGTCAAAGGTCTTCGATGGATCAGGCCCTTCTATCTGTATCCGCAGCAGGTTACGGACGAATTGTTGGACCTTTACGCGGGAGAAGCCTCGATCACCAAATACATCGACATGCCGCTTCAGCACATCAATGATGGGATGCTCAAACACATGCACCGGTTGGGGGGCAAGGCGGCGTTGACCGATTTGGTGGCGCAGATCAGGCAGCGCATTCCGGGAGTCATGTTCCGGACGGCCTTTATTGTCGGCTTTCCCGGTGAATCGGATGAAGCGTTTCAGGAACTGCACACCTTCGTGTCCCAAAGCGAGTTCGATCGGGTTGCGGTGTTTCTGTATTCCGACGAAGAGGGCACCTCCGCTGTCCATCTGAATGGGAAGGTCGAGCGGGCGGTGATGGAGGAACGGCGAAATGAACTGCTTGCAGTCCAAGAAGCGATTGCATCCTCGAAAGAACGGCAGCGCATCGGTCAGACATTTGAAGTGCTGATCGATGGCCATGCAGAGGAGGGGCACCAGCTCCTTGAAGGACGGCACGAGGGACTGGCTCCGGAGATCGACGGCGTGGTGTTCATCCGCAAGGATGCCGGTCGAGCGGGTGAATTTGTCAAGGTCCGGATTACCGATGCCATCGGCTACGACCTGATAGGAGAATCTGCCGAGTCCGCCGAGGTCGTGCATCCCCCGCACCTGTTGTATCCAGCCAAAACAAGTCAGGGCTACCGCTGAGTAAGCCCCAGCCGTAGCCCTGTCCCGCTGACAGTCGTCAGACTTTTGCGCTCAAGAACAAGGATGCGCCGCGCCGATTGATCAGCATCAGCACGTTGTCACCTTTCTTGATGGTTGAGGCCGCCTTTTCGTAGTCCTTCACCGATTTGACCGGTTGTCGGTTGAGCTCACGAATGACATCGCCCGGTTGCAATCCCGCGCGCTCGGCGCCGCTGTCAGGTTCCACCGCCGTAACCACGACACCCTGCACTTTTTCCTTCAGCCCCAACTCCTGGGCGGTGTCACGATCAAGATCCTGCACGGCTACCCCGGCGAAGGTATGTTCCTTCTCCTCGTCATCGGATTTGGCCGTTTGGACCGCTTCCGACAACTCACTGATCGTCGCCGACAACTCCTTCTCGTGACCGTCCCGCAGTACCTTGATCGTGGCCTTGGCGCCGATCGAGGTCCGTGTCACCACACGCTGGAGAGCTGCCGCGTCCTCAACCGGTGAGCCGTCATAGCCGATGATCACGTCCCCCTGTTTTATGCCGGCCTTTTCGGCAGGGCTGTCTTCCTTCACGTCGCTCACCAAGGCTCCCTTGGATTCCTTCAGTCCGAACGACTTCGTGAGGTCCTGGTTCAAGTCCTGAATGCCGATGCCCAAATAGCCCCGCACGACCTTGCCGGTCTTGACGAGACTTTCAAATACCGGCTTGCTCATGCTCGTCGGGACGGCGAATCCCACCCCCTGGTAGCCGCCCGACTGCGAAAAGATTGCGGTGTTGATTCCAACGAGCTCGCCTTTGGTGTTGACCAGCGCTCCTCCGGAGTTACCCGGATTGATGGCCGCATCGGTCTGAATGAAGTCTTCATACTGGGTAATGCCCATCTTCCCTCTCCCCAGCGCGCTCACGATGCCGAGAGTCACGGTCGAATTCAGGCCAAACGGATTGCCGACTGCAAGCACATACTCGCCGACTTGCAGCTTCGACGCATCGCCCCATGGGATTACGGGCAGATTATGTCCGTCGATTTTGATCACCGCTAGATCGGTTTTTGGATCGGCGCCCACCACGTGACCTTTGAACTCGCGCTTATCGGGCAATGTCACGGTCAATTCCTTCGCACCATCGACCACGTGATTGTTCGTCAGGATGTACCCGTCCGGTGTGACGATGACACCGGAGCCCATCCCGCTGCCTTGATGTTCGCGAGGCATCCTTGGCCCGCGATGCTTCCGCGACCCGAATGGATCGCCCGGCCTGCCGAAGAATTCCTCCATCCGCTCTCTCATGTCCGGGGCGTCCGAAATTTTCTCGGTTGCGGCTATGGTGATGTTGACGACGGCGGGGGTCACCGTTTTCGCAACGGTCGTAAAGCCTTCCACCGACGGCCCGGCGACTGGCTGCGCACTTGGCGTCAGTGCCGAGTCTGACGCGCCGGATGCATGAGAGGTCGGTAATGTAATCTGTCCTGAAAGCAAGGCCAGGCTTAGCAGTGCCGATCCAGCTAGGCCTCCCATCGTATAGTGAAAAGCACGGTTCATGCGGTCCTCCGTGGTAATGGTGTGAAGTAGGGTACGACTGAAGTCGACCGTATCGATTGTCGACACGGGTATAGCCTAGCAACCGACGATGAGAGGAGGATTAGGTGGAGATTAAAAGAGGTTAACCCGCATTATTCATGAGGATTCGTCACGAAACCGCGGAGACGCCATGCGAGACGGGCGCACGGAGCCTGGAGGAAGGGAGGCATCCTTGAACAGGATGTTGACCGACCGAGTGGCGAGTCCGCCCGCCTGGCTGCGTAGAACCGGCGGCCAGGCTTGTCACAGCGGCGTCTCTGCGGTTGGAGTAGAAGCCTTCATGAATAATGCGGGTTAAGCTGGGACAGGCGCAAGGGGGAGCACGATCGTAAAGGTTGACCCCTTTCCTGCTTCGCTCTCCACCTCGATGCGGCCGTGATGGGTGTCGGCAATCCAGGCGCAGATGGCGAGTCCCAAGCCGGTCCCTTTTTTCGTGTGGGCCCGCGCTTCGTCCGTCCGGTAGAAGCGGTCGAAGATCCGTCTATGCGCATCGGGCGGAAAGCCGATTCCATGGTCAATGACGGAAAGCAACGCAGACGAATCAGCGACCCGCAACCGGATCCCGACCTCGCCATCAGGGTGGGAATATTTGACGGCATTATCGACGATGTTCAGAATCAGCTCCCGCAGACGCAGTTCATCTCCGCATACGGTCGTCGGCGTCAATTCTCCGAGCACGACCTGAATATTGCGCTCCTGCCCGAGGAGCAGAGCTTGCCGGTAAATATCTTCGACCAGCGCTTCCAACCGTACCGGTTCACTCTCCATCTTGATCTCTCCGAGGTCCGCCCTGGAGAGGAACAACAATTCATCGACGATGCGAGACATACGGTCGATCTCTTCCAGGTTGCTTTCGAGCACGGCTTGATAATCGTTCAGCGGGCGCTCCCGCCGAAGCACCAGTTCCGTTTCGCCTTTCATGACCGTCAGGGGCGTGCGCAACTCGTGTGATGCATCGCTGCTGAACTGCCGGATCTGCTCAAAAGAGGTTTCCAGCCGCGCGATCATGTTATTGAAGGTATCCGTCAAACGACCGATTTCATCCGAGGATCGCGGGGGCGGCAGCCGCTGGGTCAGATCCCCGCCCGAGATGCGTTGAGCGGCCAGGGTAATGGAATCCACAGGCCGGAGCGCGCGCCCGGCCAAAAACCAACCGCCCGCCAGGGCAATGCCCAGGGCAATGGGGGTCATGACGAGGAGGACGATCAAAAAGCGATGCAGGGTGCCGTCCACGGCTTCGAGGCTCGTGCCGACCTGTACCACATACAGCAATGATCCCCGATAGACGATCGGGACCGAGATGAGCCGCAGCGGGGGCTCGTTGGGATACTTCGCCGACTCAAAAATGGTTCTGCCCGTGAACGCGACTTCCAATGCCTTGCGACTGAGGGGTACCTCGTGCTGGCGTATGTTCGGCGAGCGAAGGGTAATCGTGCCGGACGGGCTGAAGATCTGAAAAAATTTGTCGATGCGAGCCAGTTCCGGAAACTGGTTCAACAATTCGTCCTCATCGATCAACGGAAGAAAGCCGCGTTCTTCCAGAGATCGGACCGCTGCTTCCGCCGTTTCTTGGAGTGATTCATCGACCTGGTCGCGAAGACTCCGTTCCGTGATCGTATAGAGCACCACCGAAAAGGTGATCAGAATCAGCGCGAGAGCCGTCCCGTACCAGAGTGTCAACCGAACGCGCAGAGGCATCAGTCCGCCTTCAACATGTATCCACTGCCACGAATGGTATGGATCAGTTTACGAGTGTGCCCCCGATCGATCTTGTTGCGCAGGTAATTGACGTACACATCGATGACGTTGGTGAATGTATCAAAGTCCTGGTTCCAGACGTGTTCCGAAATCATGGGCCTGGTCAACACGCGCCCCGTATGGCGCAAGAAATACTCAAGCAGCGCGTATTCCTTGACGGTAAGATCAATGCGCTGTCCTCCACGGGTGACTTCCCGTGTCGCGGGGTTGAGCATGAGGTCTTCGACCTGCAAGACGCCGGGTGTATCCGCCGTGCCTCGACGCAGGAGGACCCGGACGCGAGCGAGTAACTCATCGATGGCGAAGGGCTTGGTCAGATAATCATCGGCGCCCGCATCGAGCCCTTTGACCTTCTGGTCGACCTTCGATTGTGCGGTCAAAATCAGGACAGGAGCATGAATCTTCTCCCGTCTGATCCGTTTGAGGATCTCCAGGCCGGGGAGATTCGGCAACATGAGATCGATCACGATGACGTCATAACTGCCGCTCAAGGCGAGATCCAAACCCTGCGTTCCGTCCTCGCAGAGATCGACGGCATAACTTTCCTCTTCGAGCGCGCGCTTGATGAAACTGCCGACTTTGGTTTCGTCTTCGATGACGAGAACACGCATAGATCGTCTGTTTCCAGGAAGGCTGGATTATACCAAAGCCGGCGCCTAGCCCACATTATTCATGACGAGTCGTTACGAAATCGCGTAGTCGCGTCGCGAGACGGGCGCGTGGAGCCGCGAGGATCCGAAGCATACTTGAAACAGTATGTTGAGGGACTGAGCGGCAAGCCCGCCCGCCTGCACACCGCAGAAACCGTGTGCAGCTTGTCGCAGCAGCGAATCCACGATTGCAGTAGAACCGTTCATGAATAATGCGGGCTAAGATGCCGGTAAAGACGGCTCGCGGAGGATCGTATGAGATGTCAGATCACCGAGCTGGCGTCTGTGAGCCGCATAGGGATCGGATTTCAGTCCAGTCCTCTTTGAGGAGGAGCCGGCGGGGTTGCCCTGTCGCAGGATGCGAGGCGATCGTGAGCGCGGCGATTCGTTCATCCATGTGGGGGTGTGTCGTCAGAAAATCCGGTACGGTTGCGGCACCGGGAAGCTCCTGTTGCATGATGCGAAAGAAGGTCACCATGGCGGTAGAATCGAGCCCGGCCGCTTGCATCGTCCGCAGTCCCGCCAGATCAGCCTCCTCTTCGTGTGCGCGACTATAGCGGAGCGCGCTCATCGCCTGCGCCCCCCCGATTCCCCAGGTCAATCCCCCTGAGAAATCACCGGAGAGCGCCGTCATCAGGACGGCGCCCGTCGTCTGTTCTATGATGGCGCGGGTCGTATGCCGTTTGTAGACATGCTGGAGCTCATGGGCCAAGACGCCGGCCAGTTGCTCAGGCGCCTCGGTACGTTCCAGGAGACCTCTCAGGAGCACGACATGTCCTCCCGGCGCGGCAAATGCGTTGATGGCGTTGTCGTCGAGCACGTAAAGGCGAATCGGATATCGATCGGGAGATTCGGCCTGGATCAACGGATGGACAACGACCGACAGGGCCTGCATCAGTCGGGGGTCCCGGCATCGGCGTTCCTCCGGAACGAGATGCCTGACGACCTGTTCACCCAACGCCTCTTCCCATGACACAGGGACCAAGGGCATGAGGAATGCCGAGACGATGGGAATTCCCCATCGGTAGAGCAGACCGGTTGCGACAACCACCGCCAGCACCGCAACAGCCGTCCATTTGGCTCGAGCGCGCCGCGTGGAGGGATCATGGAAATGGTCGGGAAGGTGAGCGGCCATGCGACGGATCTCCGCCAGCACAGAGTGGTCGGCAATCACCACTGATTCAACCGGCTCGCTCCCATATTCAAAACGAACGGCTTCCCCCTTATATGCCCCTTGCGTTTGAATCATGGCGTTGTAGGGCCAGCTTCGCGTGAAACCTGTCGTGGTCACAAGTTCCAACGAGATCTTGCCGACTCGGACAATCACATGATGACGTGCGGCGCTGCGGCCGTCGAGGTAATCGCCGACCCAGGAACGGTCCATGTGACAACGAGCCTCAATCCGAAAATAGAAACGATCTGGTCACTCTATTTCGCGGGTCCTGTCGCGGCGAACAGCCCCACCGTGCTCACTCAAGACCCGGCCCGCTCACCGACTCGCGGGCGCGCACAAACGTGGTGCGCTTTATTCAGCGCACCGTGCGCCCCATCCCCCGGTGGAGACTATCGCTACCGCGCGCTCGGGACAGGGCGCAGCTTCGTGCGCCGGGGGCGGGCGGGTGGTAACAACGCTTCGTTCGCCACGCCACCCGCAGGACATCTCCCTTTGGCGCTCGAAAATATTTTCGGATTGGGGCTAGCAGGCTGTTGAGAAACCCATTTCGATGTGCTTGAAGACAGAGAGATGTGTGAGTTCGAGATGCCCGCAGGATGGTCAAAAAGACCATTGTTCTCACCCGCCCAACCCCGACGTGCCGAGACACCTCGTTCCGCGGTACGGCCGCAGCGAGGTCCGCGACGCGAAGAATAATGAGCGTCACGTTTGCGGACGGGTGCGAGACGGTGAGCACCCAGTGTCCTACAAAGCTGGCGCTCTTTTTCAACATCCTGTTAGTCGATGTCAAAGCCGGTATCAAGAAGGTTGGACAGCCCCTCACCGGTGGTCGATGCCTGGGCGGCACCCTGGAAGATGTGCTCGAAGTCGACAGGACCACGTAGGGTCAGGTTGCTCAAAAAGAAGCACGCGTTTCTGACGGTGACCCACGGCCACGCGACTCCGGCGGTCAGCAAGAGGAGTGCCGCATTTCCCAAATAGAGCGTGAGGAGTCGTTGCCAAGTCACCGTGGAATGAAAACGGGACGAGGCAATGAACGTATGGTCCCAGAGAAAATTGTGTTTCCGAGCCAGGAACCAGGTCCAAAGTGGACCCAGCATAAGGGGAAGGAAAAGGAACGAGAGGCCTCCGTTCTCGAGTTTCACGGCAAGAAGGAGCAGGCAGCCGATCACGATGAGATAGCTGAGAAATAGCGCCGCAGCAAAGGGTCGGGCCAGACGTCGTCCGTGACCGTCGAATGTGAATGGTTGAGTTCCTAGAGAGGTATGGGAAACGAAAAACGCATATCGTCGGGCCAAAAAATAAGGATAGTAGATCCCGAGTGAAATTGCTGTGAACAACCAACCTGTGAAGTATAGGAGGAGAAAATCCCACGTCCTTCCATGAAAACAGAACCGGATGCCTCGCCAGGACGCCCGGCTGCACCGATAGCGTCGAGCAGCCACCATGGCTATTGGAACGTACAAGAACAGGAGGATGCCTCCCAGCGAACGCAGGACGAGGGAGATCCACGGAGGAGAATCGATAAACTGGGCGGCTGCCGCCAGACAGAAATACGGGATGCCGAACACAACCATCGCCTTGAGGAACCCCGTGAAGAGTTCCTTCCCCGTGCCGTGATACGCGAATCGGTCTCCTGCGCATTCTGTTTGACTGAAGAGATGCCTGCGAACCTTGGCTTTCGCCCAAAAGTGATACCAGCCCAATGTCATGAGTGTCAGGAGGACATTGACGATCTGTATGCCGAAGAGGGTCTCTCCGCGGCCGTGAAAGGAGAACGGCAATGTCTCGTGCGATCGTCGCTCCTGCTCGGTTGCTGGGAGGCCCTGGTCACTTGTAACGTTCCGGTTGGCCGGGCGCGCTCCCTGTCTCGACGAAACGGCATCAGAAATCTCTGCGACCGAGAACGGAGTGGGCTGGGAGAAGGGAGGTTTCAACGCCATAAGGCCTTGCAATGCATCTGAAAAAGCATAGCGCAAAATGCGAGGAGCGCAACCTTCATGGAGCCTGAGAGATCAGGCCGGCACCCAAAAACAAGCATCGAGTCGCAAGCAGAATGGTACGGCTTGGCGCCGGCAATGAGGATGGTTGGTCAGTGCTATTGAGGAGGGAAGCGGGTTATGGTGACCGGAGCGTAACCAAGGATGGGTCCGGTCGGAGAGGGATAGGCCAACGTATGTCGCAACCAGTTCGCATCGTCGCGCTTCGGGTAATCACCACGGTAGTGTGCGCCTCGACTCTCTTGCCGCGCCAATGCGCCCATCACGATCGAATCGGCGATATCCAATAATGACTGCAGTTCCAGCGCTTCAATCAAATCGGTGTTGAAGATGTGTCCCTTATCCTGAACGTGTATAGATGATGACCGAAGCTTTAGATGTTGTATCTGCTGCATGGCTTCCTGCATAGATTGCTGAGTCCGGAAGATGCCGAGATTCTGGCTCATGGTCTTCCCCAGTTCATCTCGCAGATGCCATGCCCGTTCCAGTCCATCATGAGCGAAGAGGCGTCGGATGCGTTCCTGTTCTGATTGGAAGTGCTGGTCGGACATAGAATAGGAAGGGAGCGATTTGACATACTCGGCGGCTCTGCAGCCTGACCGGCGTCCAAAAACGATTGTTTCGAGCAGGGAATTTCCTCCCAACCGATTGGCGCCGTGCACGCTGACGCAGGCACATTCGCCCGCAGCGTACAGGCCGGGAAGTTCAGTCTCGCCCCATTGATCCGTGGCGATCCCTCCCATCTGGTAATGCGCGCCGGGACGGACGGGGATCGGTGTTTCGATCGGGTCCAAGCCGGCAAATTCCATCGCCAGTTCCCTGATTTGAGGAAGTCGTTCGAGAATTCGCGCCCGGCCGAGGTGGCGGAGGTCCAATAAAACGCAACCATCAACACCCCGACCCTCCTGAATTTCCTGGCCGATTGCGAGAGAGACGGTAGAGCGGGTCGCCAATTCCATCTGCTCGGGCGCATATCGTTTCATAAACCGCTCGCCCATGGTATTCAACAGGTACCCACCTTCACCGCGCGCTCCTTCAGTAATGAGAATCCCGGTGTCCTTCAGGGTGGTTGGATGAAACTGTACGAATTCCATGTCCTTGAGAGGCACCCCTGCGCGGAAGGCCAAGGCCATTCCATCGCCGGTATTGATCACCGCATTGGTGCTGGTGAGAAAGACGCGTCCGCTGCCGCCGGTCGCGAGAATCACTGCCTTCGCCGAGATGGGGTGCAATGTCCCATGGATCAGGTCCCAGGCCACCAGGCCGACACACCGCCCGCCTTCGACGGCCAGTGCCGTGACATACCATTCTTCATAGACGCGCACCTGCTGTTTGAGCAGTTGTTCGTACATCGCGTGGAGGAGGGCATGACCGGTTCGATCGGCGGCATAGCAGGTGCGAGGAAATCCTGCCCCGCCGAACGGTCGTTGGGCGATACGGCCATCCTGAGTCCGGCTGAAAATGACCCCCATCTGCTCGAGTTCCAACAGATCCTGGGGCGCTTCGCGACACATCGCTTCGATGGCATCCTGGTCGCCGAGATAAATCCCTCCTTTGGCCGTATCGAATGCATGGGCTTCCCAGGAGTCATTTTCAGCCAAGGCGCCGTTGATACCACCTTGGGCCGCGACAGAATGACTTCTGACCGGATGGACTTTTGAGATGACGGCGACGTCGAAACCGCGTGGAATAGCGAGCGCGGCTCGCATTCCGGCGAGCCCTGCGCCGACGATCAAGACATCATGCGTGGGCATGATTGACGGCGCATGAACGGATTGGTAAGGCGTGGATCAGATACGTATCTGCTGGTGACATCGTTCTCATGATCAACGAGCAACTATGACCGAACCGACGGAATGGAACAAGCGCACCATCGATTAAATGCGATGCTTGGAAATGACCTCCGAGCATGGTACGTTACCAGCAAGAGAGAAACAACCGGACGCTCAGCCAGTTCCCAGCAAGGACGGTATACACTTCATGTCGCATCCCGATATTTTTACACCAATGGATTCTTTTGTGCACCGGCACCTGGGACCCACAGATGCGGATATCCAGGAGATGTTGGCTATCCTAGGCCTGCAATCGCTGGAGGCGCTCGTCGATGGGACGATTCCTGCCGACATCAGGCTCCGCCACCCGCTCGCTATCCCGGCGCATCGAAGCGAACTGGAGGTATTGGACGAATTGCGGGCAATGGCCGCACGGAACCGCATGTATCGATCATTGATCGGTATGGGGTATTACGACTGTGTCACACCGGGGGTTGTTCAGCGGAACGTGCTCGAGGATCCGGCCTGGTATACGCAATATACCCCTTATCAGGCCGAAATTGCACAGGGTCGCCTCGAGGCGCTCATCAACTTTCAGACGATGGTGGCAGATCTGACCGGCCTTCCGCTCACGAACGCGTCATTATTGGATGAAGCGACGGCGGCTGCGGAAGCCATGGCGATGTGTGTGTCCGTGTCCCGCGCGAGTGGGCACGAAAGGAAAGAATTCTTCGTCTCTCAGGATTGCCACCCGCAGACCATTGCCGTGGTTGAGACTCGTGCGGCGCCGCTTGGAGTGACCATTCGGCTCGGGGCCAATAAGTCGATTGATTTCTCCAGCGGGCGGCTGAGCGGGATACTTCTGCAATATCCGACGACCGACGGATATGTCGGCGATTATGGCGAACTGGTGAAGGGCGCCCACGCCGCCGGGACGCTGGTCGTCGTTGCAACGGATTTGTTGGCCATAACGCTATTGCGTCCACCCGGTGAATTTGGAGCAGATATCGCCGTCGGAACGAGTCAACGATTCGGAGTGCCGCTCGGATTCGGCGGTCCCCATGCCGGATTCTTGTCGACGAAGGAAGAATATAAGCGGCAAATACCCGGGCGGATCGTCGGGGCTTCCCGCGATGCGGCCGGAAAGATTGCCTATCGTCTCTCTCTGCAGACTCGGGAGCAACATATCCGCCGTGAGAAAGCGACGAGCAATATTTGCACGGCGCAAGTACTGCTTGCCGTCATGGCGTCCATGTATGCGGTATTCCATGGTCCGGAAGGGTTGCGCCGGATCGCACGACGCGTGCATGGCTTTGCGGTGTTGCTCGCTGAAGGGCTTCGACGACATGGCTACCACGTCGGGCCGGAGGCGTTTTTCGATACGCTCCGCATTCGCGTGCATCAGGACCAGAAGGAAAGGATTCTTGGCCGTGCGGCTGAACAGCACATCAATCTGCGGTGCCACGACGATCAGAGTCTCGGGTTGTCGTTGGATGAACGAACCACCCTGCACGAGATCGAAACGCTTCTGTCCATCTTCAGGGGACCCATGGACAAGCCGGTCCACGTGGAGGAACTGACGCAGCAGATCGAGGTTGGGTATTCGCCGGCTCTGGCTCGAACCAGTGGGTATCTGACCCATCCCGTCTTCAATCGATATCATTCCGAGCACGAGATGTTGCGCTATATACACCGGCTACAAGCTCGGGATCTTTCGCTGGTGCACTCGATGATCCCGCTGGGTTCCTGCACGATGAAGCTCAATGCGACCGCCGAAATGCTGCCCGTCACCTGGCCGGAGTTTGCAGGTCTCCATCCGTTTGCTCCGACGGACCAAACCGAGGGATATTTCGAGTTGTTCCGGCAACTTGAGCAGTGGCTCGCCGAAATCACCGGGTTTGCCGCGATCTCGTTGCAACCGAATGCCGGATCACAAGGGGAATATGCCGGACTCATGGCCATTCGCGCATACCATCGCCATCGTGGAGAATCGCATCGTGATGTGTGCCTGATTCCGGTTTCGGCCCACGGGACAAATCCTGCAAGCGCCGCCATGGCCGGGATGTCGGTCGTCCCCGTCGCGTGCGATACCTACGGCAACGTGGACCTGAAGGATCTCGAAGCCAAAGCTTCTCAGCATCGTGATCGGCTGGCAGCCATCATGATCACCTACCCGTCGACCCACGGCGTGTTCGAAGAAGGCATTCGACGGATGTGCCAGATCGTCCACACTCACGGAGGACAGGTATACATGGACGGAGCCAACCTGAACGCTCAAGTTGGTCTCTGCCGTCCGGCGGACATCGGGGCGGATGTCTGCCATTTGAACCTGCACAAGACCTTCTGCATTCCGCACGGTGGAGGTGGTCCCGGGATGGGTCCGATCGGTGTGGCTCGCCACCTGAGCCCGTTTCTCCCCGGACATCCCGTGGTGAAGGTCGGAGGGACCGATGCCATCGGCGCCGTCTCAGCGGCTCCCTATGGCAGTCCGAGCATCTTGACGATCCCCTGGGTCTATATTGCGTTGATGGGCCGGGATGGCCTCACCAAAGCGACTCAGGTCGCCATTCTCAATGCCAACTACATGGCGAAGCGATTGGAGAAACATTATTCCGTCTTGTATGCCGGACGGCATGGCTTGGTCGCCCATGAGTTCATTCTCGATCTGCGTCCCCTCAAGGAGAGGGGCGGCATTGAAGCCATGGATGTTGCCAAACGTCTGATGGACTATGGTTTTCATGCCCCGACCGTATCGTTTCCCGTGGCAGGGACTTTGATGATCGAACCGACGGAAAGTGAGTCGAAGTCTGAGCTCGACCGATTCTGCGACGCGTTGATTGCGATTCGCAGTGAAATTCAGGAGGTCATCGACGGCCGCCAACCCCGAGCGGGGAATATCCTGAAACAAGCGCCTCACACGGCGGAGGTCGTCACGAAGACGGAATGGACCAGGTCCTATACACGTGAGCAAGCAGCATTTCCGGCACCCTGGGTGCGTGATCACAAGTTCTGGCCGGCGGTCGGACGCATCGATGAGGCATTCGGAGATCGCAACCTGTTTTGTACCTGTCCACCGATGGACAGTAGCTCCTAACCCGCCATGAATGCCGCTCATTTGATCGGCAGTGCTCCACCGGTTCTTTACCCCTCCGTGCGAGCTTTTATCCTGGTCCTGACGTTGATAGGCCTGACCGGGACTGGTACGCCCACGGCCAAGGCTGAGGAGCGGCCCTCAGACACAGGTCCGCCTGAGGAGTCCGTCGATCTTGCCCCCGGGGGCAATTATCAAACCGGTACCATCCTCCATATTCCGGGAAAGGGCTTTACGTTTACGATCCCGCGCGGGTGGCACGCAACTGTGTTCGAGGATTCCGAACTTCCGTTTCTTATGTCCGACGAGGGAAGGGGCCTCGGAATGATCTTCCCCTTAGGGCAGGTCACTGCGGACGCCGTAGAAAATGAACTCTGTCAGCCGCTTGCCCTCTCGCATGGGGTGTCCTTTGTTCCTACCGGTATTCTCGGGAGAACGGAAACCAGACTCACGCGGTCTTATCTAGGCGACTCGTCGATCGGGCGCGCGCTGGCTCTTTTGAGCCCGGCCCACGATTGCGTGATTTATTTTCTGATGGGACCGGAGAACGAGGCCGGGACCTATGAACAGACGCTTGATGAACTGGCGACGTCGACGCGTTTTGTCGGGGAATTCGACGGAAACCGGTCGAAAGAGGGCGTCTGACCGTGAAGAAATTTATGATTTGTTGATCTGTTCATTTGGTGCATGTCAGAAGTTCATCAGATCGCCAAATCAACAGATCATCAGATGTTTCGGTGCCGCTTCACCTCAGCGCATCGCTCGTAACGGATCAGCATGTGACGAGGTGCACGTGTCCTCTACCACTCGGGTGATCATCGATACGGACCCAGGGGTTGATGATGCATTGGCAATTCTCCTAGCCTTGTCGTCACCCGAGTTGGACGTGGTGGGGATCACGACTGTCTGCGGCAACGTTCCTGTCGGGCAGGCCACCAAGAATCTGTTCCGTGTCCTCAACCTGGTGCAGCCTCCCTCGGAGTTGCTCGTGGGGCAGGGAGCTGCCCGTCCGCTCGAGCATCAACTGGTCGATGCCACCCATTTTCATGGACATGACGGTCTGGGAGAACTTGATCGCTTTCATGATGGGGGGACAGCATGCCGTTATCCCCAGCCGCGTCTTCCGGCGTCTTTGCCGACCGCGCAAGAGGTCTGGAGTGAATGTGCCAGACGATATCCCGGGGAACTGGTCTTGATTACGCTCGGCCCGCTCACGAATCTCGCTCTCGCGCTCAAGGTCAACCCTGAACTGGTCCGGAAGTTTACGCGGGTCATTTGTATGGGAGGAGCAATCGCGGTACCGGGGAACGTGGCGCCGGCCGCGGAGTTCAATATGTATGTTGATCCCCATGCGGCTCAGCGAGTCGTCCAGTCAGGGTTGCCCCTGACGATCGTTCCGCTCGACGTGACGACGCAAGTCGGGTTCAGTCGCACCGGTCTTGCTCGATTGGTGGAAGGGTCTTCCGATCCCGTGGCGAGGTTTGTCGGAGATGCGACGGGAAAGGCGTTTGATTATGCGGAATTGACGGAAGGGCACGGACAGTTCTACCTGCACGATCCTCTCGCGGTCGCGACAGCGATCGATCCCAGTGTCGTGACGGTGGAATCGTTACAGGTCGAAGTCGAAGCTGCCGGAACTGTCACTCGTGGGCTCACCGTGGCCGATCGTCGTGTCCTGCATGCCGAATACAGATCACCGCCCAACGTGCAGGTGGCCGTGGGAGTCAAACCCGAGCGGGTCATCGAATTGTTTGAGGATCGACTATGCCGAAGGTAATCGTGGTCGGCTCCAGTAATCTTGATTTATGTGTCAATGTGGACCGCTTGCCCGCGCGAGGTGAAACCGTGCTGGGACGTGATTTCTATCAATCCTTCGGAGGAAAGGGGGCGAACCAGGCAGTAGCGGCCCGGAAAGCTGGAGGCGATGTCATACTGCTGTCGAAAATAGGCACCGATTCCAATGGAAAACTGATAGAGAAAAATTTGGTTGCAATGGGGTTGCCCCAAACAGGAATCATACGCGATCCGAAGTCCCCCACCGGCGTGGCCTTGATCGTGGTGGATCGGACCGGGGCCAATCAGATTGCGGTCGCTCCCGGGAGCAATCTGATGCTGACGTCCGAGGAAGTATCACGCACCTCCGCCCTGATGGCCGCCGCACGGGTACTCCTCGTTCAATTGGAAATTCCAATTCCAGCGGTGATGCAGGCCCTCACGCTTGCGAGGAAGAACCGACTGTTGACCATTCTGAATCCGGCTCCCGCTCAGCCTCTCTCAACAGAACTTCTCAAATTGGTCGACATTCTCACGCCGAATGAAGGCGAGGTCTATCAACTGGCCGGGCAGAGTGACGCGGCGGAAGCGGCTCGCGTGCTTGTGAAACGGGGCACACGATCGGTGGTGGTCACACGTGGCGCGCAAGGCGCATTGTTGATGGATAGCTCCGGTCTCCGTGAATTTCCTGCTTTTGCAGTGGAGGTGGTGGATTCCACAGGAGCGGGCGATGCATTCAACGGAGCCTTGGCCTGTGCATTGGCCGAAGGAGACTCGCTCGAGACGGCGATCAGTTTCGCCAATGCCGCGGGCGCGCTCGCCACGACGAAGCGTGGAGCTCAGAACGCGATGCCGTCACGGCGTGAAATCGAGCAATTGCAGCGGCCTCGGATCGATAGGCCATGAGTGAATACCAACGGGCTAGATCAGAACCAGATCGTTATACCCCCTTGCATCACGAAGGAACTTCATGACTCAAATGAATCGAAGGAGGTTTCTAGTCAGGACCGGGTTGGCGCTCGGGGCGTCACTGCTGTCTGGAGTCACGTCCTCCACAGGATTCGCTGGACGACCCGCCGATGAGGCGTTGACAAACTGGGAGTGGGTTCGATCGCAGTTCCGCCTGTCTCCCGATCTTATTCATATGGCGGGGTTCTTTTTAGCATCGCATCCCGCCTCTGTACGAAAAGCCATCGAGCGTCATCGGGATGGTCTGGATGCCAACCCGATCGGGTACTGGCTGGAACATGAGCAGAAGAAGGAAGCCGCGGTGCTCCGTGCGGCGGCGGACTATCTGGCCGTGGACCCGACTGAGATTGCCCTGACAGATAGCACGACGATGGGATTGGGGCTCTTGTACGGCGGGATGTCGCTGACGGAAGGACAGGAGATACTCACGACGATCCACGATCACTATGCAACCGACGTGTCTCTGAAGTTGAGGGCGCAGCGGACCGGCGCCGTGGTTCGGCACATCGCGCTGTACCGCGATCTCCACAGCGTGACTCGCGACGAAGTCGTCGACACCATCGTCAGTCATCTCACAGCCCACACGCGGGTTCTGGCGGTGACATGGGTGCATTCCGGTACCGGATTGAAACTGCCGATCCGGCACATCGGCGAGCGGCTCGCGGAGATCAATGCCGGCCGGACGGAGAAGGATCGGATCCTGTTCTGTGTCGACGGGGTCCATGCATTGGGGGTGGAGGATGTCCGTCTGAACGAGGCCGGATGTGATTTCTTCATTGCAGGCACGCATAAATGGATGTTCGGTCCTCGCGGAACGGGGCTCGTGTGGGGTCATACGCGAGCATGGCCAGCTGCGAATGCCATCATTCCCACGTTTAACACCGAAGCATACGACATCTGGACGAGAGACCTGCCGCCGCATGATCTTCCCCGATCAATCTCTATGACGCCCGGTGGCTTTCATTCGTTCGAACATCGATGGGCGCTGGACGAAGCGTTCAACTTCCATCAGGCTATCGGGAAACAGCGAGTCACCGAACGGATTCATGCGTTGAATGACCAGCTTAAATCAGGTCTGGCATCACTACGACATGTGCGGCTTCACACGCCCAGGTCCAGGGAGTTGTCATCGGGAATCGTCTGTTTCGACGTGGACGGCATGGACCCGCAGGAAACGGTGGATCGACTCAGACAGCGCGGCATCATGGGAAGCGTGACGCCCTATGCCAACCACTATGCGCGATTGGCCCCAGGTCTGCTGACCTCACCGGAAGAGATTGATGCGACCATTCAGGCTGTTCATCAATTGAAGAGTTGAATCCACAGAGCCAATGCATGATGGGCAAGTGAATACGGTATGAGAAAACCTCTTCACGCGGATTGAGAGTGAGCCAGCCTGGTCTGCGGCACCAATGGCGAGAGGATTGACATATTGGAAGATGGCTTGATACGGGTTGGAGCCGGTGTGGCGTGAAGCGCAAAAGGAACATCTGATGATCTGTTGATTTGGCGATCTGATGAACTTCCGACGTTCAACAAATGAACAGATCATCAAGTTATGAATTTCTTCACGGACGAGATACGAACGAAGAACACAAGCGGTTAGTTGGCTTTCGCGGCTCTCGCTCGAAGTTGAGCCAAGACGGCTCTCGCTTCGTGTATGAAGGCCTCGCTATGTTGCAGGTCAGCCAGGTCGAGCGCGTGCGAGGCAAGTGAGATCGCTTCATCGTGCCTGCCTCCCCCGCAGTAGCTTTTTGCGAGGCTCAAGCGAGCATTGACTGAGGTGGGATCTCTCCGGATCACGTCTTCGAGAATATGCTCTCCCTTCTGTCTGTCCCCACCGAATAAGGTCGGCAGCCGGACGAGAAAGGTTCCTTTGGCCGACAGAGCATCCAAATGGTCCGGCGCAAGTTCGATGGTACGATCAAGTTCCTTCAGCACCCGACGCAATCCCAGCACGGAGGCAATGCTGGTTTCGCCATCGATCCGCAAGAGTTCGCCCAGGTTGCAAAAGAGAGCGAAATGCGCGGCCGGTGATCGCTCATCGGTTTCGACGGCGCGTTCACCAAGTCTCTGCCCTTTTTGGAAATGAGCCAGACGAACCGACCGGTCCTGCGCGATGCGCCCCAGATCGCATTCTTTCATGGCGCTTTCTATGAGGGCCTGAGTCCGTTCCTCGGCATGCACGTGGATAGCCGAGACCTGTATGAGGACGGCAATGCCATACATCAACCAATGCTTGTTCAAGGATCTTCCATCCATTGGACCACCCGATATGTGAAAATCGAATATAAAACAAACATCGCGCCAAAAACCAGTCACCCGTCCGATCACGTTCTCGGTGGCCCGTCCCGCTGGATCGAATGTCGACTCCTTTGCTGCTGAAAAAGTCCGCCAGCTTTGTTCTCGCCGCGCTTAGAAGACACTGGGCGCTCACCGTCTCGCGCCCGTGCGCAAACTTGAGGCGACTTATTCGTCGCCTCGCGCACCTCAACGTACGGACAGGGGAAAAGAGCCTGTCTCGGCAGGCTCGGGGCGGGCGGGTGAAATGTATACGATTCGCCCTCCGGAACTGCCGGCTCACCGCCTCGCCGGCGCGCATAAACGTAAGACACTGGGCGCTCACCGGCTCGCGCCCGTACGCAGACATGAGGCGACTTGGGACACTGCCAGCTCACCGACTCGCTGGCGCGCACAAACGTGGTGCTCTTTATTCATCGCACCGTGCGCCTCACTATTCTTCGCGTCGCGGACCTGCGAATAGTAGGAACGGGTGCTACGTCGGATGCTGTGATCCTCCCCCCTTGTGGACTGTTGAATGCCGGACCGTCTTCAGGAGGAACCCCCGCAGATCGCGAAACACCTTCACCATGTCGGCTAAGGAATAGTGCGCATTGCGTCCGCTGGGGTTGGGGAGCAAAAACACAGAGGAATTCACAAGACGTTCCCGCTGCAGCCCTGGTAATCGTCTGGTTGAAATCCGTCCAGTTCCCAAAAGGATGGTAGCGAGAGACAGTCCCAAAACTGCCACAACGGATGGTTGATAGCGAGCGATTGTGGTCAGGAGCTGGGTTCGTCCGTCCTCGTACTCCCGTGCGGTAAGCTCACGGATGCCCGCCGTAGGTCTGGCGACCATGTTTGTGAGACCCAAGCCGAAGGACGGCAGACGCCAGTCGTCCCTATACGTGAGGGGCTCTGGGACCAGGCCGGATGCGTACAGCACCTTCCAGAATCGATTTGAATATCCGGCAAAATGATGGCCGAGGAATGCCGAACGCAAACCAGGGTTAATCCCCACAAAGAGAACCCGTATGTTCGGTGCGATATGGTCAGACAAACCGCACGGACATTGGCCCGGGTCAGGGAGCAGGCTTCGCTCCTGTCTCGTTCTTCGGCTCGATTTACTGGGCGGTTTCAAGTTCCAAGTGCAACGGGTGAATGATGGCGCAGCTGCGCATAGACTTCCAGGGGCGTGGCGAAGTGGAGACACTTTCTCGGGCGCGTGTTCAGGCGATGGGCGATGGCGTTCAACTCGCGCTGCGTATAGCCCGACAAGTCCGTCCCCTTGGGCAAGTACTGCCGCAGCAGCCCATTCGTGTTCTCGTTGGTCCCCCGTTGCCAGGGGCTATGCGGATCGGCAAAGAACACCCGGATCGCCAGCCGCTCTGCCAGGCGCTCATGCTCGGCCATTTCTTTTCCCCGATCATAGGTCAGGGTTTTCCGCAGCGGAGCAGGCACATGCCGGAGTGTCTTGGTGAAGCCCTGTCGGGCACTCGTCGCATCCGTCCCGTCCATCCGGGCCAGCAGGACCAGGCGCGTCGTCCGCTCCACCAGCGTGCCGACGGCCGACCCATTGCGGGCCCCCTTGAGGAGGTCGCCTTCCCAGTGGCCAGGCACCGTGCGGGTGGCCACGTCGGCAGGGCGCTCGGCAATCGGCGTCATGTTGGGGAGCTGGCCCCGTCGGTCGGTCCCCCTCGATCGAGGCCGGCGCGCCTTGTGTGCCTGCCGCAACGCGGTCAGCAGTGCGCTCCGCAGCGTGCCGCGTGGCAGCACAGACAGGCCCGCATAGATGGTCTCTGCCGAGAGCTGGTTCCCCATGTCGTCAGGATACGCGCGTTTGAGACGCCCGGCAATCTGCTCAGGCGAGCAGCCCTCGGCCAAGTGGGTACGCACATACTGCCACAGCCAGGGATCCAGGAGTGTACGGGAGCGCCGGGGCTGACGGGCTCGGGTGGCCGCCAACGTCTGGGCCGTGCAGGCGCGATAAGGATGGCCCCGTGTCCTGTTGCGGGCGTATTCGCGGCTCAGGGTGCTGGGGGCGCGTCCCAAGACCGCGGCCATCGTTCGCAACGAGTGCCCCTGGGCCAGGCCCAGACTCACGGTCGCACGTTCTTCGGCGCTCATGTGTCTGTAGGATTTCTTTGGCATGGCAACACCGTAGCCCATCAGGGCCTGCCGTGTTGCACTTGGAGTTAGAACCTAAGCTGGTATTCCTGGGGCGGTTTAGTGATGGTTTCGCCATTCTGCCACAGAGAGTAGTCTTGGAGAACCGCGGGTGGTCGCCAAGTGTAATATAAACAGTCGAAAAACATAAGATTACTCCGACCAGCCCCCTAGGCACTTCACTTGCTTCAATGCATCGCTGCCTTCCATAAACACTCTAATACCAAAAGGGGGTGAAATACTATGAAGCGGATTATGTTGAGCATGTTGGCGGTTGCGGTGTTGGTCGCGTTCAGCGCTCCTGCATTCGCGGGCGAAGAGAAGAAGAAGGAAGAAAAGAAGGGTCCTAAGCTCACCCAGATGGTGTACGGGGAAGAGAAGAAGAAGGAAGAGAAGAAGCCCGCCCCCGCCCCCAAGTAATTTTGGAAGTCTCTTGGCGAGGCTAGCTGGCTCGGGAGGTCTCCCTATACATAGGGGAGACCTCTTGAGTCGCATCACCCCTTCAGTGACTGGATAAACACCGCCTGCAACCCCACAATCGTTTTTGCATCTCGAATCGTTCCATCTTCAATTTTCTTTATTGCATCCGGAAGCGATATCTCGACGACTTCCAACACTTCATCCTGATCAAGCTGTTGCATGCCTTTGGTGAGGTTCGTGGCCTTGTACACGTGAATGATCTCATCAGCGAATCCGGGCGCCGTCAGAATGCTGGACAGCAATTCAAAGCGATCCGATCGGTATCCGATCTCCTCTTCCAATTCCCGAGCCGCGCAATGGAGCGGGTCTTCGCCGGGATGTAACTTTCCGGCTGGAATCTCATAGATGAATCCATTTGCAGCATGGCGGAACTGTTTGATCAGGATGACGGTCCCGGCGTTTTTCATAGGGACTACCGCGGCGGCTCCTGGGTGCCGGATGACTTCGAGGTCGACGGTAACGCCATTCGGCAGGCGAACTGTATCAATATTGAGCGTCACGACCCGGCCGCTATAGATGTTCTTGGTCATAGGAGCATATGGCCTATGGCGTATGGCGTATGGCCGAAACAAGTCCCGAAGGCGTGTCTTTCTGGCTCGTGCTATAAGCCATCAGCCATTCGCTCTGGATTTTCTATAGAACGGTGGTTTCACCACGACTGCAGGAATGAGTTTACCTCTGATATCAATGTGAACCCGCGTCCCCGGCTTCGACATCGCGACCGGCACGTAGCCGAGGCCGATGCCCTTTTGTAACAGTGGTGAAAGATTCCCGCTCGTGACCGTTCCGATGGGCCCAGGCGACGAATGCCCCTCGGTAATAGTGAATCCGTGACGAGGCACGGCCTTTTCAACCAGCTCGAAAGCGATGAGTCTGGTCGATAGGGTTCCGGCCTGTTGACGCAGCAAAGCCTCACGGCCGATAAATTCTCCCTTTTCAAACCGCACCACCCACTCCGCACCTGCTTCGAGCGGCGTCGTCTCTTCGGTAATGTCATTGCCATAGAGCAAATATCCCATCTCCAGACGTAGGAGGTCTCTGGCGCCGAGTCCGGCAGGCTTCATGCCTCCGGGGCCGCCGATATCTACGAGGCGGTCCCAGACTTGTGGCGCGAGCCGGGACGGGAGGTACAATTCGTATCCCAATTCACCGGTATAGCCGGTTCGGGAAATCAGAGTCGTTTCCCCGAGTCGCGTCGTCTGCAGGCACTGACGGGGTTTGAGTGACGCGAGACCGGCAATGTCGAACCCGGAGAGCAGTTCCCGCGAAGCCGGTCCTTGCAGAGCCAGTTGAGCGAGATCCTCGGAGCGATCATTGACGCGGCAATGGTCTGACGTAGTCAGATGCTCGTCCAACCAGGCGACGGCTTTTTCGCGATTCGAAGCATTCACACACACCAGGAACTCTCGGTGCTCCACGTGGTACACAAAAATGTCGTCTTTGATGCCGCCCCGCGCATTGCAGAGCATAGAATAGTGAGAGTGCCCGATCGCCAGCTGCGACACATTGTTCGTCGTCATCCGCTGCAAAAATGACGAGGCGCCTTCACCCGTCACGGCAATTCTTCCCATGTGGCTGACGTCGAAAAGACCAACCCGAGAACGTACCGTCTGGTATTCGTCGATGACGCCGGAGTATTGGATGGGCATCTCCCATCCGGCGAAATCAACCAGCTTGGCGTGGCACGCTTGGTGATTGGGAAAGAGCGGGGTGCGTTTCATCACTGAACTACGCTCACCGGAGGCCGAGTAACTCGACATCAAAAATCAGTGTCGCATTGGGAGGGATCACTCCTCCGGCTCCTCGCGCCCCATACCCCAATTGAGGCGGAATGGTGAGTTTTCTTTTTCCTCCGACTTTCATGCCGGCCACGCCCTCATCCCAGCCTTTGATGACTTGGCCTGAACCGACACGGAATGAAAAAGGCTCGTTACGGTCAAGGGAACTATCGAACTTTTTCCCGTCTACCAGCCATCCGGTATAGTGAACGGTCGCTGTGTCTCCGACGGCTGCCTCGCGTCCATCTCCAACCGTGACATCCACATATTTCAGGCCTGAGTCGGTCGTCATTTCTTTTGCTCCGGGTGATTTGTCCAGTGGTTTCACGTCAGCAGCCAGCACTGTTCCGGTCAGAATAACCAGAAGCGACAGTGTCGCACACGAGATCCGATAGATCATGAAGAGCTCCTTGGGTTTCCGGGTTGACGGCACAGGAAAAGACTACGTACTGGGAAGTCAATGATGCCGACGAGCATGATCATCAGGAATTGGCTGATGTCCCGGTAGGAGGATCGCCGAACAGGGCCAGGCTTGCCGTGTATCCATGGAGGAAACTACGTCCTCCAACCGGACCGATCTCCCCCTGGGCGAAGAAGCCGGACACCGGGACGTGTCCGAAGTGTTCTTCCACAACCGAAATGTCATGATCTGCACAACCGAACAGCCCTTTGCCGCGCCCACAGCAACTGAAGAGTAATGCTCCGAGCGCGGATCTCTCCTGCTTCCCTCGGGCCGCTGCCAACAGGAGATTCAGATCGTCGGTGGCTGCTTGAGCGTCGCGCACCTGGAATTGTACGGTCTGTCCTTCCTGGACGACATCCCCGATCACGACCGCGCCGGTTTGTTGGTCTGCGCCGATGAGGTTGCGAACGAGAAAATCGCCACGGTCAAATCGCGATCGGTGTTCGTCGATGGCAATCCCGATGTGGAGCGCTCGATGAGCAAGTGCCCGCTCGTCATTGGTCAACGAGCCGAAAACATTCTGCAAGCACGTCAAGGCGGATATCCCGCTCAATTCATGGACGACATTGTGCTCCGCTTTGGTGATCATGTATCGCTCCCCGATGGGACGGCAGCCCTGCGAAACCACGGTTCTGATGGAGATGTCTCCGGTAATGACCACTCCGACCAATCCAGAGTCGTGCACCCGCTCATTCAGGAGCAATCGGTTGTCCCCAAGATCCTGCCCACCCCCGGCGAGGCCGCCGATGGCGATCGCTTCCGGATACCGATCCTCTACCAACGTCAAGACGTCCTGCATGGGCGTCGAAAACGGGTCGGCGAAGAGCATAAAAACAGGGCGCTCCGCTCCGGCTGGTAAGGAGTCCGGCCATTCCGCGAGCGTGAAGCGGTCATGGAGTCCGGAGAAGGAGAGTCGCAAAGGAGCCACATGTACTCCGGGCATATGAGCGACCCAGAGGGTGGCGGCCGGTTCTGCTTCGACCTCTTTTCGTCCTCCGATCACGCCTTCTCCGGTACAACCCACCAACATGCGCGGATTGAGCTCGTGACGAAGAACCGCGGAGAGTTCGCGCAGGTGCCGGCCGTATTGAGTCGAGACAAATAGAAAGGCGAGATCGATCGTATGGCTACCCAATTCTCGGCGCACGCCATCGACCAGGGCTCGAGCCGCCGTTCCGGGTTCTGTGTCCCGAGTCAGTGTAGAGGCGAAACGAAGGGTCGAAGAGCGAGTGAGAATCATGTCGAGGTGCTCATCAATCAGCTATGGATCGAAGGGAATCGAGAGGGGAAGTCTCCTACAAATCAGGATTCATTCTGTGCGGGCGTTCGGCAGCCAATTTCTTGTAGTAACGCCACATGTACGAATGAAAGTCGTCCAATTGTGCGAGAAGGTAGTGGAGCTCGGTCGGATCCTGTGTTTCCAAGGCGGGAGTCATTCTCGTCTTGAGAAACGCAGCAAATTGTTCCGTCTTCTCCAGTGCCGTAAGGAGTCGTAGCCCTCCGCCTATGTGATATTCGCTCATGGCGTACCGCATCTTTTCCAACCGGAGTAGGAGCATAGCGATGGGCCGAAACAAATGCAAGGTGCTTAGGGAGCTGAGAGTTGTCCCTGCGGAGCCGATCGGACACTATGGGCGATCTGCCGAGTACATGCGCAGAATCGACTGCAGTCGTGTCAACGAAATGGCCTCGGCCTTGTGACCGTCTCGACCGACAACAGTGGTCGCGGTCGTGAGCGCATTGAGGATGGCTTCCTCCGTGGCCTCTACCGTGGCGGTTAGGAGTGGATTTATGTGGGCATCCGACAAGTGCGACATCGTAAAGGTTGGGTCGCGCGGATAATGAGGAATGACGTTGCCGGTGGACAATGCGAGCATAAAATCTCCGCTGCCATGTCTCGCCGTTGAACCGGTTCGTGCCAATCCCAAGGCTGCCCGCTTGGCCAGCCGGCCGAGCTGCCTCCCATCGAGTGGGGCGTCGGTCGCAATGATGATGATAATGGATCCTTGCGCGCTGCCCGCGCCGGCCAACAACGACCGTTCGTGGTCTCCTGGGACAGAGAGGCTTGAACCGGATCCGGTCTTCTCATACAAGAGTCCCACCGGCACCCCTGCCATCACAAGTTCCGGCCGGCGGCCGTGGTTCGCATTCACCAATACGCCGATCGTATACCCGCCTTCCTCATCCGGTAGTTTTCTTGACGATGTGCCGATGCCACCTTTGAAGCCATACGACACCATCCCGGTTCCGGCGCCGATGGTTCCCTCCCCCACCGGTCCGCCGGAGGCACTGTCGAGAGCAGAGACAACATCTGCCTCGGACACATGCCGGCCTTGACTGTCATTCAGACGGCTATCATCGCACTCGGCGACGACAGGCGTCAGCGTGTCATCCGTGATGCCGATGCCGGGATATTGTTTGATCATCCAACTCATGACGCCGTTGGAGACCAGCGGCAGGTTGAGTGTATTCGTCAGAGCGATCGGATACTCCAGAAATCCTGATTCCGCTACCCATGCCAAACCGGTCATCTCGCCGGTCCCGTTCAGAACAAAGCCCCCCGCCGGGACTTTCTTATGCCAGACATCATCGCGCGGAATGATCACGGTGACACCGGTGCGTACCGGGCCTTGTCCCGGAGTAAGCGGGCCATCTCCAACCATGAGAGTACGATGACCGACCTTGAGGCCTGGTATGTCCGTAATCGCATTGAGCGGCCCCGGTTGGTATCGACCCACGATGATGCCGAGCTCTCGCGCTCGTGCGCGGGATTCGGCGCCTTCTGGAGAGGCGTCCGTTCCCCATGAACTGATCGGATGGCACGTGGCGAGGACGAGCGCTATCGTGATCATCCTTCTGAAGGATCGGGCCTGGGACATGCGTGATTCTCCTCAAGCAATGGACGCTGATCCGATGCGGACACCAGCGTGACGCGCGTGACGCGCTGCGTTCATCGAGGTGTCGGTACACCGCGATAACGGACGATTAGGTCCCATGCACCGAAGACCACGATCGTCGATCGTATTCCTTCTTCCTTCTGGATGAATTCCGGCTTGAGCAATTCAAGTCCGAGCCTGAATGGTCGAAGTTCGTCCCGCTGGAGGAAGGCGAGATCGTGGTTGACTGGAATGTCGGATGATGACTGCGAGACATCGACCGAGAAGGTTGGTTCATCGGGCGGAGGGTGAGCCATTGGGAAACGATTATAGCGGGATGTCGGTGAAGCGGCAAATCTGCATGTGTACGGCGAGCGAGAATCAAGGGGTGGAGCGGAGAACTGCGCGTGATGAGGTGCGCTATGATTTCGGCAGTCGGTCTTCGAGTTGCTCCGTTACCAGAAGACGTCGTGATGGTTCAGCACGTCGTCGATGTCAGGGAGTGTAATGGCTGGCCTTCAAGTGGTCCGCAAACGCGTAATAGACCACGGTCCAATTCTCATCGAATTCGATCTGCAGTTCCGCTGTTCCGAGTCCTCCTCCGCTGATCGTAAATTGGTAGAGGTCACTGGGAACGGTGGACAGAGCCGGAAAGAGAAAGGGCAGCGGGCGGGTGAGGTTGACCGTAAAGTATTTTATGTCCAGGAATTGATAGCGAACGATGGCGCCGGTGTCTGCGGCTTTGACGCTGGAGGGGGCGCCCAACCGTTCGACGACATTCGCCAACGTGGTCGTGCCTGGGATGATGAAAGAGGCGTCGTCCTGCTGAATGACCTCATTAAGACATAAACGTCGCCAGGAAAGAGGACATCCTTGCAGGAAGACCGCGAGAAGGCACAATGCCATCACGATGCCTTGTCGGCCTCGAGTCATAACAGCTCAGTCGCCAAAAGGCCAAAATTGCAGCTTGGGCGACGGTTTCTGGCGTCCGAAGATCACCTGCTGAGCAATCCCGTCTCGAGAGAAAAAGACATACAGGTCATTCCCCACGACATTGGTTCTGGAAAAGAACAGTATCGTTCCCGACTTGAGAACGTAATTATAGTAATGAAAGATCTCTTGATCGTTGACTTCAATGACTCTCTCGGGCGCACCCAACAAGTTGGCTACGTCTTGTCGGGTCGCGATGCCGACCTTGATCGCGGCGACATCATCGGCCTTAAACTCATCATCATAGTTCCCACGGAAAAATGCGCATCCGGATGATACCACGGATGTGAGCAGCAGCAACGCTGTCAGGATCCGTCCAAGTGTGTTTCGCTGGATATTACAAGACAAAGTCGACCTCCCACATGGCATACTTCGTCGGCTGCAGGTCCATGGCTTTATAAACTGACTGGGCCACGGCATTCTCCTGTTCGACGTACAAGCGAATGCCGCAGACATCTGTTCGCGCGCGCGCTGCAGCAAGGATGGCCGCGTGCATGGCGCGATAGACCCCTCGGCGGCGCCATCCTGGATCGACGTAGACGCTTTGAATCCACCAGAACTGAGCGTTCCGCCAATCGCTCCATTCATATGTAATGAGGAGTTGACCCACAACCAGATGATCGTTCCCCAACTCTGCCACGTAGAAGCAGCCATGATCAGGCTCTTCGAACACGGTCAACGTGCCTTGTCTCAGGCGAAGCGGATCGAGGGTGCGCCGCTCGGTTTCCAGGGCCATCGCGGCGCTGAAACGAGTCAGCGTATCTAAATCCTGAATCCGTGCGGGCCGAATAACCAGGTCCTGGGAGATCATTGACTGTCTCCTCAGCTGCCGGCTAGCCAGTTTTTTCCGGGTCGATACAGTCCGGCGGAGAACTCCAATTTCAAGGCATCTTCCGGGAGTAATGATAGTGGACGAATCTCGGCCTTTGGAACGAATGCAAGGTAACCGGTAAAGGGGTGAATAGCCGTTGGGACGAAAATCATCATGAGCTCAACTGTGGACGCGACTTGAAGGGCCGCCGGAGGCGTCCCCATCACGAATCCCAGCGCCCAAAGCCCGTCGCGTGGAAAAGGAAACGCGACAACAGTGCTCTGCCCGAAGCGAGACCGATAGTTCAGCAGGTCGGTCATGCTCTTCAGCGTCAGATAGATACTTCGGATGAGGGGAATACGCTCGAGCCACCTTTCCGCCCACCGCAAGAGCCGTTGTCCTACGATATGGGTCGCAATGGCTCCCACGCCGACGACGAGAACAACGAGTAACACGAGCCCGAGACCGGGAATATAGGGTTCAGCCCCCGTTCCGATCAGGTCCAACAGCAGATTGTCCAGTGTGTGGAACATGGCCGCAAGAATCAGAAATGTCGCCCAGGTCGGAACCAGCATCAGTAAGCCGGCCAGACAATACTGCCAGAACTTGCGGAGCGGTCGCATTCGGTTACTCCTGACGCAATACCAATACCTTCGCTAAGATAGCAGATAAGAGGAAGCTTAGTAAGGTCTTGATCTAGACCGGAGTTTGGACTAAGGTCAAGCGCCGTTTTGTACCAGCATGATTGAGATGGGGGAGGAGGGAACCTATGGCGGATGAAACCCGCAAGACAGTCAACCTCGATAAAGATCTCTTGGCAATTCTGTGCTGCCCGGATACCAAACAAAACGTGATGTTGGCGGACGACTCATTGATTCAAAAATTGAATGCGGCCATCGGGCGGGGAGAATTGAAGAATAAGGCCAACAAGAGTGTCACCGAGAAGCTCGATGGGGGGCTTATCCGGACAGATAACAGAATCCTGTATCCTGTTCGGGAAGATATTCCTGTCATGTTGATCGATGAAGGAATTCCCTTAGATCAGCTGCCCTAGTATTCCGCCAACCTCTCAGATCTTTGCCAGAAACAAGCGGTATCCCAGCTTGTCTTTTCGCTGCAACTTATCGACGAGTCGATCATCCGAGGAGTCCAAGCTTTGGGAATTGCTTCGGATAGTCCAGAGTTCACTGTGCCTTCAGCAGGAGCGGTACGCATGGCCTGCATGGGCAAAAGGGAACATGACAATCTTGAGGACATGAACGAGGTGACGGGGGAGAGAGATCAGGGTTTGAAGAGGCGCGCGCCCGCTTGCTCGGTTTCCGTCTTCGAGCCGGTCGAAGCGCCGCATTGAGCGCACAGATACTCATACAGATTGCCGGTGGGAAGGACTAACAAGAGTCGTTCCCGGGTGGGTGTCGCTTGCTTGCATGTGTTGCAATAGAGGAGTGACGCATTGAAGGAATCATATTGACCGGATGGATTCTGGCGGCCTGTATGGGGGCCGCGCGGGGCACGACTCGCAGGACGAGTTGGCGGCCATTGCGGCATGCGTGGCTTATCGGACGCATTCGACATCGTGATAAATTCTAAACAGCTGGGTTTGTGAAGGTCAATCGAATTGGTCGCCGGTACGATCTACGATTCACGTTTTCGGGCGTGATGCAGCCACCAAATTGAACGGCCCGCCTGGACAAGCGCATAGACCGCCAGTCCGGATAGGAGCCCATAGAGCCCCGCTTCACGCCAGGGCCAAAGATCCGGCGCATGGAGGATCACCCCCAAGGCGATGTGTCCACCCAGGCCAAGACAGATCGCAAAGATGATCCATTCACGGGCCATTACCTTGTCCCGATAGCTGGTCTCGCCTGCTCTATTGCCTGGAAGATCCGGTCAGACCGAGGTCTTGGCTGATTCGATTTCTGTAGCAGTGATCAGGCTGGAAAGATAGTCCGCCACGAACGTCAGTGCCTCTTCGCGCCCATCTGCCCGACGGCCTTTTTCTCTGCGCTGGACGGACAACTCGTGGTCGAGGTCGGATTTTACCTCGGTCAACACGCGATGTAGAGTCGTCGGCGTCAAGTTCGTGTCCATATCTTCGAGTTCCTGACAGCGATCCAAGACCCAATTCAAGCCTTCAATTCGGCCTGCGTAGTGCTCCTGTTCCGCGGTATCGATCCGTGCCATAGTGGTGGCGAAGGTCTGGGCTTCGTAGACGAGATTGTAAAAGCTAGTCACGGCTCTCTGTAGCGTCGGGTTCATAGATCTCCTTGTCCCCTAAAATGGTTGTTCTCATTATACCTGAGATTAGCAGTGCAACAAGGAAATATTTTCGTATTCGTCTGGATTTACGTGAAAAGCAAAGAATGGAACTCGTTCATAAATCCATAATAGAGCGGCGCAAAATCCTTGAGGCTGTTGGGGCTGGTGTCTTTGAGGAGCTTGAAGAAAAATACTTGGGAGCGATCGTCCAATTGTTCCAACAGCTTACTGAGTTGGGCCATCGTATAGCTCCCGGACGGTACACTCAACACATAGTGAACCAGCCGTTCGACGAATTGTTGTGCGATGTACTCGCTGGTGAGCAATCCTTCGGGCATCTTCCCTGATGCCAACAGATCGGCAAAAGGAACGGCCTGTGCGGCGAAGGGGACCGACGGCGGCTGAGGGGAGGTCACGCTGAGGCTACCTCGAGGATGGATGGATATCGACCACGTTTCACTCTAACGGAGCCCCTAGAGCCCGTCAAGTGTTCAGAGGAAGCAGGAATGCATGGATTCGCAAGACGGAGAGAGTAGATACAGAAGGCATGAGGAAATAGACCATAGGCTATGAGAAGGATTTCCGAGGGGAAATTCCGCCCCTCTATGGAATCACGTGGTTGACAGTCCATATACCCATGGGTAGAATCTGCAATCTTCAAGCAGGCGCGAGCGGGAATAGCTCAGTGGTAGAGCATCGCCTTGCCAAGGCGAGGGTCGCGGGTTCAAATCCCGTTTCCCGCTCCAGTTTGGTAACGCACGCAACCCTTTCCTTCCGCTGCAACAGCGCTTCGTCCCGCCCTGGGTCATCTGACTGTCGATCTTCACCGGTGATGACCACTTGTGTTACCCCTGCGTTTCAAGGTTCATGTCGCGGCACTGCCCAAGCTATGGCCGGAAGGCATTTGCAGATCGGAACCCGATATGACAGGGTAACCTCGCCTCATCGCGATGGACTTCTCAGAGACTATGGAAACACTCTCATTCGGCGAAATCTGCGAAGCAGCGGCGGTGCTCAAAGGCACCGCCCATGTCACGCCGGTCATGACCAGTTACCAGCTCAACGAAACATCAGGGGCGCGAGTGTTCCTGAAGTGCGAAAATTTCCAACGTGTCGGCGCCTTCAAGTTTCGCGGAGCGTATTACGCCATCTCGCGAATAGCGGTCGAAGCTCCGGATAGACCCATCGTCACTCTTTCTTCCGGAAACCACGCACAAGGAGTCGCGCTGGCGTGCCGACTCCATGGTCTGCAGGCTCATGTGGTGATGCCATTGCCGGTGAATCCGATGAAGAAGCAGGCCACGACTGACTATGGCGCAACCGTGTACGAGGCTTCCGACCGCCGGCAAGCCGAACAGATTGCAGCTTCGCTGTGTGAGGGCCTGCATGGAGTCCTCGTTCACCCGTTCAATGACGTGGCCGTGATGGCAGGACAGGGCACGACAATGCTGGAACTATTCGACCAAGTGCCGAACATGGATGTCATTCTAGCTCCCGTCAGCGGAGGCGGCTTGTTATCGGGCCTGTGTGTCGCGGCTCACGCGCTCGATGAGAGCCTCAAAATCTATGCCTGTGAACCGGCCGGTGCGTTGGATGCCATGTATTCGGTACAGGAGAACCGGATCGTCCCGATGACGGATCCTCATACCATCGCGGAAGGGCTGCGCGCGTCTCTAGGAACCAGGACTCTCCCTATTCTGCGAGAACACTTAGCAGGGTTTTTTATCACACAAGAGCATGAAATTATCGACGCGATGCGTTTTGCCCATGAACGGCTCAAACTGGTCATTGAACCGTCGAGTGCTGTCGCGCTGGCACCGCTGTTGCGCCGGGAACCCTCCTTGCTCGGGAAGAGGGTGGGCGTGATCCTTACGGGCGGAAATGTCGACCTCTCTGTCTTTTGGCAGTCATTGGAGGGGGCGGCGAATGACGATACCGGTCGGAGCGTGAGGAAACAGTAGCGGGGCCTATTTATCCCAGGTCCTGAAGCTGGTGGAGGAGTTGTTGCGCGACAGAGACATCCTCTGATGTTAATGGATGCTGTCCAAAGCGTACGCGACAATAGAGATCGGTCAGCTTCCGCACGCAGGAAGATCCTGCCGCCCATTCGCGTTCCACGTGTCGTACGAATTCAGCAGGGGTTTCATGGGCAGACTTCCGGATACCGCGTGCTGTTAAACAGTCCGTCATCTGGCCATAGATTCGCACTGCGAACAGCTGCTGTGCCGGCGCCCGTTTTTCCTCATGACTATTCTTCCATGGCTTCTTGAGAAGGATGGCTGCCAGCAAGAGGAGCCCAGTCATCATCAATACCAACATGATCGCCGCCTGTGTGACGTTCACGGCGGCCAGAGCTGCAGAAGTCGTTCTGAGTCGATCGATGAGCGGGCCTATCCGTGAGGCCAACGACTCAGAGAGGGTATTCCGCAAGGCATCGCCCCCCTCTCGCACGCCTTGCAGTACCGCGAGCTGATCCGTAGCGCTGTATTGAATGAAGACCCGGTCCCATCGCAATCGTACGGAGTCTACGAGTCCTTCGACCGATTGCCACCACCTATTGGTCTTCTCCTGGATCACTGGCGGAGTGGGGTCGAAGGTAATCCAGCCGGAATGGGGGAAATAGACCTCCACCCACGCATGTGCATCCCGCTGGCGGACCGTGTAGTAGTTCCCGAATTCATTCCATTCCGATGCGAGAAATCCGGTGACAAGGCGGGAAGGAATCCCGATGGACCGCAGCATCAGGATCATGGCAGTCGCGTAATGTTCGCAGTATCCCGTTTTGCGAATGAACAGAAAATCTTCGACTGGTTTGTTGGATTGGGTGACCTCAAGATCCAAGCTGTACCGATAGGTCGTCAGGAGATGATGTCTGACAAGAGTGACCATCTCGTACGGGGTATGACCATCCTGCACGACATTATGAGTCAGTTCCGCGACTTGTTGGCTCAGAGGCGGGAGTTGGAGGTAATGCTGCCGGATAAACTCCGGATAGGGCAACAGGGTGGCTGATTGTTCCTGCGAGTCGAGGAGGGCGGACCTCGAACGAATCGTGTATTCCGTGCGATTCGAAGCCGGAAACGGTAGGAAGAGGGCGCCCATCGCATCGGACTGCACTCCAATGAGATCCCCGGTAATAGACGACGCGCCTGGTGCACCGAACAGGACCGGTGTGTCGAGAGGTTCGAGGACGATGTCCTGTTGGATCTCAGGCGACCACTTCTTACTTTGATGCGAGCCGCTGGTTCGGATAGTGAATGTGCCTTGCGGTTTCTCGTTGAGTGGCCGACGCGTCGACAGATGCGTGCTCCACGACCTCCCGTTATAATGGTCATACGCCATCCCGCGAAGGTAGAAGTTGCCTTTCGGGATGTCGCTTTCGGGCAGTTCCACGCGCATGACGATGCTGGGATCTTGCTTGATTGAGCCCATGACGCCCAGGTCCACCCTTTCGCTGAATCCGGTCGTGCGCAGACTTTCTCCTCGATTCTTTTGCAGGAGGCCGATCCCCACGCGAGGGATGATGAAGAAAATGGACAGGGTCAGGCAGACCGCGCAGACAGCCATGCCATTGGTCGTCCAGAAGAAGCGGGACGTAATCCGTCCTACATCCTGTGCGGTATCGCAGACGGGGCGCGATGTTCCTGTCGCCGCGTCTTCTCGTTCTTTGGTGAGATGGTACAGCAGTAATGTCCAGATGCCCGCGAAGAGATACGCGAGAAACACGGGAGCATACCAGACTTGGGTTGTCAGGGAAGCGGAGGCTAAGACGGCCATCAGGCTGATGGCATACAGGTGCAGAAAGTCCCGGCGCTGCTGCAGATTGAACAGCTTATTGATCATCAAGACGATCAGGAAGCGAATGCCTGCGGACAAGAGTTCCTGAGAAATCCATAGTAGGTCGATCCAGAATGCGGCAAAGGCCGTGAGCAATACGATATTCCACGTCACGGGAGAGAGGCGCAATGCCGCGAGCCATGGCCGCTCTTGGGTGCCGGCCACGATCTGGGCGAGGCACACGACATAGGCGACAGCACCGAGCGCGAGTAGCCACGCCGGCACATCAGCTGTGAGAGCCAGGCTGCCGAATGCTGCGCCTGCCAGCAGGATTGAACTAAGATAAAACGCGCGATCGAGACTCATAGACGACGTGTTCGTTTCCGGTTACCGTGATGATGCAGTCTGCATCAGAGAACCGTTCGTTGCCAGTGGGATCAGCCGACGGAAAGATTGCGATACGCATACTATCTTCCGATGGTGGCATCGGGTCGTGAACAGTCAGACCCGGTGCCTCAGACGTGAGAGCTTCCCGAGACCGGCACAGTGCGAGCGAGCGGAGAATCTCAGTGTAATGGTCCTCACCGGTTGCAAACGAAAATGTCTCGTTGCCGATCACGGCCTGGATGAAATAGTTGCGTTGATGGAAGAGCGTGAGGAGCGAAGCCGCCACGGAGACGGCGTGCTCGAAGTTGTCTTCATCGGTTTCCGGTGAGAACAACGACAAGAAGATCGTCACACGTTGTTGATCCTCCGCCTCTGTTTCTTTGATCATGAGCTTTGCTGTCCGTGCCGTCGTCATCCAGTGGATGGCCCGAGAGTCGTCCCCCGGCCGATACTCTCGAAGGTTGTAGAGTGCCATACCGGGACCACGCCGGATGAGTCCTTGTTCTTGCCCGAGGGCGGCAAGGACGTGCGAGAGAGCGGCGGGAAGGGGCGTGAGTTCGGGGCAAACTGTGATGGTGGCGTCCAGAGGAATCAGGGTTGTTTTCTGAAAGAGTCCGAATGGGAATGGAGTCGCTGCGCGAAGACCTGTCAGCCGGTAGATGCCGCGGTGTCGGACGACCAATGAATGGGTGACGAGGATCGACGAACCAGGCGCTACATGCGCCACCGATAGCTTGTGATCGATATCCTGTCCGTCGACGACATCAAAGAACCGCAGTGAGAAACTGGGCAGATATCGTTTTCGATTGATCACAAGGAGGGATACCGGGACAGGGGTGTTGGCAAAGATGTAGTCGGGTAGTTGCCGGCGGAACTCCAGACGGCGAAGGCATATTTCAGACAAGAGGCCCGACATCACGATCAAACTCAGCATCATGGCCAACAATAGATAGAACAAATTGTTTCCCGTGTTTACGGCGGCCACTCCGACAGCCAGGGTGAAGATGAGAAAGCGTGTACCCTCGGATGTGAAGAGAAGCGAGCGGTGACGAAACAGCCGGGAGAAGAATGTTGAGGAGATTCGCCACATGCTTGAGCGGTCGATGAATCACGCAGACGCGCGTTGATGATGCTGTCCGTGGATAGTCGATACCCTACACCGGTACGGGAAGGCTTTCGAGAATGTCACGGATGACTTGTTCGGTCTGGTCAAAACTTCGAGTCCGTATCCCTTGCGACCGATTCAACATCACGCGATGAGAAATGATGACCGGGGCCAGCTCTTTGATATCGTCCGGCAGACAATAGTCTCGGTGCCGGACCAGTGCCAGCGCTTTGGCCGCCTTGCACAGTGCAAGAGCCCCGCGGGTGCTCACGCCGAGCGACAACAACTCGCTTCGCCTGGTTGCAAGTACGATCGACAGCAAATAATCCATCAAGCTTTCTTCGAGCCTCACCTTTTCTACCTGATCCTGCAGATCCAAAATATCCTGAACCGACAGGACAGCCTGAATCTCATGCGCTGGATGCAGAGATTGGGGACGATCGAGCACTTTCTTCTCTTCTTCCGGGGCGGGATAGCCGATGCTGACCCGCATCAGGAAGCGATCGAGTTGGGATTCAGGGAGTGGAAAGGTTCCGTGGTATTCGGCCGGATTCTGAGTGGCGATGACCATGAAGGGTTGGCGTAACGGATATGTCTGATTGTCGACGGAGATCTGAGCCTCGCTCATTGCTTCGAGTAAACTACTTTGTGTTTTCGGCGTGGTCCGGTTGATTTCGTCGGCCAGAACGATATTCGCGAAGATCGGACCAGGCATGAATTCGAAAGCCTGTTTCTGCCTGTTAAACACCGAGATGCCGACGATATCGGACGGAAGAAGGTCGCTGGTGAACTGGATCCGTTTGAAGGAGCAATCCAGAGAGCGCGCCACGCTATGAGCCAGGGTGGTCTTACCCACTCCGGGGACATCTTCAATCAACAGATGTCCTCGTGCCAGAAGACACACGACGGCCATCTCAATGACGTGAGGTTTGCCCTTGATGACACGGGCAATGTTGTCCTGTAGTGCGTGGATGGATTGTGTAGAATTCACGATGGGATTTCACCGAAGGGGGCCAGGTTCGGGGCCTGGCGGGGTACGGTCGAAGTCTAACAGAGGGTCCTGAGGCCGTCAATTTTTCCGGCTAATCCGGTTGTTGGGGTGGTCATCGAATGACGCGAGCGGCTGATTCAGGACGCAGGTGTGAAGTCCGGCACAAGCGTGAGAAACCATGGCGGGGATTCCTCGGTCATGTGTTGAAACGCTCTTGCGGTGCTGCTTGCGGGAATGCCTGGAAAGGCAGCGCCACGACGAACGACCACATAGCGAAAGCGAAATGGGTCAGGATACTGATTCAACACTGCGGGAAACACATGACGCAGTTCCGTGACATCTGAGAGATTCAAGGAGCTGCCGATAGGCAGATCGTCTAGCCGCTGGTATACGGTTCCCAAAGATTCCGATAGCACAGACGGCGTGAGCAGACGGTCGGACGGCCGGGCGCGGGGATCTTCGATGAGTTGCACAAGAATCTCCCAGAACACCTGCGAATCCACCGCTCCCAGAACGCACAAGCTTCCTCGCGTGGCCATGAGCTGTAAGAGGGCGAGAGGTCCCCGAATGTCAAATTTCCACGGGGGAAAGAGCAACGTCCGATTACGATGCCGGACTTCCAGAGCCTGTTCACCCTCCGCTCGTACCTGTCGAAACGAGCCCTTTGTCTGTCGCAGATCCTCTTGAATGACAGACGCCATAAGCCGCGAGGGCTCATAGGCAAAGGTCGGCGTGGCAGGCGCCCAGCACGTTGCGATGGCATACCGTCGCGCGATGGACCGGGCGCGGTCCAGGTCGAACAGATCGAACATGTCCCGGCCCCTCAGATAGCGGAATTGTACGTATTCCTGGGAACGAAGACGGTCAAGCCTGGGTGGATCGGGATGCAACGGACCGCCGAGGTGAGAATCTGGATGGAGACGGTCCAGGCAGTGCACCACGAACGGGGTTCCTTTTTGGGCGAGTGTGCCGCCGTAATGAAGAGCCAATTCATCCGCGAAGGAGAGGTCCCCGGCACCCAGATCGAGCAGCGAGGCCACATCGGAGACCAATAAAAGGTCAAACGGATTCGGATGCTCGCGAACTGTACGCTCGACGTCGGCAGAGGAAAGGTTCGGTGTTTTGTAAGCGGACGATGCGAGCGAAGTCAGGTCAAACAGTAGACAAAGCGCTCTGACGGCTTTTGTCGGTGGCAGGCCGGTCAGATGGCGCAACTCCTCGCCGGGAAGATCTTTGACTCGGCGGACCGCCGCATGACCCAAAACCCTGCCGATCATGTGTTTGATCGACGCAGGCAATGAGGACTTCGCCGCTGCATCAATGAGTTGTTGCAACGTGGCCGGCAGATGCGTCTCGTCTACGAGGCGGCGGGATGCTTCCCACCCTTCGTGGGAGGTGCGCAGGGCCAAGACCTGGTAGCGAAATGCGGCCAGTTGTTCCGAATCGAGACTCATCCTACAGGCGGGCCTTGGCGTGACACATGATCCAGGTGGGCGAAGCCGTCTGATGCGAGCAGATTAATTGGCCGCTTCTATGAGAGTCAAGGCAGGAGACTTGTCGCTTGCATATCCATGTGATAGGTACTCCCTAAGGCCATGAAATTCTTGTCTGTCAATCGAAGGCAGGTCTTGCGGCGAAAAGATCTATCCTTGCTCCTGTGCCTTTTCATGGCGACGATTTCCTGCCAGGTTGTCGACAACTCCGTTCCGCACAGCGCTTCAACAGAGGTGCATGTCGATTCCCAGCATGGATGGGGAGTCTGGCAAGTCGTCGATGCGAGCACCGGTGTCTCGGTGGCTTATGAAGAGTGGCTCAAACGGCTGTCCTCCTATGACATCGTGTATATGGGGGAGGAGCATTACAACATGTATCATATCGAAGCAGCCCTAAAAGTATTGGATTCCCTCGTGAGTCATGGAGCACGACCCGTGATTGCGATGGAGATGTTTGGTTGGGATGGACAGGCGGCGCTGGATCACTATCTAGCGACGGAGGGTGGGGACAGAACCAGGTTCATTCAGGAATCACAATGGATACAGAACTGGGGCGGAGCGTATGAGGATTATGAGCCGCTGGTGCAGTTCGCCCGACAACATCGACTGGGGCTTCGCGCGCTAAACCCTCCCAAGGCCTTGGTCCGGAGCGTTGTGAAGCTGGGGCTGGCGAAAGCCAAAGAAGAACCGCTGTGGAGTCAATGGAGGATGCAAGCAGAGACGATCGTGGACGATCCCGCCTATCGCGACAAGATTCTGCATCAGCTTCAAGAATGTCACGGCGGCGGAACTCCGGAAGATTATGAAACCATGTATGAGGCCTCAATGGTCAGGGACGAGGCGATGGCGAGGACGTTGGTGGCTTTGTTAGCTGAGAGCGGGACCAGTCCTGAGAAGGACGGCCCAATCGTGAGCTATATGGGCGGAGGACATATTCAGTACCAGTTGCCGGTTCCCAAACGGGTCGTACGCCGCAAGAACGATGGAGTCAGGCAAGTGACTGTGTACCTGACGTCGTTCGAGGCATCACGGACTGAAGAGATCCGACATCTTGTGGAAGATGGTATCGCCGACTATGTCTGGCTGACACCTGTGAGTAAGAAAGGACCACCACGCCGATGCCGGTGAGCCATCGGGAGGATTGTTCGAGATCACCAGTAGGTATATCTGTCACGCGTATCGTGCATCTGCTTGACACATTAAAGGTCCGTAGTCACACTAGGATAACGAGTCCATAACCCACTCCGTCCACCGCATGCTGGTCGTTCTATGAAGGGGAAAATAGCCTGTTCGGCGACACGTCTGGGGTTACTCGAACCGGCTATGGTGCAATCGGTGGTAGAGGCCAACGCATTTCAGATAGGAAAGCAGTATAGCGTGGATAATAGAGTGCGCATTACTGAAGCCAACGATCTGCATCTGACGTCGGCTGTGATGGGCAATTCAGGATTATATGAACAAACGATTGAACTAAAGGATGGATTTCTAGACGCGCGGTGCACCTGTACCTTGTCGGAGCAGCCGTTGTGCCGACATGGAGTGGCGGCCTTACTCGAGTACCACCGATGGTCCAAACCACGTTCAAGCCGCAAGGACGCTGAATTCAAGAAGAACCATGAATCCAAAACTGTGGTGGTGGCAGACCCTGCAGCGTTTCCTGACAGCTCGCCCGACCTGAAACTCAGCGAGCTCACAGTATTTATTGAGTGGATGCAGCAGGCGGTCCGATCAATTGAGCGCGGGCAAACCGTCCCGGCCTTGCCGAGTTCCGGATCAGGTGAAATTTCCTCGTGGATCCGTGCCGTCCGCCATCTGGATGACCGGCGGCGTGAGGGCGAGGAGATACAGGTCGGGCTGGAAGCCGATCTTAGGAACCGCGAGGCCGCTTTGGCTCGACTTACCCAACAGTTAGAGGCGTCTATTGAGGAATCAAAAGCTCTGCAGCACACCTGTAAGGATCTCCAACGGGAGCTGACTTCTTATAGGGGGTTGGTGACAAAAGTGGGAGATGTCGCCAGACAGTTCGATCAGTTCGATGCTGAAGTGAAGGCCATTGCCGGAGACCTGGCGGATAGGAGCACAAAGTTGGAAGCGCTGGCCGACAGCGTCAAACAGGTGACCGCGGCCTTGAGGCGCATGGACAAGAAGTAACGGTTCCTGCCGCAGCGATGAGCGGACTCGTCTGCTGTTCTCGATGTAGCCGAACCCATACCATTCTCAGCGACCCATACTGATCCCCCTTGCGCCCTATGGCGTTCCTTCAGTACAATATGCTCTATTTTTCAGCATTCGTTGTCTACAAGGGGGTGAATCGATGAACAGGTTGTTCCTAGCCATGGTCAGCGCAATGACGGCGCTGCACGCAAGCCTCGCGTTCGCCAACGTCAGTGAAGGCCCAGTCGACTACAGCGGAATCACGGGCATGTATTACACGCTGATCGGCCTCATCCTGGCGTATGGCGTGTATGACACTTTTTTCAAGAAGAGCTGACACCATCCCGCTAGGCTTGTCATGTCAGCGCTCATCCACCTGGACCAGGGTGGATGAGCGCTGAAGAGTTTTCGTGTGACTGTTCAACCCCGCCCCTGACGAGCCATCTCCTGGAGAACCGGCTCAAGAACCTTCAAGATATTATCCACAATCAGCGTATAGCCCTTCCCGGTGGGGTGGATGCCGTCGGCCTGATTTAGATGAGCCCGGCCCCCGACATCAGCCAAAAAAAATGGAATGAACGCCAGTTGATGACGTGCGGCTAACTCGCGGTACATCGCCTCAAAACGAGACGTATAGTCTGCACCATAATTAGGTGGCAGCTTCATCCCTGCAAGTACGACGGCCACGCCTGCTTGCTTCATTGTGAGAACCATCTCTTCCAGATTGGCACCAGTCTGTTCAACGGTGAGGCCTCTGAGCCCGTCGTTTGCACCAAGTTCTAGAATCACGAGACGCGGCCGATTTTTCAATACCCACGACACACGACGCACGCCCCCCGCAGTCGTATCCCCGCTGACCCCCGCATTGATCACCCGGTAGTGGTAACCCAACGTGTTCAGACGTTCTTGCAGCTGCGCCGGATAACTTTCCTGTGATGCCACTCCCAGTCCCGCCGTCAAACTGTCCCCGAAGGCGACGATATGAGGAAGGCCTTCCATCTGGGGGATGGTGGAGTCGGATGAGGCATGATGTGTCGATGTCCCAGTCGGGCGATATCCGGCGAATCCATCTTGCGAAGACACGGTTTGCGAAGGGGTGACGGGAGGGGGCGCGGAGGATCCGTCGCATCCGAACGAGACGAAACCAATCCATGCGCATGAAAGCAGCAGGATCTGGCGCACAGAAAATGAATGGTCATTCCATCGGTACGGCATCTTCGTACAGTATAATATGAATTCGATGTTCATCGAAGGGGAAGGACATAGGCATATATGATCGCTATTCAGCATCTCACCATGAGGCTTCCTGCCGCGGGCCATGAAGTGACCATTCTTGAGGACGTCACGCTCGACATTCCTGAGAAGCAGATGGTGGCCATTGTCGGGCCCTCCGGCAGTGGGAAGTCGACACTGTTGGGACTGGTCGCGGGGCTGGACCGTCCGACCTCAGGATCTATCCGGTTGGACGGCATCGACATCACTACCCTCTCGGAAAATGCGATGGCGCGGTGGCGTCGTGAGAAGATCGGATACATCTTCCAATCTTTTCATCTCATTCCTACGCTAACCGCGGCGGAGAATGTAGCCGTTCCTCTGGAACTGACCGGCGATTCCAGCGCGCGGTCAACCGCCGAATCGTTGCTGCGGTCTGTAGGACTTGCCGAACGGCTTGACCATTACCCGGTTCAGCTGTCGGGGGGAGAACAGCAGCGGGTTGCGATCGCTCGTGCATTTGCCTGCCGACCGCCCATCTTACTGGCCGATGAGCCGACCGGGAACCTCGATTCTGCAACTGGTCACCAGGTGATCGATCTATTGACTGGTCTGCATCGGGACTTCGGAACAACCTTGGTGCTTGTGACGCATGATCAAGATTTGGCGCGGTTGGCAGAACGTGTGATTGCGTTGCGTGATGGACGGGTGGAGTCGGATTCGGTGATATCAGGTTAAGGGCGCTGACCGGGGTGAGTGTGCTCAGCATGTTCCCTATCAAGATGGCCTGGCGAGAGACACGGGCAGCGTGGAGGCACTTTCTCTATTTCTTTGCCTGCATTGCGGTTGGGGTCGGGGGGGTGGTGGGCGTGTCGCTGTTCGCCAGCAATGTTGAACGCGCAGTCAATCGTGAGGCCCGTGGGTTATTGGGAGGCGACCTTGAAATCAGATTATCTCACCCCGTCAGTGCAGATGGGGCTGAGGTGTTGCAGGCACTGGAGAAACGGGGAGTGGTTGTTCGTCATGTCAGCGAGCTTGTGGCGATGGCCACCGCCATTCACCCGGACGACAGGCGCCCTCCTTCCACAACCCAATTGATCGAATTGAAGGCCGTCGAATCCGGTTACCCACTCTACGGGAAGCTGGTCGTTGAGCCGGCTAGTCCTCTCCAACATCTCATTGACCCGATTCGGCGGCCGGACTGCGATCCGGTCTGCTACGGAGCGGTCGTTCATGAGTCGCTGCTGATCCGCATGGGATTGGCCCATGGAGACCGGATCAAGATCGGTGATGCGGTCTTCACAATTACCGCGGTCATACGAAAGGAACCGGATCGTACGGCGAATATGTTCAGCTTGGGGCCAAGGGTCATGATATCGCAGGAAGGTCTGGCTGCAGCCGGGTTGGTGAAGCCAGGGAGCCGGGTGCGCGAACGATATTTGTTGAAGGTTTCCGGCTCCGTAGCTCCGGAGCCATTACTGCATGAATTGAGAGGCCGATTGACCCATGACTCGGCCCGGATTTCTCTTTATCGCGATGCGCAACCGCAATTGAAGCGGTTTCTCAATCAACTTGCTCAGTATCTCGGGTTGGTCGGGCTGACCGCACTCTTTGTCGGGGGTGTCGGGGTCGCGGCTTCGGTGCAGGCGTTCATACGAGAGAAGTTTCTCAGCATCGCCACATTGAAGATGTTAGGCGCCGAGACCAGCACAATTGTTCACACATATTTGGGTCAGGCACTGGGACTGGGCATGCTGGGTAGCGCTGCCGGTGTGGGTGTGGGCATCGTCCTTCAAAGTATATTTCCGTCCGCTGTGTCGCGGGTGATCGACCCGGATCTGTTGAGCCAGCTCGCATTTTCATCCGCTCTAGAAGCGGGATCACTTGTCCCAATCCTGAAAGGAACAGGTCTCGGCCTGCTGACGACGCTGTTGTTCAGCGTCTGGCCACTATTGACGATTCGCAGTATCAGGCCGGCGGGACTCCTTCGTCGTGACGTGGACGTCACCGAGGCGAGTGTCTCGCACGGTGTGATATTTCGTTGGAAGTCCTGGATCCTCAGTCTGCTGCGGGATCGCCCGAGACTGATCGCGGCGACCGGCATCGCAGCCGGACTGACGGGATTATCGATGTGGCAGGCCGGTTCACTCAAGGTGGGATCGTTGTTTATGGGCGGTCTCGTGCTGGCGGTATTGCTCCTCGCCTTGTCTGCAGAAGTCTTGTTGATTGTCCTGAGGGTCGTCCCTATTCCTCAGGCCATCAGCCTGCGGCAGGCGGTTCGAAATATCATTCGACCTGGCAGCCAGGCGGTCAGCGTCATGATGTCGATCGGCGTCGGTGTAATGGTCATCATGACGGTCGGCTTGCTGGAAGACGCGTTTATCCGACAGGTGAGCGAGAATCGCCCATCCGACGCCCCCACGTTCTTCTTTATCGACATACAGCCGGATCAGGCCGATGCATTCGCACACCTGTTACATGAGAAGACGGGAGATCCTTCGCCGAAGCTGACACCGCTCGTACGATCCCGTCTTCACGGGATCGATGGAGACATTGTCAAAGCTGAGGCCGAGGAAGAGAAATCATCCCAGGTGCAACGTGATGACAAACGAAAGGGATGGTACTTGACGCGTGAATACGTGCTGACCTTCCTGGACCGCTTGCCCAAGGACAATACCCTCGTACAGGGAGAGTGGTGGCAACCAGGGCAACATTTCCCACGTCCGCTGGTTTCGGTCGAAGAGGAAGCAGCCAAGAATCTTGGATTGAAGATCGGATCCACGGTTGATCTTGATATTCAGGGGTCCATCCTGTCGGTGACCGTGAGCAGCATCCGGAGGGTGGACTGGGGGAATTTTTCGACCAACTTCTACATGATCGTCTCTCCGGGCGCACTCGAAGGGGCTCCGGTTACCTACGTGGCGACGGTCCGTGTTCCGGTCTCCGAGGAGGTGTCGTTGCAGCAGGCTGTAGTCGCGGTGTTTCCTAACGTCACGGCGTTGAATATCGGCGACGTATTGGATAGCTTTACTCGTGTTCTCGATCGGCTCGGGTTGGCGGTTCGAGCGGTCGCATTATTTTGCATACTGGCGGGCGCCCTTGTGATGGCCACCGCCCTGACAGCAACACGCTATAGACGATTGTACGAGTCGGTTGTTCTCAAGGCGTTGGGCGCTACTCGCGGGGTGATCGTCCGTTCTTTTGCGGCTGAATATGTGATGATGGGCGCCATAGCCGGTATCATCGGGATGGTTCTGGCCAGCGCCTTATCATGGGCGGTGCTCTACTTCATTCTCGACTTACCGTGGTCGATACGGCCGGGCATTCTCGCTACGGGACTTGTGCTGACGGTCACTCTTACGGTCAGCGTGGGTTTTCTGAGTACATTTCGAATTCTTGGCCAACGGCCATTGGCCGTCTTGCGTCAGGAGTAGGCGATCAGGGGGGGCGACGGTTGGAGTAGAAGCCGTCATGAATAATGCGGGCTAAGAAGGTTCCAGGTCCGGTAAACGCAAATTGAGGATATGTCCGATTCGACGTTCTTCTGCATGCAAGATGGCTACGAAGCGAAGCCCGATCACATCATCGCGCCGCGAGCGGACGACCGCACCATCGATTGTGATCGGGAAACTTTGGTGGGAAGACAGAAACTCCAGACGTAACCGTGTGCCGACGGGGAAGGCCATGTTGCTGCGAATGCGACACCCGCGGATGGAGAGATTCTCAATCATGCCCTGAAAAGTCCGTCGTTCCGCAGGGAGCGCGCTCGGTTGAAACCACACCGGATATTTCACAGACAAACGATCATAGGCCCGACCCGGATTGGCGGTGCGTTTTCCAATGAGGCTGCGAAAGCGCCTTGCACAGAGCTGGCACCGGAACGGGTGAACAGTCAAGAAGGCCAACACGCGATCTGATACGGAACGCCGCGGAGCCGGCCGGACTTTAAACGTCCCGCATTGAGGACATGTCGGTGCGGGCATGGTCGACCCTCCGGCAGGTGGTTGATCGAAGTTGAGGAGATTCACCGTAGCGGGAGGTATGCTGGACGTCAATCCCTCGAAGGGAGGGACGGAGCTGCGCGGGCTCGCTCGATTCAAACAGAACAATGGCGAGGGATAACACAAGGAACCACGGTTATCTCGTACTCGCCCTTCCGTGACGGCTCAAGGTGGTTTGTGGCTCAGCCTGCATGGTGAGGAAAACGCTTTTCCTTCCCTAGAGCGGTGCGAATCACTGGAAGGGTTCGTTCACGAAAAGTCACGAGAAGGTGGAGCCGCTCGAGATATTGAGCCAACGTTTGTCCCCCGAGATCGATGTTGCGGGAAGTGAAGAAGGCGCGCACATCCTGTTCGAGTTCAGGTGTGGTCAGCGCCACAATCCCACCACACATCCGGCGCAATCCGTTTTTGGGAAAGGTCCGGTCCAGGTAGTCCCAGTTCTGCTTGATAAATTGCCACGCGTCCTCTCGTCCGTACACGTTGTTCAGCAGCGCAAGCAAGAGAAACGGCGCATCTTGTGTTCTGATCTCGCTCGTCATCGTTTTTTCCAGGGTCCGTCGGAGAAGCGGGCGAGCCTTGAAAGCGGCAAGCGCATACAGATAGTGCCGTTCCTCCTGTGGGGTGGCCGCACTGTGAAACCGTTCTACAAACTCGTTGTAGCGAGCCTCGTCTCCCGTGAAGGCTGATATGGAGATCAGTGCGGACAAGACGTTGGGATCTACCAGACCAGGAGTAGCCCGCTCCAGATCATAGTCATGAATGGCCCGTTGTTGTATCTCCTCGGCATTTCCCAGGGTACCGAGCGCGCGGATCAGATCGCCCCGCAACTGCTTGATCAGATCCGACTCATCGGGTCGAGGCGACCAGCCGAGGGTGTCCACCACCTCACGGAGGCGATTCCGCATGAAGTGTTCGAACAGTGGTCGATCCGATGATTCGAGAATGTGATGCAGCGTCGAGAATGAATTGAGCAGTGCGGCCCACACATTATGATCTCGTTCCATTGTGAAATGAGACGTGAGGGACAGATAGTCAGCGGGAGACATCATCAAAGCCAGGGTTGATGCCCACGCATCGTTGACGAAGTTAAAGCGGTCAATGGGCGCAAGGCGTTCGACGCCGCTCTTCAGCAACCGGTCCATCAAGACAGGGGCATAGTGGACGCGATAAAACCCGTGTCCTCCCTCGTTGAGCAAGACGGAGGTCCAGTCATTCGGTAAGGATAGGGAGGTCTCGCGTCGCGTGAGGAGGAGGGTGCGTGATTCGGTCCGGTGCCCGGTCCTGATGTTGACATGGATGGGGACATGCCACTGCTGGTCAGCATCGTGCGCCTGTCCGTCATCGCCGGTGGGCTTCGGGAGGTACGTAAACCTCTGTTGGGAGATCACCAGGTCGGAAGGTCCATTGAGACTCGCAGTCAGCAGTGGATATCCCGGTGCAAAGACCCACGCATTCAACAATCCATCGATATCTTGGCGTGCGGCACGACCCAGTGAGAGCCAGAGATCCTTCGTATCGGCATTGGCATAGGCATGGTGATGAAGATAGTCACGGACTCCTTGACGGAAGACGGCCGGGCCGATGTATTGCTCCAGCATGCGCAGGACGGCTGCGCCCTTTTCATAGGTCAGGACGTCAAACATCGCCTCGGCGTCCTTGGGCGCATGCACTGGGTACTCAACGGGTCGGGTGCTATGGAGGCCATCGACGGACAATGCGGCGGCGCGCGACACGCCGAATGCCGTCCATCGTTCCCATTCTGGTTTCCACACATCCACGACCAGTATTTCCATGAAGGTGGCAAACGCTTCATTCAGCCATAAGCCATTCCACCAGGACATGGTCACCAGATCGCCGAACCACATGTGGGCATTCTCATGTGAGACCACGTCTGCGACGCGTTCGAGTTCGGCCCGGGTCGCGCGGCCTCGATCGAGCAAGAGCGCGGACTCGCGAAATGTGATTGCCCCCAGGTTTTCCATCGCGCCGGAGGCGAAATCGGGTATCGCAATCAGATCGAGCTTGTCACCGGGATAAGGAATACCATAGTAGTTCGACAGGAAAGACAAAGAGAAGCGGGCGATATCCTGGCCGAAGGATGCCAGGTGCCGTTTACCCGGCACGGTCCATAGGCGGAGAGGTGTGGGTCCGACCATCACCGGATCGGTCGCCTCCAGATTCCCTACGACAAAGGCCACCAGATAGGTCGACATCTTGATGGTGTCGGCAAACCGCAGCACTTTCTTTCCGGCATGACGGTCTTCGGATTGAACGGCTGTATTCGAAACGGCGGTCAAGTTGGGATCGATGACCATGGTGATGGCAAAGATCGCTTTGAAGTTCGGCTCGTCCCAGCAGGGAAAGGCACGACGTGCGTCCGTGGCTTCAAACTGAGTTGCAGCCAGGATATGATTGACTCCGTTGCTGTCTTTATAAGTGCTGCGATAGAACCCCCGCAGTTTGTCGTTGAGTGTGCCGTTGAACGACAGGATAAGCTGCCAGGTTCCCGCTTCGCACGTTGTGGCGAAGCGAATGCAGCAGCGTTGGCGCTCCTGTTGAAGGTGGATCGCCCCCTTTTCGGTGATTCCACGAACGTCCGTCATCCCTGCTGACGTGACCTCGAGTTCCGCAACATTCAAAAGGATCTCCGCAGTGGGCTCGTGCACGGTCACCGTGATCGTGACGTGTCCAGCAAACGTCTTGTTGTCCAAATCCGGCTCGAGCCTGAGCTCATATCGTGTGGGCGTGACGTGCCGGGGAAGCCGATATGGGTCGTCAGTCATGTGGGTGGCGGGGAATGTCATATGCCCAGGGAACGAGCGTAATCGAATGGCTTGTCATTCGGCGGTCGTGTGTGAATGGGCAGACGGAGCTCACAGCGAGGCGGACGTGACGCGCACACCGTCCGGAGTGCCGACGATCAACAGGGTGGTTCGTCCCACAAACAGACCGGTTTCTACAATGCCGGGCACCCGGTTCAAGTCGTTTTCCAACTGCGCCGGTTGATCGATGGACCCGATATGGACATCGAGAATGTAATGACCGGAATCTGTGATCACCACTCGACCTTGCCGTTCGCGAAGGATGAGTTTGGCCCCGGTCAGCTTTTCTATGTGCCGGGCTGTGCTCCCCCAGCCAAATGGAATCACCTCGATCGGCAACGGGAAGGATTTTCCTAGGATCGGAACACATTTGCTGTGATCGACCATGACGATAAATTGTCTGGCCGCCGCCGCCACGATTTTTTCCTTGAGCAGCGCTCCGCCGCCCCCTTTTATCAAGTTGAGATGGGGGTCCACCTGATCCGCCCCGTCGATCGCCACGTCGATCGACCAGGCGTCGTCTGTTTCGATCAAAGGGATGCCGTGTTTTCGAGCCAGTTCTTCGGTATGTCGCGAGGTCGCCACGCCGAGAATGGACATCCCTTCCCGAACTTTTCCTCCCAATACTGCGATCATATGCTCCGCGGTCGAACCTGTCCCTAGTCCGACGACCATCCCTGGTTGGACAAACTCCACGGCCTTGACTGCCGCCTGCTGTTTCAATGTATCGAGCTGTGCAGAGGACGTCATGATTTGATCCCCGCTGCCAAGCGGCCTGCAACCGATGCTGCCCCCAAAAGAGCGGTCCGGTGGTTCAGAATGACTTTCACCGGGATGGAATTCATCAGCCGTTTGTACCGGCCCTTGTTCGTGAAGCCACGCATGAAGGTGCCATCCTTGAGTTTGGCGAGTAATTTTGGAGCGATTCCACCACCCAGGTACACCCCGTCTAGCGCCAGCGCTTTCAACGCGAGGTTGCCGGCTTCGGCGCCGTAGATCGAGGCGAACAATTCGAGGGCTTGTTTCGCGATTTCTGCCTCGCCTTTCAGCCCGGCCTGGGCAATGGTGGCGGCCGGATCCTCGACTTTAATTTTCTCGGCGAGCCATGTCGGCTCGTTCTTCTTCGTATCGCGCAGGTATTCATAAATCGCATGGAGGCCGGGACCTGAAACAATACGCTCGTAACTGACATGGAGATAGCTACCACGAAGATGGCGGAGCAAGTCGATTTCGATATCGCTGTTGGGAGCAAAGTCGCTATGTCCCCCTTCGGTCGGCATCGGTCGGTAGCGTGTCCCATCCCAGAAGAGGATCGATTCACCCAGTCCGGTTCCGGCTGCAATCAAGGCTATCGCCTGCTTGCCCTTGGGCGGGCTTCCGGCGTTCAGCACAAACACTTCTTCTGCCCGCAACAGGAAGAGGCCGTAGGCCGTCGCCTCTAGATCGTTCAAAAGCTGCACCTGCGGGATGTCGAACCGTTGTCCTATGGTCGGACCATCGATGACCCACGGAAGGTTGGTCGTGCGGGACTGATTGTTGATGACCGGCCCGGCCACACCGATACAGGCGGCGTCGATAGTGAGGGGTTCGGATGCTGCGATTCTTTCCCGCTCTTCCGTTGCGGCAGATGGCAATGCGCCTTCGCCCGTTGGACTTCGTTCGGGGTCAACAGCGGCCGGCCGATTCAGGAACTCATCAAGGATGTCCTCGAGGGCCTTATAATCGGCACTATGAAACCTTTCCTCGCGTATGGGGTCCACACGTTCCGTCGTCCATTCAAAAAGAGCCAGGCTCGTGTTCGTTCCACCAATGTCTGCTGCCAGAATCATTTATTCCTCGCGCGATGAAAGTTTCTGTTTGGATATGGCCAGCTCGGTTGAAGCGGCCTCGTCGATGAACCAGAGTACCCGGCCCTGTTCAGGTCGCACAAAGGACGCCGGATATCTGGATGTATCGGTCGGTGCAGGTTCCATAACGGCGTGAGTTATGCGGGCCTTATCCCGTCCTGCCACCAGGAACAGTATCACAGCGGCATGGTTTATCACATTCAGCGTCAACGTCAGTCGCGCGTGGATGCCGGAGGGCGCCGTTCCTGGGACGACCCATTGTACCCCTTCGTTGACTGCACGCGTTCCCGGAAAGAGCGATGCGGTATGGCCGTCTTGACCCAAGCCCAGGAGAATGAGGTCGAATCGCGGAAATTGGTCATGCGAAACTTTGAGCACGGTGGCAAGGGTCTTTGCATACTCGCGCGCTGCGGTTTCCGGGTTTTCTTCCCCTTTCATACGGTGGATGTGAGCCGGAGGGATTTGTAACGGCAGGAACAGGGATGCATTTGCGCGTCCGAAGTTGCTCTCGGGGTGGGAGGCTGGAACACAGCGCTCGTCCCCGAAGAAAAACTGCACCTTGGACCAATCAACCCGTGCCCCATAGTCTCTGACAAGAGTCGTATAGAGGGTTTCCGGGGTGGATCCTCCCGACAGAGCCACATGAAATCTACCGGCTTTGGAAATAGCCTGTCCTCCGAGCCAGGTAAAAAGATCTGCGGCCTCAACGGCAAGCTCCCGAAGGTCCTGAAAAATGTGAACTTCAGGAGTGGCGCCCATGTCATCGTCTGGAGCGACGCCGTCGGCGACGAGAGAGTGAGGGGGGGCGTCGCGTTGATGTGGGTTGAAGCGCCGAAGCAAGTGTCTGCAGAGTCGTCGCAGGCGTGCGTCCCAGGTTTATTCGGACCGCTTCGCGTCCGTGCGCCAGTAACGATTGCAAATCTCCTATGGCCTGGGCTTGAGCCAGTGTCCCAAAAGTGTGGGGTTTGTTCGGTATGGGCAGGTCGGGCTTCATCGATTCCAGTACTTCCAGAAACAGTCCTGAATTTGGTCCTCCCTTGTGAAGTTGGCCGGTGGAGTGAAGATAGCGCGGACCATAACCAGCGGTCGTGGGGAGTTGGTATCGGACTAGGATCGCCTTCCGCAACGCGGCCAACGCCCGCTCACATTGTGCGGAAGGTGTCATATATCCCAGGATGGCCAGATAACCGGTTGCTCTGGCGTGGGCTAGTAATCGAGCGAGCCCGGCTTTGGGCGACAGGTGCGGGACCGTGGGAAGCGCGCCGGTCGCTTCGGTCTCCTGCAGCACGCGATTGGTCTTGTCTTTACTCTCCTGCACGTTGGGCTGGTCGAAGGGGTGAATCCCCAACAGATGTCCCGCCACCGCCGTGCCAAATTCCCAGCGAAAGAACTCAGCTCCAAGATCGAAGCGGTCTTTCAGATCTAGGGTTAGGATCGGTTGTCCTGACTGCTGGAGCGCTTTGACGTGTTTGTCGGAACGCTCATTGGCATCGCCCTTGAGCCGTAAATAGACGAATAGCCGGTCAGGTCCGTAGGCCGCGGGTGGCCCCATCGGCTCGCCCGCTATGGGAATCAGGCCCTTGCCTTCCTTTCCGGTGCTTTCCGCGAGGAGCTGTTCAACCCACAGCCCAAACGCGCTGATTCCTGGCGACGTAATCAATGTCACCTTGTCGTGGTCGGCCAGCGCGTGGCTGCCCATGACGGCACCCAGGTAGGCGCCAGGATTCTCGCTCACGGGGGTTGAAGTATGACAGAGCTGAGTCATTGACTCTGCTCGCGCGATGAGCGTGCCCACCTCGATTCCGAACAGCGCGGCGGGAATCAAGCCAAAGTGCGAAAGGACCGAATACCGTCCTCCGATGTCCGGTTGATTGGTGAAGATCTGCCAAAAGTGATGCTCAGTCGCGAGCTTCTCAAGACCCGTTCCGGGATCGGTAATGGCGACGAATTGAGCTCCGCCGCGACCCTGTTTTGCTTTTGCGACGAGTGCCCAAAAATGAGCGAACAGGGACATGACCTCGATCGTCCCTCCAGACTTGCTGGCTACGATAAATAGTGTTCTGGCGGGATTGATAGCTTCCGTCACCTGTCGAATCCATCCCGGTACTGTAGAATCGAGTACCCAGAGGCGTGGAAATCCCTTCACTGTTCCAAAGGCAGAACGCAAGACCTCCGGCCCCAGGCTGCTCCCGCCCATCCCCAATAACACAACATCGCGTATTCCATTCTCGCACACGGAGTGGGTGAACGTCCGGATGCTACCGACCTGATCTTTCATCCGATCAAGGACGGTCAGCCATCCCAGGCGGTTGTCGATCTCAGTCGGATCAGGTTTCCAGAGGGTATGATCCTTTGCCCAGAGACGTTCGACAACACGATCAAGAGCCATTTTCTCCAATGTGCGGCCCACATCATCTGTAAAAGGGCCTGAGTAGCTTCCTGAAGCCATCCTTTTCATCATGACACCAGATAAGGTTGAACGATACTGCTCTTCGAAGCAGAAAAAATGATTGTGTATCTTAGGTTGCAGGGACGGAAAACGCAAACCGGCGCGGAAAAAACAGGAGAGTGGAATTATTTGGTTCTAAGCGGGGGAGAGGACATGAACAGATGACGACCGGAGTCGGCATCCGGCTGTTTCGGTCAGGTCTCTTCTTCCTGATCACCGAGGTCGGCCAGCACGAGCGAAACGGAATTTTGAGATTCAAGCGCGCCGACGATCGTTACGGGTGTGCGAACGGACACACGATTGAACAATTCCATGATCTGGGGATTATCGAGCACGATGCTGCCAAACGGCTGGTCGGTGATTCCTTGCGCGATGCCATGAATCTCAATAGATCCGGTCATGAGATGTGACGGGCTGATTTCTCCTGCTTTCCGAGCATTTTCGAAACGTCTTCGATCGTCGGCATTGGGATAATCGAGCACCAGCGAACGGATGAAAGGCGTGCGTCCTTCTCCCCGTTTGCGAACGATGCGGTATTCTCCCTCCGGCGTGGCACCGTCGCCATAATGACGTTTTGCGCGGATGCCACGGGATCCCAGGTGAATGGGAAAGGTCAGCACCTTTCGACCGTTCTTGTAAAGCATGAGGAGCCGATCAGCCTTGCTGATGACGATTGCTTGAGCTCGGTGGGAGTGAGACCAGTCTATCGTCCGTCGCACGGCATCTTTCCAGGTCGTGATCAATTCTTCATCCGCATATCGTCCGAGTTCGTTATTGAGCGTGACGGCCTGGGCGATCAAAATCTTGGCCGCGCGGTCGGAGGCCTGGATGGAGCGCTCCGATTGGCCATCTTCCAGGAGCACACGTGCCTGCCGGATCCATAATTCCGCCTCGACATGTTGTTCTCCTGGGACGAGACGGCTTCCGATGGCGCCTACGCTGGTATTGATCAATCTCAGGCGTTGTTCGATTCGGGAAAGTTTCGCCTCCGCGGAGGCACGTTGACTGGCCTGTCGTTGCTTCACCGATGCGATGAGGTGGCTGCCTTCCTGCTGAAGTTGTTCCAGATCGGTTTCGAGGCCGTTTTCTTCCCAGGGCCAGCGTACGACGTTTTCTTCCGATTGCACACGGGACCTGAGTGCGATCCAGTTATGGACAAAATGCGAATAATCCTCCGACAATAAATCGCCTGCGTGAAGGCTCACCAGGTCGCGATCGATGGCCTCGATTGATTCGACAAGCTCATCCGGAACTGTTTCCATGCAACCGGTGAGTATAGTTGGCAATGCGCAGAGCAGAAGGGCCAAGATTCCCGAATGTCCGATGATAGATAATCTACTCATGTGCACTATAGTATGTGGGGTGCTTCAAAACCGCGAGCATTGTTCACTTTACAGCCTGGATACGATGAGTCATGCTTACTACTCCCAGTCCTACCGCAATCGAACGAGAAGAGCCCTTACCAACTACGCAACCTCAATGCCAGACAGTCGGCGGTGGGCGCAAGCCCAAGTTGTGTAGATTTGCTCTATGGTTACGATAAGTGCGAAAGGAATTGGCTCGCAGAAATCTGTGGCATGAATGTTACAAAGGGGCAAAAGCGCCTCAAGCAGTAAGTATTTGTGGAGATGTCTTTACCGGAATCCCGAGTGGATTGGTTCGAGAGCCAGGAGGACGAACGTGATTACATTGACACCCTTCCCCCCCAATCCATATAATGCCACTCTTCAATTGTAGATAAAGGAGAGTGTGATGTCGTTCACCTTTAGACAGCCCTCTAATCTCAAGCGCAAGCGGGAGCATGGATTTCGGAAGCGCATGAGCACCAAGAATGGTCGAAAAGTCTTAGCCCGCCGACGGGCCAAGGGTCGTGCCCGCCTGACCGTATAAGTCTTTTCCCTGTCACGAGCCGTCCACGAGGTTTACCCGGTACATCGGGTCTTAAGTCGAAGACCATAGCGAAACACTGCCTTGACGATGAGACGGATGACATGCAGGTGAGCGTCAAGCCGGTGTCATTCGAAGGAGATGCCCGCCCAGGCACTTCCGTGTCAGACTCTATCCGATGTAACAGCACGTGCTCGATGGGGTCTCCCTGAGGCATGAGGTGACGACCGCGCGAAGAAAGTCTTCCTTATTCCTGCGACGTTCGAGTGAGATTGAACGGGTGAAGCGAGTCGGGCGAAGGGTATCGACGACGATGTTCAATCTGCTCATTCGTATATGCGAAGACGACCTGGAGAGTAGGCTGGGAATCGTGATAGGACGGCGCTTTGGAACAGCAGTGACCAGGAATAGAGCCAAGCGACTCTTCCGAGAACTTGGTCGGGAGGTTCGCGGAAAGCTGCTGCCTGGACGACAGTTTTTAGTCTTTCCGAAACGGGAATGTTTGATTCAGCCATTTCCCGTATTGCGTGACGCGTGGAGGGAGACGTTGCAGCGATGTCGATTGGGAACCTTCAACGGAGATCTCCCGTGAAAATGATGTGCCTGTGGCTTATTGCTGCCTACCGGGTATGCGTCTCTCCGTACCTCGGACCTACCTGTCGGTTTCACCCAAGCTGTTCAGCCTATGCTCGAGATGCCATAACCAGGTTCGGAGTGGTCCGGGGGATCTGGATGGCAGGGATCCGTCTGTCCAAGTGCCATCCCTTTCATCCTGGCGGCTTGGATCCCGTGAAATAACCTGTGACGTAAGACTGAGACACGGAGTCAATGGAAAAACGAGTCATTGTATTTCTGCTCATTTCCTTAGCGGTGATCGTTGGGTATGACTATCTGTTGAAGGAGTTCGGACTCTCTCCTCAGTCGAACGAGCAGCAGACGGAGACAGGTCCATTAGAAAAGGGGAAAGAGGGTTCTCCTCGCCCTGAACCTTCCCCGTCGTCTCCTCCAAGTACGAGGCAGTCTCCTTCGACCCAGCCGACCCCATCTCAATCTGCAAAGTTAGACGGGAAGAGGAAGGGAGAGGAAAATGCCCACCTAGCCGCAAGTTCTCAGGACGAACAGACTGTAGAAATAGAGACGAATCTGTATCGTGCTCGTCTGAGTAATCGCGGCGCAGTGATCAAGGCCTGGGAGTTGAAGCGATACACGACTTCGGGTCCAACAGGCTCCCAACCGATTCAGTTGGTCTATGAAGGAGGAAAGTTTAAAGCCCCCCTGAGCCTGACCGTTCCTGATCAAGGCAAGACCGATGCGATACAGCAGGGACTCTATCGGGTCTCCCAGGATCGAACGCACCTTGATGCGTCGAATCCTACGGCTCAAGTGATCTTTCAGTACGAGGATCCGGTCAACCACCTGATGGTTCGGAAGCAGTTGACGTTTCACCATGACAGTTATCTGGTGGACATTCGAGTGGCGTCTGAAGGTCTCCCGGCATCGATTGACGTGAATTTGGGTACCAACTTTGGCATTGTCGAGTGGGGTGAAGGGTTCATTGGACTAATGGGTGCGGCTTTCCTCGTCGATGACAAGGTGGTGAAAGATACTCCCGATACGGAAATTGAGCGAAAAGGCGAGGTGAAATGGGTCGCGCTCCAAGACAAATATTTTCTGAGCGTGTTGATTCCGTCCGGCGCGTCAGCAGCGATCGCAAAAAAAGAGGGAGACAAATTGGCCTCATCAGCAGTCCGATATGGTCCCCCACCTCCGGAGTCTGATCTTTCCCTCCAACTCTTCGCTGGTCCCAAAGAATACGACACCCTGAAGTCGTTCAATATCGGTTTGGAGGACACGATCGATTTTGGCTGGTTTATTTTCGGAAGTTGGAGTTTCGTCAAGGTCGTCGCCAAACCGATCTTTTACGTCCTCCGCTATCTCTATGAATTTACACATAACTATGGTTTATCGATCATCCTTCTGACCGTTGGAATCAAGTTGATGTTCGCTCCCCTGCAGTACAAGAGCTACAAGTCCATGAAGCAGATGCAGGTGATTCAACCGAGAGTGGCCGCGGTACAGGCTAAGTTTAGGGATGACCGAGACCGATTGAACAAGGAACTGATCAAACTCTATCGCGATCACAAGGTGAATCCGGTCGGGGGCTGCCTGCCGATGGTGCTCCAGATGCCGGTATTCGTGGCGCTCTTTAATATCCTGTTCATGACGATCGATTTGCGAGGAGCTCCGTTTATTCTGTGGATCAAAGATCTATCCGTTCAGGATCCATACTATATTCTGCCCATCATTATGGGCGTGAGTATGGTCGCGCAGCAGAAGATGATGCCCACGACCATGGATCCCACCCAGGCGAAGATCATGCTGGTTCTGCCGGCATTCATGACGTTTCTCTTTATCAATTTCCCGGCTGGTCTTGTGTTGTATTGGTTGACGAACAATATCCTCACGATCACGCAGCAGGTGCTGACGGATCGGTTCTTCTCCGGGAAGTGGCATGTTCCGGGATTGGATAGCGACGCAGAGGGGAAGGTTGAAGCGACGGAACAGAAAGTCACCACTAAACGGCGCAAGGATCAGGCCCATTGAACGAATCGGAGCTTTGGATACCTAGCAGGGTGCGTCATGACCGGCGCGCTGGATGATACCATCTGCGGGATAGCGACACCACCCGGTGAAGGCGGAGTGGGGATCGTACGCCTGAGCGGCAGGCATTCGGTTGAGATAGCCGCTACCCTCGCCAAACTACGTAGCGGTTTACCGCTGGCCTCGACGCGAAATCATACCCTGTACCTGGCAGACGTCGCCCTTCCCGTCCATGGATCCGACAGCCCAGCCACCGATTCAAATCAGGAGGTTGTGGGGGATGAAGCATTGATTGTGGTGATGCGAGGGCCCCGATCCTTTACCGGCGAGGATGTCGTCGAATTCCACTGTCACGGTGGAGCCCTCATTCTTCACACCGTATGCGAAGCGATCATTGCTGCAGGTGGACGGCTCGCTGAACCGGGTGAATTTACCAAACGAGCATTCCTCAACGGTCGATTGGACCTCGCACAGGCGGAGGCCGTTCTCGATACCATTCGCGCTAAGACGACCGGCAGTTTGCGCGTGGCGCAAGCCCAGCGACGGGGAGTGCTCTCAAGGGAGATTGAAGGGATCCGCGGCGATTTGGTCACAGCCCTGGCCCATGTCGAAGCTGCACTCGACTTCTCGGAAGAAGACATCACATTCGTTGGGCGTGCAGAGTTGATCGCTTTGTTGGTAGCCATGAGTGGCCGACTGGCCCGGCTGTTAGACACTGCGCGTGACGGCAGGATCTTGCGGGAGGGCGCGACCGTGGCGATCGTCGGGCGCCCCAATGTGGGGAAATCGAGTCTGCTGAATGCATTGACCAGCACGGATCGGGCGATTGTGACGGCAATTCCCGGCACGACACGCGATGTGCTCGACGAATGGCTCAACCTCCAAGGTGTTCCCGTCCGTCTCTTGGACACGGCTGGAATTCGTGAAACCCACGATCCCGTTGAGCAAGAAGGTATCGAGAGAAGTCACCGCGCCGTAGAGGATGCAGATGCTGTCCTGGCGGTATTTGATGGGTCTCTGCCGCTGGAAGAGAGCGATCGATCGGTGCTGAAAACGCTTCAATCCAAGAGGTCTGTCATTGTCGTGAACAAGTCGGATCTGTCATCGCGCCTGGATATGACCGAATTGCAGGTCTCGGGGGGCGAGCAAAGACCGGTGGTACGGCTATCAGCACGGACTGGTACCGGACTTCCGCAATTGCGAGACCACATCCGGTCGAGCATCCTTCGTCAAGGGTTTGAACCCAACGAGGGCCTCTATGTCACCAATCTTCGCCATATCACTTCACTGCAAAGCGCCCAGGAGGGATTGACTCACGCGCTCGCAGCCATCGATGATCAGCTCAGCGGTGAATTTGTGGCAGCTGATCTTCGAATGACCGCCGATGCGCTCGGTGAAATTACGGGCGCGATCAGCACCGATGATATTTTGAACCGGATCTTTTCGGAATTCTGCATCGGGAAGTGAGGAGCATGGCCGTGGGTGAACGATACGACATTATCGTAGTCGGGGGTGGTCACGCAGGGTGTGAGGCGGCTCTCGCCGCGGCGAGAATGGGAGCAGCCACGTTATTGCTTACGATGGATCTCGAAAAGATCGCGCAGATGTCCTGCAATCCGGCGGTGGGGGGAATTGCCAAGGGCCATCTCGTGAAAGAAATCGATGCGCTCGGAGGCGAGATGGGTTTCAATACCGATCGCGCCGGCATTCAGTTCCGGATGATCAACACCAGCAAAGGTCCGGCAGTCCGGGCTTTGCGTGCGCAATGCGATAAGAAACTGTATCGCCACGCCATGCAACGCACGATGGCGGTACAAGGGAGATTGACCATCAAAAATGGGACCGTTGATCGCCTGCTGACGGAGCACGGTGAGATCCGTGGCGTCGTGGCCGATACGGGTGATCGAATCGAGGCTCAAGCGGTCATCCTGACCTCGGGCACTTTCCTCAAGGGGTTAATCCATATTGGGCTCAATCGATTTCCGGCAGGAAGGGCAGGAGAAGCGTCTGCCGAGCATTTATCCGATTGTATGTATGACTTGGGATTTGAACTCGGTCGTCTCAAGACAGGAACGCCGCCAAGATTGGATCGAGATACGATTGATTTCGCTTCGATGGCCGTCCAGCCGGGAGACGATCCGCCCATTCCATTTTCATATCGCACGGAGCACCTTTCTCAGGACCTGTTGCCTTGCCACCTTACCTATACGAACAGGCAAACGCATGAAATAATTAGAGAAAATATTGATAGATCGCCCCTCTATAGCGGGGTCATCGATTCTACTGGCCCTCGTTATTGCCCGTCGATTGAAGATAAGGTTATTAAATTCTCAGAGAAAGAGCGCCACCAAATCTTCATAGAACCGGAGGGGTACGACACTCGAGAGTTTTATCCGAATGGAATTTCTACCAGTCTTCCTGTTGACGTTCAAGCTGCGATGTTACGCACGATACCAGGCTTGGAACATGCTCGGATGTTAAAGCCTGGCTATGCCGTTGAGTACGACTTCTTTCCGCCACGCCAACTTCATCCCACATTGGAGACGAAGCTCGTGCGAGGGCTCTATCACGCGGGTCAGATCAATGGAACGTCAGGGTACGAAGAGGCGGCAGCGCAAGGGATCATGGCCGGAATAAATGCCGTCCTTCGGATTCATAGCAAGGAGCCGCTCATACTCGACCGCTCTCAGGCATACATAGGTGTCCTCATTGACGACCTGATCACGAAGGATACGTACGAGCCTTATCGAATGTTTACCTCACGGGCGGAATATCGATTGATGTTGCGGCATGATAATGCGGACCTTCGATTGACTGATATCGGATATCGGTTGGGCTTGGTCTCAGATGCAGGCTATCGTCGGTTTGAAAGAAAGAAGATTCAGGTTGAAGGGGAAGTGAAAAGACTAAACGAGACGAGGCTTTCAGCAACCTCAGACGTGAGAGAAAGAATGTCGGAAGCCGGAATTGGCGACGCGACTCCAAACCAGACGTTGGCGCATCTGTTACGAAGGCAGGGCATGACGTATGAGACGGTGCAGCAGATATATGGCGATCCTGTCGTGACAGGAGAGAGAGAAGTCATTGAGGCGATCGAGTTGGAAATCAAATACGAAGGGTATATTAAACGACAGATTCAGCAGATTCAAAAGGCGAAACGCTTGGAGGAGCGCAGAATTCCTTTCTCTTTCAATTACGACCAACTTCCTGGTTTTTCCCGAGAGGTCTTGGAGAAACTCAAGAAGATCAGGCCTGCGTCAGTTGGTCAGGCATCCCGTATCTCAGGAGTAACTCCTGCCGCCATCTCACTCCTGCTTGTCGGTCTTGAGAAATCACAGCGCATCGTTCGAGATTCACTACAGTAGGCGTCCCCCTATTTTTGTATACCCAGAAAACTATCTTGACGTTCCGTGTGGTTTCACGTAATTGTTCCACGTGGAACATAAGAGGGATTTTTCGGAATATATTACAGAAGCAGCACAGGTAATCTCGGTTTCCTTGTCAACGGAACAGATTGACAAATTTTCGACGTACCTCAGTGAGTTAAAGCGCTGGAACGCCACCACCAATCTTACAAGTCTCTCTGAAGATCAAGAGATCATTGTTAAGCATTTCATCGATTCGATCGCCATCCTTCAATTCATCGACATTGAGCCACATGGTTCCGTATTGGATATAGGGGCCGGAGCCGGATTCCCTTCCATTCCGTTAAAAATCGTGCGGAGTGATCTACGGCCGAGCCTGCTCGAATCAAATGCAAAGAAAGTGTCTTTTATTCGATATATAACGGGGATATTGGCCCTCCACAATGTAGCGGCTTTCTCTACCACGTTGGCCCGGTTTGCTGCGACATGTGCTCAAAAGTTTGACTGTGCGGTCGTGAGGGCATTAAAGATCGGCCCTTGGAGCAAACAAGTTTCAACGTTGTTGAAAGATACGGGTATTGGGATTGTCTATCGCACTACTCCAATGGCTATCGGTGAAGTTCCAGAGGGAGCACAGATTAGAGATGAATTTAGATACCAACTTCCATTTGGATATGGATCGCGGGTCCTCACTCTTATCTCTTGGTCTCGATAGAATGTTCCACGTGGAACGGTACTAGGGGGCGATGTCACGAACGATTGCGGTTGCTAATCAGAAAGGGGGGGTTGGGAAAACAACCACCTCCATCAATTTAGCAGCGGCCCTTGCAATCGAAGGGCAGTCCGTTCTGCTCGTGGACATCGATCCACAAGCGAATGCGACAAGCGGACTCGGCGTGGATCCGAAGTCACTCACGAGAACAGTTTATAATTCATTGATAAATAATGATAATATAGACTCAGTTGTGATCGAGACCGGAGTACAAGGCCTGTCACTCTTACCCTCGAATAGTCATCTTGCAGGGGCTGAGGTGGAACTGATCGAGGTTGAAGATAGAGCACGGAGGCTACGGGCGGTATTGGACGGTATGGACCAGAAGTACGACACGATCCTGCTGGATTGTCCACCAGCTCTTGGCTTCCTCACCATTAACGCCTTGGCGGCCGCGCATTCAGTCTTGGTACCGGTGCAATGTGAATATTATGCAATGGAGGGGTTGGGCCGTCTCATGGAGAGTATTGAGCGGATTCGTCAGTCAGTGAATCCCAACCTGGAAATAGAGGGGATCTTGTTGACGATGTACGATGCCCGTAATTCACTTGCGCGGCAAGTCACCGATCAAATTAGGTCACATTTTGCCGGCAAGGTCTATGATACCGTCATTCCCCGGAACGTGACATTGGCCGAAGCGCCGAGTTACGGCCGGCCGGTTCTTCTGTACAACATGGCATCATCGGGTGCACAGGCTTATCTGTCTCTAGCGAAGGAGTTTGCAATCCATGGAGAAAAAAGCGCTCGGTAGAGGTCTTGACGCACTGCTTCCTGCGATAACCAGGCCGGTCGCGGAACCCGATCGGGGTGATGTACAGGAGCTACGATTGGATTCGGTGGTCCCGAACCGGTATCAGCCACGCCAACAGTTCTCCGAAGCCGAACTCGTCGAACTCGCACAATCGCTCAAGCAAAATGGCCTGCTTCAGCCGATTCTCGTCAGGCGCAAAGGAGACGGCATTTTCGAATTGATTGCGGGGGAGCGGCGTCTACGAGCAGCTAAATTGGCGGGGTTCGAAAAAATTCCGGCATTGATCCGAAACTGCACGGATCAAGAATCCATGATCCTGGCACTCGTTGAGAATTTGCAGCGGGACGATCTCAATCCGATGGAGACGGCCCGCGCGTACCATCGCATGGTCAACGAGTTCGGATTGACACAGGAGGCAATCGCGCAACAGGTAGGAGGGGATCGGTCATCGATCGCCAATATGCTCAGGCTCATGACCCTACCGATCGAAATACAAGAATTCGTCGAGCTGGACCAGCTCTCCATGGGGCATGCCAAAGTCATTCTAGGCCTGGTCGCGCCCGACGCTCAGATTCAACTGGCACGCCGACTCATCAAAGAACAATTGTCGGTGCGCGAAGCTGAGAAGCTTGTGCAGCACCAACCGCAGGCACGGCGAAACGGGAAGCGCAGTCTGCGTCAGTCGGTTCGGTCCGATCTCGAGGAGCGCCTCCAAAAGAGACTAGGCACCAGAGTGACGGTCGAAAAAGGTCGGCGCGGCGGCAAGATCATCATCCATTACTTCTCACCGGAGGAACTCGATGGAGTGACTGAAAAGATTTTGAACGAGGAGAGAGCTTTTTGATAAAGCTTTTTGCGCATGATCCCGGTAGAATACTTTTTGATCAGATGCTCAGGAGCCCCTGCGGTTGACCGCTCTCAAGTGGGGCTGTCACAGGCTGTGTGTATGTCCATGACCTGATACAAGTAGGAGGTACTTCGATGTGGAACAAGGATAAGCAGGAGGGTAAGCGTCAATCATCCCAAACGGAGGGCAATGAGATGGAAGGCCAGGAGCCTGCAGCACAGCGTGAAGGTAACGAAGAGATCAATGCTTTCGTGGGGAAAGGCGTGGCGTTCAAGGGTGTCATTACCTACAACGGGACGGTGCGCATCGACGGCAACCTGGAAGGTGAAATACACACCGAGGGCGTATTGCTTGTCGGTGAAGAGGCAGTGCTCAGCGCCAAGATTACCGCCGGCACGGTGGTTTGCAAGGGAAAAATCACCGGAGATATCAGTGCGCGAGAAAAAGTGAAATTGCGGGCGCCCGCCGTCGTCAATGCAGGAGTGAAGGCCCCATTGCTCTCGATGGAAGAAGGGGTGGTGTTCAACGGTCACCTCGAAATGAGTCAGCCGTCGACCCGGGATGCGCCACGCGACAGTGCTCGAGGGCAGGCAGTGAAACTCGTCTCCGGATAGTTCGAGGTCTCGGCACGCGTTATGTGCTTCATCGGCATCTAACGGCATATACCTGTCCGGCAGAGTCGGAAATCGAAAGAATACAGCAACGTGTCAACGCGCCCTGGCCGATGACAGTCGTGGGGTGTGCGAAGGGAGACGACTATGTGGGGTGAAAAAAAAGCACCGGTGGTCGCGGAAGACGACAAATTTACCTTTTTAGGTAAGGGAACAAGTTTCAAGGGCATTGTCACTTTCGACGGGACGGTTCGGATCGACGGTCGGGTAGAGGGCGAGGTGCATACCGGTGGTGCGGTGATTGTCGGCGAGAGCGCCATCATCAAGGGTATTATTTCCGCCGGTTCCATTGTGATCAGCGGCAGAGTGAAGGGAACGGTTACCGCATTGCAGAAGGTGGAAATACAGAAGCCCGGTATTTTGGTCGGAGATATCCATAGCCCAGCGGTGTGCATTGAAGAGGGAGGTCATTTTCACGGTATGTGCGATATGGGCACGGATAGGTGGGCGGAGGACGAACTGTCTGCTGCTGGAACCCCTCGCGATCCTGCGGTTCATGACTTGGCGGCTCACCGCGGAAAACTTAAAGGTCAGGAAACATAGCCGATTCGTTTCGACCCGTTTCCGCGCCGGTACCCTTCATGAAACAACCTACTGTCATACTTGGAATGAGCGGTGGAGTGGACAGCTCCGTTGCGGCCGCACTCCTGGTCAGGCAGGGGTTCGAAGTGACGGGAGTGACGCTCCAGGTCTGGGAGCACGAGGATGAATCCATCGCGGCCTCGAAGCGGTGGCAGGAACGTGGGTGCTGCAAGGTTGGAATCGCAAAATACGTCGCGCAAAAGCTGGGTATCACTCACGAAGTCGTCGACATGCGCGACACCTTTCGCCGGAATGTTATCCAGGATTTCGTCACGGGATATGCTTCCGGCACCACGCCCAATCCATGTATTCGTTGCAATGAGCGGGTCAAGCTCCGCTCTCTACACGAGCTTGCGCAAGCGAGGGGGATCGAGTTCGTCGCGACCGGACACTATGCACGAGTGGTATGGAGGGAAGGCTATCGAGGATTACATCGTGCTGCGGATGGGCGAAAAGATCAGAGTTATTTTTTATACCGCATGCATCCAGATTGGCTCTCCCGGACCATCTTTCCTGTGGGGGCCATGCAAAAAAGCGATGTGTGGAAGGAAGCGGAAGGGCTTGGATTGCCAGCCGACGAACTGAAGGAAAGTCAGGAGATTTGCTTTGTGAGCCAAGGAAACTACCGGACGTTCATCGAACAGGAATTGCCCGAAGCGAAGACGGGCGGCGAGTTTGTCGACACAACGGGCCGGGTACTGGGTAAGCACGACGGAATCGCCTTTTATACTGCGGGACAGCGCCGAGGCCTTGGCATCTCCGGTGGTTCCCGGTTGTATGTTCAAAAGGTCATTCCCGAGACGAGGACGGTCGTCGTCTGTGGGGAGGATGGCCTTATGCAGTCCCACTGTATGGTGGCGGATCTCAACCTATTCGACGATCAGTTGCTCAATGGGTCACGAGACGTGATGGTGAAAGTGCGCCATGCCGCTCCTGCTGCCCGGGCGACCATCTATCCCGATGGGGTCGGTTCGATCCGCATCGGGTTTCTCCAGCCGCAACGTGCGCTGAGCCCCGGTCAATCTGCCGTATTCTATGATGGTGAGCGTGTGCTCGGCGGCGGCATTATTCAGAGATCATAAATATATGTCCCGATGGACATTATGTGCGTCGTATAAGTCTGAGAGACGCGCGTAAATTATCGATAGACTCGACCACGCTTCATTTCACCGAATCCGGTCTCATTTACCCCTGATGTATCCTTCCGTCGCCTTGACACTTCCTGATATTGAATGCTAACCTGACCCGCTTTTTATCGTGCCCACCGCACGAAAACTTCCCGTTCGCTCGAATACGGTTACGTCACCGGAAAACCACTGTGATCAAGACAGCCGTCGCACGTCGATACGCCAAAGCCTTGTTCGATCTCCTCGATAAGCAAAGCATGGAGCCGGCTTGTGCTGCGCTGCAGGGATTAGGTCAGGCAATGGAGCAGTCCGCGGATTTACGGCATGCGATCGCATCTCCCGCGTTTGCCGAACAGGATAAAGCGGATGTTCTGACCGGTTTGGCCGGCAGGATGGGCATCCCACCCATAGGAAAGAGCTTTCTGGGTCAACTCGTGAGAAAAGGCCGTGTCGGGTTTTTGCCTGAAATTGCCGTCGCCTTCGCGAAACTGGTTGATCAATCAAAGGGTACCCAGCGGGTGGCTGTCTCATCCGCCGCGGCCCTTCCACCCGAAGAGCAAGATCGAATCCGGGTAAAGTTACGCAACGTGCTCAAGCATGACCTGGACGTCATATTTGAAACCCACGCCACTCAAATGGCCGGTCTGCATATTCGACTCGGGAGCACAGTCGTGGACAGTACGGTCCGCGGCCGATTGACCGCCATGCAGCGTCTGTTGACCAAGGAGTAGCCATGCAGATCAAGGCAGAAGAAATCAGTTCGATCATCAAAGAAAAGATCAAAGGTTTCGACAAGCAGGTCGACGTTAGTCAGACCGGCTCCGTGATCCAGGTAGGCGACGGAATTGCCAAGATCTATGGACTCGACGGCGCGATGGCCGGAGAGATGTTGGAATTCCCGGGCGGGCTCTATGGCATCGCGCTGAACCTCGAAGAAGACAATGTGGGCGCCGTGCTGATGGGTGAAGACGTCGGGATCAAAGAAGGAGATACGGTCAAGCGCACGGGTCGTATTGCGGAAATTCCCGTGGGCGAGGCTCTCATTGGGCGTGTGGTGAATGCCATCGGTCAACCCATCGACGGCAAGGGGTCGATTAATTCGAACCGTTCGTCCCTGATCGAGGTGGTCGCGCCCGGCGTGATCACGCGCCAATCTGTCAGGGAACCGCTCCAGACAGGGATCAAGGCCATCGATGCGATGATTCCTATCGGTCGCGGGCAGCGTGAGTTGATCATCGGCGACCGGCAAACGGGAAAGACCGCGATAGCCATCGATACGATTATCAATCAAAAGGGACTCGACGTCTTCTGTATCTATGTTGCCGTCGGACAAAAGCGCTCCACCGTCGCGCGGGTGGTGAAAACGCTGGAAGAACACCACGCGATGGAATACAGCATGGTTGTATCCGCGACGGCCAGCGATCCCGCACCGATGCAGTTCCTGGCGCCGTTCGCGGGCGCCGCGATCGGCGAATATTTTCGTGACAACGGCAAGCATGCATTGATTGTCTATGACGACTTGTCGAAGCATGCGGTGGCCTATCGTCAACTCTCCTTGCTCCTCCGCAGGCCGCCGGGTCGAGAGGCCTATCCGGGAGATGTGTTCTACCTCCACTCGCGCTTGCTGGAGCGTGCGGCGAAGTTGAGCGACGCACTCGGTGGGGGAAGTCTCACCGCCCTCCCGATCATCGAAACGCAGGCCGGCGATGTGTCCGCATACATTCCGACGAACGTTATTTCGATCACCGACGGACAGATCTATCTCGGCAGCGATCTCTTTTATTCAGGGATTCGCCCCGCCATTAATGTCGGACTCTCGGTCTCTCGTGTCGGTGGATCCGCACAGATCAAGACGATGAAACAGGTGGCCGGGACGTTACGACTCGATCTCGCGCAATATCGTGAAATGGCTGCCTTCTCACAGTTCGGCAGCGAACTCGACAAAGCCACGCAGATGCAGCTGGCGCGCGGAGTTCGTATGGTCGAGCTCCTGAAACAGGGCCAATACAGACCGATGCCCGTTGCCGACCAGGTGACCTCCATCTATGCCGGCGTCAACGGGTTCTTGGACGATGTGCCGGTGGACAAGGTCCAACAATTCGAAGCGGACCTCCTCCGCTACATCTCGCAACACCATCAGGACCTCAGAAAAGAAGTCGTCACGATCGGAAAGATCGACGACAAAGTGGGAGCAAGACTGAAGGAGATCCTGTCGACCTTCAAACAAAAGATGGGATACGGAGCGAAGTAACCAACGAGTCCTCTGCGGGTGACGCAGGATGAGGAGAAGACCCGGCAGGCCGCCATCACCAAGGAACTCATGGACATTGTTGGCGGAGCAGAAGCACTGAAATAGCTGACAAGTGCTAAGTGCTGAGTTCTCAGTATTGAGTAGTGAGCGAGAAAGTCATTGGAGAGTGCATAACCTGCACTTAGCACTCAGGACTCAGCACTCGGCACTGACGAAAGAAGGAGCGTTATGAGCACAGGCAAAGTCATTCAGGTCATCGGGCCGGTCGTAGATGTGGAATTTCCTCCGGGCCAGCTTCCTAACATCTATAACGCGCTCAAGGTCAATCAAGCCGAAGACAAGTCCGCCGGGAAGCCCGCCGTGAGATTGACCCTCGAAGTGTCGCAACACCTGGGCGAAAATCGCGTCCGCGGCGTTGCGATGTCTACTACCGACGGTCTCACCCGCGGGATGGACGTGCAGGACACAGGTGCGCCGATCTCCGTGCCCGTTGGACGGGAAACGCTGGGGCGCCTGATCAACGTACTGGGTGAACCAGTGGACGAAAAGGGCCCGATCAAGACCAAAAAAACCTATCCGATTCACCGCCCTGCTCCAACACTTGAAGATCAAGAGACCAAGACCGAAGTGCTCGAAACCGGCATCAAAGTCGTCGACCTCCTCGAACCTTACAGCAAAGGGGGCAAGGTTGGGCTGTTCGGCGGCGCCGGCGTCGGCAAGACCGTCATCATCATGGAACTGATCAATAATATCGCCCTGCACCATGGCGGATTCTCCGTGTTCGCGGGCGTCGGTGAACGGACTCGTGAGGGGAACGACCTGTGGCACGAAATGCAGGAGTCCAAAGTCATCGATCCCGATGATTTCACGAAATCCAAAGTCGCATTGATCTATGGCCAGATGAATGAGCCACCGGGAGCCCGTCTCCGCGTGGGCCTCACCGGCCTCACCGTCGCCGAATATTTTCGCGACGAAGAGAACCAGGACGTGCTGTTGTTCGTGGACAATATCTTCCGGTTTACCCAGGCGGGGTCGGAAGTCTCTGCATTACTCGGCCGCATGCCGTCAGCGGTGGGCTATCAGCCGACTCTGTCGACCGAAATGGGCGCCTTGCAGGAACGCATCACCTCCACCAAGCGCGGATCGATTACCTCCGTACAAGCGATTTATGTTCCTGCCGACGATCTCACCGACCCGGCTCCGGCGACGGCGTTTGCTCACTTGGACGCGACCACCGTGCTGTCGCGTCAACTGGCGGAATTCGGTATTTATCCCGCGGTCGATCCGCTCGACTCGACCTCCCGCATTCTCGATCCGCAGGTTATCGGCGAAGAACATTATAAGGTCGCCCGCGGCGTTCAGTCTGTCTTGCAGCGTTACAAGGATCTCCAAGACATTATCGCCATTCTGGGTATGGACGAATTGTCGGAAGACGATAAGTTGGCCGTGGCCCGCGCGAGAAAGATTCAGCGATTTCTCTCGCAACCATTCCATGTGGCCGAAGCGTTCACCGGTTCACCGGGGAAATATGTCAAACTCAAGGATACGGTCAGAAGCTTCAAGGAAATTCTTGAGGGTAAGTATGACCATCTGCCGGAACAGGCCTTCTATATGGTCGGCCCAATCGAGGAAGCAGTGGCAAAGGCGGAGAAGATGGGAGTAAAGGTATAGAAAGGCTCATCCGTAACGTTTCACGAGGGACGATGGCTGGGAAAATTCTACTAGAAGTGGTGACGCCGGAGAAGTTGTTGCTGAGCCAACCGGTGGATATGGTGATTGCGCCAGGGACGGAAGGCGAGTTTGGCGTCTTGCCGGGCCATTGCCATTTCCTGTCGACTCTCCGCATCGGTGAGCTGCGGTATCAGCTTCAGGATACTTGGCATTACATGTCGGTCTTGTGGGGTTTTGCCGAAGTCACTCCTACAAAAGTGACGGTGATGGCGGAGGTTGCGGAAAAAGCCGAAGACATCGACGTCAATCGCGCCCAAGCGGCGGTCGAAAAGGCCGAGCAACGATTACAAATGGGTGGCCTGCCCTCCGAAGTGAGAGACGCCCAAATCAGCCTCGAAAAAGCCCGTCTCCGCAAGAAGATCGCCGAACGAGCGCGAGGATCCCGACATTCCTAGATTTCTTTGGTCATGTGACTGACTCCACTTCAGCACGTGATCATAAAGCCGCTGTAGTTCGCTCGGAGGCGGCTGCGCCTCCCCCATCCCCTCACCCGCATTATTCATGAACGCTTCTGCTGCAATCACGAATTCGCTGCTACGACAAGCCTGCATGCAACTTCCGAGACATGCAGGCGAGCGGGCTGGCCGCTCAGGCCCTCAACATACCGTTTCAAGTATGCTTCGGGCCTTCGCGGCTCCACGCGCTCGTCTCGCCACGCGACTGCGCGATTTCGCGACGAACCGTCATGAATAATGCGGGCTAAAGGGGTTTCCGATTCATCACCGCACGGTTCAACATGCACTGATGCTCAGGGCTCGCTCGTCGTCCAGTTTCGCACGGCGGCTAAGCTCACCTGTGAATTCCGTTCCATCGGCCACATCAACCGTCGATCCCTTCGAGGATCTTGTCTGAGGGATCCCGTCACATGCCAATCTGTGCCCTCCACTTTACTTTACGACAAAGATGATCAAATCCAGTTGGAGATGATCCATGTGGAAGGAGAAATGCGCCATGAGGTCGAAAGTTGAGCTCATCGGGCTATGCTGCGTGATTGTCTGGAGCGCAACGTCTCCAGCATTCTCGCTCGATGTCGAGACGCTGAAGAAAGGGGTCGTGAGGGTCACCGCTACGATCGAAGAAGGAAAAGCAAAGGTCGGCACGGGATTCATTGTTCGGCGTCAGGCCAATGCTGCCTATATTGTGACTGCGTCTCATGTCGTCGAAAGCGCCCGCAAGGTCGAGGTTGAGTTTTTCACTGAGAGGAACCGCTATTTTCTTGCAAGAGTCATTGGCCAGGAAGGAGGAGATCCCCAGGGTCTAGCGGTCCTGTTGATAGAGAAAAACGTGCCGCCAGACACGATAGTTCTCAAGTTGAATCAAGGCACCCAGGCCAGCGCCGGAAACCCGGTGACAATGATTGGTTTCCCTCGAATCGCTGGAGCGTCTTGGGCGGTGACAAAAGGGGAGGTCGTCGGCCGGAAAGCAAAAGCCATCGTGTTCTCAGGTGCTGTCGATGAGGGGAGCTCCGGTGGTCCATTGATCAAGGACAACCAGGTCATTGGCGTCGTGACCGAGGCTACAGAAAAATTCGCCTATGCGGTGCCCACAGTAATTGCTCACTATGTGCTTGAGACTTGGGGAGTCAAGTTCGGCATGCAACTCCGAAGCGCGCCGGTCACGCTAGAAGAGACTGAACTGTCAAACATGATCGCCGGAGCGGGTGATGTTCAACACGAATACGAGGCTAAGAACCTGAGGAGTGCGCAAGTTGTGATTGACCATGCGACAGGCCTCATGTGGCAACGATCCGGTTCATTGGAACGCCTTAGCTATGAAGCGGCAAAAGGTTATATACAGGGACTGAACCGAGAAGGGCATGGAGGCTTCACGGACTGGCGATTTCCGACAAGTGAAGAATTAGGCTCAGTGCTTGAGCGGAGAGGGATCAATAACGGCTTATTCATAGATCCAGCGTTTGATAGCTTGCAGCAATTTTTGTGGATTGCTGATCGAATAGCACAAGAAGATCGTTCTCCGTTTGCCTATTTCACGCTCTATAATCGAAAGTATGTCATACAATACTCTGACGGTACTACTGGCTCCAGTTGGGTTCGAGCAGTTCGTTCGCTCTATTTGGAGGAGGGGTCGAAGTCAGTCGAAGACAATACGCCTCAATAACGACTCTGAGCCCGCCACCCTTGTTTTTGGTGGCTCGGCACCGTGGTCGGAGCGATGCTCACCATCCCATTGGTTGATCCTGGCACCTCTGTTTTGAATTCGGAGCCCGGCTTGCGGCGAATTGATACCCGATCGAAGTATTAGGGGTAGAAGCTGATCCTTCGCTTGTCCATGGCGCTCGCGACTGACGCAAGAATCTTCTCGCGATCAGCCGGCTTTTCGAGGTGCTCCACCACCCCTTGCTTTAACAAAGACGAGGCGAGCTGAGCGTCATGGTAGCCGGTCAGAACAATCACGGGAACAGAGGGATACTGCGCTCGAAAGTATGTAATCGCCTCCGTTCCATTGATTTTCGGCATCCGGATATCGCAAATGATCACATCGACCATCAAGGGATTGTCCCCGCTGTTGAGGACATCCACTGCCCGCCCGCCATCGTCTGCTTCCTCAACATCATAACCTGCATTCGTCAGTATCGTTCTGAGGACCTGCCTGATGGACTCCTCGTCGTCGACGATTAACACCCGTCCCAGACAGGTCCTCTCGTTTATGCTGGATCCAGACCGCCACCATCCGCCCATACCCTCTCCTCACGGGAGCGGATTTGCACCGCGCTTCTTCCTGCAGGAATGCAAGGATGGAACCTTGAACAGGACGGAGCGGATCGACAGAAACTCTACGCCATATGCGATGCATCCGGTCATACAGGGTGTAAGGAGAATGGTTTCATTTGGTGGAACGACACCATCATCGGTTTAAATGAACCATCATGACCCTATCCATGCGTCGTTCAGTTGGACGTTTCATTTGGGATCGCAGGCGGCTCTGTACGCTACCTTGGAATGCCGGGTTGTCTTGACGCCCTGCGGGGGCGTAGTCTACGCTGGAATTCTTGAGCGCCGGTTCTTCCTGGGCTTGCGGGAGACGACTGAGGGCAGCTCAGGCCACAGCCTAACGTAGTGGGGGTGATCGATGACCTATTGTGTCGGCGTGATTATGGATGCCGGCTTGGTTCTCGCATCGGATTCACGAACTAATGCAGGGGTGGATCAGGTCGGCAACTTTCGCAAGATGACTGTGTTCGAGCGTCCCGGTGATCGAGTGATCGTGATGCTCAGTTCCGGCAACCTCGCCGTGACCCAGGGCGTGGTGGCTCTGCTGGAACAGCGTGCGCAGATGTACCAGCAGAACATCTGGAACAGCCCGTCCATGTATGATATCGCCTGCCTCGTCGGAGAGACGTTGCGCGAAGTGCAGAAACGGGACGGATCCTATCTCACGGAACACAGTATCGACGCCAACGCATCCTTCATCGTGGGTGGACAGATCTATGGTGAACGGCATCGGCTCTTCAATATTTATACGGAAGGCAATTTCATCGAAGCGACCCCAGACACGCCCTATTGCCAAAACGGAGAAATCAAGTACGGGAAGCCCATCATTGACCGAGTGATCACTTACTCCACCGGCCTGATGGAGGCGGCGAAATGCGTCCTGATCTCGTTCGATTCGACCATGCGCAGCAATATTTCCGTCGGTCCACCAATTGACTTGTTGTGTTACGAGCGGGATAGCCTGAAAGTCGGACTTCAACGGCGCCTGGGAGAACAAGACTCTTATTTTGACGATGTGCGCCAGCGGTGGGGGGCGGGGTTGAAGCGGCTGTTCACCGACCTGCCTGACCCACATTGGGAGGGTTGATCCTATGAGCATTCGGGTCGCACTGAGCCACAAGACCCATTATCGTTTTGATCGGCGGGTGAGCCTTTCCCCCCATGAAGTCCGTCTGCGCCCAGCCCCTCATTGCCGGACGCACATTCAGAGCTATTCGCTGAGTATTCGTCCAACCAATCATTTCATCAACTGGCAGCAGGACCCATACGGCAATTATCTGGCAAGACTCGTCTTTCCGGAACAGGCCACCGAGCTTGAAGTGGTGGTGGATATCGTGGCCGACATGACCGTGATCAACCCGTTTGATTTCTTCATCGAGCCCTCTGCCGAGCGATTTCCGTTTACCTATGCTCCGCAGTTGATGAAGGAGTTGGTGCCGTTCCTCGAGGTTGAACCCTGCGGGCCGTTCCTTGGAGCCTGGCTGGAACGGTTTAAGAATGCCGACCGCGGGGAGTCGAACTTCATTAACGACTTTCTGGTTCGCCTCAATCAACGCCTCCAAAAAGATATCGACTACATTGTCCGGCTCGAACCAGGCATTCAGAGTTGCGAGCAGACGCTGAACCTCCACCGGGGTTCGTGCCGTGACAGCGGCTGGTTGCTGGTACAGATTCTGCGGAATCTTGGCCTCGCTGCGCGGTTCGCGTCTGGGTACCTGATTCAACTGGTTGCCGATGTGACACCCCTCGAGGGACCGGCTGGGCCCAAGCAGGATTTCACCGACCTCCATGCCTGGGCAGAAGTCTATATTCCCGGGGCCGGCTGGGTCGGGCTTGACCCGACGTCTGGCTTATTGGCGGGTGAAGGGCACATCCCTTTGGCCTGCACGGCCTCTCCGTCCAGCGCCGCGCCGGTGATTGGGAGTACGGATGCCTGCGAGTCCGAGCTGGACTTCAGGATGTCGGTCACTCGGATTCACGAAGATCCGCGCGTCACGAAGCCCTATACCGACGAACAATGGCGGGCCATCGAGGCGCTGGGCCGTCATGTCGATGCCGATTTGCGGGCCGGCGATGTGCGGCTCACGATGGGAGGAGAACCGACGTTTGTCTCGATTGATGATATGGAGGGTGCCGAGTGGAATACCGATGCGCTCGGTCCCACCAAGCGCAAGCTCGCCGGTGATGTACTCAAGCGCCTGAAGAACCATTTTGCGCCAGGCGGGCTGCTGCACTATGGCCAGGGCAAATGGTATCCGGGAGAACCCTTACCCCGTTGGGCGCTGGGGTGCTATTGGCGGCTGGATGGAGCGCCGATCTGGCATGACCCGGCATTGATTGCCGATGAATCAGTCCCCTACGGCTATTCCGAAGATCATGCGCAGAAGTTTTCGACCAGGTTGGCCGAACGACTGAATCTCAATCCCGCGTTTGCCATCCCTGCCTACGAAGATATCTGGCATTACTTGATGGAGGAACAGAAGCTCCCCGTCAATGTGGACCCACTGCAAAAGGACCTCAAGGATCCGGAGCAGCGTCATACCCTGGCTCGATTACTGGACCGCGGGCTGGGCGAAGTGATCGGCTATGTGTTGCCTATCAGAGCCGTGGCGCCGCCGGCGCTCCGCCACTCGGGGCCGCGTAAAGCCCGATGGATCTCCGGTCCCTGGCCGCTCAAGCGAGGGAGGCTGTACCTGTTACCAGGAGATTCGCCGATGGGCTATCGGCTGCCCTTGACCTCGCTACCGTGGGTGTCTCCGGAAGACGTTGAAATCGAGTTTGCACGAGACCCTCTGGAGCCGCGCGAATCTCTAGGACCGGCCGGGCCTAAGAAGCGAGAGGACGGTGCCTCCGATCAAAGGCAACTCGCGATCACCACGTCATGGGCGCTCGGTGAATCGGCTCAGGGTGTGCTTCGGACGGCTCTCTGCGTCGAGATCCGACAGGGGCGACTGCACATCTTCATGCCGCCTCAGTCCTATCTGGAAGATTACCTGGATCTGGTGAGGGCGGTTGAGGAGACTGCCGCTGAACTGCACAGTCCTCTGTGGATTGAAGGCTATCCGCCTGCCTATGATCCCCGATTGCAGTCGTTCAAAGTCACTCCCGATCCAGGTGTTATTGAGGTCAACATTCATCCGTCCAAGACCTGGGACGAGCTGGTCAGCAACACACACATTCTGTATGAAGAAGCGCGTCAGTCGCGGCTGGGCACGGAAAAGTTCATGCTCGATGGGCGCCATACCGGCACGGGCGGCGGGAACCATGTCACCTTAGGCGGCCTCATGCCGGCGGACAGTCCGATGTTGCGCCGTCCGGATCTGCTCAGGAGCCTGACCACCTATTGGCTGAATCATCCCGGGTTGTCCTACCTGTTCTCCGGCATGTTTGTGGGGCCGACCAGCCAGGCGCCCAGGGTGGATGAGGCCCGCCATGATCACTTGTATGAACTCGAGATTGCGTTTCAGCACATGGCGGCAAAGCAGGTCGCCGGGCAAGACACTCTGACGCCGTGGTTGGTAGATCGCTTGCTGCGGCACCTGCTCGTGGATCTGACCGGCAATACGCACCGCGCCGAATTCTCCATCGACAAGCTCTATTCGCCGGATACCGCGATGGGACGTCTGGGTTTGGTGGAATTCAGGGCCTTTGAAATGCCGCCTCATCCTCAGATGAGTCTGTCACAGATGTTGTTGCTGCGCGCCCTCGTCGCGAAGTTCTGGAACCAGCCTTATCAAGCTCAGGTGGTGCGCTGGGGAACCGAATTGCATGACCGATTCATGCTGCCCCATTTCGTTTCGCAAGATATGAAGGACGTGCTGTGGGACTTACAAACTGCTGGGTATCCGTGTCGCGCCGAGTGGTTTGCGCCGTTTCTTGAGTTTCGCTTTCCCCGGTATGGGAGCGTGGTCTCCGCGGGCATTGAGATCGAACTACGACAGGCCATTGAACCATGGCACGTGTTGGGGGAAGAAGCAGTCGCGGGCGCCACCGCGCGCTACGTGGACTCTTCAGTGGAGCGGGTGCAGGTCAAAGTCAACGGCATGACCGATACACGCCACGTCGTGACGTGCAATGGTCGACCGGTCCCGCTCCATCCGACCGGAACGCGAGGCGAGTTCGTGGCGGGAGTCCGCTACCGGGCCTGGCAACCGCCTTCGGGGTTGCATCCGACCATCCCGGTGCAGTCCCCCTTGGTCTTTGATCTTGTCGATACCTGGAACGGACGCGCGATCGGCGGATGCACCTACCATGTGATGCATCCGGGAGGACGAAACTCTCCCTCGTTTCCGGTCAACGCGAACGCAGCCGAAGCCCGACGCATGGCCCGTTTCTGGGATCACGGGCATACGCCGGGACCCATGACGGTCCGACCTGAAGACCGAAATCGGGACTTTCCCTTTACCCTCGATCTGCGGCGCAGGCCTGAGTCTACAACTTGGTCGCCGTAATCCGATGAAGAACGGAGCGGACGGCGTAGGCGACTCCACTCCAGCGCATGCTCGCTAAGCCTGCAGCCACAGGAATGAGCACTGGACCTCTCCCCCAACCGCAGTTAGGGGGCCGATTCACAACAGGGGTGAGCTATGGGATCACAGAGCGAGCCCCGACCTAGCCCGCATTATTCATGAAGGCTTCTACTCTAACCGCGCATACGCCGCTGCGACGAGCCTAGCCGCGTAGATCCAGCGGCCAGGCTGGCGGGCTCGCCGCTCAGTCGGTCGACATCCTGTTCAAGGATGCCTCCCTCCTTCACCGCTCCACGCGCCCGTCTCGCATGGCGTCTCCGCGGTTTCGTGACGAACCCTCATGAATAATGCGGGCTAGGATTGACCGGACTAGTGGTTCAGCGGGATCGTGATCATAACCCCGCCCATCACGTCATTTTGCTTGAAGTCCCGCCTCGGACTGTCTTGGTGTGCGTTATGACACCCGATACAGGCCTGGGAAACGGCCCTGTCCGCATAAATCGCCTGCAAGGATACATCGCCCCCGTTCATGACTGTTTCTGTATAGGGACGATCCGGATGCTGCGTAACTTCGAAGAGCCCTTTTTGCTGGAACTCGGTCTTCGGCCCATTCCGTTTGTTGATCGGCCAGAGGCTGATAAGCTGATACGCAATCCCGGCCTGTGTCCCCCCTGCCAACCGAGATGACTCGTTCAAGAACTGGGCGGGCAGGGGAAGCGTTTTTGACTCCTGCCAATTTTCCGAGGCGACCACGACACCCTTCGCCTGCATGTTATCCACGACATGTGTCGTATAGAAGACCCGGTCCGCCTGGATCACGGCATGCACGTAGTCGGCCACTTTCTCTGCAGGAATTCCGCCGCAGTCCTTTGCCCCTGACGACATCCCCCAGTATCCCAGTACGGCGATAAAGCTTGCTACTGTTCCCCACGCGAAGCCTTGCCTGGTCATGATGCCACCTCCCTTTCAGGTTTTCGTTACCGTTGGAAATGGTAATCAAGGCAGTCGTTCACTGCCGTTCTTAGATCTTAATTCCGGTCTCCATTGCAGCCCACCTGCGGGCTAAGCCCGCGCTTGCTACCCTGGCGTTCAAGCCGTGGCAGAAAGTCACTGGGTTCCCTCCTTCGCCATGATCCCTTCGACCGGGCGCAAGGCGAAGAACGTTTCGTAGATGGTGTCGTCGATCCGGTTGAGCTTGGCTTGAAAGCTATCGAGAAACTCGTGCAGGCCATCCGACAAGATCTCTGTCATGTCGGCGTAATCCATTTCCGCACGTAGCCGTCCCAACCGTCTTTCTGCGGGATTGTTGTGCATCTCGCTGTCCGAGCCGGAAATCGCATGGAGAGAGTCCTCAGCCTTGATGAGGCAATAGCGGATGGCTCGCGGAAAGTTCGGATTGAGAATCAGAAATTCGGCCACAGGGTTGGGTGCGATGCGACCATGCTGTTTGCAATACATCTCCAGGGCGCTGGCCGACTTCAATAATGCCGACCACTGGATGATATCGAACGGCGTGCCGATTTCAGCCATGGTCGGGAGCAGCATGAAATATTTCACGTCGAGAATGCGGGACGTCTTGTCCGCTCGTTCCAGGAGACGTCCGAGTCGGGCAAAATGCCAGCCTTCTCCGTGCGACATGGTGGCATCGGTGATTCCCAGGAAGAGATGGCTATTTGCCTTCACGTCCGCCAGAAACGTGTGAAGGTTGTGGCTGGACAGCCCTTTGGACACGGCGTCCCGTACCATCAAATGAAAGCGGTTGACCTGTTCCCACATATCGGTGGAGATAATTTCCCTGACCGACCTCGCGTTCTCACGGGCGGCCACAAGGCAGGACAAGATCGAATTGGGGTTCGCGGCATCGGCCGAGAGAAATCGGATCACGGCCTCCTTCGTGGCTTTGCCGTATCGGCCCGCAAACACCGCATGGTCGCCCGTCGTGGCCACCAACGGTTCCCATTGCTCGGCGGTCCCTCGGGGCAGATCGAGCGAGAGATTCAAATTGACCTCGATGAATCGGGCATAGTTCTCCGCCCGTTCGATATAACGGTTCAACCAATAGATCGAACTGGCGACTCGGCTCAGCATCATCGGCCCTGGCTCTGTAGCTCAAAGACGACCAAGTCGATAAGAACATGCCAGGTACTCGTGGATAGAGCGCTCACGACAAGACCCACGTATCCTTATTTCCGCCGCCTTGGGACGAGTTGACGACCAATGACCCTTTCCGCAACGCCACGCGGGTCATGCCTCCCGGCAACACAGAGATATCCTGGCCATACAATACGTACGGCCGCAGGTCGACGTGACGCCCTTCCAAATGATCTTCCACCAGGGTGGGCACTCTTGAGAGTGCAAGGGTGGGTTGAGCGATATAGTTGCGCGGGTCGGCCACGATGCGACGGGCGCAGTCTTCGTGCTCTTGCTTCGACGCGTGAGGGCCGATCATCATCCCGTACCCACCGGCTTCATTGGTGGCTTTCACGACCAGTTGGTCCAAGTGTTCCAGCACGTAGGCTCGGTCTCGTTCTTCAGAACAGACATAGGTGGGCACGTTTTGTAGGATGGGCTCCTCGGCCAAGTAATAGTTGATGATCTTGGGGACGTAGGCGTAGATGGCTTTATCGTCCGATACGCCGGTGCCGGGCGCATTGACGAGCGCCACCCGCCCTTTTTTATAGGATTCCATGAGACCGGGGACTCCGAGCACAGAATCGTGACGAAACGTCAGCGGGTCTAAGTAATCGTCGTTAATCCGCCGATAGATGACGTCCACTCGCTGAGATCCCTTGGTGGTCCGCATGTGGACAAATCCATCCACGACGACCAGATCGTTGGCTTCGACCAGTTCCACCCCCATCTTTTGCGCGAGCAGGGAGTGTTCGTAATAGGCGGAATTGTAGATCCCGGGGGTCAGGATCACGACGGTCGGATCGGGAAGTTCTGAGAGATAGCGGAGCGTGTCCAAGAGTTGACTCGGATATCCATCGACCGGCCGTACGCGATAGGCTTCGAACAGTTCCGGAAACGTGCGCTTCATGACCTGCCTGGCCTCGAGCACATAGGCGACGCCGGACGGGCAGCGCATGTTGTCCTCGAGGACGTAGTAGTGGCCATCGCTGATACGGACCAGGTCGATCCCGGCGATGTGACACCAGATGCCTCGCGGTGGATTGAGGCCCACGCAGGCTTGCAAAAAGCCCTTGCCGGAATAGACCAGTTCGCTGGGGACCACACCGTCCTTGAGGATCTTCTGATCGTGGTAGACATCATCGATGAAGAGATTCAGCGCGCGGAGGCGCTGGCGAAGCCCAGATTCGATGCGCTCCCAATCCGTTGCTTCGACAATCCTGGGCACGATGTCGAAGGGGAAAATCTGCTCATGCCCGTCGTCGCCGCCATAGACGCCGAACGTCATCCCCATATTGAGGATGACACGTTCCGCCGCCTGTTGGCGCTTCCTGAGCTCCCCATCAGCAAGCGAGGCGAACTTTCGTAGTAGGAGGGCGCTGCCGCGGCGCGGTCGACCGATACCCTCAAACAACTCGTCGTAAAACTCTCCGGGGTCGTAGGCTGACAACTTCATGCCGGCACCAGGCCTTTCTCCAATCCTTGGTTCGTGCCGCTAGAGTGCACGCTTCCGACCGATCGACACTGCCGACCGAGCTTACTCTTGCTTCAGTGGAATCTCAATCACCCGACCCCATGCTATCGTCATTTTAATACCGTTCTTGGGACTATGAGGTGAACCAGGATGAGAGCGAATGTGATACCGGCATCACACGACTCCGAAGCCCGTGGAAGCCGTGACGGCGAGGGAGAGTACAACGCGCGGAGCTGATAGTGGGTTGATAGTAGCGACAACCTGCTTGATTAGCTCCGGGGTATCCCCTACTCTCCGGATATGCAAGCGGTTTCGCATCCTTCCGAGGACTCCATCCGCACCAACATTCCCCAACGTCTCGATCGCCTCCCATGGTCTCGCTGGCATTGGCTGGTCGTGACGGCTCTCGGGATCACGTGGACCTTGGACGGCTTGGAGGTCACGATCGTCGGCGCGCTGGGGGCGACCCTCACCCATCCGGCGACGTTGCATCTGACCGAGGCGGAAGTCGGGTTGACGGCTTCGGCCTATCTCGCCGGGTCAGTCCTCGGGGCCATTCTGTTCTCCTACCTCACCGATCGGCAGGGGCGGAAAAAATGGTTCACGTTCACGTTGATGTTGTATCTGACGGCGACGGTCATGACCGCGTTTTCATGGAACCTCTGGAGTTTCATGGCTTGCCGCTTTCTTGCCGGCGCGGGGATCGGTGGAGAGTATGCGGCCATCAACTCCGCCATCGACGAATTGATTCCTGCGCGAGCCCGTGGCCATACCGATCTCGCGATCAACGGGAGTTGGTGGCTGGGGACCATTCTGGGAGCCATGCTGACGATCCCGTTGCTGGATCCTGCCCTGATCTCCGAGCAGATCGGATGGCGGCTCTGTTTTGCCTTCGGCGCCGTCCTGGGATTGGCGATGATCCTCGTCCGCAGGTTGTTACCGGAAAGCCCGCGCTGGCTGATGACACATGGCAGGATTGACGAGGCCGAACAGATCGTGTGCGACGTGGAGGATACGATTCTGAAGCAGGAGTCACTTGCCTGGTTGCCTGCTCCTGAAGGGTCCATCACGCTCCACCCCAATACGCACGCCACGCTGACGACGGTCGCGCGAGAACTCTTCGCCTCTTATCCCCGGCGGACCGTCCTCGGTATAGCCCTGATGGTCACGCAATCGTTTCTCTACAACGCGGTGTTCTTTACCTATGCCCTTGTGTTGACGAAATTTCACGATGTTCCGTCAAATGTCGTTGGATGGTATATTTTCCCTTTCGCCATCTTCAACTTTCTTGGACCGTTGCTGCTCGGCCGGCTGTTCGACACCGTGGGACGCCGAATCATGCTGGCAGCGACATATGGTGTCTCGGGTCTTTTGCTGGCACTGACCGGTTACCTTTTCGCGCAGGGGCAATTGACGGGGGTCACGCAGACCATGGCTTGGTCAGTCACGTTCTTTTTTGCCTCTGCGGGGGCCAGTGCCGCCTATTTGACGGTGAGCGAAATCTTCCCCTTAGAAATTCGCGCGATGGCAATCGCCTTCTTCTTCATCATCGGCCAGGGAGCAGGCGTCCTCTCACCCTGGCTGTTCGGGTATCTGATTCAGTCTTCTGCAATCAGCGTCTTCTACGGGTATCTCTTAGGAGCCGCCCTTATGGTTACAGGAGGAACCATAGCCTGGTTCTTCGGAGTCGATGCGGAGCGGCGATCGCTTGAGGACATCGCCACTCCTCTCTCCTCATCCACAGTCGGCTAACATCCTCGCATCCGAGCCGAGTGGCGGCGATGAACTGGAATTTCTGGATGAGACCAGCTTGCAGTGATTTCGCCCCATGCAAACGGAGGTTCGGGTGGTATGACTGTCCGTGAGTCAATCGGCGCGGCTCTGGTAGGGCGGAGGAAAAAGGAGCGACACGTAGGAAATGTCACGTTGCCAAAACCACAGACTGGCGAGGCCGACTAACGCGACTATAGGACCGATCAATAAGAGCATGACGGCGACTTCTCTGTATCCTACCGGTTCCGGGATGAGTGCACAACTGCCTTCAGTCCCCTGTTTCACGCTTCGAAGGAGTGTGGCGACGTTTTTCGCATGGCACTTGTACAGGAATGAGAAGGCGTCTCCAAATATAGGGACGCTTCCTATGAGGCCGTTGGTCAACAGACGAAGCGCCATAGTGAGAAGCGTGGGTAGCGGTACACGCAACCGCCGGGCGATAAAGAGAATGGGAGCGCCACAGGCGGTCGCGATCACATCACCGACAACTGGAATAATTCCGATCAAGGGATCCAGTCCCAATCTGATTCTGCTACCTGGTATATGCAACGCGTCGTCCAACGTGTGCGCTATCCATTCGGCATGGGCTTCGGTCATGCGAACAGTTTCCATCTGTCCATAGACTCCCGTTATCGTGTTCTGAATTCTTGCTCCACCCCACCAGCCGTGCGTCTCAGGATCATCGTGGATCTGCTCAGGGCGAAACGACATATGCGCACCCCATGAGGTGCGATGCTGATTCGTCATAGCCGGTCTTGAAAGGCTATTGGCCGATTACCGCTCCAGAGGAATCTCGATCACGAGGCCGCCCATCACATCGGCAATCTTAAAATCCTTCTTTGGACTGCTGGGATGCGCGTTATGACAACCGATGCATGCCTGAGTCACGGCTCGATCGGCGTAGATCGCTTGGAAGTACCGTTGGCCTTCGATCATGACGGTACGAGTGGATGCTCGTTCAGGATGCTCGCGGATGGCTTCCAACCCTTGTGTTTCAGAACCATTCGTCGCTGCATTGCGGGGATTAATCGGCCAAAGACTGATCAGCCGGTACCGGACCTTCGTGCCTGTGATGGCCGCGAGGTCGCTCGCCTCGCGTAGGAACTGCGCCGGCAAAGGTAGCGAGCGCTTGTCAGCACGCCATGTTTCCGCTGCCGTTGCGGCCCCCAACAGGTGCATGCGTTCCACGACATGAAGCGTGTAGAACGTGCGATCAGCCTCGATCACGGCATGGATATAGTCAGCCACTGTCTCCGGCGGAATCCCGGCTGGTTCTTCACCACTGACTGTATGGGTGATGAAGAGCATACTGCATATCCCAATGATGGCCATCCATACGCAAACCGTTCTGAACATGGTTTCCTCCTCGTCGTCCTAGCCCGCATTATTCATGAGGGCTTCTACTCCAAGCGTCGCCACGCCGCTGCGACAAGCCTGGTCGCCGGTTCCCCGCAGCCAGGCTGGCGGGCTCGCCGCTCACAAGGGTTTCAAGACACTGGGCGCTCACCGTCTCGCACCCGTCCGCAAGCGGTCCAAGACACTGCCGGCTCACCGACTCGCCGGCGCGCACGAACGTGGCGCTCTTTCTTCATCGCGCCGAGCGCCTCATTATTCTTCGCGTCGCAGACCTCGCATGGCGTCTCGGCGGTTTCGTCACGAACCCTCATGATTAATGCGGGCTAGAGTCGCGCAAATTCACAATCAATGTTCCATGACGTAGGAAATCTCACTCTACAGAATGGACCGATCCGAGGCACAAGACAATACCCCATCACTCACCAGTCGCCTCTATGGCCGGGATCGAAAGAGATTGCGATGACGACGGAAGGTCCATCAGCAAAGCCGATGCGGAACCGGTCTAATAGGGAACAAGGGCAGGCTCGCCCGGCTGACGATGCTAGAATGAGTCTAGCAGGGTGCGGAAAAACTCTTGTGTTCTTCTGTCTCTTGGAGTAAGTTAGGTATAACTATCTAGCATGCACTCCAGGAGGTTCACGATGCGTGGTCACGATACCCAGCAAGCCGGGATGTTCAGTTATCTTTCGCCGGAGGCACGAGTCCCGGGGACCCACCCCCTGCGGCCCATCCGGCAGTACGTGGACACAGCCCTGACCGCCTTGTCGCCCCAGTTGGAGCAGCTCTATGCCCGAACCGGTCGGTCCTCGATTGCCCCGGAGAAGCTGCTGCGCGCCCTGTTGCTGCAGGTGCTCTACAGTCTTCGCAGTGAACGGCTCTTGATGGAGGAGTTGCAGTACAACCTGCTGTTTCGCTGGTTTGTCGGCCTCGATCTGGACGCGCCGGTGTGGGATGTCACCGTCTTCACGAAGAACCGGGACCGCGTGTTGGCGGGCCAGGTGGCCACGGCGTTCTTCGAGCAGGTGCTGACGCAAGCCAAGGCCCATCGGTTGTTGTCCGACGAGCACTTCACGGTCGACGGCACGTTGATCGAGGCCTGGGCGGGCCAGAAGAGCTTCAAGCGGAAGACCGATGCCACGCCCGTACCGCCGCCAGAGGATCCGGGCAATCCCAGCGTGGACTTCCGGGGCGAGCGGCGGACGAACGCCACGCACGCCTCGACGACCGATCCGGAGGCCCGGCTGTACAAGAAGGCGGCGGGCCAGGAAGCCAAGCTGTGCTTCTTGGGGCATGTGCTGATGGAGAATCGGCATGGATTGGTCGTGAACACGCGCCTCACCCCGGCGACCGGCACGGCGGAACGGGAAGCGGCGATCGCCTTGTTGGATGCCCGGTCCACCACACGACGGATCACGCTGGGGGGAGATAAGAACTATGACACACACCAGTTCGTCCAGGATCTGCGGGCGGTGCAGGTCACGCCCCATGTCGCCCAGCACACGACGAATCGCGCCAGTGCGATTGATGGCTGGACCACGCGGCACCCGGGCTACGCGGTCAGTCAACAGAAGCGCAAACGGGTCGAGGAGATCTTCGGCTGGTTGAAGACGGTCGGGTTGTTGCGCACAGTCACACTCCGTGGCGTGCAGCGAGTCGGCTGGCTGTTCACCTTCGCCGCCGCCGTGTACAACCTGGTGCGGATGCGCAATCTCGTGGAGGCCGCGACATGACCCGACAAGGTCCCGCCGCGCGCATCGTGGCCCACAGCGGGCCTCCACGGTGGAAGGCCACCCCGTCATGGATGGGCGTCGACGGCTCGTAGGATTGGGTTAGGGGCGCATCGGTCTCATTCAACCCGGGTTTTTCCGCAGCCTGCTAGAGATGACCGTCGGATCAGTGGCGCTGAACGATCGGTGCAGTAAACCGGGCTTTCGGTAACTTGGTGTCGGCGAGCATGTCGTCTCGAATCTGTCCCACTGCCTGGCTGAATGCGCGATTCAAACGGTCCCCAGGATGCATTTCATCATTCGGGGTAAAGTCTTCATCAAATCTGACAAGGCCCGTGTACGTTCCAACCATCTCCCCGGTGGGTTCGAGCAACATTATCGTCATCTTTACTTCGCCAGTACTCATATACGTCTTGAGTCCGAAAAGACCGGCCAATTTATCGGAGTAATACGGCACATAGGTCCATATCTTGCGTCGATTGTGCTCATAGAATCTCTCAATTCGTCCGGTCAGAATAAGATCAGGATGCGGATCGTATACATTGATCTGACGGAATACCCCGCTCGTCGACAATTCATCAAAGACTGCAGACGTAATCGCTCCGGTCAATTTGGAAGGGGGCTTATTCACATAGTCCTCCGCGAGCACCCCGTAGGTCGCATGTCCGGAGCGTAGTTCGTCTGTAGCCAGTAGCGGGTGCAACTCGACCGACGTATCAATCACCTGGAGGATAGCAGCCGTTGGCAGAACCAGTTGCGGCTCATACGTGGTAGAGCAGCCGGCGATCACGGCCGCAATTGCAAGGCCGAATCCTTTCACCAGGTTGGAAAATGTCCCCTTGCCCTCAAATGGTCTTGCGCGGGCGAAGATGAGTTGTGACGATGATTCCATCACCATGGTCTTATCATCTTCTCACCCTGGAACAACGGCAACTAGGAGAAACCCGCGCCTGACCAACGGTGAGGTCTCTCAATGCTGGAAGGAATAGGAAGGTCTAGCCGAAGTAAGGCAGTCTCTCTATATGGGACAAGTATGTTTATAAGGAAAGACCCGAAAGATTGTGATCGAGATGACCCCTCTGAAAAAGAAAGTATGGAAAGCGTCCGAAACTCAACCGGCAGCCAACCAAGTATCGGGGTGTGGTGGACCCGGTGGGAAGGCATTTGGCCCACCGCACTTCAAATAAGGTCACGGCTTGCCGGCCTGTGATCGAGGGATTATGGACCTCCAGCAGTTGCCGAACCAGAGGTTGGCGATCGAGCATAAGAAGAATTCCGTCCGCACTGACATTCAATGAATAGGCCGTCCCATAATGGACGACGGCGGCCTCTTTCCCTTCACCCTCGATGAGCTCGTATGCGCAAGGACCGCGAACCGAGTAGCGCTCATCATTGCGGCGCTCGTCAGGGCCAAGGTTGGTCTGGTGTTCATGCTCTCTGTCGAATTGCCGATTCTGTTCGTCTCCGCCATTCATAGTGGTTTGCCTTAGCGATCTGAGGATTCTGTGGATAAATGGTGAAACCATGTAATCGTCTTGTTCAAGAGAAAATGGGACATCTCTTTCGGGCTAGTGAGGAAGCAAATCAGATGCCCATATTGCATATCTGTGGACCCTTCCTAAAAGTTTGATTTCTGAAAGCGTCACGAGGGAGAATAGAACTGATCGTGGATGCGAGCGCTGAGGATTGTGTGAATTAGGAAGCAGAAGTCACAGTTTTGAACAGGCCGGCCCAACCGCCTCTTGCTGGTATATGAAAAAGTCTGCGGGTTCTTTTTTGTGAGTTAGTTGTGGATGGTCTGTGGGTGGGCTGTGAAGATCATTAACATGCCTTCTTAATATGCATCTCCCTCGCTCGCTGAGCCCTCCTGCATTGTCCTTCCCGGATAACCTGTGTTTCCTTCTTTCATGACCGCCTCCGACGAATTCATTGTAACGGCAGGCGAAAAATCTAAACGATTGGACATGTTTTTGGCCAATCGTCAGCCACTATGTTCCCGCTCTGCGATACAACGCCTCATCCGAGAGGGGCAGGTCCGGATCAATGGGCAGGCCATGCGGGCCAGTTATAAGATCAAGCCCGGAGACCGCATTACCCTTGATATTCCGAAACCCGAACCGCTCGATCTGAAACCGGAGGCGATCGGCATAGAGGTCCTCTACGAAGATGAGGAATTGCTGGTGCTGGACAAGCCGGCAGGGCTGGTCGTCCATCCTGCTCCCGGCAATTGGTCGGGAACGCTGGTGAACGCACTCCTGCATCATTTTGGAACATCCGGATCCTCCATCTCAACGGTCGGCGGAAAGGAGCGTCCCGGCTTGGTTCATCGATTAGATAAAGAAACGTCAGGTGTCATGGTCGTGGCAAAAACGGATCGAGCGCACCGGGGACTTGCGGGGCAGTTTAAAGAGCATAGTATCTCGCGCGCGTATGAAGCCCTCATCTGGGGCGTGCCGAAGAAGGGCCGCGGACGTATTGAACTCGCCATCGGCCGTGATACAAGAGAAAGGAAGAAATTTTCCGTTCGTACGACGAAACCAAAGGCCTCCGTCACCGAATATTATGTCGATCGGCGCTATGGAAAAGTGGCGGCGCACGTCCTCCTCTATCCGCAAACGGGACGAACCCACCAACTCAGGGTCCACTTGAATGCGATGGGTCATCCCATTCTGGGTGATCACACCTATGGAGGAGGTAGGGTCCGCGAGATCGGGGCGCAACAATTCACGCGCGTGATGCTGCACGCCAGGACACTAGGGTTTTCCCATCCCGTAACCGGGATATTCCGGGAGTTTACAGTTCCTGTACCAGGGGATTTCGCCTCTGCGCACGCAGCCCTCGAAGGCATGACCTCTTCCACCATACGATCTTGACATGTGCACCGAGCTCGCGTCACAGTCCACCAGCATGAGACTATGACCATGGAAATGAATGAAGCGCTGGATGTGCTCGGCAGCCTGGTCTCGCAACTCAAGCTCTATGCTGCAAAGTTGCCGGCAGTGGTGCATTTATCGCTCGTTCCCACCGGCATTAAGCCGACGTTGGAAACGGTGGAGGCCTATGAGCTGGCGATTTCCAGGTTTCGTTCCCAAAGCAGTGGATCTGCTTTGAAGGGACTGAATGATTTACTGCTGGAGTCTCTGGAAGCCTTCGAGACGGGCAAGTTACTGAGTGCCGTGCAACCCCTGCTCGCGGTGTTCGATCATCTGGATCGGATGCGACGAGACAAGGAATTGAATGTGACGACTGCGGATGAGAAAAGGCTCGGCGAATACCGGGCGGTCCTTACGAAAATTCTGCCGGGGAGCCAGCCGGAATTGGAAGGGGCAGGACGGGGGATGTGACTAGGGAATGTTGAATGAGGAATTAGGAATGACATTCCTCATTCATAATTCCTCATTCGCCCCTTGGGCGTCAGTGGCCCATTTTGGGCCCGGTAGAATTCGTCCCTTCCGTGACCAGCTTGAAGCGGCTGGTCGCTTCGCACTGCGGGCACCGTGCGCGGATGGTATCTTCATCCAGGATCTCCACCTGATCTTCCTTGATCCACATCAACTGAAAGCACTTCGGACAGGTACGGACTTGCGTTCCCATAATATTCCCCTTACACTCCTTCGCGATGCCTTATCCCCACCACGGGAGACTAATTTAGTACAAGATGCCATCCACCCTCAAGAGCGCTAAGGGTACTATTACCTTCTCCGAGCGCAAAGACATCGATCTCTCACAACTCGTCCATCTGTACCAACAAGCCCCTTGGGCCAAAGACCGTACCCTTGAACAGGCGCAAGAGATGCTGAAACACACGGATGTCGTGATCTCTGCTTGGGACGGTGACCGACTGGTTGGGTTTGGAAGGGTGTTGACGGATTATATCTTCCGCGCCTCGATTTGGGACGTCGTGGTTCACAAAGACTATCAGAGCCGGCGGATCGGGACCGAATTGGTTGAACGTATTCTTCATCATCCCAGCCTGAAAACGGTCGAGCTGTTCTGGCTCAACACTCGCATGCCCGGATTTTATGAACGGCTGGGCTTCAGTTCGAAGGACCAGACAGGTATGGTCTGGTCCAGGGCCAAACAGACCCGCCTCAAATGACGGCTGCTGAAAACAGCCCAACTTCGTTCTCAGTCGTCCGTCCACCTCAACGTAGTTGTCCACGACGCCTCAGTCTCCGTCCTCCTTGCGGCCTTGTTGGATGACTGGTTTGAGCAGCCGCGATGAACATGTGCAAGATAGCAATCAAGTCATTCGCCATTGCAAGAGTCCTACAGGATGAGTACAAAGCAATAATCTCTTTGAGAAGGATCGTTGGCGAGCTTGGATGCTCAAGCGTGCGCGTGAGAAACCGTTTTGCGAAAACGCTTCGGAGACAAAACGACCGAGACGAAGAAGATCAATGTCGCCAGCAGCACGATGGTCGGCCCCGAGGGCAAGTCCAGCAGATAGGACACGATCACCCCCCCCATCGCCGAGCATGTTCCAATCAACGCGGAATAGACAGTCATGTGGAACAAACTGTGGGTCAATTGATACGCGGTCGAAGCCGGGATCAGCACCATGGCGAAGACGAGAATCGCGCCGACGGTTTTCAAGGAGATGACGACTGTGAGTGCCACCAGCGACAGTAACAAATAAAACATCTGTCGGGCCGGGACGCCGGATGCCTCAGCCATTTCCTGATCGAAGGCGATGAAGTACAGTTCCTTAGAAAACAGCAGAATGGTCCCTAAGACGAGCACGCTCAATGCTCCGATGGTATACAATTCTTCCGTCGTCACCGAAAGGACGCTGCCGAACAGGTACCCGTACACTTCCGGGTTATAACTCCTCATAAGACCCAGAAAAAGAATGGCCAGGGCCATGGTCGTGGTGTAGAGAATCCCGATCGACACGTCCAGCTTCATTTGGCCCTTTTCCTCCACCCACCCCGTGATCCACACTGTTGCCAACCCGAAGAGGATGGCCAGGCCCAACGGCGGAAGTCCGACTAGATAGGCAAAGGTCACTCCGGCAAACGCCGCATGGGCAGTCCCGGCCCCGGCAAAAGCCAGGCCCCGGAGAACGACGAAGACGCCGATGATGGAGCACAACAACCCTACCAAGGCTGCTGCCAAAAGGGACCGCTGCATAAAATCGTAGGCCAGAAGCTCTAACATGTAATGATCTGGTGATCTAGTGATTTGGTGAAGTTATGAGTTTTCGAGCTGTCGATCTGCGATCTGTTGATTTTTGAAGGCAGCCATGTTGGTCACATTTTCAATCGCGCAATCGCCAAATCATTAAATCACTGGCCCGCGTCAGTGATGATGGTAATCCTCGACGATGATGAAGTCTTTCTCGGTGATGACCAGATCTTTACCGTAGACCTGGCTCAGGATCTCCGGCTTCAAGACCTCGTGCGGAGCGCCGAATGCAAAGAGTTTGGTCTTGAGGAGGACCAGCCGATCGACGCGAGAGCGGATCATGTTGATGTCATGCGTGATCAGAAGAATCGTCAGGCCGAGTTCCTTGTGCAACTGCTGTACGAGTTCGACTACACTGTGCTGGGTCGTAATATCCAGCCCCGTGGTAGGCTCGTCCAGAAGCAAGATTTGTGGCTGTTGGGCCAGCGCGCGGGCGATGAAGACTCTTTGCTGCTGTCCACCGGAGAGTTGTCCCAGAGCGGTATTGCGATGACCCTCCATGCCGACGTGGCTGAGTGACTCCAACGCAATGTCCCGATCACGCTCGCTTGGTCGTTTGAACAGTCCCAAGGCGCCGTATCGCCCCATCATGACCGTCTCCAGCACCGTGACGGGGAAATGGCGTTCGATCATTCCTTTCTGAGGAAGGTATCCGATCCGGGCTCGGTGGTGGCAACGCAGTTCCTCGCAGGCGCAGTCGAACACACGCAGGGTGCCGCGGAGGGGAGACATGAGGCCGAGCACAGCCCGGCAGAGCGTCGTTTTTCCGGAACCGTTCGGGCCGATGACCCCGACGAATTCTCCCTCGGCGATTTTCAGAGAAACGTCTTCGAGAGCGATGACGCCGGGAAATCCCAGCGTCACGTGATCAAAGGAAATAATAGAATGGCTGCTCATGGGCGAGGTCAGGCAGGGCCGGATGATGGTCGCTTTCTCTTACAGACGGCTGGAATCCGCTCTCGGCTCCACCTTTTCCAGCGCGTCGGCTAATTGGAGCACATTATATCGAAGCATGTCGAGGTAGGTCTCTGTCCCGGGGACCGCTCCTGGGAGGGTCGTCAAGATTGCCACCCGTGCCCCGGTCTCACGAGCGAGAAGCTGCGGCAGCTTCTGGTTCAACTGCACCTCCGACACGATGACTTTGATGCCGTCCTTCTTTATTTGTCGCACGATGTCATGGACTCGACGAGCGGAGGGCTCGGCTCCAGGTTGCGTGAGAAGAGTGCCGACGATGTGGAGGTGGAAATGGCGGGCGAAGTACGGCCATGCCGGGTGGTGCACGACGATTCGCCGGTCTGAGATCCCCTGCAGGCGGCGGACGAGTTCCGCCTGAAGCTGATCGAGCCGGGCAAGGTAGGCGACCGAATTCGTTCGATAGTCCGTCGCATGCACCGGATCGGCGTCGATCAACGCATCGGTCATGTGCCGCACCATGATCGAAGCACCGATTGGATCAAGCCAGATGTGCGGGTTTCCTTGCGAGTGTGGTTGGTGCCCACGCTCGTGTTTCTCTTCAGCAGCATCCTGATCGGGAAGAAGGTCGATGCCTTTCGAGGTTGTGACAATCAACAATCGGGAATTGCCTGCGTTCTTTACCAACGGGGCTACCCAGACCTCCAGCCCTGCCCCCACTTCAACGAGGATCTTGGCCTTGCGAACCGCGATGAGATCACTCGGTTTCGGGGAGTAGGTGTGTTCGCTCTCATAGCCGGTCATGAGAGAGGTCACGCTGACGTGGACCCCGCCGATTTCTTGAGCCCAATCCTTGAGAACCGGCAAGGTGACGACAACGGGTAGCGGCTCGGCTGATCCGGCCGGCATGAAGGGAAATGAAAAGGTCCAACCCAGCAGGAGTGCCGTGACGAGTGCAAACTGACTCCGTGACGTACGCATGGGTCGGACCGTAGCATCCGACCTAGGTGTTGTCAACGAACCGCAGGCTGGCGTGATCCATTACCAGCCACAGGGCGAGGACTCTTGACCCGGCCGATAACTTCCATTAGCGTATCGCCCCGTCCGGTCGCGATCTGAAATGGAGTCCTGTTGAGAAGCAAGAAGGTGGTGGGCTTGATGTCCGGAACGTCCGGAGACGGCGTTGACGCTGTCCTCGTGGATCTTTCCGGTCGTAAGGATTCCGTCCGGGTTCGCGTGCTGTCGTTCCTATCGGTCCCGTACACGCGTTCCCTCCAACAGCGCGTTCTGACAGCCTCCATATCCGGAACAGTCGCGGATGTGTGCCATCTCAATGTGCTATTGGGAGAGGTATTTGCCCGAGCTGCGTTACGGGTGATCAAGAAAGCGGGCATGGATCCTTCGGGTGTCCATCTCATCGGGTCTCATGGCCAAACGATACATCACCTGCCCAAGGGTATTCGCGAGTCGCCGATCGGCGTCGTGCGGTCCACGCTCCAGATTGCCGAACCAGCGGTCATTGCTGAGCGGACTAATATCACAACCATCGCCAATTTTCGCGCCCGCGATATGGCGGCAGGCGGAGAGGGAGCTCCGCTGGCCCCCTACGCACACTATCTATTGATGCGTCACTCGCGCCACAGCAGGCTTATTGTGAATCTTGGTGGGATCAGCAACGTCACCTATCTTCCGAAAGGCGGAAGGCGGGATCGAGTCATCGCGTTTGATACGGGTCCGGCGAACATGGTTCTCGATGCATTGGTCCAGCGCATGTCAAAAGGACGAATGTCCTTCGATCGGGGTGGCATGATGGCTGCCAAGGGGGTTGTACACCCAGCGCTACTGAAAGAGTTGATGGGACACCCGTATCTGAGACGGCGACCGCCGAAGTCAACGGGACGTGAGGAATTTGGGGGACCGTTTATCGAGCGACTGCTGGCGAAGCAGCGAGCATACCGGCTCGGCCAGGCCGATCTTCTTGCGACCTGCGCGTACTGGACAGCCGCCTCGGTTGGTGAAGGCACGCGGTGGATCCAAGGAGACATTGATGAAGTCATCGTGGGAGGCGGGGGAGTGTACAACCGCACAGTCATGCGAAATTTGGAGCGCGTTTTTGACGACCGGCCCGTGAAAACCTTTGACGATCTCGGATGGAACAGCAAGGCGTTTGAAGCCATCGCGTTCGCTGTCCTGGCCTATCAGACCGCCTCGGGAACCTATAACAACCTCCCTCGTGTGACAGGCGCGCAACATGCCGTTGTGTTGGGTACGATCGTTCCCGGCGCGCTCGCACACCGCGTCGGTATTTGAAACCATACCGCTGACGAGAGAAGACTTCTATGGATATGCTCTATCTCGGTCTTGGTGGCGGGGTCGTTCTTTCCCTGATGATGTTGGGCTGGCATGTGTCCGTTCGAAAGTTCTTCGCCAAACCATCGTCGTCTCTTCTACCGTCTGACGCGCAGGTATTTCTGAAACCCGTCCTGAGCGATGCCGAAGCAAAATTTTACAATCTGTTGCGCTTGGCGGTGCAAGATCGCTATTTGATCTTTGCTCATGTTCCTCTCTGGTGTCTCCTCGAAATACGCGCCTCCGAATCCGAGCTCCGCCTTCCACTATTGAGTCAACTCGCACTCAAGCGGGCAACCTTCGTCCTGTTGCATGCGGGAACCAGACGAGCCGAAAAGGTTGTGGAGCTGCACGAGGATTCCGATGCAGGATCTCGGCGAGAGCGGAACGACCGTTTGCTTGAAACCGTGTTAGCATCGGCGGGTGTTCAACTGGTGCGGGTCCATGCCGGGGAGGCCTATACGGTTCCCATGCTGACTGCGCTGCTCGATGTCGCTGAATCGGACTAAGTCATTCAGACATCTGCAGGAGGACCGCTGACCGTGGGTCGCTGCGTTCGTCGCCGATGGTCACTGAAGCGTAGATCCTACTCGAGACCGGTGCCATCGTTCCTTGCGGCTGCGGTTTCCAGTGCTTTCCGGGCGACTTCAGCCTCAGGACTATCCGGATGCTGGTCCAACACCCGATCATACATCATGCGGGCTTTCTCCTTATCGCCAAGTTTGGTGTAAATCTGGCCGATCTTCAAGGTGGACGCTCCCAGCTTCTGGCTCAGAGGGTAATAGGACACGACGTTATAAAAGGCCGTCAAGGCCTCTTTGTAACGGCCCATCCGGTACTGACATTCTCCCATCCAATATTGAGCGTTGCTGGCTAGGATTGATTGGCCATGAATCTCCAGAAAGAAACGAAAGCCGGCCAGCGCCGCTTCATAGTCTCTGTGTCGAAACTCGTCCATGACGCGATCGTACAAACGGTGCGAGGCATCCTGTACGTGGCCAGGCGCAGCATTGGCCTCCCCGCCGGGCGCGAGGCCGGTTGTCAGTGTGCCCACAACGATGACAATCCGTACGGTGTGCGATACCTTTGAAAAGATGTTCATCTTTACATCCTCCGAGTCGTGCCGCCGAAATGGGAACGCAAGCGCCGTACCCGCCGTGCTATGAGAAAATCACACCAGCACGACAAGTCTCGGAAAACGCCGGAGATTTCTCCATGTTTTGGATCCTAGTCAGGCCTTGCCTGAAGCGGGCTTGGCAGCCATCAATGGCACCAAGAGAGACAGATTTGTACGGAAACGTATCGTACTTCCAGCATATAGAAGCCGTTGCACTCCGTTCATCAACAATGGGACAGTGGGCTCATGGAACCAAGACCAGACTCGCTACGTGAGAATCAACCAAAACCGCTTGATGTCCCGCCTAACCCATGTGGAGGCAGGACGCTTATTGTGGATGCCCGGGATCCGGCAGCATATGTTCGTCCAAGTGCAGCTCTGATTGAAGCGGGGGAGGAGGATCAGGTCTTTGTCCGTCCTGGGATGTACGAAGACAAGGTGTTTGTCTCGGAGCGGCCGGTGCGACTCATCGGAGCAGGCCGCGACTATGTTCAAATATTCTGTCGTCGGGGTGGGCCGCTGTATCTCCAACGAGTTTCGTCAGGCATCATCAGCGGCCTGACTTTTCGCTACGTCGGAAGCGACCAGCATTCCGCCATCAATGTGCTCGATTCGAATCTATTGATCACGCAGTCCCGCGCGTTGGAAGGCGTCTTATCCGGAGTGGTGATCTACGGCCCGGAATGTCGCGTCAACTTTCACGACAATGAAGTGTGCCACAATCGAGAGTCCGGGATCTTCGTGTTTGCCGGAGCCCAGCCGCGCGTATCCAATAACAGCTGTTTCGGCAACCATCATTTTGGCATTGCAATCAGAGATCCCGGCAGCCATCCCGAGCTTGTTCGAAACATCTGCTACGACAATATGATGAGTGGCATACTGTTGTTTCATCACGCCGCGGCTCTCATGCTTCACAATGAGTCTCGAGACAATCAGCACTGGGGGGTGGTAATGACTTCTGACGCCCAACCTGTGCCAGCTCAGGACGAGCTTGTTGTGAGCAACACGTTAATGCCGAATCCGCGCGGACCGCTTTTTCGAACTGACCAGCCGCTGGAGGAGATCGGACGATAATCCAACCGGCGTATGCCGGAGGATTGATGTGGAGGCGCCAACCGAGAATGTACGGACTTACGCTGAAGAGGAGAGCATGTTTGAATCCCGACCATCCGGCACTGAATGGAATTGAAATGAGTTTCCGCCTTGCGCCTTCGCTCGGTACATGGCGGCATCGGCATGCTTGAGCAACCCGTCCACATTCTGATCGTCCAACGGATAGAGCGTGATCCCAATGCTGACTCCGATGGAGACAGAACCCTGCCCCAGGATGAATGGTTCTGTAATTGATTCAACGATCCGCCTCGCAACGACAGCCACATCCTGTTCACCTGAAATCCCTTCGAGTATGGCGGTAAACTCATCCCCCCCCATGCGGGCAATTGTATCCACTTCTCTTACGCAGTTTTTCAACCGGTCGGCGACCGACTTCAGCAACTGATCCCCGATATCATGACCACAGGTGTCGTTGACCATCTTGAACCGGTCCAGATCCAACAACATGATGCCGACTGGTTGATCTTTGCGTTTGCTGCGCGCCATGGCATGCACGAGACGGTCGCGAAACAAGGTGCGGTTTACCAATCCCGTTAATTGATCGTATTGTGCGAGGTAGGTGAGACGCTCTTGCGCTCGCTTGCGTTCGATGGCATAGAGAATGGCTCTCGCGAGAAACTCGGTCCCCCCTTGGCCCTTGACCAGATAGTCCTGAGCCCCCTGCTGAATGGCTTGCAAGGCCAGGGCATGGTCGTCGTGGCCGCTCAGGACCACTACCGGAACGCCAATGCCAGTGGTCAGGACCTGCGTTACTGTGCTCAGGCCATGCGTGTCTGGTAAAGAAAGATCAAGCAATACCACGTCAAATCGCTCCCGACTGAGATGGGTCAGTCCCTCCGATAGGGTCGAAACCGGTAGAATGGCAAATTGATTGCCTGGCCATTGGTCCAATAGATCTTGAGTCAACCGGGCATCAACTGGATTATCTTCTATGAGCAGCACCTTCATGGCCGTCGCGTCGCTACATCCTACATCCAGTCATATCGGGCGCCAGTGGAGTGTTGTTGCATACGCACTGAATACGAAAGTATAGCGCACCAGGATCTGCCAACAAGGGAAAGGGTTTATCCGGCAGTGCCGTGGGGCAGTCTCGTCTAACAGAGGGACGGATTGAGGTTAGCGATTTGAGGGAATTAATTGGATCATCGGGAATGGATTACTCAACCGGCTTTTCGGCGACATATTCAATATACTTCCACAGCAATTTCGCCTCTTCTTCACTCAGTACAATCGGAGTGTTGTTGGCTGCGCCCGAGAAATACACCTTTACAGTGGTTGAGTCGTGCCACACCTGGCATTCACAATGAATTACGCTGTCTAGATTTAAGGCTCTGTTTCCCACCTTTACAAAGTGCACAAGTCCCTCCTGGGTACGCATAGTTCTACGTGTCAGCCAATGGATTCTACCATCTTGCGGCGATGTATCAAGAAGTTCTGAATGTCCGGAGAAGCCGTTGTTCAAGGGCGGGATTATTTCTCGTCAAAATTCCGTCTCGGAGAAGTCAAAAAACTGTCCTGTATGTTTTCTCTCCCTACGAAAGGCAGGAAGTTTCAAGATGGATAACCATGCGAGATTAATGAGGTGAACATTATCGTGCGACAGTCCACCTTGGCATAGAAACTGCGGATCAGGTTATAGGTCACTAGGGTCCGTTCGTCGATCATGCAGATGCAACTATCGATCAACATGCAAGGCATAAAATGAGAGTTTACGAGACAGACATCGACACGCCCCCTTCGGTTCAGCGGAAGCGATGCGTTCGTACGACTCTCCTTGTCTGTGTCCTTCTGTCTTTTCCGACGGCCGTGTCAATGGCATTCGGCGCGACCGACATGTACGAGTTTTGGAATGCGGACGGGACGTTGGAAGCGACAAACGTCCCGACGGACGGACGGTTTCTACCGAACGTCGACAAGCGGCGGTTCCGATCTCGCGTCTCTGTCTCCGAGGTGGAACGGGCGGTCGGCCGATATGGGTGGCAATATCAGCTTCACCCTGCGCTGCTGCTGGCGATGATCAAAGCCGAATCGGATTTCAATCCCACGGTGATTTCAAAAGCCGGCGCTATCGGATTGATGCAATTGATTCCGGAAACCGCCATTCGCCATGGCGTAGAGAATCTTTACGACACAAATGAGAACATCCGTGGAGGAGCGCGCCACATCCGTTATCTGCTTGATCGATTTAACGGCAACCTTCGTCTGGCCGTGGCCGCCTACAATGCAGGAGAAGGAAGAGTCGAACGATACCATGCCGTTCCTCCTTATGCGGAAACGCGGGAATATGTTCGAAGGGTGTTAACCTATTACAAGAGCTTCAAGGGCCAGTATCGTCTCGGTGCCCATGAAACGGTGATTCTGGCGATTACCTACAAGCCTCTGGCGGCTTCCAGCCAGTGGGTTGCCTCTCCTTCCCGCACTGTGCGTTAGCCTCTCGGGTCCGACTGCTCTTAGCTCCGCCTCAAGCTTCGGTAGAGTTTGGGTTCGTTCACTTGCTTCCTCGGATTCTCGACATACGCGTGATGAAACTTCCTGGCGAACCGCCAGCATCCTTTGAGTCGAAGGTGGCTGGTTAACCGGGATGTTTGGCCTTGCTCTTGGCGTTTCACGAATTGAGTCGGCCATCGACGCCTTCAGTGCGATGGCCAAGCCTCTTCTGGCTACAAGCACTGGGATACATTAGGAAGGCGAGAAGGCTGAAAACTCGTGGAACTATGCGGTCAGTCTCTTTTGCTTCGGTTATTACTCTTGATGAAACTTGACGTATACACTGGAAGCCGATAGCCTCTACCACGCTTTTAGGCTGCATTGATGGAGGGACACCACTGTGAAGGATGGCGCTGGACGCATCCTTATTGTTGATGACGATGCCGAGATGCGCGAGTTGGTTTGCGATGTCCTGCAAGACCGTGGTCACACATGTTCTTGCGCGGAGAGCGGGCGAGAAGCCCTGCAGCGATTGAGCCAAGAGGAGTATGTGGTCATACTCACCGATCTACGGATGAAGGGAATGTTGGGGACCGAATTGCTCGCGGAGGTGAAACGGGAGCATCCTGATATCGGCGTGATACTCATGACCGCTTTCGGTTCGGTAGAGACGGCCGTAGACGCCATGAAGCAGGGTGCCAGCGACTATCTGACGAAGCCCGTAAAAACCGATGAATTGGTCCGCGTGGTCGAACGTGTCCTGAGGGAGGCGTTGTTGCGGCGTGAGGTGATCCGCCTACGAAAAGAAGTTCACAAGGAATATAGTTTTCATCAGATTCTCGGCCGAAGCAAACCGATGCAAACATTGTTTGATCTCATTCGTCGGGTCTCGGACAGCCCTATTAACGTGCTGATCACGGGTGAAAGCGGCACCGGTAAGGAATTGGTTGCAAAGGCGGTTCACTATAACAGCGATCGACGGGACGCTCCCTTCATTCCTGTGAACTGTGCTGCCATTCCGGAGCAGCTCATAGAAAGTGAATTGTTCGGCCATGTGAGGGGGGCGTTCACGGATGCAAGAGCCGACAAGCGAGGTCTTTTTGAGGAATCTCAGAATGGAACACTCTTCCTCGATGAAATCAGTGAATTACCCCTCCTTCTACAAGCAAAACTCTTGAGGGCGATCCAGGAAAAGGAGGTCAGGCGGGTTGGTGCCACAAAATCCATTCCTGTGGACGTGCGAATCATCGCCGCGACGAATCTCAATCTGGCGGAGGAGACAAAGAATAAGCGCTTTCGGGAGGACCTCTATTACCGGCTGAATGTTATCGAGCTCAAGTTACCGCCACTACGAGAACGCCGAGAGGACATCCCGCTTCTGGTTGAAGCATTTCTAAAAAAATGTGCCGCGTCGCGGAGAAAATCCGTTCAAGGTATCAGTGAATCAGCGTTGGCGATTCTGATGGACTATGCGTGGCCCGGAAATGTGCGGGAATTGGAAAACGTCATCGAGCGCGCGGTGACGCTCATGCACGAGGACAGAATCAGACCGGAGGATTTACCGTTCACGATCCGGGGATCGAGAGGTGACCGCCGGATTATGGATGAGGCTGCCGACCGTACATTGCCTCTGCACGAAATGGAGATGGAGTACATTCGTAAGATCATGGAGAAAACAGGAGGCAATAAGTATCAAGCGGCTCAGATGCTGGGAATTGATCGAAAGACGCTCTACCGCAAACTGTCTGAAATCGAACAGACGCAGCATTCCGAGCGGAGTGAGGATTAGAGGCCCAATTCGCAGATGGGGCAGGAGTGGGAGTAAAGAGGAGCAGTCAAGCCTCATTCGAGTATAGCGGGATTGGGCTTCTCGCAGGGGGCATCTTTGTTTTTGACCTCATCAATCCTGTTGGGGTTGCCAGCTGGTTGTTGTATTTGCTTCCCCTCTCCCTCACGTTTCTCGTGTCTGATTACCGCGCTCCATTGTATTTCTCCCTCATAGCGAGCGTCCTCACTCTGATCGGCCTCGTCTTCTCTTCGGGTGAAACACCCATACCATTTGATGCCCTCAATAGAGTCATCGGAATATCCGCCATGTGGGGGTTCGCGTTTGTCGCATCGCGCTATAAGCGAACGCAGGTTGCCCTGACCTCGGCGGAAGCGCGACGTGAGAAAGTCATGGATGAGTTGTCGGCGGAAGTCATGAAGCGGCAGGAAGCAGAAGGTAAACGTGCCATAGCACTGGCCGGACTTGAAGAAGCGGCACACGGTGAAGCAATGGCATTGGCAGGCCGCAGGCGAGCGGAAGAGAAGGTGCTGGCGAGCAAGATGCGATTGGAAGCCATTGTCGATTCGGCGATGGATGCGATTATCAGCATTGATGAACACCTGGATATCGTTCTGTTCAACCGTGCGGCCGAACACATGTTTCAATGCAAGACGGAGGAGGCCTTGGGTCATCCATTGGATCGTTTTATTCCTGAACAGTTTCGAGCGAAACACCAAAAACACATCAAAGCCTTCGGAGAATCGGGAATTACGAGTCGCAAAATGGGTTCCCTCGGAACGATCACGGGTGTGCGGGCAAACGGTGAGGAATTTCCTATTGAGGCGGCGATCTCACAGATCGGCATTGATGGAGACCGGTTCTATACAGTGATCCTCCGTGATATTGGCGAACGGAAAAATCTTGAAGAGCAATTGCGCCGAACGGAGCGCCTGGCAGAATTGGGAACAATTGCTTCCGGCATGGCACATGAAATCGGGACGCCCATGAATGTTATTCTGGGTCGAGCCGAGTATCTGATGAAGCGGACGCAGGAAGACACAATGAAGCGCGGGTTTGAAACGATCATCAGTCAGGTCGAGCGCATCACAAGGGTGATGAACCAGTTGCTGTCTTTCGCCCGGCGCCGGGCTCCTGAGCGTCGAGCCGTGGACATGAGGTCGGTTGTGGAGAACAGCATGGAAATGTTTCAGGAACGGTTGGCGCACCAGCACATTCTGGCGGAGTTGACATTCGATGATGAAATCCCTGCGGTTCACGCCGATGCCGACCAGATGAGCCAGGTGCTCATTAATCTTGTGATGAATGCAACGCATGCAATGCCGGACGGAGGCAGGCTTGATGTAGGGTTGAGCGCCGACCATGATACCGTGACCTTAAAGGTGATGGATTCCGGGCACGGCATTCCACCCGATACCGTACCTAGGATCTTCGATCCGTTTTTCACTACGAAGGAATTTGGAAAGGGGACCGGACTGGGATTGACCGTGGTCAAGGGCATTATTGATGAGCATGGAGGCAGTATTGCCGTAGAGAGCAAGGAAGGCAAAGGCACGACCTTCACGATGCATCTGCCGGTGTACCACTCACACGAGAAGAAGTAGTGAATCGATTCATGATGCGCGCATTTCCAGTGACGAGAGAGTACCACTGTAGCGGTTCGGGTCATCGCATCAATCTCAAGATGGGGATTTTGTCTACAGTGTCTCAGTCTCCGCGAACCGCCATTTTCTGAAAGTCTTCCATATCTTAAGGTAATTCGTTTCCATACCAGCGTCACTTAGGCGAGACTCCGATGGCACATGGCTTGCCTTATCTCGTTGCGAGAGGCGGGTCGGGATCCGGAAACGGGAGAAGACGTGGAAAAGAGGAGCCCAGCAGTGCTACTTGTCGTCGAAGATGACCGGGACATGCGCAGCCTGCTCTGCGACGAACTATGGGACGAAGGATACCAACTTAGAGAGGCGGCCAACGGTGATGAAGCGCTCGTCGCCGTACTCAAAGCTGTTCCAGATTTGATCATCACCGACCTCAAAATGCCGGCGGGGGGAGTCGATTATGTGAATCGACTGCGGACATTCGCGCCCCACTGTCCGATTATTCTCATGACCGCCTTCGGAGATACAAAGACGAAAGAGGAAGCGTTGAAGTCCGGGGCTACCGCCTATTTTGACAAGCCCGTTCGTCTGGCTGAGCTTAAAATAACGATTAAGAAGTTATTGCAAGATCACGAAGGAAATTATGCGACGGATGCTGACTTGCCGACTGATTGATCGCCATGCGCGTTTGTCCCGCTCACGCCTGCGACAAGAGGCAAGAAAATAGCCTCAGCGATCAGAGCAGCTCTCTAAGAAGGTGACGAGATGGCCGGATCTCATACAGCGGTTTTTCCATCCAGTCCATTGCAGGATCCTATTCTTTCGGCTCGCCTCGAAGCGCTCAAGCTGTTGGCGGATAGATTGCCCGAGCATGTGGTGGTGCTCGATCGGAACTTGAACGTCGTCTATGCCAATGAGGCTGCCTGGTCTTCAACCTCGTGGCCAGATCCGGGGGGCAGCCCATCCAAATGCTACGAAGCCTTCGCGAGTCGTGATAATCCCTGCGTCGCATGTCCAGCCACGACTGTATTAGAGAGCCGCGAGACAGACACCGTGTCCTGCCCGGCAGATGCTGACAAGCCAGCTTGTGGCATTCGTGAAGCACTTCCGCTGATATGCGCGCAGGGCGAAGTCGCGTTGGCACTGGTGCTTTTCAGTGGCCAGTCAGTCCACCGTGAAGCGAACCCAGGTGCCTCGGCCGGTCTTCCAGCCGACCACAGCGACTATCGCCTCGGTGACCTGATTGGGCAAGCGCCAGTCATGCAGGAGTTGTTCCGAATGATTCGCCTCGTCGCAGACAGCACGGCGACCGTGTTGATCCAGGGCGAAAGCGGAACCGGGAAGGAACTCGTGGCCCGCACGATCCACCGCATCAGCTATCGACGGGCGAAGCCATTCGTCGTGGTCGATTGCGGATCTCTGCCCGAGACGCTGCTCGAGAGTGAACTCTTTGGCCACGTGAAGGGGGCGTTTACCGGCGCCCTGTCGGCCAAGCGGGGGCTATTGGAGGAAGCCGATGGCGGAACGCTGTTTCTCGACGAAATTGCGAATACCACGCAGACGTTTCAAGCCAAGCTGTTACGTGTGCTCCAGGAAGGCGAAATCAAACGAGTCGGAGGCACTCAACCGGTCAAGATCGACGTCCGTGTCATCTCCGCCACGAACAAAGACCTGGCGGAACTCGTGAAAGCGAACTTGTTTCGCCAGGACCTCTACTACCGCCTGGCGGTGTTGCCGCTGGATTTGCCGGCCTTGCGGAATCGTGCGGAGGATATTCCGCTTCTCGTGAAGTATTTCGTGAGGGTATCCTGCCGTCGGCACCATCAGCCAACGAGGATGGTCACGCATCATGTCATGCAGGCCCTCGCTGGTGCACCCTGGGCGGGGAATGTTCGTGAACTGCAACACTATATCGAGCGAGCCGTCGTCACGACCAAAGGGCCGGAGCTCGACTGCCGAGATCTCATGGAGATGGCAACGGATCCGCCGATGTCGAATCTTCGCACCGCAGTCCGTGGAGTCGCCCAACAGGCAGAACGGACCAGGATAAAAGAAGCTCTTCGCCAGGCGGAAGGCAATCGCTCGCGAGCTGCCAAGATCCTCGATATCAGTCGCGCGAATCTTTATAACAAGCTTCGTGCATATGGGCTTGACTAACCCCAATCCGAAAATATTTTTGAGCGCCATAGTGAGATGTCCTGCGGGTGGCGTGGCGAACGGGGAGCCCCACCGCGCGGAGCGGAAGGGCCCCACTGGGGGATGGGTGGAGTGAGCACAGTGGGGCTGTTCGCCGCGGCGGGACCCGCGAAATAGAGTGACCAGATCGTTTCTATTTTCGGATTGAGGCTAACAGCCTGTTTGCCTCCGTTTGACCCAGAACTCCTCAGGACGCGACATCAGTTCTCCGCCGATTCATCGCCCTTTCTCCGGTTGCCCCATCCCGCCACACATGCATGCTGCACCTGTCCAATAGATTTGACAGCGCAACATACTGATTTCTGAGATGTCTTTCAGGCGCCTCCTGTAAGTGTCCAGTTCATTGGAATCCCTCACGTTCATCCCTCGTCGCTTTGAGCGAACTTGTAATGTCATAACGTATGGTCGTTCATAGGGAATGTCCCATACGGGTTCACCGCTCGTTTCCCGGCATGTTCATTGCGCTCCATAGGAATCGCTGGTGAAGGTGCGGGTGATTTTGGACCGGCCTCCGAATGACCTGCTCTCGCGCCTTGCGAGAACCTTCACCAGCTTTAAGAAGAGAAGAGCGTGAAGCGTGAAGATGAAGGTGAAGTTTCCCACTAGTTGCACGCGAGATACGAGATACGAACGACGAACGACGGTTTTGAGATACGAATGACAAGCGACGAGATAAGAGGCATTCACTAACCAACCGCCCATGAGGCGGACAACAGCAAAAGGAGGCCGTGGTATGAGGCTCAAACGATTTCAATCGAGATGCAGGCATCACCGTCGGAAGACGGTGAGAAGTCTGCAGGCGGCGTTGCTCGCGAGCAGTTTGCTCGTCGCGCCGTGGCTGTTTGCAGCTGGTACAGACCAGCCGTCCCATGAAGGTCACGCCACTCCCGTCGCTATGCCCGGATGGACCCAGACCTTGAAGGGCCAGACGGTGGTTGAGAATGCCATCGAAGGGCGGGCGGATCGGTCAGAGAAAATCGAGTTACAGCATCACCGGCTCATGCGAAAGCTGGAAGAGCAGGCTCAGCAGGACGGGCAGGCTCAAAACACATCGGGTCACTTTAACGATATGTCGATGATGCACCAGTACATGGGCCAGGACGGCAGCAGCTTCCTACTCGCAACCGATGCGGGCAAGGGCGAGCCGGTGCTGGCCAGCGGAGGCAAATGTCCGGCCGATGTCCCGATCAGACAATTCGACATCTCCATGATCAACATCGAGATCACCCTGAACCGGTGGCTCGATTACTATCCCGGCTATATGTACGTGCTGACCCAGGACATCGAGAAAGCTCGTGCGGAAGAGGCCAAGAATAAGGCCGCTCGGGATAAAGATGGTTTCGATCCAGGGGCGGTGACGACCGGTCTGCAGGGCGACATGATTCAACCATTGGCGATCCGCGCGAATCAAGGCGATTGCGTAAAAATGACGCTGCGCAACCAGATGGAGAGCGAGGATGGCAGTTTGTTCATCCAGGCCTCCAGCATGGTTGTCAGCGCGACGGGGAAGCCTGCCACGACGACCAATCCGGAATCGATTGTGCCACCAGGCAAGACGCAGGAGTTTGAGTGGTACATCCATCCGCACATGCAGGAAGGAGTGCGGCAGTTCCACTCCTACAGCCACGACCGCGAGTTGACGGTGTTGGGCTTGTTCGGGGCATTCATCGTGGAACCGAAGGGATCGAAGTACTTGGATGCGCTCGGAAGTGGAGGCAATGCGTCAGAGACCAAGAGCGGCTGGCAGGTGAACATTGACAACGGGTCCGGACCGGACTTCCGGGAGTTCGTGATCTTCTATCACGAAGTCGGCGACGAAGCCTTTCGTCCGCTGAACAAAAAAGGCGACTTCCTGCCGCAACGCGATCCGTTGACGGACGCGTATCGTCCCGGCGGGCGGGCATTGAACTACCGCAGCGAACCGTTCGGCATCGATCAGATGCATCTGCAGCACGAGTATTTCGGATTCGAAGATGAATCGATGGCCTATAGTGCCTACACATTCGGCGATACGCCTACTACGATTCCCCGCGGATATCTCGGCGATCCGGTCAAGTGGCGGATTGTGCATGGTGGGTCTGAAGTGTTCCACTCCCACCACCCGCACAGCGGATCCATTCGCTGGCAACGCAGCCCGGTCACGGAGCCGAATAATCTCTGGGCAGCAGGTCAGGACGGACCGGTCAAGTACCCGGTGGTCCGGACCAAATCCGATCGGGTAGACGTCGAAGTCATTGGCCCGTCGGAAGCCTTGGACCTCGAGCCGGAATGCGGTGGTGGGGGCTGCCAGCACCTGGCCGGTGAGTTTCTCTTCCATTGCCACGTCGCGCACCATTATGTGGCGGGTATGTGGGGTTACGGTCGATTCTACAATACATTGCAAGTCGCAGCGGGTCATACCGATACGATGCCGGACTTGCGCGAGTTGCCGGATCGACAGGGCCGTATGAAGCTTGGTGTGTCGTCCGACAAACTGATCGGATCAACCGTCGATTGGTTCGGCAAGACCTTCAAGATTGTCGATAAGAGCCAGAAGACCAACTGGAAGTCGGATCCCGTGATCGTGAACGTCAAGGATTGGGTCGAAATGTTTGTCCCGGCGCAAGGGAAACCGGGCCACACGGACAGCGAGAAAGACCAGATCCTGGCTTATGACGCGACCGTGTGGGACTGGAAGTGGGACGGCAACATTGCCCGAGGTGAACGCGAGAGTACTGCCCAGAACCCGAAGTATTCCTGGGCGGTCAAGTGGGATGACAGTACCAGACCGGCGATTCTCTTTGACCCGACGACCGGACGGATGGCCTGGCCGCTGTTCAAACCTCATTTCGGCAAACGGGTGCCCTTCTCGGCGAACCATAACGGCGCGCCGTGGCTGGAGCCGATCCATCAAGATGAGAATGGCGAACGGACCTCCGAGCCCGCCAAGCCGGGCGAGCAGGGCCGTTGGAGTCTCTGCCCTGAGAACGCCAATCAGAAGTTCTACAACATTCACTTTGTCCGCATGCCGATCACCCTGGCTAAGAAGCAGGGGAAAGAGCCGGCCATGGTGGACAAAGACGGCTTGATCTACGTGCTCCATGAAGAAGAGCGCCTGATCAGAGCGAACGACGATCTGAAGCTGCCGGCCGTCATCCGCGCCAACGTGTACGACTGCGTGGATTTATTGCTGACGAGCGAATGGGATGACGATGACTTCACCAACTTCCAGTCTTCGAAGATCAACATCCATCCCCACTTCTTCCAGTTCGACACGGGGAACTCGGATGGCGTGATTTCAGGGTTTGAATATGAAATGTCGGTTCGGCCATTCACCATGTTCGGCAAGCCAAACAAGCACGGGTTGCCGGCGCCGATGGTAGCCAAACTGAAAGATGGCGCCAAGGCTGGTACCTCGTCCATCAAAATTCAGCTTGCCACGGGCGCGACGGCGTTCCATCTCAACACGGAAGTCATGGTCGGAATGGACTGCCTGGAAAAGGGAAGCGACCAGACGGCATCTTTGCCGCGCGACAAGAGCTGTCAGGAAGTCGCCCGCATCAAAGCCATCAAGGGCGATGTGGTGACGTTCTTCAAACCGTTAAAGCACAACCATCCGGCGGGCGAATTGGTCTCGCCTGAGTTCGTGCGCTATCGGTGGTGGGTGGACGTCGACATGGGAACCGTGTTCTGGCATGACCATGCCTTCGGAGCGACGACCTGGCCGCATGGTGGGTTCGGCGTGACACTCGTGGAGCCGTTCGGCGCGACCTATCACGATCCGAAGAACGGGAAGTTGGTGTGGAGCGGTCCTATTGCGGACATCCACAGCAACGAGCCGATCGGCGCCGGTGTCAGCGGCAGTTTCCGTGAGTTGATGGTCTCCATTCATGACACGGTGCCTCACACGGTCAATGTGGTCGAAGCGGGCAATCCTCCTGGACAACCGGTGGAAGTGGCCCTCGAAGCCGGGAAGACGGTGTCGTTTCAGATGCCGGACAAGATCCTGAACGCACCGAACAAGTACATCAACGGCGGCACGCATACGACCGGCAGCGGGTTTAATTTCCGCGCGGCGCCGTTTGCGCAACGCCTCTCCAATAATCCCGATACGTCTAAATTGTTCAGCAGCGCCATCCATGGCGATCCGGGTACGCCTCTCCTCCGAGCGTATGTGGGCGACACGATGGTGTTCCGGCTGTTGCACCAGCTGATGAACGAATCCCATGTGTGGACGATTTCCGGCCACACGTTCCTGACCGAGCGGTACGCGAGCGATGCCAATCGGAAGAACTCCATCCATGTGGGAATTGCCGAACGGTATGACCTTGTGACAAAGGCGGGAGGGTTCCAAGGGATGCCGGGTGACTACATCCACTTCAACGGCCGAACGTCGCACTTCGCCGAGGGAGGATGGGGCATCGTGCGTGTCCTCGATAAGCCGGTGGAGGACCTGAAAGCACTTCCAAGAGGAACTAATCCTCTCGGGATTCCTCAGGTGGCCAGTTCAGTATGCCCGTCCGATGCGCCCGTGAAGAGTTTCAATGTGGTGGCCTTAGACCGCCCGATGAAGCTCAATGCGAAGGCGCCGGATGTGATCGAGGTGGACTTCGAGCGGAAGATTGAAATGACGATGCCGGAAGGCAAGATCTACGCGCTCGAAGAGGAGGCGACGACGGTCGCCACGGGGGCGACACCGCACCCACTGTCTCTTCGCGTCAACCTGGGCGATTGCATAAAAGTGCATCTGAAAAACAAGATGAAGGCGAGCCGGGCATCGTTCTTTGCGCCCGGGTTGGCGTTCGATCCGAGAGACAGTCAGGGTCTGAACGTCGGGAACAATCCCGGTGATCAGACGATCGCGCCGGGCGAGAGCCGGGCCTACACCTACTACGCGCATCCTGCCAATAAGGAGACGACGTCGTTGGTGTGGGATGGCGGCAACATCGTCGTCAACCCTCGCAACGGGTTGTATGGTGCGGTCATCGTCGGCCCGCGGGGGTCGCAATATCGTGATCCGCTCACCGGCGGCGATCTCTCTCAGAAGAATGCGTGGAGAGCGGACGTCATCGTAGACGCCAGCCTTCCGGAAAACGTCGGCAAGCGGAACTACCGGGATATCGCCCTCTTTTTCCAAGATGAGGACAACATCATCGGGACCTCCTTCATGCCGTACGTGCAGAATGTGGCCGGTTTGACGTCGGTGAATTACCGGTCGGAACCGTACAAGTTCCGGGAGGAGGAAGGTTGTTCGCTGGGCAAGATTTTCCAGCCGTGCAAGGTGGACAAACCGGAAGATCCCGTGACGCCACTGATCGAAGCGCACGCAGGTGATGTGATCCGGATCCACGTGATCGGCGCCAACAGCGAACAGAACGGCATGTTCGGGATCGAGGGCCATGAGTGGCCGATCGAGCCCTATATGCCCGGCGCGGACATGATCAGCGTGGTTGAGTACGCCGGGTCCGAGGTCCTGGATGTCTTCGTCCGCGGCGGCGCGGGCGGCCCATACCGCCAGGTCGGAGATTTCGTATGGTCCAATCAGCGGCTCCCGTACACGCAGTCCGGTCAGTGGGGATATCTGAGAGTGTTGCCTGCGGGCGACACCCGGATCCAACCTCTAGGGGCCAGCGGATCGGGTGCTCGTCAGGCCGTATTACCCGAGCCGCAAACCATTCCAACCGCCATGCGGTAACCTATGGTGGGAACTGGGAATGATCCTATGCTCAGTTCCCACCGCTCAGCTGTGGTTATATCGAGGTTGTAAGAGGGGGAGTCGCATGCAACGTGCGACTCCCCCGTACTTTAGCAGGCGTGACCCGGGGAGAGCGCGCGTCTCGGGCAATCGGTTGCGAAGCAACCGGGGGATGTGGTGGGTGAGAAGGTCGCGCGGGGTGGGCGGGTGAGATAGGAAACGTGAAGCGTGAAGCGTGAAGTGTGAAGAGTGAAGAAGAACTTTGTCCTAACCTGCTAGCGATTCTTCCGAGATACGAGATACGAACGACGAGCGACGCGTCGTCCCAGACGAGATACGCTTCACGAGATACGAGCGACGAGGGAGGGGAGGCCGGAGTGAAAACCAAACTAGTGACGGGCATCACGTGGTGCATTCTCGCCGGCTCCCTGTTTGTCGGCGAGGTTCAGGCTTATGAGGAAATTCCTGTGACCGATGGAGGGCGTTTATCCGGCACGATCACGCTGACCGGAGATCTTCCCAGGCCCAAGGGTTATAACCTGGTGACATTTCCCGATCCGGTCTATTGCGGACGGATTTCAGACGGACGGGGATGGCGGCTGCTACAAACGTTTCATGTGGGAGCGAACCAGGCATTCCAGGACGTTGTGGTCGTGCTCGAGGGCATCGAAAGAGGAAAGCCGTTTCTGCCTGAGACGCCGCGCGTGGAAGCCATCGACTGCATGTTTAGACCGTTTACGACTATCGTCAGGGACAGGCACACCGTCGAAGTGGTGAACATGGACCCTGTCATGCACGACATTCAGGCGTATGAGACGTCACATCTTGGCCCGCGCGTGCTCTTCAATGTCCCGCTCCCAATGAACCCGTTGCATCCAAAGGGTACGGGGCAGGCGGCGCAGTACCATCGACATCTTGCCGGCGAGCCCATGACGCAGAGCGTGACCATGACGAAAGGGAGGCGGGTCTTCGTGATGCAGTGCGGCTTCCATGCCTACATGGAGAGTTGGGGCATGGCGCTCGACCATCCCTATTATGCCGTCACCGACAAGCAGGGGCGGTTTGATATCGCTGATGTTCCGCCGGGATCGTACAAAGTACTCGTATGGCATCCGATGGGAGGGGCGCGGGAGTATGAGGTCACGCTCGAACCAAATGGGGTCACGACGCTTGATCTCACCATCGAGGCTCCGACCGGACGGCTCTATGCGAATGAAGCCGTGGAGAACCCACGATTCAGCCTGGGGATCATGCGCGACACGCGCATAGAACCGACCTTGGAGAAACAAACGAACGAGACGTCAACCACCAATCGATCGGACGTGACTAAGCCATTGACGGAATGACGATCGACGGAAAGCGCGAAGAGCCGTGGCAAGACGAGATTGTGCCAAAATGGTTGGAGGACTGATCATCGTCTGTCTCATTGCGAGCGATGCGCTGGCTGACCACCTGCTTTCCAAGCCGCCTGCGCCATGGACACCGCTCGATCATGCGGAACGGCTGGCGGTCCTCGACGTGCCAGGCGGAACCGCGCGGGTGCCGGGCGGATGGTTCTCGATGGGAAGCGATCCACGGGCCGATCCAGCGGCAGGACCTCAGGAGCAGCCGCAGCGGCGCATCTATGTGGACGGTTTTACGATTGACCGGTTCGAAGTCAACAACGTGGACTATCTCCGCTACGTGCTCGCCACCGGCGCATCTTGGCCGCGGTACTGGGTGGATCAACCCTTCGCAGAAAAAATCGCTAGACACCCTGTCATCGGCGTGTCGTGGCGAGATGCCGATGCCTATTGCCGGTGGGCGGGCCAGCGCTTGCCGACAGAGGCGGAGTGGGAGAAGGCTGCACGCGGTGAGGACGGGCGCATCTTCCCATGGGGTAACGAACCGGCGGGATGGAGCAAAAGCAACATCGCGCATCCGGGATCCAAACGCGGCTTCAAATACCCCCCGCTGGCGAATGTCGACCGGTATGAGAAGGGAGTCAGTCCCTATGGTGTATTCCAAATGGCGGGGAACGTGAGTGAATGGGTCGCGGATTGGTTCGATCCCGAGTACTACCACGGCGTTGCCGATCACAATCCGAGCGGACCGGAGACGGGACAGGACAAGGTCTTTCGCGGCGGATCGTGGAACGAGGACCCGGAAGTCGCGAGATCGGCGGGTCGCAACGCCGGCGCCCCGGACCATTGGAGCTATCTGATTGGATTTCGATGCGCGGCATCCGAACCGTCGCTCCTCACTCGTCGTTCAGCGCTCGAAGGCAACGCGGCGCGTCAGTAGCTTCTTCTACGAAATATGAGAGACACTTCGAGAGGTGCGATCTTGTCAAGGAGGGCAATATTGGAAGGGAAACGGGAAAACTCGTTCAGTAAGCTGGAGTGGATGATCAATGCATTGCTGGTAGCTGCGACATTACTGTCGCTCGTTAATGTCGTCTGGGGACTCGACACTCAAGACACCGTTGTCGAGTGGACGGACGCCGGCAAGAGACTTGCCACAGAGCGCGCGGCACGTTGGAAAGTAAAGGATGAGATGGTACTGGCGCCGGCAGGCGATTTCCTGATGGGCAGCGATTTGAAATTTGTCCTCGCGACCAATCGGCTGCCGCAACTGGATTGGCGTTACAATGGTGGAAATTTTCAAGAATCGATGGCACATCATCCTGTCATGCATGTCGGCTGGTTGCCGGTCGTAATCGGTACCGACGACTCCCGCGGGAACTCTTCCAACGAGCCGTGGCTTATATCCGGACTGCAGACCAGAGATTGAACACGGCGCCCCGGCAGAGGAGTGAAAGACGAGAAGGTCTCCATGAAGAGTTCGTTAAAAACCGGTCTGAGCTTCGGGCTGACCTCCGGCGTCATTACGACCTTGGGACTCATGGTGGGGCTGCATTCGGGGACTCACTCGAAATCCGTCGTGCTGGGAGGCATTCTGACGATTGCCGTGGCGGACTCACTGTCGGATGCCTTGGGCATTCATGTGGCGGAAGAATCGAAAAATCACGGCTCTCACCGAGATATCTGGGAGGCCACGCTGGCGACCTTTGTCGCGAAGTTCTTGATCGCAGGGACCTTCGCGCTCCCGGTGCTTTTTCTCGGCCTCGATGCGGCTATGATCGTCAGTATCGGATGGGGACTGTCTTTGCTCGCGATCCTCAGCTTTTGGATGGCGCGTACGCAGAAGATTGCGCCGTGGAAGGTGATCCTGGAACATGTGTCTATTGGAATGTGTGTGGTCGCGATTACCCATTTTCTTGGCGAATGGATACGAGAGCGGTTTTCATGAATGACCACCAGGAGCATCCGATGAAGATCCCGTCGCCGCTCGTGGCGTATTTTGCGATGGAAATCGGGATGAGTCCGCTGGTACCCACGTCTTCGGGAGGCTGGGTGTTCAGGATGGAAAGCACCACGACGATGGAACGGAACAGATCTCAACACGAAGATCAACTGAATCAAATTCCGCTGCGCACTCGATGCCGAAAACAAGACTGGAACAGAAGCCCCACGGGCTACTAGAGTACAAGCTGACGGGTCTTATGCCCGATGAAAGAACCATACTGATCGGATGACAGCATCGGAGGGGGAGAAACAAGCGCATGGAAGAAAAGTGGAAGACCAAAGCACAGCCGGCGCCTCTGCTCACAAGCGTGTCGGACACGGAAATTGCGGCGATGGACCGGTATTGGCGCGCGGCCAATTATTTATCGGTCGGACAGATCTATCTGCTGAATAATCCGTTGCTCAAGGAATCGCTGACGCTCGAGCATATCAAGCCTCGACTTCTAGGCCACTGGGGCACGACCCCAGGCCTCAACTTCATCTATGTCCATCTCAATCGCGTGATCAAAAAATACGATCTCGACATGATCTACATTTGCGGTCCCGGCCACGGAGGTCCCGCGATGGTCGCCAACACCTATCTCGAAGGCACCTACAGCGAGGTGTACCCCAATGTGTCCCAGGACACAGATGGGATGAAGAGGCTATTCAAACAGTTTTCATTCCCCGGCGGTATCCCCAGCCATGTCGCGCCGGAGACGCCCGGCTCGATCCACGAAGGCGGAGAACTCGGTTATGCGGTGTCACATGCGTACGGGGCGGCCTTCGATAATCCTGATCTCGTCGTGGCCTGCGTCGTCGGTGACGGAGAAGCCGAAACCGGCCCGCTTGCCGCCTCCTGGCATTCGAATAAGTTTCTCAATCCCGCCACTGACGGCGCCGTGCTGCCGATTTTGCATTTGAACGGGTACAAGATAGCCAATCCCACAGTGTTCGCGAGAATCAGTCACGAAGAACTACACAGCCTGTTCATCGGCTACGGGTACAATCCCTATTATGTCGAAGGGTCCGATCCCCATGTCATGCATCGATCGATGGCGGCAACGCTGGACCAGGTCGTTGCAGACATCAAGGCCATTCAGGAAAAAGCTCGCAGCCGTCGTGATGACGGCAACGGGTCGCCCGAGCGTCCGCGGTGGCCGATCATCATTCTGCGAACCCCCAAAGGCTGGACCGGCCCAAAGGAAGTCGACGGCAAGATCACCGAGGGATCCTGGCGCTCACATCAGGTGCCCTTCGCCGAGATGGCCTCGAAGCCGGGACACATCAAGCTGCTCGAAGCCTGGATGAAGAGCTACAAGCCGGAAGAACTGTTTGACGCGAACGGTCGGCTGAAGCCCGAGCTGGCTGAGCTGGCGCCGACCGGCGAACGCCGGATGGGAGCCAATCCGCATGCTAACGGAGGGTTGCTCCGCAGAGATCTGAAGTTGCCCGAATTCCGGGAGTATGTCGTCGAGGTTCCGAAGCCGGGGACGGTGGTCGCCGAAGCCACACGAGTATTGGGAGGTTTTCTCCGCGATGTGATGACACGCAACGCGAGCAACCGAAATTTTCGCGTCGTGGCCCCTGACGAACTCACGTCCAACCGGCTCGGCGCCCTCCTCGAGACCACCAACCGCGCCTGGATGGCTGAGACGGAACCGGGTGACGATCACTTGGCTCCCGATGGTCGCGCCATGGAGATGCTCAGTGAGCATACCTGCCAAGGATGGCTGGAAGGATATCTCCTCACCGGCCGTCATGGCTTATTTACCACGTACGAGGCATTCGTCCATATCGTGGATTCCATGTTCAACCAGCACGCCAAGTGGCTAAAGACGACGGATGAGATTCCCTGGCGCCGTCCGATTGCGTCCCTCAACTATCTGCTGACCTCTCACGTCTGGCGGCAGGATCACAACGGCTTTTCACACCAGGATCCGGGATTCATCGACCATGTCGTCAATAAGAAGGCGGACGTCATTCGCGTCTATCTTCCGCCGGATGCCAACACCTTGCTCTCCGTCATGGATCATTGCCTGCGCAGCCGCGACTACGTCAACGTGATCGTGGCGGGCAAGCAACCCGCTCTGCAATATCTGGACATGGACGCCGCCGTGAAGCACTGCGCGGCCGGCATCGGCATCTGGGAGTGGGCAAGCAACGACAAAGGGGGCGATCCCGACGTGGTGATGGGCTGCGCCGGCGATGTTCCTACGCTGGAAACCCTTGCCGCGGTGCAACTCCTGCGAGAGTACGTGCCAGAGCTGAAGATTCGCGTGGTGAATGTCGTGGATCTGATGAAACTTCAGGACAAGAACGAACATCCGCACGGCTTGCCTGATAAACATTTCGATACCTTTTTCACCACCGATAAGCCCATTATTTTCGCCTACCACGGCTATCCCTGGCTGATCCATCGCCTGACATATCGCCGGACGAATCACAAGAATCTCCACGTCCGCGGCTACAAGGAGGAAGGCACGACCACGACCCCGTTCGACATGGTGTTCCTCAACGATATGGATCGCTTTCACCTGGCCGCGGATGTGATCGAGCGCGTGGGGTTGGGATCTGCCGCGGCCTATGCGAAACAGGCGATTCGCGACAAGCGCATCGAACACAAGGAGTACATCCGACGATGCGGCGAAGATCTACCGGAAATCCGTGACTGGAAGTGGCATACAGACACGTGAAGGAAGAACCGCCACACTCTATGGAGAGTTCCGCATTGTAGGCGGTCAGTCGAGCCCTATGGAGACCGCCATCCGGAACGTATCTTTTACAGAAGGAGATTATGTCATGACGTGCAATGTGGGTGGTATTGAGCGGCCGATCCGTATAGTCCTGGGACTGGTTCTGATCGCGATTGGCTCGTTTGCGGACCTTCCGCCTCTCGGAACAGGCATTGCCTTTGTTGCTGGAACCATCGCGGTGGTGACGGGGGTCATCGGCTTCTGTCCCGTGTGGGCGCTGTTCGGTCTCAACACATGCCCCACAAAAAACCAGACAGGCCAGACAAGCAAGCCGGCCTGAGCGAGGGACATGCGGGCGCCGATCTCTGAAGCTAATCTGGTGCCTCCGTATATCAACGGTCCACTGTCAGCATCCGTCCTACATCGGTCCGCCCATTGTGGTGATGGCACTCAACGGTCGTGAGGGATTTCGAGTGCGGGGATACGTGCGCCCTTCTCAATCCATTCATGCAAATGGTGATGATGCGACCGGTACGTCGATGTCAATGTACCCAGATCTTCCGCGACATGCGCAATGAAGTGAATCAATCATCCGCTGTGCGAACATGCTGGCATCGTCTCACCCATTCCGAATTGACTCGTGAATTACGTTCGAATTCGGAAAGCGGACTGACGGTCCCTGAAGCCCGCTGTCGCCTCGAAGCCGACGGGCCAAATGAGCTGCCCGAAGCTCCCCGCCCCTCTATGATCGTGCGCCTCCTGCAGCAATTTGCAAGCCCAATCATCTGGGTATTGATCGGAGCCGCCGTTGTTTCAGGCTTGCTTCAGGACTGGGTGGATGCGGCGGCCATCATGGCCATTGTGCTGCTGAATGGGATCATCGGTTTCGTTCAAGAATATAAGGCCGCGCGCGCGCTGGCGTCTCTCGGAAAACTCTCCGTGCTGACGGCCCGCGTGATCCGCGATGGCGTCCTTCAAACGATTGCCGCTCGCGAACTGGTGCCGGGAGATCTCATTCAAGTGGAAGCCGGAGATCACATTCCAGCCGACGGCCGCCTGGTCTACGCGGCCGGCTTGAAAACACAGGAGGCTGCATTGACCGGCGAATCCAGTGCCGCTATGAAGTCTCCCGGTTCGATCTCGCAGGCGGAAGTCCCGCTGGGGGACCGCCACAATCTTATCTTCATGGGAACGGTCGCCGTATCCGGAAAGGCGCGTGCATTGGTGATTGAAACAGGCAGCGAGACGGAGCTGGGTCGTATTGCGCGGTTGATCCAGACTGCCACTCAAACAGAGCGAACGGAGACGCCGCTCCAACGCCGCCTGGAGCATCTCGGCCTGGTCTTGCTGTGGCTCTCACTGGGCATTGTGGCCGTCGTGTTTGTTCTGGGAATTTTGCGGGGAGAGCCGCTCGGTCTCATGTTTCTGACCGCGGTCAGCTTGGCCGTCGCGGCGATTCCCGAAGGACTTCCCGCCGTCGTGACCATCGCGCTGGCTCTTGGCGTCATGAAAATGGTCCGGCGTCATGCTCTCATCCGACGCTTGCCGGCCATTGAGACTCTGGGAGCCGCCACCGTCATCTGCTCGGATAAGACCGGGACGCTGACGAAGAACGAGATGACCGTCACCGCGCTCTATGACGACCAAGACATCCTCAACCTCACAGGTGAAGGATACAGGCCGGTGGGGGACATTCTGCTGTTCGGTAAACCGGTACAGCCTGATTCGCGCCTGAGCTTGATGGCATTGTTTCGTGCCGCCGCGCTCTGTAACGGGGCGGAGCTTCAACAACATGACGGCAGTTTTTCCATACTGGGCGATCCGACGGAAGGCGCCTTGCTCGTCGCGGCTGCGAAAGCAGGTCTCTGGAAGAGCGATCTAGAGAAAGAGGCCTTGTTTTTGGGGGAAGTGCCGTTCGATGCAGAACGCAAAAAGATGACGATCGTTCGACGAACCTCGTCAGGTCCTGTGGCGTACGTAAAGGGCGCAGCGGACGTGCTGCTCCATGACTGCCGAGGCCGGCTGACACGTGACGGCACCATCCAATCGCTCTGCGATGAGAACAGGCGCGACATCGTGGAGGTGAACCGCCGCTTCGCGAGTCAGGGGCTTCGTGTCCTGGCGGTAGCGATGCGCCAGCTGGAAAAGAGCCAGAGCGGTTTACTTCCGTCGATCTGGAGCAGAACCTGATCTTCCTAGGTCTCCTTGGCATGAAGGATCCGATCCGTCCGGAAGCCAAAGCGGCAGTCAAGAGCTGCCGTATCGCCGGCATCAAGACCGTCATGATCACAGGTGATCACAAGGATACGGCCGTCGCGATTGCAGGGGAACTGGGCCTTCTCGATGGAGAACTCGAGGCGCTATCCGGCGTGGAGCTGAATCACTGCTCCGATAGCCGAATTGGTTGATCGCGTGGAACGTATTGCCGTCTATGCCCGCGTCTCGGCCGAGCACAAACTTCGGGTGGTGCGCGCCTGGAAGCAGCGTGGGGCGATCGTGGCCATGACGGGAGACGGGGTGAACGATGCGCCAGCCATCAAGGAGGCAGATATCGGCATAGCGATGGGAATCACCGGTACGGATGTGACCAAGGAGGCTTCGGATATGGTCGTCACGGACGACAATTTCGCGTCCATTGCGGCAGCCATCGAGGAAGGCCGTGGCATCTACGACAACATCCGCAAGGCCGTCCAGTACCTGTTAGCCGGCAATTTTGGAGAGGTGCTGGTCATGCTCGTCGCGGCGCTCCTTGCGCTGCCGCTGCCTCTATTGCCGGTGCAGATTCTCTGGATCAACCTCGTCACGGATAGCCTTCCCGCGTTGGCGTTAACCGGGGATCCCAAAGATCCGGACCTCATGCGGCGTCCTCCGCGCGACCCGGAGGCTCGCTTTTTGGATCGAGGCCAATATGGGTTCATTGCGTGGCAGGGTGTGGGGTTGGCACTCATTACACTCCTGGCCTTTGTGTGGTCGTTACGTGTCGGGGGTACCCTGGAGCATGCCAGGACGGTGGCGTTCATGGTCTTGATTGGAGCGCACCTGACCAATGCCTTGAATTGCCGGAGTAATCGTTATTCGCTGTTTCAACTCGGACTGACGACGAATATGCCTCTTCTATCGGCAGTGGTAGGCTCCGCGGCGCTGCAGGCCGCGATTCTGGCCACTCCATGGAGCCGGCACGTGTTCGGTGTCACCACGCTGGATTCGGACGAATGGGTTTTGATCATGGTCCTGGGACTCCTGCCGATCGCGGTCATGGAGATGTGGAAGCTCGGCGTTCGTCGATTTGCCAGGTGAAGAACCACAATGGACGGCCTGCGCACGGTGGGTAGGTACGTACACCTGAATACTGAATTAAGAATGAGGAGGGAGAGTAGGAGAACGACTTTTACGCATTGCCTGATGCGCTCCTGCTCCTTAGATTCCGCGGCGTCGCGCATGCTCGCCGCATTCTTTTAGTTGGTTTGGCGCTGTGGTATATTGCGTCCATTGTCTCTTGAGGTCGGGGTATTCTCTCCATTCGAATCGATGCCCATCTGCCGTTGTTCTGCCAAATGACAAATTAGAGCAAGTAGTTTGCCGTGGAGTTCGCATCGTCGACGACGTGGCATATGATCCCAACTGTTCATGGTGATTCACTATGACAACAATGACTACCACGAATTCACAGCTCATCCTGTTCCTCGCTATGTCGCTCTGTCTCGCATGGGCTATGCCTGCACAGTCGGTCTCTACTGTGGGAGCCGATCCGAAGCGAGGCCGCTCCGTGTATGCCGAGGTGTGCGCGCGGTGTCACGGCGTCGATGGAAAAGGAGACGGCTACACCAAGTTCACGCCGCCGCCGGCAGACCTCACGTCACCGGCCGTGCAGAGCAAGATGGACGTGCAGTTGTTTAGGGCCATTCATGAAGGCAAACCGAACACAGCAATGGGCGCTTGGAAATATGCCTTGTCCGACGAGGAAATCGGGGACGTGCTTTCGTTCCTGCGAACACTTGGAGTTTCCGAGAAATGATCGCGAGGGGTTGGCGCCTTATTGCGGAACTGCTCTGGACGGCCACCATTGGAAGACGATCAAGATACTGAGCCCATGCAGACGCCTTCATTCTGGCTACTCGATGGAGCCGGCACATGTTCGGCGTCACCACGCTCAATTCGGACGAGTGGGTTCTGATCATGGTTCTAGGACTCCTGCCGATGGCGGTCATGGAGTTCTGGAAGTTCGTCATTCGCCGATCGGCCATAGTGAATGACCACAAGGGCTCGCCCGCGCATGTTGGGTAGCAACGTGTGATCTCACCAGCTACATGGTGAGTTTGAAACGGATGAACGACGTCACCCAATGAATCCTTTCTTGTGCGAGTGTCTCACATGGTGCGTATCATTTTATCAACCACTCTCTGGTTCATGAGGAGGTCGCTATGTTTGAAGCTAGACGGTTTATGAGTGTGTGCATGCTGTCGGGACTCGTATTCGTCGCAATGCTGCCGATGACGGCAGCCGGCGCGGATTCTTCTCCGGCCACTGGATACGATATACACGTGCAGGCCCCGCACATGATGCCCGATGGGACCCCGGGCGGCCCCTATCACCACTATTGCAAAGGCATCTCCGATCAGATCCTGCAATGCCTCCTTTTTGAATCCACCGATCCAAAAGCGCCCTTGGTCGCAATCGAATATTTTGTGTCGAAAGATCTCACCAGAAAACTTCCGGCCATCCAGTGGCATCGATATTTCCATGACCACAAGGTGGAGATTGCAACGGGACGGGTCCAGGTTCTCGATCTGCCGGAGGACAAAGCCAAGGCGGTCGCCGAAGCCGCATCCAAGACCGACGGTGTCATCTACCATCTGTGGCAGAAGGGGCTCGAATTTCCCGATGGAAGCGTGAGTTTCCCGCAATCGCTCGGGCATAAGTTCCCCGGACACGAAGAAAAATAGCACCGCACTCGTTTCTTGCCAGGGTGTGCCATCAGGGTCGGGAGGAATGAACATCCGCGCGAGCGATGCCAAGACAAAGTTCCTCACGCTGGCAGCCGCATTGCTGTTGGCGACGTGGTCTCGTCCAACCCTCGGGAGTGACGCCGAAGTGTTGCAACCGAGGGTTCCGTCCCACCTCATCGAGGAGGCTCGCGCAGTGGAGGAATCCGCTGGAGGTCACGCCGGAGAACATTGAAAAAGGAAAAGCGTTATTCCAGGGGAAGGCCTTTTGCGCGACGTGCCATGGGCGTGATGGTCGAGGGCTTGGCGATATTGCCGGGTTGCGCGGGAAGCTGCCCAGAAATTTTACGGATCACACGTGGCAGGCCGCCAGAGCCGACGGAGAACTGTTCTGGATTCTCAAAAATGGGAGTCCGGGGACCGACATGGCGTCCTTTATCCCGTTGGTCTTGACGGAAGAAGAAGCGTGGCACGTGTTGCTCTACGTTCGGTCGTTCGGCAAGCAATGAGCGATGTGGCGAAAGCCGAAGGGATATCACCGCCGGGTGGGCCGAGCCATCTGCATTGCCCTCGGGGTCCTGACGACATGGTGGGATGTGCTGCCGGCCGGCCAGGGCGGAATGGTCGGCGATCGCGGAGCAACGGGTTAGCTACACCACCGATGCCTTCCAGTTTTCCTCCGCCCGCCGTCTGGCCCTGAGCGAGGATCCTTCGCAGCCAACTGTTGTTCCACTACGAAACCGGAGGACGTGATCTGGGAACCGGCCGTCGAAGCTCATCCGCTCAGGCTCCACCGCGTTCGGGCACCAACGAACTCTCGGTCAAAGCGCACGGCTACATCTATACCGACAAGCCGATTTTTAACCACGGGGATTATCGCATTCAAGACCGGCAATGGCTGGGTCCTGACACATCGGTCTTAGTGCGGTATCGCTATGTGCCGAACCTCTTTCTTGGGCCTAATTTCGAGCGGCAGAGCGGCAGCCGGTCGATTCAACGATGAGCGGGTGACGTCGCACCAGTGGAGGGCCGAATTCGAGCGCCGTCTGAACGAAGACCTCACTGCCGCTCTCATAGGTCGGTATGGTCTGCGGTTATACAACGAGGCGTTTGCGGAGCGTGACACGCACTTCTACTCAGTCGGTCCTCGGCTGAACTATCGGGCCACCTCATGGATCACGTTCAGGCTCGGCTATCTGTATGAACGCGGTCTCGCCGATGGGCGGCAGGAACCGCAGTTCATGGATGACGTGTCCTATTATCTTCATTTCCTGTCGTTCGGCATGGAAGTTCGGCTCACCTCCAACCTCGCCCTCAATCTGACATATCTCCATGTCCGCAAGACATTCACGAGCAATCTCGTCGGAGACACGCATCTCGATCGACAGGATTTCACCCATCAGGGACTCGCGGCGCTTCGCTATCAGTTCACCACGAGGGTTGCCGCAACCCTCAGCTTCCAGCACACGCAACGCACCTCGACTAATGTATTGAGGGATTTCAATGACACCATTGTGTCGCTGGAAGCGGACTATCGTTTTTGATGACGCGCTGTGGCATTCCGCGCCTACACCCCTAGGCCTTCTGTAGCTATTCTCTCCAACCAGTTTGGCCCCATCTATCTGCGGCGTGCAAGGTGGCAGATTCCGAGGGTCCCGGTCCATTCTCAAGAGGTAGTTCTGGCACGAGGCTCGCATCGACCGTCCATATGGTCTCTGTGAGGTGGTTGCTTCTCATCCCAATTCTTCTTCTCGGTAGTTGCGTACAGGCCGTTGAGAAGCCACGCGTGGAGCAGCCCCGCGCTACCGCAGATACGACCTCCATCGACGCCCTGTTCGCTCCGCCCTCGCCTGAAACTATCTACGGCGACCAACGGGGTGAACAGATCCGACTTGGGTATGAAATTGTCGTGAACACACAAGAGTATGCGGCTCTATACGTGGGTAACTCCCTTAATTGCACGAACTGTCACCTCGATGCCGGTCTCGATCCAAATGCCGCCTCTTATGTGGGCTTGGGCCGTGTGTATCCCGAGTATCAGGCTCGGGCCGGACGCGTGGTGACTTTGGCTGATCGCGTGAACGACTGTTTCGAGCGGAACCTACGGGGCAAGCCGCTGCCTCTGGACAGTCACAAACTGCGGGCTGTTGTGGCCTACATCGAGTGGCTATCGGAAGGCATTCCACAAGGAAGCCGGATTCAGTGGCGGGGCATTCCGAAGATTCAATCCGTCCGCGCCCCGGATAGTGAACACGGCAAGAAGGTCTTCGGTGCGCGATGCGCATTTTGCCACGGCGCTGACGGACAAGGCACGTTCGCTGCTCCTCCCTTGTGGGGACCGAAATCTTATACTATTGCTGCCGACATGGCGCGGACGAGCGTGGCAGCTTCATTCATCAAGGCGAACATGCCGCGCACGCGCGGATGGGCGTTGTCTGATGACGAGGCATACGACGTCGCGGCCTATATCAATTCTCAGGCCTCGCGCTGACTTTCCCGGAAAAAGTAGATGATTGGCCAAAGGGAGAAAAGCCCGGAGGATGCTCCGTATTGATCAGGACGGGGTGAATGAGAACCGTACAATGAGAAGTGGTTTCGCGTCACGCGGAAATACCTGCTGGACCTCATGGCGATGAATCTGACCGTTGCGCATCATAGCGGGACCCGGTTCGATATTATCGCGGGTGTGCATACCGTCATTACGGATCAACCGGTCGAGGATGGAGGTGCCGACGCCGGGATGGGTCCTGTGGAACTCTTTGTCGGCTCGCTCGCCAGCTGCGTCGGATACTTTGTGGGCCGATATTGTGCGCGTCATGGAATTCCTCGGGATGGACTCAAGGTGGATGCCGAATGGGCGATGGCTGAGGGGCCGCATCGGGTAGGGCAGATTACCCTGTCGATTTGTTTGCCGCAGCCTCTCACGCCGGAGCACAGGGACCGATTGTTGAAAGTTGCCCATGGCTGCACCGTACATCAATCGATCACCGTCACAGTAGATGTGACAATCGAAATGGACCGGCATAGCGTCCCGGCACCTCATTCATGAACGGAAACGAATGATGAGTCATTTCCCGCCGGTCGTTTTGCAGAACGTTGCTTCAAGGTCTCGGCGCTTGGTATGTCGCACACCGTGTGATGCCATTCGTCGAAGCCGGGCAAGAGGAAGCGACCAGCCCGGAAAGTGGTCCGCTCACGGTGCGCGTGTCTCGCCCGTTCGATGCCGAAACGCCTGTTCGTGACTTCACCTCCTGGTTAACGCCCAACGAACGCTTCTTTGTACGCAGTCATTTCGGTCCTCCGGATCCGCAATTGGTGGATGCCTCATCCTGGCGCCTGAAAGTAGGCGGATTGGTCGACCGGGGACTCACCCTTAGCCTCTCAGATCTGCAGCAGATGCCGGAGGTCACGCTCACGGCAGTTCTGCAATGCAGCGGCAATGGGCGCGCACACCATCATCCGAAAGTGCCCGGTGTGCAATGGGAGCGCGGGGCGGTCGGCAACGCGCAATGGACTGGCGTCCGCTTGCGTGATGTTCTCCAGCGGGCCGGGGTGCGCGAGCAGAGCCGGCATGTGCAATTTCAAGGGGCAGATCGCCCAGTTGTCGCAACAGTGCCCTTGTTCACACGCAGTATCCCGCTCGCGAAGGCGATCCATGCCGATACGCTCCTCGCGTATGAAATGAACGGGCGGCCGTTGCCGCTGCTGCACGGCGCGCCACTGCGGGTCGTCACCCCTGGTTGGATGGCAGAGTCCTCCATCAAATGGTTGACCGACATCACCCTGCAGGCCGAGGAGTCGACGGGTTACTACATGCAGACGGCCTATCGAATCCCCCTCACCCCTGTTGAGCCGGCCACGGCTTCGTCGGCAAGCACGACGATTCCCGTCGAAGCGATGGTGGTGAAGTCCCTCATCGCTGCACCCTCTGAAGGCGAGACTGTGGTCAGGGGGCCGGTGACGATTCAAGGTGTGGCGTGGGCCGGGGAGGCAGAGGTCGTCAAGGTGGAAGTGTCTTGTGACGACGGGACGACCTGGGAGCTGGGCCGTTTCATCGGCCAGAAACATCCCTATGCATGGAGACAGTGGCAGTATATCTGGAACGCCACAAGACCGGGTCCGACGGCCCTTCTCTGCCGTGCGACTGATACGCGAGGAGAGGTGCAGCCGGCGACCAGTCCTTGGAACCCCAGCGGGTTCTTGTGGAATGGATGGGATCGGGTGGTCGTCACAGTGGCATGATGAGGAAGCCGATGCGCCTGCGCATAATCAGCGCCGTCCTCCTGTTGGTGGGGTTGGCGGTCGTAACGGCCGCACAGGAAGAAGATCGTTCCGGTGTAGATCCCGGACTCGCACATCGGGCCGAGGTTTTGATTCTTGCGCGTTGTTCCGTCTGCCATACACCGGATCTGATCTCCCAACAGCGGTTACCTCCGGAGCGTTGGGCGGTGACGGTGGAAAAGATGGTGCACTGGGGGGCGGAGATTTCCGCCGAGGAAGGAGATCTCCTCGTGCGGTATCTGTCGGCGCGGTACCACCCCGGTGCGCCGGATCACCTGCCTCTGTTCGACAGCGAACTGGGGAAAGCAGAGCCGCTCACCCAGGAGCCGGCAGCTGTCGGTCCACTTACAGGCGTCGCCTCCAGAGGATCGAGTATTTATGCGCATAACTGCCAGGCTTGTCATGGTGAGGGTGCCATGGGATTGGTGGGGCCGAAGCTGGCACGCAGCGGCATTCTCAAGGATAAGGGGACATTTTGGGAAACCGTGCTCCATGGCCGGGGTCCGATGCCAGCCTGGGAGGCGGTACTCAGCCACCAGGACATCGCGGATGTTCATGCCTGGCTTTCCGCCAGGTGAGTTGAGTCTTCCATAAAGCGGTCAGGCAAGAAAGGGGTCTGTCATGGTCCAGAAACGAATGGTGATGATCGGGTGCGCGTTGTTGTTCGTGGTAGGGCTCGCGTCGTTTCCGCGCCTGCTTCTCGGAAGCGATCAAGGTCGGGCAAAGGAGCTGGTGCAGAACAGCTGCGCCGGATGCCATCGATTGCAGGGCCAACCGGATTCACGATTCAACTTGAAGGCCCCAGATCTCATCTGGGCTGGAAGCAAATACCAGCGGTCTTGGTTGATCGATTGGCTGACGGGCAAAGAGACCCCGCTCTATGCGAAGGGTTATCGGTGGGATCTCGCGGAGGCTCCCATAAAACATCCTATGGTCACGCAGGCGGAAGCCGAAGGCATCGCCGAATATTTTGAAGAGCACAACAGGGATCAACGGGTGAAAGTCGGGGCTTTTGATGTCTCCAAGGTCAGCAAGTTTGACGCGACGTTCGGCGGCATGGCCTACAAGGCGCACGCTTGCCTTGGTTGCCACGTGATCGAAGAGAACGGCAAGATCATCGGTGGCCCGCAGAGCGCGTCGTTGGTGGCGGCCGGCAAGCGGTACAATATGGACTGGCTGTTCAGGTTCGGGCAAAACCCGCAGGACTTTATGCCGCACAGCGGTGAGTTTCTGGCAGATGCGACCGAACCCCAGTTGCGCGCCGTCATTGGATTTCTGGCCGTGCAGGGCGTGAAGGACTTCAAGTATTACGAGCCCTGGACGAGTCCGGAGTTCGGGATGGCGAGTGTCGAACGAGGAACGGTTCTGTATAAACAATATTGTTCACAATGTCATGGCGCTGCAGGAAAGGGCGACGGGCCGGCCGCATCGGGGTTGGAGCCGAAGCCGGCGATTCATGCGAATATTCCCTTCGACAAGGTGCCGATCGACTATCTCTACAACGTCATCAATCATGGCGGCGCCGCCATGGGGAAGTCTCCGAACATGCCCTACTGGGGCCTCACAATCGGACAACAGGGCGTGGCCGACGTGATGGCCTATTTGAAAGTGACTTTCAAAGGCGTGCCGGAAGTTGCGCAAGGGGGCGCCGTGTCCGGTGGCGGGCCGACAGGCGTCTGTCCGCAGCCCAGAAAAACGGCGCAGGCTCCCCAGGAGTTTTTAACCAAGACCAATCCGCTGCCTAGCTCGAATGCCACGATCCAGGCGGGAAAAACGCTCTTTCTGCAGACTGCCCAGCCGGTGGCCTGTGCGATGTGCCATGGAGACAAGGGCAACGGGCAAGGTTTCATGGGCGCGGCGTTGATGCCGCCGCCTCGAAACTTTACCTGCGGCGCAATGATGAAGGATCTCCCGGACGGACAGCTGTTCTGGATCATCAAGAACGGTTCGCCTGGCACCGGCATGATGTCCTTTGCCGGATTGCCGGACGATCAGGTCTGGCAGTTGATTCACTACGTGCGCAGTTTGGCAAAGTAGCAGGAAATGGGGATACAAGTTCTGAATTCTGAGTTCTGAGTTGAAAGACTGAATACTTCATGGATGACGCGCGTCCACGAACGACGAGATACGAGATGCGAACGACGAATGAAGGAGGTAAGACAGTGGCGACTATGATTATATCTGGCAGTCGAGGAACCGATGATCCGACCATGGCGACACTGCCGTTCATGGCGGCCAAGACGGCGAAGGAACAGGGACATGACGTCACTCTTTGGCTGTGGAACGAGTCGGTCACCCTGGGCAGGAAAGGGACAGCGGACCATGTGATGGGGGTCAATCTCACGCCGCTCAAAGAGTTGCTGGCTGCCGTGCAAGCGGCCAGTATTCCGATCTGGGTCTGCGGCGCCTGCGCAGTCGCCCGGCAGATCGGGCAGAGCGACCTGGTGTCCGGCGCCACGATCAAGGGCATGCCGGACTATATCAAAGCGGTGGCGGAACGTGATCGCAACGTTGCGTTCTAGCGGGCAGGGCGAGGAAGTCATGCACTTGAAGACCATAATGCTCCTTTTCGCAATGTGTGCCTGTATGGTGTCCACCGCGCCAGCCGCGGAGCGCCATATGATGCAGCCGCGTGTGCCCGCGGACAAATTGGAAGAAGCGCGCGCATTACAAGATCCGCTGCCTGATTCATCGGACGTCCTTGAAAAGGGCAAGGCTCTGTATCAAGGCAAAGGGACCTGCTTTAATTGTCACGGCAAGAGTGGGGCGGGAGATGGGATAGGCGCGATGGGCCTCGATCCGTCGCCCAGAAATTTTAAGCACCATGGATTCTGGCGTCATCGCACAGAGGGTGAGATCTTTTGGGTGATCAAGCACGGCTCACCCGGTACGGGGATGATCGGCTTCGGAAGCGTCCTCACCGATGAGGAGATTTGGTCCATCATCCAATATGAACGAAGTTTTGCCGGGGATCATGGTCCGGGGCGCGGCATGGGCCGTGGAGACGGGATGCGTCATATGGGACCTGCCAACGGGATGGGGCGGGGAGGTCCGCCGGAGTCGAGAGGTGGGGAGTGCGGGAAGGACTGCGGCCCCAACCGATCAAGCGAGCCGGAAGGAAAGTAGGGTGTGAGTTGACATCCGCTCTGATTGCTTTCGTCGCGGTTGTGCTCGTGATCGCCGGAGTCGCCTCGTTTGGCGGAATGGGTGTACTCGTATCGCCGGTCCGGGCCGCTGATCATCTTGTCGTCATTGCAGATCGACCGGGAGCGGAAGGCGGTGTCTTGAATCCCCACAGCGATCTCATCTTTCGGGCGACGGACGCCACATCCTGCCTCGATTGCCACCGGACGGGCCGAGATGGACAGTTCACCGCTCAGCTACAGGATAACCCGAAGGTCCAGGACCTCAAGGCGAAGGCCAAGGGGGTTCACGGTCCAGGACGATTCGCGGATTGCCTTCGCTGTCACGCTGGCGGGGACAAGGGAGTCGAAAAATATAGAGGAAAGTAAGTATAAGAGTGTCAACAATCAACAAGAAGCCGTCATTCGCCCCACCATCCACTGATGACGGTTGATGACGGCGGCCAGAGCGACGAGCCGCGAGATGTGAACGACGATCGACGGCACTGCGAAATAATTCAGAGCTCAAATCAGAACCCAAACTGTAAAATTATCGCAAGACAGGTTGAGCGCAGAAGTGACTGGCAGCAGTGAGTACCTGGCGGGTTTGCTCATGAGAGACACGTGCGCCTTATAAGGGGCAAAACATTTCGGTCCATCCGAGCAAGGTGAGCTCTCGGGGACCGTTCGCGCTCTATGCGCGATTCCGTGCTGATGCCATGAGGTGATTGAAAGAGGTATCTCGTGCAGAATGTCGGTTCAACGGCGGATTCGAACGGACCTCATCTTGATGATGGTCTGATCGGAACGATTGCCAAGGTCCATGGTCCGGTCGTCGACATCTCGTGCACCCATCTTCCTCCATTGCACCAGGCGTTGTATTCTGCGATGAACCACGACACCTACACCTTCGAGGTATATCAGCATCTCGATGAGCATCACGTGCGTGCCATCACGTTGCACCAAACGAGCGGATTGCGTCGGGGCATGCCTGTGTTCGATACGGGCGCACCGGTACATGTGCCGGTTGCTCCTGATTGCCTGGGTCGAGTCTTGAACCTGTTTGGTGTGCCATTGGATGGCAGACCAGCCATTGCGACCCGTGAGTTTCGCAGCATTCTGGTCAAACCAGCCCCGCTGCACGAAACGAAACCCGCGAGTGGAATTCTTGAGACCGGCATCAAGGTGATGGATCTGCTCTTTCCATTTATCAGAGGCGGCAAGACCGGATTATTTGGCGGTGCCGGCATTGGAAAGACCGTGCTCCTCACGGAGTTTATGCACGCCATTGTGGCGTTGCATCGCGGGGTGTCCGTGTTCGCCGGGGTGGGTGAGCGGATCCGGGAGGGTCATGAACTCTGGCATGGGATGCAGAAAGCCGGCATTATGCCTCAGATGATGATGATCTTCGGCCAGATGGACGAGTCGCCCGGCGTGCGGTTCCGGGTGGGGCTAGCCGCGGTGACCTATGCAGAATATTTCCGCGACACACTCCAGAAAGATGTCCTGTTTCTCATGGACAACGTGTTTCGCTTCGTTCAGGCCGGCAGTGAAATCTCTGGTCTGTTAGGACGGATGCCGGCGACGGTGGGATACCAGCCGACTTTGATGACTGAAGTCGCGGAGTTACAGGACCGCATTATTTCCACCACGAAGGGTGCGATCACATCCGTGCAAGCCGTCTATGTTCCGGCTGACGATATGACGGATCCTGCCGTGAGCGGCATCCTGAGTCACCTAGACACACTTGTCATCCTGACCCGCGCTCAGGCCAGCAAAGGAATCTACCCGGCCGTGGACCCGCTGCAATCCACGAGCAAGCTGATGGACCGCCATTTTCTGGGAGATCGGCACTATCGGATTGCCCAAGGAGTGAGAGAGCATCTTGCTCGGTATCGGGAACTTGAAGATATCCTCACCATGCTCGGCATCGAAGAACTGTCCGAGACGGACCGGCGCATTGTGGTCCGCGCACGCAAACTCCAACGGTACCTGACCCAGCCATTCCATGTCACCGCAGAGCTGACCGGCATTCAAGGTGCGTCTGTGCCCTTGGCCGACACGCTCCTCGATTGTGAGGCGTTCCTGCGCGGGGAGTACGACGATGTGCCGGAAGATCGGTGTTACATGCGTGGATCGATGAAATGCGCGCCCGCATGAAGTCCTTCGTCCTCCATCTGCAGGATGCGACGCACTACGAGCGGATAAATCAGGTTACGAGTTTTGTGGGTCAGGACGACTCGGGTCTATTCGGGATTCTCGCCGATCATGCGCGGATGATGACGGTGTTGGCATTCGGACTCGCGCGCTATCGGACCACGGAGGACCATTGGCATTTCCTGGCCGTGCCGCGCGGCCTGCTCTATTGTGTCGACAACAACCTTTATCTGAGCACGCGACGGTACATCCGCGACGATGAGTATGTCCGGATCAGCCAGGCCCTCGAAGAGCAGTTGGTCACAGAAGAGACTGCCCTGCGTACTATCAAAGACAGTGTGCATCGGCTGGAAGAGGAAATGTTCAAGCGGCTCTGGCGAATGGGTCGTGGGGAGTATGCTGCGTCATGAAAAGCGAGAACCAATTGAAAGAGGAAGTTGCCAAGCAGATCCGCCGCATGAAGCAAGCGGAACATGACCGGCCCACCCTCCTGAGACAGACCGTCTATCTGGGGACCCTGGGCTTGCTGTTTGTTGCGCCCGTGATCGTCGGTGCGTATGTCGGTCGGTGGCTGGACGGTTTGTCCGCCGGGTATTCGATGCGCTGGACACTGAGTCTGATTGTCCTCGGTGTGGGTGTCGGTGCCGTGAGCGTCTATTTGAATGTGAAGGAGTAGCGGATGGGATCGTCTGATCTGTTGAGAGGGACAGGGGTGCAGCTCGGAACCGTCGTCCTCGCAGAGCCGATCCTCGTCACGTGGGGTATCATGCTGGCTCTCACTACGGGGTCCTGGATCGTGACCAGGCGGCTGAGCCTCGATCCGGGGCCGGTCCAAGTGGTGTTGGAAGGGCTGCTCAATGCGGCGGATGAGGCGATTCGAACCCTGTTGCCTGTACAAACAACGCGGCTCCTCCCATTCATCGCCACGCTGTGGCTATTCATCATGGTGGCCAACCTGTCCGGTCTGATTCCTGGTGTCTATGCTCCGACCAGCGACCTTTCGACGACTGCAGCATTGGCCGTGCTGGTGTTTCTATCGGTCCACTGGTTCGGCATTCGCGCGGAAGGACTCAGAGGATATCTGCGTCACTACTTGGCCCCGATGCCGCTCATGCTCCCGTTCCACCTCATGAGCGAACTTACCCGCACACTGGCTCTTGCCATCCGGCTGTTCGGGAACATCATGAGCCTCCAAATGGCCGCGCTGTTAGTGCTTCTCGTGGCGGGGTTTCTGGTGCCCATCCCCTTGTTGATGTTGCACATTATTGAAGCGCTGATCCAGGCCTATATCTTTGGCATGCTCGCTTTGATCTACATTGCTGGCGCGATCCACTCCCAACAATCGCCACAACCTCAAGCAGCACAGGAGTAATCATGCGTGACATCAGCTGGTTTGCCCTCGCCTCGACGGTCGTCGCCGCGTTGGCCATTGCAATCGGAACCATGATTCCCGCGATGGCGATGGGACGCGCTATCAGTCAAGCTTTGGAAGCCTTGGCACGGCAACCTGAAGCGGAACGCTCGATTACGCGGGCCCTCTTCATCGGCCTGGCCATGATTGAATCGTTGGCGATCTACTGTCTGGTGATCGTCCTCATCATTCTGTTCAGAAATCCATTGCTCGAATACATGCTGAAGCCGTGACCGACAAGTGGTGAATACATTCGACTGCTGCTCATGCGGGAGCGGTGGAGGGTGATCCGTGGAACTGAATTGGACAACGTTCATACTCGAACTCATCAACTTTGTAGTCCTCATCTGGATTCTCAACCGATTTCTCTATCGACCGGTGATGAACGTGATTGCTCAGCGCAAGGCGGCCATTCAAAAGACATTGTCGGAAGCAGAAGCGAAGCGGAGTGATGCGCAGGCTTTACAGAGCCAATATGAGAATCGCCTCACAGAATGGGACCAGGAACGGGAGAAGGCACGGGTACAGATGCGTGGCGAGATCAGCGCGGAACGGAATCGGCTACTGGAAGATCTTCGTGCCGAACTCGACCAAGAACGAGAAAAGGCCGCGGCGGTGGAACAACGGCGGATGAAGGACTTTACACAGCAGGCCGAAGCTACCGCCATTGCCCTAGGCGGAAAGTTCGCGAGTCGACTCTTGTCACGTCTTGGGGGGCCGGAGTTGGAACGGAAGATAATCGATATGGTGAGCCAGGATCTTCCCAATCTGCCCCACAATCAGATGCAGGCTATCCAGGCTGCCTCGGCCGCGATTGGACTTCCGATGAAAATCACGATCGCCTATCCGCTCGACACGGCCCAGCGGGAAATGCTCTACCACATCTGTCGAACGTTGACGGCACGCGATGTCGTATGCGAGTTTCTTGAAGACAGGAAACTCATTGCGGGGTTGCGGATCAGTTTTGGATCCTGGGTGCTCCGCGCCAATCTGCAGGACGAAATGAGCTTCTTTGCCGAATGGTCACGCCATGCCTAGTCAATCAATGGCACCAAATCAGCTGTTGGCGGGCCAGGCCGCGTGGCTCCGTAACTATCGGTTCGGCCTGCGTGTTGACGAACAGGGAATCGTAGTGGCGGTCGGGGATGGCATCGCCTGGATCGAGGGCCTGCCCTCCGCCGCGATGGATGAGATCCTGGATCTCGAAGACGGCAGTCGCGCGATGGTGTTCCAACTAGAGACGCATGTTGTCGGCGCAGTTCTGCTCGAACAGACCAGCCGACTGACCGCCGGTACGATTGCGCATCTGTCCGGCCGGCGCATGGGAATTCCGACCGGGGATGCACTGATCGGACGGGTCATCGATCCCTTAGGGAACCCACTCGATGGATCAAGCCGGCCGGAATGTTCGGCGAGTGGTTCGTTGGACATCCTTTCGCCTCCGATTACGGACCGCGACTTCGTCCATAAACCGCTGTATACCGGCAGCAAAATCGTGGACACACTGATTCCGATCGGTAAGGGCCAACGCCAATTGATCATCGGCGACAATGGGCTTGGGAAAAGCTCATTGGCCATCGATGCCGTCATCAATCAGCGAGGCCGAAGTGTGCGCTGTGTCTATGTCATGGTCGGACAGAAGCGGTCCAGCATCGTCGATACGATCGAGATCCTCCGGCAGTATGGTGCGTTGGATCATACTGCTCTCGTCGTCGCGGAAGCGACGTCGTTGCCCGGCCTCAAGTTCCTTGCTCCGTTCGCGGGGTGTGCGATAGCTGAATACTGGATGTGGCAGGGCAATGATACGCTGGTGATTTACGATGATCTGACCACGCATGCGGAAGCCTATCGCGAACTCTCGTTGCTGCTCCGCCGTCCTCCTGGGCGCGAGGCCTATCCGGGCGACATCTTTTTTCTCCACTCACGCCTGCTCGAACGCTCGACATGTCTCGCCCTAGCACATGGGGGTGGCAGTATGACAGCCTTGCCGATCGTGGAGACGAAGGAGGGAGAAATCGCTGCCTATATTCCTACAAATCTGATTTCGATCACCGATGGACAGATTTATCTCGATAAACGCCTCTTCGCGTCTGGCATTCTTCCCGCCATCGATGTGACGAAATCTGTGTCACGTGTCGGCGGAAAGGGACAGCATCAGCGAGTCAAAACAAAAGCCGGGCGCATGAAGTTGGATTATCTCCAATTCCTCGAATTGGAGGTTTTTACGCGATTCGGGTCTCGTCTTGAGGCGTCGATGGACGCGAAGATCGCCCGCGGCCGTGTTTTGCGAGAATTACTGAAGCAGGACCGGCTGTCCCCTCTGCCCATCGAGTTTCATCTGGCCTGGCTGACAGGGTTCAATGACGGTTTGTTCGACAAGGTTTCCCCGGGGTCGATCCCTGCCTTACTGGAGGATCTGGTTTTGCGCGTGAAAGAGAGTGGACTCGCACTGGACGCCAGCGAGGAGGAATGGACGCAAGCCGTGGGTCATTGGCTCAGGGAGCATCGATCCCTATGAGCAAACGGCACGACATCGAAGACCACATTCGCACGCTCGGCGAGATCAGCAAGATTATGACCGCCATGAATAACTTGGCGATGCTGGAGATCCATAAGCTGACCCGCCTCCTTTCTGCTCAGCAGCGAGTGGTAACGAGCATGGAGACGGCGGCGAAGGACTTTCTTGCCTTCCATCCTGAAGCCCTGCCTCGGGACCGAGGCGGGATGCCGCTGTATCTGGTGATCGGGTCGGAGCGGGGATTCTGCGGCGATTACAATGCGCGATTGCTGGCCGAGTTTGAGCGGCATCTTCGCACGGTGAGCGACAAGGAACCTGTGATTATTGCCGTGGGGCGCAAACTGTCTGGCCGCATGGCCGGTGATCCTCGTCTGGTCGCCGCCATCGATGGGCCGACCGTTTCGGAGGAAATTCAGCGTGTGTTGATCGCGCTCGTGCAGCGCATTCAGGAAGTTCTGCGAGGACAGAAGGACAACCGGACACTCGTGATCACCGTGGTGTATCGCGCCGCCGATGTGGACGGTATTACCATCCAACCGTTGCGGCCATTTGAAACCGTGTCGCGTGTTGAGAAGAGCGGCGCTACGGCTCCATTCCTGACACTTCCTCCCCCTGTCTTTGTTGCCCAACTGGTCGATCTCTATCTATTTGCTATCTTGCACGAGATCTTCTACTCGGCGCTGATGGCGGAGAGTCGTGAACGGCTCACGCACCTGGAAGGGGCCTTGCAGCGCCTCGACAAGGAAACTTCCGAGATGCGACTTCGGAGAAACATTCTGCGTCAGGAAGAGATTACGGAAGAGATCGAACTGATCATGTTAAGTGCAGAACAACAAGAATCACAATAAGGTCTGACGTTGAAACGAGTTTCGTGGCCGGCAAATCCGGCTCTCCTCAGCAGTGAAGGCCCTGCGAAACGCAATGAATCAGTGCTTTCGTTGATGGGCAGTCGGTTGGCTTTTGGTGGAAGAGCCTACGCCCTGTAAACTCCGTCTCATGAAGAAGAAGTGGACCATATCCCGCAAGAATGTCTTTGGGATAAGAGCATATAGCAGATGGCTTATGGCTAATAGTACAAACGCAGAGACGTGGCTATGCTTGTGCCATACGCCATATGCCGTTACTTCTGTTCTTCTGAGAGGCGAGCGACGAGATACGAACTACGCTTCACGAATGACGAGTGCATGACGTGGCAGGAGTCCGCTGGCGCATTGTTGCGATTGTCGCGGTCGTGGTCGGCGCGGTCGCAGGAGTGCTGGTCTTCGAAACAGTCTTGAGCTTAGACGCGGCCTCTTCATTCGGACATACCCGATATGGCCATGTGGTCGGCTGGGTTGGGCTCACCGTCACTCTGCTGGTTTTTGTCTATCCATATCGGAAGCGCCACAGTCCGGCGCGTCAGTGGCCGCGCGGATGGTTTCACGTGCACATGGTGGGTGGGATTCTGGGGCCGCTGCTGATCTTCTTGCATTCAGGCGCTCACTATCACGCGCTAGTCCCGGTTCTGGCGATGGCAGCCATGGTGATTGTGGTGCTCAGCGGGATCGTGGGACAGGCGGTCCATGCCTATGTGTTAAGGACACTCAACGACGAGCGACGCCGTTTTCAGCAGGAAGGACTATCTGAGGTCGACATCGAATACCGTCTGCATGGCATGGCATCTCAAGAGGAGGCGTTTCGGCTGTGGCAGGCCGTCCATGCGCCGATGACGCTGATGTTCCTGGTGCTCACCGCATTGCACATCGCCGGCGCGCTGTTCTTTGCAGGTCTCTGAGCCTGCATCATTCATGACGGGTCGGCGCGAAATTGCGTAGACGCGAGGTCCACGGCGCGAAGAATAATGAGGCGCACGGTGCGATGAATAAAGAGCACCATGTCTGTGCGCGCCGGCGAGGTCCACGGCGCGAAGAATAATGAGCGCCACGGTTGTGGACGCCCGCGAGTGGTGAGCGGGCCGTGTCCCGTGAGCCGGCAGTGTCTTGTGAGCGCCCTGTCGTCTGGGAATTGCTCGTGGACGCCGCCGAGACTGTGAGGCGGCGGTGTCTTCGGCGCGGAGCCGCGAGGGTCCGAAGCATACTTGAAGCGGCATGTGATGGGCTGAGCGGCGAGCCCGCCCGCCTGCAGGCCGCCGAAACCGTGTAGGCTTGTCGCAGCAGCGAATCCGCGATTGCAGTAGAGCCGTTCATGAATAATGCGGGCTAACAATGCGGTATCACCCGCTGCCCAGGACCACCGTCCCGATCGTCGCGATGGCGACGCTGGTCGTGGTTGTCTGGGTCGGTTGGGGATCATGGCGGCATCCCGTGGCTTTTTGGGCTCCGGGAGATCTGAGCCGCTACCATGCGGATATTTCGTTCTGTACACAATGCCACGCACCGTTTCATGGCCCGAGTCCCTCGCGATGTGTGAACTGCCACTCCGATAGCTATTTTGAAAGCAGATCTGCGCCTGCCGTCAAAATGGTTCATCGCGATATAGCGACGCAGCGCACTGCCTGTAGCGCCTGCCATACGGAACATCGGGGCACGCTGACTCAGATCACCAATGTTGCGCGCGTCAATCCGCACGGGGAATTTGTTTTCTTGGCGACGGGAACCAACTCGTGCGGCGCCTGTCATGAATTCGGGACGAGAGTCGCGGATCGGCCTAAGCTTAAAGATAGCCCGGCCATGAGCCATTTGCTTGCTGCGGGCGGTGCTGCTCATCAGCCAGGACGAATGGCGGAGTGTCTCAAATGCCACATGACGGGAAGAAATTATGAATGAGGGGTTCATGTATGAGGAATGTTTGAGTTCTGAATTCTGAGGCCTGAACTCTGGATGCTGACTTACAAATTATGAGTGAAGGCGAGAGGAAAGAGTGGAGCACTGCATCATAGTGAATGACACAGGCGGAATGGAGTCGGATCATCAGCTTGCTGCATGGTGCCCTTCCTATCCTAGACTAATGCGTTCATATTTCTAGTGGATGGTCTTACACAATTCACGGAGGACCGAATGGAGAATCTAAGATGATGGGGTCACGATTCGGACAGATGATCGGACTCCTGATTGCAACGAGTATTACGAGCGCCGTCGGCATGGTTTCGCACATGAACGGTCCTCCATTCTTGCTCGCTGCCGGTGAGGTAGGAACAGGGTCGAGCAGTCGTAAAGGTTCCGGCGACCTGTCCGTCACGCCAGAAAAGGGAGTGGTTCCACATCCGACCGGTGATGCCACCCGTGACCAGGTCCTCTATGACGCAAGCTGTATTGTCTGTCACGGCGCCGGTGCGACCGGGGGGATCGGTCCGCGATTGGCGGGCAAACCGATTCTGTCAAACGATGAGGTGTTCTGGGATCGTGTATTGAAAGGACGACACATGATGCCGCCGTTGAGCGATGCTCTCTCGGCACAGCAAATTGCGGACATTCAGGCGTGGCTCAAGACTTTAAAATGATCCACGCATCGCCTTCACAAGGCCTTGAGACTTATCTAGGTTCATTGATTCAATTGCAAAACTTATGTAGTGGAGTAGACAGAGCAGGGGCATGGAAACATGTTTCTACACCGCTGGTGATAATGTGTTCGCCGACACACGGATCCTGGCATCCACGATCCGACAGCCTTGACCCGGTGGGAGGGCGAAGATCGGATTGAGGTCCAGTTCCGTAATCTCAGGAATTTCTTCTACCAGTCGGGAGATGCGCAAGAGGACTTCCTCGATCGCCTCGATGTCCGCCGGAGGGTGGCCACGGTAGCCTTCCAATAATCGGTAACCTTGGATCTCACGTACCATCTCGGTCGCATCGCGATCCGTCAACGGCGTAATTCGGAACCGCACGTCTCCCAAAATCTCCACGTGGATGCCCCCGAGTCCGAACGCGATGAGTGGTCCGAACAGCGGATCATGCGTCACGCCGACCATCAGCTCCACGCCGGCAGACAGCATCGGTTGGATCAGCACACCTTCCATCGCGTTGAGGCTGTGATCCCGCTCAAGCCGCGCGCGGATGGCTTCGAACGCCTCCCGGACTGCTTGCTCATTCGTGAGGTTTAGCCGGACGCCGCCAATCTCGGTTTTGTGCACGATCTGGTGCGAAGCGAGTTTCGCGGCGACCGGGAAACCGATCCTTCGCGCCAACGAGACGGCGGCATCAACGGTCGTGGCGACTCCACCGGCAGGAACTGGAAGACGCATCGCCGCCAGGACGGCTCTCGTTTCGTCTGTCATCAGCCAGCCAGCCCCCCGCTTCTCGCCTGCCCCAATGCAGATGGCTCTCACCTGAGGGAGATCCATATCATCAAAGTCCGGAATCACTCCGGCGGGCTGATTCCGCCAGGTGTGATAGGCCACTGCCTTGCTCAAGACGCGGGCGGGGATCTCCGGAAGAGGATACGAAGGGATCGTCTCTCCGTTGACTGAGAACACTCGTTCACGGTCGCCCTCAGCCATCCAATTGATATAAACCGGCTTGTTCTTGGCGCCGGCCCCACGTGCCGCCGCGATGCCGGCCCGGATTCCTTCCGCCATCCCGTTGGTGTCGCTGGGAGTCAGCGAGATGAAGAGCACGATGAGCGCATCAATCTCATCGGTTCGCAGCAGTGCACTGATGGTTTTGGTGTAGTGGTTGGGAGTGGCTGAGGCAATGAGATCCACCGGATTTTTAAGCGCGGCAGTTGAAGGAAGAAAATCGGCCAGCGTTGCAATCGTTCCGGTAGAGAGCTCAGGTACAATGAGGCCGCCGGCTTCACAGGCATCCGTACACAAAATGGCCGGGCCTCCCGCATTCGTGATCACCCCGACTCGTCGACCTTGTGGGAGAGGTTGCATAGACAGACCAATGGCGAGCGCGAGCATCTCTTCGAGCGTGTCGGCGTGCAGCAAGCCGGTCTGGCGAAACAGAGCCTCAACGGCCACATTGCTTGCCGCCAGCGCGGCAGTGTGGGAACCGGCCGCACGTCGTCCGCCTGCCGATCGGCCGGCCTTCATGGCCACGACCGGTTTGCTATGGCTGACTCGCCGGGCTATCCGTGCAAACCGGCGAGGGTTCCCAAAGGATTCGACGTACAGCACAATGACATCGGTTTCCGTATCGTTCTCCCAGTACTGCAACAGGTCGTTGACCGAGATGTCGGCTTTATTCCCGACGCTCACAAATGTAGATATCCCGAGGTGTAGACGACGGGCAGCGCTCAGAACCGCCAGGCCGAGTGCTCCGCTTTGAGACGACATGGCGACGTGTCCGGACGGTGGAAACACCGGAGCGAATGTCGCATTAAGCCGGACAGCTGGATCGGTATTGAGAAGCCCGAAGCAATTTGGACCGACCATCCGCATTCCGTGAAGGCGGACCTTCTCCAGGAGCAGTTGCTGAAGATCGCGTCCCTCCGCGCTCACCTCGGCAAAACCGGCGGTAAGGACCACGATGGCGCGGACGGCTTTCCCGGCGCACTGCTCGATGACCGTGAGGACAGCATCGCGAGGCACGACAATGACCGCCAGATCTACAGGCCCGGGGATGGTGTTGATCGTCGGATAGACACGAAGCCCGGCGAGTTCAGTCGCGTATGGATTCACGGGGTAGACGGGCCCGTGAAAGTGATTGCCCACGAGTGCGTCGAGAACCCGATAACCGATGCTGGCAGGATTTCGTGAGGCGCCGATCACGGCCACCGCCTTTGGATAAAAAAACGGGCGGAGCGACGCGACGGTCGCAACGCGTTCGCGCCATTCCGATTGCGTCACCGTTCGTTCGGTGGGCGTGAGCGATAGTTCGACTTCGATGTCCCCTCCTTCGAAATATTCATGCCAGGGAAAACCGGATTCGCGAAAGACCTCGCGCATCGCCAGATTGTCGGCATGCGTGACGGCCCAGAATTTGGTAAAGCCCTGTCGGACAGCCAGGAGGGCCAGATGCTCCAGGAGAATTGTCCCCATGCCCTTACCGTGCAGCGCGTCGTCCACTGCCAGCGACACTTCAGCGGTTTCCGCATCGCGTGCCGTATAGGTGCCGGCGGCAACGATCATCGAGCGGCCTTCCGACGCACGTAGTGCGATGAGTGTCATCTGTTCATGGGGGTCGGACGAATCGCAGAGTGACTGGAGGACCTCGGCGGGCGGCCGCGTCGCCGAAAAGAAGCGATGCCGCTTGGATTCCGGAGACAGACGGTCGACGAATAGCCGGAGCGTGCCGGCGTCTGATGGGTGGGCGACCCGCAACTCCGCCACCGTGCCGTCCTTCAGAATGATCTGCCCCGCTTGCCGGAGCAGATCGCTCGGTGGAGGAATAAAGAGCGCGCGAATGGGACGAGATAGAGGATCCTGCTTGATACGGATTTCCGGCGCTATGGGATTACCTTTCCTCATCTGAGAGGTCTCGTGACGAATACATCCGATACGGCGCTTCTCGCGATGCGTCTCTCGGAGCAGCGTGCCTCGTGAACCGTGTCGCGTCGTTGGTGGGATACGAAAGACGAACAACGAGCGACGAAGACGCGCAACGGCCTGGCGGAGATCGAAAGACAAGCGTTCATGGATAATGCGGGTTAGTACAAGAGGTCGGGTTTGACCAACAAAATGACCCCCAGCCCCGCCATCACCGCTCCGCTGACGAGCTTGAGCCAGCGGCCTTCGCCTTCCTGCAGCCTTCGCCTGGTCAAGGTGACGATCGCGATCGCGACCATGAGCCCGTCGTCCAGAATATACGCCAGATTGTAGAGCCCCAGATACCCATAATATTTCCACCCCGATAGTTGTTGGAGGGTGAGGATTTGTGTGTACAACGCGGGGAGGCCCGCGGTGCAGAGTAGTTCGACCAGGTTCACCAGCACAGCCAGCGTTATGACGGCGAGCAACGTTCCCGGCAGATGCTCGGCCTCCAGGATCCGTCGCATGCGTGTGTAGAGGCCGGGTTTCGCCGACTCAGGAATGCTGAAGGAGAGGCCGGCGCCGAACGCGAAAAAGTCCTTGATATGCACCGTCCCAATCAGCACGGCGATCACGCCCAGCGCAATCTGCACCGCTCGGGATAACCCGACGAACAGGAAGGCGTTCAACCAGGCTGTCATGAATGCGAAATAGACCAGCCCGCTCACGAGCACAAATGTGCCGGCAATGAGCGCCATTTTGGCGCGATCACGAAGACTCGCGAGGAGGGATAGGAGGAACAACAAGACCCACATGGCGCAAGGATTGAAACCATCCACGAGGCCGATGAGGAGGGTAAAGGCCGGGAGTCCGATCTGCCGCACGCTCAACGGGCCTAACCAGGGGATCTCGATTCGATCATCAGCAGTTCGCGAGGGAGAGGGTGCCGGCTCGTCGCAGTTCACGGTCGGACGGCAAGCGTCGGATGGAGGCGGCAGCGGCATGTCGGCTTTGGCCCGATCCAACAGGGCGATGATTCTCGTTCTCGTGGTGTCTTCGGCGTAGCCGACAATCAACTCACCGGCCACGTAAAAGGCCGGCACCCCGACCGGCTGGATCTTGAACCGACTCGCGAGTTCGGCGAGTCGCGACAGCGCCGCTGGGTCGGCCCCGACTTCTCGGAGAAAGATTCGGAGGGCCGGTCGCCGGATCTTCAGATCCGTCAAGAACTCTTTTGCTGCGGCGCAGTGACGACAGCCTTCCCGGACGAAGACTTCGAGATCTGGTTGCTGCTCAGATATTGCGCCAACACCGCTCGCGGCAAGAACAACGGCGCATAAGGTGATGGTGAATGTGAACAATACGCTGTGGAAGCTTCGCGCAGTGGATGACACCGGGCCACATGCTGAATGCTGAGTTCTGAATGATGAATCGTTGCGCCTCTGAAGACTCACTCAGGATCACCCGCTCTAAAGCTCAGCCTTCCGAGCTCTCCAACTCAGAATTGAGAATTCCCCCACGTCACTGCATCACGAGGACGGAGCAGGGCGAGCGGTCAAGCGGTGCATGTGCGCTCCTTTCCGATTCAGTTCTACGCGGCGGGGACGTCGAGCAGGACCAGTTCCCCCTTCATTTCCGGGTGCAAGTCGCAGTGGAACATGAGCCTGCCGCTATGCTCTATCACCAGACGTATGACTAAGGTCTTGCCAGGCTCGATATACAATCCATCGATTCCTTTTCCATACGCACCGACTCCTTCTCCCTCCATGCGAAGATAGAGTTGAGGCAGAGCCGGCGAGGTAAAGCCATGGCGGACGATGTCCTGATTCCGCAGGATGATGACGGCCTCGCCGCCCAAGGTGACGGGTGTCCTATGGATGATTTCGAAATCGTAGTTGCGGATCAGGATCTCGATTCGTTGTTCGTCGGGAATTCCCGCCAAGGCTCCGTCACCGACCGGATGGATGACTGGAGAAGCCATGAGGATGACGATACTGATCACCACAAACTGACCGGCCATTCGAAGGCGCATAGATCGATCCCTCTTCGAGAGCGTAGGTCAAGGTGAGTTGGACGACTGGTGTTTGTACGCCGCGAGCGCCTCCTGCGCCAATTGCATATAATGCAGGACATCTCGGTCCTCCACCTGAGTGAAATCCGCATAGAAATCCCCGACGGCATAGAAAGGCTCGGGCGTCATCAAGACCACTAGCCTATCTACTCGGCGTCTGACCTCGTGTATGGTTTCTTGTGGGCCCACCGGAATGGCTCCCACGATATGGCGAGGATTGAGCCGGCGGACGGCTGCAATGGAAGCCAGGAAGGTGGCGCCGGTGGCAAGGCCGTCATCGACGAGAATGACTGTACGATCGGTGACCGAGGGCAACGGACGTCCCTGGCGATACAGGCCTACGCGTCTGGCAATTTCCTCTTTGCCGACCCGAGCGGCCTGTTCGAGGTCTAGGGGGGTCAGCGAAAACGAGGCTACCGCCTGCTGATTCCAAAACAGGGCGCCGGTTTCGCTGATAGCGCCCAGCGCATATTCGGGATTGCCGGGCGCTCCGATTTTGCGTGTGATCAGCAGGTCGAGCGGCGCATTGAGTACCAGGCTCAGGGGATACCCGACTGCCACGCCACCGCGAGGCAGGGCCAAGATCAGCGTGGACGCATCATTCCGATAGTCACCCAGATGGGCTGCGAGACGCTCCCCGGCCTCCTCACGATTCCTGAACATGCGGTGCCCTTTTTAGCTGCGCCCGCTCGGCGCTACTACATCTTGCCTGTAGCGCGCACGCCGATCAAGAAGATGCCGGCCAGAATCAACAGGGCAGCGAGCCACCATCGGTGATGCGTGGTCGCATCCTGTTGCCAATAGGTGCCCCACGGCATTTCCAAATATCGCGGATGTCGAAACATCCTCGCGTCCTCCCTTTCTGTCCGGCCAACCTACGAGGCCTTCACTTCAATAGTCTTCGGCTTGGCCTTCTCGGACTTGGGCAAACGCACCTGCAGGACGCCATCCTTATACTCGGCGGCGATCTTGTCGCCGTCGGCGTCCTCCGGCAGCGTGAAACTGCGCAAGAAGCTACCGTAGGCTCTCTCAATACGGTGATATTTCTTACCCTTTTCCTCTTTCTCGTACTTCCGTTCACCGGAGATGGCGACGACATTGTCCTGCACCGAGATCTTCACATCATCTTTTTTGACGTCGGGAAGGTCGGCCTTGATGACATATTCCTTGTCATCTTCAGTGATGTCGACCAGCGGCGCCCATTCGGCGACGGTCATCGCCTCCTTCCCGAGCTCAGATTTCGCCGCAGGCCGCCCCCACAGAGTGGTGAGCCGCTTCTCCATTTCCTCAAGCTCCTTCCATGGATTCCATTGGGTCCGCATCGGGTCCCAGCGTGATAGTCCTGCCATGGCCTTTCCTCCTTATTGATGATGAATGGGTGAGATTTCAATCGGAACCCATCCTTGGCAGCTCAGGATTGAAATGTCCTTACCTGATGACGACATTATCTTGTGCATCTACGGTGCCGCCCACACCGAACGACACTCTCCGTGGGGATCCTTGAAAAGCCGCAGACTTGTGGAAAACACCCAGCTATGTGCGGAGCCTAGCTGCGTCGTGGCGAGGCATAATGGGACAGCGAATACTAGCAGGGCTGTTGCCTATCACCTCATTGATGCCTCATCGAGAATTGTTGTTGCGGCTCAGTGAGCCGCTCGCGGTTCTGTGGCTTCCCCCTTCACTCCAAACAGCGACCTGGTGCCCTCTATTCCTATTGTGGCAAGTCGGTACAGTCGCTGTCTGCCGTTGGGGCAAAGCGGGGCATAGAAAACGGACACAAGTACGACCAGGCAACGAGTGAACGGATACGCTCAGTGCTTCTTTGCGGGAAGAAAGTCAGCAAAGCTGCTGAGAACGACGGGATGCGTCGAAGAGCCCTCTTATTGGGAGCCGATTTCTAGAGCAGTCAGCCGATAGGCACCGGGATTGCACCGTAGGTAAATCGGCAAAAGAAACGATCTCGCGGTTGCCGGACATCTGGAGCAGCCGATCGAGCGTGCATATGGGTATCATCTCACAAAAGGAGGTGAGTCATGCTACTGCGGGGAGGCGTAGTCAAGACGGTACGCGTCATGATGGCGATAGGCGGGACTTGTCTGTGGGCGACCTGTCTATCGCCGTTACCTGTGACGCAAGCGGCGGAGCCGGAAATGAAGATCGAAGTGACGATGAAGAATAGCGGCTATGAGGTGAAGGGGCATAGTAGCCCGGGGTCCCTTACTGCTATTGTTCTGCGCAATCAGGACAGCATGGCCCACGGATTCAGCTCCAATTTATTCAAGCAGGTGGCTGTCCGAAAAGAAGGTGATGTGGCCGAGGTAACCGCACACGGCGTGAAATCCTATCACGTGCAGCCCGGAAAGACGGGAACCCTCTATTTCACAAGGGGGCACAGCGAAGGACGGGAAACCCAGCAGTATCCTTTCTGGTGTGATATGCACCCTCACATGAAAGGGGAATTTCTGGTGGTCGAGACAGCGGGGGAAATAGGCGGGGGCTGAGGAGACATACAGTTCGCATGCTCATCACGGGTCGAACAGCTGATCGAGTTGTTCGGCCCGTGTTTTGCGGCATTGCTCACGAGTTGCCGAGGCGGACTATCCAGATCCCGATTTCTGGTCGCAAAAAGCGGATCGGTTACTTTAAGAATCCTCTGCGCAAGTTGACGAGAAATTCATCCACTACATCGCGCCGTCCGACGTGCGAACAGCTTGCCAGCCGCCGGGCTGCCTGCTCCGACCAATACTCGCCTAGATCGATGATTTCTCCCGCCCGGAAGTCGCCCTCTTTGATCCGGCGCAGGGAGTCCCCGATCGGGGACTCGGCGATCCGGATGCTGAAGGTTTCCTTGTCAAGCAGCTCGCAGAGGTTGAACAGTACGCGCAGGTAAGCGGCCGCATACTTCGCCGGGCGGCCGTCTTTCTTGTCGAGCATTTTCTTGCGCTGATTGTCGGCGTACTGCAGGAAGGCGTTATATGCGTCTTCCGCCGACCAGACCGAGGGGAACAGGGCTCGCAGCTTCTCCCCCCATTCATCCGCAGTTTCGATCGGGGCGACGAAGGTTTCGAGTACCAGTGGATGGCATTGAATAGCCAACTGAAGAAAATGGCCGATTTCCCAGGAGGTCTCGTCGGCCTCGTCCTTTATCATCCTCGTGCCCTGGTATTTGAACCCCAGCCGGAAGAGGTCGACGGTCGGCATCACGAAGACGCTTCGAAAGTCTTTGTCGCTTTCCGCACCAGCGAGGCCATGGGCGTGGGAGCCGACGAGCACCCGTAGAATGATATGGTGGGACGACGCGGTGGAGAAAGAGTCCATCGCTGCCCTTCCTGATGGCGTTCAATTCCGGGACCTGGCGCAATGCCACGGCAACTGCCTAGATCAACAGCACCCCATAGAGTAATCGATTCGCCACGGATCGGCGACGGTTTTCTTCGGCGAGCCAAGTCATGCTCGTGCTCATATCAATGGTCATGCTGAGATAATAATGGGGGATTTCTCTTTTGGATCGGCTCATGGCCGCCGCGATGGTCTGCCGCATTTTCGCCTGGCGAGCGCTGATCTGGTCCGACGCGTCGCCGACCCGCTTCTTCCATTCGATCAACGTGCCCTCGGTCATGTCTGCGCCAAGGGTCGGCATTACAATGTCAGTCATGCGATGGGCTCCCTTCCTGCTCATGCGCCCGTTGGGTCTCAGGACGCAGCTCATGGGCCGTGGAGTTGAAGATGCCGTGCTGCGCTGTGATATCGCGGAAGACCTGACGCTTTTTAATCCGCTGCCGTTCACGTGAGGCGAGTAAGTCCCCCAAGATTTTTACCGCATCGATCACGAATCTTCCTTTGTTCAGCATCACGCAGTCAGCTCGTTGTCCTGTTGCGGCGTCGGTAATCTCTGCACGGGCGGGCAAGCCACTCTTGGCCATGCTCTCCAACACCTGCGTGGCCCAAATGACCGGCACGTGAGCGGCTTCGCATAGACATAAAATATCCTCCTGAACGAGCGCGAGATGCTCAAATCCCACCTCCACCGCGAGATCACCTCGCGCAATCATCACGCCGAACTTCGGCAAATCCAAGCCGGCGAGCAGGAGTTCAGCCAAGTGATGTATGGCCTCCCTGGTTTCGATCTTGATCACGATGCCGAAGTCCGGTCGTCCCAACTCCTGGAGTGCCTTCTGCAAATCCACGAGATCCTGTGCACGATGCACGAACGAGAGACCAACCGCCGTCGCATGCTGAGTAACGAACTGAAGGTCCTCGCGGTCTTGTGGTGTAAATGCCGGGAGGTCTACAGAAGAATCAGGAAAGTTCAGGCCTTTCTCTGAGCGGATTCTTGCCGTTATGTCGTGCGGAGCCGTGACCTCCAACTCCAGGCGGTCCGGTTTCAGCTTGCGAACCACGGTGGTGATTTTGCCGTCATCGATACAGATGCGATGACCGGTCTTGACCGTGTCCAATGCCGCGGGAAGCGTGCACCCGATACCGGCAGGTTGGCCTTCCCCTGCGCTGTGGCCGAGCCGAGCGGGGTCGCGATAGAGGAACAAGCGATCTCCCGCTTGCACCCGGATCTCTGCGGGTTGAGGTTCGATAGGCCCGATGCGCAGGACCTGGCCATTTGTGGCGTGCAGTTCTATCCCTTGTTCAATGTAGGCCGTTCGCTCTATTCCGACTCGAACTTTCCTCTCACTGACCCGTTCCAGCACGCGCAGACTTCGCATGCGACCTCTGGTATCGGTGAATCGCAACTCTTCGCCCAGTGGCAGGGTTACGATGCTCCTTTGCTCGGGGAGCGCAATGACAAAGGTTCGGGGGGCGCCGGGTGTGCTGAGCCGTTTGGTTTGGGTCGCCTCAAGGTCGAGGAAGCCTTCTAAAATCCGCGAAGGACGTCCATATGAATCCTTTTCGACCGTAAGTTTTAACGGCCGGGTTGTCGCCGTCAAGGGACCCGTGCGAACCTTCGGCCCGGCAAGATCCATGAAAATCCGGCACCTGCGTCCGATCGCCTGTCCTCGGGTTGCCAGCCGTTCCTCCGCCTCGCGCACGGCTTGAATCAGCATGTCCCATTCCTCAGGACTGTCATGCGCGCAATTGACCCTGGCGATATCCATTCCGTGCAGCACTAATTGCTCGATCACGTCCGGCTGGCGAATGAGCCCGGGTTCCAACGTGACCATGATGCGGGTTTGATGCTGTGGGCGCGGTCTTCCCAATAGCAACGCGCTTCGCTGGGCGAGAAGGGACCGGGCCTGCTCGAAGTCGGGCATGATCAGCTGGGTGTCTTCCGCCGTCACCCCCAGATGCTGCATGACTAGCCGCAGACTATGGAGTACGGAGCCCTCAAGCCTGCCTAGAGACGACAGCCCGCATTCGGCCAATTCCAACTGCAAGTCCTGAAGATCGTGTTCGCGGAACGCAAGGTAAGCGAGGAGATTGTCGCAACTACACTGCCCGTCTGGACGCGACAAATGATACTTGTTCTTGCCCTGTGCTGCCTTCCGTTGAACAGTTTGGAACAGGCGGCGCAGTCTCTCATTGAGAGAGTCAGCCTCCGACTTTTGACCTGCCGTGGATCCTGCTTTCATGTCCACCACCCGGTTCATCGATGCACGCCTCATCCGGGTCGCAAAACCGATTCCTCGATGGGATGGTTCTGAGTCGGATCTCTATCTTTTACCGGATCCCATTACACAGCCGGCTGACAACTCAATATTTCCTATCCGGCCATTGAAGTGAAGCACCCGGCCATAGGACTTAAGATAGGCCTGGACCAATCCCACGGAAACCTCCTCCATGAGGAGATCGCAGATGTGTCGGGATCACCGAGGCCTTTTCGCTCGACGATTTCCAAGAAGTCAGCCAAAGCACTTTTCCCTCCTGTAGGCGTCCAGGTGATGGTTCTGTTCTATGGGTCTCGCCATTGCTGGCTCAGGCGCATGTCGTTCTTGTTCGCCTTGCATAGGCTGATAGCTCGCCTTCTTCGCCTCTCGCGACTCGGTCCCGGGCATGCTTGTATTTTCTCTGTCAATATGTGAGCAAGGGTGATGCCTACTCTGATATGCGGCTCGCGTCACTCGAGGTTAGTTCACTCTGGACTCCCTTCTCCCGCGACACGAATCGCCGTGCCAACTCACGTTCCTCTGCCTCAGTCTTAATCTCCCCGTTCAAACGCGCATCCAGCAACCGGGATAAGATCCGCTTGTATTGTGGTCCAGGCTTCAATCCCATTGCCTTCAGGTCGTCCCCGGTCACTGAATGCTGCACATGCCTGTACGAGGTAAAGAATGCGGACACCTGTCGCTTGATCGAATCCGACTTGCTCTTCGCCATCAGATAGAGCAACGCCTCATCCGGGAAGCCTTCCAACGCGTGGTAGGTATCAGCAGGACGGGGCGCAGGCTGTCGGCTTAACCGATGCGAGACCCTGCCTATCTCGAATCGAGCCGTTTTGATGCGGTCAGCTTCCGACTCACTGAACGGATATCGCTGCATCACCTCTCCCACTGTACGATCTGGGAGCACCCCCAGCAAGGCAATCATGTACAAAAGCCACGCTTCCATCTTGCGATCCAAATAGAGGAGTCTGTACCAATGCAGTGCCTCTTCCACGCCTCGCAGAAGCTGGTCTAATCGGCTGGACCATATGAGCTTCGAATGGATGAATCGGAGCAGATCCAGATCGGCCAGTCTGTGAAGAGCAGAGTGTGGCTGTGATTCAGAGCACAGCAGCCGCAACTCCTCTAACAGCCGGTGGCCGGATAAGCGGTGGAACAGATCCATTTTCGCGGCACCTTTGATCAATGCCACTGTTTCCTTGCTGAGATGAAATCCGAATCGGAGCTCGAATCGAATCGCGCGAAACACACGTGTAGGATCCTCGATGAAGCTGAGGCTGTGGAGCACACGAATCGTACGTTCTTTCAGATCACGCTGTCCTCCGTAAAAGTCCCGCAATTCTCCAAAAACCGTGGCGTTCAAACAGATGGCCAGCGTATTGATGGTAAAGTCACGGCGGTAGAGGTCTTTCTTGATCGAACTCTGCTCCACGGTCGGCAGAGCGGTCGGATACTCGTAATACTCGGTTCTGGCGGTCGCGACGTCTATTTTGACTCCATCTGGCAACACCACAACTGCCGTGCCGAATCGCTTATGTAGTTTCACGCGAGCGTGCGTGGATTGAGCCAGCGCTCGGGCAAATTCGAGTCCATCTCCCTCGATCACCAGATCGATATCGAAGTTTGGCAGGTTTAACAGCAGATCTCTCACAAAGCCGCCTACGACATAGACTGACATTCCTAGCCGGTCGGCCAGTTCACCTGCCTCCCGCAAAAGCGACACGACGCGCGCCGGAAGACGATTGCCCAGTGTGGCAGCCAGGTGGTGACGTCGGGGAATGAGCGTCTCGATCTGAGCACCCGGTTGCTTTGACTGCACTCGCGTCGCCGCCAGCACGTCATCATGAAGCGTTCGTAACAGGTCGGTCCGCGTAATGACCCCGACCACATTCCGGCCGGACAGAATGGGAACGAATCGTTGATTGTGCTCGATCATTCGCCCTTCAATTTCATGGAACGGGGTCGCAGGCGTTGCCGTGTACTGTTCCCGTTGAATGAACTGTTCGAGCGGGATCTTCTGTAAACGGTGGAACAATGCTTTCTGCACTGTTTCTCTCGAAATCAAACCCAGATACTGGTCCTGCGCATCCAGGACCGGCAGCACGTTAACGCCATATCGTGTCAGCATCCGTTCGGCTTCTTCCACAGTTGCGTTGAGACGGATCGATTTGACCGGTTTCGTCATGACCGATGCGGCAAGCAATGTCGGCCTGTACCGGTCCTGGAGAAGCTGCGCAAGCCGTTCCTTGACCTCGACCAGAGTCTGTCCCTTCACGCTCGCTGCTGAAGCGACCGCATGCCCCCCGCCTCCGAATTCACGAGCGATCCACGAAACGTCAATCTCCGGACACCGGCTCCGGCCGATCACCTGCACCTTGTCATCCATTGCAATCGCGGCAATGACCGCATCCAGGTCTTTCAACTCGGCTAGTCGATGCACTCCTTCAGCCAGATCCCCTGCATACCGATCATACGTGCTGGTCGTCACCAATACTTTTCGTCCTTCCAGGTAGTAAGTCTCGCTCGATCGAAGCAAATCGTTAAGCAGTACGATCAAGTCCGGATCCAGCGGACGGCGCAACGTATCCGAGACGACGTTCAAGTCAGCGCCAGCCTGCAACACCGTCCCTGCAGCCCATAGGTCCCTGGGCGTAGTGGACGCGTAGGCCATGGACCCTGTTTCTTCATACAGGCCGAGCGCGAAAATTGTGGCTTCGAAGGGAGTCATCGCATGGCTCTCTTTGATCAGACGCTCTACAAGGAGTGTCGTCGTCGCACCCACCGACTCAACGGTGCGCTGAGTAATACGCTCGAGAATGTGGGCGTCGAGTATCTGTGCCATATCCTCGTCGGCATGATGATCGAAGAGATGGACTTCGACATCCGCTCTTCCCCACAAATCCTTCAAAGGTCCGATCCGGTCAGGTTCTTGCGCGTCTACAACGACCAACCGCCGCACAGAGGACATGTCGATATCCCTCAACCGCACCAGAGACAAATCATGGATGGAAAGAAAATGACGCACGGATTCCTGAGCACCTCCCGGCAGTACGAGCAGAGCATGTGGATAGAGCTTTCTGGCTGCTACCATGGAGGCCAGACCATCGAAATCCGCGTTCAGGTGGGTTGTAATGACATCCATCGTGGCATTCTAGCAGGATCCATGAGGAGGTTCATTGAGGTTGACGGACTGGTCGCGGAGAAACAAGCATCTCTGCTGCCTCACCGATGATCAGCCAGATAAGATCCGCCTTTGGCACGAAGGACAGTGAGACGCCGGAATTTGGAGATTTAAGTCAGTGACAGGATGGAGGGAAGAGACCGGGCCGCATCGTGCTCGACAGTGAGACTTCATTCTCCGGCGTGTCAGGTGAAGCGTGGGGCTATATGCTCGGCAACCGCTCCGCACTGGGATGGATTCTCGACCAATACAGGGAAAAGACACCGAAGGACCCAACGATCGCTGAGAAATTCGACATCTATCGTTTTGCTGACTACAAGGGCAAGGTTGCCGACCTGCTCATGTGTCGCAATTAATCCACTTTCAGAGGAGAACACCCTAAATTGCACCTACACTACCGTCGCAAGAATGCGGCGTGATTCCGAACACTCATAGCCTGCGAACACTATCACGGCCTTGTTCCCTACTCATTGCGCATACCCAGCTCTCCTACTCTGTCGCCATGTGCGACAGTCACTCTTCCTCAGCTGTGGCAGGACTCCCCGTGCCACATCCCGTATTCAGCAGCATAGGTAATTCTAGGCGACCTCTTGAGGCCTTAGCCCCCGTCAAAGGAGGATCCCGATGGTGTCTTCCTTGCATAACGCATTCAGAGGCCCTAACTATTGTGATGCCAAGCTCATGGTGAACGATGCACCCGATTCATCCAATGGTCGTGCATTTTCCTGTTGCGCTACTCTCTGCCAGCGTCCTGCTTGACCTGCTGGCGACCAAATGGAATCCGGACCACTTGCGGTCAGCCAGTCTCTTTACGCTCGTGCTCGGTTTGTGAGGCGCATTGGTCTCCGGCATCACGGGAGCCTTGGCCGAGGAGGCCGTCGAACATAGCGGTGTACCCGAGCGGGTACTCGAGATTCACGAGAAGTTGGGCTTCGCCACATTCTGGATGTTTGTGGGTCTCTTGGGGCTGCGAGTGGCCGAGTGGCTTGGCTGGATATGCGAGCGGCGCGCAATGACGATTGTTCTTGGATTAGTCGCTGGCATCGTGCTGTTCGTCGCGAGCTACTACGGCGGAAGCTTGGTTTATGACTACGGCGCCGGGGTTGCGCTGCAACGTTAGCGGGAATGATTGTTCACGGGAGGAAGTGTGATGAAGCCAGGACTGTGCATCGTCGCAATTGCACTCTGGGTCGTCACGGTACTCGCAGCTGGATGGTTCTTCATGAGGGGATGGACGAAGCCCGGTGCCGACGGTCGCACGGAGATCGTCTTGGCGCCGGCGGAGCGCGATCAGATCCTTGCCGAAATGCGGCAACTCTTGAAAGCGGTGGACGGCGTCGTCAGAGGGCTCGGTGAGCCGCAGCCGGATCATAAGCAAATGGAAGAGGCGGCCAGGGCGGCCGGGATGAAAATGGCTGCAGACACGGAACCGACAATCATGGCGAAGCTGCCGCTGGCTTTCAAACAGATGGGGATGTCGATCCATAAAGACATGGATGTGCTCGCAGGCGCGATCGTGCAGAAAGAAACCCCGCAACAGATTCTCCAGCGGTTGTCGAGCATGACGGCGCGCTGTACGACCTGCCATGACATGTATAGATTTGGAGCGGGGCAGTAGCGGTCGACGTACGTCCTGCACGATTGGGTGAGCAGTAAAAGAAATGTCAGGTCACGCTGAATCCATTGTGCCCGCGATGACTCATAGAAGAGGTGATCGTCATGGCCAGATGACGGGATAGCAGAGAGCAGGTGAATTGCCTGCCGTGAGCAATGTCGCTCACGGCTATGTGCACAAGGAGGTGCCGAGTCTGTTCGGACGCGAGAGCCTGCCGGCACATGGGCTCTCGATCCGGATGCCGTCACTCGACTTGTATGAAGAGAGGGATGACGTGGTCGTCAAGGCGGAACTGCCGGGCATGGGCAAAGAAGAGATTGAAGTCACTGTGTCCGGTGATGTGGTGACGATCAAGGGAGAAAAGAAAAAAGAGGAAGAAGTGAAGGAGAAAGACTATTACCGTCGTGAGCGCTCCTATGGCTCATTTGCGCGTAGCGTGCAGTTGCCTTGCGAGGTAAAGGGCGACCAGGTCCACGCGAACTTCAAGGACGGCGTTCTGGAGATCCAGTGCCCCAAATCGGACGAGGCGAATAAGAAATCCGTGTCCGTCAAGATCAACTAAGAGGAGGGCGGGCTTGGTGAGGGCAATCGTTATTGCGATGGTGTTCTCAATTACGGCCTGAGTGGTCCAGCAACATGTCGTCCCATGCCTCGCGCCGCCAACGACCCGCTCGCATCCGACGACGTGGCGAGTGGTGATGGGCTATCTGGAACGGGGACGATCGAGATTGCGCGGAGCAACGGCACGCAACTCGGTGAGCGATCAGCACGTTCCAACTTGCCTTGAACCGAAGATTCTACGCATCCGATGTCCAGGCGGATTACGATCATTCAGGGCCACCCCGATGCCCAGGCGCGTCATTTCGGGCATGCGCTCGCGGATGAATATGCGAAGGGAGCCGAAGATGGCCGGCACGATGTGAGACGCATCCAGGTTGCGGAGATCGACTTCCCGCTTCTGCGGACCAAAGAAGAGTTCGAGCATGGTGTGCTGCCCGAATCCCTCCGGCAGGCTCAGGACGCAATCAGCTGGGCCGATCATCTGGTCATTATCTATCCTCTTTGGCTCGGCACGATGCCGGCCCTGCTCAAAGCCTTTTTCGAACAGGTCTTTCGTCCCGGTTTTGCGTTCATTCCGGCGGAAGCAGGGCGGGTGCCAAAGAAGTGCCTCACGGGGAGGTCGGCTCGGATCATTGTCACCATGGGGATGCCCGCGTTTGTGTATCGATGGTACTTCCTTGCCCATAGCCTGAAAAGTCTTGAACGCAACCTCCTCGGGTTCGCGGGAATCGGACCGATCAAGTCCAGCATCATCGGCATGGTCGAAGGAATGAGTGAGAAGCAGCGAGCGGCATGGTTGGATGAGGTGCGGGGATTAGGCGAGGTAGGAAAGTAAGCCGGCGGCTGAGGAATGTCGCGGAGCGTATAAGAACGAACTGATGAGAGAGCGCCAGATGCTGCAGGCTAGGACCGATGGTTTTGAAATCGAGGGATTGGATCAGATCAAGACGGCGTTCACAGGTTGGCATGGCGCCGTCCGTTCAAGCGACCGACGATGAATTTCCGGCTTTCTTCTGCGAGCAGGAGCCCGGCTGCGCCGAGTATCAACAGTCCCCAAATCCACAGTGGCAGTGAGTGCGTGCCGAGAATCCAATGACCGAAAGGCGTATAGACCATCGACAACAGCAATCCCACTTCCACCGCAATGCCGAGCAGGATCAAATGATTGCTGAGCAGGCCAAGGCGGAAGACCGAGAGCCGCTCCGACCTGCATGCAAACACATTGGCGACTTGCGCCATCACGATGGCGCTCAGCGTCACGGTGGTCGCCTCTTTATATAGAGGTGACGACCAATCGAGCGGGACATTCCAGCTCCAGCCCTTCACCGAGAGGTATAAAAAGAACCCTCCCATGGCGACCGCGGCCTCGATAGGTCCAAGAAACGCATAGGCTCTCAACAGCACTCGCCAGCTGAGTAGCTTTTCATGTCGCGGCCGCGGCGGTTCGTCCATGATTCCGGCATGCGGGCGTTCGGCACCAAGGGCCAAAGCCGGCAGCATGTCTGTTCCGAGATCGACCGCCAGGATCTGCGGGACGGTCAGCGCAAGGGGCATGGAAAAGAGGCCGAAGCCTATATAGGGGACGACTTCCGGAACATTGCTCGCGAGCACGTATGTCACAAACTTTCGGATATTGGCGTAGACTGCCCGTCCCTCTTCGATGGCATTAACGATGGTGGCAAAGCTGTCGTCCAGCAGAATCATATTGGCCGTTTCTTTGGCGACATCCGTGCCGGAGATTCCCATGGCGATGCCGATATCCGCCTTCTTCAAGGCAGGAGCGTCGTTGACGCCGTCGCCGGTGACGGCGACGATTTCTCCCATGTCCTTGAGCGTGGACACCACCCTCATTTTATGGCGCGGCGCCATGCGGGCGAACAGGGGGTCGGGCTCGCCCGGTCGTGATGGCGTGAGGAGTTGTCGTAACTGAGCATCGGTAAGTGAGTCGACTTGCGCGCCCTCGATTACCGGCACGAACCCGGGCGGCTGCTGTTCCGGTACGAGGCCGATCTTTCGTGCAATGGCCAGCGCAGTGGATGGATGATCTCCTGTAATCATGATGGAGCGCACTCCGGCCCTGCGACATTTGGCAATGGCCTCGGGAACGTCCCGGTGCGGCGGATCCATCATGGCCACCAGCCCCAGGAAGGTCAGGTCATGTTCGATACTGTCGATGTCCAGTTGGTCCATGCTAGCCTTGATGTCGCGCATCGCGACGGCCAGCACACGATAGGCCTGTTCCGCGAAGGCTTGGCTTTGCAGCAAGATCTTCTGTCGTTCATCGGGGGTCATCAGCGTGCATTCGTCGGAGTGTTGAACAACCCGAGCGCAAAGCGGAAGAACGGATTCCGGCGCCCCCTTCGTGAAGGCCACCAATCGGCCTTCGACCCAGTGGAGCGTGCTCATGCGCTTGCGATCCGCATCGAACGGCAATTCGCCCATCCGGCGAAGCGGCGGCCGGTGAGTCAGCCCATGGGCGACGGCAAACTCGAGTAGCGCCGTCTCCGTCGGATCGCCGGCGACCGCCATGCGTCCGTCCGGTCGCCGAACTCGCCTGGCATTGTTACAGTGAATCATGGCATCGAAGAACGGACGCCAGCGTTCCGCCTCGGTCGTGCCGACCAAACGGCCTCGCGTGAACAGGCAGCCTTCCTGGGCTTCCACTATGAGATCGTCGAGTGCGAATCGGTCCACGGTCATTCTATTCTCAGTAATCGTACCGGTCTTATCCGTACAGATCACCGTCGTGCAGCCGAGCGTTTCGACCGACGGCAGATGTTTGATCAACGCGCGGCGCTTCGCCAAACGTTGGCTACCCATCGCGAGGGCAAGCGTGACGGTGGGTAGGAGCCCTTCCGGGACGTTGGCCACGATGATGCCGATGCCGAAGATCGCGCTGATCCAGAACCCCAAGCCCATTCCCACTCCGATGGTGAAGAACACGCTGCCCATGATGAAGGACATGAGGGCGACGATATGTGTGACTCGAACGATTTCTTTTTGGAGGGGACTCAGTCCTGAGGGGACGGATGCGGTGAGATGCGCGATTTTACCGAACTCAGTCTGCATGCCCGTGGCAAACACCACGGCTTGCCCGTGACCGGATAGCAGGGTGGTGCCGGCAAACACGAGGTTGGCGATGTCGTGATGGTGGCCGCCTCCCACAGGATCGGCAATGCGACGATTAGGCTGGGACTCGCCGGTGAGAGACGAGTTATCGACCCGCATCCCGACGGCTTCTACGAGCCGCGCATCCGCCGGAATCTGTTCACCCTCTTCGAGCAGGAGGACATCGCCCGGTACGATTTCGGTCCTCGGGACCTGCTGGTGGTGGCCGGAGCGCAGAACCCATGCATGAGGGGGAAGGAGCTGTCGCAGCGCTTGGACCGCCCGTTCCGCTTTGTATTCCTGAAAGAAGGCGAACACCGCGTTCACGATTATAACGCCCAGAATCGCCCAACCTAGAGTCGCCATCCCTTCGCCTGGATGTAGGTGTTCGGCGGAAAAAGCAAGCGCCGCCGCGATCCAGAGCAGAAGGGCCAGAAAATGAATGAATTGCCGGAAGAAACGACGTGTGAGCGAGACCGTCTTTACCTGTAGGCTATTCGGTCCGTATCGCACCAGGCGTTGCCGGGCTTCCTCGGGCGACAGGCCGGCGGATGAGGTCGCTAACGCGGCATAGACCTCGCCGGAGGGAAGATCGTGAACCGCTCGCTGGATCGGCTCAGGCATGCCATCCCCGAACAATCAGGACGGAACAGCGGGCATACTTGAGCAATGTCTCGGAGACACTGCCGAGCTGGAGACGTTCCGATCCGGTTAAGCCCCGGGAGCCGGCGATCAGTAGATCCGTCTTGTTCTTTTCTGCATGCTTCAAAATGTTGTCGGTCACATGGTCGGTTGCCACGTCCGTGGTCACGGCATAGCCCTCTTTGAGGAACAAGTCTCGAAAGTGGCTGACGACACGCATGGTCTGTTCCTGTTTCGGCTTGACCAGGTCTGTCAGCTGCGCCACCGGAAAGTACTTCGATGCCAGCTCCGTCATGAGCGGTTCGACGACGGATAGAACTGTGACGCGGGCCGAGTTCGGAAGGAACCGTTGGTAGAGGAAGCCGGCGGCTCCCTGAGAGTGCTTTGATGAGTCAACTGCCAGAAGCACGTGTTCCAGCCTCGTGAGAGGCTGTTTGATCACGAGCACGGGACAGGAGGCGAGCGCCGAAACTTTGCGAGAGACGCTACCGAGGAGAAAGCTCTGCACGTCACTCAAACCGCGGCTGCCAAGCACGATCACGTCCGTTTTCCGCCGGCGCGCTTCTTTCGTAATGGCTGCGGCGGGGGAGCCGTGCGCCAGGAGCGTACGGATCTTGGTATGAGGCTTGGTCGTGGCCTGACCCAGACTGACCTTGGCGATTCCTTCCATCCGGTGCAGCAACTGCGTGCCGGCCTTTTCCAAGGCCGATATCGCGCGCTTTCCTGCTGCAGGCCTGGTGACCGTTGCAGCCTTCATGGTCGGCGTATCGATGACATGCATCAGCGTGACCGCCTCAGGGGGACGGCTAGCCAATGCCTCAAGAAAGCGGACCCCCCATTCGGAGGACTCAGAACCATCAAGGGCACACAGTATATGCATGAGCTGGCCTCCAATCTTGAGCCGTTGCTGGAATGAAGTCTGCTTGGATATGCCTTGAGGCTGTGCCGTGGCACTGGGAACAATGCCGCTCGTACACGTCTGCCTCTCGGAATGCTCTTGTTACGTAAGAACGATGAGAAATTCTTTATCGCGATTTGATATTTGGAATCGTACATCGGGCATAGATCACCTATGTTGTGAAGTAAGGAGGTAAGTTTTAGCGGGCTTTTCGGGTCCACTTTCTCTCTGGCCGACTGCGCAGTCACTAGACTTTCTCACTCAGCACAGCAATCCCGGGCAGCTCTTCGCCTCCGATGAATTTCAACGATGCCCCACCCCCGGTTGAAACATGGCTGATCTCCGTCTCCAACACTTCCGCCTTGCGCAGCGCAGCCACGGTGTCGCCACCCCCTACAACGGTGAAGGCACCGCGCCAATGCGCGAGCGCCATGGCTCGCGCGATGTCGACCGTGCCGTCTGCAAACTCATCGACTTCGAACGCTCCCAAGGGACCATTCCAGAAAACGGTTCCCGTGCCTCCCAACAGCTTGTGCGCGAAGGTCAGCGAGGCTTTGCGACCGATATCGAGCCCCTGAAAGCCGGGCGGGATCGCCCGATGGACGATCTGGATTCCGTCCCGCTCTTCGGCGCTCCTGGCGATGACGTGGTCTTCCGGCAGCAGAATGCGCTCCCCGTACCGGGTCAGCATCTCCTTGGCCCAGGGGATAAATTCGCGCTCGACCGGTGAGTCGCCCGTAGCCGTTCCTTCTGCGGCCAGGAACGTATAGGCGATCCCTCCGCCTAAGATAACTGTATCCGCCTTGGGCAGAAGCGCTTTCAGCGACGAGAGCTTGTCTTTGATTTTGATGCCGCCGACCACCACTCTGAACGGACGAGCGGGGTGATCTCGAACCTGACTCAACACCTCCATTTCCTTGCGGACTAAGAACCCGGCTACCCGGTCAGAAAAAAGGTGCGTCGCTCCGTAAGTGGACGCGTGCGCACGGTGCATGGTGCCGAACGCATCGTTCACATAGACCTCGGCCAGTGAGGCGAGCTGTTTCGCGAAGACAGGATCATTCGCTTCCTCTCCCCGGTCAAACCGCAGATTCTCCAGCAGCAGGACCTCTCCGGGCTTGATGGTGTTGAGCGCTTGCTTCACGGATTCGCCGACTACCGCGCCAACGAACTTCACCGGGGGAACCCTCAGCATCTGCCTGAGGACATCGGCGACGGGCTTCAATGACAGCTCCGGCACCACCGTTCCCTTCGGCTTCCCCAGATGGGAGGCGAGGATCACTTTCGCCCCTCGCTGGGAGAGATATTCAATAGTGGGGATGGCACGCCGAAGCCGGTAGTCCTCACGGATCTGCCCGTTTTTGATGGGCACGTTGAAGTCCACCCGGACGAGGACACATCTCCCCGTGTAGCGATCATCAGGCAGATCAGAAATGACCTTTTTCATGCTATGCTCTCAGGCGTGGAAGACGTGCCACATCAACCTGCTGTATGTCAGTCCCCACCTGACTTCTCTCGTTGCTTTGTCGCTAGCTGGACTGGTTCTTTATTTCCTGCTAGAGGCAGGGTCTAGGAGCATCTTCGCGCCTTGATGCAATACTGCCTCCCAGCAGCTGTTTGACCGCTCATACTGTTCGTCGATGATGCGCGAGGGTTGGATATAGACGAACTGCGGTTCCCGTTCCAGCGTAATCATGCCACGATCCGTCCGCCTGAGAGCACGGCCACCTTTGCAACTTTTCCCGCTGCGACCAAAGTCTTGAACTCGCTGTAGCGTCGCCCTTACTCAAATTGTCGTCGGAATTTCCACATGCCGAATCCGAACAGCACTCCTCCTAACAATGCCATGGCGAGTACTGAATCCCAGAGGATGCTCAAGTCGCTGCCCTTTAAGAGAATGCCATGCGCAATCTCGATGAAATATCGAAGGGGCGACAAGATCATGAGGTTACGCGTCCAGGTCGGCAGGGCCTCTATGGGTGCCACGAGCCCTGACAGTAACATCATGGGAGCGACTACGAGCAACGTCATCATTCCCACCTGCGCTTGATTCCTCGTCAACGTCGCGGCAGCCAAACCCATGCCGGCAGTAGTAAAGACGAACAGGGCCGTGAGGCTGAAGAACAGTGGGATGCTTCCTTTGATCGGCACTCCAAACGCAGGACGCATGACTCCAAACAAAGCCACCGCTGTGGCGCAGAGTATGACCAGGGTCATCGCCAGTACTTTGGGCAACATGATCTGAAACGGCGTCAACGGGGAGACCAAGAGTTGCTCCACAGTGCCACGTTCTTTCTCTCGAACCATGGCGGCGGCAGGAAGCAGGATCGCAAAGATCGTGATTTGGCGGAGAAGATGCGATATGGACTCGAACCAGGTGTCATTTTGGTCCGGATTGTACCAAACTCGATGGTCGCTCACGATGACCGGAAGATTCTGTGACGACTCCTCCATGCCCCTGAGCCGCGCCAGCGCGGTCTCCTGTCCGAACTGTCCTACGATGCGCGCCGCATAGCTCGCAGCAGAGAGGCCTTGTGGCGCGTTAGTCGTGTCCACTAACAGTTGCACGGCTGTAGGCTCACCTGTCACGAGTTGCTCATGAAAACGCGGCGGGATCTCCAAGACAGCCATAGCCTTGCCCCGGTCCAGCCATCGAAGCCCTTCTTGAGGATCAGCGATCTCCCCTTCCAGGCGAAAAAAGGGAGATTTGAACTTATGAATGAGTTCACGCGAGGAGAAGCTATGGTCAGCATCCCGCACCAGAAGGCTGGCATTGTGCAATTGTGATCGGATGCCGTTTCCTGTGAGATATACCGCCAGCGTGAAAGAGTACACGAGGAGCAGCCCGATCGGGACATCTCGTGATAACTGAAGAATCTCCTTTCGAGTCATGACGGCCAGACGACGCCACCAGACGATGACGCGTTGGGAGCGGGGTCTCCACATATGCTTCATGATCGCGGCCTCTTGGTAAAGAGCTGGTATCCGACGGTTCGTAAGATGAGAGCGTATATGGCCAGTGCCAACACGTCCATCCACAACACCTCGAGACCGACCCCTTTCAGAAAGGTTCCTCGAACGACGTTCGTGTAGTACATCCCCGGGAACAGGTGGGCCTGGACCTGCGAACCGGAACTTAGTGAAGAGACGGGAACGATCAGACCGGAGTACAGGATGGTTGGAAGCATGCTCGCGACCATGGTGATGATCAGAGCCGCTATCTGAGTGCGCACGAGGAGCGACACGAGGAGGCCGATACCGGTGCTGCACAACACAAACACCACCGAGGCGGCGAGAAAGAACGGCAAACTGCCCTTAAATGGGACGCGGAACCAGAGAGTGGCCATGATCCACAGAACCAGGGCGTTCACCGAGGAGATCGCGACGTAGGGGAGTAATTTACCAGCAAGAAATTCGAACCGAGTGACCGTTGAGCTGTAAATGTTGTAGATGGAACCTGTCTCTTTCTCTCGGACGATCCCTAGCGCCGTCAGCAACGGAGACGAAACCATCAGGGTAAACATCACGAGCGCCGGCACCATGGACCAGGTGCTCCGCACCTCTTCATTGTAGAGATACCGCACCTCTAGCTTGATGGGCCGCACTTGCGCCTCGGCCTGTTCGACGGCAATCCCCCTGCGCCGGGAGAAGTAGTCGGCGAGTCGCTCTTCACTGAAGGCGCTATTGATGGCGATCACATAGCCCTTGACGATATCCGTTCGGAGCGGAAACGTCCCGTCAATGAGCGTCTGAACACTCACCGATTGCCCCCGTAGTAACCGCTCCTGCAATTTTTCCGGAATAATGATGACCACTCTGATCTTGCCACTCTGAAGCAGAGCGTCGGCCTCATTCTCGCTCGGAATATAACCTTGAAAACTGAAATAGCGTGACTCAAAAAAACGATACAGATAATCACGGCTCAGGGCGCTATGATCGCGATCGAGCACGGCGAATGGGATATTCTCCACATCCTGCACAAGCCCATAACCGAAGACGATCATCCATGATACCGGCAGGAGGAATGCGAGAAGAACGAACATCCGGTCTCGAATGGTCTCGCGCCATTCTTTCGACGCGACGACTGCGATCCGTCGAAGGTTCATGCAGCCACTCCCCTCGTCGCTTGTCGTTCCTGCCGCTCGAGTGTCATGACGCGATGCACAAACACGTCCTCGAGAGTCAGTGGACGCACCGCGACGGCCTGTACGTGAACAGCGGTGGATGAGAGCGCTTCCCGTAAACGGGCCTCCTCCTGAGAGGGGTCCTTCGACAGCAGATGAATCTTTGTTCCGAACAGAGCCGCTCCGACAAATCCCTCCTGCGCCAATCGTCGGAGCGCATCGCCGGGTTGATCTGTCGTCACCTCCAAGAGGTGACCCGCCTCATGCTCGACCTGGTCCTTCATAGCGGCAGGAGATCCTTCGGCCACGATTCGACCCGCATACATCAATGCGAGGTTATCGCAATGCTCAGCTTCGCTCATATAGTGTGTGGTGATCAGAATCGCCACACCCTCCTCCATAGCCAGGTGGGACAGAATGTCCCAGAAATACCGCCGCCCAAGGGGATCGACACCGGACGTAGGTTCATCGAGAAAGAGCACGCGTGGTCGATGGACCAATGCACAGCCAAGCGCAAGCCGTTGGCGAACGCCCATCGGCAATCGACCGGTCAGACTCGATTCATACCCTTTTAAACCCGCCATCGACACAATCCACGCCAGCCGTTCATTCGTTGTCTTGCGATCGAGCCCATAGATCCCGGCGAAGAGGCGAATGTTCTCATTCACAGTCAGATCGAGATAGAGAGAAAAGGCTTGGGACATGTAGCCAATTCGCTCTTTGATGGTCTCTCCCGCCGTCTTCATATCAGCCCCAGCCACCCATCCCTGTCCTCCGGTGGGTGGCATGATGCCGTTGAGCATTTTGATCACAGTCGTCTTTCCGGCACCGTTTGCGCCGAGCAGACCAAAGATCTCCCCCGGCCTGACTCGAAAACTGACATGATCCACCGCCCGAAATGGTCCAAAATCCCGAACGAGTTCCCTCGCTTCAATAGCGAGCTCGGAATTCCTCACCTCTCGCGAAGTCGACGACGGCAATACGGGAACTTCGTGGCCTGTCGCCTCCCGGAGCAACAAGGCGACAAACACATCCTCCAATTCCGGCTCGTCCAGGTGCACCTGTTCCGGCTTAATATCGCCAAAGGTCAACTCGAGACTCTTCATCGCTTCGGCACGGCTCATCTCGTTCGTGAACACATGCAGCCTGGAACCTAACGCCTCAACCTGCTTGTACCTGTTCCTTAGCCGAGCGATGGCTTCCAATTGAGGAGCCGCTTCGAACGTGAGGATCGTTCCGGGAACGAGCGCCCGCACTTGCGCAGGGGTTCCCGCTGCTAGGACCATCCCGTGAGAGAGAAACGACAAATGATGGAATCGCGCAGCCTCGTCCATATAGGCGGTTGAGACGAGCGCGGTCATACCTTTCGTGTGAATTAGCTCTGCCAGGATAGCCCAGAAGTCACGGCGCGATACAGGATCCACCCCTGTTGTCGGCTCGTCCAAAATGGCGAATTCCGGTTCATGGATGAGCGTGCAGATCAAGCCCAGCTTCTGTTTCATGCCGCCGGACAGGTGTTTCATGGCTCGATCACGAAATTTGTCGAGTCTCGTCATGGCCAGTAATCGAGTTTTCCGCTCGGCCAAGTCTTGCTCAGGTACCAACCTGAGGCGTGCAAAGAAATCGATGTTTTCCTCGACCGAGAGGTCAGGGTACAAATTGAGCCCAAGGCCCTGGGGAAGAAAACCAATTCGCTCCTTCACTCGCTCAGCTGCGCGCTCGGAATCGACCACTGTTCCGAATACCTCCACTTCGCCGCCGTCATAGGTCAGCACCCCAGCGATTGCTTTCATCACACTGCTCTTGCCGGAGCCGTCCGGACCGATCAGGCCGTAAATCTCGCCTTTCGTGATCGTGAGATCAACGCCATTGACTGCCACCTGTTTCTTGTATCGCTTCTGCAACCCTGTCACTCGAACTATCGTCGAATCATTTGTCATAGAATGGATTGTCCAACCTCCGTCGTCATGCGGGAACCAGAGGGCAAGAGTTAACGGTCACGGTCGAATTGATAGGATCATGCCCTCACAATGACGTTACTTCGGCTTCATCCACGCGATGCCTTCCTTCCAGCGGATGACCGCATCGGCAGGTAGACCAGGGGTCAGTCGATGGTCCGGATTCTCTTTCACATAGAGTTTCACGGCATAGATGAGCTTCACGCGTTCGTCTGGAGTTTGGACTTCCTTCGGCGTGAACTCGGCCTTTGAGGCAATGTATCGCACTGTTGCATCGAACGGCTGATCGGGAAAGGCATCGGTATGGATACGCGCGGGGAGATCCAGCCGGATCTTTCCGATTTGAATCTCTGGCACGTAGACCTTGAGATACAATCGATCCAAATCCACGATTTCAAAGAGTGGTGCCCCGACGCTGACGACTTCACCGAGATCCACCATTCGCGTCGTAATGGTCCCGTTGGCTGGCGCATGAATCGTCAGGTCGGCCAGCACACTCTCCGCTTCATTCAGTACCGCTTCGAGCTGATCACGCTGGCTTTCCATCGCGGCCACTTCTTTCTCCTTGGCATGAATCCGTTTCCACCCCAGTTCGGCTTGCGCCAGCTCCTTCGTCGTTTTCGCTAGTGTCGACCGCGCGACCTGCACCTCGCTCTTCGCCACGTTCCATCGCGCAAGCGCTTGGTCATACTGTTGTTGCGCCACCGCCTGCTCGGGGAGCAGGCTGCGCAATCGCTGCTCGTCCAGACGGGCTTCCTGTTCGACCGCCTTCGTCTTCTCCAACACTGCCTTCGCCTCATCAACGTGGGACTGGGCCGACTCGATTGCCAAGGGCACTTCCAGATTGAGCACAGCCAGGGCCGTATGCGCTGACTGTACTTGCGCCTCGGTCGCCTCCCAGCCATGTCGGGCTTGATCGACTCTGGCGCGCGTCTGCACGTCATCAATGCGAACCATGACTTGCCCTGTTGTGACGCTGTCTCCCTCACGGACCAGCAATTCTTGAATACGCCCGGGAAACTTACTGGCAACGGTGAGATGATCCCCCTCGATGCGACCGTTGGCCTGAATCAAGCCTTCCGGCAACCCACGGTTCCAGAAGCCGGCACCCAAGACCAAATAGCCTCCACCAAGCAAGACCACTAGCACGACGATCACAAGAACATGACGTTTGAGAGTCTTCATCTTAAATCACAAGGAGGGGAATTAATTTCCAACGCTTCGACGAACCGGCGAAGCATCTCGGCGTCCGAAGGAAGTGCCGGGCGCAGTTCCGCCGTCGTGCCATCCCTCAGGATGATTTGCGCGGGCAGGTGGGGCGAATCGCTTGCCGGTGAGAGGTATAACGGTCGGAACTGACGTGGCGAATGATCCTGCTTTATCAAGCCTTCCGTCCCTTCTTTCACGTGTCCAATCTCGATCGACCTGGCAAGTGTTAACGCAAGACCTCGGGCCTGAACAATAGAGGCACTCCGAGTCCGCTCATGACTACTCCACTCACCAACTTCAATCAGCGGCCTTCGCGTACTTGAAGCTTGTGTCTGGTTAACGTGACGATCGCGATCGCCACCATGATACTGTCGTCAAGAACGTACGCTAGATTGTAGAGTTCCAGGTATGCATAATATTCACAGCGAGATAGTGTTTGGAGAGCATGAGCACCTGCGTGTACAATGCCTGGAGTCCCGCCGTACAGAGCAGCTCGACAACGTTCACCAGTCCGGCCAATATCGTCACCCCGAGCAACATCCCCGGCAGATGCTCGGCTTGCAAGATGGTGCGCACTCGCGCGCAAATGCCGGGCCGTGCCGACTGAGGAATGCCGAGCGATATCCCGGACCCGAAGGCGAAGCAGTCTTCACGGGCGTGACCTACTCGGTTATCCCCCCTCTCATTGTGCGGATCCCCACCGGGTGATGAGGTGGGCATTCGAAGCCTGCGTCTCATGCTACCGGCTTTGCCTGGATAGCAGACGGATATATTCAAGCACATCACGGATCTCTGTTTCCGTGAGTTGTCCCTGCCAGGAATGCATGGGACTAAAGACGATGCCATACTCGATCGTGCGCTGAAGCTGCTCGTCTGATTTCAAATAGGAACTGAAGCGATGGAAATTGGCCGGGGCAACCTTGAGAGGACCGGCCTTTGGTCCGTCACCCCAGCCGCCGACGCCATGGCACCCCAAGCAATGTTGTTCGTACACCATCTTCCCTCGGTTGACATCAGCCGGAAATTCCTGCGCCATGAGAAATGAAGAGCCTGCGTCGGCCAGTAGCCCCAATAGCACAATGATTCCTGTCCGGCCAAGACTTCCATCGTGCCGTTCATAAGTCCGCATCACGGGCTCCCCTAACTCTTCTTCGTCGTATGGGCAATGAACGGCGAGTAATACGTCGGATGTTCTTCCCCCCGCAGGCCGGACATTTCACATCACCACGCTCGTACTCCTTGAGCGTCAGTACGATGAGCGATTCCTTCCCGCAATCCTGGCACTTATAGTCGTACATCGGCACGGATCACCAAGCTGAGAGGGTGTGCTGTTTGGATGTTGCCTTGTACTTTTTACTGTTTGACAGCTAGGACTGGAACCGGATTGACCGTCGTCGCCTGGGGGCCGTCCTTTCCCGGCTCCATCTCGAAGACGACCTCGACGCCGTCTTCGAGTTCCTTGAAAACGAGCCCGTGAAGGGCGTTCTTGTGAAAGTACACTTCCCCGCCCCCTTCTTTCAGGATGAAGCCGTATCCTTTCCTCGGATACATCTTGCTGATCACACCGCGCAATGCCGGAATCGGCGGGGTTCGTATTGCGGTGCGCGCCCGCTTTTCACGAAGTTTCCGGAGTTCGATGGCAATCGCATCGAACCCGGCGCGGATGGCTTCCTCAAAGGTCTTGGCCTCTTTTCTCGCCGTGATCGTCCGCCGACCGGGAAGAGTCACGACGACGACCGCCTCCGCGACGTTCTTCTGTTGCTTGTGGTGTTTATTCCTCACGAGGGTGACACGCCCGTGGGTGAGATCGTCTTGGACCTTATGAAGGTTTGCCATGCGCTCCTGGATCTCCGTTTTCCATCGCGGTGTCATGGCGACGTTACGGCTCTCGATCTGTAGATTCATTCTTCCTCCTCCTGCGTTTGCTGAGATCTCAGCATGTCAAATAGTAGCAAGTGACGTGCCCTTGAACAATGGAGTTGCGATCGGCCGAAGCGCATCAAGACCAACGCGACATCCAGTAGCCGTCGTGCGGTCCTCGCGGGTGGTGGTGCATTTCTCCTCAGTCTTCCCGAAGAGGATGGAGCCCAATGCGCCAATGGCTCGACAATGAGATCAGAAATCCTTGATACTCTGATAGAACATCATTTGCGTATGCCATTCCTATGCCGACACTCAAGAAACGACAATTGGAAGACTACGTCCGCAGCCGGTACGGGCCGAAGGCGCAGCTTGACTCGTATGGTCCGATCGGGAAGGAAACCAGCGGGGCGAAATATAAGCAGTACGGGTACGGGGCTCCCATTCGGTTGAATATCCGTCTCGGGAGTCGTCTTGTCCGCGTCGTCCTGGGAACGATGAGTCCAGGCCCGTTCGGCCATGAACACATGGCGGATCGAGCCCAGGCTATACTCTGGGACTATGATTCATACGGACGGCTCCCGCAACATGTGCGGTCGCTGGATGTCGGTGTCTTTACGAGCGACGGCACTTTGATGTCCGTTGCGGCAGGCCGGGAATACTTCGTGGTGAACGAATGGTCGGAGGGAGAAGGATACCAGAAAGATCTCGAACGCCTCTCAAAGAGCGGACAGGCGCGTGCCTTGGATACACGGCGAACCGTCGCTCTGGCCTGCTATCTCGCCTCTATCCATCGCGTGAAACGTCGTGATGCCGACTTATATCGGCGCAGGCTGCGTGAATTGATCGGTCATGGGGAATGTATTATGGGGCTGACGGATAGTTATCCCCAGCGCTATGCCTTCATCACGGAAAAGCTCCTTCGCTCCATTGAAGAGGCCTGTAATCGATGGCGATGGAAATTGCGCGGCAAAGCGACACGACTGTCCCAGGTACACGGGGATTTCCATCCCTGGAACGTCCTATTCCGGCGAGGGACGGATTTTACGGTCGTGGACCGATCCAGGGGAGAGTGGGGCGAACCTGCGGACGATGTGACCGCCATGGCGATTAATTATGTGTTCTTCTCGCTGATCCGGTGGGGAATGCTGCGAGGGCCATTCGAGGTGCTCTTCAGGACGTTCTGGGACACGTACCTCGCCAAGAGCAAGGATGATGAGGTGCTCGAAACTGCGGCTCCGTTCTTTGCTTTCCGCGGGTTGGTCATCGCGAGCCCGCTCTGGTATCCGGATTTGTCCATCACCGTACGTAAGAAGTTGTTCCGTTTCATCGAAAACGTACTTGCTATTCAGAAGTTCAATCCGGCGGATGTGAACCGGTACTGCCGGTAATTGCTGATTGAGTAATCTGTTGATCTGTTGAAGTGGAAAATGACTGCTGGCGCCTGCATATGAACAGATCTGAAAATCAACAAATCAGCAGATCAATAGATCGCCAAATGGCGTTCGCCCTTTGGATGACCGGCCTTCCGGCCTCCGGGAAGAGTACTATCACCGCGCTGGTGAAGCCCCAACTCGAACGGCTGGGACTCGTCGTGGAGGTCTTGGAATCGGACGAGGTACGCCGGTTGCTGACTCCCATCGCGTCCTATTCGCAAGAGGAACGGGATGTGTTTTATCGGGCCCTGGCGTTCACGGGTTCCCGGCTCGTTACCCATGGGGTCACGGTGCTGTTCGATGCTACTGCCAGCCGTCGATCCTATCGGGAGTTTGCGCGCGGGCTTATCCCTCGTTTCGCAGAAGTCGCGATCGAATGCCCATTGGCGGTCTGTATGCAGCGTGACAAGAAAGGGACCTACCGAAAGGGGCAGCACGGAGAATCAATGACGGTGCCAGGGCTGCAAGCTCCCTACGAAGCGCCGCTCAATTCGGATCTCACCATCGATACCAGTACACTTCCGCCGCAAGACGCGGCTGACCAGATCGTCGCGCTGGTGAACAAGAAGTTCATCGAAGCGAGAGAGTGACCGTGAGCACTCTGGCAAGAGTAGTTGGTTCGAACAGCAGCGATCTCCAATGAGAGAAGATGGCTCGCATCTCTGTGAAAGCGCTTCCTACCATCACAAAGTTTCCAGCGAGGCACAAGAAGTCTTTGCGAGGATCGTCCGAAATGGCTCAACAGGCCTTCGGAGTCGCAGTCAGGCTTTGAGGCGTTCCGTACTGACTGGTTGGTCCTCGAACGCCATGGACTGGCTCACCCGCAAAAGGAGGACCTTCCGGTGCGCCGCTGCCACCTTCGCCGGCGTATTGTGCTTGCTGCGCCACTGTTGCAGTCGCGTCTCGGCCTTAGCCAGGTCGAGCGAGATGTTCGGTTTCTCGTTCATGATCCTGTTCCTGCCTATCGAAACACCAACATGGAACAAGGCGCCTGGTGCAGAACGGAATGGGAGACACTGCCGAGCACGAAGCGCGTGATCCCTTTCCGCCCGCTGGTGCCCATTAGGATGAGCTCCGGTTTGACCTTCTCTGCCTCGCGGAGAATTTGCTCGACTGGTGCGCCGAGCACGGCCATTGCTTTCGCACGATAGCCTGCCGCCTGCAGCTTGGCCGCCACTCCTTCCACAAAATCCTGCGCACTCAAGAGGGCTTGTTCTTCGAGTCGCCTGGCTGCAGCTTCATCGGCCGGCCACGGAGGCCTCGTTTGTGGGAGCACGGTGAGCAACGTGATATCCACCGGATCACGAAATGGTGTGCGCGACAGAAATCGGACGGCGGCCTCGGCATCGTACGGCCCCTGAAGGGGTAGCAAAATCCGTCGCAGTGAGCGCATCGGACCGGTGACGATGAAGGTGGCGCAGGGACCCAGCGTGACAATACGATGAGAGACGCTACCGAAGAGCCGCTCTTGGACCGACCCGAGTCCCCGTGCTCCCATCACGATGAGATCTGTCTTGCGCTCCTGAGCGACGTTCGAGATGACCTCCGCCGGCGAGCCGATGTCTATCCGTTTGGTCACCGGCCCGATGTCCATGGGAAGAAGTGAGACCACCTGATCGAGTAGGCGCTCGCCATCGTCCCGGAGGCCGTGCTCCATGGTTCTGTAGAGTTCGTTGGCGACTTCAGGCACCATCATCGGATAGGCAGCCCTACGTACGTCCAGGGCGTGGAGGAGTATTACCTCGTCCGCGCGCGCGAGGTGCGCGAGCGCACGAAGCGCCTCGTATGAATTATCGGAACCATCCACTGCCAGTAGCGTACGCATGGGTCGTCTCCTTTTCTCTTAATTCATGGACGCTCGCCACTGCTCAGGTTAAGGGAGCGCTGGAACCATCGTTGCGCGTGATCAGCGACTTGCTCCAGGGTGCCCGGTTCCTCGAAAAGGTGCGTGGCTCCAGGGACAATGATGAGTTCTTTGGGGCATGTCAATTGAACGAAGGCCTCCTTGTTCATCTGAATGACGGGGAGATCTTCACCGCCGACGATCAATAGGGTGGGGGCGGCAACGAGTGAGAGATATCGCTCGGCTAGATCCGGTCGTCCTCCACGGGATACCACGGCACCGATTGATGCCGGCTGGCGGGCTGCCGCCTGCAGGGCCGCGGCGGCGCCGGTACTGGCGCCGAAATAGCCGATACGTCTAGTCCTCGTTCGAGGATCTTGTTCGAGCCAGGCCTTCGCCGCCAGTAGGCGACCTGCCAAAAGAGCAATGTCGAAGACCTTGCGACGATCGTCGGCTTCCGGCTCTTCAAGAAGATCGACGAGCAGCGTGGCAAATCCGCCTGCCTGCAGCCTGCGTGCCACGAAATTGTTGCGGGGGCTTAACCGCCCGCTCCCGCTGCCGTGCGCAAAGAGCACGACAGCGGTCGCTTGCGGGGGAAGTCCCAGGATGCCTTGCAGTGCGAGTGTCCCTTCGTGGATCGTGACACGCGATTCGATGGCCGACCCGACGGGGTGCATCGTCGTTCCCCTACCAGCGGAGAATCATTGTTGCGATCGTCAGATAGATCGCCACAGAAAGAATATCCTGAAGAACGGTTGCGACCGGACCGCTGGCCAGGGCCGGATCGGCCCCCAATCGAGCCAACCCCAATGGCAACACGCTGGCAATACACGTCGCCACCACAGCCGTGACCCCCAGTGTGACGGCGACGACGACGGCGATTGCCGTCCTCCCATCGAAGAGGAGGAAACACGCGCCTGCCAGTGTGCCGATCGTGCCGCCGATCAGCAATCCCACCAGGCCTTCCCTTAACAATTGTGGACCGAGGGGCACCTTTCCATAGGCCAGCGTTCGGATGAGTACGGTTTCTGTCTGAGTTCCGACCGCGTCAGCCATATACACTACCAGGGGCAAGAAGAACGCGAGCGCGATTTCCTGCTTCAGCGCCACCTCGAACCAGGCCGCGACTCCCCCTGCCAGCAATCCACCGGCTAGACCGAGGACCAGCCATGGAATTCTGGCACGGAAGGCGGACATCGTGCTAGGGTCCGATATGGGGACCGGATGAGTCTTGCCGACTCCGCCCATGCGTAAGAAATTGTCCACGTGCTCCTCATGCAGGAGGGCGAGGAGGGGTCCAATGGGGATTGCTCCGAGCAGCTTGCGTCTGGAGTCTACGACCGCGACATCCGCATCGTGTCGTTCCACGGCGAGCAGGGCGACGGTTTCGGCATTGTCGAGCGGGTGCACTTCAATGGGTGGATCTCCTCGTAAAGCGGCGAGCCGGCTCGCCGGATCGGCGCACAACAATCGTTCGGTCGGTATTTGGCCGAGCAGCTGCGCCTTCTCATCGACGAGATAGACATGTCCCACTTCGGCCCAAGCTGAGCTGCGCAAGGATTCCATCGCGCCGGCCACCGTCTGGTCACCGGTGATGCGGGGTATTGCCGTTGTCATGAGCTCGCCGGCGGTGGTCATGAACCTCGTCGGGCAGGATGTTGAAGAAACGTCTCACATATCCCGTGAAGCGCCGAGCGCAAGTCGTCCAATCGGACTGGACGACCCATGGGCCTCGCGGTGTCAATGACAGTCGGATGGGCACAGGATGATGTAGAGTGCGATGGCGATCCCCAACAGCACCGCTCCCACCCAGAGCCACTGATTCCGTGACATAGAGGTGTCCGCTTCGTCAAACTTTTCACTACGAGTTGAGCAAGAGCAATGCCATAGAACCGTGAAACGGTATCTCAGGACTCAAAATCTCGGCGGCGTCCACACTAATAGCCGTCCACAAAGATTCAGGACACCGGGCGCTCACAAGACACCGCCGGCTCACGTGACACGGCCCGCTCACCACTCGCGGGCGTCCACAACCGTGGCGCTCATTATTCTTCGCGCCGTGGACCTCGCCGGCGTTCACAAACGTGACGCGCATTATTCTGCGCGTCGTGAACCTCGCGTCCGTGCGCAGACGTGAGACGATTTATTCATCGTCTCGCGCACCTCATTGTTCTTCACGGCGTGGACTTTCACGCTTCACGTTTTGAATGTAGCCTTCCGCTACAGCGATACCTGGGGGACTGTCGCAAGACTCCCCCCTCCGGAGTGAACCGATTCGATGGAGGAAGGCACATGCCCGCATCAGGAGCGAATCGTCTGTGGCCGTAGGTAGTGCTTTGCTTGCCAAAGAACGGCACCAGCTTTGCTTATCTCATGCACGGGAGGGAACGGCGTGTCATGGAGATCCCACTCTTTAAGAAGATACTGGTTCCCATCGACTTCTCACCCTGTTCTGAGGAAGCCTTTCGCATTGCCGTCTCGTTGGCCAAACTCTTTCAGGCTGAGGTTCTGTTGCTCCACGTGATCGACACCAAGAGCCTTGAGGCCCTGAATCGGCTCGGTATGGCCTCTCCAGCCGAAGAGAAGGCACAGAAGAAGCGCCTGGGCCATCACGCCAGGTTGAACGCGCGTCGCCTCTTGGAATCGGACGACGCGAAGGGCATGGATATTAGACGCGTTCTGGCCGAAGGATCTCCCTTTGCAGAGATCGCGCGGTTGGCTCGTCTGGAGAAGGTGGACCTCGTCGTCATGGGAAGCTATAGTGGGCAAATCGGCGGCGTGGATAAAATATTCTTTGGCAGCACGGCGGAAAAGGTCGTCAGGACCGCCGGTTGTCCCGTGCTGACGGTTCCGCTTCCTGTGAAACGCCAGGCGCGACCGGCATCCACCGCTCCGGCAAAGACACACTAAAGAGGAGGCTTCGAATGATACCAGCTTGCATCCGTCGCAGAATCGGAGAAACCTTCATGGCGGGATGTTTGGTCGTTGGACTGTTTGCTCAGAGCGGAGCCCAGTCGGAACAACGGATCGACGTGACGATCAAGGACTTTACGTTTGTCACGAAACAGATCCCCCTCCGCTTAGGCGTCCCGACGGTCATTTCGATTCGCAATGTTGATCCCGAACGCCATGATTTTGGGTCGTCCATGTTCGACGGCGTCCCGACCAGAATCGATAGCGCAGGGGTGATCACGTATGGAAAAGGGATCGGCGGTGTTTTTCTCGACCCCAAGCGGGAAGCGGTCATTCGTTTCACGTTGGATCGCCCTGGACGGCACGAATTTCGTTGCTCGATCCATCCGAACATGAAAGGCGAATTGCTGCTGTTGAACGTAGAAGCGGTATAAGCCATGAAATCCCTGATTACACGCGTCTTGCTGGCTACGGATTTTTCGCCCTGCGCCGCCCACGCATTGGAATGTGCTCTCGCGGTGACGTCGTCATGGAAGGCGGAACTTCATCTGCATTGCATGTGCTGGAGTTCTATCCGGGCATGGACCCCGAGTACCCGGTCAATCAGATGTATTTGGACGAGCTGCGTAAGGATGCTGACCGGCAATTCATCACTTGAGAAGCATGCTGCCGAATCCGGCATATCAATCCGGAAGCGGATCGAGTTCGGAATCCCGAGCCAACGGATCGAACACGTGGCGAAGAACAACAGGCCGATCTCATCATTCTTGGTACGCACGGCCGTACCGGCCTCCAGCATATATTGGTGGGAAGCACGGCCGAGCGAGTCGTGCGCACCGGTCCCTGTCCTGTCCTCTCCGTTAAGACCGGCCGGATATCTGCAACGGGACCTGCGACTGATGCCGCGGATCGCCCAGTCGTCATTCGCCGCATATTGGTTCCTATCGACTTCTCCGAATGTTCTCTAGATGCGCTCGAGTATGCGACCCAGTTTGCAAAGCACATGGGAGCATCGGTGACCATTCTCCACACACTGGAACCGGTACCCTATAACTTGGATTTTACCTTGCATCACTCCCAGGATTGGAGAGAAAAAAAGCATTATCTCCAAGGCAGGCTCGAAGTATTGTGCGCGATGCTGATGTCGAACTGTATCAAGGCCGATCAGGTGTTGAAGGCGGGGCTTCCAACCGAGTCCATCGTTGGATATGCCAGGGAGCAAGGTCACGATCTGGTTATTATGGGAACCCATGGACGACGGGGAATTTCTCATATGCTGACAGGGAGCGTGGCCGAAGCGATGCTGCGCCTGGCGCCTTGCCCGGTTCTGACGGTGCGGAAGCCGGCATTCGGTCCGGACCATGAACGGATCGTTCCCGCCGGAGAAGCGTATCTTGCAACGATGTAACAAAGGGGCATCCTATGAGGAGGACGACAAAAGAAGCCGGGTCGATACGACCCATATCGAAACCATCCGCTGTGGTGGTCGCAAGTCTTGTTGAGCCTTCTGATGGCATGTGGGCGCGAATCTCCCTCATGGCATATGAGGTTCACGACGCGCAGAATAATGCGCGTCACGGTCGTGAACGCCGCCGAGACGGTGAGGCGGCAGTGGGGTTGCGGTATGGGAGCAGCGCGGGCGGCGTAATGGATATGCTCTTCAGGACTGGCTCGATGCTAAGGCCATGCTGAGGGAAGACATGTATGAAGCTCGTCAATGACCGGACTATCGGAGCGTGGATTCCGCTTCCTTCCCCGCTGGAAGGGTTGATTGCTCGTCTCGGCAGATTGTCGAAGGCGCCGGCCTTTGCGGCGCAACGCCAGATCGCCCTGAGCCGGGCCCTTCAGTCCTACCTGGCGACGGCAAATAATGCCCCACTCGCGCCGCTCGATCAAGAAGTCCACCTCGCCGAGCTGTATGTCTATGCGGATTATTACCCGGATGACGGGCAACTGACGCTCATCGAACAGCTCCGAGACGTCATCACGGAACACATCCCGGAAGAAGAACGACAATGGCTCGATCCCTTCAAACATTCTTACATGGATCTCATCGAAATCCTCCCGTCATCAGGCGAGAAAAACCTTTTGCTGTGTCGCTCACAGGGCAACGGCCGTATGTATCGTGTTCGGCTCGACGAACCCAAACCGGGATTTCGGCTGGGACAGGTGCTGCTTGCACGGGTGAGCCGTCTGCCCGGAGATACGGAGACCGAGGAGGCAGTTATTGCAGGCAGCGCGCTGGTGCTCTCGGCTGAAGATGCGAAGATCTTGTATGAGGCGACCGGCGAATACCGGCGTGAAATGGAAATCGTGGGTGGTTCCTTCGAACTCGGTGATTGGCCGGAGTTTACAAAACGATTCGGACATATACTGCTCTGGAACGTTGCGCGAATGCGTGTTGCTTCGTTGGTGGATGCAGTCGTTAGTATTCGTTATGTCTCCTCTGATGGACAGCCCTTTCTCTACGCCATCGCCTTGTATGAACATCATGAATTCACTTACTTCGCCGACAGCCTGTCAGAGATCGAAGGATTGGCTCAAAGGCGTATCCCAGACTCTCAAGAAGGGGCAACGGCAGATAACCGACGACGAACCTGGGCCCTGCAGGATCCGAAAGGCGGCAGCGGCACGGGTGTGATCGGACGGCTCACCCTCACGCCCAGCCAATTGATAGTTGAATGCGATTCTCGTGAACGTCTGGACCAGGTCAAACATCGCCTGGCTGCGACGTACGGTTTCTCCCTACACTTCCGGGGAGAAACCACCAATCCTCCGTCACGGACGTTGACCGCTACGCAGTTGGCGACGGACAAGCCGGTGTCCTTGTTGATCTCTCCCGAGGAGGATCGCGCGCTGCTTCGAACCTTTTTGGAGACCGTCTATCTCGAATGGGCTGATCAGGAGTCTCCTACCCTGGATAGCCGGACACCCCGTCATGCTGCCGCATCGGAATCCGGTCGGTCGCAGGTGTCGGCGCTGATCCATGGGATGGAGCAACACGATCTTGGAATGCGCCGTACGGGTATACGAGCATTTGATTACAACAAACTTCGGGCCCATGTTGGTCTGGAAGAGGTCGCTCAATGAACGGCTCTGCATCGACCGTGGACGCCATCCTCGATCAGCATAGGCCTGCCCGGTCTCAAGAGCCGAACATTCTGCGGACATTGCTGGCCGTTCAGGATGCAGTGGGGTATGTACCCTTGGAGAAGGTTGGTAGCATCGCCCGCGCGTTGGGTGTGACGGAGTCGGATATTGCCGGCGTGATCTCCTACTATCCCGATGTCCGTACAGGGCCTTCCGGTCGCCACACCATCAGGATTTGCATGGGCGAGTCCTGTATCGCCAATCATTGCGATAGGATCCTGCATGAACTCCAGCAGCAGCTGCGTGTTGATGTGGGAGAGACAGTGCCGGGCAATCGGTTCAGTATCGAGAAAGTGTTTTGTATGGGCAATTGCCCAGTCGGTCCCACGCTGCTGATCGACGACGATCTCTATGGTCGTGTCATGTCGTCTCAGGTGACCGAGCTTCTGGACAAATATCGGTAGAGTTCGGCGCCAGAATCCACAGGCGTGGCGATCCGGATGAGCCTGCATCCATTAAGGCGAAGGTTCAGGACTGGAGCACAGGACTGATGGAACAAGTTACGCCAGCCGATGCATCCACCGGCACCAACCCCCGCCGGGGGAAAGCCGTACGCCTCTATCTTTCCAACGATACATCCTCTCGTGCCGCCGGTACCGGTCGCCTCGCAGAGGCGTGGATAGAGCAGTCCGACCTTCAGATCGTTCGCACCTCGTCGCGAGGAGCGTTTTTCCTCGAGCCGATGGTTGAGCGCGATATGCCCGAGGGTCGCATGGCCTGGTTCAACGTGACGTCTTCCGATCTGCCCAGAATTCGGGCGGGAGAAGGAGGAGTCTACGTCAGGGATATTTCTTTCCTGAACCGGCAAAGCCGGTTTACCTATGCAAACTTCGGAATCACCGAGCCGCTTGCACCTGACGCCTACCAGGCGCGCGGTGGATTCAAGGGGCTGCAGGCAGCCTCGGCTATATCGCCGGATGCCATCATCGAGGAGATTAAGGTATCCCGGTTGCGTGGCCGGGGCGGGGCCGCCTTTCCCTCGTGGAACAAATGGCAGATCGCTCGACAGACCGAGGCCGACCACAAATATGTGGTCGTCAATGCCGATGAAGGAGATGCCGGCACCTATTGCGACCGGATGATCATGGAGGGCGATCCGTTCCGTCTGCTCGAGGGGATTCTGATTTGCGCACGTGCCGTCGGGGCCGACCAGGCGTTCGTGTATTGCCGTCACGAGTATCCGGCGGCTGCCCGGACCCTTCGCATCGCCATTCAGAAACTGGACGAGGCCGGTCTGCTGGAAATCGATGGCGGCCGTTTTCCATCGAGGTGATCAGCGGGGCCGGCGCTTACGTGTGCGGGGAGGAGACCGCGCTGCTGGAATCGATTGAAGGGCGTCGAGGAGATGTACGAGCCAAGCCTCCGTATCCGGCCGTATCGGGACTCTATGGCCGTCCCACGGTGGTGAGCAATGTGCTGACCTTCGCCATCGTGCCAGGCATTCTTGCGCGAGGTGGAGCCTGGCATGCATCCATGGGGACGGAACATTCACGAGGCACGGTCGTGCTGCAACTCGGGGGCCGAGTCAAACAGCCTGGCATTGTCGAAGTCCCCTTCGGGCTCACGCTGCGAGAGGCGCTGGACCAATTCGGCGGCGGCATGGCGCCAGGATCCCGTTTCAAGGCGGTGCAGGTCGGCGGTCCGCTGGGCAGCCTGTTCCCTGAGTCGACAACTGGACGTCCCGATTTGTTACCACGCGTTTGCTGAGGCCGGCGCGATACTGGGCCACGGAGGCATCGTCGTCTACGATCATGAAACCGATATGCTGGAGCTGGCCCGCCACTTCATGGCATTCGCTGCAACCGAGTCTTGCGGCAAATGCACGCCTTGCCGCGTCGGGTCACATGCGAAGCCGGGAATTGCTGGAGCGGATTCAGATCGGGCAGGGTACGCAGGAAGACCTCGACCTGCTGTTCGATTTGGGTGACACGATGAAGGTGGCAAGCCTGTGCGCATTCGGGGGTCGCGCCCCTTATCCGGTGCTGACCGCGATCGATCACTTTCCTGCTGAATTCCGCAGCAAGCTGAGGCAGTGAGAAATGGGGAATTGAATCATCGAGCCATCGAATCATTGAGCCATTACTGATGAGGCCAGCAAATAGTGCATCCCCGCCCTTCGACAGGCTCAGGGCGAACGGGCTTTAGGGTCACCGTTCGTGGTGAGCTTGTCGAACCATGAACGGTCGCATACGCACTATTTGGTGGTCGGCTCAGTAAATAGATGAACCAATCGGCAATGACCCGATGAAGCGATCCACGAAGTGTCCATGAAGCTCACGATCAACAACCTTTCGGTCATGGCAACCGAGGGCGAGACCGTCTATCAAGCGGCAAAGCAGTCGGGTATCACCATCCCGAGCCTCTGCGCCTCGGACCATTTGGCGCCGTACGGTTCCTGCCGTCTCTGTCTCTGTGAAGTGGAAGGGCAAGTCGGGACGCCGGCCTCCTGCACCACACCTGTCCGCGACGGCATGATCGTGCGGACTGAAAGCGAACGCCTGGATCGCTACCGCCGCAATATCATCGAGTTGTACCTCTCCGAACAGCCTGATGATGCCGAGACGCCCCACGTGCTCGCGCAACTGGCCTCGGCGTATGGCGTCAGGACGATTCGCTATGGTCAACGTGCGCGACGGATTCATTACCGCGACGAATCCAATCCGTTTTTTGCCTTCGATAATGCTGTCTGTATTTCTTGCGCGCGATGTGTTCGAGCCTGCGCTGAAATTCAAGGAACATTTGCTCTGACCATGATCGGTCGCGGCTTCCCGACGAGACCGGTTGCCGGCTCTCGCCCGCTGCAGGGCAGTCAGGACGGGTTTATCACGTCGAATTGCGTGTCCTGCGGAGCGTGCGTGAAGGAATGTCCCACGGAGGCGTTGACGGAGAAAACCGTGCTGGAATCCGGACGCCCGGTGGAAACGGTCCGGACCACCTGCGCCTATTGCGGGGTCGGATGCACCATGACTGCGGGCCTGCGGGAGGGAACGGTTGTGACGATGGTGCCGGCTGATGACGGCCCGTCCAATCAAGGGCACGCCTGCATGAAAGGACGGTTCGGGTGGTCGTACATCTACGCGCCGGACCGGTTGCGGGTGCCGCTATTACGCCGAGGTGACGGTTGGGAAGAAATCTCATGGGATGCGGCGCTCGACCGGATTGCCGGTGAGTTCGACCGGATCAGGCAAGCGCATGGCCCCGATGCCCTGGCGACGATCTCCTCCAGTCGTGGCACGAACGAGGAAAATTACCTATTCGGAAAGTTCATGCGTTGCGTGATCGGCACGAATCATATCGACAACTGCGCGCGTGTCTGCCATAGCGCGACGGTCACCGGCATGATGGAAACGCTCGGAGCGTCCGCTGCGACCAATTCGATCGCGGATTATGAGCAGGCGAAACTGATCATGATCGTGGGGGCCAATCCGACGGAATCCCATCCGGTCATTGGCGCCCATATCAAACGGCTGATGGGGCGGGACGTGCCGCTGATTGTCATAGATCCGCGTCGCACGGAGCTGGCTCGCCTGGCCGATCTCCATTTGCAATTACGGCCGGGAACGAATGTGGCCTTGTTAAATGGTATGGGATACGTGATCGCAGAAGAGGGGTTGCTGGACCGCACTTCGTCGAGGAGCGGACGGAAGGTGTGAAGGACTGGCTCGACGCAGTCGAGAGCTGTACGCCTGAATGGACGGAAGCGACCACCGGCGTTCCCGCTCATCTGCTCAAAGAGGCGGCTCGGCGCTACGCTACCAGCGGTGCCTCTCTGTGCCTGCACGGCCTCGGGGTAACGGAACATCGCTGGGGAAGCCATGGCGTGATCGCCATCTGCAATCTGGCGCTGGCGACCGGAAATGTCGGCCGACCGGGAACCGGTGTCAATCCTCTCCGCGGTCAGAACAACGTGCAGGGCGCATCGGATGTCGGCTGTCTGCCGACCTATTTTACTGGTTATCAATCATTGGACGATCCCGAACTGGCCATCCTGCATCGGCAGGTCACGGGACGGCCCTTGCCGACGCAACGGGGAATGAAAATCCCCGACATGTGGGAGGCGGCATTGGATGGCCGACTCAAAGGATTGTGGATTATCGGTTATGACGTTGCTCAGACGGACCCCAATCTGAAAAAGGTTCATCGAGCGCTTCACAACGTCGAATTTCTTGTCGTGCAGGATCTCTTCATGAGCCAGACAGCGAAGCTGGCGCATCTGGTCATTCCCGGTGCATCGTTCTTGGAGAAGGATGGAACGTTCACGAACCTGGAGCGCCGAATCCAGCGGATCCGGAAAGCCGTGGAGCCACCCGGCGGCGTTCTGCCGGATTGGCAAGTGGTCTGCGAAGTTGCCACGCGGATGGGCTATCCCATGGCGTACGAGCATCCCGCGGAGATCATGAAGGAGATTGCTCGACTGACTCCCATGTGGGCGGGCGTGTCCTATGAACGGCTGGAACAACCGGCGGGACTTCAGTGGCCCGTTCCTAGTGATACACATCCCGGTACTGGATTGATGCACCGCGACCGGTTTCCTCATGGCAAAGCCCGGTTCGTTGGAGTTGACTATTTGCCTCCCGGCGAGTTACCGGACGACCAGTATCCGTTTCTCCTCATCACCGGTCGTGTGCTGCAGCATTACAATTGCGGAGCGCAAACGAGGAGAACGGAAATCATGCATGTGGTCGATGGCGACGTGCTGGAGATGCATCCGATGGACGCTGGATCGCTCGGCTTGCGGGATGGAGACACGGTCCGCTTGGTGAGCAAGCGGTCCGAGGCCCGCTTGCCGCTGGCCATCAGTGAACGGGTTCAGCGGGGACAGGTCTTCACAAGCTTCCATTTTCCGGATAGTCAGATCAATATGCTGCTGTCTTCGAGCGCGGATGAAAGTTCGAAGTGTCCGGAGTATAAGGTCTCGGCGGTCAGGATTGAGCGTGCAGGCCTGCTGCGTACGGATCCGGAAGACATCATGACTGCACCTCCGGTGCATGCCAGACTGATTATGTAGGATGTCCCGCGTGCTCGCCACGTTAGGCCGCCTCATGAAGCCGACAGAGGATTGTGTGATACCCGTGATGGAGCGATCCCCCGCCGGTCAGGTACCCCTCTTCGATGCCTATGCGCCCGCTGAGATTGCTGTGCGTGTCAGGGACATCGGGGTGGCCAAAGCAAACGCTCCGATTCCAACTGTCATGGCGCTGGCCATCCTAGCCGGCGCGTTCATCTCGCTCGGTGCACTGTTCTACATTGTGACGATGACACCTGGTCACTCGGCGACCGGGTGGCCATTCGGTCTGGCTCGGCTTACCGGCGGCGTGTCCTTCAGCCTCGGGCTCGTGCTCGTCATCATCGGCGGGGCCGAACTGTTTACCGGGAACAATCTTTTGGCCATGGCTTGGGCGGCGGAGCGGGTCACGACGAGACAGGTCTTCCACAATTGGGTCTGGGTCTATCTTGGGAATTTCATCGGCTCGCTTGGCACGGCAGTACTGGTCCTGCTCGCGGGCATTCACACGCTGGGCGACGATTCTGTGGGCGAGACGATGGTGGCCATCGCGCGGACCAAAGTCAGCCTGGATCCCGTTTCGGCCATGGCCCGCGGCGTCCTATGCAACGCGTTGGTGTGCCTCGCTGTGTGGCTGTGCATGGCTGCTCGTGGGGTAGCTGATAAAATCCTGGCGATTGTTTTTCCTATCGCGGCGTTTGTGGCGTGCGGGTTCGAGCATTCGGTCGCGAACATGTTTTTCTTGCCGGTCGGGATGGCGCTCACTGCTTACAGCGGGATGCCGATCGGTATCGGCGATGCATTGTCCAATCTGCTATTTGTCACGCTGGGAAACATTCTGGGTGGTACCGTCTTGGTAGCGCTGGTGTACTGGTTCGTGTACCTTCGCGAATCAAGGACCCTAATCGGTAAGACGTGAGGGCAGGGCGCGGAGGGGACATCATGGACACGATGCGAGCAACGGTTTTCCATGGAATGAATGACATACGCATCGATGAAGTGGAGCGGCCACGGGCGGGAGTCGGTGAGGCCGTCATTCGCATCACGCTGACCACCATCTGTGGCACAGATCTGCACATTGTGAGGGGTGAATATCCCGTTAAGCCGGGACTGATCATCGGCCACGAGCCGGTGGGCATTATCGAGGAACTTGGCGCGGGGGTGACCGGATATGCGATCGGCGATCGCGTGTTGGTCGGGGCTATTACCCCATGTGGGCAATGTCGCGCCTGTCTGTCCGGCCAGTTATCTCAATGCGGACAGGGGGTAGGCTATGAAGCGATCGGCGGGTGGCGCTTCGGAAATACGATGAACGGCGCGCAGGCGGAATATCTTCTTGTGCCGAATGCCCAAGCGAACCTCGCGAAGATTCCCGATGGGGTGACTGACGAGCAGGTCGTGTTGCTGGCTGATATTGCCTCGACAGGATTCAGTGGCGCGGAGTCGGGAGGCATCAAGATCGGCGACTCTGTCGTGGTGTTCGCGCAAGGGCCGATCGGGCTCTGTGCGACGGTCGGCGCGAAACTGATGGGCGCCTCGCTCATCATTGGAATAGACGGGGATACGAACAGACTAGGCATCGCTCGGCGGATGGGCGCCGACGTGGTCTTGGATTATCGAGAAGTGGATGTCGTGGCAGAAGTGAAGCGACTCACAGGCGGAGGCGTCGATGTGGCAATCGAAGCGCTCGGTACCCAAGAGACTTTCGAGAACTCCCTCCGTTGCTTGCGGCCGGGGGGAACACTGTCGAGCTTGGGCGTGTACTCCGGCAAACTGCAACTGCCGTATGAGGCGTTGGCTGCCGGGCTCGGCGATCACAGGGTGGTGACGACATTATGTCCTGGTGGCAAGGAAAGGATGCGACGATTGATGGAAATGGTGAAGGCCGGCCGAATGGATCTGACTCCGCTGCTGACGCACCGGGTATCGCTCAATGACATCAAAGAAGGATACAGAATCTTTGGAGATCGCCTTGAGGGTGTCCTCAAGGTAGCCGTTCGACCTGAGTGACGTATGAACATTCTGGCGGCTCATGATGGGTCACGATACGGAAAGTGGGCGATGGAATGGGTGGGACGGCTTCCCTTGGCCTCTCCATCCGACATCACTGTGCTCCACGTGGTGGACGTGGCTTCGGTCCGGGCGCCGTTCGTGGTGCAGCCGGTCGTGGTCGGCAATGAACGATTCATCCGCGAAGAGATCGACCGCCTCGAGAAGCGCGCAAACAAAACCGTTGCTGAGGCCAAGCAGTTCCTGGCGGCAATGAAGGTAAAGGGAAAGGTCCTGAAAGAACGTGGCGCGATAGGAAAGACGATATTGCAGCACGCACCGAAGCGAGACGGGATGATCATACTGGGAAACCGGGGGTTGAGCGCGCTCGATCGGTTCATGCTGGGGAGCGTGTCGATGCAGGTGTCCCTGCATGCCCCTTGTCCCGTGCTGATTGTGAAAGCGCCACCTCAACCGATCAAGAGGATCTTGCTTGCAACGGACGGATCGAAACCCAGCGGGAAGGCGCTCCAGTTCCTGACCACCCACATGCGCTCCGATATCCTCAAGGGTCGCCATGGCAAGGGCCCGATCGAAGTTGTGGCGGTACACGCAATGCCGCTGACGAATCGCTCTGAACTCAAGGAGTCGGGAAGCCGTCTTGTGCGGGAGAGCGCGGAGAAGCTCACAGAAGCCGGTTATGGAGTGGTCGAAGTCGTTGGTTTCGGGAAACCGGCCGACACAATTCTCAAGATCGCAGCGAAGACAAAGCCCGATTTGGTCGTGACGGGCGCGAAGGGCTTGGGGGCGATTGCTCGTTTCTTCCTTGGTAGTGTCTCCTACCAGTTGGCCCAACACACAACCTGTTCCGTGCTCATCGTACGTTGATCCCACTGCGAGACGCTATCCAGCGTGGCACAAGTGTGCCTCTCCTGCCCCTCTATGTATCTGAAATGTACCTGAAGGGTAGGAGCTGGTCTGATGAATATGCTGTTACGAATTTAAGCCCAGGAAGGAGCGAGTTTCCCGATCGATTCTGGCTTTCGCGCGGCAGAGGGCATCCGATTGCGCTTCCTGAGACGTACTAAAGAAATTCACTGAGGCTTCTTTATACACGTCCATGCGGTGGTTCTTGAAGGTCTTTACGATAAAGGGACAATCCCATTGACCGTTCTGTTGCTGACTAGGAAGCAGATCTATGATGCGATCTTTGTAGCGATGTTCTGTCACGTAAGGCTCCCTCACATGAAAGGCAATGCATTGAACGGAGTATACCACTATGAGGTCGGCTTGATTGGAAAGAATTGTCGGAAAGGCTGATAGGTTCGAGGAAGTGAGCACACCGCGGCGTCCGTGCCTGCGAAACGGTTTAGGTGGTGGAAACTCTGCGGTAAGGAGGGTTGGTGGGCGAGTGGCACTATCTGCATACTCGCCGTGGCTATCAGAGCAAGTCAGAAGGGATTCATGGGGATGATGCCCATCTGCTGCAAAATGTAGACGGTCAATATACAGAGGGCCACAATAAGGCTTCCCATCGCGAACCGCCTGATCCCCCCGTCCTTTGAGTTGCCATCAAGTGTGGTGAACATGTGATACCTCCTGTGTCCTTGTACCCCGCCGCGCGTGCCCTGGCAAGAAACATATGGTTTTGAGCAGGTGTTCGACCTGCCGCCCGTGCCTGCGCCATTTCTATTGCCGCCGGTAATCTGTTCTGTATTTTGCTCAAAAAATGAATTTTACGCGGCGGAATTGACGGACAGATGTATCGTATGCATGAAACAGCCATCATTCTTAACCGATCATACGATGTGAATGATCTCCTGAAGAGGGCACCACTATGACTGAGTTGTCCAATGCATGAATCGCCAGCGCATGAGCGTGATCGTGACACGATCCTTCCGTCGCTGACCGGAATGAGCCCACCATGCCCGACCACTGAAGGCCCAGGAGAGATGAGTCCTGCCACGATCGTTCAACTGATCATCGTGGCAATCATCTCGATTGCTGTCGGGCTCGGGATGGCTGCATACGGTGAAAAGACGCGCGCTTGGATTGTCCTGGATTTCAAGACAACGCGTGGTCATCTCACTCAACTGGCATTCAGCAATCCCGACACTCTCAACGAGGACGAGTGCAGAGAATCATTACCCAAAGCATTGGACTTCCTCATTAGCACCGCGATTCAGCAAACACCGTCGCTGCGACGTGCGACGGTCATCGGCGCCCATTGCATGATGTCGGTCAATGACCCGATCAAGAGATCGGGCAGGCCGAAATCCTAGCCCCGCATTATTCTCGTCCAACAGAACACAAAAAAAGGCATCTCAGCTGGCCCTTGGTTTGACGGGCCCGGTCCTGCCCATGACCGTTTCATACAGATCGAGTTTCCTCTGCTTGAGCACAATCATCTTCTCCTTGATGCTGTGGCGCATGAGCGGACGGCAAGGTCTGTGTCGGGACCCAACCAGCAATCACGCCGAAGTAACGAAAAGGGGTTCGGCCCGCCTTATTCATGAAGGTTCATGTGACAATCGCAGGTTGTGTCGATCGGGACGTAGGACGAAATATTGAACAAGTGTGGAATTTTAAAGTAGAGTTGTCGTCCATTAGATTCTTTAGGCGACCATGTTCTGTGCATGGGGTTGCCTGCAGCAGACTTCATAGTTAGCCGTGCAGAGTCGTCAGTGGTTGTGATGGCTGCATGAAATTCTCTTGGGATCCAAAGAGGGCTGCTGCTAATCTGAAAAAGCACGGTGTCTCATTTGACGAGGCGTCAACTGGCTTCTACGACGTGCTTTCGGGTACAGGCTTCGATCCAGATCATTCGGTCGGGGGAGCGCCGCTTCGTGACGTTTGGCAATTCGAGTCACAATCGCCTTTTGGTCGTGGCGCACACTGAGGAAGGCGAGAATATTCGCATTATCAGTGCTCGTCTGGTGACGAGGCAGGAACGGAGGATCTATGAAGAAGGGGAGTCGTAAAACCATCGACGAACTGCGGCCGGAGTACAGGCGCTCAGACTTTGGCCGCCTCGTGCGCGGGAAGTACGCTGCTCGGGTCGCTGCGGAGACAAACGTTGTCGTTCTAGAACCCGAGCTCGCCGAGGCATTTCCGAACGCGAAGGCGGTCAACGAAGCGTTGCGAGGACTTCTAGACGTCGCAGCGACCACTGCACGCCTAACACGTCGCTCATCCGGACGCGCGAAACAGCGACGCGCCGGCTAGCTGAGTCGATGGGCCAAAAAGGAAGCGACGAAGGCGAGGAAGAAAGGGATCTGAGCTAGCCTGGGTTTGACGAGGCGAAGAATGTGCATTGGGGAAGACGGTGACCGGACCTGCGTCCAGTCAGATGAGGCTGCATGAGAGGGTGCGAGTCGAACTCACTTCGAGCTCGGCCAACGTTTTGCGAGACTTGGTCGGTTAAACCACGCAGTGGAGGGGACCGTTGGCTCGCATTCGCTCACTGCGCCGTTAGGCCCAGCGGGGAGTCTGTGTTGAAAGACTAGAATGGATGTGGAGGTCAAGATGGCAAACCTAGCTGAGGTTCTAAGAAACGCTCTGAGCCTAGAGGTTCGTGATCGTGCCGCTCTAGCGGAAAAGCTTCTCGCTAGCCTGGAGGAACTCACCGAGGAGGAAGCAGAGCGCCTTTGGGCCGAGGAGCGCAGGCGCTTCGTGGAGTACCGCGCGCGCCGTGCTCAAGCGGTGCAGACGGACTGAGGTACACGCTAAGGCTGACGCTTCACCAGATGACCGCCTATGAAGGACTACGATGCGGCCGAGGCTAATTGCTGAGCGAGTCGGCTACCTCGACTCACGTCAAAGGGCTAGGGCGGCGCTTCTATGAGAATGGGCCGTCATTGGAGTTTCCGGAATCGGCGAGGTTAGACCGGCATCCGAAGGCGCTACTCCGGCAGTTCCGATACTCGGTCATCTACTCACGGGAGAAGAATAGTTTGCTTATCTTGGCCGTGGCTCACCATAGCCGTCGTCCAGGGTATTGGGTTGGTCGTGTCAGAGGCGCTCACGAGGAAACGAAGGGCGGTGCCTAATCAAGGCGATGGAGAATGATGTCAAGGAGTGCCGCGTTCGAGGAAGACAAATGGATCCGACCCCTTAACCCTTACTAGCCCGCATTATTCATGAGGGTTCGTCACGAAACGGCGGAGACGCCATGCGAGACGGGCGTACGGAGCCGGGAGGAAGGGAGACATCCTTGAACAGGATGTTGACCGACCGAGCGGCGAGTCCGCCCGCCTGGCCGCGTGGAACCGGTGGCCAGGCTTGTCGTAGCGGCGTATCTGCGGCTGGAGTAGAAGCCTTCATGAATAATGCGGGCTAGGGTGAGCGACAGTATGGCGGTTCAGAAGTATGCCTCTCTTCGCGTCAAAACGCCGGCTCAACTTTCCGCGCACTATCCCTGTCCCCTCCGCTTGACGGAGATTCAATTACTCTCGCCGCGGTGCCATCAATAGCCAAGACGGTTCGGTAGTAGAGTCCCAGGTAAGTCGTCAGGGCAGTTGTAATCTTCGCATCGATCAGGAGGTTCCCATCTCGCAGCCTCAGAGCCTGCCTCCGGACTTCCTCGTACAGTCGTCGGTCAGCGGGCTTGGCCCATAACACTCCACCCGTTGAAGTCGACGCCGACACGGGTCCGAGCACCTCGACCTTCTCGCCTGGTGAAATGATCCGATCGACGGCGATGTTGGTGCCGATCTTGGTGGTGCAGGACGTCAGGAATATGAGGAGGCACGTCGTCATCAGCAGTCGAAGGTTCATCGTGAGAGCATCTCTCGTGATGCCGGCGGGCTCTCTATGTCCTGAGCAGCCGGTTCAGGGATTTCCGATTGCACCTTCGCGGCGATTCCTTCCGCTGTCCATGTCACCCCCCACGCGTTCAGATCAATCAGGATGAGCCCGAGCGGAAACCGGGTGACTCTGACGGAGAGGGTATAGTCGATGAGCAGATCCCCCCCCTTGGCCCTGATGGCCTCCCGCACCGCTTCCGCTTGAAGATCGGAATGTAAAAAGTCCGGCAACCCGCCCCATGTAAAGAAAAAGTCGCTGGCTGTTCCCTCAGTTTCGCCGAGCGGAACGATCGAGGTTCCCGACGCCGGGACGTGAGACTGAACGACGGGCCAGAGGCCGAGTCCAGCGGAACATCCACACACTGCGATCGAGAGAGCCATCAATGCCGCGGCGATCTCAGCGCGGCGCAGGACGCACAAGCTCGGCAGGCTGTTCATGTCGGCGAGACCAAATTGATCCTGCTCGTGTTTACGTACCGGGATGACGGCCGGCGGCATGGCGCGGATCGAGGCCGGGAACCTGATATCGGTTCCGTACCGTCGCAACTGGCTCGTCGATCACCTTCCAGAAGTCCCAATCCCGCGCGAAGAGATCGATCTTCATTTGACTGCCCCGCAGCCAGGCGACCCAAAACTTCTCGATGTGCAATTGGTTGCGCGCGGATTTGGCGAAAGCATTGATTTCAATCCCCAAGTGCCAACTCAAGATGACCGACAGAATATGACCCTCCATCGGCTGCTTGGGATGCATGCCGGCCGTGAAGGTCGAGACGAGGATCTCGCCTTGCGGGGACGTATCATAGCCGCTCAGCACGTGCGTCGAGTCATGCGGGGTGCCGAATCTGGCCTTCACGCCCTGCTCCTGCCAGGGAAAGGCATAGCCGTTCTGCTTGTAAATCTCCCAAAAGGCCCGACCGAATGTGCCGGGCGCCAATGTCTCTAAGGCTTGATAGCGGAACGCGAGGCCTATGTCCACCCGTTGCCTATACGGGAGCAGCACCTCCATGATGTCCGAGCCGTCCCACGGCTCATCCCACAGGCTCTTGATATTCTGTCGTGTCATGTCCTGCAAGACCCAATCAAGATGCCGGCAGGCTTCGGCGAGTTCCGTCACATAATCGTCGCGGATCTTGAGTGCGTCGGCGTACTGGAGGAATAGATCGATCTTCGCGTTATCCAGCAGGCCATCCACCAGAGGCATGACAGCTAGAAACCGGGACGCGGCCTCGGCTTGCTCTCGTGTGGCCAACCGGGAGGCGAGTTCGACCGGGCTGATGTCGGGTAACTCCTCGACCCGGATGGCGTGACCGAGATTGAAGACATACTGAGCCGCAGATCCTAACCCGGCGGCGCAGGGTTCAGACAAGGCTTGTCGACCATTCGCCGTCGCCACCCGGCGCATGGCTCCAAGAATGGCCTTGGCCTCGGCAACGTCCGCCTGAATCAACACCCGTCTCTCCTTTCAAGGATCAGCGTTGATTCATAGAATCCAAGCATGCTAATCCCCTACTTCACGCTCTCATTGGCGTGCGCGGCCAAATATAACTCTCCCCCGTGGCGATGTAAATGACACTGGTCTTTCAGTCACTATTCATATTGCCAAGCAGGGTGGGCGTCGAAATAGATGGCGATATGGACAAGGTTCCTTCCAATCGTAAATGAGCCATGGAGGGCGCCATGAGGGCATTCGAAGACAAAGTGGCTTTGGTGGTCGGCGCGACCTCTGGAATCGGTCGAGCCACGGCGGTCGCCTTTGCCCGTGAAGGGGCAAAGGTGGTGGTCGCGGGTAGGCGCGCATCTGAGGGGGAAGACACTGTTCGGCTCATCCTTGAAACCGGTAGCGATGGAACCTTCGTGAAGACCGATGTCAGAATGGAATCAGAGGTTGAAGACCTGATCCACAAGACGGTGGTGACCTATGGTCGTCTTGATTGCGCGTTCAACAATGCCGGCACGATCGGGCTTTCTTCTCTTGACGAAGCGACGACTGAGCATTTTCAGGCGATCATCGATACCAATGTGAAGGGAGTTTTCTTCTGTCTGAAGCATGAAATCGCGCACATGCTCAAAACGGGCAGCGGCGCGATTGTGAATATGTCATCACTGGCAGGGCTCGTGGGTTCCCGTGACCGGGCGGTGTATTCGGCCAGCAAGCACGCGGTCGTCGGGTTGACCAAGTCCACGGCATTGGAAGTGGCCAGACGGGGGATCCGCGTGAATACCATCTGTCCTGCAGCGATCGAAGGAGCGATGGATGAGTTATTCATGACCTATTTCGGACTTACCAAGGAACAAATGGCGGATGCCGTCCCGCTTGGGCGCACTGGGAAGCCGGAAGATGTGGCCGGAGCCGTCCTTTTTCTCTGTTCGAGTCAGGCGACGTTCATCACCGGCGCAGAACTCCCGGTGGACGGAGGCTATTCAGCGCAATAGAGGAAGGGCCATAACTAATCAGCCATCGCGCAAGGTCTGTCGTTCCCCCACATGGGGGAAAGACGATCACGAAGAAAGGTCTATTGATGTCGGACTCGCGTGAAAACCACTTACCTGGCATCAACGTCAAGGCGTTCGAGCGGATCGACGATGCAGAGACCGTACAGGACTACGTCCATATCCTGGATGTCTTCGATGGACTTGCCGGCATCCAACGGCTGAAACAGGTGGCCATCGAGCAGTGCCGGCTCAGACCTGGCCTGTCGGTTCTGGACGCGGAATGCGGGACAGGATTGGAAACGACCAGGCTCGCCAAGCTGGTGACTCCGTCTGGCTCGGTAGTCGGGATCGACGCGAGCGAGAAGTTCCTGGGCGAAGCGAGGCGACGCGCGGCGGATCTTGGGCTTCCCATCGACTATCGGCAGGCAGACGCGCAGCACCTTTCGTTTCCAGATAAGACCTTTGATATCGCTCGGGCCGAGCGGCTGTTTCCGTATGTCGCTGATCCGGAACGAACCTTCTCCGAACTCGTCCGGGTCACGAAGTCGGGCGGCGCCGTCGCGCTGATCGAACCGGATTTCGAGACCGTGACGATCAATCTGAGCGATCGAAGTCTGGTGCGCAAGGTCTTTCATTTTGACTGCGATCACAATACCAAGAATGGCTGGATCGGCCGAGAACTTCCACGGCTGTTCAAGTCTTGCGGGCTCGTCGATATCGCGGTCGAAGCCGGTGTGGTGATCTTCGAGCCCGAAAGTTTCAGCGCCTATTTTCTTGAGATCGGCCGCGCGGCCTGTGAACAGCAAGTCATCACTGCCGGGGAACTCGAACAGTGGCAACAGGAGATACACCGGCTGCTGAGCCGGGACGAGCTCTTCTGCACGATCAGTTACTTCATGGTCGTCGGCCGCGTCCCCGGCAGATCAAACAGCGAACCCGGTCTTTCGATTGTTCCCGGCGGCGAAGGGTAGGAAGCTGCCATGCGAACAACGGACGTCTGGTAGCAGGCGCGGGACCGGTCGGTTTGATGATGGCCAGTGAGTTGCGACGCCGTGGCGTGGACTGTCACATCCTCGATGCGTGCACCTCGGCGGCGCGCACAAACATGGTGCGACTTATTCGTCGCACCGTGCGCCCTCACCGTATTCCAGCGGGAGGAATGCGTGTCGGCGCATTTGGGGTTGGGCGGGTGAGAAGGTCACGCCTCTGGTGTCTTCGGGAAGATGCCGTCTCGCCGTCTCGCCGGCGTGCGCGAACATGACGCTCCCTACTCTCGACGGCGCGCACACGGTGGCCCCTCACCGTATTCCAGCGGGAGGAAGTGCGTCTCGGCGCACTTGGGGCTGGGCGGGTGAGAAGGTCACGCCTCCGGTTTCTTCGGGAACCTGCCGGCTCACCGTCTCGCCGGCGTGCGCAAACATGACGCTCCTTACTCGTCGCGTCGCGCACCCTGTGGCCTCGCATCTACCAGCAGCTCCTTTGCCTCGCACCAGGAGCGGATTACTCCAGACAGACTCGAAGAACGCCGAGAGAATCCTGCCGATCGTTGCGAGCATTGTCGTGCGCGCTAGGCGAACGGCGCACTGATCTGTTCTGACGGTAAGAAGAAGTCGGCTTGAGGCCTGGGTTTCAGTCATGGTGTGCAGGCAGAGCCAAGCGTTCACGCAACCATGCGCCGGTGCGACCGACAGCCGCCCCGGCCTCGGGAAACGCTCCTACCGCAATCTGAAAGAAGTGCTGCATGCCCGGCCAGATTTCGAGTGTCGCCATCGTTCCCGCTATCCCGGCGCGCCGTGCGAGCTGCACCGAATCATCGAGCAGGATCTCATCACCCCCCGCCTGGATGAACAGTGGCGGCAAGCCCGAAAGATCCGCTTGAAGCGGAGCCACGAGTGGATCGTGAGGGGCATGGCCTGCGAGATACTTCGTGGCCATGCGCCGCAGGCCTGCGGTCGTGACGGTGAGGTCGGCCTCTCGCTTGGTCTGATGGCTCTCGCCGCCGCAGGTCAGATCGATCCATGGTGAGAGCAGGAAGCCTCCAGCGGGTAGCGGAATGCCCAGTCTTCGGAAAGACAACAGCGTGGACATGGTAAGACCGCCGGCTGACGACTCACCTCCGATGGCCAGATGCGTGGGCTCGTGGCCCCGGTCAAGCAGCCACCGGTAAGCCGCAGTCGCATCTTCCACGTCGGCCGGGAACGGATATTCAGGGGCCAGCCGATAATCGGCGATGAGCACACGGCAACCGGCGGCGTTGGCGAGGTGCCCGGCGAACTTCCGCCTCGAGTTGACGGAACTGATGATGTGGCCGCCGCCGAAGAGATACAGAACGGCGCAGTGCGTCGCGCCAATCCTCGGCACCGCCCACAACCCGTGCACCCTCTCTTCCGCAATCGGCTCATAGGTGATGTCGCGCGGCTCCGTCGTCAGCGCTTCGGCGCGCTCACCGGCCGCCCGCTGATCCGGCAGCGTCATCTCCACCATCTTGGGCGCGGAGCGAAGCATCTTCGCGTATTGCAACGACTCGGGACTTGGCATCGCGTTGCCCCCTGTAACCGCTACGTAAAGTAGATGAGTCGCGTCATGCATTCAAGTTACAAAATCCGCGCGACAGGGGTATGATGCCGGCCTTCTATCGTGTGCGCCATGGAATCGGATCGGATCAACGGCCTGCTCGCGCAGCAGTACGTGGTGAACTTGAGCCGGGGCAACACACCGCCCCGATCAACGACACCATTCCGGGTGGAGGCATCGATATCGGCGTCGCGATCGCGAACTCGCCGCATTGAAAAGAGGTCTTGAGAAAGGAGGCCATGACAAAGGTCTTCCCGCTTCTCAGAACGGGCTCGTATGGATACGGGCTTTGAATGGGTCACGCGGTATGGCTATGCCGGGATCTTCCTGCTCCTCATGCTCGGCATCGTCGGTCTTCCGGTGCCCGACGAAGCTCTGCTGACCTTCGTTGGGTACCTCAGCTTCAAAGGTGAACTCGCCTTTGCCCCTTCTCTGGCAGCAGCCTTTCTCGGCAGCTCGACCGGGATTAGTCTGAGTTATGGAATCGGGCGTTTTGCCGGGTCACAAGTGGTTGCAAAGCTAGCTCCCGTGCTCCATCTCAGCCCTGAGCACCTCGCGAGCGGGCAGGCCTGGGTCCAGCGTTGGGGGAAGTATGCATTGCTGTTTGCCTACTTCGTGCCCGGGGTCCGGCACCTTGTCGCAATGCTGGCCGGTGCATCGAACCTACCACTGCACGTGTTCGCGCGCTTTGCCTATTGCGGCGCATTCCTGTGGTCGACGACCTTCATTGCCATCGGGTATGGCCTCGGGGAAGAATGGGAGCAACTCTCTCCGCTGGTGCACCGCACAGTCGTCATCGTGGCGGTGGCCGTCGTGCTTGCAATTCTCGTCGGACTGTTCATCATGCGACGACGAGGTCGATCGGAACTTTCGAAAAGGTGAGGGAGAGCCAATGGGGAAAGCCGTCGGCCTCACAGACTCTCATGGCCTAGCCCGCATTATTCATGAACGCTTCTACTGCAATCGCGGACTCGCTGCTGCGACAAGCCTATCGGCGGGCGTGCTCGCCGCTCAGTCCCTCACCGTACTGTTTCAAGTACGCTTCGGTCCCTCGCGCCTGTGCTTGCCCGTCTCGCAACGCGACTCCACGATTTCGCGACGAACCGTCATGAATAATGCGGGCTAGATACGGCACCGCGGCCAAGTCCTGGAGTCCTCACTTGCTGAGAGGTCGGCGTTTCCATCACTGGCTGGTCCTCGCGGTCATTGGGTGGACGCCGGTTTCGACATGGGCCGATGAGGTCACCACGCACAATGGGGATCACCTCCACGGCGAGGTCGTGAAGATGGAGGACAACGTTCTGACTCTGAACACGGAATATGGGCAGATGAAGATTGATTGGGCGAAAGTGGTGCGCGTCACATCCGCCAAACCGATGCGGGTCAGAGTGCCCGGGGAACCGAAAGGCGTTGTCACGGATTTCTTCTTGGGCGGGCATGAGTTCCGCCACGTGATGGAGCTCAGTCAGGATGGTCCTATTGCGTTGTCGCAGGTCAAAGGCATCAATATCGGGCACTTCCGCCATGATGGGACGGTCACGATCGGCGGAAACCATACCACCGGCAATACCAACACTAAGGCGGTCAATGCGATCGGCCGGGCCACGCTGGAAGCCCATCGACAACGACTGTTCGTGGAAGCCAAATACAACTATGGGGAAGCCAACAGTCAAGTAACGGCGAGGAACTGGATGAGCCAATTGAAATACGACTACTTTCTCACCGAAAAGATCTTTCTCAACACGTCCGGCATGCTCGAACATGATAAGTTTCAGAACCTGCAGCTTCGCATCACGCTCGGCGCCGGCCCGGGGTATCAATTCTTAAGTACGGACCGGACCACGCTGTCCAGCACTCTCGGCTTGGCCTACGTCGACGAAGACTACACGACCGTGCGGCGGACGGAAACGCCGGCCGTCCATTGGAGCTGGCGGTTCGAGCACACGCTGCTGCCTCGAATAAAGATCTTTCAACGGTTCGACGGCTATTACGATCTGAAGTACGGCAATGCCGTCCGCATCACTACAGACCAAGGCGTCCGCGTGACTGTCCATCAGACGCTCTATGTCAGCTTCGAATACGACTATCGGCTGAATACGCAGCCTGCGCCCGATCGTAAGAAAGTTGATGATTCCTTCATATTCGGCGTGGGCTTTCAATTCTAGCCCTACGAGCCGGTTCTCGGCACGGCCGCGGGCGTCATGCACTGAGGTTGGATCGCTAGCAGGACCAGGAGCGCTCCAATCACAAAGCCGAAGAGCGCTTCCCCGTCGACTCCAACAGGTTGCTCGCCCCGAGAGTGCGGAAACAGCGTCAGTCGGATGTAAGGGGATGGGAGATGGCGATTATCATCGACGCGCACCAGCACTTTTGGACCTACGGCACGTACCAGACCTCGTGGATGGAGAGGCTTCCTTATAAGGGGAACGAGGCCTTTGCGCCGCTCCGCCGATCCTTTACGCCGTCCGACCTGGAACCGCAACTCCACGCCGCCGGCGTTCACCGTAGCGTGTCTGGTCCAAGCGGCGGATGGACTCGAAGAAAACGCCGCGCTCCTGAAGTACGCCAAGGCTCACAATTGGATCGCGGGCATCGTTGGCTGGGTCCCTCTGGATCGGCCGGAGGAAGCGGCCCGCACGCTCGACGTGCTGGCGGGAGAACGCTCGCTTTGTGGGCGTGCGCCATTTGATCAACGTCGAGCCGGATCCCGATTGGATCCTGCGCGATAGCGTCTTGGAAGGACTGAGGCTCCTCGCAGATCGGAGCCTCACGTTCGACCTGGTCGCCATTCTGCCGCGCCATCTCGAGCACGTTCCGACGATCGCCGACGGCGGCGCCGGACCTCAGAGTGATCATCGACCATATGGGCAAGCCTCCGATCGCGGCACGCGAATGGGAGCCATGGGCCTCCTTGATCGCCCGCGCAGCTGAAGCGCCGAATGTCTTTGCCAAACTATCCGGGCTCGACACCGCGGCGCAAGCCGGTTGGACCGCGGATGATCTCTCGCGCTATGTAGATCATGCGCTCGTCGCATTCGGCGCCGAGCGGCTGATGTGGGGAAGTGACTGGCCGGTCTCGATCTTAGGCGGCGGATACGCGCATGTCTGGCAGGAAATGAATCGTCTGTTCGCGCGTCTCTCATCCCTTGAGCGCGATCAGGTGCTTGGCTTGACCGCGGCGCGCGTCTATCGACTCGGCAACGCCGCCATGTCTCTTTTAGAATCTCCCTCGCACAATGTTCTAGAATCTCCCTCGCCCCAACTTCTCAATGGGGAGAGGGGCGGGGTCATATTACGGGGTCAGCAGGCTTGATATTCAAGACAGTTGCTGACCCCAGTCTACGCAAGAACTTACTCAGCGCCTAACGGGTGGCAGATGAGGGGCCGCGTTGTTCACCGTTTTGCTTCCGCCGCCGAGCAGGCCGGGCCTTAACGCTGTGTGGAGGAGAGGTGACGACGCTTGAGACCTGCACAAGAAGTCGTAATGCGTGATTCACAGAATCGGTATCAGGAAACGCCTGCGCCAAATCGGGATCGATAAGAACGAGGTTCGTTCCGGCTTTTGCCTTCTCGTAGTATTTGCCCCGGACGCGGCCTTTCAATTTGGTCAAGTCGTATTCAGGCCGAAGATTATCATTCATTGCCTTAGCCGATGATTTCTTCATACTGCTTCCTTTCTCTTGGTGTTGCTTTTCGTGCGCTTATACTGATGAGGCCAGCAAATAGTGCATCCCTGCCCTTCGACAGGCTCAGGGCGAACGGGCTTTAGGGTCACCGTTCGTGGTGAGCTTGTCGAACCATGAACGGTCGCATACGCACTATTTGGTGGTCGGCTCAGTAACTCGGATCGCCTGTTCTCTACGTGAGCCTTGCATCCGTCTTCGTATGCAGATCTTTGCTCTCATGTAACGATCTGAATAGAGAGACAAATATCAATGGATCTGGAAGATCGGTCTTCGACCCACCCGCCCCGGCGATATTACACGCATCCCGAGCCTGCCAAGACAGCCTCTGTCCCGTGGGACGCGCTCTCCCCCGAGGCGCGGTCGCAGCCGAGACAAAACTCCTGATTGGCTGGTTCAAGTTCCAGCGCCGTTTGCTTGGTCATGGGCGCGCAAGTGAGGAGGGCACAACACGTTCGACTGTGACGCGCGCGGCCCCCTCGTTATTACAATAGAAGAAGCTCGTCAGCCCCGGATGGAGCACTGCATCGTTCACATACAGGAATAGCTCGCCATCTGACCTGGCGACGATTTCAGTCTCGAACGTCACGTCCGCCGCACTCGGTTCATGGAGAGTTTAGGCGCCCCGGAGCAGGTGTCGAGCCTACCCATCGTCATCGGCTTGCGCTGGTCGGTATTCGAGGCAAGCGACGGCTTCGGATCGAGTGGATATTCGTCCGTTCCGGTCACGCCGACACGCGCGATCGGCTTGAACCAAGGCTGGCTGATATGCCGGCGCAGAGGCACGCCGATACTCATGGCAATCGACATGTCCTCAGGACGAACGCCGTTCGGGCCCGCCGGAATGCCGTTGTCGGTCCAGGGGTCGGTAGCTGGGATCGTGATGCGCAGGCGATACGTTGCACCCTTGTCAAGCGCCAGCCCCGTCGACGTACAGAGGGCGTTCGTGGCGAACGGACGCCCCTCCTCTCGCGACGCTACCGGCTTCGGATTGCCGACACTCGCGCACACACCTCCCCAGGATACGCGAATGGCGAAGGATACCTGACTGACGATCGCGACGGCGGTGTAGCCGACCGCGAGGAGAAACAGGCCCGGGATGACCCGGTGGGTCAAACTCCAGAAAGCGTTCTGATAGATTCGTCTGGTGCGCAGCCATTCGATAGCTCGATTGATCCAACCCGGGTGCGCCGGCGGCGGGAACGGCGGGATGTCGCGAGGCGCCGTTTGCGGGATGCTGTACCAAACCGGTCGCATCGCATCGTGCACAGTGCGCTCCAGGGCACCGCCGGCCCAGAGTCCGAACCCTATGAGCGAGGCGAGGACCAGAAACACGTCGGGGTGGGACGAAAACGAGTCGGTCCATGTCGCAGTAAAGCCGGGCAGTATGGCCGCAATAAGATCGATTCCGTCCGACACAAAGCACAACTTCGACTCGCAAGCTCCCCTCGGCAAGGCCGGCCATATGAGGGGCATCAGGGCGAGCACGAAGGTCGTGAACAGCGTGCCGAAATATGCGAGGCGCCGCCACCAGACCCAGTTCCAGACATTCTCCCGCTGCTCGCTGAAGTCTTTACCGACGTCGGTCTCACGGTATGTGGCTCCATCGACGATGGCTCCGTCGAGTCCCACCACGGCGAAGCCTGGTGGTAAGACAAAGGGCGCATAGCCATCCTGCCCTGCCTTGATGCGCCGGAACACGCTCTCATGGACCTTCGTTCGTTTTATCACCACCTCGTCGGTGTTCGCGAGTTTCTCGATGCGCCGAGGATTGTACCGATAATAGCCTCCGAGACCGTGGCGCGAATCGTAGATGGGGCCGTTCTCATCGCTCAGAGCGCGGAACTCCTCCCAGATCTTCTTGCTGAAACGCACGCCATACTTGTGTGCCTCGCTCATGATCCATTCGAGCGAGACATGCGCCAGGCTGTCGTCCGGATAGCCGCCCCCGACGTTCGAGTGGACACCGGCGAACCAGACTTGGCTGATGCGCTCTTGGTCGATGTGCGTCGTGGCCCGATTGCCGCCTGGTACACCAGTGTTGGGATGTCCGGTTCGAGGCTCTTCGTTCCATAAACGGGGATGGAACGTGTTGCGCTCGTCATCGAGCGAGAGCGCATGTCGGGCCCGCTTCACCCGCCTATTCAGGTTCAGATCGCGCATCGTCAGCGGCCAGATGAACCAATCGATAGCCCGGGTCAGTTCGTCCACCGGTAGACCATAGGCATCCACCGTATCCCATAGACCCAGGAATTCGATTTCAACCGGTTGCGTCGAATGGGGCCCGCCGACCTTTTCGATCTCGCGGTAGAGGCGCCGCCCGAGAAGACGGTCGCGAGCGTCGATCACCGCGTCCCGCATCCTGCGCAGAGGCCCGACCAACCCGCCGGTTGTGTTGTACTTCTTGCGATAGGCGCGATAGGCTGCGGCCGCGTGGCGATCGAGATCGGCCTCGTTCCCGTCATACGATACGAGACCCTGATCCATGATCAAGCCGACCAGGACCCGGATGGTGAAAGCCCCGCGGCTAAAACCGAACGCGTACATTCTGTCGCCGGGCTGGTAGGTACGACACGCGAAGGCATAGAGGTCACGCACATTGCGCGCGAGACCTACGCCTAAGGCGCCGCCGAGCGCGGCCAAGGGCTTGAAGGACGAACTGCCGACGCCATTGTCGTAGAAGGCGAATTGGCGCGGTTCCTGCGGGTCTTTGGGATCGAGCAGATCGACTGCTTGGTAGACCCGCCGGACATTGGTCTTAAATAGCTTGGCTGAGCTATTGCCGGTTCCATCAGAAAACAGAAGAATGTTTTTGTACATTGTTCCTCCGAACGAAGCCAGGCGCGAGACGCGCATTGGTCATG
>CAWCIJ010000014.1:0-389505 GCA_963795615.1 uncultured Nitrospiraceae bacterium
CCGCACGTAGTTCGCCCGATCGGGCTGAATGACGAGGCCGGCGCCCGGGGTCTCAATTGTCTCCGGTGAGCGCTCGAAGATGTCGGCCTAGAATCCCTTGCAGCACAGCGCGATCCCCGCGCTCAAGCCGGCGATCGATCCACCGATGATGATCTTCCCTTCGATTCCTTGGCAGTCGGTGCGGCGGCTCATGAGCGCGCTGCATCCTCGGTGATGGACGTTATGCTACTTGTAAATCTTCGGTCCGTCCTCTCCCCTCCCACCGCCGAACGTCGTGCGTTTCAGCTGAATCGGTTCGTGATCGCAGCAGGCGTCGTCGGCTGCAAATGCGTGTTAGACCCGCTTCTTGATGGCCTTCCCATACATCATCAAAAATTTGTCCAGCTCACGCGCACCTGGAGCCCTCTCCGGCGCGCCACGCGACCACGCCGCTAGTACCGCATCCATGAACCCCGCTACGAGCAAGATATCCGCGTACCGTGATGGCTGCCCTCTGGGCTTCCAGGATGAGCGAACACTAGCCAGGAGCGCATTGACAGCACGAAAGTTGTGCTGGTCGATGATCGGCACTTTTCGCGGATGCAAGAGGTGTAGCAGGAAGGCAACGGTGATGAAGCGTGACCTACCTCCGAAATATCGATCGATAGCAACGAACGCATCTTCGGGAAGTCTCGGGAGAACAGCCGCTGCCGCAGACCACCCTAGCTGCAGCTGGGAGATCAGCGCCTCGTGCGCGGACGGGATCGCCGGCTTGCCGAGATGGCCGTACTTCCACAATAACGCCTGCCGCAGGGTTTTAGGGGTTACCGTCCGGGGCTGACCAAACTCTCGACGAACATCCCGGTAGACGTCCGGCCAGTATTTCTTGGTGTCGTACTGCGCCGCATATTCTGCGAACCTTGGCCGGATAGCCCTAACAACCTGCCACGCCTCAGCATCCGACAATTGTCCCGACACGGCGACGGGCCCCCGCTGTTTGTCAAGAGGTTGAACGACAATGCGTACCGCGCTAGTTCGGACTGCTGGAGTTTTCAAGATGTTTCGGACGGCACGGGATCGATGAGCGGCCAAACAATGATTAGGCGGATCGGTATAAGAGCCGGATCCGAGACTTTCTATCCGTATAACACGCCAGCGATTCTACAGAACAATACGCGATCATTCATACATTTCAAACCGTTGCGGTCCAGGGGCCATTTGCCATGGTCTCTTATGCGGATCGGCAATTGCCACGTATTGAATGGGTTCACATCCCGTCCAGCGGACTACGAACGTCCATTGGCCCTCGATTGGACCCTCTTGCGGGAACACATCAATCAGCGCGGCACATTCTCAGCCGATCCCGTGGGTACGTGCGCGCATCGAACGGACAATGGTCGCTCCAAGCTCGCTCATTTGTTTTTCAAGGGTGGCAGGTTTCCTAGGACGGGGACCGGTTTGCAAGTGACAGCCCGTTCACACTCTATTATTTGAGTTGTGGGCAGGTGGAACGGATGCGCGCTGAGGCTGCGGCATCGCGCAAACTGCCAATCAGGAGCCGTAAGCGGCGCCGAACCCCGTTCTTCTATTCCGACAAGGGGTGAGGCCAACAGTAAAAGAGATGTGCGGTATCTTTATCCAACGCATGATGACCCAACCGAACGCGTGCGCCGTTCGTCACCTGGTCTTGTCCGTTGACGCGAACTATTCAGACGGACGAATGATCTGCACTGCTGTGTCGCGCTCGATTCTTCCCACCGTTGACAATTTCCCCTTTCGCTCCTTTCTCACAATCTCGCTGATACGCACGATGGCTCCGCGATGCCAGTCATCGACCGCAGCATTCTGAGACGAGGTTACCCGGTCAAGCCGTCCGACCTCAGGTCTTCCATTCTCATTGCACAGCCAGGCTCGCTTTTCTCCCTTGAACACACGAAGTTCGCTCACGACGCGGTAAACGTCCGGCGCGCGCCGGACGATCGATCGGCCATCCTTGCGAAGCAACACATAGGAGAACTTCAATGCATCTTTAATAAAGCCTACGTCGCGATCAATGGCCTGGATCCAGGCCGGTGGGCTCCATGACCGTTCCTCGTGACACCAGTCATCCGGTTTCACGAGCGCTGGACAAGACCGTTCATGCAAACAGGGGCTATACACGGTACACTTCTGGTCTTGCAGGAGTCGATCCCTGACCTCGTGGAGCTGCCGGGAAGCATCACGAAGGGCGGGCTCGATGACCATGACGGTACCATGGCTCGAAAGAATGTCCAGCGCGCTGGTGACTAGTCTGGTTCGCAACTGCTCCCGGCCCGGCTTTCCAGTCGCAAGTTCCGATAGGACGTTCTGGATGATAATCAAGTCGTATCCCCTTGTCCCACCTTCGTGCTTGATCTGACGAGAGAGACCTTCTTGCAGGTCCTCATGGAGAGGACGCAACGAATGGCGAGAATTTCCTTCACTTTCGCAATATGCTGACCAGAGCCGGTGGCAAGTCATCAGCGACGCTGACGATTGGTCCACAGCAACGCAATGTAGTCTCCCGGATTGAAACCACCCCCTTGATTGCACCCAGTCGAGCACGGCCATCGCGCCTGTCCCGGGACCGCATCCAAGATCCAGCACCCGTATAACATTGGAATCGATATTGGGAAATGGGGGTGCCAACTCGTCAAGCAACCTATACACTTTGGCAGCATTGACCGGGAAAAAGTATGCCAGATACGCAAGGGCAGTGGCTGAATCCTCGAGATAGTTTCCTATTGTCAGCTCCCGCTCGCGCGTGAATCGATATGACAACTGCCCGACATGCTTGGCAATATCCAGCCTGGTTCGGGGATCGAGATCGGCTAGATGTATGCCGCTCGCATGCGTCAGGACCTTTTCCAAACGACTTGAAAATGCGTTCAAAGGTACTCCATTGTAACGGTTGACCCTTGAAAAGGGCGTGCTGTATCTTACCTCGTGGGAAGGAGATATGCCTATGACGGACGCTATTCTACAAGCCTACCGAGAGGTGGAACAGGCAATGGAAAGATATACTCTGCTTCTAGAGGAACAAGTGGCAACCATGCGCACTCAGGAGAGCTCAGATGCCTCCAAACTTGAGCGCATGACGTACGGAGCGAAAGCCATGCGCGACAGCAGCATGATTTATCTTTCCTATGCTAAATTTATTGCGTACGGAATGCCGGACAGTGAAGACATGATCCAGGAAGATCTGCAGGGATAATACTTCCACGGAAGGGGAAAATTAAAACGACAAGGGCCCGTCAGGAACCATTTTCCTGACGGGCCCTTCCTTTAAAGGCGCGTTCAGATGCTTCGCATGAAGTGGCCCATGGCGGCCTGATCGACATCAGTCCCCATGATCGCAGACAATGGAACGTTGGTCGACTTTTTCCCAGTCAAGCCGGATTCAACCTCATCCACGATCAACTCTACCGGCATCGATTGTCCACCGTACACATGCGGACCTGCAATGATCTTCGCTTTCGAATGACCGTAAATCGCAGTGGCAACTTCTTTCGCCAGCCATCCAACATAATTGAACTCGGGAATGACGATTAGTTTTGTATTCTTACAGAGATCACGCAATTCCTGGGTCGGGAAAGGCCGCAGCGATCGAACTTTAATCAAACCGACCTTCATGCCTTTCTCTGCGCACAGCCGAACGGCCTCCCGCGATTGAGCCGCCGCGCTGCCTGCAGCGATAATGACAGCTTCTGCATTTTCCATATTCTCCGCTGTACAGAGCCCCCCCATGTACTTGTCGATATACTTACGCGACCGCTCTACGGCTGCCCACACTTCTTGCTGCCACACGGCATGGATGTTGTAGGCCATGAAGTTGGACTTTTGGACCGGGGCGTCGCGCGACAAACGAGCGGGCGGATTCTCGGCATCAAGTACAGGTACCGCGCCACGCCACGCCTCTCGTGCGGGTAACTTAATGCCGCGTTCCTGCATGCGAACATATCCGCGGGCATGAGTGACAAAAAATCCGTCACAGCAGACTCCCACTGGGAGGGTCACGTCATTCTTCTCGCTGATAATGAATGCCGCCAGGATGAAGTCAAACATGTCCTGCTGATTCTCGGCGTGAAAAACGATCATCCCGCAATTGAGCAAATACGACACTTCGATATTGTCCGGCTGAATGGCGAGCGGCGCATTCACTACCCGGCATGTAAACATGCACACCGCAGGCAACCGGTGACCAGGCCAAGATGCGATGGGCTCAATTCCCCGCAAGGTGCCTGGACCAGCGGTCGCGGTGAAACATCGTACTCCGGCCCGCGATCCCCCGGCGATCGCCGACATCACACCATATTCCTCTTCGCCACGGTAATATTCCTTTACGTATCCCTCGCCATAGAGAACGCCGATGAGCTGCATCGTTTCACTCTGCGGCGTAATTGGATAGGCGATGGAAATGTCCACATTCGAGCGACGGACCGCCTCTTTCGCAGCCTCGCTACCCGTGATGAATTCCTTTGTCCTCGGCGCTTCGAGGAACATGTATTCAGGGGTGACGACTTTTTGTCTCTTGGCCTCTGCGTGCGGGTCCTTCTTCGCGTCGGATTTTGGAGCCGCCACGCTCGTGATAGGGTCACCTTGTGGATTGGTTTTTTGTTCGGATTCAAGGGCTTCGCTCATCGTCACACCTCTTGGCTATATCAACCTTCCAACCGTTCTATGCTTCGCTCTTCATATGTTCTGCTTTGTGGCCGAACATCGCCGCACTTCCGAGATCGGTCGCCCTTGGCGTAAAGGAGAGAGGATTGGTATGAGTTTTCCCCTCATGCACTTTGGACTGGGTTCCGGTGAAACGAACATTCTCGCCATTAGCGGGCACCTTGATGCCCATCTGTTCACGCACTCGCTTGAAAATTTGCGCCACTCGCTGCAATTTCGCGGTGTCAGAGTCACGAATTGTCAGCATGGCATCTTCATGGCCTTGCTCGGCACAGATGGCCATGGTGCAACAGTTCGTGCCAGCTCTGATCATTTTTAACGTCAGGTTGGCGTAGTGGCAATGCACGCCGATGAAAATACAGGCTTCGATTTTATTTCCCCAAATGGTCAAATTCGGATGATTGGGGTTGATCATTTCCTCCGGATCGATTTTGGGATACTTCGGACGATAGTCAGGCATGGGAATAATCAAAACATCCGGGATCTGGGCGGCAATTTCCAAGACAGCCTTCGCCTTCTGGACAGCATGCTCATTCCACGCCCAGAGAACCAGCGGGCCCGGAAACAGCGTGGCATTCGGACTCGTGAGCATTTTCTTCGCCATCTCTTCGATCACAAGTTCTTCCTTTGGCTCCAGAACTCCGTACATTAATCCCTGTCCCGGATCCGGAAGCATCACTCCCAATTGGGCGGCAGACGGGGGATGAAACCCTGCCGGACCAGGAACGATGATACGTTCTTTCTGTTGCGGTGTCGTGCTCACGCTTGTCGTCTCCCTTATGCTGAAACCGACCATGGGCTGGCCAATGAGGCCGTCGTACTCTTTTCTCCGTATGTGATGTTGTCTGTAATGGCCGCCTTCGGAAGTTGGTCGATCATGACCATCTTGATGGCGTTGTGCTTTGACATGTTGTCGCACACCCAGACGCATTGCGCACATCCCTTACACCGATCGACGGCCACATAAGCGGAGCCGTACTTGAATCCCTGCTCCTTGCCCAAGTTATCGTTGTACTGAATGGTATTGGCTTCTGGACAGTACTGCGTGCAGAGTTTGCAACTCGTCGCCGCACAGATCTCAACATTAATGTCAGCAACTAGATACATGAATTCGTCTCCTGTATGCTATCAGCCCTTTGTGAGGGCCGCAGTAGCGTCGGCTTCTGCCTTCTTGGTCGCCTTAAAGGGCTTATCCCAGCCATTCTGGGCCGCATGATCCCACCCGGCTTTGATGCACGCTACGTTCTTATCAATTAATTCCTGCTTCTTTTTGAACTTACGCTCAACCACGCTATCCAATGCGGCCGTCCCGCCAGACACGACGAATCCTTTTCCGAGAAACCGGTCCTTCACCGCCTGCTCCAATGCATCAATGGTTGTCAGGCCGGTAATGCACCCAATGGCCCCCATAAGCGCCATATTCGTGGCAAGGTCCATCCCCGCAACCTCCAGAGAAATTTTTGTGGCAGGCAAATAGTAGAGCTTCGCCCGTCGTTCTTCGAGCTCCGCCGCCTGATCTCTGTGCAACTTCATCGGCCCATCGTTATTGATCAATGCCACTCCGTCTTCCTTTAAGCCGAAGTAGAACGGCATTGTATAGGACTTCCCGTGGGTGATGACTTGAGGATGGAAGATGATGATGATATGCGGGAACGTGATTTCGCCGATCTCATAGATGGGCTCATCCGAAACACGCACGTAGCTTTCGACCGGCGCCATGCGCTTTTCGGAGCCATAGAAAGGCACGATGGTGCTCTCTCCGCCCGCATGGATCACCGCTGTGCTGAGAATGTGTGACCCTGTCACGACACCCTGCCCGCCGACTCCTGCCATTCTGATATTAAATCGTTTTGCCATTGCCCACTCTCCTTATGGCGTTAATCCTGAACAATCCGCTGAATGTTCAAGCCTTCGGAATCTCCGCCTTCGCAGCCGGCTTCTGCAAGAATTCCTTATAGCCATACCGTTCTGTGAGGTATTGCTTGGCATCATCACTGATATATTCGGTGAACTGATAACGGTCGTTTTCGACGTTTTTGGCATCTTCCATGACTTTGTCGGTCGGAATCGCGTATTCAATGTTACAAGACGTGTAGGCCTGGATGTAGGTTGGGCCGACCTCACGGGCGATGAGGACGGCTTTTTTGATCACGCTTTCCACCCGTCGCGGATTGTTCGGCACCACCGTCGCCACGTATGCGCAACCGGCAACTTTTGCCATCTGGACCATATCCATCTTGTCAAACTTCTTCCCCAAAGGAGCCATCTTCAACACCGCACCTCGATTGGTCATCCCGCTCTCCTGCCCACCGGTATTCCCATAGACCTCATTGTCCAGCATGATCGTGGTGAACTTTTCGCGGCGGAACCAGGAATGCAGCGTGACGGAAAACCCGATGTCCGCCATACCGCCATCACCAGCCATCACCACCACATCCTTGGGCTTGTCACCGAAACGCAGCCTCAGTCCGCGAGACAATCCGCTCGCGACTCCGTTCTGATCGCCGTAGTTTCCGTAGACAAATGGAATGGCTGCCTGAGAAATAGCCAGCCGTCCGCAGCCGGCGGTTCCGACAGTGATGGTATCTTCTGGGTTGGGAAAGGAAATCATGGCGAGGCGTATGAAGAGGGTCATTGCACATCCGGCACACATCGGATGTTCTTCAAGGATTTCCTTGAATGATCCCATCTGCGAAACAGAAATCTTCTTCCCAAAGGGACCATGCTCAACCATATCGCGATACTCTTTTGGCATGAATTTTTCGAACCCATTCGAAAACTTTACATAATCAAGACTCATTTTAATCCTCCCTCTATGCTGCGTTCGACCGACTTTATCAAAGGGTGATAAGCCAGCCCCCATTTGGTGCCGTTACTAAACTGTCGGCCTAGAAGTCACAGGGAATGAAACCTGTGAATATGATCGTTACGATTGTCGAGTGTAACAAAGCGCGAAAAAAACTGTCAATTGGAAACCAAGAGAGACTGTGGAAGTGCTCCATAGGTGCCCAAGTCTATAGTGTATGTCGTGGCAATGCAACTTTTTAGAAGGCCCACCAGTCACGAAAGAAGGCCTAGTAGAACATATGAGGGTAGGCCCTTGGCCCTAAGCATGCTCGAAAAACCTGTGAAGCCAGGTGGCTCATTCACTCGGCCGGGTCGATACAGACCACTGGAAGCCCCATTGCAAGTCCTGGCCAGAGTCGGTAAAGATTGCCCCTTGGAGAATTTGAGGCTACACTGCAGCTATGTCACTGCGAGTCATTATTCCGGGCGAGGACGAGGGTGCTGCCCAGACGGGCGGAGTACACAAACGCCCGGCTGTTCCTGACGGTTCTATCAAATCGGAATGTCCAAAATTCATGAGCCACGGTCCTTGCGGCGGCGTTCGTAAAGGTGGCTTCTGTGAAGTCTATCCCGAGATGGTATGCCCGTGGGTGACACTCTACCTTCAGCTTGAAAAGATCGATCAATTGGAATGGATGAAACAACTATGACGAAACGAGCGGGCCGGCTGAAGTACACAGAAGTTCATGCGAAAAGCGGTCTCGTGACGCCTCTTCCCAACATTGAAACGTGGCCAAACCAGTACAAGGGCTACGACATCATCATCGAAATCCCCGAGTACACCGCGATGTGCCCTAAAACAGGGCTTCCCGATTTCGGGGTAATCAGATTGCAGTACATGCCTGACCAAACGTGCCTCGAACTCAAATCCCTCAAAATGTACATCCATGCCTACAGAAACATGGGCATTTTCTATGAGAATGCCGTGAACAGAATCCTCCAGGATGTGGTCAAAGCCTGCCGTCCTGTTTGGGCGAAAGTGACGGGACAATTTACCGCTCGGGGCGGGCTCACCAGCACAATCGAGGCCAGATTCCCGTAGTTTTTGAACCCTCTTCCTCCCTGTGCGTACTTCTCCTATTCCAGCAGAATGTATTCCTTTCCGCCTTCCAGAAGGACATCACCTCATGCCGAGGTATTGAGAGTTTCGCCGACGCGCCGTTGAGGCCGGATTCGGGAGCCCATGATCTCGTAATTTTGACAGAATGTCCCTATCCCCCTACACTTAAAATGGAGACAGAATTCTGCACATAACTGGGGGGCCCCGTGAGAACGCTGCTTATCATCGGCCTGATCGCCGGCGCCGCAACCTGGTGGTTCTGGGGGCGAACGCTGGAAGCGGGGAAAACTGTCCATGCCCAACTCGAGGCCATCGGAAAACATGATTATCAGCTGGCCTATACCTTTCTGTCAGACAATGCAAAGGTGAAGTACACGCCGGAGCAGTTTCAAGAAACCGTTCAGCGCAATAAGATCGTCGAAAATAACTATGCGAGTGATTTTCTTGATAGGAAGTTGGAGAAAAATGTTGCGACATTTTCCGGGACCGTTCGAGCGTTGGGAGGCCAGAAAACACGGGCAACTTTTGTCGTGGTGAAGCAGGGAGATCGCTGGCTTATCGAAGACTTTCGGTTCTAAACCCACCTTCCTCTCCGGCACCATCCCCAACCATTCTCTCGCATTTCGTCATTTCCGGCTTGCGACCATAGGCCTCTCGCATATACCCTTCTTGTACATGGCGACCTATGCGATCGGTGACGTACAGGGATGCTTCAATGCCCTCAATCGTCTGACGAACCAGATTGGATTCGATCCTTTCCGCGACCACTTGTGGTTCACCGGCGATCTTGTCAATCGAGGGCCGGATTCACTCGAAGTCCTTCGGTATGTCAAAGGTTTGGGAGAAGCAGCCACGACTGTATTGGGCAATCACGATCTCTTTCTGATCGCCGCGGCAACCGGCCTTGCCTCCTTGCGATCCAAAGACACGATTGCTGATGTGCTGAATGCCCCCGACCGGGATGATCTCATCACCTGGCTACGCCGCCAACGATTGTTCTACCGTGACGGCGATTTTACGCTGGTGCATGCCGGACTGCTGCCGCAGTGGACCATCGATGAGGCGGAAGGGCTTGGCGGAGAAGTGGAGAGCATTCTTCAAGGACCAGACTATAAAGATCTGCTGCATGCCTTATACCCAAACAGGCATCTTCAATGGACGCCGGCATTGGCTGGACCGACCCGCCTGGCAGCAATCGCAACCGTCTTCACCCGTCTGCGCATCTGCACAGGAACAGGAGTCATGGCATTGGAGTTTTCTGGCCCGCCGTCGGAGGCACCTCCAGGATATAGTCCATGGTTTCAGATCCCCGGACGACAAAGCCATACCACCACCATTGTTTGCGGACATTGGGCTGCTCTAGGCCTCCATTTGGCCGACAATATCCTGGCCTTGGACAGCGGATGCGTGTGGGGCAACAGGCTCACAGCGATTCGTCTACAAGATCGAGCCGTCTTCCAGAGTTCCTGCCGAAACGACTGCCACGGTGACTGACACGGTACCGCCTCCTCACCAGCGGCGCTATTCCGATCGACCTCTTCCACCGTACGCGTATATCCCCGGACATACACCGCGTCCGGGACGAGGACAAGATGGTCGTTTGCCAGAAAAATTCGAGGGGAATCCCACATTCCCACAGGACCGGTGGTACGACTCCGAGGAGTATCGCTATGGCATCGATCTCCTGAATTTTGGCTTTTGGTGGGAAAGTCATGAGGTATTTGAGAAATTGTGGCACGTGGTTGGACCAAAATCTTCGGAAGGTAATTTTTTCCAAGCGCTCATTCAATTGGCGGCTGCTCAGGTCAAGCGTCGCATGGGCAATCATGCGGCAACTAAGAGACTGGCACGTAAGGCGATGGATCGCTTAACCAAAGCTCCCGCCAGTTATATGGGAATGAACGTCGCAAAGTTGATACAGGACATCGCAAGCCCCTGCTTCATCGCGCAGGGCGCCAACATTCGCATCCAATTGAATCTGCCTGATGAGGGAAGGTCGGAAGGGGAGAACCAGCGTCTTGCCGTAACACCGTAATGAAGAGATCCAACGGATCCAGGAATGCTCGAATCGTCACAGGAGTATGAGAGAAGACTCCTGCACCTCGGATCCTAACGGTAACTTTCGGAGTCAGACGGGAATTTATTTTGCTCTACTTCTTCCTTGAAGCGACGCAAGGCCTGGAGGGCATCCGCCTTGAGGTGGGCATACGGCCTTACGAACTTGGGAACAAAGTCATCGAAGAGTCCGAGTAAATCGTAAAGAACGAGGACTTGGCCGTCACAATGAGGGCCGGCGCCAATCCCGATCGTCGGTATTGTCAGGGTTTCGGTAACCCTCTTCGCCACACCGGCCGGAATCGCTTCGAGGACAATCGCAAACGCCCCCGCCGCCTCCAATGCTCGAGCATCTTCCACCAGAGTGTCCGCCTCCCTCTGTTCCTTGCCTTGCACCTTGTAACCGCCGAACCGATGAACTGATTGCGGTGTCATTCCGAGATGCCCCATGACGGGAATCCCTATCTTGGTCAGGGCTTCAACACGATCCACGACGACCGCACCACCCTCCAATTTAACCCCCGCAGCCCCCGCCTGAAGCAAGCGGCCGGCATTGCGGATGGCGTCATCACAATTGACTTGATACGACAAAAACGGCATGTCTCCGATAACCAGAGCATGCTGAGCGGCGCCGGCTACCAGCTTTGTGTGATACACCATATCTTCTATCGTGACCGACAGTGTGTTCAATTTGCCCTGCACGACGACTCCGAGCGAGTCTCCAACCAGAATCGTCTCGATACCGGCTTGTTCGACAATACGAGCGAAGAGCGCATCGTACGCCGTCACGACAAGCAGTTTCTTGTTGTCACGTTTGAATTTTTGAAACTCCGGAATGGTCATCAGGACAATTCCGCCTTGGTCAGGATCTCCGGGAGTCGTTCGGTGGCCCTGATCGCCATAATATGGACGCCATTGCAGAAATGCCGCACCGCCTTGATGGTCCGCACGGCAATCTCCACCCCTACATCCAATGCATGCTTGTCTCCCGCCGCGCGCAGTTCCGCGATCATCTCGTCCGGTACGGACACGCCTGGAATGTTCGCGTTCATGAACTCGGCCATCTTGGCGCTGCGGAGGAGCAGAATGCCCGCAAGCACCTTGATCTTGAAGTGTCCGACTCCCTCCATGAACGTCTTGAATTGTTCTGGATGATAGATGGCTTGCGTCTGAAAGAACTCGACTCCTGCACGCACCTTGACTTCAAATTTTACCAGCATGGGCCCGAGCGGATCCGCCTCCGGCGTGACGGCTCCGCCGATCATGAACTGGGTTGATCCATCGAGTTTGTTGCCGGCGTAGTCTTTACCGTTGTTGAGTCCTTTCACAAGCTGCATGACCTGAACCGAATCCAGATCGTACACGGGCTTGGCGTCCTTGTGATCGCCGACGGTCGGATAGTCTCCGGTGAGACAGAGAATATTGCGGATGCCCAGAATATGCGCTCCCATGAGATCGGATTGCATTGCGATGCGGTTTCGATCGCGGCAGGTCAACTGCATGACAGGATCGTGGCCGATCTCGTAGAGAATCCGGCTGACAGGCAACGAGCCGGCCCGAACGATCGCAGCCGTATTGTCCGTGACATTGATGCCATTGACGCGCCCCAGCAGACTCTTGGCGCTGTCCACGATATGCGTGATGTTCGTACCCTTGGGGGGGTTGTATTCGATCGTCACCGCAAATTGACCACGATCCAGGACCTCTTTCAGACGTCGCGGCTCGGAACTCATCGCGTGAACCTCATTTCCATCCCGCTATTCTCTTAGCAGATTCGACGGTATTGTCCAGCAACATAGCGATCGTCATCGGACCCACACCCCCGGGCACAGGGCTGATCCAGCCGGCTTTCTGACTGACCGGCTCGAAGTCCACGTCGCCGACAACCTTTCCATCCGGCAACCTGTTGGTTCCGACGTCAATGACCACAGCCCCTTCACGAACCATGTCCGCTGTGACGAACCGCGCCTTGCCGATCGCGACCAACAACAACTCAGCCTCACGGCAGACGGCGGGGAGATCGACGGTTTTCGAATGACAGATGGTGACGGTCGCGTGCCGCTGAAGCAGCATCAATGCGAGCGGTTTGCCCACGATGTTACTTCGACCCAGGACGACGGCTCGTTTGCCCTCGATTGGGACGCCTGTGGATTCAATCATTTTGATCACCCCTTTCGGCGTGCAGGCTTCAAAGACAGGATGACCTTCGACCAACCGGCCGAAATTGTAGGGGTGAAATCCGTCGGCGTCCTTTTGCGGTGACACGGCATCCAAAATGACCTTGCTGTCAATGTGCTTGGGCAACGGCAACTGGACAAGAATGCCATGGATGTTTGAATCGGCATTCTTTTTTTCGATCAACGCCAGTAAGTCTGACTGCGTCGTGCCGGCCGGAAGCTTGTGATCGTCAATGTAAATACCGGCCGCGTCACAGGCCTTTTGTTTGTTCTTGACGTATAAATGCGATGCGGGATCGTCGCCCACGATGATCGTCGCCAATCCCGGCTTCACGCCTGTCTGGGCCAGCAGTGCCGCCGAGTCCTTGGCGAGACCTTCTCGCACATGGAGTGCTAACGCCTTTCCATCGATAAGTCGTGCTGCCACGAGTTCCTCCTGGGTTGTATTCATCGGACCATGATGGGGAAAATGCACCTTACCAGGGCATTTTTATGCAAGTCAACGCTGCCCTCGACTTGCATCAGTGAGCCGCTTTAACCAGTCGCCTGTCCTGTTTCTTAACAGCCAACCCAGCCCGCGCACGAGGTCAACGGGACTCAGTGCGCTCAGCCGCAGATTCTTGACAGTCGCGAAGAGCGTTGGCTACGATACGACCTATCACAATCCTCGCAGACAACTTTCTTCCATGAAATCCCGCATCACTTTGGGCCGTTCCTTCTTCGTCCGATCATTCCAGGCGGCCCTCCCGGGCATGGGATGCACTCTCGTGATGGCCATGGGAATGCTATCGCCGGTCGTAGCGATGCAGATTAACGGTCTGGAATCGCCGCATAGCTTCCTCGCAGACCCGGCCAATAACAGTTATTACATCTCCAACGTCAACGGAGAACCCGACGTGCGCGATAATAACGGCTTCATCACGAAATTGAACGGTCAGGCTGAAATCGTCGGATTCAAATTTATCTGTGGAGGAGAACAGGGGACGACGCTGCATGCGCCGAAAGGAATGGCGCTCGTCGATCAGGTGCTCTATGTCGCCGATGTCGATACGCTTCGTGCGTTCGATAAGAATAGCGGCAAGACCATGATGACCATTGCCATGACCCCTTCACCATTGCCGGCCAGACCGCTGTCGCTTATCGATATCGCGGCGAACGACCAAGGCCTGCTTTTCGTTTCGGACATGCCGGGCAATACGATCTATAAAGTCGATACCAAGCAGCGGCATGTCGTGTCGGTGTTCATCCACGACGAGCGTCTCGCGGGTCCCGCGGGAGTCGCCGTTCATCCCAAGACGGGCCATATCATCGTGGTGAGTTGGGAGAAGGGCAGCATCTTGGATATTAGCCAGGACGGCGTCCTCACCGAGCTTGTCAGCAATTCCTTCTTTACGTCACGCTTTCAGAATCTGAGCGGCATCGATTTCGATCGGTGGGGCAACATGTACGTGTCGGATCTCACGAAGGGCAAGGTCTGGCGCATGCAACCCAACAAGACGTTCCAGGTGATAGCAGAATTTCTGCCGGCGCCTGCCGATGTCGGCATCGATCGAGTCAACAATTTGATTCTGGTACCGTATCAACAAGCCAATGTGGCTGAGGTCAACGGGTTGGAGACACCGGTCGGTGCGACGGGCGAGAATCGGAAGCGGACGCTCGCGGATTACGGATTCGTCGCTCCACCCAAGCAGAGCAAAAACGAACGGACGAATAAATGACCAAATGTGTGTACTGTCATCAACGAAAAGGGCGCCGTTCCTGCCCGGCTCTCGGAGGATTGATCTGTAGTCAATGTTGCGGAGAACACCGCGTCACACGAATTTCCTGCCCTCCCGATTGTCCCTATCTGGACACCGGCAATGACTATCAGCAGCGACGGCTCGGCGAGCAGTTTGCGCCGGTGAGACGAGACCTCTATCGGCAATTGAGCGAGGTCGGTGGGGACAAAGCGGCTGCCCTTTTTAACCTGATTGAGGTCGTGACTTTCGCCTATTTTCATGACCGGCGTGACGGACAAGACGCCGAGGTTATTGCGGCTATTCAAGCATTGAGGCGCACTCTGAGCCCGCTGCACGTGCCGGCCGCTCCCATGCCGGTATTTGCCGAACATCTCAAAAAGGAGTACGACACCTTTCTGAAACAGCAACCCCAACAGATCGCCGATACTCAGACGGCGCCGGCAGTGCTTGATCGTGCGCTTACCACGATTTCTGCCTTCTCAGGCAACGATTTCCAGTCACGTCGGTTTCTGCATGGCCTTGTCGGCTACGTGAGGACCTCTCATCCCGAGATCGCCGAACATTTGACCAATCAGACCCAAAGCGGACGCATCGTATTGCCGAGCCAATTCCCCCCCTCACCTCCCGAGCCCCATGTGCATTCACCAGAGTGCCGTCATTATCACTGATCGTCACCTTCTATCGACTGATCCCCTCCAGTGGATAAAGACCCCGCCCGGTCGAGACACCTCTACATGGTCATCACAGGTTGTATCATTGTGAAGCATTTTCGGCGGGTCCAAGGCTCGGGAACCTTTATCTGATTAGATACGATTCATTATCCTTTGAGATACGATTCCCTATGCCTCTGGCTATACCTTCTTACGTTGGCCACTGATCGCAATTCGCAGCAGCCAGGTTCAGACTTTGCTTTACTTCCGCATAGCACACATAGTACAAGTCACCTAGGCTTTGTCCGTATGGACGTCGATACCGACCCTTCAACCGATCTGGTCTAACTCGAACGACCGGGAGGGGTCGTCTTATCTAAACGAGGTCTGCGTCTTATCTGAACGAGGTCTGATTGTGCACTGCCTGACATTCGATGTAGAAGAGCATTTTCAAGTCACGCGATTCGATTCACCGATGCGTCGCCGGCATTGGGATTATTTTGAAAGCCGCGTCGCATCGAATGTCGCAACCGTGCTCGACATGCTGGCACGCCATCAGACTCGGGCGACGTTCTTTGTGCTCGGATGGGTCGCCGAGCGGCATCCCGACCTCATCAAGGACATTGCGGCCTCCGGCCACGAAGTGGCGTCTCATGGCTACAGCCATGAATTGATCACCGCACAGACCCCGGACTTGTTCCGGACAGATGTCAGACGGGCGAAACAGGTCCTCGAAGACATCACAGGACGGGCGGTGCTCGGATACCGTGCGCCCGGCTTTACCATTACCAACGAGACGCGATGGGCGCTGCCGATCTTGGTGGAGGAAGGACATATCTACGATTCGAGCATCGTCCCGATTCGTCACGACCATTGTGGCATCCCCGGATCCGATCCTTGGTGCCATCTGCGGGAAACAACGGCAGGCCCCCTCTGGGAAATACCTCCTTCGACAGTCAGTATGGCAGGGATGCGCTGTCCGATTGCCGGTGGAGTCTACTTCCGCCTCTTGCCGTTCTCGTTGCTGCGGATGTTCCTGAAACAGATCGACCGGCGCGGCCATGCTCTCACGATGTACTTTCATGCATGGGAGTTCGACCGCCAGCAACCGAGAATGGAAGGGCCCATGATCTCCCAGCTGTTGCACTACCTCAATCTCCATAAGACGAAAAAGCGATTGGTCACGCTCCTTGAAACCTTCGAGTTTTCTACGATTCGCACGTACATGACCCACCTTCAGCTCATACCGCCTCATGATTCGGACGCGCTTTCCTCCGTCACACCGTCCCGCATTACCTCGCATATCGCGTAATTTGCACGTTAGGGAACTTCCGTCGTCCGGGAATGCTCTTCCGTGACGTGATATGAGGGAAGAAAGGGATTGATCGACTGTGGGCCATCTTGTACTGTTGCGAAGGTGCCTGAATGAACTGCCTCGTCCAGCCGTGAAGGACGATATCGGGAAAGAATACGTTTGGCGATGACCTCTCGGGGGATGCAACAAGCATTCGGAGTCATAGTCGTCTTATATGCATTGCTTCCGGCGACGGCCTCCGGACAATCGATCGATGAAACCGTAAAGTTTATCTCGGACATGACCAACACCCATGGCTTTGTTCGAGCCCTGAGTTGCAAAAATCCGAAAGCCCCCAAACCGACAAAGATGACGGAGGTCTATGCGACCATTCCGACGGGAGCGAAACTAGGGTTGATCGAACTGAACCATGGCCGGGACGAGGTGCTGACAGGATTCACACAGTTCGATCTGCATGCGATTGACAGGGTAGACTATCGACCCAAGGAAACCGAAGAAAGAGGTGTCACCTATCATGCGGTGCAATTCTCCTGTGCGGGCGATACCCCCTGTGTCGTCAAGACAACGTTTTGTAGCGGGGCCGTGAACGAATTGGAAACGCAACTTGAAGCAGATAGTGTTCTATTCCGAAACGCCTCTCATGCTGAACGCGTCTCGAAAGCCTTCAATCACTTCCTGAATCTGGTCCGCTCGCAGAAAAGTACCACGCCCTTCTAAGCACGTCTCGACGCCGGGCCTGATGTTTGCTGCTTCGACGGGACGTGGGCCTACGGGCAAGACAGTCTCAATCCCATAAGCCGCGGTCGTTACTCCACAATCGTGACCGTCATCTCAACACGCTCTATTGGATTGTCACAAGGACCCTTATCGGAAGGATTAGGCGAGCCGGTCTGACACATGACTCTCGGCAGATTGACGATTTTATCGGCGACCCCGATTCCTTTCACCACTTCTCCAAAGGCCGTATACTTCCTGTCTAGAAACCTCGACTCTTCCACGATGATGAAGAATTGCGAACCGGCGCTGTCCGGATCCTGAGCGCGTGCCATAGACAACACGCCTCGCTTGTGGGGCAGCTCGTTGAATTCAGCCTTCAGCGGCACGGGATTTCCTTTCTCGTCTTTCGGACCACCTTGACCATACGTCTCCTTCTTGAGCGAATCCTTCGTGTTGGGGTCACCACCCTGGATCATGAATCCCGGTATCACCCGATGAAAAATAGTCCCATTGTAAAAGCCGGATTTCGCCAACTTGATAAAATTCTCGACGTGCTTGGGAGCTACGTCGGGAAGGAACTTCAGCTCGATTTCGCCAAACTTAGTTTTGACGATCGCACGAGGCATCTTTCCGCCGGATGGATCCTTAGCGCCTTTTGCATCCTCCGCCGCACTGACGAGACTCGGATTGCTCACCCCCATCAGGAGCGTCAACACGAGCATCAGACTCATAGACCCGCCACGCAATATGCCTCTCATCGTCACCCCCCATATCTATTCGATACACCTTGGCGCTACCCGTGCCGGTTTGACAGGTTGGCAGCGTGCGGCTTCACTCAGGCGCCTGCATCCCGAATCTGCTCCAAGGCCTGCTTCGCAGCCATTTGCTCAGCCTGTTTCTTGCTGAACCCCTGGCCGACGCCCGCCGCTTCTCCTCTGATCGTCAATTCAACCTCAAAAGTCTTGCGATGATCCGGGCCGGATTCTCGTACTGTAACATAGCGAGGCAGCGTATCGTATCGCTTCTGACAGAGTTCTTGCAGCCGGGTCTTATAATCTTCGAATGCCGATTCACCCTTCAATGCTCCCAGCGCCGCCAGGTCATCATCAAAGACCCGTAGCGTAAATGCCCGGCTGGCTTCCAGCCCTCCATCGAGGTAAACGGCGGCAATCAGCGCTTCCAGAGCATCTGCAAGCAGAGAATGCTTTTCCCGGCCCTTCGAGAGTTCCTCGCCCTTTCCGAGCCGAAGCAATATTCCCAGTTCCAATCGCTTCGCAGCTTTGGCCAGAGACGGTTCGCTGACAAGCCGTGCCTTGAGTTTGGATAACTCCCCTTCCGTGCAGTCCGGCCATGTCGCAGCAAGGTAGTCGCTGATGATCAGCGAGAGGACGGCATCTCCCAAAAACTCCAATCGTTCGTTTTGCCTGCGGTCCTTTGTACGGTTCTCGTTGACGAATGATTTGTGCGTCAGGGCCTCATGGAGCAGATGAGGACGTTGAAAGTGATAGCCGACAACACGCTCGATCGTCTCAGTGGGCACAACCGACGTCACCATATGTTCCGTTCGTCAGGTGCTCTCGATCAAGCTGCCACGCGTCGAAACAACAGGCAGGCATTCACGCCGCCAAAGCCGAATGAATTGGAGAGAGCAACCTTGAGGTTGGCAGGACGCGCCGTATTCGGCACGTAGTCGAGATCGCACGCAGGGTCTGGGTTATCAAGATTGATCGTAGGAGGAAGCATCCCATGTTGGAGCGCGAGAATACTGAAGATCGCCTCGATACCTCCCGCGGCGCCAAGTAGATGGCCGGTCATGGATTTCGTCGAACTCACCGGCAACCGATAGGCGTAGTCGCCGAATACCTGCTTGATGGCTCTCGTTTCGATGGCATCCGCCATGGTGGAGGTGCCATGGGCATTGATATACCCGATATCAGTTTTCTGAATGCCGGCGTCCTTGATCGCCAGTTCCATGCACCGCACGGCCCCCTCGCCCTCCTCCGGCGGCGCCGTGATGTGATAAGCATCACTGTTCATCGCATAGCCGATGACTTCCGCATACACGCGCGCTCCGCGGCGCCGAGCATGCTCCTGCTCCTCCAAGACGAGCACTCCCGCGCCTTCTCCCAACACGAATCCGTCCCGATCGCGGTCGAACGGCCGGCTCGCTTTCGTCGGGTCAGTATTCCGGAATGACAGTGCTTTGGAGGATGCAAACCCGGCCACACCCAAGGGCGTAATCGCTGCTTCCGCACCTCCGGCCACCATGACATCCGCCTCGCCACGCTGGATAATGCGATAGGCGTCACCAATGCAATGGTTGCCGGTCGCGCAGGCCGTCACCGCACAGGAATTCGGGCCGCGCGCTCCCAAGCGGATGGCCACCTGCCCTGACGCCAGATTGATGATCGTCATGGGGATAAAGAACGGGGACACCCGTCCCGGCCCCTTCTCCTGAAGAACGGAATGATAATGTTCGATGGAACCGAGGCCGCCGATTCCCGACCCGATGTAGACCCCGACGCGCGCCGATTCCTCCGCTGGAATCTTCAGGGTCGCATCATCCACGGCCAGCTGGCTGGCAGCCACGGCATAGTGGATGAACGTATCCATCTTCTTGATTTCTTTTTTCTCGATAAACTGGGCCGGGTCGAATTGTTTGACCTCACCGGCGATCTGCGCATCGTAGCCAGTCGGATCGAATCGCGTAATCCGGCTGATGCCGGACTCCCCCGCACAAATCGCCTTCCAGGTCGCATCCACGCCAATCCCCAGCGGGGTCACCAATCCGAGACCGGTCACGACGATACGTCGCATAGGGTGATCAGGTGTCACAATAAACGAAACGGTTAGGCTTTCTCTTTAATATAATCCAGGGCCTTCCCTACAGTCAGGATCTTCTCGGCATCCTCATCGGGTATTTCAATCTCAAACTCTTCTTCAAGGGCCATGACCAACTCGACCGTATCGAGCGAATCAGCACCCAGATCTTCGACGAAATGCGCTTCAGGGGTAACTTCATCCTCTTCAACACCCAGTTGTTCTGCAATAATCTTCTTTACTCTCTCGTCCACTGTTGCCATTGATTTGCCCACCTCCTTCCCCATATGACCCTCCTTGCATTAGGCGTGGGGATCCCGTTCCGAACCGATGAACGGATATCTTACACGCCATGCGGAAATTAAGACATCAGCATGCCGCCGTTCACGTGAAGCACGTGGCCGGTGATATAGGCCGCCTCATCCGACGCCAGGAAGCGGACTGCAGCAGCGATATCCGAAGGCTGCCCCAACCGCCCGAGCGGAATTTGTTTTTGCAGGGTGTCCTTCACCTCCGCGGACAAACCTTGCGTCATGGCGGTGTCGATAAACCCTGGAGCCACGGCGTTCACAGTGACGGCCCGACTGGCATATTCGCGAGCCACGGTCTTGGTAAATCCGATCACGGCAGCTTTTGACGCGGCATAATTCGCTTGGCCGGCATTCCCCATGACACCGACAATCGAGGCAATGTTGACGATCCGCCCATATCGCTGTTTGGTCATCGGCAACAGGACAGCCTTGGTGCAGTGGAAGGTGCCGTTGAGATTGACTTGGAGCACCAGGTTCCAGTCTTCTTCTTTCATTCGCATCAGCAAACCATCGCGGGTGATTCCTGCATTGTTCACAAGAATATCGATTTTCCCCCATTCCCTGATGACCTGCTCTGCCATCGCCTTTACATCGTTCCACTCAGCCACGTTCACTTTGACGGTTAACGCACGCCGCCCAAGTTTCTGAATTGCGGTCACCGTCTCCTGAGACCGGCCTGGATCGAGATCGGCAACCACGATATCCGCGCCATCCTCGGCCAAGGCTTCGGCAATCGCTCGACCGATGCCTTGCGCCGCCCCGGTCACCACCGCTACTTTTCCCGCCAATGCCATTCCAACCCCGTCATTCGTTAATCGTTATTCGTGATCGACCTTCATACAGCCGACTCGCTTCATACTACACGCGTAACGCGTTCATGGTTGCCTCGAGCGACTGAGGATCGTTCACATTGAGGGTCTTCGCCTCGGGAAGGATCCGCTTCACCAACCCGGACAGGACGGTGGCCGGACCAATTTCGATGAAGGTGCTGATACCCAGCGTGGCCATCGTCTTAATCGAGTCTTCCCATAGCACCGATGAGGGGAGTTGGCGAATCAGAGAGGCCCGGATCTCCCCAGCGTTGCGTAGCAGCTGCGCCTCCGCATTATTCACCAGGCCGATCGAGAGATCATGCCACGTCACCGCGCCGAATTCCGCCGCCAGCCGTTTCGCTGCTTGTTGCATCAGCGGGGTATGGACCGGCACACTCACCGGGAGCGGGATTGCCTTTCTGCAGCCCTTCGCCTTGGCCAGCTCAATCGCCCGTTCCACGGCCTGCTTCTCTCCTGCGATAACCACCTGACCCGGACAATTCAAATTGGCTGCCGTCACGATCCCCACACTGGATGCCTCCCGGCAGACATCCCTGACGACATCTGCGCCCAGGCCGATCAAAGCCGCCACCAACCCTGTCCCAGCAGGAACGGCCTCCGCCATATAGCGTCCCCGTTTCTGCACTAATTGCACGGCGTCTTCGAATGAAAGCCCGCCTGCCGCATAGACGGCGGTATATTCCCCCAGGCTATGCCCGGCAACTGCCGCCGCATTCACTCTGGCCGGTTCCAGCGCTGCCCATGCCGCCGCGCTGCTCACGAGGAGCGCCGGTTGTGTATATTCAGTCGAATTCAGGCGATCCGCCGGTCCTTCAAAACAGAGCTTCGCGACATCGTAACCCAACACCGACGACGCCGTTTCATACCAGGCATGAACAGCCGGAATAGCGTCATACAATTTGCGCCCCATCCCGACCGATTGAGAGCCCTGCCCGGGAAAGAGGAAACCAATCTCTGACGATGCCATAAGCGCGTAAGATATCTTAGAAACAATGGAGAATGTCAACGAGAAAAATGGTTCCGATTAGTTGGAATCTCCCGCGATATTGTTTCGTTCTCGCAACGCGAGCGTACTCTTTGGAGACGTCCCTGAAGACCTACGCTGACGGCCGCCACGATCATAAATCTTGGCCTAGCGGTCAGGGCCTTTGGAAAGAGTTCGACAGGCTCACTCATCGGACTCATGCCCTCATCACCACCTGATCAGGGCTGAGGCCCATGTCAGACCCGCTCCGAACGCGCCAAGCATGATCAACCGCCCGTCCGCCACCCGACCATCCTTCACGGCTTCGTCGAGCGCAATGGGAATCGATGCCGCGGAGGTATTCCCATAGCGATCCATGTTCAACACTATTTTCGCAACCGGCAAGCCCAGGCGCTCAGCCGCAGCTCTGATAATGCGAACGTTGGCCTGGTGGGGAACGTAGAGATCGATGTCGTCGACGGTCAAATGGTTGGCAGCAAGGGTTTCGCGCGCCACATCTTCCAAGGTCCGTACGGCAACTTTGAACGTCTCATTTCCCTTCATTTTGACGTATTGTCCCCGTTCCCTCAGCATCCGCTCTGATGGCGGGATCCGGGAACCGCCTCCCGGCACCATGATCAGATCGCTCAGGCTGCCGTCCGACCGCAGATGGGATGAAAGAATCCCGCGCCCCTCTTCTTCAGTGCCAGTGAGCACTGCCGCACCGGCTCCATCTCCAAAGAGTATGCAGGTGTTACGATCGGTCCAATCGATAATTGCCGACATCACCTCCGAACCCACGATCAGCACATGGCGCATCCCCGTTTTGATATACGCGTCGGCAACGCCCAACGCATACACAAAGCCGCAGCAGGCTGCCGAGAGATCGCAGGCCGCTGCCCGCACAGCTCCGAGTTGATGCTGGATGAGACAGGCGGTAGACGGAAGCGGCATGTCGCCGGTACAGGTCGCCACGAGAATCAGATCCAGATCGACGGGGGACAACCCCGCGGCTTTCAAAGCGCGCTCTGCAGCCCTCGTGCCGAGATCGGAGCAGGCCTCGCCGTCGGCAGCAATACGACGCTCTCGAATACCGGTTCGTTCCGTGATCCACTCATCCGATGTCGCAACCATCTCTGCCAATTGCGCATTGGTCAGCACGCGTCCCGGCGTATACGAACCTGTCCCGACGATGCGGCTTCTCATGAGGTCTGCGGCCCCTCGCGGCGTTCATTCTGGTGACGGCTGATCGTTTCGTCGATATCCCGCTGAATGAGCTCGTTCAGCCTGCTGTCGGCAAGTCCTTTCGCGCGCCGGATGGCATTCTTGATGGCTTTCGCCGAAGACCGACCATGACAGATCATCATAATGCCGTTGACTCCCAATAACGGCGCCCCGCCGAATTCGGCATAGTCGATCTTCCGCTTGAGATTCATCAATGGCGCGGCGATAAGCGGGTATGCCAACCGGCCCAACCACGAGCCCGAAATCTCTTTTATCAGGAGTTTCTTGATCACATCCGCCACTCCCTCCGAGATCTTGAGGGCAACATTTCCGATGAACCCATCGCACACTACGACGTCAGCCCCGCCACTGTATACGTCCCGCCCTTCGACGTTCCCGATAAAATTGAGGGGGCTCGCCTTCAAAATCTTGAAGGCCTCCTTGGTCACCTCGTTCCCCTTGGTGTCCTCCTCGCCGATACTCAGCAGCCCGATGCGCGGGCGAGGCTTACCGTAGAGATGTTGTGCGTACTCGTTGCCCATCAGGGCGAACTGTTCCAAATGCTCAGCGGTGCAATCAACGTTGGCTCCCACATCGAGCATCACGGCGGTGCCGGTCAACGTCGGTAACAGGGTCGCAATGGCCGGGCGCTCCACACCCTTGGTCAGACCCAGAATAAAAAAGGCCGCGACCATGCTGGCCCCGGTATTGCCCGGACTAACGATGGCGCCGGCTTCGCCGGTTTTCACCGCTTCCGTGGCCACCCAGATCGACGAGTCCCGTTTCTTTCTGGCCACAGCGGCAGGAGATTCATGCATCTCCACGACCTGTGCCGCGTGTCGGATACTGAGGCGTGCATCGTGACACCCTAGCCGGCCACATTCCTGCTTCAGCAGTGGTTCCTGACCGACGAGCAGAATCTCAACATCCAGCTCACGAGCCGCTTGCAGCGCGCCTTCTATGACGGGCGCTGGCCCGTGATCACCGCCCATGGCATCGACGGCTATTCTCATAAGCTATGCACTGTCCAAGAAAAGGAATGAGAGGAACCGTGGCGAATAAGTTTCACGCGGGCCCTGGAAGGGCCCTCATAGCCGACGGGTGGCACCGTGGTTACGGCGTGCAATGATGTTCGAATCACGCCCTCGAGAGAAGGTCGCTACGCCTCTTCGACAGCGATCACCGCCTTGCCCTTGTATGTGCCGCAGTTCAGACAGGTGTAGTGTGGCAGCTTGAGCTCATGGCACTGAGGACACACTGAAAATCCCGGTGGCACCAATCTGGTCTTCGCCGTGCGCCGCTTGTCCCTGCGAGCTCGCGAATGCTTATGTTTCGGATTTGGCATCGTGACTCCTTGACTCCTGATGGCATGGTCGTCGCCTAGCAGGATGTTGAAAAAGTCCGCCAGCTTTGTTCTCGCGGCACTTAGAGGCTCGCCGTACGTGAAAAAGTACGATTCGCCTCTTCGCTGGCTGCGGCGGCGCTGGACGGCCATTTTGAACATCCTGCGAAGTTATTTCTCGTCATGCGCGACATTCAAGCAGGCAATTTCCTCACGACGCAAAATCGTTTTTCAACAGCCTGCTAGGAACGCGCCTTCCCCTCACCCTTCTCCTGACGTTTGCGAAGAACGCGGAACGGACTTTTGACCGGTTCCGGCGCGCAGACGCACTGTCCCTCATTAAGATTCTGACCGCAGCGGGAGCACAGCCCCGCACAAGTCTCACTACACAGTGGTTGGATGGGGGCGGCCAGAATAACCTGCTCTCTCAACATGGTGGCCAGATCTACCTGGTCGCCCTGATAGTAATATATTTCATCTTCTTCGTCGGTTTCGGCAACACCCGAATCCGCTTCCGGTACTCGCTTCTCGCGCTCTGCCCGGTTCACCACGCCGGTCGGCTTTGGCCGCGGTTCGATCTGACGGACGAAATCCGCGTACACCGTCATGGACAACGGATCTTCAAACTCACTGAGACAGCGCACACACTGTCGCACTGCCATGCCGTCTACACTTCCGGACACGCTAAAATCGGTCTCATGGTAACTCAATTCCAGATGAACGGACAACGGCCCGGCTAATTTTTCATCAGCCTCGTTCAATCCGAGTTCCTCGGCCGTCGCTTCACAGGCAAGGGACAGACCTTGCGTTGGGATATCGGCGATGAGAAGCTTCAGCTTGTCCATAGTGGCTACCAGCACATTCGAATATGCGCCGCTCAAGGTCGCTCCTCAAGAAGGGTCATGCGCCACCTGCCCCCAGCCGGTGAACAGTGCCTCATCGCTCCTCGGCAAAGCTGACCAGTGCGATGTGGCGAGCCCGCTTGATCGCAACCGTCAACTCTCGCTGGTGGCGCAGACAGTTTCCCGAAATACGCCGTGGAACAATACGACCGCGCTCGGTCAAAAAGTTCCGTAACAGTCCGATGTCTTTGAAATCGATCGGCGCCTTATCCAGGCAAAACCGACAGGGCTTGCGCCGTTGAAAGAACCGGCCGCCGCCTCCACTACCACTCATTCCTCGATCCATACCGTGCCTCCGTGCTTCTTTCGTTTAGGAGGATGCTGAAAAAGCCGCTCTTCTCACCCGCCCGCCCCTGGTGCGCCGAGGCGCACCTTTCACCGGGCATCGTTCTCGCATAGTTCAGATCCTCCACGTACCCCACGGGAAAAGAGCCTGTCTCGGCAGGCTCGGGGCGGGCGGGTGGGAATTATTACGCCTCGCCTTCAAGACGCTGCCGACTCACGGGCTCGCCGGCGCGCACAAGCTTAAGACACTGGGCGCTCACCGACTCGCGCCCGTTCACAGACTTGACGTGCATTATTCTGCACGTCGTGAACCTCATTGTTCTTCACGTCGCGGACCTCGCTGCGGTCTTGCTGGACGGCCTTTTTGAGCATCCTCCGTGAGTCTTCAGGTGTGGCACACGTGCGGACCCTCGAAGTTCTCGCATGCCACAATAGTTTTTTTCGCAACTGCTAGAACTGTTCTTCTTCGAAAGCGGGCTCATCCTGGGCATGGCCGGCGTCGGCGCTGGCTTCCCCCCTCTTGGGCAGGAAGGTGACGCCCAGGGCGACGACCTCGTGCTTACTCCGCTTTTGTCCGTCCTCCGTCTCCCAACGACGCTGCTGTAACCGGCCATCGACAATGACACCATTACCTTTGCTCAAATACTGACCGCAATGTTCCGCCTGTTTTCCGAACACCACGATGTCGACAAAACAAACTTCCTCCTTCAGTTCGTCACCTTGCTTATAGCGGCGACTCGTCGCCAGGCCGAAGCTGGCGACCGGAGTTCCACTCGGGGTGTAGCGAAGTTCAGGGTTACGCGTCAAGTTGCCGACAAGAATGACTTTATTGAACCCCGCCACCGGTCACTCCTTGTGCTTCGGCCGGTCCACGCCGGGCTGTCAATTCACTCTTAAGACGGACCGTCAGAAACTTAATGATGGAATCTTCCAGTCGATAGGACCGTTCGAGTTCTCCGACGACCGGACCTGGTCCCTTGAAATAGAGGTAGGCGTAGGTGCCTTTCCGTTCCCGCTTGATCTCGTACGCCAGCTTCTTGCGTCCCCAGTTCTCGGCCTTCATGAGCGTGGCGCCGTTTTTCTCGACCACGCCCTTCATTTTTTCAACGAGCGACGAGGTTTCCTCGTCGTTTAAAGACGAACGAATAATGAACAGAGACTCGTAGATCTCCATGCGGCGATCCTCCTGGACAAAGGCCCCGCGTCATTGCGCGGAGCGAGGTGTAGGCTGTCGGGTGAACCGACGTGAGTTGCGAAAACTATCATGGCGTTGCGCGGAGTGTCAAATAGTCGGTGGGATGCTTGAGGGGATCGCGATAGAGGCAACATCTACAACCCATTGTGACGTACTTCAAGAAAATGCTACACAGTACCAGTACGAACGACGCCGCCCCAGTGGGCTGAGCGGGCGATCACCTGCCATGCAAAAACGTCCGACGCGGAGCGCATCGCAACCAAGGGAGCCGGAATCTCGGTCTGGACAATTGCTCGGCGGCGCGTTTCATTGCTTATCCTAGATTGATCAGGCGACACTTACGCAAAAATTAATTCAAACAGCAAAATCCAGATTCCCTGGATTGCTCAAAGTCGTCAAGCAGGCGCAAAGCCAGATAGTCAGGAAAAGAGGAATGCGGCATCGGTTTACCCACATCTATCACACAAACTTGTGGGGCAATGCCGAATCTCGCTCAGGCGAAGGATCGTCGCTTCTGCAGACAGCCGTCATCCGAACAATGATCCCTCGGTGGCTTTCTGATCTCGATGTCAAGAGTCTTTTGGATATACCCTGTGGCGACTACCGCTGGATCAAAGAAATGGCCCTGCCGGTAGAGCATTATGTGGGAGCCGATATTGTCTCAGACATCATCACGCTCAATGCTTCCAAATATGGCGGGCCAGGAAAGACTTTTATCATCTGCGACCTGACCAAAGACCGATTGCCTCGTGCGGACTGCGTTCTATGCAGGGATTGCCTTGATCATCTATCTATCAGGCACATCTTCAAAGCAATGAGGAATATTCAACTTAGCGGGAGTACGTATCTCATTACCACGTTGTATGCTGATCGTACGACAAATGGAGATATCCAATCAGGTGACCTGGCGGCCGACCAACTTGATGTTTCCTCCGTTCAACTTTCCCCCGCCGCTGAAATTGCTCAACGAGCAATGCACCGAAGAGGGGGGAATCTGGGCCGATAAATGTCTTGGATTGTGGAGAATTGCGGATTTGCTCTTGATACGCCGCTGATCTTAGCGCAGCTTTCTCGCCAAAAGCGACCCATCTGAGCCCTCTCCTTTGACGCTACAGCGCTAAATTTCTTCGTGTCACAATTCCGCCCGAGCATCAGTCACACCTCGATATCTATCTTTCCTTCCAATGATGTTCCCTGTCGACGGGGGCGACAATTCAGGCGTGATATTTCTCTTTCGGCAGGTTCCCCTCTTTATGGCAACGTCAGTATGAGCCGGCTACACGACAGCTCAACGCGACGCATTGGAAAAGTACTACGAACTTTCATGCATTGACCATGGATCGGCGTTGGTGTAACCATTGGATACACTCTCGACTAGGGTTAGACGTTGCCGTTCTCGTCCGGGTTGTAGAGCGCACGTATGGTTCATCTTCACGTTCATTCCGATTTTTCACCCATGCGCGGGGTTTCATCCATCACGGCTTTAGCCGCAGCCGTACAGGCACAAGGCGGCACCACCGTCGCATTGACAGACACCAACGGGCTCTACGGAGCCGTGCGTTTCTTGAATGTCGCCCGTGAAATCGGCCTGCAGCCGATATTGGGGACAGAACTGACGACGGAACAACATCGGGCCGTTCTTCTCGCTAAAACACCGGAGGGATACAGCAATCTCTGCCGGATACTGTCCGCGCGTCATTGCGAACCTTCATTCAATTTCATCGAGACGGTGGCGCGCTTCCGAAGAGGGGTCATTCTGTTGACCGATGACGAGCCCGCATTATCGGCCTGGTCTCACGACTCACGAGAGGATCTCTATGTCGAACTCACACCCGGACCTGGCATGCACCACAGTCTGCTGGCCGGCCGCCGTATGAATCTGCCTCCCGTCGCAACCAATCGCGTGCATTTTGTCAAACCGGACGAATTTGCCGTCCATCGTCTTCTTCGTACCATTGCCCTCAATACCACCTTGTCCCGATTGCCGTCGGAGGCGTGCTGCTTACCCACGCATTGGCTGATGCCGCCATCGGCCATGTCCGCCCACTTTCCCCATATCCCCCACGCGCTCGATAACACGGTCCGTATCGCCGAAGCGTGCCATACCGACTGGAGTTTTCGAGACACGATCTTTCCGGCCTTTCGCCGACTGTCCGACGATGAAGCCTGTACGTTGTTGCGACAAAGAACCTACGAGGGAGCCTGGCGGCGCTACGGCACGATCTCTCGTGAAATCCGCCGGCGCGCCGAGCATGAACTCTCGCTCATCTCCCAAAAAGGGTTCGCCCATTACTTTTTGATCGTCGAAGAAATCGTCCGGCAAGCGCCCCGCACATGCGGGCGCGGATCGGTCGCCGCTTCGATTGTGTCCTATTGCCTCGGCATCACCCATGTGGATCCTCTTCGCCACAATTTATTCTTTGAGCGATTTTTAAATCCCGGCCGCAAGGATCCGCCGGACATCGACATCGATTTTCCCTGGGACGAGCGCGACGACATTATCAACTGGGTGTTCCGTCACTATGGCTCGCATCGGGCGGCTATGGTCGCCAACCAGAATACCCTCGGTCTTCGCGCCGCCATCCGTGAAGTGGCCAAAGTTCATGGAATTCCTCCGGCAGAAATCGGCCGCGTATCCGCGCTCATCATGCGACGAAAAGAGTTTCTGTGGTTCGACGAGGCTCCGTCGGCACGAGTCTGGGCTGATCGGCTTAGTCAGGCATTGCAACTCAACGAGCCATGGCCGCTGGTCATTCGCTCGGCGGCATACGTGCAAGATCACTTCCGGCATTTGTCCGTCCATTGCGGCGGTGTCGTCATCGTGCCGGACGAGATCCAGCGCTACGTCCCGGTCGAAATCGCCGCCAAGGGCGTACCGGTTATTCAATGGGAAAAAGATCAAACGGAAGAGGCCGGCCTGGTCAAAATCGATCTATTGGGCAATAGGTCCCTCGCCGTCATTCGCGATGCGTTGGACGCTATCGCGCGTCACACCGGCCGCACGATCGATTACACAGCATGGGACCCTTTGCATGATCAGCCCACGCAGGATCTCATCACACAGGGCGATACCATCGGATGTTTTTACATCGAATCGCCCGCCACCAGACTCCTGCTCAAAAAGCTCTGGGGCGGCATGCCGGCTCAGCGAGCCGGGCAGCTCGATGTCTTCGAGTATCTCGTCATGGTGTCGTCTTTGGTACGCCCGGCCGCCAATCACTTCGTCGATGAATTCGTCCGGCGCGCGCAGGGGAAGCCGTATCAATCCTGGCATCCAACGCTCGAATCCATTTTGAGAGAAACGCACGGCATCATGGTGTACCAGGAAGACGTGACAAAGGTGGCCATGGCTCTGGCCGACTTTTCAGTCGAGGACGCGGACCAGCTTCGCAAGGTCTTGAGCAAGAAGCACAAGGCGAAACAGCTTCGCGATTATCACCGGCAATTTTGCGAAGGAGCGGCAAAGAACGGCGCCTCGGTGTCCGCCATCGCCTCGATGTGGGACATGATCATGAGTTTCGCCGGTTACAGTTTCTGTAAACCTCACTCTGCCAGCTATGCGCAAGTCTCCTTCAAATCGGCATATCTCCGGGCACATTATCCCGCGGAATTCATCGCCGCCGTCATCAGCAATCAAGGTGGTTTCTATTCCACCTTTGCATATCTCTCTGAAGCCCGCCGGATGGGCCTGACCATTCTGCTCCCGGACGTGAATGCCAGCGAGTGGGCTTACACCGGTCAGGCACGCACGATCCGCATGGGTCTCATGCAGGTCAAAACGCTGCGGGAAGCATTGGGGAAACGGATCGTCGAAGAGCGGAAGAATGCCGGGCGATTTCGATCCTTCCAGGATTTTCTGGATCGGATCAAGCCGGAACAGGCCGAAGCCCGGACACTTATTCGGGCCGGGTGCTGCGATTCCCTGGCAGGCGAACTGACCAGGCCGGCGTTACTGTGGCGGCTTTACGCTGGTCACCAGCCGATCGCCGGGCTTCCCGTCCCTGAAGACTATGCTCCTCATCTGAAACTGATCCATGAACGAGACACATTGGGATTGCTCGCCAGCCGGCATCCGTTGGATCTGTATGCCGAAGACATACAGCGGGTTCCGCATATTCCAGGATCGGCTATGGCGCAATACGCGGGACGCGCCGTCACCATGATCGGCTGGTTGATTACCGAAAAGTCGGCGGAAACCAAGCACGGGCAACCGATGGAGTTTGCGACGTTCGAAGATACGACGGCCTTATATGATGCCGCCCTCTTTCCCGATGTGTATCGACGATGCTGTCACCTCCTTTCCACCGAGCATGCCTATGTGTTGCGCGGTCTGGTCGAGGAACAGTTCGGCGTGGTGACGTTGACCGTCCACGATCTCCGGATTCTTCCCGCCTCTCATCGTTCTCATGACAACCACTCTCTGTCGTCTTTTCCCACATGGCATGACGAAGCATGGGACGATTCCTACCAGTTGGATCCGCCTCAGAATTCCTGGCGGCCGCGCTGACATCACCGCCATGCTGAAACCACGACTCGTCTTGCAGCCAATCGAGTCTTCTTGAACAGCAGTCGATTTTGCTCATGACATCCCTCCAATCGTCCATATCGATATCTCGCCCTTCGGCTTGAACGACACAGCGCTGATTGACCACCACTGAGATTTCGCCGCTCCGATCGCGTTTTTCGTTCGCCTTATGGTCTCACCACTCCCACGCGCTCCTGCCTGGCCGGCTCGCTCCAATCCCTTGGTAAACGTTTCGAGATTCTTCCCCAGTTGCTCCAGTGTTTTGAGCGCCGGCGGCTCTGCTTGGCTCTGAGTGATTGCCGCTTGGGGCACGATGAATATGCTGCTGACTACCCCGATGACCACAAAGAGAACGACCGCCGCGATGATCACCGTCACCGTATATCCCATCGCCCGCTCAGGCGGCGATTTCATCAGCACCGGCAGTCCCAGGTACAGGAGGTACAAGGTATAGGCGGAGGCCAGTAATCCGAGAAGGCTCAGGGCAGGGACCAGGTTGAAGATCCCGCCGACCCACGCCGAGGTGGCCGAATAGGCGGTCACTTTGAGAGCCTGGCTCATATTGCCGACCCCCGAATACATGGGTGCAAACGCATTGATGATCAGCGCCAACACATAGATGCCCGCCAACCCCATCACATACGTGACGATCGTCTGTGTCACAAGACTCGAAAACGGCACCTGCATGGTGCCGACAAACGGAACATTGATCCCCATCGTGGAGAGACCGATCAGCATGGCAAGAGGACCGATCGCAGCGAGCGGCATGATATAGCCGGTATACAACTCCTGAGTCGTGGTCCGCTCTGCATCGATGACCAGCCACTCCGTCTGGGGCTGGAAGAGAATCTTCTTCACACGCGCAATGACATTCATCGAGAGACTCCTTTGGTGGGGGAGAAAAGTATCCAGCGCAGGCAGTCCCGGACCACCCGCCCCGGTATGAAAGAGCCTGGAAGAGAGCGCTGAGGTTGAAGCAAAAAGAAGAAACGGGGGGAGAGCAGCAATCAGAGACGGTGCACTCAGATCCGGCAAGCTCGCCACGGAGGCTCCTGATCCAAGGGGAGAAGAGGACCGAAGGCTACCACACAGTGCGAAGACTTAACCAGCGATGCACGACTATCCAAATCATCTCGCACGAGCACATATTCTCCATCAGTACAGTGACGTCGAGTCCTATCGCGCCTTTATGAGCGCGATTGACACCTCTTCCCAAACCTCGCCATCGATCTCATCATTCCCGGACTGCTGAACGTCTGCAGCGTCGAGACCGCCGGCAAATCTTTTTGTCGCTCATCATCGCGTTATTGAATCTGGAGATCCATGCACTCGATTTCGCCATAAACGGGCGGCCCTTGCTGGACCGTCCTCGCGGCTACATTCTTGTTGCGCAAGCAGGTGAGGCGACGCTGTTCAGAATACGAAAACGGTAGTGTATCGTGGCCAAAGTTTTCGTTAATATCGGTACGTGAGCTCGATCATGTGGAGATCCACTCCGCGGGTATCGGTGCCGTAAATCGTGCCGTCGGAATAATGTTGAAATCGATAGCCGAAGCCGAACGGCCCAAATGGCGCGACACTTACCCCGGCTGTCGCCACGAACTGGAACGGACCGCCAAGATTGTGCCGTCCAAAATCATGCGCGCTCAGGAGGGCGCCCCCCAGCCCGGCATCAATTGTAAATCTGTCGTCTTGCGTACCAAGGGCGACCACCGGCGCAATGGAGCTGACAAATGCGACCTTCTCCAATGCGGCGAGCGCGCCGGCACTTGTGATCAATCTGGTTCCAACGCCCCAGCCGGACGCCGCATACCAGCTCCAAGGCAGACGAAAGACGCCAAGCACATCTGCCCCGACAAAATCCTCGCGCATTTGCTCGCCAAGCGGGGATTCTCCTCTCACGCTGACTCCGCCGCGGACGCCAACGGCCATTAATCCCGTTTCGTCACCGCCGACAGTCCCGGCGGAAAAAAGGAGAAGAAGTCCTGCCATTGCACAACCAAAGTAGCGGACATCTATACGGTCGCTGCATCTCCGGTTGTTCCTCATGCTCCTGCCGCCGTCTTCCTTTTTTTCAGTCGAACCGAACAGACTCACCGGCCATCAGAACCGATAGGCCAGTTCGAACATATGGAGATCGACTCCCCGGCTGCCGCTACCGTAGATCGTCGCGTCCGAATAATGCTGGAAGTGATAGCCCAAGCCAACAGGACCATAGGGTCTGAAATTGAGGCCAAAAGTCCAGACGAATTGAAACGGCCCACCGAAATCTTGCGCGCCAAATTTATAACTGCTCATGAGCGCTCCGCCGCCGCCCATGTCAATTGAGAAACGTTCATCCTTCATGCCGAATGCGACCACCGGTACTAAGGTGGCGATGAACGCGTGATCCTTGGCGCCTTCGAGAACCCCGGCACTGGTGATTAACCGGGTGCTGAATCCCCATCCCCACGAGTAATACCATGACCAGGGCATACGAAAGGTCGCAGCGACATCATATTGCTGGAAATCCTCCTGCGTTTGTTCGCCGATCGGAGAGTTTCCGCTGATGGCATACCGTGCACCGATTGACATGAGCGAAATGTCATCGGCGAGACCAAGGGCGGGAACACAGACGACCGTCAGCACGGCGCTGCCCACGACCGCAGGGAAGAGCTTGGATGAAAAGAAGACTCTCAGGAGAAAGGCACTTGCATCTTGAAGAATGACGTCGGCCTCCGCAACGAGTTCACAAGCCGGGATCGGGAGCAAAGCCGGCGCCGCACGGAACTATTCATACCCTCGCGCAACATAGCACGATGAGGCCTGCATGGGAAACATTGCGAGATTCCTATCGCGACACAATAAGTCCGTGGAAACGGCAGGCGAGGATCCATCGCCTCAGTTTTCATATCGACACTGTGGATGTTTGCAATGTCAGGAAAGGACTAGGGCTCATTCCGAGCGGAAGACCGATACATGAAATAGAGCGCAATGCCAGCTCCGACAGCGATCAGCATTCCCACACCGACGCGCGTGGCGAAACTGAGGGGACCCACGAAGATCTCGTACAATCGAGGGACGATGACCGACGCAGCCACGGCCAACGCCAGTGCCAGCATGTGAATACGCAGATAGATGGGTTCGCCGGGTTTCCGCATGTCAGGGATGTTCAGGCTGAGGCGCAAGAGCCTCCTCTCTCATTGGCCTCAACGATACTGGATCGGTTTAAATCAAGTCCCTTTCCATCGTTCAATCTGTCCGTCATTCCCGGACAAACTGTTTCGTTTCTTCCAGATGCTTGTTCAGGTAGGTCATGAACGGCGTGCCGCCCGTGCCCACACCGGTAGGATTGCTCGCATGGGATTGGTGTTGGCGGAAGATGTACCGGTCTGCATAATCAATGTGAATTTCCCGAAATTGGGCGAGCAAGTCCACGCACGCACAGAACGCCTTCCAAAGTTCAGGGCTTCTATGCTTTCGATCCTGAACATAGCCATACAGGAGCGGACGTCCATGCTCGTCCACGCGTTCCTGTAGAGCACCTAGAAAGGCGCGGTGACGTGGCGGCATATAGTCCCGCATTTCATTGAGATATTGGGTCAGAGGGTCATCGGCATGGCGGATTCCGAACCCGGCGTCAAGTGCCGGCACAATAGAACTTTGTGCGCCGGTCTCTCCTCGAAGCTGCTGTGGGAATTCCCGGTAGGCTGCGACTTCCTCGTACAACAATCCCTCTGGTAGCGCCGGACTGTCTTTCCAGCCATGAATGTAGGGCCGCACACGGCTATAGTACACATAGGGATCGCAGCGCTCCGGCATACGAAGGAGGGTCTCCCGCATCGATTCCTGCGCAGCCGCAAGACTTCGTAATCCCTGCAGCACCTCGTTTTCCTTATTCTCTTGGGCAGCATTGTGCGCCTGGACCAGTCCCAGCAACCCCGACCCCGCTTCCGCTTCGATTTCGATGTGCACGAGAACAAACCATTCTTCGTCGAGGCCACCAAAAAAATTTTGCAGGAGCACGATGTTCCCCAATTCAATGGGCTTCCGCGGCTCAAGCCTGCGCCAGTTGTGGAGCGCATAGGAGGCATAGGACAAAACCGGCGGGCGACCAAGCCGTTGCGCCACCTCGTACCACGGACGAGCGAGACTCGCCGGCAGCCTGGCGGCGGGATGTTCCGGATCCTCCCATACATAAGCATGGCCGGCAAAGGACAAGGTCCGCATTGCGCACCGCAATTGGTCGAGGCTCCAGTTAGCGGGGAAAGCGCTCAACACATCTGAGCGATCCTGAATGAAATGACGGAATTGACGGGCCGTGAGCAGTTTGGGTAGCTCCAGCGCAATTTGATTGAGCACGGGTTGATCGGAAAGATGGCCCAGAGGATCCGTAGTCGGAAGAAAACCGCGTTCAGGAGAGATATCAAAATCACTCAAGGAGAGTCGCATTGGACCCGAAGACTTCATGACATGTTCCGCTCTTCCTCTGCAGGCTCTCCCCCACTTTATCACAGAAGAGCCGGGGAGCATTCACGGCAGGAAAAGCAATGGCTTCGACAAAGAGTCTCCCCTTATCACCTAAACGGTGTAGGGAAAATTAACCTCTGCGGGAATAGCAGGAACAGTCTGTCCTTCTTACAATCAGTCGGCTGTCCCCATGTATCATCAGGGAGCCCTCGCTCCATGCACCGCCCATGCTATTCCAGCGCCAGATCACCCCCTTAGATATTCGTCGTGCCTGAAGGCAAGACTACGTCCAACGGCCCGCTAGAGGAAAAAAGGTGGACCGGAGGACTTCTGATCTCACCACGACCCGGAAAGGGGTGCATCTATGACTTGGAAAACCATCCAACGCGAAACACGATTTGTAATGGCGGTGAGCTGCGCCTTAACTTTGATGTGCAGCGGAGTGGCCCTAGCCGGCGGAACTTGGGTTGACGAGGTTTGGAACATGGTGATCTTCGAAAAAGCGAGCTACCCAGGCTCGAATTTCGACCCATATCTCCAGAAGCTGGATAGGATCAGGACGGGACTGGATCGGGAAGATCAGCATATCGTCAAGATGGAAACGGACCGGTTCTTGAAGATGCTGATTGATCGGAAACATGGCATCAATGACGTGGCCGCCGATGAAATTTACAACTTTGTCCTGAACGTACGGCCGACTGAGACGAGCGAACCGACTGCATTGAACTCGCCCATAGAACTGGGCGCCGGCACCGAACGTCCCATCAGCGTCCCAGACTACACCGTGAATACCCCATACGAAGGCGGACCCCTGTGCGCATCAGGGGGATGCGATTACTGGCTCGATGACGTCTATGACCCAGGTGCGGCCGGCTGATGGGAACGCCCTCAGTTGCCGTCACAGGAATGCCGCGTGGCCCCTGTTGCAAACAGGGGCCACGCGGAATGCTGTTAGGCGCGGGCATCGTGAATCAGAAGTAACTCGCGACCATTTTCGCGATTTTTTTCTAGTTCAGAATTTCTAGGAGGGCTCTCATGGGAAAATGCCAATAATTAAGAGTGGAACAAGGGGATTGCCACGGCCATGACGCATTACGTTATATACCTCCCCCTCATAGTAGGCTATTCCAGATGACATCTCCCTTTGCATGACTTTCATTGGCAGTATTTCGACACCAACATTTATTACGCCGCCAGTATAAAAGAGAAGATGCTTTACAAAGAGGTCAAAAGCAACGAAAGCATATTTCCCCAAACTGTACCTCCACAGAGGTGGTCCCATGTGTTTGGACAGAATGTTCCCTTCCTTAAGTGGCGCCTCGCGGTAGTCTGCCTACGCGGCGGTGAGCCGTGTCGGCAGGTTGTCGCAGTACACCTGTTCTGGCGTCTTGCCGTCACGCGCCCTATGCGGTCTGTGCTGGTTGTAGAACGTCAGGTACCGCCCCAATCCCTGGCGGGCTGCGCTGATGCTCTCGTAGGCCCGCACATACACCTCCTCGTACTTCACGCTCCACCACAGCCGTTCCTCGAACACGTTGTCGCGCCAGCAGCCTGTGCCGTCCATACTGATCTGGATGCCATGGTCTTTCAGCAACCCGATGAACTCCTGACTGGTGAACTGGCAGCCTTGGTCGGTGTTGAAGATGTCCGGGGCGCCATAGCTGGCCAGGGCCTCTTGGACCGCCTCCATGCAGAAGTCGGTCGTCAATGTGTTGGACAGCCGCCACGCCAACACCCGGCGACTGGCCCAGTCCAGGACCGCGAAGAGATACACAAAGCCACGCGTCATCGGAATATACGTAATATCAGCCGCCCAGGCCTGGTTGGATCGGGTGACCGCCCGATGGCGGAGCAGATACGGGTACACCCGATGCGCCGGATGTCGCTGGCTGGTCGCGGGTTTGCGGTACAGTGCGTCAATGCCCATGCGGGCCATCACCGTGCGCACCCGCTTGCGCCCGATCCTGTGGCCTTCTCTCCGCAACAGGTCGCGCAACATTCTGGCTCCGGCAAACGGATAGGCCAGATGGAGCTCGTCGATCCGACGCATCAGCGTCAGATCGGCTGACGACACCGGCGTCGGCTGGTAGTAGGCGGTCGACCGTGCCAGCTTCAAGAGCTGGCATTGCCGCACCATCGGCAGGGGGTGGGTTCGGTCGATCATCGCTTTGCGCTCAGCAATCCCGCCTTGATGAGCGCCCCTTCTAAAAAATCATTCTCCAGCGCCAGCTGCCCGATCTTGGCATGGAGGACCTTGAGATCCGGCGCATCCGACGTGGTCTTCGTGCCGCCAAACACGTCGACGGCCCGCGCCAGCAAGTGTTTCTTCCATTCCGTGATCTGGGTGGGATGCACACCAAATTGTGTCGCCAGCTCCGCCAGCGTCTTGTCACCCTTGACCGCGGCGAAGGCCACCTGGGCCTTGAATGCCGCACCGTGATTGCGTCTCGTTCGCTTCATCGCCTCGCTCCTCTGGTTCGCCACCCTTCGGGGGCGTCGGTGAAGCCAGGCTACCACTTATCACACTGTCCGAATTTCCGGGGCCCCCTCTCATTTGCTGCCCAAACCCCTGGGCGGTGGTGCCTGCGACATTGTGGGCGAGCTGCTGCTGATGTGCGAGGAGGGAGGACCGGCGAGGCCCGACTGACCAAGCCTGCCGAATCAGGCGTGGTCAGATCGGAAACCTCCACATTCTGATGTGGGGGTGCGCGATGCGAGGAAGAAGGAGCATCAGGTTTGCGCACGCCGCCGAGTCGGTGAGGCGGCAGGACATGGGGGGAGCCGCAGCGGTTCTGCTTCGAGCTACAGCAGCACAATGAGCCCACGCAGGAGCAGGACCCACCGGCCAAGTGGACACGTCAAAAATTGAAACCGCTTAACGGGCCTCGGATTGAACGGATGCGTGGCGAGGTGCGCGCCATCGCGTCAGTTGCCGATCAGGAGGCTGTATTGGACAGAGTGCGCGGCATTGCGGCGTTTCGACGCAGCTTCATAGGAGCACTCGTGGGAACAAGAATACCGGGGAGGGTTGCACCAACCAACGCATGATGGCGGCACCAAGCCACGCGCCGTTCGTCAGCCGAGGCCCACATGTCCGCGGCCTCCTGTTCTATTCTTTCATGCAGATTGTGATCGAACCGCAGGGCTAAGTTGGGCAGGACAGAGGCGTTACACATTGAACCGGAAGTACACCACATCCCCTTCTTTAATCACATATTCCTTCCCCTCAAGCCGGAACAACCCTTTTTCCTTTACCTTCGCCTCCGACCCGCAGGCCACCAGGTCATCGTAGTGATAGACCTCGGCTCGGATGAAGCCTCGTTCCATGTCGGAGTGGATATTTCCCGCCGCCTGCGGTGCCGTCAACCCCTTCCGCAGCGGCCACGCGCGGGATTCGACCTCGCCGGCCGTGAAGAAAGTAATGAGATTGAGAAGGGTATAGGTCTCGCGCGTCAGGCGTACGAGGCCGGACTCCGTGAGGCCCATTTCTGTGAGAAAATCCGACCGTTCGGCTTCCGGCAAGGATGACAGTTCGGCCTCAAGCTGGCCACAGATGGTGACGACGCGCGCACCGCGTTTCTCGGCAAACTCGCGTACCTTGTTGACCAACGCTTCATCGGTATGAGTCTCCTCCGACACGTTGGCCACGAGCAAGACCGGCTTCGCGGCCAATAACTGGCATTCATCAAGCATCGCCCGCTCATCCGGTGAATAGGACAAATTCCCCAACCACTCACCCTTGTCGAGCAGGTCCATCAGACGTTGGAGAAATGCGATCTCCATCGCCGCCTTCTTATCGCCGGCTCGCACCTTTTTTTCGGTCTTCTGTTTCCGGCGATCGAGCGTCTCGATGTCGGCCAGGATCAACTCGGTCTCAATGGTTCCGATGTCGCGAATCGGGTCGATCCCGCCGCTCACGTGGACCACCTCCGTCCCTTGGAAACAGCGCACCACATGCAGCAACGCATCCACTTCCCGGATCTGGGCGAGGAACTGGTTACCGAGTCCTTCCCCCGTGCTGGCACCCTCCACCAAGCCGGCGATGTCGCGCACTTCGAGCGTGCTGGGTGTCTTCTTCTTGGATTTGAAAATTTCGACGAGCCTATCCACTCGCGGGTCCGGCACCTGGGCGATGCCCACATTCGTCTCGACGGTCGAAAACGGATAATTGGCCACGACTGCGCCTGCACCGACGAGCGCATTGAACACCGTCGTCTTTCCGACGTTTGGCAGTCCGATCATGCCGCAACAAAGACCCACTTCTTCTACACCCTTCTCTTTCTCAATCCAGTGAAAAGGCCTTCTACCAGGGGGAAGCGCCCAGGCTGGTCTTAACTGCGCGCGTCCACCGAGCACCAACCTTCATGTGATAAGTTCCAAATTACACGTGTGCGCGGGGTGTCGGCACAAGGTCAGCTTGGGCCCTCATCCCCCTCATCCAATTCCCTTTCTCTCACATTAAACTGATTCATCGCGGTGGCAACGCCTCGGTGCAGGAGCAGCTCCAGCGCATCCACCCCCCGTTCGAGAGAGGGTTCGTGTACGGCCATTTCGTCCTTCGTCACTTCTTCAAGGACATAGTCCGCTGAGTCTTGCCCTGGGGCCGGCCGGCCGATCCCGATCTTCACCCGCACGAATTGCGATGTTCCCAGCGCTTCGATCACAGATCTGATCCCATTATGCCCGCCATGTCCGCCTGCCTGCCTGATGCGCAGGCGTCCCGGCTCTAAATCCAGGTCGTCGTGGACGACGACCAGATCTTCTGGGGTGAGGTCTAGTTCACGGAGGAGGCCCTTGAGAGGAGGACCGTTGAGGTTCATCCAATCGAGAGTACCGGCAAGTTCGACCAGCTTGGAACCAGCGCGGCCGGCGCCACGCAGGGCAATGCCCCGTCGCCTCAGGGAGATGGACCATCGTGCCGCTGCTCGCTGGATGACCCAACAGCCGGCATTGTGACGCGTCCGGCTATAGGCAGCACCGGGATTGCCCAGTCCCACGATGAGGTGCAAGGCTACTTCTTCTTCTCAGGTTCCTTCTTCTCAACCTTGGGCGCCGCTGCGGCACCGGGTTTCGCTTCGCCTGCCTTCGCTTCCGCAGCAGGAGCGCCAGGTTTGGCTGCTGCGCCTGGTGCACTCTCCACGCCGGCCACCCCTTCCACCGCGGCCTTCCCCTTTGCCAGTACTTCAGGCTCTTTCGCGCCTTCTGGTCCGGTTGCGCCGCTGGTCAACAGCGCTTCGAGTTTCGCATCCGACATCGGCGCTGCCACGCTGACCACCATCTGGTCCGGGTCGTCAAGAAAGCGCACGCCTTCCGGCTTGGGAATCTCTTTCAGATGTATGCCCTGATTGATATTCAGATGGGAGGCATCGACTTCGATGGAATCCGGCATTGCGGACGGAAGACACTCGATGTGAATATCCCGCGTATTGTGATGCAAGATACCACCGTCCTTCACCCCGGCCGGCTGCCCCCCGGTGAGATGTATCGGCACCTTCACACGAATGGGTTTATCCATCAGGACTTCGAACAGATCTGCGTGAAGCACTTCACCTGTGACCGGATCGACCTGGTAATCCCGCAGAAGGGCAATGCGCTTTGACTTGGCGCTGGTCCCATTGACACTCAGCGAGATCAGCGAGGTGGAAGCGGCATGCGATCGTAAGATTTTGACGAGATCCTCGGGATTGGCGACAAGCAGCAGACACTCGCCTTGCCCATACAGCACGGCCGGGACTTTGCCTGCTCGACGCAACTGACGGGCCGGTCCTTTGCCTACTCCCTGTCTCAACTCCACTGACAGATCGAATTTCATTGTCCCTCCTCCCCCTCAACTCCGCTTGAATCTATACGAACAGCGAACTCACGGACTCATCCTCATGAATGCGACGGATCGCCTCGCCTAACAAGGGCGCGACGGACAGCACATTGAGCTTTGGACATTTTGCTTCCTTGCCGCGTAGCGGAATCGTGTCCGTCACGACTACCTGCGCCAGACATGATGTCTGCAATCGTTCCAATGCCGGACCGGAAAGGACCGGATGTGTACAGCCAGCCCAGACTTCTCGGGCTCCCTTATCAAAGCATGCCTGCGCGCCTTGCACGATCGTGCCGCCCGTATCGATCATATCGTCGAGTAGGAGCGCGCTTTTACCCTGCACATCGCCGATGATATTCATCACCTGCGCCTGATTGGGGCCCTCACGCCGTTTGTCGATAATCGCCAGATTGGCCTGAAGTCGCTTGGCGAAGGCGCGAGCACGCTCCACTCCTCCAGCATCCGGGGAAACGACCACCAGATCCTGCAGCTTTCGTTTCGTGATGTAATCCATCATCACCGGCAATGCATAGAGGTGATCCACCGGAATATTGAAGAACCCCTGAATCTGGCCCGCATGAAGGTCCATGGTCAGCACCCGATCGGTGCCGGCCGTGGTGATCAGATCAGCAACCAATTTCGCCGAGATCGGCACACGCGGCTGATCCTTTCTATCCTGTCGTCCGTATCCAAAATAGGGAATCACCGCCGTGATGCGATTAGCTGACGATCGTTTGAGTGCATCGATCATGATCAACAGTTCCATGATGGAATCGTTGACCGGCGCGCAACAGGACTGGGCGACAAAGACATCGGACCCCCGCACATTTTCATCAATCTTCACGCGGACTTCGCCATCGCTGAACGACGAGACCGTTGCCTCACCCAAGTGGATTCCCAGATATCCGCAGATAGCTTGTGCGAGCGCAGGATTGGCGCTGCCTGAGAAGAGCTTTAGTTCCCTACTCATCAACCCCTCAGACGTCGGTTTCTACCGGTTCGATTGATCTAGAAATCGAGAACGGTTCGTCTAGAATGGCGGGCACAGGCGGCCGGTTAATACGCCCGCCTACCTCGGTCGATGATCTTCTAAGAAGCCGTCGGAAGGTTGAGAATTTATCGGAATGTCACGCTCCTTGTCAACAGCTTGGGGGGACCGCCCTCACAGGCAGGTAAGACCATGCCGAGAGGTTTTGACGACGTAGACCTTGAACTGTGGAGTCATCTCGAGTGAAGCCTGGGTTTTCATTGCCTTCTCCTGATCCGCGAACAGGCCAAATACGGTGGCGCCGCTTCCCGATAATAATGCCGATTCCGCCCCTCCGGAGATCAATCGCGCCTTGATATCTGCAAGAATCGCATGCGCGGCAAATACCGGCGACTCAAAATCGTTTTCGGCCAGGCGAAGAATCTCGTCCCATGTCAACACCGCTTTCTGCTCCAATCCTCGCAAGGACTCGGAGATCGGTCGGACTTCGCCGCGTGAAGAGGATAGCTGCCGGTACGCCCATCGCGTGTCGACGGGAAATCCGGGATTGACCAGCACGACCCAACGCGTCGCGGGCAATTCAACGGGCACGACTCGTTCTCCTCGTCCCGTGGCCACAGCCGTCGGGGCGGAGAAGAAAAATGGCACGTCGCTGCCGAGGAGCTGGCCGATCTCCTCCATCGTTGCGCGCGTCCATTTCATACCGAGCAGATGATTCAGGCCCAGAATGGTGGCTGCCGCGTCGCTGCTTCCGCCACCAAGGCCCGCACCCATGGGAATTCGCTTCTGAAGATAGATGACGATTCGCACCTGGCGTCGGGCTCGTTCCAGGACGAGCGCAGCCGCACGATAGACCAGGTTTGTCTGATCGGCCGGCAAGGCAGAATCATCACACCGGAGTTCGACGGCAGGAGGCGATTCCGGACGGACAGCGATGCGGAGGTCGTCGCACAACTCGACCGTCTGCATCAACGACCAGATGGCATGAAAACCATCGGACCTGCGATCCAGCACACGTAAGACGAGATTGATTTTTGCCGGGGCGCGGACACGAACCTGAGCGGCACTCACAGGCGACACACGGGGCGGGAACTAGTCGCGGCCTCCCTTGATTTCATATTTCTCAAGCCGATAGCGAAAGGATCGTGTGTTGAGTTGAAGTAGCCGCGCCGCTCGTTTCTTCACCCATTGACTTCGCTCGAGTGCCTTGAGCAGGAGATCTTTCTCGATTGAATTAATCAGTCCTTCCAGGTCGAGTCCGTCTTCCGGCAGGTCTGCGGGAACGACTTGTTGCGGGTTGACGGTCTTATGCAGCCATCCCCGGATGTCCGCATCGGTCACGGAACCGCCCGTGCTGAACGCCACGACCCGCTCGATGACATTCTCGAGTTCCCGCACATTGCCTCTCCATTCATGAGCGAGCAGGACGCGCAGGGCTTCCTGGGTGATGGCGGGTACCGGTTTACCACTTTCGCCGGCAAATTTCTCCAGAAAATGCGACACCAGGAGTGGAATGTCTCCCGTCCGCATCCGGAGCGGTGGAATTTTGATCGGAATCACATCCAGCCGGTAATAAAGATCCTCGCGAAATGCTCCCTCCGCCACCGCTTTTTCCAGGTCCCGGTTGGTGGCCGCCACGATACGCACATCGACTTTGACGTCCTGTGTACCGCCGACTCGTCTGAACTCCCTTTCTTGAATCACCCGCAACAGTTTCACCTGGATCGTGGGGGTCGTGTCTCCGATCTCGTCCAGGAAAATCGTGCCCCCATTTGCCACCTCGAACAGACCGGCCTTGTTTGAGACGGCGCCCGTGAACGACCCTTTCATATGTCCGAAGAGCTCGCTCTCCAGAAGCGTTTCCGGCACGGCGCTGCAATTCACCGTGACAAAGGGCATTTGCACGCGGCTGCTGTTGTAATGAATCGCCCGCGCAACCAATTCCTTACCTGTCCCGCTTTCTCCGCCGATCAGAACATTGCTCTTGGAATCTGCGACCTTCTTGATAACCTCGAACACTCTCTGCATCGCATCGCTCTGACCGATGATCCTAGAAAACGAAGATTGGCTGGCCATTTCGCGCTTGAGCAACATATTTTCCGTCGACAGGCGACGGCGCTCAAGGGCGTTCCTGATGATGAGTTGAACTTCATCCACCTGAAACGGCTTGGTCAGGTAGTCATAGGCCCCATGCTTCATCGCCTCGACGGCCGATTCCGCCGATGCGAACGCCGTGATCACCAGCACGACGGTCTCGGGCGAACAAGCCTTCACGGTCTTGAGCACGTCCAGGCCGCCCATCTTCGGCATCCGGAGATCGGTGATAACCAGATCAAAAATCTCCTTATGAATGTGTCCAACGGCTTCTTCGCCATCGGAAGCCGTTGTGACGCCGTATCCAGCCCGCTTGAGCATAATGCTCAAGACATCCCGCATGCTCTGTTCATCGTCAACGACTAGGATCTTTTCCACGGTTCCCTTCCCTCATGCCAGAGCCGTACGCCGGCCTCGGCAGAGCGCGGTAAACAGACCACAAATTTCGCTCCTCTTCCGACGTCACTGTCCACCTTGATCCATCCTCCGTGCAAATCCACGATGCGATGGACCTGCGCCAGTCCCAACCCCGACCCTTTTTTCTTGGTGGTAAAAAACGGAAGGAAGATTTTGTCGAAATTTTCCTTGGGGATGCCTTCTCCTCGGTCTTGAAACGTAATTTCCATGACATCGGCGCGGCGTCCTGCCAGGTCGACTCTCCTGAGGCCTGTCGCGATCGTGAGTTGACCGCCTGCAGGCATGGCATCGAATGCATTGGTGGCCAGATTCCAAAACACCTGCTTGAGTTGGTCCTGATCGACTTGGGCCATCAATGGCTCTTTCGCTACCACGGTCGAGATCGTCATTCGTTTTCGCGTTCGAGCTTCATGTTGGATCAGATCCAACGTGTCGGCAAGAACTTTATTCAAATCATGCTCGCGCAGATTGAGAGCCGGCGGTCGCGCATATTGCAGAAATTCCGTAATGATGTTGTCGAGCCGGGTGGCTTCGCGAATCGCGATGTCCATCAGACGCTGGCTCGTTTCGTCACTGCGCACATCCTTCCTCAGCATCTGCATCGCGCCGGCCAGCGCGCCCAGGGGATTCCTGATTTCGTGCGCCATGCCAGCCGACATCTCTCCCAACGTGGCCAGCCACTCTCGTCGTCGCATTTCCTCTTCCATGTCGCGAATTTGGGTCAGATCCTTAAAAACGCCGACCAGGCCGGTCTGCTTTCCCTGCTCATGAAGCGGAGAGACTGTCATGCCCAGCACGAGCCGGCTGCCATCCGCGCGCTTGCATTCGACCTCGAACCGGACGGGCGCGAGAGACGTCAGTGCGCCGTCTGCGAAGACTCCAAGCGGATGCCAGTTGAAAACCTCGCGCCACGAACGGCCTTGAACCTGCTCGAAACCATAGCCCGTCGCTTCCTGCGCCGCCGGATTGAAGAAGGTAATTCGGTTTGACTCATCGGTCGTAAACACGCCGCTGCTAATACTCTGGACGATGTTCTCGTGAAATAACTGGAGGCGTGAGAGGCCCTGCTCCTTTTCACGCAACGATTGGTCTGCCTGCCGCAACTGATCGGCAAGCGCGCCGCTCAGAAAACCGACGCCCAGAAATGCCAGGCCGTAGACGGAAAAGGTTTGCAGAACCTCTGCGATGTTCAACCGGCCCGGAGGCAGCCATCCGATCGGCGTCAGCAACCCGAAAAACTGAACAGCCGTCACTACACCGAATACAATCGTACAAAGGCTGGCGGTGAGGAGGCCTACCCTCCTGCGCGGTACCAGACTGGCTACCGTGACGGAAATGACGTACAGTACGGCAAACGGGCTCTCGATCCCGCCGGTCCCCGCGACGAGAATTGTCTCGAGCGCTAAGTCAATTGCCACCTGAACCCAGGTGAACATCGTCACTGCATGCTGTGACTGCAAAGATCGCAACAGGACCGCATAGAAAATGGTACTCGCGTAGGTGAAGACGATGAGAGCCTGGAAGGTAAGAACTCGCTCACCCTTCGTCACATGAAACGCTAGAGAGAGCCCGAGCAACAGCGTCACGACGACGACACGGAGGCCCATGAGCCAGTGCAGCCTGGTCTTCAGTTCATCCATTCCGTCAGTCTCTGATCGTCACGGGAACGTTCGCGGGTGCGGTGCAATGCAGCACTATTTGGGAGGATCTCGTCACTACTCTCTCGTGCAAACGGAACGAGGAATGAAGAGGCGTCAGGGCTGCAATCTCTATCCGATAGTGATGTGATCGGCTTGTCCGGACGAATATGAACCACGAGTGCAGAGCTGATCGGCGCGAACAAAAGTTTGGCGGTTACTGAATCGCACCTGCCATCGAAAAGATCGGTAGATACATTGCAATCACGATAAATCCAATGACGGTACCGAGAAATACCATCATCATGGGTTCGAGGAGAGACGTCATGGCGGCCACGGCCTGATCGACTTCATCTTCGTAAAAGTCTGCAATCTTCCCCAGCATCGCATCCAATGCGCCGGTGGACTCTCCCACAGAGATCATATGAGTCACCATTTTCGGAAATACTTGGCTCTTGGCCAACGGTTCCGAGATCGTTTTTCCGCTGCTGATGCTGATCCGTGCCCCAAGCAGGGCTTCCTCAATCACTTTGTTGCCAGATGTTCGCGCGCAAATTCCAAGCCCTTCCAACAACGGGACGCCACTTGTGATCAACGTGCCCAGCGTTCGTGTGAACTTGGCTACCGCAGCCTTTCGAATGATGTCCCCAAGCACCGGTATTTTGAGGAGCACCCGGTCGATGACAACGCGGCCCTTGGCGGTCTTATGGTAGCGTTTGATGCCATAGATTGCTGCCACAATGGCGACAACGATGTGGATGATGTAGCTTTGGAAGAAATTGCTGACATCAATGACGATCTGGGTCGGTCCGGGAAGTCCAACCTTCCCCCCCGACATTTCAGCGAACATTTTGGCAAAAATCGGGATGACCCAGACCATGAGGACGGTGATGACAATCACGGCCACGCCCATGATTGCGATCGGATAGACCATGGCCGACTTGATCTGCCCCTTCAGCTTCATGGCCTTTTCAATGTGTTTGGCCAATCGCGTCAGGATCGTATCGAGCAGTCCACCGACTTCGCCAGCATGAATCATGTTCACATACAGATCATCGAATACTCTTGGATGCTTCCGGAGCGCATCGGAGAAGGTAGACCCCCCCTCCACGCTGATTTTGACGTCGCCGACCGTTTCGCGGAGCACCTTGTTCTCGGATTGAGTCGCCAGAATGTCAAGACATTGAATCAGGGGAAGACCGGCATTAATCATGGTGCCGAATTGGCGGGTGAAGACCACCAGATCCTTGTCCGTGAGGCCGCTCCCAAGGCTGAATTTGAATTTACCGCCCTTGCCAGATTTCTCTTCGAGACTGGTGACGACGACATTCTGCTTTCGTAGTTGATCAACCGCTTCATCGCGGGTCTTCGCCGTCAATTCCCCCTTCTTCACTGAACCCTGGCGGGTCCTTCCGACATAGGCGAATGTACTCATAGGTATGCCCTAAACTCCTTTGCCATCACAGCGAAACACACATAGCCCATCATTGTGCAACACTGGACGAAGTCTATAAGACGACCCAAAGTCTGTCAAACAAATGCACCAAACACGCGGTCGAATAGATGGAGAACGTGATCCGAACAGCGAGGCTATGTTTCGCTGGCGCTCACATGAGCATACCCGCGATACAAATAATGTAGACCGGATATAAGCGTGACGATGGCCATCACGTAGAATAACGGCTGAATGGTGGCAAGATCGATGCGGCGGGACGCTAAAAACACCACCAGAACCAAAGTGGCAAGTTGGATCAGGGTGGTTCCCTTGCCAAGAATGGTCGGAGAAATATCGACTCGTGCATCCGTAAAATGAGCGACCACGGTTCCCAACATGAGGATGATATCGCGGCTGACAACGAGGATCGTGACCCAAAGCGGAATGAGATGCATGACGGAGAGCGTGATAAACCCTGTGGTCAGCAATAGTTTGTCGGCGAGCGGATCGAGAAACGCCCCGAGTTGCGTTCGTTGATTGGCGACCCGGGCGATGGTGCCATCCAGACCGTCGGTCAGCCCCGCGACAAACAGCACGCCCAGCGCATAGTCGAATTGGCCGTATGTCAGCAACCCGACGTAGACAGGAATGAGCAGAATACGAAGAATCGTGAGGCTGTTGGGCACATTCATGTACATGGATGGCAAAGGCATTCTGTCGAAGCGGACTCGAAACGGCGGCAAATCAGAATTCGCATCATAGAAAGGGGGCCGCACCTTGTCAACGACGGTTGCACTCATCGCGCTGGGTCCCTATAATCAGCCGTCCAGCCTGTTGGTTCACCAGTATCCGTATGGAGGTGTGTATGAGTTCCCTCCCTCTCCTCTTCAAGAAAGAGGGGTTGGTCGAGCGACACCAAGTTGAAGGGGTTGACCCAAGCGACCGGTACTTCAATCGAGCCGTGCTCGTGAGTCGGACAACGGGCGGATATACAGCCAAAGTGACGTACGAAGCCTTAGGCGTCGAGGGCCAGGCCTTTTCCACGGTCGGTGCAGCCGTCAAGGATGTCATTGGCAAGCTCCAAGGACTTGGGTTTCGCACGATGCGATCTCGTGCCAACTTCAAAGGAAACCGTTACCTCGCTGAGAAGGAAACCTGGATCGATTATCCGGACCTGCCTTAAGCGGCTCCCACCACTTCCCCGTAGATCAGATCGTGTATTCGGGGACGAAATTCGCGGATAGCGTCGTTTCGTCTTGTCGGATGAACACGGTTGGACAACAACACGACTTCAAGCCGGCACGTCGGATCAATCCAGAGAGAGGTACCCGTATAGCCAAGATGGCCGAACGAGAGTTCTGAAAAGCACGTCCCGGCGCTGGATGGCACGGACGGGGTGTCCCATCCTAATGCGCGACTTGAATCAGGGATATCGCGCCGGCGCGCGACAAACTTCCGCACCATTTCTGTCTCGAACAACGACGCGGTTCCGTGGTACGCATCCAGCCAAGCGGACGAGAGCGTCAAGACGGAGCCGGCTGTTCCAAATAGGCCTGCATGGCCGGCAATCCCTCCCAACGCGAAGGCATTTTCATCGTGGACCTCACCGTGCAAGATACGTTTCCTCCAGGGATCATCCTCCGTCGCCGCCACAGGATGAGAAGGGCCAAAAGATTCTGCCCCTTGACTTCCGATCAATGCCGGAAGAAAAGCGAGCGGTGTCGCGCCGAGCGGAACAAATATCTCGCGCTCACACAGCTCCGCGAGAGAAAATCCCGAGATTCTCTCGAGAAGGAATCCTATCAACATGAACCCCAGATCGCTGTATAGGCTCCGTGTTCCCGGTGGGTAGATGAACGCTTCGTCTCGCAGATACCGCAGGACAACCGCCTGCACCTGTTCACGATCCGCCATTCTCTCACAAGAAAACCCCGCCTGTTCCAAGCGCTCATAGTACGGACGCCAGCCTGGTAATCCAGAACTATGCGTCAGAAGATCAACGAGAGAGGCCTTGCCGATGGCGCTTGCGCGGAGTTCTGTCAGCCGATTTTCGATCGGCTCTTCGAGGCAGATGCGTTGTCGCTGCGCGAGGAGTAGGGTGGCGGTCGTGGTCGCCAGGGGCTTCGTAAGCGAGGCTAGGTCGTACACCGTCTCGGCGGTGGTTACTGGCCCCTGCGGAATAGTCGAAAGGCGTCCTACCGCTTTTACACACACCGTCGTTCCTTGATAGCGCACGACGAGAACCGCTCCGGGGAAAACCCCATCGTCGACTGCCGCCTGCATGGCGCAATCGATGGGATCGCCCGTCACCATATCAGATGACCTCCGAGATCAGCGGGGATCGGGGGCGAGACAACAACCTCTCACATTGCAGGCAGGAGGCTACGCGGAATGCCCGGGAAAGCACGTTCAGGAATATTTTCAATCCTACCGCGCCGTGTTGGAATCGCCGGCCAGCTTCTCGCCGGTGGTGGCCGGTTCAGTCTGGTATGCTTCCGTTTCCTCGACTTCCAGCATGCGCTCAAACGATCGGATAGTGGAACGAAATCGTTCGACCAGGAGCAACCGCTGTTTCTGAAGGTCCGACACGTCGCCCTGAATATTCACCAGCTCTGTGCGGGCCTGCCGCATCACCTCACTCGCTTTGAGCTCGGCTTCCTTCACAATGAGATCGGCCTCGCGGTGAGCCGACCGCTTCACATCTTCGGCCAACGATTGCGCTGATACCAAGGTATTCGAAAGAGTGGATTCGGTGCGCTTCAACTCGACGAGGTGTTGCTCGGTCAGGGTCAGTTTCTCTCTGAGAAGGGCATTCTCCCGGTTCAATCCTTCCACTGTCAGCGCCAGTTCCTCAAGAAAGCGATTGACTTCCTCCTTGTCATATCCTCGGAATTTGACCTGAAACACCATCTGCTGAATGTCGATCGGCGTGATTTTCATGTACCACCTCTTCGTCGTTCAGTTCATCCGGACAGCCAGGTCCATCATGGTGCGGATCAGCGCGTATTGTAAAAAGACTATGATGAGGATAGCAATCATCGGCGACAGATCAATCCCCATCCGCCAGCTCACCCATCGCCGGATCGGCGCAAGCACGGGTTCCGTCACCCGCTCTAGAAACTGGACGATCGGATTCCACGGATCAGGATTCACCCACGAGATCAATGCCCTGGCAATGATGACCCACATGTAGAGCGTCAGGACCGTATCCAAGACAGTCGCCAGCCCATGCAAAATATTCCCCATCACAAACATGTTCGCCCCAACTCCTCAGAACGTTTCGTGGCCGCTTCGACCGCCGCAATCAAGGTTGCGCGTATGCTTCCCGCTTCCAAACGGTGTAATCCCGCAATCGTCGTTCCCCCGGGCGATGCCACCTGATCTTTCAGCCTAGCCGGATGCTCGCCTTTCTCCAACACTAATTTTGCAGCTCCGAGCACCGTCTGCGCGGCAAGCAGTTCCGCGGTCTGACGCGGAAGACCCATTTTGACTCCTCCATCCGCCAGGGCTTCGATCGCAACAAAGATATAGGCAGGCCCGCTCCCGCTCAGGCCTGTTACAGCATCCATGAGTCGTTCTTCGACCGACACGACACGACCGACCGCTTCAAAAAGCGTCCGCGTGAGCGCCACATCCGCTTCCTGTACGCCGGGCTCGATCGCGATGGCGGTCACTCCTTCTCGCACGAGCGCCGGCACGTTCGGCATTGCGCGAACGATGCCCCTCATGTGAGGAGCTCGTTGGCGAATCCACGCAATAGATACACCAGCCGCAATCGAGATCACCAGTTTACCCTCAACCCAAGTACCGATTTCGGACAAGACCTGCGGCAAGACTTGCGGTTTGACGGCAAGCACGACCACGTCGGCCCATTCGACTGCCGGTGCATTCTTTTCTCCGACGAGGATGCCGAATCGGTTTTTCAGTACACGTCCGCGATCCGCCAAAGGATCGGTGGCCCGCATCGTCGCAGGATCACATACCTCCGCAGCCACCAATCCACCCACCAGAGCCTCCGCCATTTGGCCGGCGCCGAGAAAGGCGATTTTTTTGGTCAGGGTCGTCTTAGTCACGCCGCGCTCCAAAGATCGCCGTTCCGATGCGCACATAGGTCGCGCCTTCCTCGATCGCCACCTGGTAATCTCCCGACATCCCCATCGATAACTCGTCCATATTAATGTTCTCGAAGCCCGACCGTGTCAACGATCGTCCTAATTCCCGAAGCCGACGGAAATACGGCCGTGCTGCTTCCGCATCAGGCCCGAGCGGAGGGATCGTCATCAATCCCTGAATCCGCAGATGGGTCATTCGAATCAGTTCCGGAAACGAGCCGGCCACGGAAGAGGGTGCCCATCCGGCCTTGCTCTTTTCACCTCCGATATTGACTTCGAGCAGGATCGATTGAGAAAGACCGGCTTGTTCAGCGCGACGGTTGATCTCTTCTGCCAACTCCAAACTATCCACGGAATGGATCAACTCAAAGACGCCCACAACCATCTTCACTTTTCTCCGCTGCAATCTGCCGATGAAGTGCCACCTAAGATGCTCCCGTCCCAACCGTTCAATCTTCGGGAGCGCTTCTTGAAGACGATTCTCCCCGACGAGAGTGACGCCCGCGGACATGGCTTCCTGAATGCGTTCGACGCCGACTGTCTTCGTCGCCGCGACCAGTCGAATGGAATCTGAATTTCGCGCAGATCGAGCCGCGGCAGACCGAATGGTTGCAAGAATCTGCCGGACGTTATCACCGACCGGACCCGAGCAGCCATCCATTCGTTCCCCATGCGGCGCCCCGGGACCAGACGGTTGAAATCGAACACCTGGCCCGATCTCTCCACGCCCGAGGCATAGGTACAGTACAGAACTGTGGTAGGAGTATCAACTTCGAGGGACCAACGCAATGCCACTGACCATGGTACTCTTCACCACGCCCTCTCGGCGGTAGGAAAAAAAGAGGTTGGGATGACACATCGTGCAAGCATTGGCCGCTGCAATATTGTGTTCTGCCAGACCACTGACAAGAGCTTGCCGCCGGATCAACTCCCGCAGATTCAAACGCGCCTTCCGTGAAGATTGTTCTTCAATGACCAGTTGCCAATCAGGGAAGGCGTGCCTCAGTTTTGACAGAACCGGTTCATCGACTTCATAGCAACAGGCACCGACGGATGGTCCTATCGCCATCCTCAATGCTGCCGCCTCTCCACCGAAACGAGCGTTCATAGCCGCGATGGTATTCGGTACAATGCCGGCGACAGCTCCTCTCCAGCCTGCATGTACCGCAGCGACGATGCGCCGGACGGGGTCATGAAGCAACACCGGCACACAGTCGGCCGTGCGTACAGCCACCATAATGCCAGGTTGATTGGTCATCAGTGCATCCCAAGCGCCGTCGAACGATTGTCCTTCGCGCACCGGCCGATCCAAGATCAGCACATCGGTTCCATGCACCTGTTTGACCGAAATTAACCTGGCCCGCGCGTCGCGGCCGTTCTTCAGGTCGGAGGCTGCACCGGCCGTCGCTCCAACCCGAGAATGTTTCGTGCCGAAAAAATGGTCGACTCCGTCCTTCGTCATGGCAAACGACGGAACTGTGATCACCGGCCCTATCATAGATCCTTACCGAGCGAGTATGCTGCGCGACCCTAGTCTGCCTGCCTTCGCAGGAAGGTCGGGACATCCCACTCATCATCCGTCACCACGGCCACCCGGTCAACCGGCTCGCGCGCATCGCCCATCCTACGGAGGAATGTGGGACGATCCAAGTCCTTTGCCGGACGATCCCCGCCCGAATGCATCCCCGTGAGTACTTGCTGACCGCTTCGACCATTCCCGCTCCTGGGAGCCAGCCGTTCCGAAACCACCGGTTTGGCCAGCGGCTGATCTTCCCGTTCGAAGCCCGTCGCAATGACGGTGACGACCAAATCGTCCCCCATTTCCGGATTGATGACCTGGCCGACAATGATGTTGGCTTCGGGGTCAGCGGCATGCTGCACGATGGAGGCCGCTTCTTCTACTTCATGAAGCGACATATTCGGACCCCCGGTAATGTTGAGCAGCACGCCGCGTGCTCCTTCGACACTCCCTTCTTCGAGCAATGGACTGCAAATAGCCTTTTGTGCCGCTTCGGTCGCGCGCGTCGCACCGCGTGCCGTCCCCATGCCCATGACCGCACGGCCGGTATGGGACATGATCGTCCGCACGTCGGCAAAATCGACATTGACCAGACCGATCGTCGTAATCACGTCCGCGATGCCCTGAATGGCCTGCCGCAGAACATCGTCCGCAACTTTAAACGCATCCAGCAACGGTGTCGCTTTGTCCACAATGCCGAGCAACCGCTGATTGGGAATGATCAGCACGGTATCCACGTGACGTTTTAAATCACGGATGCCCTCTTCGGCATGACTCATCCGGCGATGCCCTTCGTATTGAAACGGCTTGGTCACAACCGCCACAGTCAAAATCCCGAGTTCGCGCGCAATGCTGGCCACGATCGGTGCCGCCCCCGTGCCAGTGCCGCCTCCCATGCCTGCCGTCACGAAGACCATATCGGCGCCCACAAGGCTTTCGCGAATTTCGTCCTTACTCTCAAGCGCCGCATCACGCCCGACTTCCGGTTTCGCCCCCGCACCCAAACCGCGGGTCCGTTCGGGACCGATTTGAATCTTATAGGCTGCGTTGGCCCGCTCCAGAGCTTGCACGTCGGTATTGGCCGCGATGAAGTCCACCCGGCCCAACCCACCGGTAATCATCGTGTTGATGGCATTGCACCCTGCCCCCCCGACTCCGATCACCTTGATACGGACGGGTGTCTGCGCATCCTCCTGAAATGAAAACATCGGGCCACCTCCCTTGACGATGTCGCGTGTCCGGTATTCCAATCACACGCGAAGGTTAGAAAAACTCGAACATCCACGATCGCATTCGATCGAACACTTTCCCGAAGCCTCGCCCGTGACGCATGCCCGCCGTCTCGAGCTCCTGCGCATGCTGCCTCGCATGGAGTAATAAGCCGACTCCTGTGGCATGCATGGGATTACTGACGATGTCCCGGAGGCCGCCGATCCCTGTCGGAATGCCCCGACGGGCCGGGAGATTCAGCACCTTTTCCGCCGCGTCCGGCATGCCTTCAAGCAATGACGTGCCACCGGTGATCACGACACCAGCCCCCAGCATGCCTTCGTAGCCGGCTCGTACGATTTCCCGTTTGACCAGATCGAACATTTCCTCCACGCGCGGCTCGAGAATCTCTCCGATATCTCTTCGAGAAAAAGTCCGGGGAGGCCGGTCGCCAACCGAAGGCACTTCCACCGTTTGATGACCGTGGATCAGATCCGTCCTCGCCATACCATGCTGAACCTTGATGCGCTCCGCTTCCGTTTGAGAGGTGAGCAGACCGATGGCCAGATCCTTCGTCAGATTTTGTCCGCCGATCGGCAGGACCGCCGTATGTCGAATGCTGCCGTCGAGGAAGATGGCGAGATCCGTAGTACCCCCGCCCAGATCGACCATCGCCACTCCCAATTCGCGTTCCTCGGCGCTCAACACGGCTTCACTCGAAGCCAACGGCTGGAGAATGATGTCCACGACGTCGAGACCGGCGCGGTTGACACTCTTGATGATATTCTGGGCCGACGTGACGGCGCCCGTAATGACGTGCACGTTCACCTCGAGCCGATTGCCCGACATGCCCAGCGGTTCACGAACCCCTTCCTGATCGTCGACCATGTACTCACGGGGCAGAATATGGAGAATTCGCCTTTCGTGGGGAATGACCGCCAGGGTGCGGGCGCTTTCAATCGCACGGTTGATATCGTCCCGCATCACCTCCTGTTTTTTCAGCGCGATGACGCCCTTGAGGTTTTCACCGGATATGTGGCTTCCCGCAATGCCCGTATAGACCGAATTGATCTGCACGGCCGCCATCAGTTCCGCTTCTTCTACGGCCTTTTTAATCGATTCGACGGTACTCTCTATGTTGACAACCACGCCCTTCCGTAGCCCGCGAGAAGGACAAGAGCCGACGCCGATGATATGCAGCGGTCCTTCCTCCACCACTTCTGCGACGATGGCGCAGATTTTCGTCGTCCCGATATCCAAGCCGACGAGAATATGATCCCGCTTAGGCAATCAGCTCACCCCCTTCCCCGAACGATCACGCGATCCATATAGCGCAAATCGATCTCCTGCCCTCGTTCTCCCTCACCGTCGGACTCGACGGTGCGGAGAGCAGGCCTCATTTTCAAGAACCGGCTCCACTGTTGATCCATGGACGCCGCGCTAAACTGAAACGTACTCCCTTGTATGGAGGCCACCAAATTCGACAAGTGTCCGACATTGATCTCCGGCCTTCCTCCCACCGCACGCACAATCATGCGCGCGAGTTCGACCCCCGTCTTCACGGCTTGCCGGGTTTCCGTCTTTCCCTGCAAGAGGCTACGACCGTCTACTCCGGAGAGCATGGGTAAGGTGGCATCGTCCTTCGTTCCAAGTCTGGCTAGAACGTAGCCTTCGTCATCCGTCAACAAATTCTCGGCCGGCGTTCGCACTACAGCGGAGGGTACCCGCTCAGTGAGCACGACCTGTACTTCGTGAAACGGAACGAGCGTGACGGTGGCGTCTTTGATCCATGGATGCTGTTTCAATCGCGCTGTCAACCAGTTCGGATTCAACGCATACAGCGTCGTATCATCCTTAAACCCCAGCCGGCTCAGGACCTCGCGACGAGAAACATGATCGAGGCCTTCAATCGTCACTTGCCGCACCGCAAACCATCCCCTGGTCAAGGGCCCCACCTCGCGGGCCAGCACGAACAGTCCCACACATCCGGCGGCTACGAGGCAGACGACTCCAATGGCATAGACCGTCTTGAGCACACGTCTGCCCCATCGAGCCCAGCGATTTCTGGTGACCTGTCCCTCAGCGCCGTCCTCATCGAGACCACGACGCGCGTTGATTCTTGGGCCGACAAGCCTCTTTCGCTTCCTCGAAAGCAAATCGATGGATCCTTACCGAGCCCCGGCCTTAAATGGTGGTCGTTGGGCGCGAACCAGAGCCGACTGCACAATCACTTCGGTCAGGGCATCGTATGTGAGCCCGGCTCGAGCGGCTGCCATCGGCAGCAAACTCGTTTCCGTCATTCCGGGAACGGTATTGATTTCCAACACATAAGATTGCCCCTGCGGCGTAATGCGGAAATCGACACGGGCAGCTCCCTCACAACCGAGGACCCGGTAGGTCCGAACAGCCAATGCACGGATCTCTCGCGTCACCTTGGCGGAGAGTGGAGCAGGACAGAGGTATTGCGTTCGCCCTTTCTCGTATTTGGCAGAAAAGTCATAGAATCCACCCGGTGCGACAATTTCTACAGGCGGAAAGGCCTCGATACTTCCGTCGGGGCCGGCGACAACGGCGACCGTCACTTCGTGGCCTGGGATATAGGTTTCGATCATTGCTTCGTCCTCAAAGCGATGAGCCACACTCAATGCCTCTTTCCATTGTGAAGGTTTTTTCACGATCGTCACCCCTATCGTGGAACCCTGCGAAGGAGGCTTGACGACCACCGGCCATTTCAGCTTTGCGGCTTTCAACACCTTGGCACTGGTCGTCGGTTGCCCCTTCATCACCACCGTCCCTGACGGAACCGGAATCCCATGTGTCTCTAACAATGTTTTGGTCACGACTTTGTGCATCCCAATGGCACTGGCACGGACGCCGGACCCTGTGTAGGGAACACGGATCGACTCGAGAAAACCTTGGATCGAGCCATCCTCTCCACCCGCTCCGTGTAACGCCAGAAATGCGATCTTGACCTCGTGGTCGAGCAACTCCTTGTAAAGGGAAGGCCCCACATCGATAGTGATCGCGTCGTAGCCGGTGCGAAGCAAGGCACGGCAGACGGCCTCCCCGGTTTTCAACGACACGTCTCGTTCCGAGGACTCTCCTCCCATCAGGACACCAATCCGGACGCGGGTCAACGGCCTACCTTCACCTGGTCGCATGCTGTTCCCACCGATCGATTTCATCATCGTCCTCACGCCCGGCCGATCACCTTCAACTCAAGATCGAGCAGGACACCCGTTTTCTTGCGTACCTCCTGGCGAACTTTCTTGATCAACTCCAGCACGTCCTTTGCGCGCGCCTGTCCCAGGTTCACCATGAAGTTGGCGTGTTTGTCGGATACCTGCGCATCACCGACCCGTGCTCCCTTCAGCCCCGCCATTTCAACGAGACGGCCTGCCGAACCTTTGGGCGGATTTCTGAAGACGCATCCTGCGCTGGGTAACGAGAGCGGTTGCGTGTCTTTCCGATACTGCAAATAGTCTTTGACTGTCTTTTCGATATCTTTGCCGGCCCCCGGCTTCAGTTGTAGCCAGACCCCGACCACGACGCCGCGCGGCAATTGTGCGTGCCGATAGCCAAACTCGATATCGGATGCATTGAGATCCACAACCTCACCTTTTCCTGTCACGAGACGAATCGCTTTGACCGATTCCTTCATCTCCCCCAATCTTGTTCCGGCATTCATGACGACACAGCCGGCCACCGTACCCGGAATACCCGCCCCCCACTCCAGCCCGGAGAGTCCGCGGCGCACCGCATGTCCGATCAAGGTCGGCATCCCGACACCTCCATCCGCATAGAGAACATGATCGGACTCCTGCCGGATGCTGCGCATCTTTGCCAGGCTCATGACGACACCCCGGATACCACCATCACGGACCAGGATGTTCGTTCCGCCCACAACGAAAAGGGGAATCTTCGCGCCATGCGCCTGTTTGACCACCCGACAGACGTCGTCGACATCGGCCGGTTCGACCCACACATCCGCCGGACCGCCAATTCGGAATGAAGTGTATTTCTGCAGCGGTTCATTGAACTTGACGACCCCCCGCACTCCGTCCATCACGCGCCTCAACATATTTTCCGTCGCACCGGCGCGCTCCGAGTCGTCTCGGAGTTGCTTCCGACGTTCCTTTTTGGGCATCATCCGTCACGTCGAGGCTGGAAGCCGATCCAGGATGCCGAGTCCGGCCTTCCAGATATCCCCGGCTCCTAACGTCAACACGAGATCTCCCGACTTCAGCGCCGGCAGGACTTGATCCGGCAGCGATTCCTTTCGATCGATATAGGTCACCGACGGGTGCCCCGTCGCGCGAACGGCATTCGCAAGGCCTTCACCTGACACGCCGGGAATCGGCTGTTCGCCTGCCGCATAAATCTCGGTGATGAAAACGGCATCCGCCTGGGTGAAGGCGGTGGAAAATTCTGCCGCCAGATCCCGGGATCTGGTGTACCGATGCGGCTGAAAGAGAACCACCAACCTCCGGTTCATGCTCTGCTTTGCGGCGGCCAAGGTGGCCAGGATTTCCGTCGGATGGTGGCCGTAGTCATCGACCACCATGATGCCGGCCTTTTCTCCGCGCAGATGGAATCGGCGTTCAACGCCCGTGAAGGCCGCCAATCCCTTCCGGATCAAATCCGCCGGTACATCGAGTTCTAAACCGATCGCGATCGCGATCAGAGCATTGGATACGTTGTGCACGCCGGGAATGGCCAGCCGAAACGGGCCCAGGTTCTTCCCGCGAAAGTGCGCCCGGAATTCGGAGCCCCAAGGCCGCAAGCTGATGTCGGTCGCGCGGAAATCTACGACGCATCCCTCATGCTCCTGAAGGCCATAGGTCTGATACCGCTTGACGACGCGCGGCAGCAAAGTTCGCAGCCGCTCGTCATCCGCGCACAGCACCGCCAACCCGTAGAAGGGCACCTTGTTGACGAATTCAAGAAAGCTGTCGTTCAACCGGTCCATCGTCCCGTAGTGTTCGAGATGCTCGCGATCGATATTGGTCACGGCGACGATCGTCGGGGACAGGCGCAGAAAAGAGCCGTCGCTCTCGTCTGCCTCCGCGACGAGCAAATCTCCGCGCCCCAGACGCGCATGGCTTCCCAAGGCGTTGACCTTCCCGCCGATGACCATCGTCGGATCGAGTCCCCCTTGGGCCAACACATTGGCCACCATCGACGTCGTCGTCGTTTTGCCGTGAGCTCCGGCTATGGCGACTCCGTATTTCAATCGCATCAGCTCGGCCAGCATTTCCGCGCGCGGAATCACCGGGATTTGCTTCGCCTTCGCCACGACGACTTCCGGATTTGTCTGGGCCACAGCCGACGAAATGACCACGACCTGCGCATCCCCGATGTTGGATTCGTGGTGTCCGATCGCAATTCGCCCGCCGAGTTCCTCAAGCCGACGGGTGGTGTCTGATTGATGCAAATCCGAACCGCTGACTTTGTACCCAAGCGTGAGCAGGACCTCGGCGATGCCGCTCATTCCCGAACCGCCGATCCCTACCAGATGAATATGTTGCGTCTTTCGAAACATCGCGGTCCGCGTTAAGCTTTGCGCCCTGGGAATCCCATTGGCGCCGTTTCGATACGGATCGTTCTCATAGCCATGACTCCCGCCCCGCTCATACCGCTCCAATACTCCTGTTGGTCTCATGACGCCTCCCCATTACGTCATAACATTCGCGGACAATGACCTCTGCAGCATCGATCCGTCTCATGCCGAAGCTGTTCGTACTCATCGTACGCAACCGCTCCGGTTCCTGAAGAATGCCCGTGATCACACGAGAAAGTCGCGCTCCGTTGAGGTCTGTTTGAGACAGCACAATCGCCGCGCCGGCTGACTCCATCACCTGCGCGTTCAACGCCTGGTGGTTATAGATGGCGGTCGGCAACGGAATAAGAATTGCCGGTTTACCACAGACCGTCAGCTCCGCAATGGTCATTCCGCCTGCTCGCGAAACGACCAGATCCGCCGACCGTAACACTGCCGGCATGTCGTACAAGAACGGAACGACCTTGGCATTCATACCGGCCGTACGATAGGCATCGGTCACCCGCGCATGATCAGGTTGACCGGTCTGATGCGTCACCTTGAGCCCCGTGATTGACTTGAGATGCGGCAGGGCTTCAATCACCACGCTGTTGATCGCCTTGGCCCCCTGACTGCCTCCGAAGATCAACACATGACACGTCTCTGCTGTCGCCGTGGAGGCCCCACCGTCTCGTCCCTGCTCCAAGAACGCCCGTCTCACCGGCATCCCCACGACACGGACTTTGGCCCGGTCGAAATACCGTGTCGTCGTTTCGAATGCCAAAAAGATCCGCCGGACCATCGGCGCGACGACCTTATTGGCCATGCCAGGATAGGCGTTGGGCTCCAGCATCACCCCCGGAACACGACGGACGAACGCCGCCAGCAGGACCATCGGACTGGTATAACCACCGACTCCGATGACGAGATCGGCCTTCCGCTTCGCCAGGACCCGAAAAGATTGCCACAAGCTCAAGGGAAGCGTGCCGACAGCGCGCATAACGTCCGTCAAACCCCTCCCCATGACAGGCTTGGCTGAAATGAAATCCAATTCAAATCCCTCGTGTGCAAGCACCGTCGTTTCGATGCCACGTGTGGTCCCGACGAATACCACCCGTGTCGCAGGATCCCGTCGAAGAAATTCTCTGGCGACCGCAATCGCCGGGTAAAGATGTCCGCCGGTTCCGCCTGCAGCCACCACCACGTTCATGAGCCACTGCTTTCCCGTCCACTGCGCGACCCGCCGGCCTCCCGCCCGCCGTGACGGTCCCGCGAGATATTGAGCAAAATACCCACCGCAAACAGACTGGCGACGAGGGACGATCCCCCATAGCTGACAAATGGCAATGTGAGCCCCTTGGTCGGAAGCAACCCCGTCACGACGCCGGCATTCACCAGCGCTTGGATACCGATCAACAAGGTCACCCCCACTCCCAGATGCCTGCCGAATGGACTCCGGGCCCTGCTGGCAATCTGTAAGCCTTTGAAGACGAAAATGGCGAACAGCAGAATGATCATCGCGCTGCCGATCAGGCCTAATTCTTCTCCCACTAGAGCGAGGACAAAATCGGTATGCGCCTCCGGCAAAAAAAACAATTTTTGTTTGCCCTCGCCAAGCCCGACGCCAAACAGACCACCGCTGCCGAAGGCCAGGAACGACTGCGTAATCTGAAATCCGGAATCGGAGGCATTTTCCCACGGCTTCAAGAAGGTTAATAATCGCTGCCGCCGATAACTGGATCCCAGCATGAGCAGCATGACAACCGGTACGGCGCATAGCCCCAGCGCCAACAGATGCGTCATCCGTGCGCCGCCAAGAAACAAGAGCGTCGCCATGGCCAATCCCATGACCACAACAGTTCCCAAATCCGGCTCCAGAAGCACCAGCGCGCTCAGCGTACCCACGACGAGGATCGGTGGAAGGAGGCCACGCGCAAACTGTGTAATCTTTTCGCTCTTCTTGGCCAAATACGCGGCGAGATAGATCACCGAAACGAGTTTCACGATCTCGGCCGGCTGAATATGGAGCATGCCCACCTGCAACCACCGTCTTGCCCCCTTCGCAGCCATGCCAAAGGAGGGAACCAGGACCAGGATCAGCAACACCACCGTCAGTCCCAGAATAGGGATGGCCAATTTCTGCCAGACCCTGTACTCGATCCGCGACACGATGTGCATGACGACTAACCCGCCCGCCAGCCACGCCAGTTGCCGTTTCAGGAAATACCATGAATCGTGAAATCGAGTCCCCGCCACCACGGCGCTCGCGCTGAAGACCATGACCAGCCCGACAAGGGCCAGGATCAGCGTGACGGTGAGCAGGGTCGGATCCATCGCCACCCGTTTGGCCGACCGCTGACTGGACGTGGGCCAGGGTAATGTAAGTGTCCCGACGGCTTTGTGCGCCATTGCTCAGCTTGTCATCCTTCCGCACCGGACGGACGCCTTGTCACGAGGCCAATCCCTGGACCAACGATTTGAATTGCTTGCCCCGATCTTGATAGTCGGCAAACATGTCGAAACTGGCGCAGGCCGGCGAGAGCAACACCACGTCGCCGGGCTTGGCCTCCCCCGCAGCAAGTTCCACGGCTTCTCGGAGCGTCGCGGCATGTGTGATGCGGTCGAAGTTACCGACTGCACCCTCGATACGCGAGGCGGCTTCGCCGATCAATATGAGACGGGCCACGCGTTGACGGATCGCTGCTTCCAACCTTGAAAAGTCGCCGCCTTTGTCACGCCCTCCCGCGATCAACCAGATCGGCTGGTCGATGCCTTCCAACGCCTTGAGGGTGGCATCCACATTCGTTCCCTTCGAATCGTTGACGAACCGCACGCCCCGGCGCTCCCGGACCACCTCCAGGGCATGCTCCAGGCCGGGAAACAATTGAAGGACTCGGCGTATGGCGTCCAGATCGCATCTGCACAGCAATGCATAGGTCACGGCCGCCATGACATTGTCGACATTGTGCAACCCGATCAGCCGCATGTCGCTCCGCCGGCAGATTTCCTCCTCCGTTCCTCGCACGGTGGTCATAATGCGATCACCGTCCAAATACGTTTCTTTCTCCACACGGACCGCACCGGTATCCGGCCTGCGTCGAAATCCAACCACATGAGCTTTGATGCGTCCGCGCAGTCCGGCCACTCGATCGTCATCCATATTCAATAGCGCGAAGTCCTCGGGGACTTGGTTCTCAAAAATCCTGGCCTTCGCCGTCACATATTCCTCAACGGAGTTGTATCGGTCCATGTGATCCAGTGTGACATTCAGAATCGACGCCACCCACGGATGAAAGGTCGCGATCGTCTCCAGCTGAAAACTGGATACCTCGACGACCAGATAATCGTAGGGTTTGGATACCGGCCCGGCTGGTGACCCGGATTGCCATGATTGATAGATATTCAAGGCCGCCTCGCTGATCGCGGTTCCCAGGTTCCCGCCGACAAAAGCTGGTTTTCCGCTCGCTTTGAGAAACTGCCCGATCAACGTGACCGTCGTACTCTTGCCGTTCGTTCCCGTCACCGCCAGGATGGGAACGTTTAGGAACGTCGAAGCCAGCTCGAGTTCGCCGATCACTTTGATTCCCCTCGCGCGAGCCCGGACGAGTCCCTCTGACCGGAAAGGCACACCCGGGCTGACGACGATCAAGTCGGCCCCTTCCAGGGCGGATTCGTAGTGAGCCCCCAGCCTGACCCGAATACGCGCCTGATCTATTTGGGAGACAGCCGCGCCAAGTTCGCGCGCGTCTTTCCGATCCGTCACCGTCACCTGCGCCCCTACCGTATCCAGTAGACGGGCGGCAGCGACCCCGCTTCGGGCGAGCCCCACGATCGTAATCTTGGCGTCCTTGTAGTTCACCGCTCACCATCACCGAAGCTTCAACGTGCTAAGACTGAGCAACGCGAGCAGGATTGCAATGATCCAGAGACGGACGACGACCTTCGGCTCTTCCCACCCTTTCATCTCGAAGTGATGATGGATCGGAGCCATCAGGAAAATCCGCTTCCCGCGCGATTTGAAGGACAAGACTTGAAAAATGACGGAGACCGCTTCGATCACAAACACACCGCCCACGAGAAGCAGTAATAATTCGTGCTTGCTGATCACCGCGACGGTTCCGAGCGCCGCTCCCAATGGCAGCGATCCGACATCCCCCATAAACACCGAGGCCGGGTAGGTGTTGAACCACAGAAAGCCGAGGCTCGAGCCGAGAATCGCTCCTGTGAAGATGGCGATTTCACCGGCACCTTCGATATGCGGGATGAGGAGATACTCGGCCATGACTTTGCTGCCTGTGACATAGGCGACGATCGTATAGGCGAGGGACGCGATCATCACCGGGCCGATCGCCAATCCATCCAGCCCGTCAGTCAGATTGACCGCATTCGAGCTGCCGACAATCACCAAAATCGCGAAGACGATGTAGAACCATCCCAGGTCCGGGGTGAAGTTCTTGAAAAAGGGCACACTCAATTTCGTCGTATAACTGGGCAACATGTACAACATCAACCCAATGGCAAGGGCGACGGCAATCTGTCCGGCGAACTTCTGAGCGGCAGACAGTCCCTTGGACCGCACTTTCACGAACTTGAGGTAGTCATCGGCAAAGCCCACTGCCCCGAACCCAACCGTGGCAATCATCACCAACCAGACATACCGGTTGGTCAGATCAGCCCACAACAGCGTCGAGAGGACGACCGAAAAGATAATGAGGATGCCCCCCATGGTCGGGGTACCGCTCTTGGCCAAGTGTCGCTTGGGACCATCGTCTCGGATCTGCTGCCCCAATTTGATCTCCTGCAACTTGCGGATCACCCAAGGCGCCAAGACAAATGCAATTAAAAAGGCAGTGACGGCCGCATAGATGATCCGGAAGCTTTGATAGCGAAAGACATTCAAGAACGAAAACTGCGTATGAAGCGGATAGAGCCAGTTGTATAACATCCCGAACGACTATACTCGGTTCGCGTTACCCAGCCATGGTGTCGTCTGCCGTTTCTCCATCGACCTACGACGCCTTTTTCGCCACACGCCGCATCCCGGTGAGGGTCTCGACGACATGTTCCATCCGCATGCCGCGAGAGGCTTTGACCAGCACGACATCTCCCTGCCGGACCATTGCTTTCAGGGCCGTCCCTCCGGCAAGAGAGTCCGCAACTTCAACAATGCGGTCGGATGGCATGCCTGCCGCGCGGGCTCCCTGAACCAGTTCTCGATTCAACGCGCCGCAGGCGATCAACTGCGTCACTCCATGTTCAGCGACGAAGGCGCCTACTTCTCGATGCATCCGCTTTGCGTCAGGTCCCAACTCCAGCATGTCACCCAGCACTGCAATCGTGCGCTTCCCACCGGCCAATTGGGCCAGCATCTTAATGGCGGCCTTCATCGAGGCCGGATTCGCGTTGTAACAATCATTGATGAGCCGCACGCCATGACACATACCGACCTGCGACCGCATCGCGGCCGGCCGGAAAATGGACAATCCTTCTGCGATCGTCGAGCCGGGCAACCCCAGCACATAGCCGACGGCGGCTGCAGCCAGCGCATTCTGGATGTTGTGCGTCCCATGCGTGCGAAGGGACACCCGCGTCGGACGTGCACGCCCGGGCAGAACCAGCCCGAACACCGATCCCCGACCGCGCGCCTCCTCATGCGCCTGCTCGGCTCGTACCTCGGCCTTCGACGACATGCCGAACGATACCACCCGGCATTGCGCCCTCGCCGCGAGGTAGTCGAAATACTGATCATCGGCATTGAGAACCACGACACCATCCGGAGGCAGTTTGTCCAACAATTCCGCCTTCGCCTGGGCCGACCCTTCCATGCTGCCGAAAAATTCGAGATGATCCGGTCCGATATTGGTGATGATCCCGATGGTCGGACGGGCGATGTCACACAGACGCAGGGTTTGACCTTGCTGATCCACGCCCATTTCGATGACGCCGGCTTGGTGACGCGGGGTCAATTGAAACAAGGTCTGCGGGACTCCGATACGGTTGTTGAAATTACCTTCCGTTTTGAGCGTCCGCCAACGTTGGGCCAACACACCCGCCACCATGTCCTTCGTCGTCGTCTTGCCGTTGCTACCCGTAATTGCCACGAGTGGAATCGTGAACCGGTTGCGATGATGAGTGGCGAGCTGCTGATAGGCGAGAAGCGTGTCTTTCACGCCAAGCAGCACCGGCCTGACCATGAGCTTGGTTTTTGGTGGAGGCAGAACATAGTCTTCTCGGACTATCGCACCCACCGCACCTTGAACCATCGCCGCGGGAACAAAGGCATGCCCGTCATACCGGTCTCCGACAAACGCGACGAACAGATCGCCGCCGCGCACGAGTCTCGAATCCGAAATCACCCGGCGAATTCGCTTCTTGAGACACTGCGGTGATTGACCAGAGATCACTTTTGTGCTCAACACTTCGAGGATTTCTTCTATCGTGAAAATGGACATAGTCACGTGACGAGGGTCTACATGCTGAACTAACCGCTCTGACGACGCTTGAGGATCGTCTCGCGTGCGACCTCGCGATCGTCAAAATGAATTTTCTTGGTTCCGATGATCTGATAGTCCTCATGACCCTTGCCGGCAATCAGCACGATATCTCCGGCACGGGCTTCAGCGATCGCCTGCTCAATGGCCGTACGACGATCCGCGATCTTTGTATACGTGACATGAGGTCGTTGCGTCAGAGCAGCTTTGACTCCGACCTCAACCTCATCAAGGATGGTATTCGGATCTTCCGTGCGGGGATTGTCGGACGTCAGGACGACAGCATCGCTGAATTGCACCGCCACACGTCCCATGTTGGGCCGCTTGGTTCGATCCCGATCCCCGCCACATCCAAAGACCGTAATCAGACGACCCGCTTGCAAAGCTTGGGCTGCCGTGAGCAGGCGGACCAATGCGTCCTCCGTATGGGCATAATCAACGACGACAGTGAAGTTCTGTCCGGCCACGACACGTTCAAACCTGCCGGGGACATTCGTCACCCCAGCAATCCCGCTCAGAATTTGATCAAGGGTCAGCCCTTCGTGCAACACCGCGCCGATGGCCGCCAGGAGATTGTACACGTTGTGCTCACCGACCAACTTGCTCTCGACCCGGCCCGACCCGGCCGGGGTCTGCAAAAGAAATGAGGTGCCACCGGCAGAAAGGCGGATACCCTCGGCTTTGATGTCGGCGGTGGAGTGAATGCCATAGGTCCAGACCGGCACGGAAGAGGACGCGGCAACGCGCGGCCCTCGAGGGTCGTCACGGTTCACCACGGCTCGTTTTCCCCCTCCCTTCACGCCATTCGGATCCATCCCGGTAAAGAGGCGAAGTTTTGCACGGAAATAATCATCCATGTCCGCGTGAAAGTCGAGGTGGTCCTGAGTCAAATTGGTAAAGACCGCCACGTCAAACTCGATCCCACCGGTGCGATCAAGCGCGAGAGCATGCGAGGATACCTCCATGACGACTCCGTTTATCCCTCCTTGCACCATGCGATTGAACAACCGCTGCAGTTCAATCGCTCCAGGGGTGGTGTGGGAAGCCGGAATGACTTCTCTGCCGACGAGATAGGCCACGGTACCGATCAGGCCGATTTGTCGCCCGGTCGTTTCCAACAGGCTCTTGCAGATGTAGGTCGTCGTCGTTTTGCCGTTTGTCCCCGTGACCCCGATCACTCGCAGGCGGTTCGTCGGGTCGCCGTAAAACCGGCTTCCCAAAATGCCCAGCGCTGCGCGTGAATCCCTCACCTGGACCGTCGGCACGGCCTCGATCCTAGAAGCCTGTTGGGTGACAATCGCGCCGGCCTGTCGCTCGAGCGCACTCTCGAGAAAGTCATGCCCATCGACGCGCTCTCCCTTGACGGCGACAAACAGGCTCCCCTGGTTGACCGCACGCGAATCGTCCGTGATATCGGCGATCACGACGTTCTGATTTCCTCTTCGCTCCAGAATGCCAAGCCGGCCCTCGAGAGGCCCCACCAATTGCTCAAGCGTCATATATCAAAAGGCGGCGTGTGTCATCGCGATCTTCACCGGCTCTTCGGCCGGTATCCCTAGATAATTTAACACCTGCTCACCCACCTTTCGGAAGACGGGCGCCGCCACAACTCCTCCCCACCCCTCGCCATGCGGTTCATCGATAACCACGATCATGGCCAACTGGGGATCTTCCGCCGGCACATACCCCACGAAAGACCCTACCAATAAGGTGGAGGAGTACGTTCCGGTCCGGGGATCGACCTTCTGTGCAGTCCCGGTTTTTCCCGCAACCCGGTAGCCGGGGATGGCGGCTTTTCCCCCCGTCCCGCTCGTCACGACTCCTTCCAGGATGCCGGTCAGCGTCCGCGCTGTTTCCATCGAAATCACACGATGCCGGTGCTGCGGCATGGTGTGAGCCACAGGCAACCCCGTTATATTGCGAACCTCCGATACGATGAACGGTTTCATGAGGGTCCCGCCATTCGCGATGGCACTCACTGCCGTCACCATCTGCAGGGGGGTGACGGCGATTTCCTGTCCCATCGAAATCGACGCAACCGATCGACGCCCCCACTCCCTCGGACTACGGAGCAGCCCAGCCACTTCACCCGGCAGATCGATATGGCTTTTCTCGCCGAAGCCGAACTCTTTCAGGTAATCGAACAGTCGCCAGTCACCCAAAGCCATACCCACTTTCGCTGCTCCAATATTGCTGGAGCGCTGCACCATTTGGGCGAAACTCATCCACCCCGACTTTTCGTGGTCGTGAATCACGGTGTTCGCCACTGCCATCTGGCCATTCTCTCCAAAGATCATACTATTTGGAGCCATGACCTTTTCTTCCAGGGCTGCCGCTGCCACTACAACCTTTAGCGTGGACCCCGGTTCATAGGAGTCGGTCAATGCACGGTTCCGCCAGCGGTCCGGATTCAGCGCCGCCATGGCGTTGGGGTCAAATCGCGGACTCCCGGCCATCGCCAATATGGCGCCGGTTTTCGGATTCATAACAATGATGGTCCCGGACTTGGCATTGGATCTGTTGACTGCCTCATCGAGTTCCTTCTCGGCGATATACTGAATCACTTCGTCAATCGTGAGCGTGAGGCTGTGACCGGCCACGACTGCCTGTTCATTGAAGCCTTTCGGAAAGACGGCTCTTCCAAGCGCATCGCGTTGCAACACGACCACGCGCTTCTCGCCGCGAAGGAAGGTTTCATATCGAAGCTCCAACCCCTCCAGCCCGCGATCGTCCATACCCGCGAAACCAAGGACATGTGAGAGCAGCGGGCCTTTGGGATAGAACCGACGCCCCTCCATGACCACCCCTACACCGGCAAGAGACAAGTGCTCCAGCCGACGCCCCTGTTCCGGTTCCAACTTTCTTGCCAGCCAGACGAAATGTTTGTCTTGTCTCAACTTCTTCTCAATTTCACCGGTTCGTACGTGCAAGATCGGTGAAAGGTGTCGGGCGGTCTGGTCAGGATTGTCGAGCGACGTCGGAACCCCGAACACGGAGGGCACCTCCATGTTCATCGCCAATACCTTTCCGCGACGATCATAGATCGTGCCCCTGGCTCCTTCCAGCGTGACGCTCTTTTGGTGCTGGCGGTCAGCCTTCACCGTCAATTCAGCGGCCTGAAGCACTTGTAGATTCACGAGTCGGACTAAGACTAGAACGAAGCCGAGCACGAGCCCGATACTCATGACGATCCAGCGCGTGCGAGACGGCATGCCCGCCACCTATTTCATTCTCCTCATAGGGACATTTCTCGCAACCCTCACCTCGCCCTCGCCGGGCGACGGGTGCTGTATCGAGGGAACCTCAGGCTCGAGATGCACCAACACGACTTGGCCTTTTTCAGGAAGCACCATATTGAGTTTGTCCGTGGCCGCGCGCGCGATGCGCTCAGGAGAGGTGAGTGACGACAGCTTCACACGCAATTCGTCACGTTCGCGCTCGAGGAGAATCTTTTGAGACTTCAGCCGCTCGATGTGATACCCCAGTCGAACCACATCGACACGTTCCCACACAAACAGGAAGATCATCGACATAACGGCGGCAACGGCGATTCCCTTCATGCTGCACGCTCCCTGGAGTGTCGCTCCCCTGCACGAAGCTTTGCGCTGCGCGCTCGCGGGTTGCTCCTACACTCCTCTAGCGAAGCCATAATTGGCTTCTTGGTCAATGTGTTGAACAATGTGTCCGGTTCTTGGGAAAGAGCCCGGAGGGTCTTTTTCACAATGCGATCTTCAAGCGAGTGAAACGATATCGCGCAGAGTCGACCGTTCGGCGACAACATATCAACCGCCGCACGCAGGGAGGGTTCCAAGACCTCCAGTTCCTGATTGACCGCAATCCTGAGCGCCTGAAATGTTCGAGTTGCACAATGAATTCGCCCATGGCGGTAGGCCGAGGGAACCGCTCGTAGAATAAGCGCGGCCAAGTGGGCGGTTGTTTCGACAGGCTGGCGAGCACGTTCAGACACGATGACCCGTGCAATACGCCGCGAGTAGCGCTCCTCGCCGAATTGATACATCATGTCCGCGAGCTCGCCTTCCGGCAACTCACGAACCAAATCTGCTGCGGTCCGCGATGTGCTTTGGTCCATACGCATATCCAAGGGACCATCGACGAGAAAGCTGAAGCCTCGCTCGGCGTGGTTGAGTTGCGGAGAGGACACGCCGAGATCGAACACGACCCCGTCCACAGCGGGGAAACCGAAGAAAGAAACATGCGCCTTGAGATCGGAGAAATTTCCCTGCCTAAGATAGACTCGCCCCTCGAATCTGCGTAAGCGATCGCGTGCAGCGTCCACGGCTATCTGATCTCGATCGATGCCGATAAGGACAGCATCGGGGCCGGCCTGCTGCAGAATGCGTGAGGCTAGGCCCCCATAACCCACTGTGCAGTCCATATAGACTCCGCCTGGTTTAAGGTGGAGCGATAACAGGGTTTCTTCGACAAGGACTGGTATGTGTAAATTCGAATCGTCTTTATAGTTTCCATTTTCAACCACTTTCACCCACTTAAGTGCCGGAGTATACACTCAAAAATAATCTTGTCAACAGCAATTCCATTTAATTATCAGAACGTTTGTGAATCCTACCATGCATTATTTTTTCACCATTATTTACCACTAGAATAAGTAGGGTCAGTCCGAGCAGCAACACAGCCTGAGCTACATGGTGGACTGAGTATTGGCGAAGAGATGGTTAAAACAGCGTGCCTGCACACACGGAGGAAGGTCAGGGATAGAGTCTATAGAGCATTCTTGGAAAAGGGATAGTCTCCCGAACGTGTTCTAATCCGCAGATCCATGCCACAGCGCGCTCAATTCCCATCCCAAACCCAGCATGGGGAACAGATCCATATCGGCGAAGGTCAAGGTACCATCTGAACGCATCTTCGGGCAGACGATGTTCGGAAATCCGTGAGCGCAGCTTGTCGTACTCATGAATTCGCTGGCCTCCTCCAATAATTTCCCCGTAACCTTCCGGGGCCAGGACATCCATGCACAAGGCAAGATCGGGTCGCAGAGGATCATTCTCCATATAGAAAGCTTTCAGCGCAGCAGGGTATCGGTGAACAATCACCGGACGATCGAATTCCTTCGATATGAGTGTTTCTTCGTCTCCGCCAAAATCATCCCCCAATGCCGTAGGATTACCCTTCTTCTCCAAAAGGGAGACGCCTTCTTCATAGGTGATCCTCGGAAACGGCGCCTTTACTTTTTCCAATGCCGCAATGTCCCTCTCCAGGATGCGCAACTCGGCCATTCGCTCGGTGAGGACCTGCGCTACGATAGAAGCCAGAAACTCCTCGGCCAGCACCATCATATCCGATAGCTCAGCGAATGCGACCTCCGGCTCGACCATCCAAAATTCCATCAGATGCCGTCTGGTCTTCGATTTCTCGGCTCGGAACGTGGGGCCGAAGCAATAGACCTTTCCCAGCGCCGCTGCGGTGGCTTCGCTGTAAAGCTGCCCGCTCTGCGTCAGATACGCGGTCTCATCAAAATATTGAGTTTGAAAGAGAGTCGTGGTGCCTTCGCAGGCATTGGGTGTGAAGATTGGCGCATCGACCAGAACAAATCCTCGTTCGTCGAAAAAGTTTCGACAGGCACGAATGATCTCATGACGGACCCGCAGTATGGCGTGCTGGCGGCTCGAGCGGAGCCAGAGATGCCGATGCTCCATGAGAAATCCCGTGCCATGTTCCTTCGGTTGAATCGGAAAGGGTTCGGCCAGGTGGACGATCTCGATCTGCATAACATCAAGTTCATACCCACCGGGCGCGCGCGAGTCTTGGCGCAGCGCGCCGGTCACGACGCAGGAAGATTCCTGCGTCAGTTGGCTTGACAGTTCGAATTGCGCGTCTCCGACCGCGCTCTTGCTCACGACGGCCTGCAGATCACCCGTTCCATCACGGATGGTGAGGAAATGCAGTTTCCCCTTGTCTCGGCGGTGACGTAACCACCCGCGGATGGTCACTTCTCCGCCAATGTGATTCGCCGCATCCTCGATATACATCACAGCCATGGCGACTCCATCTTTCCGTCGTTGTGTCAGCCTAACGAATCATCCGACCGCTTTCAAGGAGTCGATATTTCTATCCTTTGATTGACAATCCTCATGCCGGGGATAACAATCATTCTAATGATGAAACACATGATCCGCGTGCCATCTCTTTACTTGAAAGTGGCCATCGTAGCCATCCCGCCGCTATTCGGAGGTATTTGGGGAACCGCCATGCCGGTCGCCATGGGAGCCCCTCCCATCGACTTTTGCGAAAACCGGACGGCCGACCAGCAACTCGGCGCATCGCTGCATCCTGAGCGCCGCAGCGGTGGCGTCGCTGCATCAGGTTGTAGCCCGCTCGTCCAACCATGGGACAAGGCCACACGAGAAGACGGCGAATCGGCACGGAAACCCGTGAGGCCACGTCGCGCCATGAAAATCGAAAATTTACAAATGGAAGTATCTCATTTCCTTCAAGAGTATCGGCAATTCTTGAATTGTTGCAAGACCGATCCTGCCGAACTGGAACGCGTGGAAGAACTGGGTGAGGATGTAACCGATCTGTTGCAGATCGCCCAAAATGAGTTATTCAGCGAACAGATGAAACTCCGCGGCATGACGCTCGGAGAACTGATCCCGCCGGTCGCCAGCGCGAGACAACAACTTCATCGTCTCCACAAGCAACTCGAAGATCTCGGGCAATCCATGGACCGCAAGGAAAGTTTGGACGCCGATGAAGCGGCCCGGGAACTATCCGCCATTCAAGATACGGAACATGCGATCAGCAAGGGAGTGCGCCCCCACACGCTTCCCTCCGGAGCGAAGACCGGTGCCGAAATCGGGAGCAGTTCTTCTGTCGGAAAAGACATCGGGAAGACCACCACCACCGGAACCGCCATTGGCGCGGAAGGCCTCACTGGCCCTCGGATCGGGGTCAATCCGAAAACCGGCCGGGAAATCGGGGCCACGGGACCGACTGGATTTGAAATTGGGGAAACCGGCCGGGCCGGCCCAGGAATCGGCGAATCATCTCTCAACCGCGAGACATCGTCTTCGGCCGATTCGTCATTGCGTCCCTCAACGATCGGATCAAGTCTCCAAGACTCTACTATCGGATCCAGCATTGCGCCGTCGACCACCGGTTCGAGCCTCTCGGATTCAACTATCGGATCATCCCTCGGCGGATCATCCGTCGGCTCGACGATTCAAGATCGAAGCACACTGCCTCAACAGTAGATAACTGGCTCTCCGGAATATTTCTTCCGCCTCGCTATTTGTCGCCGTTGACCACGCGCATTGGAGGCATGGGTTCCCAGTGCTCACCCGCATCACGAGTCCGGTACAGCCCGCTCCCGTTTGTCCCGACATACCAAAGTTTGGGATCGACGTGACTCTGGGCGATTGACCGAACGTTTTTCGTTGCCAAGCCTTCATTGATAGCCTTCCATGTCATGCCGCCGTCTTCGCTACGGTGCACTCCCTCCCGGCCGGCAAGATAAATCGCGCCCGCGCGAGCACGATCGAGTGCCATCGTGATGATCATTTGGTCGTGCAGCGTGTCGCCGATTCGTGCCCACGATGTGGCCGCATCGACGGATTTGTAGAGCCCGCTCAGCGTCGCCGCATACACGGTATCGGGATGAAAAGCATCCACTTGAATCGCCGTGACGTTCAACGCGCGAGACGATTTCAACAGGTCGGGCGACACCAATCCATTATTCGCCTTTTCCCAATGACCGGCGCGGTCCACCGATTTGTAGACGCCGCCGCTCGTTCCCGCATACATGATGGAAGGACGGGTCGGATCGAGACCAAGCGTCACGACCATGAGGACTTCCTTCATTCCTTCCATCCGTTTCGTCCAGGCCTCTCCGCCATTGAGCGACTCAAAGACACCCATCGTCGTGGCAGCGAACAGATGCGTGTTATCGGACGGAGCAAAGACAAACTGGTTCACAACTGAGGTAATCGTCGCATCATCAAGTCCCGTTCGTTGCGACACCCACCGCTGCCCGCCGTCATAGCTTTTATAGACGGCGTCACCCTTGGTGCCGGCATAGACCGTAGCAGGATATGCATTGTCGATCGCCATTGAAATGACACGAGAATGACTCATGCCGCGGGAGAGATTTTTCCAGGTCTGCCCCCCGTCTTTGGTCTTGTAAATGTAATCGTTGGTTGCTACGTACATGATGTCGGGATTCTTGGGATGGAGTTGAATGACGACGATCGGGTCGCTGCCATTGCAGCCGGCCAGTGAAATCCCCAAGAGGAGAAGAATGGAGGTGACTCGTCCGCAAACCATGGGGAGGATATCTCTCGACCTCAAGACGGTTCCAGCGCCGGTGTCTTCAACGAAAGTTGATGAACTGGAGGTCGATTGCAAAATCTTTACTCTTCAGGAATGAAATCGCCGATTGAAGTTCATCCTTGCTCTTGCTTGAAATGCGCACCTGCTCACCCTGGATCTGAGATTGCACCTTGAGTTTGGAATCGCGCAGGTCTTTCGCGATGTCTTTGGCTTTTTCCGTGGAAATCCCGCTTTGAATCTTGATCAGTTGGCGAACGGTGCCCCCTAACGCCTCCTCCACTTTGCCGTAATTGAATGCTTTGAGCGAGACTTGTCTCTTCACGCACTTAGTTTTGATAATGTCGATCACCGCGGTCAACTTGTACTCGTCATCGGACACCACAACCAGTTCCTTCTCTTTGTCTTTGAGGGTGATCTCTGTCCTTGTGTCCTTGAAATCGAACCGCTGTTTGATCTCCTTCGTTGCCTGATCGACCACATTCTTCATTTCTTGGATATCGACCAGCGAGACGACATCGAACGAAAATTGATCAGCCATCTTTCCCTCCCTCTGACGAGATGCGGGTCCGCCCCCGGATGTTCAACCAGTCCCAATCTCTCATTTCGAACCGGCCAGAGAATCCTTCCCGCCGCGTTAGCAACAACCGCCGCCCGGTAGATGAAATCCTTCGTCCACCTTGATGGTCGTCTGCATCCGACCTGCCGATCCACCCCCGGCTGTCACGATCACCTCGCTGCTCGTGAACGGCCGCTTAAGCACGACATACCCGTACCACTGGATCATACTATCGCCCAGGACAATGACCGCGAGCAAGGCAACAATCGCCACGAGAATCGCGTCGAGATACAGGGCGAAGGCTTGGCTCCCGACACTCACCGTCGAGGCCTTTGCCATGAAGATGGTGAACATTTCGTATGAGCCGGTCAGCGTAATTGCCCCGATAAACAGCATCGGCGCCGCTGTCACCCATAGGAAGTGGGACTTCCACGTCTTGATCAGCACCGTCGTCCCGATGCAGAGTGCCAATGTGCCCAATAGCTGATTGGCCGCCCCGAACATCGGCCAGATGGTCGAGATACTCCCGGTTCCGATCAAGTAGGCCCAGGCTCCGACTACGAAGCCACTACTGAGCAACACCCCCGGCCACCATGTGATTCGGCGAAACGGCGCATACACCCGCCCAGCCATCTCCTGAATAAGATATCGCGCCACCCGCGTTCCCGTGTCGATCGTCGTCAGAATAAACAACGCCTCGAACACCAGCGCAAACTGATACCAGTAGGCCATCAATCCGGCCATGCCCGGCAATGCCGCGAAGATGGACGCCATGCCGACCGCCAGCGACACTGCGCCGCCAGGTCGACCGGCCACGTCCGTTTCGACCAGTTGCGACAATTCGGCGATGCGTGCCGGCGCAAATCCCATGGACGCCAGAGTATCCGATGAAAGAGTCGTGTTGATCGCCAAATAGTCGCCCGGCACGAGGACCGATGCCGCGATCAAAGCCATGACCCCCACGAAACTTTCAAGCAACATCGCCCCGTAGCCCACGGTCGCCTGAGACTCTTGCTCGATCATCTTCGGCGTCGTACCGGAGGCGACCAGGGAGTGAAACCCGGAAACCGCTCCGCAGGCAATCGTAATAAAGAGAAAGGGGAAGAGGGTACCGGGAATAATGGGACCGCCGCCTGAGGCAAAGCTCGTCACACGCGGCATCTCGATCGTCGGCGCCATCAGAATGACGCCGAATCCCAGGAGAAACACCACGCCGAGTTTCATGAAGGTGGAGAGATATCCCCGCGGCACAAGCAACATCCAGCCTGGCAGGACCGACGCAAGGAAACCATAGCCGGCCAGCAGCCATACCAGCGTGGGGCGATCAAACTCAAACCAGCCTGCGAGGGCCGACTGGGCGACCACACGACCGAACAAGACCGAGGCAATCAACAGCGCCACCCCCAGCAGAGACACTTCAGTGACTCGACCCGGACGAAACCGCTGCAGGTAGAATCCCATGATGAAACCGATCGGAATCGTCATCGCGATCGTGAAGGTGCCCCAGGCATTTTTGTAGAGTGCGTTCACCACCGCGAAACCCAATCCCGCCAACGCCACCACCACGATGAACAGCACGGCCACGGCGGTGGCGGTCCCGGTTACGGTTCCCAACTCGTCACGAGCAATCTCCGGCAAGGACCGACCGTTCCGACGCATCGATGCGACGAGGATGATGAAATCCTGCACTGCTCCTGCCAGCACCGCTCCGATCACGAGCCAGAGAAACCCAGGGAGAAATCCGAACTGCGCGGCCAGTACGGGTCCCAGTAACGGCCCGGCGCCGGCAATCGCCGCGAAGTGATGGCCGAACGTCACATACTTATTGGTGGGATGGAAATTGACGCCGTCGTTCAGGCGAATCGCGGGTGTGATACGTGTGTCGTCCAGTTGCACGACGCAGGTCGCTAACCACCGGCCGTAGAAGCGGAAGGCAAGTATATAGATGCACGCCGCCGCGACGACGAGCCAGAGTCCGTTGACTTTTTCATGAGGATTGAGAAGACCGGTGACGAACGCGAGGGCAACCGCGCCGAGGACTGCGATGAGGGCCCATATGACAAGGAAAAGATGCCGCACGCGCGGATACTAACAACCCGCAGGTCGCTTGTAAATCGTGTGATCCCTCCCTGTTTGCTTATCAGTCATGATGTGATTACAATGTAGAGCCATGCCATGGTGGAGGAGGCTCACATGAAAGCGCACATTGTTCGGATCGGCAACTCGCGGGGCATCCGTCTCCCGAAAGCCTTGCTTCAGGAAGCCCAGCTTGATGGCGAAGTCGAACTCGAGGCCAAGCCGGGCAGGATTCTCATTTCGAAGACGGCGAAACCGCGTACCGGTTGGGCAGAAGCCGCACGGCGCATGCGGGTAGGAGGCCATGATCGCCTCCTCGACCCACCTACATCGACTCAATTCGATAAGGAAGAATGGAAGTGGAGGTAATACAGGCGGCGCCAACACGTGGCGACGTCTACCTGATCGAGCTTGATCCTACCCGAGGCAGTGAAATCCGAAAAACAAGGCCCTGCCTGATCGTTTCTCCCGACGAGCTGAATCAACATCTGCGGACAGTGATCGTCGCGCCAATGACGACTGGAGGGCAAGCCTATCCCTGGCGTGTACGGTGTCGTTTTCGCGATCGCACCGGTCTTATCGCAATAGACCAGCTTCGCACAGTCGACAGCGAGCGCCTCGTTAGGCGACTTGGCCGTATCGCCCCCGGTACTCTCACAGCAGTTCTTACAGTCTTGCAGGAAATGTTTGCGCTGTAACTCGTGGGAGAGGAATAAGCATGCAGGAAGCATAAATGGCGGCCGACAAACGACACTCGAGTTCGGTCGCGCCATAATGCGTTGACTAACGGCGGCTAGTCCAACACTCCTGTAAATTGCGGTGCGACTATGAAGCCGCAAGCCAGACTCGCGATGCCGTCTCCACCTACCCCATCTGCTATGCCCGCTATGGCGGCGAGCCTCATCGCGCCTCCGTTCCACCCGCCTGATTTGAGGATTGAGCGGTAGGAGATGGCTTGTTCTGAACTCTTCTTGCGTAGAAAACTCTCGTTGACACCTCTTAAACTCGCCATTAGCCTACGTCTCCAGCAAAACATGTCTGTGTATTTCGAGAAGGCTCGGAAAATGTCAGGGACTGAAGAGGCGAATACTCTCACTTCGAGTTTCAGCGAAGATCGTCCTATTCAAAACACCAGAGAAGATTTGCTCGGACGAAAGGTGTTCTCTGAGTCAATCGCGGCCGCCATCTCTAACTGGAGAGGGGAGCAAAGTCTCGTCGTGGCTCTTTATGGGGCCTGGGGTAGCGGAAAATCATCGATAAAGAACATGGTTATCGAAACAATAGAGAAACTGCCTGAGAAGAAAAGACCCACGGTTCTGCCTTTTAAATTAACGCATGGCAGTTCTCTGGTCAGGAAGGGCTAGTAGAAGCCTTCTTTCGAGAGACTGGAATAGTGCTCTGCGTCAAGGACAAATCAACACAAGGCCAGAAGTTGGCAGCACAATGGCGATCCTTTGCCGCATTCTTTCGGGTTGTGGGTTCTGCATCGACAACTACTAAAGCATTTGTTGAGGCACTACTGTTCGTTACACCTCCTTTGACGCTCGGAGCTATTACATGGGGAAAGTTCGGTTGGACCTTTGGCCTGATTGCACTAGTGGGTTCCAGCGCAGTCGCTACCAGATGTTCTCAGTTCATAAGTCATGTCAGTGACATTATTTCTGACTGGATGTCAGCCAGGGGGCCGGACAGCCGACGGCTGATCGGAGCGGCATTCCGATGTGGGGGTTGGGGGGAGCCGCAGCCGTTTGGCCGATCGCTACAACGGCTAGGCGAGCACGCGCAGGAGCAAAATCGCCCACCTCGATGCATGTACTCGAATGCGAGGGCCGAGTTTCACCGCCTATCGTTGGATGGGGCCCAAAGCCCCGCGAGATACGACCGACGCTTCACGAACGACGATCTGTTCGAGAGACCGGTTCGTAAATCTGATAGCGCCCGATGGTCTTCACCAGGCGCATGCGATTCTGCTCAACCAGCGGATTGTAGAACCCTCCCCATCGCCCGAAGTCCCCGACCACGATGTAGTCCGGATCAGCTTCCAGTGGATCGTAGGTCACCGGGATGGCGGGATACTGATGATGCCGGATCACCTCCACCACGACCTGAGGCGGTGGGTAATGATAGGGTCGGTTCAGGAAGAGAAACAGTTCGCTGTCGTAGGTTTCTATCAGCGCTTCGGGTGGCGTACGGGCGTTGAAGTAGTCAGCCACAGTCACGACGTCGCGATCGACATCTCGTGACCGAAATGCATACCGTTCCTGCACAACGACCGCAATCATGACGGCAAGCAGTCCCACGGCAATCACGGCTTTCGTCTGGTCCTTATTGAAACGCATAGCTCGGCCGAGCGACGCGATGGCCATCCACAAAAACCGCGAGTCAAAACCGCGACTGAATCGATAAAACATCTCCGCCGTGAGCGGAGTCGCACACAACAGCGCCGGAAGGGCGTACCTCGGCTCGCCTGCCGAAAGAAGCATGTACCATCCCAGCCAGGTAGACGATAACACCAGCAACATCACGCGAACAGTTGTGGTGATGCCGCTTGCGTGCTCTCCCCGATTGCGAGTCCACAATGTCCATCCGGCGTATCCCATCGCAACGACGTATTCGGGCCAGCGTGTCAAAGCCAAAAGAAACGTCTCAAGCCGAATGGAAGGAATCAGGATCAATGCGATGGCTTCCGTCAATCCTGGGAGCACTGGATGCGCTATCGTGTGCCCTGCCAATAAGAAGTCCTTTGTCCAGAACAGCAGGCGATACAGCACCCATGAGCCGATCAGCGCTACGCCCAGCCAACGGGTCATTCCCCAATCTCGCTTCCGGCATGCGATAACGAGCGGCACCACCATTGAGGCGGCCCAAAAAGGCGCCGCTTGCCCTTTGGTCATCAAGGCTACCGCCCAGCAGGCTATGGCCGCCGCCAACCATATGCGGCGTTGTTCCATGCGCAGGAAACAGACATAGCCGGCCATTAAGAAAAACATCATCGGCATTTCACCCAATACCTGCCGGCCAATGATCAGCGGATGGATCTGCCATTTCGTTGGAAATAGAATGGCGATCGCGAGGGCCGCGAAGGCAACGGGGCGGTTGTAGATACGGCCCGCCAGAAAATAGAGGAGGTACAAGGCGCCGAACGTGTAGAGAAGTCCCACGAGTCTCGCTTGCCAAATGCCGACGCCGAAGAGTTGAAAGCTGACGGCGACCGACGCAACGACCGGGAAGTGTCCCGAGAGCACGGGCGGAGCAGCGTGGCCATTGAGCAGACAGCCGTAATGCCCCATCTCCACCCACGTGCGGGCGACACAGACGGTCCACCCCTCATCGAACCACAGCGGCGGCAGACTCTCCAGAGCCAACAGCCCGGTTCCAAATACGATCAAGAACAGGCTGCCCGCCACCATGAGATGTACTCTCGTTTTGGAGAATTGCAGCACACTCGATACCCTGTGAGACCGGTCGGCTTAAAGTGGTCGCATGCCCCACAAGCCTCCCTTGAAGCCTTCACCCCATGATCGGAGGGCTGCCTGTCAACAATCGCTTCGAAGGACAGCCGCATCCCTTGTGCTCTCCGCTCACACTGACGACGCCATGATCTCGGACGGAGTCTCCCAATGGCCTGGCCCCTCCCGGCGATCCGACATGCTCGGAATCAGGAAGGGCGCACAGCGATACACGACCACCTTTACCGGCCCCTGGCCATGACGGACGAGCAGTGCTGACCTGATGGCGTTCCAGTCTGAAAACAACTGCGCGTGAGGGAACACTTTCTTCAACTCTTCCGGTTTCAATCCGGGCGACAATACCTTCAGTCGATGTTGCTTCAGTTGAATGAGATGAACTGCCGCTTTCACTTTTTCGAACGGTCGCTGAAGATCGGCGAGCCGAAAATGCCGGATGCGCCGCCCAATTCGTGCCCAGAGAGGATTCGCAATAGGAAACAGCTCATGCGTACCCAATCCCAAAGGACAGGCGGCAACCACCACTCGGGAAGCCTCACGCTTGGCCCGCTCCAGCGGCCACATTCCCCGGTCGTGCGCAAATTGCCAGCTCGTATCGAAGGGATACATATCGGCGACCACGACATCGGCATCCGGCATCGGCGGAACGTGATACAGGGCTTTGGCATATCGCACACCTTTTTCGTGGGCGGCAACCACATCCCCTGCAAAGAGCCCGCAGATCTGACGATGTTGATTGAGCGTCACGTTCACAATGAACTGAAGCCCGACCTGTCTCGCGACCGCCAGCATATCTTGTCGTAGCTCGGTATGGATCGAGCCTCCACGCTCGCGCGATCCGCGAAGATAGTCATGCATCATTCTGGTCGTTTCAACGCCGCATGCGGCCGGCAAAATGATCTTCGCGCCGCCGGAAAATCCTGCAAACGGATGCGGGTAGATACATCCCACACCGATCTTGAGATCGCACTTCATTACTGCCCGATTGAGATGCAGCGGCAGGCCGGCAGGCGACCGGCCACAATATGCCAGGTCGCGACGACAGTCATGTGCGACGACTGTAATGGCAGACGAGATGGCCACTCCAACTTTTTTGGCGATCTCCTCACGAGTCGCGGGAGGATGAGTCCCTCCTGCGATCACGATTGTAATCGCCCGATCGGGGATGCCGCCGCGTTTGAGTTCTTCTACAAGCAGCGGCAGCAGGGCGGCAGCAGGAGTCGGCCTGGTCAGATCATCGACCAAGATGGCCGCGCGCGTTCTCGCCTTCGCCAATTCCGAAAGTCTTGGAGTGCCGATCGGCTCGCACAACGCTTCGCGTAGCTCGTGCTCCATCAACGCAAGCTGGTCTGGAGGACCAGCCATAACAACGTTCCAGGCGGAAGGAAAGTCGATCGTCAGATCCTCATCTCCAAACCAAGCCTTCGTGACCAGCCGTATCTTCTGGAGTGCGGGCATCATGCCGCTTTGCTGTTGCGTGTGTTCGTGGACGAAGATCTCTCAGGTCTTCCCGCGATGCTGTTCCGCAGAATCCCCCCAAGAAATCCCATTGACTGACATTTCTCGCCGAGCCAGAACATCCAGAAATGTCGCTTCCTCTCAAAACTGCCAACATCGAACGGCCCGACGATTTTCCGCCAGATGGCCCGCAACCACTGCGGCTCGGTTTTCTTGCCCTGCTCTCCCCATAACAGACTGTCCTGCGCGATGATCTCTGAGTTCACCGAGTGCTGCATCATGTGCAACTGGGCAATTCCCATCCCTCGCTGAAACTGATGCCGGAAAAATTGAAGCGGAGTCACCCGCCGGAGGTGCATCACGGGAGCGGGGACATACACAAAGCGGGCACCGCGTCGGCGTAAACGCCAGATTAGTTCCCAGTCCTCCCCGGACCATGAAAACGACTCGTCAAACACATAGCCGTCCTGTTGTGCGCAGCGATCCAGCCATTCACGCTTGAACATGATATGTCCGCTATTGCCGACGAGTCCGACCGCGTTGACCCGTTCCTCCATCGGAGCGGGTCGGCGTTTCCGGATGTCCTGTAACAACGGATCCGTTTCCTCAAAAGTGCCTCCCGCACAGGCAGCATTGTGGCGATCGATCGCCATCACAAGCCGCTCCAACCAATCCTCCGGCGGGACACAGTCATCATCGGTAAAGGCGACAAGATCTCCCATGGCCTGCCGGAGACCCTGATTTCGAGCCCACGCGGCCCCACGCCGGTCATGATCCACGACCACGATGACCTGATCGGGCATCCTCGTCTGTTTGGCCAGAGCGGCTCGGCATTGCAACAACGTGTCGCGTCCCAGCGTAGGAATGATGACCGAAACCCGGTGTTCGTCGCGTTGTATCGTTCCCATTTCTCCTTCACCCGAGCGCCATCGCTTCAATGCGGATCAGCATCGGCTGCAATAGCTTCAAGACCCTGGCCCCGATATTGCGCAAGGGCCTAGGCAGGCTTTCCACGATTCGTCCGAGCTCCTCCACACGAATGAGACCCAGCCAGAATACACCTGCCCAATACAGTCCCATCGCGGTCGCGCCGCCGACCAACAGAGACAGCGCTGGTGAAGGCATCCAATTGGAGATGACCGCCAACAGGCCCGCCGTGACACCGCACAGCACGAGGAAACGGCCGGTCGAGAAACCGCGAAACGGATGGGCTCCCTCCTGATGAAGGATGTGCCAGTAGAGCAATGCCACGCTGACGAATGAAACCGACGTGGCGATCGCGGCTCCGGCAGCTCCCCATCGTGGGACCAACCACACGTTCAAGGAGATATTGATCCCCGTGCCGAACAGCACGATCTTGATCAGTGTGATCACATAGCCCCGGGATTGGATGACCGGTCGCATCACTCTCGCAAGAGAACATGCAAACGCGCCGGGTATCATGATCTGCAATGCCGTCGCTGCGTCCTGAAAATGTTGCCCGAAATAGATCGCGAGGATCTGCTTCGCGAAAATCATCACGAAGATCAGCAAGAACGCCGTTGCCAGTGCGATATAGCGGAGTAAGGCGCTGACCAGACGTGTGACATCCTCGACCCGGCCTTCGGTCCAAAGACGCGACGTGGACTGCAGCATGACTCCTTCGACGGCGATAGGGAGAAACCAGACAAACTCCGACCATTGCACGGCCGCTGCATAGAGCCCTGTCTGCTCATCGCCGGCAAAATGACGGACCAACACCACGTCGATGGAATACAACATCATGGCCACTCCTGCGTAGACCATCGAAGACATTCCAAACTGCCAGAGCTGTCGCTGCGGAAGATCGTGTGTGCGGCCGGAAGCTCTCGGTCCGAGCGCATGAACTGCGCGACCCAATGTGACCATGGCCACGATGATTCCGGCGATCAATAGGCCAAGCAGTGACCCGAGGACGCCCCATCCACCGGCTGTCAACGCCACGCCAAGCGCTCCGCCGATCACGACGCCCAACGCAGCCGGTATAGTGGCTTTTTCTTCTTGATGCAGCCCATACAGAATCCCGTTCGCAAAGGACACCAATTGGTCACACCACAGGACACCGATCACGACACCTGTCATCAAGACAGCCCTCATGTCGATCGGCGAGGAAAACAAAAGCAGGCACGCCAACCCCAGACCGACGACACCGGCCGATACCAGATTTACCGACCCGGCAAATCCGGCCAGAGCCCTATGCCATGGCCTCTCATCGGGTCGTTCCGCAATATGTTTGATGAGCATCTGCGTCATCCCGAAGTTGGCGGGATGCGAGCTCAGCAATAAGAGCGCCATGTAATAGGCGTACTGTCCATACCCTTCGATACCGAGCACGCGCGAATACACCGGCAGCACGAGGCCGGAGACCACCAACTTGGTTGCCGACCAGGTCCCGACGGAAATGATACCCTTGGAGACCGCTTTTGAAGACATCGTCTGTCTAGCCCGTATTATTCATGAAGGCTTCTACTCCAACCGCGCATACGCCGCTGCGACAAGCCTGGCCGCGTAGATCCAGCGGCCAGGCGGGCGGGCTCGCCGCTCGGTCGGTCGACATCCTGTTTAAGGATGCCTCCCTCCTTCACCGCTCCACGCGCCCGTCTCGCATGGCGTCTCCGCGGTTTCGTGACGAACCCTCATGAATAATGCGGGCTAGTGTCGTGTCTGGGTCAATGACACGGGACGGTTGTCCGATGGTTGGGCAAGTTCAGGCGGCATAGCTTTGGTATTGATGAATATGAACAGCCAAGGCTTTCGACGTTTCGTATGTTTCCCTCACATATTCATAAGCCGCCCGGCCTTTGTCGAGGGGAGAGTCGGCCAGAAGACTTCGGATGGCGGATGCATAGTCGTCATCGTGGACCTGTCTGCCGAATCGCGTAGCAAATTGATCAGGGTCCACCCGGCTCACAATAGGACAGCCGTACGCAGCGGCTTCGAGAAAAGTGAGGGGAAGGCCCTCCCGCACGGCCGTACTGACAAACACCCACGTGTCCGACAAGATCTGATGCATGCGTTCCGGCTGATGAAAGCGATTGATCAACCCGGGCATGTCGAGATTCGAGATTCCGCGATAGCGATTTCTGAGCTTGGCGTCAAACCCGGCTTCGGCCGACGCGCTGCCCTGCCCGACCGCCACAAATTGATAGTCGGGAAACTCCTTGGCCAGGTCCAAAAATATCCACGGTCGCTTGCGCTTGTCCCATCGTGCGATGAAGGTCAGGGTCGGACGGTCGTGCTTTCGGGGAAGCGATGGGGGGACATCGATGAGGTTCGGCAGTAACCTGGGCAAGCAGCTCAAACCATACACACGTCTGACTTTATCTATGAGGAAATGCGCCGGACAAAATACACCGTCGGCCCGGCGTACCGATTGCCGGACGAACAATCCGGCTTCCGTCAAATAATTGAACGGGGTCAGCAGGCGGCGCATGGGCGTGGCGTATTGGAATTCGATCCACCAATCCTTCAGATCGCGGGGATCACGGCTGGTTACGAGATGAATTCGTTTCGGCTGCAACCGTTGGGCGAGATAGGTGAGGATCGTGGGGTCTTGAGAATGGAAGATGTCGGCGGCGGAACTCCGTATCAGACGGCAAGCCTCCGGGACATGACGAGGCGAAAAGCTGTAGACGTGGACTCCAAGGATGGTCTCGACAGGGCGCTGTCCTCGGCGGCCCGGCACAATGACGCTGACGCTGTATCCAGCTTGAACCAGACTTTCGGCGAGCTTGCGCGACATGCTGCCGAATCCTCCGTAGATGCCCCAATCGAAGTACTGGCTCGTCAAAATGCAAATGTGCAGGTTCTTCTTCACGTTCGGCGTTCTTTGGTCCACGCCCGGATGGAAGACGCCGCCTGACGGGAGGAGGAAAGGAACTCGCTCGCCGACGCACCGGTTGCCACACGGGTACACAGGTCTGTATACCGCTTGGCCAATACCGGCCATGCGAACGGCAGCACCCGCTCTCGATTTTCGACACCCATGGCCTCGCGCATCGAACGATCGTTGATCATGGTTCGAAGGGCTTTCGAAAGTGCTCTTGTATCCCCCCATGGAACGATTTCACCATTCCTGCCATGGTTTACAAGTTCGGTTGTCCCGCCCGTGTCCGTCACGATGACCGGTAATCCCGACGCCATTGCCTCCAGAAGGGCGATCGACATCCCCTCATGTGCCGATGGCAAGACGAAGATGTCGGCTTCCCGATACACGGCAGGCATGTCCTCTCGCGGCACGAATCCGGCGAACGTTACATCTTTGACCACACCCAGCTCTTCGGCCAGCGACAGAAGCGCGCGATGAGCATCTCCTGTCCCCACCAAGAGGAGTTGAAGAAGCGAGGTCGACGTCTTGCGCAGTTCTGCAAACGCGCGCAGCAGGTGATGTTGGCCTTTCCGCTCGATCAAGCGTGCCACACACAGGATTACGACAGTGCTTTGCCGTGCTTCGCGGGCATGTGGACAAAATACTGCGGTATCCACCCCGTTCGGGATCGTCACAATCGGCAATCCCGGCATGGTGTGATGCGCCAGAGCCGTTTGTTCGCTGCTGATCGCGGTGACGACCGCGGCACGCCTCCAGATTCGGCGGAGCAGCGGAGTGAGGATCGGATAGAGATACTTGTATCGCGCTTCAAATCCTGGAACGTCAGGTCCCTGCAACGAGACAAGATACGGAAGTTTATGCGTCATGTTCAGCGCATAACTGAGGGCCCCCGCCGGAACTCCGGCAAATGCGAAACTGAGGTCGTAGTGATGGCAAGTGAGCAACCGATAGGCCAGCCTGAGAGCGCGCCGGCTATAGCGCACCAGTTCCCGGTTCGTCGCATGATGGATATTCAGATTATCAACGGGAACTTTATAGATCCGGATACGATCGGAGAATGTCACACATTCTCCATCGTGCCGGCTGCGTGATGAAGTGAGAAGGTCGACCCAGAGGTCCCGTTCGCCGGCCATCTCCTTGAGGAGATGGTAGTTTACGACTCCCGTCCCACCTCCGAGCGGAGGAAACTCATTGTCGAACATCAGGATACGAATACGAGCTATCTCCTTGTCACACGACGAGCCACGTAGAGCGGGCGCCGCTTGACCTCGTCGGAGATCCTTCCGATGTACTCGCCGATCACCCCGATCGTCATGAGCTGAATCCCGGCCAAAAAGAATATCGAGACCACCAGCGTCGTGAAACCGGGAACCCCGACTCCAAGTGTGAATTTTTTGATCATGTAGAACAGTGCGACCAGGAAGGACAGCAGCGATACGCTGAATCCGAGCAGCGTGATGATTCGCAGGGGCGTATGACTGAAGGAAATCAGCCCGTCGAGTGCCAGGTAGACCAGTTTCTTGAATGTGTACTTGGGACGCCCGGCATGTCGTGAGTGGCGCTCATAGGCGACCCCCACCTGATGAAAGCCGATCCAACTTCGTATGCCCCTGACAAACCGATTCCTCTCAGGCATCTGCACCAATTGATCCACTACACACCGGTCCATGATGCAGAAATCACCCGCATCCAGCGGCATCTTGATATTGGCCACCCGCTGCAGGAGGCGATAAAACAGCGCATACGCCAGACGCTTCCCCCACCATTCCTTCCGTTCGGTTCGAATAGCGTAGACGACTTCTGCGCCCTCCTGCCATGTGGCGAGAAACTTCGGAAGGATCTCGGGCGGATCCTGCAAGTCCGCATCCATGATACAGACCGCTCGGCCTCTGCTGTGTTCCAACCCTGCACTGATCGCGACTTGATGTCCAAAATTCCTGGCCAGCTCGATAACGGTCACGTGCACGTCTTCTGTTTCCATTCGCTGCAACATCACCTGACTTCGATCCTGACTCCCGTCATCGACATAGATGATTTCGTACTCGTCGCACAGGTCGCGCAGGACGGTGGTGAGACGAGCATGAAGGGTCTCGATATTTTCCTCTTCGTTAAAAACCGGAATCACAATGGAAAGTACAGGTTGCGAATTGGCTTCGTTTCGCGTTGCCGACATCTGCGGCCTAAGGCGAATATCTGGAATCCCCTGTTGCATCGAATCGACAGCGCCTGCCAGAGCCTGGCAAAACTGCAGCGCCGCCGCGGGATCAGCGACAGGAACGGTAAGGTTCCGGGCGCAAGGTTGCCGATCACGTGCTTGAACTGTCCCGCTCTTCGGACGATACGACGGCGTCGAAGGCTTCGGTACCTTCATGCTTGGTTCTCTCAGGCTAATGGCAACAGAGCGTACCCAACAGGCCGCGGATTGGACTGACCGACCGCCAACATTAACGTGTGACGCATCGGTCCGGCTCTGGTGTCTCGCAGGAGACCGTCTGGAGCCACAGTATCGCACAGGTCGGACTTTGCCTAGTGATAAGACAGAAGAAGCAGATAGTAGAAACCACGTAGCAAAGGAACAGGATCAATGGTCAATGAAGGAGATGACCAGCCCCGTCATCGATACCATCGGATGACTGAGCCGCTCACAGGGGAGTTCGGACCTCTCCGGTACCCCTGGTCGCCAGTGCGAAACACGCCAGCCCCAGCGCGATCCACACCAGTTCCCGGAATCTTCGCAGGAGAGCGAACGTGATGCCGGCGACTTCACTGTATCCGAATGCAGTCACCAACAGAAGATTCCCGGCATCCTGAGCGCCGAGGCTGCCTGGAATAAAGAATGTGCCGCCCTTGATAAAGACGGAGAGCCCACCGATAGAGAGGGCTGTGAGGACCGTCACCGGTGCGCCCAAGCAGTACAGAATAACGAACACTTCCAGGGCCTCCGCTAACCATCCAAGAAAGAATAGCCCCGTCGACAACAAGAACTCGGCACGATTCTGCACATAAAACCCGGCGATCGTCCGATCCAGTTCGAGAAGCTTCTCCCGGCGTGACTCGAGAAAAGGAATTCTGAGGCCGATTGTGTTGAGCAGCTCCAGAAGCCAGGTGAATATTCCCCGGCGCTGTACCAGCACAAAGCCGCCGACACCGAATGCGAGCAGTCCGACGCTCAATAGCGCCGTCGCGATCGTTTGGCCGGGAGATCCCCCTGCACCAAGCAGCCAGAATCCAGAGGCCAGGCCGATCAAAATGAACGCGATCTGAGCGATCGTCATGGTCGTTTTCGCAATGACAACTGAGGCAAGCCCATCCACCATCGGCACGCCACATCGCTTGAGGAGATAGGCCTTGAGTGGTTCTCCTCCGACATACGCGGTCGGCGTCGTCATGTTGACCACCTCTCCAGCCGTGCGAATGGCTAACAGGCGCCAAAACGGAATCACCCGGGACCATGTCCCCAGGGTGACACGCCACCCGTAGGCCTCCAGCACATACATGAGTACGGATGGACACAAAATCAGGAGCAGGGCTCCGGGGCCAAGACTGGAAGCGGCTTCATAGATTCGGGTCGGGCCGACGTGCCAGACGATAAGAACGACAGTGAGGAGACCGAGAGTGACGAGTATTAGTTTAACCACGTGGGGCTAGTAACGGGATCTTCAAACGGGCGGTGTTCAGCATCCCGTTATCCACGGGCGACGGCGGAGGGTCGAATCACCCAGAGCATCAGCAGCGCGAACACGGTGGAACCGACGGCTGCCATCCAGAGGAACCAGTCCAGTTTATCAAGGATCGCACACAACAGGATGATAATGGAGAAGTCTCGACTCGCGACGTTTTTTAAGATGAATCCGGTCCATGCCTCCTGGCCAGGAGTACTCCACCCGCGGGTCGCGCCGATCTTCTGAGCCTTCGTCACGAGCCAGAAGGACAGGGCATTGCCCAACACGGCAGCCGTGCCAAGGGTCAGCGGGATCCATTCACTGCCTGTTCCCTTCTGTCGAGCGTAGACGCCCCAGGCGATCCCGGCGAACATGGTCATGTGGACGACGTTGTCCATCGTGATATCCAGCCAGGCGCCGAACGGAGATTCGCTGAACGTGAGTCGAGCGACTTCCCCGTCGCAGCAGTCGATGACCGCCGACAACTGAAAGAGAAGCGCCGCAACTAGTCCTGCCTGGTAGGTGCCGAATGCAAAGCCGGCTGCCGCCGAGAGGCCCACGAACGTGGCAACCATCGTGATCACATTCGGCGAACAACCGAGGAGAAGGAACAATTTCGTGAAGAGACGCGAGACCGTACGATTGAAGTACCGATCGACGAATCCTTCGTATTCTCCTGTGAGCGATCTGAACAGCGTGCGTTCGGCCGCCTTCGCGCTGGGCTGGTCCCACACATCGCGATACCAGAGGGAACCCTGATCGTCCGTGGCGACGACACTCACCCGGCCATCCGCCGCTGCCCGGTCCAGCCATCGGCGGATCGGCATTGCGCCGTATTCTGAAGGGACCACACCCTCTCCGAAAGTCACCCCTCTGGTCCCCATCGCCGCTGCGGGGAGCACCACGAGATCGGCCGCCACCTGATTGGTCTCGACGCCGGGCTCATTGTGAAATGCAATCACACGGTGGTCGCGAAACTCGAGACCAGGGTTGCGATGTCCAAAGGGCTGTTCACCCTCTGCCGTTTTCCGTGCCACGACAAGTGCCTGACCGTCCTGAACAGTGCTTCGCAGACGCTCGATCACCTGTTTGGAGAACACTGCCTGTGCGCCCGCGATGAGACAAAAGCCGTGGACCTCAGCAGCCAGTGCTTCCCAGGTTCGCGGATCATCCAGCGGAAATTCCCGGATGGGCATCCATCGGACGGGGATACTCACGCGCGAACCACGGAGCAGCGTCTGCTTCAATACTTCCTCTTCTGCTCCCGTCAGGACGATCAATTGACGAATTCCGGCACGCTGCAAGGTGAGGACGGTACGTTGAAAAAGAGAAATGCCTCCGATTTTCGTCAAAGGTCCTACCTCGCGCAGTCCTCGTCCTCCGCGGTCCGCAAATAATCCTGTGCCGGGCAGCAGGATTGCGGTGGTCAGGCCCTGAACATCCACGCCTCTTTGAAGAATGCTTTCACTCATCTCAAAAACCGTCGTTCGCAAAGCGTCGCTCGCATCTCGTATTTCGTGAAGCGTATCTCGTCCATGAGAATTTATGAATTTGTTGATCTGTGATTTGCTGAATGTGAGAAATCCATCAGATTGACACATCAACAGATCATCAGATGTTCCTTTTGTGCTTCACGCTTCCCATCTCACCCGCCCGCCCCGGCAGCGCCGAGACGCTGCCTTTTCCCAAGGCTCACCCGCCCACCCCGCGCACTCTTCTTACCCGCCGCATCCCCCGGTTGCTTCGCAACCGATTCCCCAGAGACGTGCGCTCTTCCCTGGGTCACGCTTCACGCAGCTTCGGCAGGACATCCCGCTCAGCGCGCATGATGTCTTCAGGAAAATCGATTTCTGTCCACGGCAAGCCGCCGATTTTTTCGTGGCCGACGCTGACCTGTCGAAAAAATTCAAGCAGGCCATCCTCATACTCCATATTCCATTCATCGCGATCAATATGTCCCTTGAGTGACGCGACGATATGGGCAGCGTCTGCATGATGGACACGCAAGAACCCAACACCTTCTCCCGCATAATCATAGTGCAGGGGAACCTTCTTGGTCAGTGCGATGACGCGCCCCCCTTCTACCACCACCATACACTCCTCGCCTTGCTGTTTGACGGTCTCGTCCATCAAAAGACAGTTCGACGAAGTAGACTCGACAAGACGTCGAAGAATCTCATGATGGAACAACACATCGGCATCCATGACGATGAGATCGTCATCGAATGAGGCCTTGGCGAGCCACAGTGACGAGATGCTTCCCCGATGGAACTGTTCATTGACAAGGTAGGATACGGCGACGCCGGCGTACTCGGAGCCGACCGCCGCCCGAATCATCTCCTGTTTATAGCCGACCACGAGAGTAGCGCGCCGAACGCGTACACGGCCCAAGGCCTCGAGATATCGATGGATCAGCGTGCGGCCGCCCAGTTCAATCAGGCACTTCGGTCGATGTTGGGTCACGGGCCACAGGCGTTTACCCACGCCGGCGGCAAGGATAATGGCTTTCATATGCTGATGCTGGCGCCCTCGAGCGTCTGTTCGAAGGCGTGCAAAAAAGCATGGAGTTGTTCTTCGCTGAGCGCACCCATGTTGGCGATGCGGAATATCTTTCCTTCCAGCTGGCCTTGCCCCGCATAAATGATGTAGCCCTGCTGTTTGAGCCTGTCATGCAGAGTCTGATAGCTCATCCCGGCCGGCAAATGAAAGGAGGTGATGGTATTGGACTGGACCTCAGGAGGCAGCACCGTTTTGAGCCCGAGTTGTTGCAGCCGGGTCCTGATCAGGGTCGCCGCTCGCTTGTATCGGCGGATACGGTTGACCACGCCCTCTTCCAACAACTCGTCCAAGGCCTCCTCGAACGCATAGTACACCTGGACGGCCGGGGTAAAGGGAACCGTGGCGTGTCCTTGATCGTCAATATAATGAGTCAAATGGAGATACCATGATCGCTTGGGGTACCGCCGCATCCGCTCCAAAAACCCCTTGCGCACCAGGACAAAGGAGACACCGGGGAACCCCTGAATGCATTTGCCCGCCGTCCCCGCAACCATATAGATGTGCGAACCCGGGATATCGAGCGGTTCGCCTCCCAGCCCGCTGACCGAATCCAACACGAATACCCGATTCTGGCTATCCACGACCTCCGCGAGGTCCTTCACATTATTGATGAGGCCCGTGGTGGTTTCATGATGGACCATCGCGACGGCATGGACCTCGGGGTGCTGTCGAAGCGCCAGACGCAACCGCTCCGGATCGAGCCTGGCCGACCAATCGAGCTTTAATTCGGATATCCCCAATCGATGGAGACCGATCATATTGGATATCCGCTCGCCATAGATCCCGTTGTTGATGACCATCATGCGCTTGCCGTGCGGCAGGCACGACATTATCGCGGCCTCAACTGCCGCTGTACCCGATCCCGTGAGGACGACGGCCACATAGTCGGATTCGGCGGTTGGCACGAACGCCTGCAACAATTTCTTCTGAATTCGCATGAGCAGGTCGGAGAATTCCGATTCGCGGTGACAGATATCCGGACATTGCAGGGCTTTCCTCACACGTTCGCTGACATTGACAGGACCGGGATTCAGCAGAATCATGGATGTACCTCGTGGTTCGTATCTCGTCTCTTAAGACACTGGGCGCTCACCATCTCGCGCCCGTCCGCAAGCGGTTCAAGACACTGCCGGCTCACCGTCTCGCCGGCGCGCACAAACGTGGCGCTCTTTATTCATCGCGCCGTGCGCCTCATTATTCTTCACGTCGCGGACCTCGTCGTTCGTATCTCGTATCTCGTCAGCGATGAGGGTCTCTCGTCCAGCTGCCGCTTCACGCTTCGGCGCTTCACGTTTCACGCTTCATTTTCGCTTCACGCTTCACGCTTCACGCTTCACGCGGTTATTCAATGGCCTTCATGAATCGACGGGTAATATCCGGCGGTTCATGCAATACTCGTCCTACATCTTCAGCCAGTTCGTTGACCTTGATCAACAACATGCTGGGTCCGTCTTTTTTCAACAGGTCCTTGAATTCGTAGACGATGTCCTCGCGCTCGCGGACCCGTTCGACGTGGACATACCCGGCCGCCTTGGCCACCTGCTCCAACCGCACGACATTGGAAATGGTCGGTTGGTTGCCGGTGCTGCCATAGACTTCGTTGTCGAACACGACGTGCACGAAATTTTTGGGTCTCAGAGAGCCGATTGTGGCCAGCGTGCCCATCCCCATCAACACATTGCCGTCTCCATCGAACACGACGACCTGCTTCTGCGGCTTGCACAAGGCAACACCCAACCCGATCGCCGCGGCGACCCCCATGGATCCGATCATATAGAAGTGCGTGGGCCGATCCGCGATTTTGTGCGCTTCGCGTGAAGGAAACCCATTACAGATGATGACGGGCTGATCCGTCAGCAGGCCGAGAAGGGCCGCCATCGCCTGCGCGCGGCTTTGCATCGCTCCCTCTTCCGGCCTCATCGTTCGCACCACGTATTACGTATCTCGTCTCTCGTGTCAAACGCTTCACGCTTCACGAACAACGCTTCACGGATCCTCATGGATGAAGTCCCTTTACGGTACCCTTTTGTATAATAAGGCCGACGGGAATCCGCTGCTTCATGAATGTCTCTCCCACCCACTTCAGATCAGTGCTCATGGTCTGTTCGGACAACGTGCGATGCGGGATCTTCATCGTATCGAGTAATTGCGGCATGGTCTGTCCCATCACCAAATGTTCCGGCGCATCTTTGCCCTGAAACCCGCGCCACGAAATGATCAGAATGCACGGTTGCTGGTAAATCAGGTTCAATGAGATCAACGCGTTCAATGAGGTGCCAAGCCCGGAGTTCTGCATCAGCACCGCCGGGATTTTCCCGGCCATATAGGCGCCGGCCGCCATCGCCACTGCTTCATCTTCGCGCACTGCCGGCGTATACACCCGCCGTACCATCAATTCGGCGATGATCCCGCCGAGAATCGAGTCCGGCACACCCGTGAAGAAATTGACTCCCATGTCCTGCAGGGACTGAACGAGCACGTCGCTTTCAATCATTGAGTCACTCACCCATGAGAGATAGACAACCAGCGGAATCAAAAGAGGGCGCATTATAGCCAACGCCTTGGGACATTCTCAAGGATTGTTAGTCATTGCGGTCCTCGATCCGCCCATGCTAGCGTGATTTTTATGGATGCACTGGTCAGCGCGCACAGACGTATCCAAGGTAGAATGAATTGGAGCCTCCTGCTGACCTCACTTTTGCTTCTTGGTCTTATGAGTCTTCTAGAGGCCGATCCGTCGTTCGCCGTGCCGATGACCAACGACCCGCGCGGGTTTCGCGAGCTGGCGTGGGGCATATCACTGGCGGATCGTGCGGATCTCACGGTGGCGCGAGCGGATGACCGGGTCATCGACTATCGCCTGAAGGAGTCGCCACCACGGTTTGCCGAGACCGAGGTGGAGAGCATCGTCTTCTCGACCATCTATAACGAATTCGCCCGCGTCACGATTCGTTATCGCGGAGAAGAGACGCACAAGAAACTGCTGGCCTATCTGCAACAGACCTATGGACCCATCGAGAGACTTCCCGGCCAGATGACTCGCGGACTCAATCAGCAATACAATTGGCGCGGGCCTGAAACCGAGATCAATCTGACATACGAAAGCAATCGGGACCGCGGCTATCTCTTTATCGAGAGTCGCACGCTTTCCCCCCGGTTCAATGACCACATCACGGATACGGGTGAATGACATGTCGAGTAGCGGCCTACGCCGTCAACCGTGGCTCTTCGCCGGCGCCCTCATGCCAATGTTGACAGTCATCACGACCTTCGCCGGCGCCAAAACTTTTCGTTGACAACCGTCGCAAGTCTTTCACATGATGCCGAACCATGCATAACGCCACAAAATTGCGCCAATTATTGCAACGCCCCGGAATTATCAAGGCCGTCGGCGCCCATGACGCCCTCAGTGCCAAATTGATCGAGCGAGCTGGATTCGACGCCATTTGGGCCAGCGGTTTTGCGATTTCCGCATCGCTGAAATGCATTCCCGACGCAAGCTTTATCACCTCCAGCGAGCAACTCGAAATCGAACGGAACATCGCCGAAGCGGTCGGCATTCCGATTATCGCGGATTGCGACACGGGGTACGGCAACGCTCTGAACGTCATGCGCACCGTCAACGACCAGGAACGCGCCGGAGTCGCCGCGATCTGCATCGAGGACAACGTCTACCCCAAACGCTGTAGTTTCTATGCCGGCGTCCGGCGTGAGTTGATCCCGCTGGAGGAACATTGCGGGAAAATCAAGGCCGCCAAGGCGGCTCAATTGACCCCGGATTTTCTCGTCATTGCCAGGACTGAAGCACTCATCGCCGGGTGGGGACAGGAAGAAGCCTTGCGCCGGGCCGAAGCATACGCAGAGGCGGGAGCAGATGCCGTGCTCATTCACTCCAAATCGCCGACGTTCGACGAGCTCAAGACGGTGGCCAAGGCCTGGTCAGGACGCGTGCCGCTGGTCGTCGTGCCGACGATTTTCGACCAGGTGACGACCGCCGAACTGGAGGATGCCGGTTTCAAAATCGTCATCTATGCCAATCAGATGGTCCGTGCCAGCATCAGGGCCATGCGCGATACCCTCGCCGTCATCAAGAAAGATACCCGTCCCGGATCCGTGAACGATCAAATCGTCAAGCTCAAAGAAGTCTACGATATCGTCGGTGTCCCCCAGATGGAACAGGATGAGCGCAAGTTCCTGCCAGTCGGAGGAGAAAAGATTACCGCCATCATCGCGGCGGCCGGCTTTGAAAAACAACTGCTCCCGTTGATCGAAGACAAGCCGAAGTGCCTGCTCGATATCAAAGGGAAGACCATCCTGGAGCGCCAGGTCTCCGCGCTGAACGAATGTAACATCAAGGAAATCGCCCTCGTCCGCGGATACAAGAAGGAAGCCATTACGCTCCCGAATATCCGGTACTACGACAACGACCGGTATGAAGAGACAGGCGAACTCTACTCGTTGTTCTGTGCCGAGAATGAGATGAAGAGCCGCACGATCCTGCTCTATGGCGACATCATCTTTGAGACCGCTGTGTTGGAGAAGTTACTGAAGAGCCCGGCGGATATCACCCTGGTCGTCGATCTGGCTTGGTCCGATCATCCCCAACAGGGACAGGACTTCCAATTGAAACCGGATCTGGTGACCTTGGACCCGCCTCCCGGCAAAAACTACCTGGCCCGATTCATCATGCCGGAAGGGGACACAGCCGTGACGACAATCGGCCGGCATATCCAGCCCGAGCAGGCGCACGGCGAATTCGTCGGAATGGCCATGTTCTCAGACCAGGGGATTGCGGCCTTCACCGAGTGCTATCACGCCTCGTTGGATCACTATAAGGCCACAGGTTTTCATGAGTCCGGCAGATTTACCCAGGCGTCGCTGACCGATCTCATTCAGGAATTGATCGATACCGGTGTCACCGTGCAAGCGGTTCCCATCTATAAGGGATGGATGGAAGTCGACTCCTTCGAGGAATATCAGAAAGCCTGGGCGAAGATCCGCAACTAATCAGATCTTCCATTTCTTGATGCATCCCTCGCAAGACCGGTCCACTATTCATTCCTCAACGCTATCCCAACGTGACGGGCCACAGTGGCGAGTTTCTGATCAAGCGTAGCTAATGAAGCGGATTTGCGAATGGCCAGTTCCAGATAGGCTGCGTCGTAGGCGGATAGTCCATGTTCATGAGCCAGTCCCTGTAAGCGCCCCATAGTCTCTGACGTGAGATGAGTATCAGTATGAAGCGGGAGTTCTCCATATAGATCTAGCAGACTAAATCGATCAGCTTCTGTAAGGCGATGTCTTCGTTGCGCGACCACAAGCGCATTGGAGATCTCGTACCGCCATAAGGCGAGAACCCAAAGCGTTTCTTCCACGGACAGATGCTCAAGAAATCGCTGAGCTTGTAATGAGGTTTCGTCAGGTAGTCCCCAGGCCAGAGCAAAGGAGCTATCTAACACCCATTCCACTAGCGGCGCCGACCTGTCTCAATCAGCTCGCGAATTTTCACTGATCCGCGAATGCCGGTCCGAATGGACCGGAAAGCCTTGCTCAGACTGGACAGATCTCGCGTTCTACTTTCTTCTGGCATTGGAGGAACCAAGCGCGCCACAGCCTTGCCTCGACGGTGGATGACGAAAGACTTCCCACTCTCGGTCTGACGAAGTAACTCTGCCAGATGCGTTTTGGCTTCGAACGCTCCCACTCTACTGGATGATTTCTTCATCTGGGAACTCCTCGAAAGGCTACCCAATCCAGCTCTCACTGAAGGCGAGGCGTGTAATAGATATCAGGTCGAGGACACTGACGAGTGGGGTGGAAAGAAGGCGACGGAACTATTTCAAGAGCCAGCTGAGATCGATCGTGAGGTCGGGAAACAGCGGGGATGTGCAAGAAGCAGGCGGCGTGACAGAGATTGAGGCGGACAAAACGGTCGGCTTCCAGCCCAAGGATCTCGATGGAGTTCGCATCCGGATCGACCAGCCAATATTCGCGAACTCTAAAATGTTCATATCGTTTGCGCTTCAATTCGCGATCGCGAGCCGAAGTTCCTGGCGACAAGAATCTCAATGACCAAGTCCGGGTGGACCCTGAACATTTTTGTCTGTGATTCGAGCAACGCCGCCATGAAGAACAACAAACAGGTCGGGTTGAACGACGTCGGTCTCGCTCAGAATCACATCACAGGGAGCCGCGAGTCCCGTGCCGATAGGGTGAGTTTCAAGGTACGCCATGAAGAGATGAGTCAGTCGAAAGGCAATCAATTGATGCCGCGTCACGGGCGAAGGAGTCATGTACAGTTCTCCGTCCATAATCTCATAACGCTTCCCATCGTCCGGCAAAAGCAAGTAATCGTGATACGTGAGTTTTGTTGCTGGAGTAGTCATGACAGTCTCGGAGCGGTAAGCTACCTGACACGATCCTATCTCAAGGCAGCACCTCTGAGCAATGATATCGGATAAGAATCACCAAACCATATTTTTAGGAATCCATAAGATTTCGACGCGGAGCCACAGCGTCCATCCATCCACATCTGTCTATAAAGACTGGCATGGAAAGGGTTGGTTTCAGTAAACCAACAGACCTGGCGAAGGTGCGCAGGATACGCCATCAATCCGCTACGCTCGTATTCGTAGCTCTCTTCTCGTGCACCCCGTACCAAAGTTGTAAGATCGCGATGAGGACTTTGGCTTTCCCCGCGTCATTAGAGGTTCGTCCGGCATAGACGAGCGCTTGTCGCCAATGTCCGAGTTTCGCCGTCGCCTGGGCCACCCCCGCCAACGCCTGAGCTTTGGAAAAAGGATCATCAATCCGGGCTGCCACCTCCGCCACCTGCTTCAGCAGCTCGGTAGCCTTGGTTCGCGTCTCGCCACCTGCGCCGTTGCCTGGGCCACCGCCGCCAACGCCTCAGCTTTGGAAGAAGGATCATCAATCCGGGCTGCCACCTCCGCCGCCTGCTTCAGCAGCTCGGTATTCTTGGTTGCGCTTGCCACCTGCGCCGTCGCCTGGGCCACCGCTCTCAACGCCTCAGCTTTGGCAAGAAGGATCATCAATCCGGGCTGCCACCTCCGCCGCTTGCTCGAAATACCCCACAGAGTTAAGGCCCGAGGATATTACCATCAGAGTTCGCCGATCATTTCCCCTGCTTAGCGTTGCAATGTCCCACTTGACTAATTGGATTTGGCCCCACGGAGACACCAGGAGACCAAGACCAAGTTGAAATACAAATAATCCAAGTAACACCGCCGCTGCACGCCAATTCCATTTTCTCTGTGTTTCTTGCAACAAAGCTTCCTTGTGATGCTGCTGTGGTCCCCAGATAAGATATGGCCGATTGCGTTCCACCAACCGCCAGTCGTTCCACCCCAACAGAGATGATTTGCGATCGTTGCCGAGCCATTCGTTCACGCGACGATCTAAGAGTTGATTGGCTCGCTGCCATTCTTCAAGGAACTTTCCGGCCAGCTTTCGGACCGGAAGCATTAAGCATTCGTGTGCTAATTCATAGGCAGGAACGCCATCTCGATCTTGTCCAGTGATCAGCCGTACCTCTTGGCCTTCCAACCATTCAACTGCTTCCTTAACCTCCTCCTTCTTTAGCGTGTCTTTTAACTTCTCTTGCAGAACCTCTATCGTCATCAGTCCCGCTCGGGCGTTCCGATCCAGATCAATTAATGCAACGAGGACTTTGAGGACCGACTGCCTGGACGAGTCACTGTGACGCGTCCCAAGGGTGTCGGTGAGGAATCTTTCGAGCAAGCCTTCTACGCCACCGATCTTTTGAAATGCCCTCCTTGTGAACTCTCGCTTCTCTTCTGCTTGCTGTCTTTTTGTGACCCAGGCCATTATTTGGAGGTAAGCCGGCGAGATGAGCCCATCATCTCGACCAGCCAGCTCATTGACCATTGCCTCCACAAAGAGCTCTTCAACACGCAGCCCTTCTACGTCGGCAATCTGCTTAATCACCTTCGCCGCGTCTATGGGTTCGAATTTCTCCAGGCGAAAGTTCTGTCCCGGTCCGATGGAATGACTCATGGCCTTCTGCAGTTCGACGAGGCGATCGCTGAAGTCTCCTCGGATACAAACTAGGATCTTTACAGACAGACGTTTGTCCTTCTCATACCAATCTGCCAGCGCCCGTATAAAAGGTTCGCGCTCCTGCCTGTATTTGTAACGGACAAAGAACTGTTCGAACTGGTCGAACAGGAGCAGGATGGGTTTTGAGGTAGCTTGCGTCGCAGCCTTCAATGCCGTGAGAAAATCGGAACCATCAAGATCTGCTGCGTGCATCCTTAGAGTATCCGCTATTGCATGTTTGATCGTTTCAACCGGTTTTTCGTCTGAAAACTTCACGTAGACACAGTGATGAGGAATCCGATAGGTCTCGAGTTTTGGCCACAGTCCGGCCTGCAGGAACGAACTTTTCCCGCAACCAGATTCACCCGCCAGAATACCGAACCGAAATTCGGGGTCAGCTATTGCTCGGGCACATAGGTCAACGTCGGTCTGGCGGCCGAGGCGACCAAAGATCTGCGCATCCTCATGTCGGAATGGACGCAAGCCTTTAATCGCCTCTTGCGATTCGTCTTGGAAAGCCGAGGCCTCGCTATCGCCTCGCTTGGTCTCCACTGCATCCCTAATCTTGCGGGCGATCTCCACCAGGACCTTCGACTGCTCTGCCTCCGACAGAGAATCCAGCGGCTTTGAAATATCGTGAACTGCCTGATATCCCTCAATTTCCGTGGCTTCGTAGAATGAAGCGCTAAGGTGCACCCATAGGACAGTTAGCCCGCCGGCTTTCGCCTTATAGAGTAGAACAGGCAATTCATGCTTAGCAATGAAATCAGATGCAAGGAAGTCACGACTTACAAGTAAGACCGCAACCCGGGCGGCTTTTAGTGCGCTCGCAATTCCTTGTCTCCATCGATCGCCCGGTTCCATTTGTGCATCAGTCCAGTATTTGACACTGCCGTTTCGCACAAGTGGCGCCAAGACCTTCACTACTTTATCTAACCAGATCTTGTCTTCGTGGCTATAACTAATGAAGATGAGGTCGCGAGGAGGAGCAGGCATGAATGGCTGTCTCCCTGGCGGAACGAGGCGGAGAGATTCAGCGAACGGCCGTCACGAACATTGAACCCATATCGAGCACATTGTCATGGTCAGGTCGGGGCAAAGTGTAGTCGCAAACAGCAATGCTTGTAACCCGCACACCATGGAAATACGTGTATTCCCGTTTCGTAGAAGCCCGTTCATCGCGCATGATAGTTGGTGGCCGACCCTGTCTCGTTTTTATGACATAAGAATCATCGAAGGGGGTTTCCCAGCGTCTGCTTGGGTCAAGGAAGCTGAGAGTCGAAAAGGCCGCCCTGGAGCTGCGAAGGCGCGATGACTGTTCAGGTGGTGGGTGGAACGATGGGCGGTGAGGTGCGCGGCATGGCACATCGCGCCAAGACGCGCCTTGCCACGGCGTCACCCACCTAAAAGCATCGCATCTAAATAATTCACCCACTCATTCTCGCGTGCGCGCTTAGAAAGAAAGCGATAGGCGGCCCACTCCTGTCAAATCCTTGTGATCTTTTGCGTCTGCATGATAGGCTGGTGAGTAACCACTCACTCACTGTTGGACCCAATGCCGCGTCGCAAGCAGGAGCGGTCACTTCCACCAGCCGGGACGCGCCAGGCGAGTCTCATCGCCGCCGCCACGTCGCTCTTCGCCGCGCGGGGTTTTCGCGGGACCAGGACCAAGGAAATCGCCACAGCCGCCGGAGTCAGCGAGGCGCTGCTCTTCAAATATTTTCCGACCAAACGCGCGCTCTATGGCGCCATTCTTGCGGAAAAGGCGAACCTCAGTGCTCTGGTGGAAGCCATCGACGACGTCGCGCGCAAGCGGGATGACAGCGAGTCTTTTCGCTGATCGCCAGTTACCGCATCCGCCCCGGCGCCGACCCCACCATGCTGCGGCTTCTCTTGTTCAGCGGCCTGGAAGGCCACGAATTGGCCGATATGTTCTTCAGCAAGCAGCATCGGGTCATCAACGATTATTTGGCCGGTTACATCAAAACCAGGATTCAGGAAGGGGCCTTTCGGCCGGTCGATCCCCTGCTGGCCGCGCGTGCGTTCATCGGGATGGTCGTCCACCATCGACTCTTGCACGAAATCTACCGCCAGCCGATGCACCGCTCGCATGAGGAGACGGTGGCCACGTACGTGGAATTGTTCCTCACTGGGTTGGTGAAGGGAAAGGGTCGAAGCCGGAAGGAGATCGCCCGTTGTCGCTGAATCCGGTGAAACAGCACCCGCTCGTCACATTAGGCGTCATCATCTTCTTCGCCGTGACCGCATTGATCGTCTTCCGCCTCAGCAGCGGCGCGAAGACCGATGCCCGCAAAGGCCGGGTCATCACGGTCGGGACCGCTATGCCGATCAAACGGGACTTGGATGTCCGGCTGGCCTATACGGCCGATCTGATCCCCAATCAGCTCGTCAATATTTTCTCCCGCGTCGACGGCTACATCGCCAAGATGTACGTGGATAAAGGCGATCTCGTCAAAGCGAACCAACTCCTGATCGAAATCGACCATACCGACTATGTGCATGCCGTCAATCAAGCCAAGGCCAATCTCGGATCCGCCCGAGCCAAGGTCGTCCAGCAGGACGCGGGGGTGCGCAATGCGCAACTCACGCTCGATCGGATGCGCGCGTTAATCAAGGATCAGTTCGTATCTCAGCAAGATCTGGACACCGCTCAGGTCAATTACGACGGGGCGGTGGCGTTGCAAGACTCGCTGCGCGCGCAGGTCAAACAGATGGAAGTGGCGCAGGCTCAAGCCGAAACGAATCTGGCCTATTCGTATATTCGCGCTCCCTTTGCCGGCTACGTGGCCGAACGGAATCTCGACCCTGGGTCCTATGTCAGCGGGGCCACCGCCAGCACCTCCACGATGTCGCGGGGCATTCTGAGCCTGCACGATGTCGACACGGTACGGACGCTGATCGAGGTCGTTGAGAAAGACGTCCCGCTCGTCCGGATAGGACAACGCGCGGAGATCCGGGCCGAGGCCTACCCGCTCCGCGTGTTCGAAGGGACCGTGACGCGAATCGTCCAGGCGCTGAATCGCGCCACGAGAACCATGACCGTCGAAGTCGATTTGCCCAATAAAGATCATCTCCTCAAGGGAGGCATGTTTGCACGCGTGGAAGTGTTGGTGGATCGACATCTCAACGCGATCCAGATTCCGCTCGATGCCGTCAGCCGCCTCGAGGAATTCCAGTATGTGTATGTGGTGCAGGATGGGAAGGCGCATCAGGTCCCGGTGGTACTCGGAAGCCGGGTTGAGAATCGGGTGGAGGTCGTCAAGGGTCTGGCCGGTGACGAACAACTGATTGTGTCGGGGAAAGATCTCGTCAGTGAAGGGATGGCGGTACAGGTTCAAGCGCTGTGAAAGGACCATTAGTGATCTGACGATTTGATGATTGGCGATTGATTTCCTGATTTTCCGGAAATGACCAATAATCAAATCCCCCACTCAACAAATCACCAAATTCTCTTCATGTGGCTTACGTTACTCGCCCTCCGCAACCGCATCGGCATCCTGATGTTGTCCCTTGCCATGGTCGTGCTGGGGATGACGTCGCTGCAACGGCTGCCGGTCGATTTGTTCCCCAACATCCAGGTGCCGGTCGCTTTCGTAGGGGTCATCTATAAGGGCGCGCCGCCGCTCGACATCGAACAAAGCGTGGTGTACCCGATCGAGAAGGCGGTGAGTTCCGCCTCCAACGTGGAGCATGTGGAGTCGTTTGCCAAACAGGGCATCGGAGCGGTGCAGATCTGGTTCAACTGGGGAGCGGACATCAACGTCGGCCAGATGGAGGTGATGCAACGCATCACGCAGATTCTCAACAGTCTCCCGCCGGGCATCTTGCAGCCGTTCATCGTCAAATTCGACGTGTCGAATATTCCTGTCGCGGTCGTGACCGTCGCGGGAAGCAATCTCGACGAACGGGCCCTGTACGATCTGGCTTACAACACCATTGCGCCCCAGATCGAGCAAATTGCCAACGTCGCGGCCGCGACGGTTGAAGGGGGGAAAGTCCGCCAGATCAATATCAATCTCGACCCGGCGCTGCTGCAAGCCCGAGGGCTCTCGATCCTGGACGTCGTCAAGTCCGTCAAAGCGGCCAACCTGATTCTGCCGTCGGGTGATCTCAAAGCCGGGAACCTCGATTACAACGTCTTCACCAACAACCAGTTCAAGACCGTGGAACCGATCGCCGATGTCGTCGTCAAGATCGATCCGCGCGGGAATCCCGTCCGGGTGCGCGACCTGGCTACGGTCACGGATTCCTCCGACATTCAAACCAATATCGTGCGGACCGACGGCAAGCGTTCGGTGTATCTCCGCGTCAACAAGCAGCCGATCGCGAATACCGTGGAAGTGGTCGACGCATTGCGGAAAGCGATTCCCCAGATGATCGGCATTCCTCCCGGTGTGCAGGTGGGCATCTCTTTCGACCAGTCCCTGTACATCAGGCAGTCGATTCAAAACCTGCTCGAGCAAGCCCTTCACGGATCGTTGCTGGCCGCAGCCGTGATTCTGATCTTTCTGCGAAACGTCACCAGCACGCTGATCATTTCAGTGGCGATCCCGCTCTCGATCCTGGTCACGTTCATCGTGCTTTATTTCACCGGCCAAACACTGAACGTCTTCACGCTCGGCGGATTGGCGCTTGGGATCGGCCGGCTCGTCGATGACTCGATCGTCGAACTGGAGAATATTCAGCGCCATCTCAACCAGGAACGGAACCGCTGGGAGGCCATCGTGAATGCCGCTCGCGAAGTCGCCATGCCGATCTTCGCCTCTACCGTCACCACCGTGGTGGTCTTTCTCCCCATGTTCTTCGTGGTCGGCATCGCGCGGTTGTTGCTCATCCCGTTGACGCTCACCATTGCCATTGCGCTCTTCACGTCGTTTTTCGTCTCCAGAACCGTCACCCCCGCGCTCTGTTACAGATTTCTCAAGCCCGAACAGGAAGCTCATCGATCGATGCCTGGTTGGTTTGTCCGGCTCATGGACTGGAGCCGTCAACAATACGACGCCTTGGATCGCCGGTATGAAACCAGTCTCGCGTGGGTACTCCAGCACCGCCGCGTGCTGATCGTCGGCGTGGTGCTGGTCTTTGCGGGATCCCTTGCGCTGGTCCCATTGCTCGGCAGTGAGTTCCTCCCCGTTTCCGACGAGAGCCAGTTCCGAATTGTCTTGCGCGCCCCGGTGGGACAACGGGTCGAGAAGACGGAACAACAGGTGGCCGAGGTGGAGCGCGTGCTCCGCGACGAGATTCCTGCCCACGAACTGGACACGATCGTGTCGAGTACGGGCGTACTCGCTCAGGGACGCTCCTCGCTCTTCAACCCCAATACCGGTCCTCACACGTCGGTGATCTCCGTGTACCTGACCCCGCCGGGGAAGCGCACCCGCACGCAGGTCGATGTCATGAACGAGGTCCGTCCGAAAGTCCTGAAATTGTTCCCCGGCGTCGCGATGTTCTTCGATCCTGGCGGGCTGGTCAAGCGGGTCACCAGCTTCGGATCGCAGAAGTCCGTGGACGTGGAGATCTATGGCTATGATTTCGAAAAGGCCCGCACGCTGATCCAGCAGGTGCAGGAGATCATGCATAAGACGGACGGGTTGGCCGATATCGAAGTCAGCCGGGAGGAAAACTATCCGGAGGTCAACGTGGTGGTGGATCGCGAGAAAGCCGCGCTTCTCGGCATCAGCGAGACCGACGTCGCCAACGCCGTGCTCTACTCACTGAACGGGAACGGCCAGACCGACCCGATCATTTACACCGATCCACAGAATGGGAACGAGTATTACATCAGCGCCTGGCTCGCCGAGGAACATCGCAAAGACCTGTCCGACCTGGAGAATATTCTCCTCACGACGAAGATCGGGGAACCGGTGTTGCTCCGGAACGTGGCAGCCTTGAAATTGAATGCCGGTCCGGTGAAGATCGAACGGAAATACTTCCAACGCGTCGTCCACATCACGGCCAATCCGGTGAATCGTGATCTGGGGTCCATCGCCGAGGACCTGGAGCATTCCTTCGCCGGCCTGCAACTTCCACCAGGGTTCAGCATCAGGCTTGCAGGACAGATTCAGCAACAGCGGGAGACCTTTTCCGGACTCATCTTCGCCAGTATGCTCGCGTTGATCCTGGTCTATATGGTGATGGCCGCCCAGTTCAAGTCGTTGATCGACCCATTTATCATCATGTTTTCGGTTCCGATGGGCATTCCCGGCGTCATCCTGATGCTGTTTCTGACCAACACGACGTTGTCCACCACCTCGATGATGGGCGTCATCATGATGCTCGGCATCGTCGTGTCCAACGGAGTCCTGCTCGTCGACTATACGAATGTGCTGCGGAAACGAGGTCTGGCGTTGCGCGATGCCGTCGTGACAGGCGCCCGGACAAGGCTGCGTCCCATTCTGATGACCTCATTGGCCACGGTCGTGGGACTTTTTCCAATGGCGATCGGGTGGGGAACCGGAGGAGAAACCAATGCACCGCTGGCCCGTGCCGTGGTCGGAGGCCTGACGGTATCGACTCTCCTGACACTCTTCCTGGTACCGACCGTGTATATGATTCTGGAGGAACGATTCCCGCGAAGGGCGGAGGCACTCAGCGGACAGGAGGCGGGATCACTCGAGCCGCAACAGGCGTGACTGCGATGAATATCTGTCTCCGAATCTCGTCGCTCGTATCTCACCAACCGTCGTTCGTATCTATAGAAACCGTCGCTCGTGAATCGTATCTCGTATCTCGTTAGCGATGAGGGGTTCTTTCTTCACGCTTCACGCTTCACGCTTCACGCTTCACGCTTCACGCTTCACGCTTCACGCTTCACGTACCATCTCACCCACCCACCCCGCGCACGCCGAGACGTGCGCTCTTCCCGGGTCACGCTTCCAATGGCCGCAGCCCCGGAAACAACGACCCGAGCTGTAACGCCAATCCCATATCCCCGCTGATCCGCAACCGGCCGGACATGGCTACCGCCGTCCCTTTCAATTGTCCATTGAGCACACGGATACAATCCTCCCCTGACAGCGACAGCGTGACATGCGGATCGGCGTGCGACCCTCGCGTCACCCGGCACGACCCTTCATGGATCAGCACATAATATTGGCCTCCCTGTTCGCCGCTCAAGTCGAACTGATACACCGCATCCAGTCCCTCGGCGGCATCGGGATCCAATTTGTCGGGGAGAACCCGGAAGAATTCCTCGACCGTATTCGGTTTCTGCTTGCTCATTGAGTGTATAACTGAGGCTCAGCGCGCCTTGTGCCTGGACAGCATCTTAGCCCGCATTATTCCATGACGGCTAGTACCGCAGCAACGCACTGTGCGTCGAACGGCGCGCGCCGAAGAAATTTTTGGAGAACTCTTCAACCACGGCAGGATCATAACCCTTGCAGCTGAAGATATCGAGATAGGCGCTATTCGTATCATTTGCGAAATGGCCGCTGATCAGCGACGTTTCAATCAGCTGCACCATGCTGTATCCGGCCACCCGGCCTTCACCAAAATGGACCACCTGGCAGGCGCCGTACCGCTTCATGCCGATCAACTCGCAGAGCTGCACGACATAGGCTTCGATCTGTTTTGCGTCACGGATCCGGTGGGAATCACAGTCCTGAAGATCGACGGAGGTGAGGATACCCCAGGCTTTCCCCGATCCCACCGATTCCATGTGGTTCGTGGGTTGGGCCAGCCTGGCTGAAGATGATGCGATGTCGTCGGAGGAGTCGGTACTTTCTGCATTGTGCATGGGTGATGGGATCCTTTCTATGGGAGTGGTGGTCGGATGTGCACGTTGCTTTTTGCAATATACTGAAGGCCTCACCCGCTGTCCACTTTTTCGACGATCCGATCATTGACAAATTCACGAACCGTTAGCGAGAATGCCGCCGATGGCAGAACAGACTCGACAGGCGCAAGACTCCTCGGCAACTCAAGCCGATATTCCCGATCGACTCTGCACCTGGTGCAAGGTGACGATGAGGAAACGTCTTGTGGGCGGCGGCCAGTTCATCCATTACACCTGCCCCAAATGCGTCTTTCAACACACCACGCGCTGGGAATCGAAGACCCTGTGAAGCAGCAATACTGGGACTCTCGCCCTATCGAGAGGATGCACGACCATTTGACGAATGACGACGCGCGGCAGTCTGCTACCCCACATTATTCATGAGGGTTCGTCACGAAACGGCGGAGACGCCATGCGAGACGGGCGTACGGAGCCGGGAGGAAGGGAGGCATCCTTGAACAGGATGTTGACCGACCGAGCGGCGAGGCCGCCCGCCTGGCCGCGTGGAACCGGTGGTCAGGCTTGTCGTAGCGGCGTATCTGCGGTTGGAGTAGAAGCCTTCATGAATAATGCGGGCTAGGAGTCTGTGCGAGTAATGCCATTCTACTGCGGCAAACGATCTGCAGGCATCTGCGTGGTTCTCTGCCCGAAAACAGTCCCGGCCGCCTCACGGGACACGGCCCGCTCAGGAAGACACCGGGTGCTCACCGACTCGCGCCCGTGCGCAAACATGAGACGATTTATTCATCGTCTCGCGCACCTCGCGGGCGTGCACAGACTTGGCGTCACTTATCCGTGACGCCGTGCACCTCGGCGGCGCGCACAAGCCTGGTGCGACTTATTCGTCGCACCGTGCGCCCTCAACGTATTCCAGCGGGAGGAAGTGCGTCTCGCGCACTTGGGGCTGGGCGGGTGAGAAGGTCACGCCTCCGGTTTTTTGGGAACCTGCCGGCTCACCAAAGACACGGCCCGCTCACCACTCGCGGGCGTCCACAAACGTGGCGTCACTTATCCGTGACGCCGTGGACCTCGCCGGCGTGCACAAACATGACGCTCCTTACCCGTCGCGTCGCGCACCCTGCGGCCTCGCATCTACCAGCAGCTCCTTCGCCTCGCAACGAAGGATTCCTCGGACAGACTCCTAGCAGGATGTTGAAAAACTATTCTGAACCTACTCGGTATGGAAGGTGGAACTGGCCGTGGTGCCTATTGAGGTGCCCGCAGGGTGTTCAAAAAGACCGTCCAGCGAGGCCGCAGCGAGCAAAGAGGCGAATCGTACTCTGCGTCGTACGTTGAGCCTCTGAGCGACGCGAGAACGAGGCTGGCGGATCTTTTTCAACACCCTGCTAGCCGTCGTAATACTGCTCGCGATAGATTGGGCAGAGTCCCTTTGCGTGAATGATCGCCGTAACGTCTTTGATCATCCCGCTGTTTCCGCACAGATACACCGACACATTCTTGACCGCATCAATATGGGTCTCGATATACGTGGTCACTCGCCCCGTCACTCCCGTCCAACCGGGCTCGGGACGCGAGAGTGCCGTCACGAATGAAAATCGGGGATGCGCCCGACTGAGATCGGCGAATTCCTCCTGATAATACAGGTCGCGCTGAGAACGCAGGCCCCAGACAAGCTGCACCTGCCGAGATCCGGGCTTCTCCAATTCGGCGAGCACCATCGACCGGAACGGCGCGATGCCCGTGCCCGTCGCGACCAACAAGAGATCGCGATGATCGTCGCGAAGGTAAAACGATCCTGCCGGCCCTTTGAACTGCGTGGAATTTCCATCACGAAGATTAAACAGATAGGTCGAGCCTGGACCTCCGTCCACCAGATTGAGGACGAGCAGGAGGCGATCGGACGAGTTCGGCGGTGAGGCAATAGAATAGGGCCTGGTCGCCATGAAGGGCGAGCCGGGCTTGGCTATTTCAAAGGAAATGAATTGTCCCGCCTTGAACTGAATCGTCGGTGGCTTCATCAGCCGGAGTTCGATCTCCCGCACATCGTGAGTCAGATCCCTGGTCCGGGTGACCTCTGCTTGAAAGATATCCATCCGAAGCTTGCGTGGCCCCTCCCTTACCCCGCATTATTCATGAGGCTTCGTGACGAAACCGCGGAGACGCTATGCGAGGTCCGCGACGCGAAGAATAATGAGGCGCACGGCGCGATGAATAAAGAGCGCCACGTTTGCGCCGGCAAGACGGTGAGCCGGCAGTGTCTTGAACCGCTTGCGGACGGGCGCGAGACGGTGAGCGCCCAGTGTCTTGAAACCCTTGTGAGCGGCGAGCCCGCCCGCCTGCCGCAGTCAACTTGCAGGCTTGTCGTAGCGGCATGTCAGCGGTTGCAGTAGAAGCCCTCATGAATAATACGGGTTACTACACCATACCATGGCCCGGAGGACGAAAGCAGATGGCTGATAGCGGAAACAACGCCATATATCGCTCCTCGAGATTGACGATTGCGTAATTGCCGATTGATTCATTGCAGATTACTCCATTGTTCAATGACACGATGATACAATGACTCAATGGTTCAATGTCTCAATGATTCAATGTTAGGTAATTCAAGTAGCCATGCGCCATCAGCTCTTTGATGCGAACGGGCAGGTCAATAGAGGATGGTGGTGAGCGACTGCTCTGAAAGGTCGGCCTCGACCGTGAAGCGCACCTGACCGAGCACGCGGCCGTCATCGGTCTCCACATCCACGCGCCAATCTCCAGCCGTCAGTCCCTGCTTGAAGGTATAGGCACGATACCCTCCTTCCCGACCGCCGGAGATTTTGATGGGAATGCGATCGGCATGCGCAAATGGCCTGGAACGTTGCCGCCGATGATACCAGTGATGATGAATCGTCGTCTCGAGTTTGACGGGAGCGAAGACCGCAGTGAAACAGTACACGGGTTCGTCGGCTGGAAACGGATCGTCGGATTGTTTCCAGACTTCAAACCAACGTTTATGGAAGGACAGTTCAAACTCCTCTCCCACGCGGCGGACCTCATGAAACACGCCGCCGAAGTTCATCGACAGGGGAACCGGGGGAATCCAATTCAAAAAGTAGAAGACGATGAGCAGGCTGATGACGGCAATGGCAGGAGCTCCGGCCATGACCGCTTCGCGCCTCGAGCGCACAGGCTGTCCCGCATACACCAGTTGGACGACACGCCACGTCACCAGGCCGCTGAGCGCGACCCCTGTGAGAAACACGGCCGTGTTCATCCACCCCGTCATGACCGGCAGGAAGAAGGTAAAGAATGCAGAGGCCACCAGCGCGTAGAGAGCGATCAGAATCTGCAAGTTGGACAGACGGTCACGAAACAGTTCGTTCGCCACCAGGAGTGCTGCCAAGAGGCAAAAGAAAATCGCCGTGCCGGTAAAGGTGGCGCTCTTCCAATAAAAGATCGTATAGGCGCTGAACAACCCGCCCAACAGAAATTGAATGGCCATGGGCGCGTAGGGTCTGGCCTGCAGGAGGAGGCGGGGAAACCACGGTTTCATCGCGACGTGATCTTCCGGAACCGGCCGGCTCGTCCCCAACCGTCCCGTCAGCACGATGAGGAAACCCAGCAGCGCCAGGTACAGCAGGAGCAGGAGATTGTCTACAAGGCGATCGATCCTCGTCAGCGTGAGCGAGTCATAGGTCACGCCGGAGAAGAAGAACAAGGGGGGCAGATACGGCTTTCCCAGTACCGACTGAAACCTCGCTGAAGAGAGCATGCCCTAGGTTTCAGGAGAAGCGAAGGAATGTCAAACGAAGAAGTGAAAAGTAGAGCGGACGCATAGACGCAGGCCTTCCGCTGATACGCGGGCGAGTTTTAGCTGCTGTAACGCCATGCCAAACTGCTGCGGCTCCCCCCAGTCCGGCCGCCTCACTTTCTCGGCGGCGTGCGCAAGCGTGATGCTCGTTATTCCTCGCATCGCGCACCCCCCAATCGGAATATGGGGGATTCCGATCCGCCTCCGGCTGTCGGGCCTCACTCGTTTGCATTGTTCGCACATCAGCACGACTCGCCCGCAAATTGGCTTCAGTCAAGCATCTATGCGCCCGGCCCAGAGTGTGTGACGAGCGCGGCGGCTCAAAATGATCATCATTCACACCCACCCAGCCCCAACGCGCATTCCGCGTTTCTTCCCGGGCGAGGCCGCATGGAGGTGCACGGTGCGATGAATAAAGAGCGCCACGTTTGTGCACGCCGGCGAGTCGGTGAGCCGGCCGTGTCTTGTCCCCCGAGGCGTACTCTTTTGAGGTACGTTGAGGTGCGCGAGACGACGAATAAGTCGTCTCAAGTTTGCGCACGGGCGCGAGTGGTGAGCGCCCAGTGTCTTCTATATTTGGCGGACATTTTCAACATCCCGCTAGACGAACGGCGGGAGCGGCGCATACACGACCGCATGCCCCAGCAAGCGCTCCAACCACCCTTCCATCTCATGTTCCCGAAGCGGCGCACAATTGAGACGGACCTCCATCTCAAATCCGCGCGCCGTTCCCACGATTCCGACGATCGCCGATGCATCGGCTCCGTTGGGTAGCAGTTCTTGCGTTTGAAATTCGCAGAGCGTGGTATAGAGACGCCCCTGTGGTTGGATCGCACCGAGCAGTTCGGGTAATTCATCGAGGGTGCAATGGACCGAGCATCGGTAGGCATACTGCGCCCCGGTTTGAACCGATTCGAATTCCTTGAGAGCCGGCTCGGAAAAGCCGGTGAGATAGGTGCGCAAGTCGGCAGGCTGCGTTCCGAAGGACGCGGCGAGCTTGCTGCCCGGCACGAGAAACTCGTAGGCATCCGAGGAATTATACTCGAATTGGCACGGACCGAAGGCATCGGGCCATGAGCAAAAAAACGGAATCGACGCATCGACCGGTTTCAGCACCACGGCTTGTTTTTCCACCGACACGTCGACGGGGAGCTCCAGCGTCGCAATCGCCTCTTCAAACGCCGTCCGGCGTTCTTCAACCCAGCCGGCACGCTGATCGTCCGCACGGGTTTCCCCCGGGGTCACCACATCTCTGGTATTGAGACGGACCCGGATAAATGCATGCGCGTGCCTGAATCCAAGCCAGAGCATACTGGTCGGGTGATGAAACTGCAGCGGACCCCGCAGTCTCCATGGATGGCTGATCGAACAATAGGTGCCGACATCCTGATGCCGCTGATAGACCGTGTGGTACCCTCCCGCCAGCAGAAAGAAATCACCCTGCCACTTCTCCCGCACATGGATCAGCGTGACATCCTCCGTTGCCCAGGGGTCCAGCCGGTCCAGATCCTCGGGCGAAGCGACGACCCATTCTTCGACGTAGCAAATCACGTCCTTTGCAGGATGAACTGGTTTCAGGCCGAGCGTGGCAAGCCGCTCCCCTACGGCCAACACCTCCCCGAACTTGAGCTGCGCCGCAGTTTCCCACCGCCGTTCCCGCATACAACACTCCGCCTGCCGTCAAGAAAACCGGGCCATTCACCGGACCGACTTCAACATCCCGTCGTCGATCTTGGTGTCATAGATGAATCGTTCGATGCCATCCTTCAGGGCGAGGCCGACCAGTTTCCGCACGTCATCGTGTTCGAACCAGAAGACCGTCTGTGTCAATGCGCCTTCGACGTGGCGGGTGGTCGAACTGTCATCCTTGGGATTGAACGCTTTGATCACCATCTTGCTCTCAGCCGTGATGACGGTGGAAAAAAACCGGCTCTTCGCATTGGTCGCCAAATCCAACAACTGACCCGTGATGATGATGTCCGCACCGGACACGGCCAGGCCCGACTGCACCACCCTGGCATCCCATCCCCGCCCCTGCCAGCCTCGCTGGCGCAGCGTTTCGGCCAACGCTTCGGCGACGGTTTCGCCGGCCTTTCCGCCGGTCACATTGAAATAGGTCACTCCCCCGCCCAAGTGCGTCCGCAGCCCCAGCCGCGTGGGATCGGCCCGCCGATCTTCAAACGGTTCGATGACAATCTTGACCGGATCTGACGATACGCTTTGGGCCGGAGGCAGCTTTGGTACCACATCGAGCGCAACGGTCTGCCCGCTCCCCGCACAGCCGGCCAGAATCAACAGCATCAGCAAACCGGCCCCCCTTCCCTCTCCTGTGAACGTCCCGTGCATTGAAAACCTGGCAGACTTTTTCAACATGCTGCTAGACGCCTCTGCTGATCTCACACACACCTCCACGGATGATAGGTTGAGTTGCAAGGAATATAGCCGGGCACAGTCTACCTAAACTGGACAGGAACTGACAAATATAGAGCGTCAGGCGGTGATCACCGGGAGCAGCGAGCGAAACGTGTCGCGCCCGAATGCGGGGAGCTGCGTATGCATGGCGCCAAATTCGTCCATGGGCATAAAGCGGGCAATCTTCAGGGAGGATCGCTCGGCCATGACCGCGCCCACCTGTGCCTTCCGGTCGTGGGTAATGGGAAGCGTATAGCCCTCGCCACGCTTCCATTCCCAGAAGCTGGGGGCAAGGGAGATCTCGAGTCCCTGGCCGGCGACTGAATGAAAGCGATCGATCAAGTTGCGCTTGTACCGTTTGAGGTGCGGCCCTTCCAGCAAGAGCGCACAGACCATGTGGTGCCCCCACCAGAAGAGTGAACGAAAGGTGAACGTGGTCGTTCCGGCGAAGTGCTTCGGATAATCGAGGTACTGGTATGGACAGTGCTCAAGATGCTCTCCCTTGACGAATTGGTGCTTGGCCGGATCGAAGTCCGGCGGAACCAGGAGAGAGATCCCGGCCATTTCGGCGCGGAGGCCCCCGTACATTCCATCGAGGAGAGTCCTGACCTTGGTCATCACCACGGCCTTGGTCCGAAAGAACTGCGCATCCCCGATCAGGGAGAGTTCATGAGAGGTCAATCGTGTATCGGGAATCATGAATTGAGCGACATTGAATACATTAAGGCGAGGGATAATAGGTCTATTTTTGGCGGGTTTCGAACGTGACCGTGTGCAGATCAAAGACGCGGCGGCACGTAGCGCACCGTAATCCGAGCCGGTCTTGGATGACATCCAGTTCTCGAATGATGACCGCGCCTGTGTGTTCGCCGATGCACGTCGCCAGAATCCCCGCAGCCGCCTCGGGAGATGGCGGCGCAGATGGATCGGGAGCATCCATCGCAATCGACACCCGAGTCACGACGGAATCGACGGTGATATGGTGAGCCATCCTGCAGGAGCTGCAGGTAAAGACCAACTTGTTCTGCTCTTCAAAGCGTTTGAGTGATATGCAGAGCGGGTGAACGGCTACGCACTGCTGGATGAATGCTCCGCTGTGAAAGACTTGCGTCATGAGGATCTAAAGGAAAAGCGTCGTTTAGGTCGTCGGCCCGCGGGACCGAGAGGCTCGGAGAGACTTGTGCAGAATGTTCAAGAAGGGCCGCTTGGATGTCAGACGTTCGTCTCTCACCTGACCTATCTCGCCTCGACAGCCCCGCATCCGGCTCTTGGCCATCAGCTATACGCTATCAGCCATGTGCTCTTATTCTTACGTCGAGATACGCTTCACGAGTGACGCTTCACGATGCCGGCTGTCGTCATTTTCAACATCCCGTTAGAGCTTGGCCAGACCCACCATGATCAAGACACCCAGCGCATAGGGAATGAGACAGGAATACAGCACGGCATGGAGAGCCCGATCGTGGGAGGCGAAGCCCGCTCGTTGTTCCTTGTAGACAAATTCATAGGCAAGGATCAGCAACGTCACCGTCAGCGCGAAGACCCGACTGGTTCGCGGCCAGGTATATTGTCCGCTGACGATAAAATTCGCCGTAAAGAAGCCGCTCGACAGCAGAACCAACGGCGCCAGGACATAGAGGATCGCCAGGGAAAATGCAGCATGCCAGGCCGGCCGCGAAGACCGTTGTTCAGGATTCGCAAGGAGGGTCATGATCCGACCGCGGGAACGACATCCACCGCCAAGCTTGGAAGCGCCTTCGCGCGTTCCTGCGCTTCACGACACAGTTTGCAGATGCGTGGACGCTGCTTGAGAAATTTTACCTTCCCGCTGGCCAGGCAGCTGTAATGCACGAATTCGTCGCAGACCGCGCAACGGGACCAGCCGCCACGGAACAAGGTCTTATCTCGATAGAGGCCCAGTTTGCAGACTCTACAGATACGCGGCTCGATCCCCAGCAACATCGGTTCCCAGTCCCCGCCTGCCTTTCGAATACTCATGGCCGGAGTATAGCGAAGCGTTCGGCTGAAAAACAAGGAGTGCAGGGGCGCCATACTAGTAAAGCGGGCTCTCGTGAAGCGTGAAGCGAAAAGCGCGGCCCTGGCTCGTTCCAACCTTGACAGTTGAAAGGCAAAGCTCGCTCAGATCTCGTTTCAGATTTGATCCAACTCGCGATAGTCCCGGTCCCGGTGGAGAATCCTGGCGAGCTTCACGATCTTCGCCTTTTCGTCGATCGCATAGATGATCCGGTATTCGCCTTGGGTGACCCGGAATCCCTTAAGACCTCGATAGGTGAAGTGTGAGAGCTGTTCTGAATCCGGAGGGCGAGGAGAGCGGCGTAGGCTGAGTAGTTTGAGGAAGACCTGTCGGAGGCGTTTCGCGTCACTCCTGCCGAGATCCTCAAGCGTCTCGAAAATGGTCTCTGAGAATTCCAGTGAATAGCTCACAGGCGAAGGCGCCTGGTGACCTCATCGAGGCTTAGAAATCGGTCCTCCTTGAGGCTTTTCGTGAGCATGGCAGATTCAAACCGATCTTCAAGGTCGGCGAGCCTCTGGAAATCCTCATAGCCCAAGATGACGGCTGTTGGACGCGTGCCTTTCTTGATGACGATCCGCTGCCCTTGATATCCAGCCTGGGCTAATACAGCTGAGAACCTTGCCTTAGCTTTGGTCGCACTGACCGTATTGAGGGCCTGTACTGTGTTCTGTTTTTTCATGATCGCTATTCTAACCAATATGACCAAAGAGGTCAAACTAGTCATCAACCTACGCAGCCGCTGAACCAGCCCTTATATCCACACATCGTGCAACCCGGTATTTCCGGCACAATAAACGCTTTTACCCGTCGATCGCTGACACGGCAGTCTGTTCCGTTGTGTCCCGTAAGGCGGCAGGAACTGAGGATGTGCGTGTTTGCGTGAGGAAGAACGAGCCTCACCCACTCACCCTGAGCGATTGTCTCACCCACCCGACCCATTGACTGGCAGGGCAGTCATTTTCCCAGGACGCGGCCTGATCCAAGCGAGCACCTCCTACTAATCCTGTTGACCATACTTGTTACACAGGAAGCAGCCAGGTTGGCCTTCACTGCGCGCATCGATCGAGCACATTCCGATCGTGCGCGGTCTGCGAGCAAGAAGGACAATCTGGCTGCTTCCTTCGTTCTCAACATGCGCGGCGCGAGGTGCGCGATGCGAGGATTAACGAGCGTCGTCACTATTAATGTAATGCTCCTTCCAAGCTTGCCCGCTCTACTTTCGGTCCGGCGCCTGTGATTGGTTCCACCGCGGCCATCGAGCGAGCACCGGCCCTTCAGTTCAACATAGAATTATTACTGGTGCGCGCTCTGGGAGGTCCGCGACGCGAAGAGTAATGAGCGTCACGCTTGCGGACGGGCGCGAGACGGTGAGCGCCCAGTGTCTTGAAACTGTTTGCGTACGCTGGCGAGACGGTAAGCCTGCAGTGTCCACACGAAACTACCAGGCCCGCCCTCCACTCCTTGTTTGACACTCCTCAAATCCATTTGCTACTCTCGCACGAATACGGATTTCGACTTATTCCCAACCCGATCAGCATGACCCCTCTCAGCCAGGCGCCTCCATCCCGAATGAATATCAAAGATTACCTTGAGCGGAAACGCGAGGAAGTCGACAGCTATCTCCAATTGGTGATCCCCGGCGCGGATCAGCCGCCGGTCACGCTTCACGAAAGCATGCGCTATAGCCTCTTCGCCGGGGGAAAACGGGTTAGGCCTATCCTGGCGATTGCGGCCGCAGAGGCGGTCGGAGATCCAGGGCCGGCAATCATTCCGATCGCCTCATCACTGGAACTGATTCATACCTATTCGCTCATCCACGATGATTTGCCGGCCATGGACAACGATGATCTCCGCCGTGGGAAACCGACCAATCACAAGGTCTATGGCGAGGCGATGGCCATTTTGGCCGGGGATGCTCTGCTGACCATGGCGTTCGAATTGTGCAGCGGGGCCGGCTCAGTGAACGGTTCACTCGATCCCTCCCGCCAGGTACAACTCATCCAGGAACTTGCTCTCGGGTCCGGCAATCGAGGCATGGTCGGCGGGCAAGTGCTGGATATCCAGGCGGAGAACAAAGACATCGACCTCGCGACGTTGCAATCGATCCACAAACATAAAACCGGCATGTTGATCCGGGCTGCGGTCCGCATGGGAGCCATCACCGCCGGCGCCACCGCGACCCAATTGGACAATTTAACCGCCTATGCCGAAGACATCGGCCTGGCCTTTCAGATTGCCGACGATGTGTTGAATGTCACCGGGACGCGCGAAGAATTGGGCAAGAATCCCAATACGGATGCGGAACGTGGGAAGAAAACCTACCCGACCTTCTATGGGGTAGAGGGAGCCCGGACTCTCGCCGACGACTGCGTGGGCCGCGCAACCAACCGTCTGTCAGCCTTTGGCCCGTCTGCCGACCCGCTCCGTGAATTGGCGCGATACATCACCTCACGGAAGAATTAGCCGTCGCTCGTATCTCGGATCTCGTATCTCGCGGTTCGCAGGCCGGAATATATTCACGATAATGATGAAGGATTCGGATAGCTCGCCTCCCGTTTCACGTTTCGCACTTTCCGGTTTGCGCTTCACGCTTACCATCTCACCCGCCCACCCCGAGCCTGCCAAGACAGGCTCTTTTCCCGTGTCACCCACCCACCCCGCGCGTTTTCTTCACCCGCCACGTCCCCGATTGCTTCGCAATCGATTGCCCTGGACGTGCGCTCTTCCCGGGTCAAGCTTCACGTCTGCACCATGAAAGTTCTCGTCACCGGTGCTTCCGGCTTTATTGGTGGCGCGGTCGTCCGCGCACTGGTGAAGGCTAAAACCGAAGTCCGGGTAATCGCGCGAAAGGGAAGCGACACCCGCAATCTCACCGGCCTGCCGGTAGAACAAGTTGAAGGCGACCTTCGCAACCGTGGCTCGCTCACACGGGCGCTCCAGGATTGTCGCCAGCTCTACCACGTCGCCGCACATTACGCGCTCTGGGCAAAGGATCCCTCCATTTTTTACGACATCAATGTCGCAGGCACCCGCAATGTGTTGGAAGCCGCACGCGATCTCGGTCTCGAACGGACGGTCTATTGTAGTACGATCGGGGCGATCGGCCTTCCGCCGGACGGCGGCGGAGTCGGCACGGAGACCACGCCGGTTTCCCTCGAACAGATGGCCGGACACTACAAAAGTTCCAAATATCTTGCCGAGCAAGAGGTCTTGAAGCTCGCGCGCGAAGGACTTCCGGTCGTGATCGTCAATCCAAGCGCGCCGGTCGGAGAAGGAGACGTCAAGCCGACACCGACCGGACAGGTGATTGTCGATTTCATGAAGGGCCGGATGCCGGCCTATATCGAAACCGGCATGAATCTGGTCGATGTCGATGACGTGGCGGCCGGACATCTGCTGGCCATGGAAAAGGGCCGGATCGGCGAGCGCTATATCTTGGGAAACAGAAATCTGATGCTGCGCGAAGTCTTCGAGATTCTGAGCCGGCTGACCGGCGTCAACGCACCGCGCATCAAGCTGCCGCGTCTGGCGATTCTACCGCTGGCCCATCTCAACGAATGGATGGCCCGGTTCACGGATACCCCGCCGCGTATTCCTCTGGAAGGTATCAGAATGGCAAAGTACAAGATGCATTACGATTGCAGCAAGGCCGTCCGGGAGCTCGGCCTCCCACAGACACCGGTGGAAGTGGCGCTCGAAAAAGCGGTGCGATGGTTTCGCGACCGCGGGTACGCGTAACGGTGCAAAGTGCTGAGATAGAAGTGCTGAGTTCTGAGTGTTTGAGGCACATGAATATCGCGAGAGGTGCATGGCAACCCAGGTTCTGACGACTATAGCCGTCCCATTCATCTCATGAGAAACACCCTACCAACCCAGTACTCAGCACTCAGCACTTAGCACTGATGGAGTTGCTTTCTCTCTTCCTGAAGACCATCCTCTTCCGTCCATACGTCTTCATCTTTCTCGCGGCGTTTCTTTTCTCATCGATCAAGCTGCTCGGCTGGCCACGGGCCTGGCGGTTCTGGCTCATCAGTTGGATCACCGCCTTCCTGTGCGAATTCTCGTCGACTCGAAACGGAATTCCCTTCGGATGGTATCACTACACGGGTTCGACGGTCGGACAGGAGCTCTACCTGTCCAACATCCCGTTCATGGATTCCCTGTCCTTCTCGTTCCTGCTCTATGCGAGCTATTGCCTGGCCTTGCTTTTTATACTGCCGGGCATTGGAGAGAAGCCTTTCTCATCGGCTCAAGCCATGCCTATTCTCCGATTTGATCCCGGTTCCCGCACGTCATGGCCGGTCTTTGTCCTGACCGTGCTATTTTTCGCTTTCATCGACATGGTGATCGATCCGGTGGCGTTGCGCGGTGACCGATGGTTTCTGGGCAAGATCTATTATTATCCGGAACCGGGCGTGCATTTCGGAGTTCCGATCGCGAACTACATCGGCTGGGCCGTGGTCGGCGCGCTGTCGCTCTTGATCTATTTTCCGATCGACCGAAGGCTTCGAGTCCCCATCCCGGACCATCATGGGTCCACGACGGGCAGAATTCTGCTTGGCTGCGGACTCTACTATGGAGTGCTGGCCTTCAACCTCGCAGTCACCTTCTGGATCGGAGAATCTCTTCAAGGCACAATCGGTCTCTTGATGTATATTCCCGTGACCCTGTTGCTCTGGCTGCGGCTGCTCCATCACCTTCCCGCGCAAACATCACTACATCCACCCCGGCCTCCATCGCAAAGCTGAGAGTGTGGCTTTCGATGGATTGAGTCTGTATAGTGATGAATAGGCCCGTGCACGCGACAAGAGGCAGGATGCGTTCGAAGTTCGTTACGTTTATCGTCATCTCATTTCTGATCCTGATCGGGTTAATCGGCTGGCTCGGGTATCAGTCATTCTCAACCGGTTTCAGCGCCAAGGCGGAGCCACACTGGCTTGAAGTATTCTTTGCCCGACAGCTGCGATACCTGGCTATTCCGCTGGAGAACCGGAACCTCCGGAATCCCGTTCCCTTGACGCATGATTCCTTGAAGGAAGCACGCGCGCACTTCGCCGATCACTGTGCGGTTTGCCACGGGAACAATGGCGACGGCCAGACGCCAATCGGAAGAAATGTGTATCCGAAGTCTCCCGATCTTCGGCTGGCTGATACCCAGGACATGTCGGATGGAGCGCTGTTCTTTATTATTCAAAACGGCATCCGGTTCACCGCGATGCCGGCTTGGGGCACGGCTGACCCTTCCAAAGATACCGATAGCTGGAAGCTCGTACATTTCATCCGGCATCTTCCGCGTCTCACACAAGAAGAACTGGAGGAAATGAAAACGTTGAATCCTAAGACTAAGATTGAGTCGGAGGAAGAGGCTGCCTTTGAACGATTCCTCCAAGGCGACGACGCAAGCGTCCCTGGGGCGCCCATCCATCGCCATTGAATCGACCTGGAAAGGAGCATTCGTTGAGTTACATACGAGATGCGATGATCGTGTTGATGCTGGGGCTAGGTCCTGCTTGGGCGATGGCCCACGGCACCGGACAGCATGTGCTGGGTACCGTGGTTGTGATTGACGCCACCCATATCGAGGTCAAAACGCAGAAGGGCGCCTCCGTGTCCGTCAACTTGACCGACAAAACCACGTTCAGCTCGAAGATGTTGAAACGGCCGAGTGGGCGTCCCGAGGCAGGAGACCGCGTGGTCATTGAGGTCATGACGGAAGGGAATGTCATCACCGCCACCGAGGTGCAATATTCCAGTCCGAAACCGAAGGGAACCAAGTAAGCCGCCATGCCTGTGTTCCATGTTCAACGCACCAGGATGACAGCGGCCGGAGAGGGACTCTCTCCGCTGGTGACACGGGTCGCTGTCACAGGAGTGGCCGTGTTTCTTGCCGTGACGGTCGTGCCCGGCATCGAATCGCAGAGCTTCACCGCCGGGTTGGCGGCAGTCCTCGTGTTGACCTTCCTGAATGCCGTATTGCGGCCCGTTCTCTACCTGCTTTCCCTGCCGCTGATCATGGTGTCGTTGGGACTGTTCATGGTCGTGATCAATGCGCTGCTCCTTCAGGTCACCGCCTATCTTGTGAAAGGGTTTACGGTGGCCGGATTCTGGCCGTCGGTGGGGGGCGCCATTGTCATCAGCCTCGTGACCATTATCCTGAATGTGGTCGTCGGCTTCGAGCGCGAGAGCGTCGATGTGCCACCGCCGTCCTCGCGTCCTCCCAAAATCCTCAATCCGCGCTGATTGCTTTGCTACAAATACCGCCTCCCAGCTTATGGCGAATGGCTTGTTCAATGATTTATCATTGAATCATTGAACATTGAGACATTGAGAGGTTGTTCGTACTATCAGCTATACGCCATCAGCCATATGCTCTTAGAGTTGCGCTCAGATCGACACCGCCGGTATGAATCAGTCATGTGTTGAGTTGCCTTCGATGCGCTGCTACAATGCGATCACTTTTTGCAAGGATCCATGACGCCTCCAGCTGAACCGGCCAAGAGTGCCGCCGAAACACACTTGCAACGTACCCTCACGTCGGTGATCAATGGATTGCCGGTCGATGCCGCCTTGGCTGCGATCATCCATCAGGAAGAGGGACCGCTGACGGGGCACGTGACTCGCGGATTTACCCCCCGGGACGTGCAGGCCATTCTACGTACCCTGTCGTCACGCACGATGTTGACACCGGTCCCGGCTTCCGATGAATCGGAGCCCTCCCGCACGGTCCGGCTACGACTCGTGTCGCCCGGGGCCAAATCGCTCCTGAGTATTCCTCTGCGCCACCGTCAGCGGACCTATGGGTTCCTCGTCATTGGCCGGAAAGACAACGCGACGTTCGCAAAAAAAGACAAACTCATGATCGAGCAGGCCAGCGACGAGGTGACGAAAGTCCTCGAGCGCGAGGCGCTCTTCGATCTGAATGTGATCCTCAGCCGGCCTTTAGTTGCCCACGAAGCGATTCCCGCCGTCACGACTCCGGATGTGTTTACGCCGGCACCCTCGCGCGCCACGCCGCAACTCCAGGAAAAAGTCTCGGCCCTGCTGAATGAGGCCGGCCAATTGGTTCCGTTTGACCGGGCCTGGATGTGTGCATACGATCCCATCGCAGGAAGTGTCGAAGTCATCGGCATGGCAGGGGAACTGAGAGCCGACCCCAAGGACCAGAAGAAAGACCTAAAGCCGGGTCATCGTCTGGCCCTCGATGCATCGGCGTCCGGCTGGGCGGTCCGACACCGTAAACCCCGCGTCGACCATGACCTGGCTTCGACCCAGGGCCGGTTTCTGGATCACAAGCATCTGTACAAGGATCGCTTTGAGTCCTCCCTGGTCACGCCGTTTTTCCTGCGCGGGCAGGTCGGTGGCACCATCACACTGGCCTCCAAATCTGCCGATCGTTACGCGCTGACGGATGCGAGGGTGTTGGAACCCATCATGCTCAAGCTGGTCGAACTCCTTCAGACAGCGCCGCCCGTCGAAACGACCAAGCCCCAGCAATCCGCGCCCGGCGAGCCCGAACTTACGACGCAGGCGCCATCTCCTTTGGAGCCCCTCATCCGGAAGCAGGAGCGACAGGCAGCGATCGGCGAATTCAGTGCCTTCCTTGCGACTGAGGTCCGCGAGCCCCTGGCCTCGATCAGGGCACAGCTCGAGGAAGTCACGGGGGAAGGGATTCTCGATTTCGATCCACAGACCCGGGTCGAAAATGCCATGCGGGACCTCATCCGGGTCGAGGCGATTCTCAATGAGATCCTCGATTTTGCAAAACCACTCGAACTCAACCGCCGGCTATGCCGCGTGCCGGAAATCATCGAAAGTTCGTTGACGGTCGTCGCCACCGAACTCGAAGTGACACGCATCCAGGTCATCAAGGAATATGCGGGACTTATCGCCCCGGTCCGATGCGACGAAGCCAAGATGCAGCAGGTCTTCTTGAGCATTTTCAAAAATGCCATCGAGGCGATGACTCCCGGCTGCACATTGACGATTTCGATGAGCAATCAAAGGGCCGGACGACATCTCGAAGTACAAATTCTCATCAAGAATAATGGTGCCCCCATTCCAGCCGAACACGTCGACAAGGTGTTCGAGCCATTTTTCACGACAAAGCGGTCAGGGACCGGCTTGGGATTAGCGACCGTCAAGAAAATCGTGGAAGAGCATCAGGGGCACCTGTCCATCGCCAGCGCCCCGGATGAAGGTACGACGGTCACCATCCGTCTCCCCGGCATCAGTCGAGGGCCTGTCCATCGCTACCGCGGTCGCGGCCGCCGCCCCCCACGCCGTTCCAATTAGGACATCTCTTCAGAATTCCAAGAATTTTTCACCGCCCTCTCAGTCCTATACCTCAGTCATATCCCAGGACCAGACTCGTATCCGATAATAATCACTACATATCCGTCCTTTTTTCGCCCCCCACATCGTTACACAAGGGAGCAGCCAGATTGGCCTTCACTGCGCACATCGACCGAGCACATTCTGATCGTGCGCGGTCTGCGAGCAAGAAGGCCAATCTGGCTGCTCCCCACCACCCTTTCCTAGCTTGACACAGCTGGCCAAGGTCGCTAAGATTTGCGCGCTTCTTCGACCTTTAAAGACTATTATCGGCAAGTATCCTTTCACATTCTTTCAAAGGAGTAGGGGTATGAAACTCGTGATTGGCAGTGTGGCAACACTGGCGGGGGTTTTCTTTGCCCTGTCTTTGGCATCAGCAAATCCGGCGTTGCTCCCCAAGCATCCCGGCTATCCTGCAAAACAGGCAAACAGCCCTGTCAACGGTCAGCCCTTGGCGAATGATCCGGGTCAGACCAATGCCAGTGGCGAGAAAGCCGAGGTTCAGGGAGCAATGTCTGATGATATGCATGTGCGCCAACAGCTCATGGACCCGAACAACGAGCGGATCACGAAAAAGGCAGGCGCCGGTCAGCTTCCGAACGTGCAAGGACCCCAGATCCAGATCCAGCCGCCGGTTTCAGCCGCAACCAAGGCTGATGCCAGTTTGGGCGTGAAGTAATCGCATTTTGATTTGAAACAGGCCTATACGGCTTACGTTGAAGGGGAGGCTATACCTATAGCCTCCCCTTTCTTGTATCGTGTCCACATCACTCTACCTGCTCAGGCGAAATCTCCAAGGCTTTTGAGCCCATGTCCCGGCATAATCGACTCCGATCCGTGGATAGGTCCGCACATCCATCCGTTTCACCCGTACAGCCCGGTTCTCCAACCACAACGTTCGACCGATCGTCAGGTCACAGCGGTTGAGATCGAGGTCGATATCCAAGGCGCGGCATAATCGACCGGGCCCATCGACCAATGCTCCGTCGATCTCGATGGCCCGGATCAATACCGCCGCGGGAAACTCCTCCCGTTCCGTCACCACATTCAGGCAGTGGTACATCCCATAGATGAGATACACATAGCTCATGCCGGGTGGACCAAACAGCACATCCGTACGCTTGGTTCGGCCTTTCGAGGCGTGGCAGGCTTTATCGCGCGGACCGACATAGGCTTCGACTTCGATAATCTTGCCGGCGACTTGTCCCTGTCCGTTTTCGCGGACAAGAAACTTGCCGATCAACGACCTCGCCACCTCCAGTGTCGGGCGGTTGAAATGTTTCCGCTCTAAAATAGTCCCGTTCATCGACCCTCCACAATTTGCCTTAGTCAGAAAATAACTTTCACTGACGAGGCGACACTCTCAGCGTCCGTTCTGCTTCCTCGCCCTCCAAGGAGGGAGAGGAGAACGGCGAGGGTGGGCTCGTGAGGATTTGCCCCTCACCCACCCCTCTCCCCAGATGGGGCGAGGGAAATATTGGGGAATCATCGCCCTGAATGACTAGACATCGTGGCCGAGCCATGCTCATGGGCAGAGAGGATGACCCGGCTAGGCCGACCGAGCCCCTCCACAGGCGGGCGATTGAAATAGGGCTTTTAAGAATTCGTCCCATCGAATAAATCCTCGCGATATTGTCTTGCAACCTTCTCAAAATGAACAACATTCTCACCCGCCCTGCCCTGACAGCGCCGGGACGCTGCCTTTCCCAGCTCACCCACCCAACCCCGACGCGCAATGCGCGTCTTTCCCCGAGCAAGGCCACAGAGAGCGAGTCCCCCGAGCTAGCGACATCGAGCTAGGATTCAGCCAGGCTGCTCAAAACGATCTTCCAACAAGGCCGCAGGGTGCGCGATGCGAGGAATAACGAGCATCACGTTCCCGCACGCCGCCGAGTCGGTGAGGCGGCCGGTCCTCAAAAGGCTAGGGGCGTAATAGTTCTTACCCGCCCAACCCCGAGCCCGCCAAGACAGGCTCTTTCCCCAAGCTGGGGTACGTTGAGGATGGTTTCGAGCCGAGAACGAAGTTGGAGGTCGTTTTCAGCGGCCTGTGGACCGCTAAAAGTACCATGCCAAACCGCCCATAACAAATCTAGGATTCCCCGGAACGAAATGGATGTCGGTCACGCCCGTCGCTTCGTTTCGCAGGCGCGATTCAAAGGCGAAAACGGCTTGTTCCCACTTCGTGTCGAACAGGTTCTGAATGAAGAAAAAGGCTTCGAGCCGTCCATGCGAAAGCTTGATGGGGATTTGATACCGTTCGGTAAGATCGAAGGTGATCCAAGAGGGAGATGTGATGCTCCGGTCCTCGGTCAAGGGTCGCACCCCCAGGTAGGTGGCTTGCAGTTGCGATGTCAGGCCTTCGGGCCACCGCAGAATCAGCGCGCCGTACGCGGTGAGTTCCGGAGCCAGCGGAATCGCATCGCCGTTCTTGAACTCGGCGTGTGACCAGGTGATGCTGCCATTAAAATACAACGGGCCGGCGATCTGTCCTCGAGCCGCCGCTTCCACTCCGCGCCGCCGCGTCGCTCCCCGTGCCTCGGTCGTACCCTCATCTCCGACGAATACGAGCTCTGAGTTGAGATCGATCGCCCACAACGTGGCGATGAGTTCAAGCCTCTCCGGTCCCCAGGGTTTTGAGCGGAGGCCAACTTCATACGTCCTCGCTCGTGACAGCGGCGATGATCCCGGCACCACAGCGGATCGCGCATCATTGCTGTGAAATCCTTCCCCGTAGTTCGCAAAGAATTCGGTTCGAAGCCAGGGACCGAAAATAAGATTCACCTTGGGCAACACGATCCCGGAACTCGTCGTTCCCGACGGCCGTTCGGGGCAATCAGAACAGCGGTTCCGGACATTAAACGTAAACACTTCGCTGCGGACCCCGCCGATCACACGCATCCACGAGGTCGGCTGCATGTCCAGTTTGACAAACGGGGCATAGGACGCTTCCATAATATCGCTGTCGATCGTCGTGCCCAATGGATTGCGCGTGGTCTGGGTGCCGAGCCGCGCATGGATATTGTCCACCCGCGATTGCACACCGACAGTCAAGGAACTGTCCATATCCATCACCCGGCCGCTGTGCTGATACCCGATATCTCCCCCATACATGACCCGTCGATCCGACTGTTGGATACCATCCCCGTTTACGGGGTCATTGAGAAAGAAGGTGAAGTTGGTGAACAGATCGAATTTGTAATACTGCCCATAGGCGTTCGCGAAGAATCGGCCGCCGGACGGGGTATCGTAGTGGTAGTTCAAGCGGGCCGTCGATCGAGTGGTGTTTCCTCCTTCGGACGGATCAATCGCCCCAAACCGGTCGAGTGACCCATCCTGTACAGCACGTAGCGGAATTTCTCCGCTCGCGTTCCAATTGGCTTTGTGAAATGTTCCGGTTAGACTCAATTCCGATCGGTTGGTCGGATTCAGCGTCATTTTCCCCATGAGATTCGCGCGAAAGTAGCGATTGTCATTCAAAAATGGCCCATTGGTGTAATAGCCCTCCGCCGCAAAGAGGGTCCGTACCTTATCCTTCGTCGGGGAGAGCATCAAGAGATACCGCTGGGTGTCGAACTGCCCCGCCGCCGCCTGCACCAATCCCTCGCGAACCACCTGACGCGTCTTGAAGTTGACGGCTCCCGCTGTCGCGAAATCCCCCAATTCGACGTGATAGGCGCCTTTGTATGCGTCGAGGCCCTCGATCGCTTCCGGGATGATGAAATTTAGATCGGCGTAGCCCTGGCCATGCGCATGGGAGCGAAAGTTGATCGGCATCCCGTCGGTGAAGAACGCCACATCGGTCCCGTGGTCGGCATCGAATCCGCGCAGAAGATATTGATCGGCCTTTCCGGCGCCGCCGGAATGTTCCACGGCAATGAGGCCCGGAATCAACCGCAGAACCTGCGCCGGCCTGCCTTGCGGTTGAAGTACGTATTCTTTGTCGGGAATGAACTGTTGCGACGACGCGGCGACCGGTCGATCAGCCAGCACGGAGATTTCCGGCACAGTCACTTCAGGAATATCCGGATCGTGTGGCCATGCCGGTGCTCCAGTCAGACTCGAGCAGAGACCGATACAGACCGCCAACCAAGAACGTCCCACAGGCCCCATGCCTTCCACAGGTGTGGACAGGTGAGGCGTCCACGAAGATCTAGAGCGGGCCTCGGCTGCCTCTCCAGCCGGCCCAGACCCTCGTGATCTGGATGTTCAAGGAAGAAAAAACGGGAGTTCAACGATCGCCGGGACTCAGCCCGATCTGCTCACGATCAGGCCGGAGGCGCCTGACCGATTCCACCATACGATGCTGACAAGGTCTTTCGCGTCCACTGCCGTTCTCCGGTGGCCGATTCGGACGATGATTCCTTCATGCCGGCCCTGATGAAACGTTGTCTTTACTGCCTGGGACCTGTTTCGATTCCCCGTCGGTAGCGGGATCCAATCCTTTTCCAGGCACCAAATAGTTGACCACGTAATCCTTGACCGCCTCCGCTAGAGGGGTGATAGGCTCTGAATAACCGGCCGCACGAAGCTTGCCGATATCCGCCTTGGTAAAATACTGGTACCGCGCGCGCAAATCCTCCGGCATCTCGATAAATTCGACCTGAGGCTCGCGTCCCAGCGCCTGAAATACCGCAGACGAGAGGTCCAGCCAGGTGTGCGCTTCCCCTGACCCGATGTTGAATAATCCCGTCGCCTTTTCGCTCGTCGCGAGATGCAGCGTCATGGCCACGGCATCCTTCACGTAGAGAAAATCCCGCCGTTGCTCTCCGTCTCGATAATCGGGCCGGTAGCTCTTGAAGAGTTGGATGCGACCGGTCTCCTGCACCTGCACGAATGCTTTATGGACGACGCTGCGCATCTCCCCCTTATGGTCTTCATTCGGTCCGAAGACATTGAAATATTTGAGCCCCACAATGCGGTCCAGTAATCCATGGTGACCGGCATACCGATCAAATAAATGTTTCGAGAAGCCGTAGGCATTCAGGGGGCGCAATCGCTCGGGACACGGTTCGGCGTCGCTCATCCCCATGCTGCCATCCCCATACGTCGCTGCCGAGGAGGCATACACAAATCTGGCCCCGCTCTCCAACCCCCAGGTTGCGAGCCTCTTAGTAAACTCGAAGTTGTTTTTCACCAGATAGCCTGCGTTACGCTCGGTCGTCGAGGAACAGGCGCCGAGGTGGACGATCAGTCTGAACTTGCCGAGCGCATGGCTGCCGAGGGCAGGCAACAAATCATTGGCTTCAAGGTAGTCGGAAAACCGCAGCGGGCCCAAATGACGCCATTTGTTGCTACACTCTAACTCATCGACGATGACGATATTGTCGCAACCGCGTCGATTGAGCGCCCACACCAAGGCGCTTCCGATGAATCCTGCACCGCCCGTCACCAAGACGCGCCCCTTCGAAAGATCCATAACGTTCACCATCCTAGAACGTAGGCAAATATCAACGGTGCAACGATCGTGGCATCGGATTCGATGACAAACTTCGGAGTCGCTGCGCCAAGCTTGCCCCACGTGATCTTCTCATTGGGAACGGCGCCCGAATACGATCCATAGCTCGTCGTCGAATCGCTGATCTGACAGAAATATCCCCACAACCTGACATTCTCAAGGCGCACATCCTGAGACAGCATCGGAACGACGCAGATCGGGAAATCACCGGCGATTCCCCCGCCGACTTGGAAGAATCCTATGCTCCGTTTTTCCATGGTCCGCTGGTACCACTGAGCCAATGCCATCATGTACTCGATTCCCGTCCGCACGGTATGCAGATTCCGGAGTTTGCCGCCAAGGCACTGCGCCGCGTACATGTTCCCAATGGTGGAATCTTCCCAGCCCGGCACAAATATCGGGAGGTCCCGTTCGGCCGCGGCATACAGCCAGCTGTCGGCAGGATCGATCTGGTAGTGCTCTTTGAGCTTGTTTTCGCGAATCGCACGGTAAAATAATTCGTGCGGGAAACACCGTTCACCCTTCTTATCCATCGACAGCCACTCTTCCGCCAGGACGCGTTCCACCCTGCGCATCGCTTCCGCTTCAGGGATGCACGTATCGGTGACGCGATTGAGATGCTTGGCGAGGAGCGCCTGCTCATCATGCGCCGTCAACTCCCGATAGTGCGGGAGACGCACATAATGGTCATGGGCTACCAGATTGAAGAGATCTTCTTCCAGATTTGCCCCGGTGCATGCAATGGCGTGCACTTTGTTCTGTCTGATCATCTCCGCGAGCGACAACCCCAGTTCTGCCGTGCTCATAGCGCCGGCCAGCGTCATCAACATCAGTCCGCCCTGATCCAGGTGTGCCCGATACGCTTGCGCGGCATCTTTGACCACAGCTGCATTAAAATGCCGATAATGCCGGTCAATGAATTGCGTCATGCCTCCCATACACGCCTTCCTTTCTGACACGGGGCTGCGTTCCGTCGCCCGATAGATCGGCCCTTGGGATGATCGGGCGATAGCATCTCAGTCCCATTGAGGCAGAGTCAAATACAATGTGGCCGCATGCCGTCAGGTCAGCACGAGACCGTCTCCCTTTTCCAATGAATGCCGCAGACATGAGTGGCGCCGGGATACCCACCTCCAATAGCAGCCACGATGGCGGCTGAAAAGCTGGACTGAGCCTCGTCGTCCGCGTATGTGCTCTGGAAACAGTTCAGGACATGGCGGGAGGGGTGGCTGCCTGATAGACACGTTGAATCGTGTGGATGATCAACGTATCGAGAGTGCGCCCCTCCGTGCCGATGACCTCTACTTTGCGTCGATTGATCGGGAGAAGGAATTTGCGCGCGTGCGAATCCAGCACGGCTTGTGCGACGAGCGGGGTCACCTCGCCGAGCATGGCCCCCGGCATGAGCAGACTGAGGGAACCGATGATCATGTCTGCACTCCCCAGTTGTTGGGTGATCTCCGGCTCTCTCGTCTCGATCTGTGTCGCTCCGGCGCGAGCCATGGCTGCTGCAGAGACCACGTTCAGACCCAATCCGACGACCGTGTGCCCGTCCACGGCAAGACCTCGGAGACCTTCGACAATGCGACGACCGATACCACCCCCGCGTCCATCTACGATACAGATTTTCATCACCAGTTCAACGCCTTTCCTGTCGTCGTCATGGCCAGTTTGCCGTGTTTGACCCCCTTGATACTGAGGATGGTATCAGCGATCTTTCTAATTGCAGCCCCCTTTCCTTTGACCACCAGAACTTCCAAACAGTGATCATGATCGAGATGCACGTGCATCCCGGTGAGCACAAGTCCCTGGAAGTTATGTTGCAGATTAGTCAGCTTGTTCGTGAGGTCCCGCACATGGTGGTCATAGACAAAGGTGATGGTCCCGACGGTCTCTTTGTTCTCCGACCATTCCTCGCCGACCAGCTTGTCCCTGATCAGATCGCGGAGGGCTTCTGATCGATTGGTGTACTTCTTAGTTTTGATGTGACGGTCAAAATGATCGAGGAGAAGATGATCGAGGGACACGCCGAAACGGACGAGTTTCTTCATGAGAGATTAACCTCGATCCGAACATAATCGCGGTTCGAGAATAGTTGTTCCCCTCGCCCCATGCGGGGAGAGGCAGGGTGTGAGGGGCAAAACCTCAGGGGCCCACCCTCACCTTTCTCCTCTCCCCCTGGGAGGGCGAGGAAGCAGCATTGACGCTGGTGAGATCGTCTTCTCAGCAGAGATTATCCTCGGATTGAGGTTAACAGTGTTACGAATTACAAAAAGATGGCACGGAGAGTAATACAACAGGCAGATTTAATCAACTGCAATTGCCTGACACACTTTCCGGATTTCCTGCGGCATCCCTTTCTGACCGGCCATTCCCTCATTCATCGAAGACAGTTCCTGCGCGACAGCTGGAACTTTCCGAGGAATCTGGCTAGTATTTCAGCCAAGGCTACCGATGACACAGGCAGAACTGTTAAAGGAAGTGACGAACACGATCGTACAGCGTTTCCATCCGAAGCGAATCCTGCTGTTCGGGAGCTATGCGCGGGGTGATGCACAGCTGGATAGTGATCTGGATCTCTTCATCGAAATGGAGAGCAATCTCCTTCCTCCCCAACGCGCAGCGGCGGTCAGCGCGCTATTCGGGCTACGCCGCTGGCCTCTGGACCTGATTGTCTACACGCCTGACGAGGTCCAACGGTTGCACGGAAAGCGTGGCACCCTCTTATCCTTAATCGAGAAGGAGGGCAGGGTTCTGTATGAGCAGCTCTGAGGAAAATGTCCTGCCTTGGCTCGGCAAAGCGGAGCATGATCTACTGAATATCGAAAACAACCTGGCTGCGAAGGAAATCCCTTGGGACACTGTATGCTTTCATGCCCAACAGGCTGCCGAGAAGCTTCTTAAGGCGTTTCTCATCTCACGCGGGCGAGACCTGATGCGAACTCATGACCTGGTCGCTCTTTTGACAGAATGCGTCGAGATGGCCCCAAGCCTGGCGAATCTTGAGGAGGATTGTGCCGTTCATGGTCGGAGCATTATAAGACGACAGGATCATACGCCTAGGTAGTAGGCTCGTCCAGAGGCCAACAATGGTGGTATTTTCTTTCCATCTAATCATTCTCGCCTTGGGTGGAAGGGAATGTACACAGAGATTTGACCGGGCTCTATTGCCATCCAGGTGGCGAGCGGTGCGCTGAGCGCCGTTGTGGCCGAGACGTGCTGATGTGTGGGGCGAAAGAACGAGCGAGGCCCGACTGCCAACAGCAGATCGGAAGCCCCCGAATCAGGTTCGGGGGATGGGGGGAGCCGCAGCCGGTCTTTCGCTCACTACAGCAGCTTGGTCGAGGCTGCGGAGCGCGAAAGCACCGATCGCCGCTTTTCTATTCTCCTTGGATCGGAATATACAGCACCGTTCCCTGGCGGTTGATCAAGAGGAGGGCGAGATCGGTCGGCTTGAGCGGTTCGGCGAGACGCTGGAACGTAGTGAAGTTGGCGAGGGGCTGGCGATTGAGTTCAAGAATCAGATCACCGGGCTGGAGGCCGGCGATCTCCGCTATGGTACCTTCCTCAATATCGGTCACGACCAATCCCGAGGTGGCATTGAGATCCATCTGTCGCGCCAATGCGGGCGTCACCTCGTCGACAATGACGCCGGCCAGAGGATGCGCGGTCAGATTGGAAGAGGAGGCCGTTTGTGATTTTCGTCCCCGTTCACGCGGCGCTTCCTGCACCACCAGCTCGGCCTGCATGGGTTTGGCGTCGCGAACCAGATCGAGCCGGTGTTTGCTGCCGATCGGCGCGGCCGCGATGAGATTCCGCAGATGCCCGCTGTCCATCACATCACGACCATCGAACCGCACGACGACATCGCCCCGTTTCAAACCCGCGCGTTCGGCAGACCCCTTGGCCGGAAGATCCGTCACAATCGAGCCTTTGACGTCCGGGAGCCGGAACACCTTCGCTAAAAGCGGGGTTACATCCTGCGTGGAGGCGCCTAGGAATCCGCGGACGACGCGCCCCGTCTTGATCAGACTTTGCATGGCTGATCGAGCCATATTGCTGGGAATGGCAAAGCCGACGCCGACGCTTCCACCGGTGGGACTGGCAATCGCGGTATTGATCCCCACCACCTCGCCGTGGACATTGACCAGCGCTCCGCCGGAATTGCCCGGATTGATCGGCGCGTCCGTCTGAATGAAGTCCTCGAAATCCGCGACGCCGACGTCCGCACGCCCCACTGCGCTCACGATGCCGAATGTCACGGTCCGGCTCAGTCCGAGCGGATTTCCGATGGCTAACACAAAATCTCCGACCGCCAGCGCGCTGGAATCTCCCCAGGCCGCCGTCGGCAGCCCCGTCGCATTGATCTTCACCACTGCGACGTCGGTTTTGGGATCAGTGGCGACCACATGTCCTTTATACTGCCGACGGTCCGCGAGTATGACTTCGACGTCGACGGCCTCGGCCACGACGTGATGATTGGTCACGATATACCCGTCGGGCGAGACGATCACGCCGGACCCCTGGCCATACTGCCGTCGAGGCGGCACATCCTTGAACATTCCGAACGGGAGCCCTTCGTCGCTAAAGGCCTGATCATGGACCACGACGGTCGAGGCAATGCTGACGATCGCCGGAATGACCTTCGCCGCCGTCGCCCGAACCTGCGACTGCAAATCCGGCGCAGACGCCGTTGTTATCGGCTTGGTTACCGCGCGCGGGCTCGCAGATTCACTGCTGCCGGCGAATACGAATAGCAGCACTCCAAAGAGCGGGATGCAGAGGACCCATGGATGGAAGGATGGTGCCGACCGGCTCTTCATGGCGCGAGAACGGATAGGACGAATTGCAGTCCACACGGTATCATGGCCCTGTTTCCCACGCACTCAGAAGTCATAATTCAGCACGTCGAAGGCGCAACGCATTGGTAATGACCGAGACGGAGCTCAACGTCATCGCCGCACTGGCTATCATTGGACTGAGGAGCACGCCCCAGAACGGATACAACAGCCCGGCAGCCACGGGTACCCCAATGGCGTTGTACAGGAACGCGAAGAGCAAATTCTGGCGAATATTTCGCATGGTCGCACGGCTCAGGCGACGGGCCCTGACGACGCCTCGCAGATCTCCCTTGATAAGGGTGATATCCGCACTCTCCATCGCGACGTCCGTCCCGTTTCCCATGGCGATTCCGACCTGCGCTTGAGCCAGCGCAGGCGCGTCATTGATGCCGTCGCCTGCCATCGCCACCACATGACCCTGGACCTGAAACTGTTTCACAATCTCCCGCTTCTCCTCCGGCTGCGCTTGCGCTCTCACGTCGGCAATACCCAGTTGTCGGGCGACGGCTTCCGCAGTCACCCGGTGATCCCCCGTGACCATGACCAGTCGCACGCCTTCCCGGAGAAGGAGCCTGATGGCTTCCGGTGTGGAGGCTTTGATCGGGTCGGCAACCCCCAACAGGCCGGCAGCCTTCTGATCGATCCCCACGAACATGATGGTGAGGCCTCCTTGCCGGAGCTTTTCCGCTTGTTTCTCCAGTGCTTCGACTTCCAACGAGGGGGTGTTCTGCTGTCGTAAAAAGTCCGCCGTGCCCACGACGACCGAGCGGTTCTGTACCGTGCCTTTGACACCGTGGCCGGTGATGGATTCAAAGCCCGTCACCGCCGGGATCACATTCAGATGACGTTCTTCGGCTCCGGACACAATCGCCGCAGCCAGCGGATGCTCGCTGCCCCGTTCCACAGCTCCCGCGAGTTGTAAGACCTCCTGTTCGGTCCACGGAGAATGGACGACGACCTGTAACAGTTTCGGCTTGCCTTCGGTCAGAGTCCCGGTCTTATCGACGATCAAGACATCGGTTCGTTCCAGGACCTCGAGCACCTCCGCCTTTCTAACCAGGACTCCCGCTGATGCGCCACGACCGGTCCCGACCATAATTGACATGGGCGTCGCCAGCCCCAACGCGCAAGGACAGGCAATAATCAAGACAGCGACGGCATTGACCAGCGCATAGGCCAATCGTGGTTGCGGTCCCCATAGACTCCAGGCGACCGCAGTCAGCAGTGCGACGCCGACTACAGCCGGGACGAAATACCCCGCGACCCTATCGGCCAGACGCTGAATCGGCGCACGGCTCCGTTGCGCCTCGCTGACCATTCGCACGATTTGCGCAAGCAGCGTATCGGCGCCAACGCGATCAGCCTTGACCACGATCGTCCCCGATCCATTCATCGTTCCGCCCGTCACTCGGGTCCCTGCACGTTTCTCGACCGGCACGGCTTCGCCCGTCACCATCGACTCATCCACCACCGAGGAGCCTTCTATCACCACTCCGTCAACCGGCACCTTTTCTCCCGGTCGGACTCTTAACCGATCACCGACCCGCACCTGATCGAGCGGAATATCCTCTTCCCGCCCATCGTCTCGAAGGAGTCGCGCCGTTTTCGGCGCCAGTCCCAGCAGCGCCCGGATGGCTCCGGTTGTGCGGCTCCTGGCTTGCAGTTCCAACACCTGGCCCAGCAACACTAGGACCGTAATCACCACGGCGGCTTCGAAATAGACCGGCACTGATCCGTTGGCCAGATGAAACGACGAAGGGATCAGCGTCGGAAAGACGGTTGCGATCACACTATAGCCGTACGCCGTCCCGGTGCCGATGGCGATCAATGTAAACATGTTCGGGCTGCGGTTGATAATCGAGTACCAGCCCCTCTGAAAAAATGGCCATCCGCCCCAAAGAACGACCGGGGTCGCAATCACGAGTTGAAGCCAGGATGATACATGGTCCGGTATCACGTGCTGCAGAGGATGTGCGGGAATCATATGGGCCATGCCGAGCACAAACACGCCCAACGCCGGCCCGAGACACAACCAGAAACGCGTGGACATCTCGACCAACTCGGGGTTGGTCTCCTCTTGAAGAGATACCGTTCGTGCCTCCAGCGCCATGCCGCAGATAGGACAGGTTCCCGGCTCGGGCTGCACAACCTCGGGATGCATCGGGCAGGTGTATTCCGTCTTGGTTCCGACTAGGAACGGATCAGCCGGCTCTAGTGCCATTCCGCACTTCGGACAAGGCACCTGTTTGTCTTCACGGACCTCGGGACACATCGGACAGACATATGATGTTCCCTGTTGACGTGGGGATGCAGGAGAACCAGATCCGCTACCCGCCGCTTTTGAAAGATAAGAGGCAGGGTCGGCCTTGAATCGTGTGAGACAGCTGGTGGAACAGAAGTAATAGGTCTTGCCTTGGTAGGAATGGGAGCCGGCAGCGCTGTTCGGGGAAACAGTCATGCCGCAGACTGGATCGACTTCGGATTCTGAAGCATCGTGCCGCGATCCGTGGGAGGCCATTGGAAGCGGCTGTGCCAAAGCCCGTGCTTGCGTGGTCATCTCGCCCACACGAGGTTCTGAGGAAAGATATCTCTCTGGTGCCGCCTTGAACTTCGCCATGCAACCCTGGCAGCAGAAGTAGTAGGTTTTCCCCCTGTGTTCATAGGAAGCGGCCGCCGAATCCGGCTGCACCGTCATGCCGCAAATTGGATCAGTCGCCATTCCTCACTCGTCGTTCGTGAAGCGTATCTCGTATCTCGTCGTTCGTGCAGCGTCGTCGACCGTATCTCGTATCTCGTCACTCGTGAAACGTATCTCGTCGCTCGTATTTCGTATCTCGTGAAGAATCGTCAGCACTAGCACAAATCACGTCAGAGACAAAGAGACTGCCGCCTCACCACTCGGCGGCGTCCACACGGGTTTCAAGACACTGGGCGCTCACCGTCTCGCGCCCGTGCGCAGACGTGAGGCGACTTCTTCGTCGCCACGCGCACCTCATTATTCTTCGCGTCGTGGACCTTCACGCTTCACGGCCGCTTGCCGTCTCCAGCTAGAATACTTTGAATAATAACCTTTAAGTTCTCGGGATCAATCTGGTCGACCTTGATGTTGCCATCCAGCAAGACCGTCGGTGTTTGTTGAATCTTGATTCGATCACCCCACTTCCGTCCGTCTTCGAAGACCTTCGCAGGCTTGGCACTCTCTAATCCGGCTTCGAACGCCTTGGGATCCAAACCGACCTCCCGGATCAGGGCTTCGCGAATCGTGCGGTCCAGAATGCCGACCTTGTCCTTGTGGATGGTCCGGAAAAGAACCCGCTTCATCTCATTCCCTTTCCCCATCATTTTCGCCTGTTCATACATGTCGAAGGCGGTCGGAAGCTTCCCGGGAATGACGGGATATCCCACCATCGTGACGTCGAGCTTGTTGCCGAATTCCTTTTCTAAAATGGGCAACCCCTCGCCATCGAAACGATGGCAATGGGGACAGTAAAAGTCTGCAAATTCCACCAACTTCACCTTTCCCGGAGTATGGGTGGATGGTTCGTCCTTCAGGAGTTCGAATTTTCCCTGAAGCTCCGGTTTGGCCGCATGCGCGACCCCCCACAGGCCGATCATACCCAGCACACCCACGAGCGAGAATACAATGCGTTGACTGCTGCTGCACCGCCTCTTCATACCCTGCACTCCTTTCGTTCGACTGTGAGATCAGTACACAAGACTTCGCTCATTATAGTCAATGCCCGTCTTTGCATGTCTGATATAATGACCCCTGCGATGGACCGCGTGCCTCACACAATCGGAATGCTGCTGGTCAGTCTCGCGCTGACCGCTTGCGCCACCACGTCCGACTCTCCGCCACCCGACCACACCATCCCCTTTACGGAGATCAGGAGCACTCCCGAGTCATTCAAAGGACAACCTATCGTATTGGGCGGTCAGGTGCTCAATGCCAAGCGGCTGAAGGATGGCACTCGAATCGAGGTTCTTCAACTACCTCTCACCAGCTCGAACGCCCCAGTTATCGATCTCACTCAATCGCAGGGTCGTTTCATTGCGATCCAACGGGAATTTCTCGATCCCGCCACGATCCCGCATGGGACACACCTCACCGTCACGGGAGAGGTGACCGGATCGATCACGTTACCGCTCGATGAGACGGAATATAACTACCCTGTGATTGAAGTGAAGAACCTGAACGTCTGGCCTCCGATGGCTGACGTGTCACAGTACCAAGTCCCCCCATATCCCTACGCTTATCCGTACGGAAGGCCGTTTTGGGGACCATACTGGCGGCCCTACCCCTATTGGTGAGCAACCCTTGCGGTTTCCCTCTCACGCGAAACATGACAAGGCCCCTTTTTCACTTACGATCGGTTGCAGACTCCGCGCGAACAGCTACTCGTCGCCCGGAATTCCAGGGCCCAACGCGTCCATGATGGTAAGAGACGTGACGATCATTTGCAGTGGAATGTGCACCCCGCCTTCCCCGACAGACTGAGCAGACGTCATTTGTCTTTGGATTTCTTCTGGCCCGCCGCCAGCTCCGCATGCCCGAGGGATTCTTCGGCATGTTTGACCGCTTCTTTCGCATGCTCCAGTGCTTCTTTCGCATGCGAATCGTTGCTTGCCTTTACGGATTCCTCCAGATGTTTGATGGCTTCTTTCTCATGATTCAGTCCTTCTCTCGCATGCTTGATCGTTTCCTTCACATGTGTATCGCTTTCAGCTGCATATAGAGAATCCAACGGGCCCATGGCCCAGCATCCGGAGATGATCAGCAGTGCCGTGACGGCAGCGAACCGTTTCATCATGATAGACCCCCTTGTCGTGAATGTTTCCCGTACACAACCAGCCAATGGTCGCGCACGTGCCTCGTTCTCCGGTCCTGACCACGACTCGCTCTCACCCATGGAGAAGGCTGGCTCGCTGTTACTCCAGTCTCACTGTGACAGGCAAAGGCAAATGACTACAAGACTCTACGCCGGATTGCTCACTTCGTCTACCGAAAGCCCCGCGCTGATGCGCTGCGATGCTACATAGATCCATCAAATCCATTGTGACGCATCGGATCGCCATCTCAATACAACAGGTCGAGCACCGACCAGAGTGTGAAGCTGCTGATTTTCTTGGGCATGCCTGAAGAATTGCACGGTTGCAGCGCGAGCGAATCTCCGATGGACTCGGCGATCGCACCCATCACCCGATTCAGATTTGCTTCCAATTCTATCTCTTTCCTCGATTGTTGCGCCGGAGGGTAGTCGGCCGAAGTCTTTCCCGGAACTCGGACGACCAGTTCTCCTTGGAGACGATAGCTGATCGTTTTGAACAGCTTCGAACAGCCCATCTTCATTTCAAACTGGATAGGCTCCATGCGTTCATATTTTCCCAACACTTCAATCCACGCTGAGGCGCGGCCCTCCTATCGCATCGAGTTCTGTCCTCAGAGGTTCGATTACTTCATCACCTTGGCCGTACAGTGCCAGCCATCGCCCTTCACACCATTGACGGCCGTGGCCAACTGATCCGGTTTGGCCTTCTCGTCGACCGTAACCACCGCGTGGCCTTTCATGCTTTTCAGATCGACGTTCTTGACGCCGTCAACCTTGGTCAGGGCATCCTTGACCTCGCCCAGATAGCTCTCGCAAAACTTTCCGCCTAACATCAGTGTGACCTTTTGTTCTGCGGCCGACGCCGGGGCAGTCCATATCCCGATAGCCATTCCAGTCGTCACAACAACGAACATCAGTCTCCGCATCGTCGTTCTCCTTTCAAATTTGACCCCGTTCATCGATCATCAATGCCATGCTTACAGAGAAGGTGAGAAGCATGTTTGGCATCACTCATCTAGACCTTTTACCATGACCTGTCTACTAACGCCTGCTCATGGCTGCTACAGTGTCTCTTTGCGCGGATCTACCATGCTGTCGTATTTCCGATTCACCTATAATCACTTCCATGCTCTTGCTTCTCAATCGTCTTTTCCGCCATCGTTGGATCGAGCGGCTCGTATCCCCGCGCCGCTCGTATGCTTGTCCCGATTATCCAGCCATGTCGCATCATGCTTTGATCTACAACTTTCAGAATTCACTGACATACCAGGCAAGCCGCCTCACTGACGACTTCCGACACGCAAGACAATTTTTCTCAGTGATGCGGCCCTACCGCTATTGACAAAATTTGCTCTGATCGACTGATAAGTCGATCTGCTCGAGGATCGCGGCTGACGCGTCCCTCTCATCCATCTAGAACAATCCCAACGTGACACCGGCATAGAATGCTCGGCCGTAGCCGGCAAAGAAGAGCGTCTTGCTTGCGTCCGGCGTGCTGTCGGAGACGACATTGCCGGACGCCGCGTAGGTCTTGTCCGCAATGTTGTCGAGTTGGACAAAGAACTTGGCGAACCGGATGTACTTGTTGTTTTGGACCTCGAACGTCTTGTGAAGGTTGGCGTTGATCACCCAGTAGGCTGGAATACCGATGGTATTGTTGTTGTTCAAGAAATAGCTGTTGTAATAACTGCTCTCCAACCAGCCGCCCCATCCGGATGGGATATGATCGTACTCTCCCTTGAGGAACAGTACGTCGGTCGGAACATTCGGCACTAATTTGCCGTCCCGTACCACTGCGGTCGGCACGCCCCCGATGAGGAACTGATCGCTGAAATTCACGTATTTCGCATCGATGTGCGTATAGGCTCCGGAAAGCCGCAGACCGTCCAACGGCCGCCAATCGTACAGAAACTCGATGCCTTTGTACTGCGATGAATCGGCATTGATCGACGCCGTACCGCCCGTGTTGGAGACCACCTGGGAGATGATTTCGTCCTTGAAGAAGACCATGAACCCCACCAGTTGTACGGTCAACGTCTTGTGCAGCCTCGACTCAGTGCCGAGTTCCACGTTGAGGTTTTTCTGTGGTTTCAGATCAAAGTTCGTTCCAGCCAACCCGGTGAAGGGGTTTGTCAGAAGATTGGTAAATCCGGGGATCCCATAGCCTGTCGAAGCGCGTGCCCAGTGGCGGTACCCGTCAGACGGTTTCCAGGTCAGAGACATTTCCGGCGCCCAGTTGTAAAATGTTCGATCCACGTTGGCCCGTGAGTTCACCGCCCCTGCCGCGTTGTAACTGATGGTTTGTGCGCTCACCATCGATTGCTCGAATCCGAGGCCGGCGGCAAGAATCCATTTCGGAACGAATTCCAGTTCTTCTCTGAAACGACCGCCGATGTTCCGGATGGTCCCGCGATTATTCTGGGCAAGTGTCCCGCGCGTGCCGAAAAAGTCTTGCAGGTTATTGAATGTATTTCCCTCCTGCTCCATGTTATTGACAAAAAATCCGACGTAGCTGCGCAGAGGCATATTGAACAAGCGACCATCATGCCGCAGATCGGCGTAACTCTTATAATTGGGATTGATGTTGTCGGTGATCTGCGTAAACGTTTGATTGATGTCTTTGACATCGTAGTCGCCTTCGATGGTCAGGACGGTATTGGCATTCAACTGGTTCTCATACATGCCGCCGATGATGTTCCTTCGATCAAGGCGGCGTTGAGCGAGGAGCACCGCATTGGTCGCCGCATTGATTCCGCCCGCCTGCCTCGGATCGTTGTTGAATTGCGACTGTGTCAACCGCGTCGGCACCCGTGTATCGAGCCAGTTCGTGATGGCTTTGAAGTACAGGTTCTGATGATCGTCCGCCTTAACACGGAAGTTAAAATTCAATGTCTGGGTGTTATAGTCGCTGTGCCGGATAAACCCATCCTCGATCACGTTGCTGGCGAACAGGGAAATATCCACGTTGGTGTACTGCTTGCCGACCGCGAAGGCATATTTTTGATATCCGTATGAACCGCCGCTGAAGAACGTTTCAAATCCGTTGATGTCGCTTCCGCGCCTCGTTCGGAAATGCACCATGCCACCGAGGGCATAATTGTCATAAAGCGACGACGAGGCTCCCCGCAATACCTCCACGCTGCGCATGAACCAGGGATCATGGATGTCGAGGCGCGACAATCCATCGGACTGGGTCTGAATGAATCCATCTTCATACATCTTGATATCCCGCACGGCGAAGCTCGTCTTTACCCCGGAGCCGCGGATCGAGATACTGAAATCACGCGGCCCGTTGGCTTGGCGCAGGACCACACCAGGCAATGACTCCATCGACTCTCTCATCGTGCGCGTCGGTTGGGAGTCGGTTTCAGAGCGCGGCGTAGCGGCAAGGCTGATGCCCTCCGCCCGCCGCTGGATGCGATTGCTGACAATGCTGACATCGGCCAATTCATATTCCGGCACGGCCTCGGCCCCCTGTGGTTCTTTTTTCTCTACAATCGCACTCGGTGGCGTGGCCTCGACCGGAGCATCAGGCTCGGTTTGCTGCAATTGATCCAATTCGTTGAGTATGTTCTGCAACTGGTCACGCAATTCCCGCTCGCGCTGATCCTTGTTCGGCAACGCATTCGCCCCGTCTTCTTGCGCGAACGAGGAATATCCGAACGACAGCAGGCATAGGACCACAACACACATGAGCGACCGTTGAAACCCTTGATGGCAGACAACACTCCACATACGTTCCTCCTGGCGATGACGGACACCTGCCCATGAAATAGATCCCTCCTGGTCGCGGCCGAGCCGGACCGGTAGGACCATAGAAGACTTCGTTGGTAGTAAGTGACGTCTTAGAAGAAGGAGGAAGGCGGCCCGCGAGCTTGGACTTGCGCGGCCATCTGATTTCCCTTGAGGGACTCGCCTTTTTGAACCAGAGGATCAGACAGGAACAATAACGGCAGGACCAGACCTTGGTTCGTCAGGCCTGCTGTGGGATTTGCCTGGCAGGCCCAGGCACAGAAGCTCGAATGGGAGACGTGATTGTTATGGTGATGACTCGACGCGCGGTGGTCATCGTGGTCCACCCGGCAGGTGACGGAGAAGACACTGAGAAAGAGATATGCCGCCGTCAGGAACACGGCAATGCGCGGGCATGGCGTTTTCACTGACACTACTCCAGCAAACGTTCCATATAGCGAACGGCTTCAGGACTGTCCCAGTCCCGCGGTCCAAGGGCACGCCCCACCACCATGCCTTGCCGGTTGATGATGACTGTGGTGGGGAGCGCACGCACCATATACGCGCGGGATACTTCTTGATCTTCATCGAAGAGCACAGGGAGATGAACGTCCAGGCTCGCCAGAAAATGCTTGATCCCCTCCCGTTGCAAATCCGTCGTAACCGTGAGCAAGGAGACTCGCTCCGGATCCAGCTTCTGGCGGAGTCGCTCGAACGCCGGCATCTCCTCCTTACAGGGTCCACACCAGGTTGCCCAGAAGTTGAGCACCACCAGTTTTCCGGCAAACTGTTGCATCGACACGCTCTTGCCTTCGAGAGATTTCAACTCAAAGGGCGCAGCCATGGTTCCTGGAGGAACCGAACCGATTTTGAGCGCTTTGAAAGACTCCTCGGCCAGAAGAGCATGGGGTTGGGATATGCTGCAGGCAAATACGAGTATGACGAGACTGCGTTGCAACATCGTGCGCCGGTTGATGGATGGACTATGGAGCATGAGTCGACATGGTTCCCGAAGCGACCTTCACGGCCGGCAAGCGTAACGTCTGCACGGTGACACGATGACCGGGCATCGCATGTTCCAACCAGGCTAGGGCGAACAGGCCCTGGACATTGACCGCGACCGATGGAGTCTGGCCCCTTTTTTCATTGACCTTCTGCGGGCTGCCGAACGTCAGCGCGCGATCCAATGACCAGCTGACGACCACTTCACGTCGCACCGGCGATTGTTCCTCCCACACGACGACGACGCGGCCTGATGGGTCTACCGCCATCTGAGGATGATCGGGAAACGTGCCCTTGGCCACATTGAGCTGCTGCTTTCGGGAGAAGGTCAGCCCTCGGTCATCAGAATACGCGACAAAGATGGCCGGAACTTCATCGACTCCTTCCGTATACCACACCACGTAGAGCCGTCCTAATTGATCGACCCCGATGGATGCCGGGCGGTGCGGGCAGCTGGGAAACACCCACTTGTCATGCCCGACAATGACCGGTTCCGAGAAGGTCCGTCCTCCGTCTTCGGACCGGCTCACCACCGTTTCCCGTATGTCGCCAAACATCTTCCGCCACGTCACATATAGCGTCCCGTCCGGTCCTGAGGCCAGCGCTGTCCGGCAGCACACGCATGTGTCTTCGTCGACTTTGACATTCTTGACCACGGTCCGGCCGCCGTCCGTTGATCGTGCCGCGAAGGTTCCAGCCTCCTTCTTCCCCTCCCTGCCGTCAATCCAAGCCATATGCACGGTCCCGTCGGCGGTTCGATGGAGCGAATCGAAGGTATGGTTGATGACCTGCTCGTCATCGTTCACCCGCACCGAAGGAAGGAAGTCCTGCCCGCCGTTGACCGACTTACTCAAGCGTAACTCGCTGGAGAACGGCTTTTCCGGGGTGGCCTTCGGATGAGACATCGCCCACGACACATACACCTCCGACCCGTTGAGCACCAAGGCCGGTGCCTCCTGGCGCCAGTAAGGCGATTCACCCATCCCCGTAACCGGGACGGCTGTTCCCATGGGTCCGCCGGGCTTGGTACTCCTGGCATAGCGAACCGACCTGACGTCGTGATCTTCCTCCATCCATGCCAACGACACATACGACTGCTCATCGATCTGAACGGATGGCCCCACTAAACTCTTGACCTTGTGGTCGGTTGAGAATTTTTCTCCGAACTCGATGGCCGACACATGCCCGGGTTCCGATTGAGCGGGCCCGTCACTGAGGAGACAAGTCATACTGATCAGAAATAGCAGAGAGCCACGACCGATACCGGCACCGATTGATCGGGGCACGTTGACATACCATTCGGAGACATACCATTCGGAGAGGTTCATTGGCCCGTCCCCCTGATCGATAGATTGAGATCCCGGCTATTCGCACCCTGACGAACCGTGGTACCGGGCGCCGATTCCAACGATTCCCGCAACGTGCGGGTAGGTTGGTCCCGGAGTTCGCTCCGTGGCACCGTCGCCGCGCCGACCCCTTCTGGCTGCCGGTGCAAATCGCTCAGCTCCTGTTGAATTCGATCACGCTGCCTCTTGAGATCTTCAATCCGCTCCACCTGCCCGAGCTTTCCGATCGTTGCCGATTCGCTGTGAGTCGGCGCTTCCACGCTTGCCGCCCTCGTGAAAAGCGGGAACATGAGACTGAAGATGATGACACCATAAAGGATCGGAAGAGAGATCACCGGATCTCCTCTCAGTGGCCCAAGCTATACGTCACCGGCAGAGTCATCACGACTTTCGGTCTCTCCAGCTCGTGTTTGAGGTGTAATGGGCACGCTCGCCGAACAGCTTCCATCGCCGCGTTGTCGAGGGACTCATGACCGGAACTTTGCACCACTGAGACATCCTCAAGATTCCCATCCTGTTTGATGGAAACCCGCAACACCACTTTCCCTTCAAATCCATTGAGACGTGCCGTTCTGGGATAATGCCTGAGTTCGACGACCCTGCGGAACAACGAATCGGCCAGCCAGCCATAGTCCGCCTTCGTCGCCGGTCTAGGTGTGACCGACCGGGCGATCAGGGGCGGAGGCGAGGACTCGACAGGCGACGCCATTTCTTGAACAGGCTGTGATGCCTCACGGGGAACGGCCGGCGTGTTCGCGACTGATTCGGCTTGTTGAACCACTGGCGCGGAATCTGCGGGCGCTACGACCGGAGCGTGAGTCACCACCGTCGTCTCCTGACGAGATTCAATCGATGACTGACTGGTCACGACCGGTGAGACCGCTCGCGCCGCGTCCGTGACGGATGGAACGGGCTGCACCACCGTCTGTTCAATCGGGGTTGCCGTCTCCCGAACGACCTCGGCCGAGGCCACATCGCGTGCGACGGTTTCCATCTGTTTCATCTCCGGCGAGGGCAAGTTGACCACTTCGGGAGCCGGCTCTGGTCGCTCGATCGGCTGAACAGTCTCCATGACCGCCTGGGCTTCCCGCTGCACCGGTTGCGGAACCTCTCTGGTTTGAACCTGCCGCGTGACGGCCTGTGGAACCGGTTCAACCGCGCGGGCAGCCTGGCGTTGTGGTGTGGCAGGCGAGGGAACCGGCTTCGATTCCTGAACTGTCGGGGGCGCGGGCGCCTGTTCCTGAGGCTTGTCCACCAGCGCCACATTCCATCGGAATGTCTCCTTCTGCACGGCAACCATCAGGTTGGGCATAAAGGTGATGACCGCCACCAAGAGGGCGCCATGGAGCAGGATCGAAAGACTCCACCCTGTTAGGATTTGTTTGCCCGCATGTTCCGGATTCAGCACATGGTACATCGCACCGCCTCGCGCATTGAATTGATATGAATTGCCTGCCTTACTTGAACACGACCTTCGAGATCGCGCTCATGGGCACATCGACCTGCCCGAAATCAGACTCACCTCGAAGAGTGCCGTTGACTGCCGGCACAAAATCTCCCTTTTTCCCGCTGGTCAGAGTCACCACCATCGTCATGCCACCTTTCTCCGCGCCCTGCTTTACGTCAATCTGCGCAATCGTCTCGAATTTGATGTTGACGTTCGATGTGCCCCGCTGGGCCGGGAGATGACGGACCTCGTGCGGAACGAACGAGGTATCGCTGACCTTTTCTTCCCAATAGAAGACGACGTTGTTTAAGTCGGTCTCTACGCCTTGTGCGTCCGTCACCACGGCATGAAACGCTTTCCCCGCCTTTGTCTCGGCCGGATGCGCGACCAGGACTCCGAAAAATACCGTCCATAGAAAGACACACACCATAACCCATCCTCTGTCGCTCTTGAAAAATTGTCCGCACATGGACGACTCTCCTCCCGTTACGAACGCTGTGTCCGCACTTCCACCTGAACCTGGCGGGATGTTGAGAAAGGCCGCCAGCTCATCTTCTCGCCGGCGTTCACAACCGTGCTGTGCTTTATTCACCACATCGTGAACCTCGCACCCGTTCGCAACCGTGACGCGCATTATTCTGCGCGTCGTGAACCTCTCAGGCCGCGTATTTACACACAGAATGTCGTGGACTTTAGGCGATGAGGAACGGAGGTGCGCGAGAATTGAGTGTGGTGGCAGATTGGGCCGGAGGAGACTCGTCTGAGAAATATGACCCACTGTCTAGAACAAGAATAGTATGGGCAAGGTGAATAGAAACCTGGCCGGCCATGGCCCCGGTCGCACACATCCACGCGCAAATGCCCATGCTGTGCGAACCGGCGCTATGATGCGCAGCGTGCTGCAGCTCGTGGCTGACCGCGCTGCTCATGGCGCTGCCCATTACACACAGGACCGTCATGACGAGGGCACCGGTCGCGATTTTAAATGCCGTTGGTTTCATTCGCATCCACCCTACAGTGGGAAGACATGTTATCAAAATCACACGTCCAGGGTCAAAGGAGGGGCAGGAACACTGGGCGCTCACCGGACACTGCCACCTCACCGGCTCGGTGGCGTCCACAAGGGTTTTTTCAAGACACTGCCGGCGCGTCAAAGAAGACACGGCCCGCTCACCGCTCGCGCCCGTGCGCAGACTTGAGGCGACTTCTTCGTCGCCTCGCGCACCTCATTATTCTGCGCGTCGCGGACCTCACATCGGCGCCGTGCCGATAATTCGTTCCACCCGGTCGTCCCGCCCTCCTAGATCTCTATATTTACGGTAGTGAACCAAGGCCTTGATGGCATCCTTTCGATGAAGCTCATAGAAGACACCGATATTGTAATGAGCCTCGAGCGAATCTGGTTTGAGCGCAATGGCCTTCTCGTATGCGTGCTCCGCCTCATCCAGGCGATGCAGGCTGGTGTATACCATCCCCAGGTTCATATGCGCTTCGGCATACTCGGGGCGATACCGAACGACCTCGAGGAGTTCGCGCTCTGCATCGGCCAAGCGGCCCTGACTTCGATGGACAAAGGCGAGATTGTAGTGGGCGTCCACGAGGTCAGGCCTGGCCAGGATTGCTTGACGATACGCCTCGGCCGCTTCGCCGAGATCGTTCCGCCGCTCCGCCAGCCGACCCAGGAGGTACCAGGCATCGGCATGATGCGGGTTCACTCTGGTGAGCCGGGAGAGTTGCTCCCTGGCGGAGCGTGAATCGGCCTGGCGATCATACAAATTGGCCAAATTGTACAGTGCTTCTGTCTGGTCAGGATGCATGCGAAGCAACGTCTGGTAGATCTTCATGGCAGCCGCATAGTCTTGGCGGGTTTCGTACAGACGCGCCAGATCCAGATAGGCCTCTTCTCCTCCCGGGGCGATCTCGATCGCTTTCTTGAGGACCTCTTCTGCTTCCTTCGCTTTTCCCTGGACGACATAGACATCCGCTAGGTCGTTGAGAATCTGCGGCGACCGGGGGTTCAGCTTCCTCGCCTTAGCCAGGGACTCGGCGGCTTGGGCAGGATTCCGTTTGCCATGGAGGTACACCAGTCCCAATAAGTGGTGGGCATCGGCGAACCGGGGGTTGAGCTCGATCGCTCGCTTGAGCGCCTGAATGGCGCCGTCCGGATCACCCTCCCGGAATAGCGTCACTCCCTTTTCATATTGTCGCTCGGCAGCTTCAGATGCGGCTGAGGCGGTCGCTGCTTGGGACGACGGCGGACCCGCCCCATATACGTAACCTAGGAACAGCATGAGAATGGCGAGCATCTGCATCCAACCGGATGATTGTTGCATGACGATCCGTCCAGCACGCATGATTCACACAAGTTCGTGTCGACACGACGAAACAAGCATCCGGGGTGGACTATAGAGAGAGGCACCGGCGAAATCAACGGAGAGGTGCCAAGACTGGCAGGCAACTCACTCACACGATTCGATGGGGATACCAATCAGCCCTTTATCTTCTCACGCTCGCAAATGTATACTGACCAGAATTGAGGCGGCCGCAACAAAAAAGGGGTGTTCCATGAGGCTATACAGAAAAGCGCGTCAGGTTATGGAAGCTGAAGGAGTTGCGGGTCTGGCAAGGCGGACGCACGCGAGGATGTTCCCAAAAAAAGAAACGCCAATCTTGGGACACTACAAGACAGTGGACGAGTTCGGTCGGGCAAAGCAAGCTTTCAACGACAAAGCCCGCACCCTGGGGTTGGGGGAATTGGATAAATACTATTGGTATCATACAGTTGATTTGGGAAAGGGACTCATCACACCGGGCGACTTCGACTATCGCGCGGCGCTCTCGCACTTCAAATTTCCACAAAATATGCAGGGGATGACTGTCTTAGACGTGGGATCAGCAACCGGGTTTTTTGCTTTTGAGTTTGAGAAAAGGGGCGCTACCGTCACCTCGGTCGAGTTGCCGTCCATTACCAATTGGGATATGCCAAAAGGAGAGGATAGAGAAATAACGCTCAAGGGACTTATGGCTTTCCATAAGGTACAAACCGTCGAGGAAGTCTATCACTATCACCTGGATGGCCCTTTCCAGTTCTGCAAGAATATTCTAAAGTCTCAAATTCGGAGATGTTACTCATCAGTGTACGACCTTTCTCCGGAAAAACTCGGCGCTGAGGGTTTCGATTTGATATTTGCCGGTGATATCTTTCTTCATATCTTTTCTCCCCTCACCGCGCTCACTGTGCTGGCCCCGCTTTGCCGAGGAACACTCGTTATCTGTCAACACCTGATCAATGAGGATCCCACTGATCCGCCGGTGATGTATTATGGTGGCGGTGAAGTACGAACCGCGGATGGTAGGACGTGGTGGCATCCTAATTGGACCTGTTACAAACAAATGCTCAAACGTCTTGGGTTTCAAAACGTAACTATCGTTGACCATGTGAATGACGTCCAGGCTAAGCCGGGACGCGGCTACGAACGCACCATTATTCACGCGAATAAAGTCGCCTCACAGAACAAAATCGCCTCGCAGACAATGTGACTATCAGCCGAACCACTCGTGCCACCGGTCACTCGAGTTGGCCGGCCTTCCATTTGTACCGGACCAACACACCGTTGCCCTCCCATCCTGGAGGACAAAGTTTTCCCGTGCCATAGTAATCGGCATCGAGAACGGTGAGCGGCGCGGCATTTTTGATCCAATCCTGTGCAAGACCGTTCGATTCGATGAACGACTGAAAGAAATAGGCGCCCCCGGTCAGCGGCAATTCGGAGAGGAGAAATTCCACATAACCTTCGCCGCTCAGCGTGAGGGGCGTCGGGTCTACGATATCCGTAGACAGGACGAACAGGTCGTGGCCTTTCCTCCCGTTCACGGAAATACTCAAGCGGCAGTACTGAAAGTCTTTATCGACCAAGCAGCGGTAATACATGCGGATGATCGTTTCACGTCCGGTAATAGCCGCCGCCAGGATACGCCCCTCTCCATCGAGCAGTTCAATTCTCGTCAGAATGACTTCCCCCAGACCGATCCGGTCAGTCCGGTCCGACATCGGAGTGCCGGCCAGCGTAGTCAAGCCCTCGGCATACCCTTTCACGACCTCCCGAGCATCACCCTCCTTGGCAATCTCGCCTTTCTCAAGCAGAATCGCCCGCTCGCAAAGACCTTCGATGACGGTCATATTGTGGCTCACGATGAGCACCGTCCGCCCGCTTCGACTCACCTCCTCCATCTTGCCGAGACACTTCTGCTGAAAACTTGCATCCCCCACCGCGAGGACCTCGTCTACGATCAAGATTTCCGGTTCAAGATGCGCGGCGACGGCAAAGGCCAGCCTGACATACATTCCGCTCGAATACCTCTTCACGGGAGTGTCGATGAACGCCTCGATACCGGAAAAGGAGACGATGTCGTCGAATTTTCTCTGCACTTCCGCACGCCGCATCCCCAGCATTGCCGCGTTCAAATAAATATTTTCGCGACCGGACAACTCGGAATGAAACCCGGTGCCGACCTCGAGAAGGGAGCTGACCCGCCCATAGATGTCAGCCTTTCCTCCCGTAGGTTCAGTGATCCTCGATAGAATCTTTAACAGCGTGCTCTTACCGGCTCCATTATGGCCGATAATCCCGATCACCTCACCGTGTTTGATCTCAAACGACACGCCTTTGAGTGCCCAGAATGATGTGGGCGCCTCAGCTCGTTTTTCCCTCCAGTTCGCGAGGGATTTCAACCGGTGCATCGCCTGATCGCGAAGCGTATTGTGCCGGACCTTGCGCTCGCCGAGCCAGTACCGCTTCGACAGGGCATCTGCTGTGACAGCCAGGTTTCCCATTCAATGACATCCGCTAAATGACATCCGCAAACGTGCGCTCCATCGATCGGAAGAATACCAGTCCCCCTGCCAGAGCCAGGAAGACCACGACGAGACTGGGCACAAACACTGAGAACTCCACCTGATAGTCAGGCAATAGCGCCCATCGGAATCCCTCGATCACGCTGACGACAGGGTTTAACGCGTAGAAGGAACGCCAGGTTTCGGGCACTTTGGTCACCGGATAGATGATCGGAGAGACAAACATCCAGAGTTGAATGAACATGGGGATAATATGTCCCACGTCCCGAAATCTGACATACAGGGCTGAGAGCCACAGCCCTCCTGCCAATGCAATAAAAAATGCCAGCCCGGCAAATAGCGGCAACGTCCCAATCCGCCAGGGGGGGATGACGTTGAACCACACCATCAGCCCCAAATACACGAGAAATGCCAAGACAAGATCCAAGAGAGGGGACAAAGTCCCGGAAAGCGGCAGAATGAGCCGAGGGAAATACACCTTGCTGATGAGCGGAGCCTCGCCGACCAGGCTCATCGTGCTTCGGCTCAGCGCTTGCGAAATGTACAGCCAGGGCAACAATCCTGAGTAGAGGAACACCGGATATGGAAGACCGTCGGAAGGAATCTGTCCCACGTAACTGAACACCGCTGTAAAAATCAGCATGATGGCCAGCGGTTGGAAAATCGCCCAGGCGGCCCCGAGAATCGTCTGCTTGTACCGCACTTTGATATCTCTCCAGACAAGAATGAAGATCAGTTCCCGGTACTGCCAGACCGTCGACAGGTCCAAGTGCAGCAGTCCTCTGGAGGGGCGGATTTTGACGTGAGGCAGGGTCATGGTGCGACTGCGTTGAAGTTGTGAGGGGACCTGTGTGCTCACCTGATCCTCAACAGATTATTACGTTACGCGCGGCCATATTTTCCGGTTCGCAGAAAACGGTGCCAACCGAAATTCAACGGCCCTCTATCGTTACAAACAGATGTTCAGTTTGAATTCCTACTACCGGCGAAGTCGGAAAACTCAGGGATCGTGTGAAGATGTGTTGTAGCACGGAAGCAGTGATGCATTGAGCAAATTCATATTTTCCGTGAAGGGTTTGCTCCTCCTCACACTGAAAGCCTCTCTCCAGATCATATGTACAGTTTCCTGCCGATGACGGTTACCGCGCTCAAATATTCGCTCGGGATCCCCTTACAACTCAATGCTTCGGGAATGTTCCTCCGTCATGGGTCGGCCGGTGAGAGATCTCTTCGCTCCGGAACGACCACCTCCATCCCTGCGTCATCAAAATCACTTGTTGGGTACGGCACAAGAGTCCCTATCCCTAATTGTTATATCAGCTCTTGGTCACTATTTGGCGCCGCTGCGACTTTCACGCACGACGTCAGCGCGTTGATCTTCACCGGACAAGAGAGATACATATGAATCGAAAAGCCGCTGTTTCGGTAGGATTCACTTCACGTATACTGTATACTGCGTCCAGATCGTGTGTTGTCACTCGGTCTCCGGCTGATTCATATCTTACATCCTTATGCTGACTCAACTCCTCAATTCGGTCTTCGGCAGCAAAAACGATCGAGAGATTAAGGTCTTACGGCCGATTGTCGATCGCATCAATGGGTTTGAGGCGGGACTGACTCCCCTCTCCGACCACGCCTTGGTCGACAAGACCCAGGAATTTCGCAAACGGCTCGATGCCGGAGAAACCCTGGATGACCTGCTGCCTGAAGCGTTCGCAGTGTGCCGGGAAGCCTCCAGGCGCAGGCTCGGCATGCGCCATTTCGACGTACAGTTGATCGGCGGCATGATTCTCCATAGGGGACGCATCGCTGAAATGAAGACAGGAGAAGGCAAGACCCTCGTGGCCACACTTGCCTTATACCTCAACGCCCTTGAGGGAAAGGGCGTGCATCTCGTCACAGTCAACGATTATCTGGCGAAACGTGATGCACAATGGATGGGCCCGCTGTATCATTCGCTCGGACTCTCGGTAGGCGTCATCCAGCACGATGCCTCGTTCTTCTTCGATCCGGCCTTCGATGCGGCCGATAAACGCTTGCAAAATCTTCGACCCTGTTCGCGGCACGAAGCCTACCGGGCGGATATTACCTACGGCACGAATAATGAGTACGGATTCGATTACCTTCGCGACAATTTGATTGTCAGCGACTTGAGCCAGTGTGTGCAGCGGGAGCTGAATTTCGGCATCGTCGATGAGGTCGACAGCATCTTAATCGACGAATCCCGCACTCCATTGATCATTTCAGGCCCGACCGATCAATCCACCGACCTGTATTACCGGATCAATGCCATCATCCCTCAGCTCAAAATTGAACAGGACTACACCATCGAGGAAAAAACCAAGACCGCTTCGCTGACGGAAGAGGGTAATGTTCGCGTCGAAAAGCTTCTCGGGGTGGACAACCTCTACGACATCAAGCACATGGATCTCGTCCACCACGTCGTCAAGGCGCTCCAAGCGTACGCGTTGTACAAACGGGACGTCGACTATGTGGTGAAGGATGGAGAGGTCATCATCGTCGACGAATTTACGGGTCGCATGATGCCTGGACGACGATGGAGTGACGGACTTCATCAGGCCGTGGAAGCGAAAGAAGGGGTCAAGATCGCGAACGAAAATCAGACCTTGGCGTCGGTCACCTTCCAGAACTTTTTCCGGATGTACAAAAAGCTGGCCGGCATGACGGGGACGGCAGATACCGAAGCGGCAGAATTTGCCAAGATTTACAACCTCGACGTCAATGTAGTCCCGACGAATCGCTCCATGGTCCGGAAAGACTACGCGGACGTGGTCTATCGGACGGAAAAAGAAAAATTTACCGCCATCGTCGAGGAGATCAAGGATTGCTATGAACGGGGCCAGCCCGTCCTGGTCGGCACCATCTCGATCGAGAAATCGGAACGTCTCGCCGGCTATCTCAGCCGACACGGCATCAAACACAATGTCTTGAATGCCAAGTATCACGAAAAGGAAGCGGAGATCATCGCCCAGGCGGGTCGTAAGGGAGGCGTCACCATCGCGACCAATATGGCGGGCCGTGGGACGGACATTCTGCTCGGCGGAAACGCCGACTTTCTCTTCAAGCGTGTGCTGTATCAGGACGAGAATCTTCCGGATGCGCGCAAGCTGGAAATCTTTGAGCAAATCAAGGCCGAATGCGAGAAGGACAAACAGGAGGTCGTCGCCGCCGGCGGCCTGCATATTCTCGGCACGGAACGGCACGAAAGCCGGCGCATCGACAATCAGTTGAGAGGACGGGCCGGGAGACAGGGAGATCCCGGTTCATCCCGGTTCTATCTCTCCCTTGAAGATGACCTGATGCGCATTTTCGCGTCCGAGCGCGTCTCACAACTCATGCTCAAACTGGGCATGGAAGAAGGCGTGCCCATCGAACACGGCATGGTGACCAGGGCGATCGCCAACGCGCAGAAAAAGGTCGAGGCGCATAACTTCGAGATTCGCAAACAACTGCTTGAGTACGATGACGTCATGAACAAGCAGCGGGAGGTCATCTACCAGCATCGCCACGCGGTGCTGTCGGGGAAAAATATTCAGGAGGACGTGCAGGACACGATGAAGGAAGTCGTCACCTCCTTCGTCGATACCTATTGCCCCGCCGATCAGTATCCGGAGGAATGGGGCTACAGGGGACTCGTCGAGGCGCTGCAGGGACAATTTGCGGTCGACATCCTTCACGGGCAAGAGCAGACCCTCGACCAACTCAAGGAACTCGGACGCGACGCGTTGCTTGAGGAAGTGTGCGGGCAGATCGTCCGGGCGTATGAGAGCAAGGAACGGGAACTCAGCTCCGAACTCATGCGGTACCTCGAAAAACTCATGCTTCTGCAAGTCATCGATCATCACTGGAAAGATCATCTGCTCGGTATGGATCACCTTCGCGATGGAATCGGATTGCGCGGTTATGGCCAGAAAGATCCGCTGATCGAATACAAACGCGAAGGGTTTGACATGTTTTCGAGCATGATGGACCGGATCAAATCAGACGTGTTGGAGCGCCTGTTCCGGGTACAGGCCGTCAAAGGCGAACAGCAGCCTCCCACCTCCATACCGGCTCCTCCACCCCGTATGATTTTGAACCGCGGCGAAGAACCTGCCGCGCCTTCAACCGTCCAACGCCAGGCAGACAAGGTCGGGCGGAACGATCCCTGCCCGTGCGGGAGCGGCAAAAAATACAAGAAATGCCACGGAACCTGAGGAGCAGAGGCTCCTCTCGCTGTCCAAGACCTCATACGCGGCACAGGAGCCGGCGTTCCATGCGGCCGTCATGTGATATTGTCTTGCACGTTCGGGGCGTCGCTTGCCGATGTTTCTGCGGGTTTTCACCTTGACTTGCCGTTGACGTCGAAGCTAATCTAACCCTCTCTTTTCCCTACTAAAAACGGTAACAGTGCCCATCTCGTCATAAAATCGACGAGGATCGCACAATTACCGGCAATGGGGGTGTCACTTTTGATCGCGGGACATCAACAACTCATCGCCGCCATCGTTTCAGAAATGACCCGAACAGGTCCGATCACGTTTGCCAGATTCATGGAACTCGCGCTCTACCATCCTCAATTTGGTTATTACGTGCGCCCGGTCGATCCCGAGACAGAGCGCATCGGTTGGTCGGGTGATTTTTATACCAGTTCGGATGTGCATCCTTTTCTTGGTGAAGCCCTCGCCAAACAGGCTCAACAGATCGACAGCTTCCTCGGTTATCCCGATCCCTTCACCGTGGTCGAAATGGGTCCGGGAAAGGGCTTACTGGCCCGCGATTTCCTGGCCACTTGCCGTTCGTTGGACGATTCCTTCGCCTCCCGGCTCCGGTACGTACTTATCGAGCGCAGCCCGGCGATGCGGATGCTGCAGCAGAAGATTCTGGCTCCGTGGTCCGAGGAAACCGGACGGGTTGCGTGGCTCGCAAGTCTCGACGAGTTGCCCTCGGAAAGTCTCGTCGGCCTCTTCATGTCAAATGAACTGGTTGACGCCTTTCCCGTGCATCGCATCGAAATCATGGAAGGACAACCCCGCGAGATCTATGTTCAACAGAGCGACACCCAGTTCACGGAAACATATGGCCCCCTCTCCACCCCTCGTCTGACTCAGTATCTCGCTCGGCTCGACTTCAGCCTGCAGGAGGGTCATCGGGCTGAAATCAACCTCGATGCAGTCCGATGGATGCGGGAGGTTGCGCGCGTCATGGCTCGCGGTGTCGTCTTGACGATCGACTATGGTCATACCGCCCAGGACCTCTATGGGCCCGAGCGCGCCAGGGGAACATTCCTGTGTTATTACCATCAGACGGCCTCCGAGGATCCCTACCGGCTGGTCGGAGATCAGGATATGACGGCGCATGTCGATTTCACGAGCCTCGCAACCGTGGGAGTGGAATCCGGGCTGAGCGTCACAGGGTTTACGAACCAAATGAGTTTCTTGATCGGACTGGGGATCGAAGACATGCTGCAGTCGGTCGCGCCGGACTCACCGGAATTCTCTGCTGCGATTCAATTGCTCCGTCCGGAAGGTATGGGTCGAACCTTCAAAGTGCTTGTCCAGCACAAAGGCATGCCTCGCCCCGAGCTGGATGGGCTTACGTTTCAGGCGTTCTTCGGTACGGCGCTGGTCGCAACGCAACAATGCGCGGCCCGGCCAACGGCGGTCGAACCCGTGCGCATGTGACATCGGTGCGGGTCACGATCGACGAATAGTGCGTCACGATTGACGAGGATCGATGGGCAGCGAAGCAGTTCCGCTCAACTATCTTCCCATTCTGGTGTTCATCGCGATTGCCTGCGCGTTCGGCGCAGTGTCGCTCCTGCTTGGATGGGTCGTACGTCCGAGCCGCCCGTATCGGGCGAAACTCGCTCCCTACGAGAGCGGCAGCCCGCTGTTTTCCGACGCCCGCATTCAGTTTCCGATTCGGTACTACATCATTGCGATGCTCTTCGTGATCTTTGACATCGAGATCGTCTTTCTGTTTCCGTGGGCCGTTGCATTCAAGAAACTGGGACTCGTGGGCCTGATCGAGATGACCGTTTTCATCGCAATCCTCGTAGTAGGGTTCTGGTACGCCTGGAAGAAAGGAGCGCTGGAGTGGGACTGACGCGCGAAGCGCGAATTATGAGTTATGAGTGTTGAGTTTTAGAATACTGAATTCCCAACTCAGAACTCAGAATTCAGAACTGGAGCAAAGCGACTATGAGCTTTCTAGAGCGACAACTTGACGCGAACATTTTGACAACGAATCTCGACGCAGTTGTCTGTTGGGCACGAAAATCTTCGCTGTGGCCCATGACCTTCGGACTGGCCTGTTGCGCGATCGAGATGATCGCGTCGGTCTCCTCCCGGTATGACATCGATCGCTTTGGAGCCGGCGTATTTCGCGCCTCTCCCCGGCAGTCCGACCTCATGATCATTGCGGGCACCGTGTGCCGCAAAATGGCCCCGGTCATCAGACGGATTTACGATCAGATGCCGGAGCCGCGATACGTGATGTCCATGGGCTCCTGTGCGACCTCAGGCAACCACTACAACAGCTATGCCGTGGTGCAGGGGGTCGATCAAATCGTTCCGGTCGACGTGTATGTGCCCGGTTGCCCCCCGAGACCGGAAGCGTTGCTCGACGGGCTCCTGAAGTTGCAAGAAAAAATTCAACGCGCAAAAGTGTTTGTAAAGTGAGTCATGTGATCATTGAGGGATCCGGTGATTGAAAAGCGTTCCATGTCTTTTCTGAGAAATCACGCAATCACACAATCACGACCTCGTACTTTCTGATGAACATGCAACCGTTGCTCGAATCGCTGATGACGGCGTTTCCAGATGCCGTGCTGTCCGTGGAAGCCGACACGGAACGTGATGAGATCAGTGCGCGTGTGGCCCCCGGTCGCATTGTGGACGTGGCGAAGTGGCTGCATGATACGCCCGAAGCCGCGTTCGACCACATTACGGACATCTGTTCGGTCGACTATCCGGACGATCGCGAGAGATTCGAAGTCATTTACCAACTCTTGTCTTTGCCTCATCGCCGCCGCATCCGTCTGAAAGCCCGCCTGACGGAGGACGATCCGACGATCGCATCCGTCACCGCTATCTGGAAGGGCGCCAACTTCATGGAGCGTGAGGTCTATGACCTCATGGGCATCACGTTTTCCGGCCATCCCGATCTCCGCCGTATTCTGTTGCCCGAGGATTATCAAGAGGGGCATCCGTTACGGAAGGATTTCCCCACGGAAGGAAAAGGATGGAGAAGTTCATTTCCGTTCATTCCGCGGTTGGACGAACCGCCTGTGGTCATGGACGGCGAAATCTCCGACAAGGACAAGCAGCCGTTCCTGGCAGATCCCGAAATGTCGGGTTCTCGGAGAAGAGAAGAGTTGCTCCTGAACATGGGTCCTCAACATCCCAGCACCCACGGCGTCCTTCGCGTCGTTCTGGAATTGGACGGGGAGCGGATCGTGAAGGCCACGCCCGACCTGGGATACCTGCATCGCGGCGTCGAAAAACTCTGCGAGGGCCTGCATTACATGCAAGTCATTCCACACACGGACCGGCTGGATTATGTCTGTGCGATGACCAACAACTATGCCTACGTCAGAGCCGTCGAGAAATTGCTGTGCATGAAGGTGCCGGAACGCGCCGAGTATGTCCGGACAATCGTGGCCGAGATGCAGCGGATCATCGGCCATCTATTCTGGCTCGGCACGCAAGCACTCGATATCGGCGCCATGACCGTGTTTTTTTGGACATTTCGAGAGCGGGAAATCCTGCTCGACATGTTTGAAAAACTCTGCGGCGCGCGGCTCACGTTGAATTATTACCGGATCGGCGGTGTCGACAGCGATTTTACCTCCGATCTGGTGTCGCGGCTCAAAGCGTTTCTGGCGACATTTCCTGAAAAGGTCAGCGAGTATGACCAGTTGCTCATGAATAACCGCATCTGGATCGGTCGGACAAAAAGCGTGGCCGTGATTTCAGCGGAGGATGCGATCAATTTCGGATTGACGGGACCGACATTGCGTGGATCCGGCATCGCGTATGATATCCGAAAGTACGAACCGTATGGCGTCTATGACAAAGTCGATTGGGAAGTGCCTGTCGGCAAAAACGGGGACACCTACGATCGCTATTGGATACGGATGGAGGAAATGCGCCAAAGCGCCCGCATCATCAAACAGTGCCTCGATCAGATGCCGGAAGGTCCGATCATCGCCGATGCCCCACAGGTCATCCCGCCGCCTAAAGCTCAGGTCATGCGGGACATGGAAAGCTTGATTCACCACTTCATCATTTTTACTCAGGGTTTCAAACCGCCCAAAACCGAAACCTACTGCGGCACGGAAGCCCCCAAGGGCGAATTGGGATTCTTCATCGTCAGCGACGGCAGTCCCCGTCCCTACCGGCTGAAGATCCGCGCGCCGTCCTTTATTCACATGGGCGCTTTCGACCATATGGCCCGCGGGTATCTCATTTCCGACATCATTACGATTTTCGGTACGTACGACATTGTCATGGGGGAATGCGACCGGTAGACGCGAAGTGCTGAGTTGTGAGTTCTGAGTACTGAGTTGAGCTCAGAACTCAGCACCCAGAACTTAGCACTCAGAACTGAGGATGCGCAGATGTTGCTAGAGAAATATAGAAGTGAAATTGAGAGCATCCTGTCGCGCTATCCCGTCAAACGCTCGGCATTGCTTCCGCTGTTGTACCTGGCTCAGCAGGAAGAAGGGTATCTGAGCGAGGCAGCCATGAAGGAAATTGCGGGCTTGCTCAAGCTGACACCGCCTCAAGTATATGAAACCGTCACGTTCTATACGATGCTAAATTTGAAACCCGTAGGCAAATTCCACATTCAGGTCTGCAAATCACTGATGTGCGCGCTGGTGGGTTCCGATACCGTTCTCGGCTGGCTGAAAACAAAGCTGGGTATCGGTCCGGGCCAGACGACTGTCGATAGGATGTTCACCGTGAGCGCAGTCGAATGTCTGGCTGCCTGCGGGACAGGTCCGATGATGCAGATCAACGACGACTATTACGAACGCTTGACTGAACCGAAGCTCGACCGGATTCTCGCGGACCTGCGGACGAGCGGCACGTCTGCATTGAAGAGCGGACCGTTCATGTGGCCCGCTCCCGCGGAGCGGGAGGCGTGATGCGTTATTCGTATCTCGTCGCTCGCAGACTGGCTAACGGAAACCATTACGCTTCACGAGCGACGTGCGACGAACGACGGGCTTTCTAAGATGCCGAACTACGAGCCGATCCTACTCAAGAACATGCAGCAGCCCGGTTATACGGGTTCTCTCCCCGATTATGAGCGGACGGGAGGCTACCAAGCGCTGCGGAAGGTCTTCGGCAAGGTCCCTCCCGCGGAGGTCACCGCGACCGTCGTGAAATCAGGTCTACGGGGAAGAGGCGGGGCAGGATTTCCCACCGGCGTGAAATGGGGATTCCTACCCAAGGATTACCAAGGTCCACGCTATCTCTGTTGCAATGCCGATGAGAGTGAACCCGGCACATTCAAGGACCGCCAATTGATCGAACGGGATCCCCATCAGATGATCGAGGGAATCGTGCTGGCTTGTTATGCGATACAGGCCGCCACCGCCTACATCTACATCAGAGGCGAATTCGTGCTGGGCGCCGAGATTCTCGAGCGTGCCCTTTCCGAAGCCAGGACGGCCGGATATGTCGGGAAGAATATCTTGGAGCAGGGCATCGGCATCGACGTCTGGGTGCACCGCGGGGCAGGGGCCTATATCTGCGGGGAGGAAACCGCGCTGCTCGAGTCTTTGGAAGGAAAGAGGGGACTTCCCCGGGTCAAGCCGCCCTTTCCAGCCACCCACGGCCTCTACAATAAGCCGACCGTGGTCAATAACGTAGAGACGTTGGCCAATCTCCCGCACATCCTCGTCCGGGGCGCCGAATGGTTTGCCTCGATCGGATCGGCTCCCAAGAGTACCGGAACGCGCATTTTTTGCGTCAGCGGCCATGTGAAACGGCCGGGCAACTATGAGGTACCGATGGGCATCACCTTTCGAGAACTGATTTACGAGCATGCGGGAGGCATGCGAGGCAATGAGACATTGAAGGCATTCATTCCAGGAGGAGCATCGGCTCCTTTTCTTACTCCGGATCACCTCGATGTGAAGATGGACTTTGAGTCGGTGGCTCAAGCCGGCTCCATGCTGGGATCGGGCGGGGTGACCGTGATGGAACAAGGCACGAGTATGGTGTGGGCGGCGCTCCGATTGATGGAATTTTTCTATCATGAGTCCTGCGGCAAATGCACCCCTTGCCGCGAGGGGAGTTCCTGGCTCGTCCAAACGTTACGCCGCATCGTCGACAAACGTGGCCGAATGGAAGACCTTGAAACCCTGACCGATCTGTGCAAGAACATCGCGGGGCGTACCGTCTGCGCATTCGGAGATGCCGAAATCTCGCCGGTCATGAGTACGTTGACGCACTGGCGACATGAATACATTGAACTGATCCATGCGGCAGAGGCCGCGAACTTGATCAGGCCAGAGCCAGTGGGAATGAAGCAATGACGTCTCTCGTGAAGCGTGTCTCGTCACGCGAGGGACAAGGAAGGTGATACTCAAGGACATCGCGTTGTGCTTACCGCTTCACGATTCACGAACGACGCTTCACGAAATTTATGACTGATTCCACAAAAGACACCGTTCGCCTCACCATTGACGGCACACCCGTGACAGTCCCGAAAGGGACGTTGGTCATTGAGGCCGCCCGTCGTATGGGGGTCATGATCCCGCATTTCTGCTATCACCCCAAGCTCAAGCCCGACGCCAATTGCCGTATGTGTCTGGTTGAAATCGAAAAGATGCCAAAGCTGCAGACATCATGCAGCACGACCGTCGCGGAGGGCATGGCCGTTCGCACCGCCACCTCCGTCGTGAACGACGCGCACAAGTCGGTCCTCGAATTCATCCTGGCCAACCACCCGTTGGACTGCCCGGTGTGCGACCAGGGCGGGCGCTGCGACTTGCAAGACTTTTCCCATGAATACACGCCCACCACCAGTCGATTCGTCGAAATCAAGCGTATCTTTCAGAAGGAATATTTCAGCCCGGTGATCGAAACGCAGATGAATCGTTGCGTGCAATGTCTGCGTTGCGTGCGTTATTGCGACGAGGTGATGGACGTGAAGGCCTTGGCCCCGTCCGGTCGGGGAACGATGACTGAAATCAAACATTTCGGCCATCATGAACTTGAGTGCGAGTTCTGCGGGGGCTGCGTCCAGATCTGCCCGGTCGGCGCCATTACCAGCCGCCTCTCCATGTATGAGTTTCGTCCATGGATGGTGAAACGCGCGGATACGATCTGCACCTACTGCGGGGACGGCTGCAGCATCACGATTCAGGCAAAGAACAATGAGCTGATCGAAGTGACGTCGTCCTACGGAGCCGGACGGAATGATGGGGATCTGTGCGCGCGCGGGTTTTTTGGCTACCACGTCACCACCCATCCGGACCGGCTGACGCATCCCTTGATCCGTCGTGAGGGCCGGCTCGTCCCCACCACCTGGGAGGAGGCGCTGGAGCATGTCGCCGAGCAGATCATCCGATTGAAAATGGCCCATGGACCGGACGCCATCGGCGGCCTCATTACTTCCCGCTGTACCAATGAAGATCTGTATGTATTTCAGAAGTTCATGCGGGTGGTCATCGGCACAAACCGGCTGGACAGCGGTGCCCGCTACGGCCATATGACAGGAATCCACACGCTTCGCCGGGTTCAGGGCACCCATCGTTGGACCGTGACGTTTGAGGACATCCTATCCGCGCAGGCACTGTTGCTCGTCGGCACCAACGTGACGGAGACCAATCCCATCACGGGACTCAAGGTCAAAGAGGCCGTCAAGAAAGGGCACGCTACACTCGTCACTCTCGAGACGCTTGAGCCGGCGGTGGACACGATCAGCAACATTGCAAACCTCTCGCAGCACCACTTCTCCACCCGTCCCGGTCAATATCAAAACACCACCATCGGGTTGATGAAGGCGGTCCTCGAAGGGAATCTGACCGACCCGGAGGTGGCGGGGAAGTTCCCAGGCTATGTCGCTACGCTGGGAGAGGCGGTGCAAGCGGTCGCCTGGGAAGACATCGAACAGGCCATGGGTCAGTCCCGCGCGCGCTTGATGGACGCAGCCCAGAGCCTCGCCCGTGCAGACCGGATGGTCGTGGTCGTCGGAACGGATGTCCTTCGCGATCAGGGAGGTCCGGCTGTCACGGCTAATCTGCTGGACCTGTTGATTGTCATGGGCAAGCTGTCGAAACCGGGCTGCGGTCTGGCCCCGCTCGCCGAAGAGAACAATGACCAGGGAACAGTAGAGATGGGAGCGGTCGCCGAACTGCTTCCCGGTGCCATCGAGGTCACCGATAAGCCGACCCGCGATCGATTGGCAGGAATCTGGCGGGAGGAACTCCCGCAGTCACCCGGCATGCCCCTCATCGACCTGCTGGGATTGGCCCGCAAAGGCACGCTCAAGGCCATGTTCCTGGTGGGGGAGAATCCGATCGGAACCTTGCCTCCTGCCGCCCAAGCGAAGGAGGCCTTGGAAAATCTTGAATTGTTGGTCTGTCAGGAATTGTTCCTCACGGAAACGGCATCCATGGCGCACGTGGTGCTGCCCGCCTGTTCCTATGCCGAAAAAAACGGCACCTTCACCAATTCAGAGGGCCATGTACAGGTCGTCCGTCAGGCCGTGGACCCGATCGGGGAAAGCCGGCCGGACTGGGAAATCGAATCCGCATTGTCCGTGCTCCTGGGAAACCCGATCGAGTACGGCGACGCCCGGGAAATCCTCAAAGAGATCCGGAGCGTCATTCCGGGCTATGGACTGCTGGGGCCGGCCCCCGCACCGCCTAAAGTAGATGAGCAGGTTGTGACCCGGTACCTCACGGACACTTATGCAACGGACCTGGCCGACCGGTACAGATTCACGTCCTCCGAACTGCGATCGGAGCCGGTGACGTTGATCCTCAAGCAGTCGCTGTTTCATTCCGGCAAGATGTCGACTCGTGCGAAGGGTCTCATGCAGATCCAGGGCAAAGGAACCCTCGATATGAATCCCGAGGATGCTTCGCGCTACCAGGTCGGCGATGGCGATCGTGTCCGGGTGTTCAATGGCAGCGGTGACGTCACGACGACGGTCAAAGTGCGCGCCCGGGTGCCGGTTGGGACGATGTGGTTCCCCGAACACTTTGCAGAGGCCTTTAAGCCGCTGGCCGATTTCAGCATTGATCCGCTGACGAGAGTCCCGTATTTTAGGCTGGCCCACGTCTCGATCGAAAAAGTCAGGTAACAGGACATTGGGAGCCAATCTAGGCAAAGGGAAGCGCATTGCACGATGCTCAAAAAGTCCATTATTCTCACCCGCCCAGCCACCGTCGCGCCGAGACGCGCCGCTCCGCGGGTCGGCCGCACCTAGGTCCGCGACGCGAAGAATAATGAGGCGCACGGCGCGATGAATAAAGAGCGCCACGTTTGTGCGCGCCGGCGAGACGGTGAGCCGGCAGTGTCTTGAACCGTTTGCGGACGGGCGCGAGATGGTGAGCGCCCAGTGGTCTTACAAGGCTGACGGACTTTTTCAGCATCGTACCTGAGAGGAGAGTAGCGGTTATGGAAATTGGATTACGACTGGCGGTGTCGCTAGGGCAGATTGCCGCGGTCATGGGCGTGGTCATGCTGACGGTGATGGTCCTGACCCTGGCCGAACGTAAAGTGCTGGGATGGATGCAGGACCGCATGGGTCCGATGGAGGTCGGGCCGTATGGCGTGCTGCAACCGATCGCGGACGGCCTGAAGCTCTTCTTCAAAGAAGATATCGTTCCCGCAGGCGCCAACAAATTCCTGTTCAGCCTCGCCCCGATCCTGGCTCTCGTGCCGGCGCTCATCGGATTTGCCGTCGTCCCCTTCGGGCCGGATAAGACCATCGAATTGTTCGGCATGCAGATCAAACCCTTCGTGATCAGCGATATCAATATCGGCATTCTGTACATTCTTGCCTTCACGTCCATCGGCGCCTACGGCATCATCCTCGGAGGATGGGCTTCGAACAGCAAATATTCGCTCCTCGGCGGGTTACGATCGGCCGCTCAAGTCATCAGTTACGAACTCAATGTTGGACTGGCCATCGTCGGTGTGATTCTCTTGTCGGGATCGTTGAGCCTGGTCAAGATCACCGAAGCGCAATCAGGAGGGTTCTGGAATTGGTACGTGCTGGCGCTGCCGTTCCCTCAAATCTTTGCGTTCGTCGTCTTTGTAATCTCTTCGGTGGCGGAAACCAATCGCGTCCCGTTCGACTTGCCGGAAGCCGAAAGCGAACTTGTGGCCGGATTCTTTACCGAATACAGCGGCATGCGGTTCGCCTTTTTCTTCATCGCCGAATACGCGAATATGATTCTGGTCTCCTGCGTCGCAGCCTCCTTGTTCCTGGGAGGGTGGAATGCTCCCTATCCCGGCACATTGCTCGCACGGATCGGCCTCGACAGTATCGCATGGGCCGAGAATGTCGTCTGGTTCGCAGCCAAAGTGTACTTCTTCCTGTTTCTGTTTTTCTGGTTGCGTGCCACCCTCCCCAGACTGAGATATGACCAGTTGATGCGTTTCGGGTGGAAGGTGATGCTCCCGATCGCTTTGGGGAATATCCTCGTCACCTCTATTGCAGCGTATTTCTTCCCCAGGTGAGAAATTGACGACGTATTCATTGATGAGTGAATCCTCGTCGGACGCTGGCAATCGAGCAATGGGTCATTGAACACATGGTGCAAGCGACAAAAGACTGGCTGAAGACGCTGACCTTCTACGAACTGCTGGTCGGCATGAAAGCCACCTTGAAGCATTTGATCAATTACAAACCGATCACCCTCCAGTACCCCCATGAGAAACGGACGTTGCCGGACAATTATCGAGGCATGCTGGCGTTGCTCCGCTATGACGACGGCACGGAGAAATGCGTGGGATGCGACTTGTGTGAAGCGGCATGCCCCTCGCGGGTGATTCGTGTCATCAGCGCAGAGGTGCCCGGAGAACCGACCAAACGCTACTCCAAGGAATATTATATGGACATGACGCGCTGTCTGTTCTGCGGACTGTGCGTCGATGCCTGCCCGGTGGATGCGCTGGGCATGACACGAGAGTTTGAATGGGCCGTCTACGACAAACGCCAACTGCATCTCAATAAGGAACAGCTGCTGGCCATCGGGGACCGCTCCTACCCCGTCAAAGAGAAGCGGCTGGAATTGCAACATCCGAATGTGGCCTTTTTCAATGTCGCATTCAAGCAGGTACCGCAAAAACCGAGTTAGTCCGGTGACGCTCGACACATGCTTCTGCGGCAATGTGGTAGCGACAATAAGGCGGGAATGCACGTTCACTGTATTTCGACCGGGACCTCCGCGTGGCCGAACGACGCCGGCCGGCTGCTTGAGAGTCATATGCGGTGGTGTGACGAACCCTCAGGGATCGTCTGCATGAGCCAGCCTTTCCTCCCGCTGTCTGGATTCCATCCAACCGACGCGAACGACACAGAAGCAGCCCGCTGCCGGGAGGACCGAGCCCGGAACAGTTCGTTCCATGAGGTTCGTGAAAGGTACCGGTAATGGACCAGGTGTTCTTCTTCTATTTCGCCACCATCATCGCCTCTACCTCGATTCTCGTTGTCGCCTTGCGGAATCCTATTTACAGCGCCCTCTCCCTGCTGATCATGTTTTTCCACGTGGCAGGTCTGTATGTCACGCTCCATGCGGAGTTTCTCGCAGCGGTCCAGGTGATCGTCTACGCCGGAGCGATTCTGGTGTTGTACCTGTTCGTCGTGATGCTCCTCAATGTGAAGCGAGAGGAGCGCTACCATGATCAACTCCCTCTGGCAGGCTTGCTCGGAGTCATGCTGCTGACGGAGTTGCTGCTGTTGGTCCTGCAACGTGGCGGAGCCACCGTCGCTCCTGGGAAGATGCCCGCGGACACGGTAGGAGCATTCGGAAACACCGAAACGATCGGAGAGGTGCTCTACTCTACCTACCTGTTTCCTTTCGAGGTCGCCTCTCTCATCCTGCTGGTGGCCATGATCGGAGCGATTGTCCTGGCAAAGAAGGACATCGGGGGAAGCGAAGCGTGACGACACATGCCAAGAGAGAATTTGATGATCTGGTGATCTGTTGAAGTGTTTTAATGCAGGAGGTCAACAGAATCGTCAGATCAACAAATCATCAGGTTTTAACTTTGCAACGGTTGACCATTGACGATTGACGAGACACCATGACCGTTCCTCTCTCCTACTATCTTGCTCTCAGCGCGGTCGTGTTTTTGACCGGAGTGGTGGGCGTGCTCATCCGTCGAAACATTATCATCATCCTGCTTTCCGTCGAACTCATGTTGAATGCGACGAATATCAATTTTGTGGCGTTCTCGGAATACTTTCAGAATGTAGCCGGCCAGGTCTTTGTCTTTTTCGCATTGACGGTGGCGGCAGCGGAAGTGGCGGTTGGACTGGCGATCATCATCGCGCTTCAACGCGCCAAATCAACGATCAACGTGGATGAGTTCAGTTTACTCAAATGGTGAGTCCTCAACGATCAAGTGTAATGGACGCATCTGATGATTTGCTGATTTGCTGATTTGGATGATTCAGACAATCATCAGATCAACAGATCGACAGATTCCGGAGTGACGCTTTCTCATGTTGTACGCCCTAATCCCATTGCTCCCTCTCGCGTCTTTCGTGATCATCGGCCTCGCCGGCTCCCGGGTGAAGGATCGCGCGCATTTGATCGCCGTGCCTGCCGTAATCGGCTCATTGATCCTGTCCGTACTGGCTCTCCACGAGGTCGCCTCAGGACCGCCGCTGTCCGCGATCTGGTACACCTGGTTGACGTCCGGCCAATTGGATATCCATATCGGCTATTCAATCGATCGATTGACGGCCGCCATGTTGATTCTGGTCACGACGGTCAGTTCCCTGGTCCACATCTACACCATCGGATACATGCATGGAGAACCAGGGTACGCGCGATTTTTTTCGTATATCGCCCTGTTTACCTTTTCCATGTTGATGCTGGTGATGGCGGACAATCTCCTGCAGCTGTTCGTATTCTGGGAGGCCGTGGGATTGTGCTCTTACCTGTTGATCGCCCACTGGTACGAACGGCCCAGCGCCTGTACCGCGGCGACAAAAGCGTTTCTCGTCAATCGAGTGGGTGACTTCGGCTTTATCCTCGGCCTCTTTCTCGTGTGGTACACGTTCGGCACGCTCGATTTTGCCGCCGTCTTTCAGCGAGCACCCGAGGTCGCCGGCGAGGTCATGAATGTATTCGGTCCGTTCGGCGGGACGTGGGACGTCTCGGTCATGACGCTGATCTGTCTCCTGCTGTTTACCGGTGCAGTCGGCAAGTCCGCACAGTTTCCTCTCCATGTCTGGCTTCCAGATGCCATGGAAGGCCCCACACCGATCTCCGCTCTGATCCATGCCGCCACTATGGTGACGGCCGGAGTGTTCATGGTGGCGAGACTCGCACCGCTGTATCAACTCTCTCCCACCGCCCTGACGGTCGTCGCGATCACCGGTGGAGTGACCATGCTCCTGGGTGCCAGCATCGCCCTGACCCAGCACGACATCAAACGAGTAGTGGCCTATTCCACGGTGAGTCAATTGGGTTACATGGTCATGGCTTGCGGGTTGGGAGCCTTTGGCGCAGGGATGTATCACCTCCTGACCCATGGCGCATTCAAAGCGCTGCTGTTCCTCGGATGCGGCTCTGTCATCATTGCTCTCCATCATGAACAGGACATGCGCCGGATGGGCGGGCTCAAAGACAGACTTCCCGTGACCTATTGGACTTTTATCGTGGGTTCGCTCGCCTTGGCAGGATTTCCTTTGACCGCTGGATTTTTCAGCAAGGATGATCTTCTGGTCGCGTCGTGGTCCGCAGGGCTTTTGGGGCAGGTACTGACGATCTGCGGACTGTTCACCGCGGGGCTGACGGCGTTCTACAGTTTTCGGCTGGTATTCGTCACCTTCTGGGGACCTTCCCACGTCGATCCACACCATGCGGAACATGTCCACGAGCCTTCCACGGCTATGACGGTTCCATTGATGATTCTCGCCTTGCTGAGTATCGTCACAGGATATCTTGGCATACCGGGATTTCTTGCGCCGGTCTTCTCGGGGCCTGAAGCAAGCGCATCTCATCATGAAAGTCCCGTCACGCTCGCCATCATGACCGCCGCCACAATCGTGGGACTGCTGGGGATCGCCGCCGCATACTACGTGTATGTGCTCAATCCGGCCGTACCAGGGCGGTTGGCTCAACAATGGCGCAGACTCTACGAACTCTCATTTCACAAATGGTATTTCGATGAACTGTACGATCGTCTGTTCGTGCGACCGACCTTCTCGTTCGCACAAGCACTCTGGAGCCGGATCGATGTGCATGTGATCGATGCGGCCGTCAATGGTGTGGCGCGAGCCATCGCCTGGACTGGATGGTTGCTGCGGCTGATTCAAAGCGGACAGACCCAACATTATGCCCTGGGGATGGCCCTGGGAACAGTCCTCATGCTTACCATGTATCTCCTATTCTAGTGACAAGGCAAAAGTAAAAATGAAAAAGGAACAGGTAGCGCTGGGGAGACAGATCGAGGATCCCTTGCGGTTACCTTTACTTTTGACTTTCGCCTTTTTGCTTCGGAGCGTAGGTCCATGAGCGAAGCGACGACATTCCCCTGGCTCACACTCGTCATATTTCTCCCGCTTGCCGGAGCGGCGGCCGTGTTTCTGGTGGGGGCACAGCAGGCCCGCTGGATCGCGTTGGGCGTCACCATCGCCGACCTGGTGATCGGCCTCCCGCTATGGTGGAGTTTCGATTCGGGGTCCTCGCATATGCAATTTGCCGAACATGTCGCGTGGATCCAGGTCCCCCCCATCACCTATAGCGTGGGGCTCGACGGCATCAGCCTGCCGTTGTTCCTCATGACGACCTTCCTGACCCCCTTTTGCGTATTGGCTTCATGGTCCGCCATTACAAGTCGGGTGCAGGGTTTTATGGCCATGCTTCTTGTCATGGAAACGGCGATGCTCGGTGTGTTTGCCGCCTTGGACTTTGTCCTGTTCTATATCTTTTGGGAAGCCATGCTCATCCCCATGTATTTGTTGATCGGGATGTGGGGCGGTGCGAACAGACTCTATGCGGCGATCAAATTTTTCCTCTATACCTTGGCGGGCAGCATGCTGCTGCTGGTCGCCATTCTGGTGTTGTATTTCAACGGCGGCCACACGTTCGATATCCTGGCTCTGAGCCGGGGAACATACAGCACATCCCTGCAGACGCTCCTCTTCTGGGCCTTCTTTGCCGCCTTCGCCGTCAAGGTCCCCATGTTCCCTTTGCACACCTGGTTGCCGGATGCGCACGTGGAGGCACCGACCGCCGGCAGCGTCATCCTGGCCAGTGTCCTTCTTAAAATGGGAACCTATGGATTTCTCCGATTTACGCTTCCCATGTTGCCCGATGCCACGGTCACATTTTCCAAACTCATGATTGCCCTGTCGATCATCGCGATCATCTATGGAGCGTACATGGCATTGGCGCAATCCGATATCAAAAAGCTGATCGCCTATTCGAGCGTCAGTCACATGGGATTTGTGACACTGGGAATTTTTGTCTTGAACACGCAAGGCATCGAAGGCGCAGTCATGCAGATGATCAACCATGGCATCACGACAGGAGCACTCTTTCTCTGCGTGGGAATGATTTACGAACGCACCCACAGCCGGCTGATCACAGATAACATTGGCCTGGCAGGCCCCATGCCCCGCTTCGCCACCTGCCTGATGATTTTCGCCCTCTCCTCGCTGGGATTGCCCGGAACAAACAGCTTTGTGGGGGAGTTTCTCGTCTTGGCTGGAACGTTTTTGTGGAGCAAGATCGCCACCGCCCTTGCCGCATTGGGCATCATTCTGGCCGCGATCTATCTGCTCTGGATGGTGCAACGGGTGGTGTTCGGAGTGCCCGCCGCTCACGAGCGCAACCGTCTTGTGGATCTCAACGGGAGAGAACTGGCCATGATGACGCCCCTCGTCATCCTCGTGTTCTGGATCGGGTTGTTCCCCAATCCATTTCTCTCACGTATGCATGCCAGCGTGGCCAAGCTTTTGAACGGGCAGACCGACGTCCTTGAGGCGGGGATGACGCCGGTCAGTCTCGCCGAACTCGAGGTGAAGGCAAATCGAAGTGCTACCCGAGATCATCGAAACGGGTTGAACGCCGGCCGGTAAGACATGACACTACCGCTGCAGGACATCCTTGCTATTCTTCCGGAGCTCATCGTGATTGGTACGGCCTGCCTCGTCCTGGCACTGGATCCCATTACGCCGACTTCGCACAAGGATGCCCTGGCATGGCTGACGCTCGCGGCGCTCGCAGTCTGTCTTGGCCTGACTGCTTCCCAGATGTCGGTACGGATATCCGCGTTCAGCGATATCGTGATCATCGATCCCTACGCGAGCTTCTGGAAAATCCTTCTCTATGTGGTCACAGGTCTCACAGTACTCCTGTCCTTGGCCTATCTGAAAGCCGAGCGTCTCCACGTCGGGGAATACTACGGATTCATTCTCCTGACCCTGTCCGGCATGATGGTCATGGTGTCTGCCGCCGACCTGCTGACGATCTATCTCGGCACGGAACTGATGTCCCTCTCCCTCTATATATTGGCCGGCCTCAAGCGTTCCGATCCCCGCTCGCTCGAGGCATCGGCCAAATACTTCGTGCTCGGAGCCTTTTCCTCGGGGATACTCCTGTACGGAATTTCCCTGCTGTTTGGCGTCGCAGGCAGCACCCGACTCTCCGCCATCGCGGCAGCCACCGCTCTGCATGGGATCACCGATCCGATGCTGATGTTGTCGATGGTTTTGCTCGCGGTCGGTTTTGGATTCAAGCTGGCGATCGCCCCCTTTCACATGTGGACCCCGGATGTGTACGAGGGAGCGCCCACGTCGGTGACGGCCTACATGGCGATCGCCTCCAAGGCCGCAAGTTTCGGTGCATTCCTTCGTGTCTTCGTGGAGGGTCTGGGCGGCCTGAGTGGCGATTGGTACCAACTCTTCCTCGTCCTGAGCATTATCACGATGGTGCTCGGCAACGTCGTGGCCATCGTGCAGACCAACATCAAGCGGATGCTCGCCTATTCCAGCATCGCTCATGCCGGCTACGCACTCATCGGCGTGGTTGTCGCCGGGAAATTGGGAGGTGATTCAGGGTCAACCGGTCTCGCCAGCGTCATGCTCTACCTCGCCATCTATGCCTTTATGACGCTGGGAGCCTTTGCCATTGTCGGGATGTTGCGGAAAGGAACGCTCGAGAGCGATGAGATTCAGGATTTCACCGGCCTGGCGAAGCGGGAGCCGCTTGCCGCCTTATTGATGCTCGTGTTCCTCGTGTCACTCGCAGGCATCCCTCCAACGGCAGGCTTCATCGGCAAACTGTACATCTTCATGGCCGCGGTGAACGCAGGCCTGGCATGGCTGGCCGTCATCGCGGTCATCTTCGCCGCCGTCTCCGCCTATTACTATCTTCGCATCGTGATGGTGATGTATATGCGGGACCCCGATCCGTCCATCATTCCAGAACCCAGATTTGAACACTCGCCCGCATTGTCGATCGTGCTGGCCTGCGCCCTCGCCGGTGTGGTGTTGATCGGGCTGTTCCCCAATATGCTGGTATCGCTGGCGATGGTGGCCGTTCCGCTCATGAAGTAACCGACTCCGCTTCCTCCGGGGTGGTGCCATGTCTACGTATCCTGATACGATCCCCTATTCAGGTGACCTCAAGAGGTCGGTTCTCGTGTCCATAGGCAGAATTCTTCTTGATTCCGCATCGGCATTTCGCCACCACGCCTGCGGCAGCCTCGCCGCTTCACTGGCTTTTTTCTCCTTGCTATCGTTGTTTCCCATGGTCTTTCTGCTGCTCTATTTCATCAGCTTTATCGTCACCCAGGATGTCATCGGCTATCAATTTCTCCTTGTCTTCCTCAAGGGATTTCTTCCAAGTCTGGGGGCAGGCCTGGCGGAGGAGATCCGGCGCGTGGCCCAACTGGATGAAGTCCGATGGATCATCTTTTTTGCCTTCGTATGGTTCGGGTCACTGGTGTTCTATGAACTGGACTACGCCATGAACGCGGTGTTCGGGACGGCGGGAAAGCGTCACCCTTTGATCTCAACGGCGATCGCTGTGGCCCTCGTGGGTCTCCTCGGCGTGCTGCTCATCGTCTCCTACGTGGCCACCCAAACCATCGAACTGCTGACGACCCATGCGCCTCGCCTCTGGGGCATCGACTTTGTGGCCCTTGTTGCGCATGACTTTCTGCTCACCTACACCCTGCCCTTCACGCTTGCATTCATCTCTGTCACCTGTCTCTATCGGTACTTGCCGCATGATCGTCCCACCTGGCGCGAGGCCACTATCGGCGGCAGTGTCTTCAGTCTGCTCTGGGTCGCGGCCAAGCTCCTCTTTACAGCGTACGCAGAGCAGGCCTCTGTATACAGCCGCCTCTACGGTTCGTTGCTCGACGTCGTTCTCCTGGTGCTTTGGATATACTACTCCGCCACATTGCTGCTCGCAGGCGCGGTGATCACCAGACAGTTTCAATTGCGGGCTGCGGACCCTATCCGCGACCAGGAATAGTTTCAAGGGCCTGCTCACTTCCTGCCTTTTTCTGGCGCGGCCTAACCTTCCTCGATAGAATCGTCTCTGTAATTTCGACACACCGACGGTCTTCCACTCTACTGTCATGACTGATGGTTTTGACAAAGATCTCTTGATGTTGGGAGGGACGCTGGCAGGGTTTACCGCCGCAGTCCTCTCGATTCTGGAAAAGTTGCTCAATCTTCAGGATCGGCTTGGTCCGGGGAAGGCCAAGAAATCCTCTCCGGATGAAGAGCGCACGTCCGCACTCCGCTCACCCGCCGGCCGCCCTGCGCTTACGGTCGTCCAACGAGCCTCCTATCTCCTTCTGTACGAAACGGGAGTCATCGTCGCCGCAGGAATTCTATTGAACTACGTCGGGCTCACCCTGAGCCGGCATCTGCAAAGCATCCTGTTCCTCGATATGACCGGCACCGCCCTGGCGGCGTTCCTGCTGGGTCCATGGTGGGGGGCCATCGTCGCGCTACTTTCGAATAGCCTTGTGAACTGGCTGCTGTACCCGGAAGTGGGAGCGGACGTGGTCATCTTTCCCTGGTCGCTGGTCAATATGACAGGAGGATTGTTTTGGGGAATCATGGCCCGGCGGTCTGGATTTCGAAACTACTTACGAGCCGGTCGGAGCTCGATTTTCTCGCACGCCTGGTTTCTCCTCACATTTGGGATCTTCGGCGCCGTCGTGATGAGCATTCCTGGAACATTGGTCCAAGCCGCCCTCGGTGAGCAGGCCGTGTTCGCGCTGAATCCTGATGTCGCCATCACACTCCGTCATATCATCGCTCAATGGGAAGATACGGTAAGGGTCTACCTGGAAGGACTGATCGGCTTGACCTGGGGGCAGAGCCTGAGCTGGACCGTCGTGAACTGGTTTCAGAACTGTGTGCGCTATATCCCCGACAAAACGTTCAGCGCCGCGATTGCGTTGGTTGTTTTGAAGTACGGCTATCCCCTCTTCGAGCAGGAGTTGATTCATGGCGGACCGAACGGCGAGCCCATACGCGACGAACGCATTCTTCCGCTCGTATTGGGACTCCTCTATGCGCCATCCTGCGCGATGCTACTGACGGCCGACCCCTATACCGGAACCGCCTACTGGCCGCTCTGGACCGCTCCTTGGCTCGTGATTATCGGGGGATATCTGAGTCTGCGGTACTGGGGATCGAGCGCTCCCGCGTTGCATGAATCGCGACTACTGCGGGCACAACGGTATGCGAAAGCTCTCAAATTGATCGGGAAGGAACCGTCCTATGAATTCTGCCGACGGCTGACGTTCATGACCTTGATCGCCAGCCTTGTCTTCGCGTTGTTCCTGCCGGTGCTGCTCGTAGATTTTTATCGCATCGCATTCAACTTCTTCTGCGTCGTCTACGGCTTCCTCCTGGTCGTGCATCTGATCCGCGTCGCTATCCTGCAAAATTTGTCCGTCGCTCGGGCGGAGGACTGAGGATACCCCGTCGCTCGCTTTTCGTGAAGCGTATCTCGTCGGGGGCGACGCGTCGCTCGCCGATCGTATCTCAAGAAACCGTCGCTCGTGAAGCGTATCTCGTCGCTCGCATTTCGTTATCACAAAGTGGACTCAACTCCGAATCCAAGAGACTGCCGCCTCACATCTCGGCGGCGTCCACACGGGTTTCAAGACACTGGGCGCTCACCGTCTCGCGTCCGTGCGCAGACGTGAGGCGACTTCTTCGTCGCACGCGCACCTCATTATTCTTCGCGTCGTGGACCTTCACGCTTCACGCTTTCCATCTCACCCGCCCACCCCGCGCAATCTTCCACCCGCCACGTCCCCCGGTTGCTTCGCAACCGATTGCCCGAGACGTGCGCTCTCCCCAAGTCACGCTTCACTGGTGCAGTCCCACGAAATGGGCCACGGCGGCGCGCGTCACGAGTCCAAGCACCTGGTCGTCCTGAATCACGATCAGCCGGTCCAACTCATGCTGAATCATCCTGTCGATCGCCTGCATGGTGGGGGTATCGGGCGACACAATAAGATGAGAGTCCGCGGGCCGCATGACATCCTGCACATGACGACTTGCCCATTGTGAGGTCGGAATCGTTTGCACATCGCTTACGGTAACCAAGCCGGTCAACCTGCCATCGTGCACCACAGGGAACCCGCTATATCCATAGGGGAGGAAGTAGCGATTGACCGCATCCTCCAAGGTGAGGTCAGGCGGCAACGACACCACCGGACGAACCATTAATTCCCGCACGGGGACAGCTACCAGGGATGCCCGCACCGCTGCCTGTTTGCGGCTCCCCCGCGCGGCAGCAAAGAGGAAGGCGCCAATCAGAACAATCCATCCGCCGCTGCTCGCCACTGAACTCGATAGTGTTCCCGAAAGCGATCCGACGATAAGCAGTGCTCCAATGAGGCCAAAGCCCAGACCAAACACAAGCCCGACGAATGCGGCCTGGCTGGTGGCTCGATAAAAATCATTGGTCCAGGCCCACAGGCCGGCCCTTAGGGCCCGCCCTCCGTCGAGAGGATAGCCGGGAATCAAGTTAAAGAGACCGAGTTGGGTGTTCACCATTCCAAGCAACGCAGTCAACACCACCAATCCACGAAAGGCATTCCCCGCCGGGATGATCTCGACGAGAGCGACGAATCCGAGACAGATTCCGGCCAGCAGGAAACTGACGATTGGTCCCGCGATGGCAATCAGGAACTCCGCGCGCGGACTCGGCGGCTCTTTACGCATGTGTGCCACCCCGCCGAAGATAAAGAGCGTAATCTGGCCGATCGGGATTCGATATTTCAGCGCCACGTAGGAATGTCCCAGCTCGTGCAACAGCACCGAGACGAACAACAGGAGAGCGGCGATCGCACCCATCGCCCAATATCGCAGCGGCGAGAGTCCGGGAAGCTGGTCGGGCAGATAGCCCGTGGCGAGGGTCCAGGTGACGAACAGGAACACAAGCAGCCAGGAGGCATGAACCCGTATGGGGATACCCAGGATTCGGCCGATTTGCCAGTCAGGACCTTGCATCTCGTCACCGTAACAGGCGTTCCATTTCACCGTCAACTATCGTGGCTGTTTCGCATCAGGTATACTCTCGCCATGAACGCTGTCGTCTTCTTATTTCTGATCGCAGCCTCTAGTCTTGCCTCGACCATTGCGATCCCGACAAACGCGGAGGGACAGGTCATTCGATCAGGCCCCACGGCCTGTCAGGCCGTGGCACTGACGTATGACCTCTGTCCGGTCAGAAATGCATCGGGTGTTGATCACGACCTGATCGACTTCCTGATCACCCATCATGTTCCTGCCACATTTTTCATGTCAGGAAAATGGATCGCGAAGCACGATGCCGCAGTCAAACAACTTCTCGCCGTTCCATACTTCGAGGTCGGCACCCACGGAAAGGTCCATGCCCATCTGCCTTTGCACGATGCCGGCGAGCAGCAGCATGAGATACTGACACCGGTCACCCTGTTACAGGGGAAATATGGGCGAGCCACCACTCTCTTCAGGCCACCCTATGGAGAGTTTGACGACGTCACGGTGCAGGTCGTGAAGTCGCTGGGGCTACAGTTCATTCTGTGGAACATCGAGTCAGGGGACCCGGATCCGACCCTGAGCGCAGACCATCTTCTTCGGCGGCTCGAACAGCGTATCAAACCGGGAAGCGTCATCGTGTTCCATGCCAATGGGAAGGGCAAACACACCAGGGCCGTGACGGAGGAATTGACGGCGAACTGGCTTCCCAGCAAAGGTCTCAGACCGCTCACCGTATCGGACCTCCTGACATGTCGCACCCCAACAGAATAACAAACGCCACGATCAGGGAGATGGCTCTCGACGATCGTCGGGCCGTCATCGACATCCTCACAACGTCCGATCCCTGGAAACGGCTCGGCTACACAGCCTCATCCTGGGATCAGATCTTCACCCCCCTCCCACAGGGACGGGATACGTTCGTCATGGACCTAGCCGGACATGTGGTCGGAGTCGCCATTCTGCGACAGCGATTCTTGTTCGGCGACTATCTGGAGTTGCTCGCCGTCGATCCTTCAATGAAAGGGCAGGGTATCGGCAGCCGGTTGCTGCGTCATGTGGAGTCGATCACGTTTGCTCGGGCACAGAACCTCTTCGCATGCGTATCAGACTTCAACGTTGGCGCGAGGAACTTCTACAAAAGTCAGGCCTACCAGGAAATCGGCCCCATGCCCAACTTTCTCATTCCCGGCAGCGCCGAGATTCTGTTGCGGAAGACCGCCGGTCCGGCGACACGATCCTCACTCTGAAGGATCAGGAATACTCAATTCATACGACACACCGGGCGCCGCATGAATACCCCTCGATTGTCAAAAGTGTTTACACATTTCGGTTGAAGACTGACTCGATGCGATCTTCTCTTATGGCACATATATTGCGCATAGGGTGTGGGGTCAAGAAGTGTCTATACTAAATAACCAATTTTAGGTACAAGACTGCGTCAAAGAGGACGATCTGCATGCGGCGATCGAGAAGATGGCCTACCGCGGCAGCGATAACGACTGTATGGCTCCTTTCCCGTCCGACCTTCTCGTTGGGTGAAGAAAAATCCTCACCTCCACAAGCGCCGCCCCCCCCACAAGCTCCTGCTGCTCGAGCCCCCGCTGCCACACCGGACCTGCCTACAGAAGGAGATCGACAAAAGGAGGCCGAAGAGCTCAAACGTCTGCAAGAATTCTATCTACGCAATCAAAGCGTCTTTATCAAAAAAGGCGAGCTTGTCGTCGAACTCAATACATTCTACAGCACCGACAAGAGGCAGGAGTTTATATCCATCGGCGCGGGACAATCGACCTTGATCCAGTCGACAAGGCGCTTTTTCGACACGACACTGTTCGCTCGTGCGGGCATCCTTACCGACGGATTGGAGCTTGATGTCATTTTTCCTTTCCTGGTGCACGCTGACCAAGAGACATCCAAGGCAAGTCGCGTTCGGGCGGCGATACGCTACGCGGAACGGGGAATGATAATATCGGAGGAGGTGTCACTCTCCTGAAATCGATTGATCCCGTCGTGTTTTTCGGCCGGCTTGGATACACCGAAACGCTCTCACATGACGGACGAAATCTGGGAAACATCTTCGACTACAGCGTTGGAATGGGATTCTCGCTGAACGATCGAGTGGCGTTCAATATGCAATTCATCGGTTCATTGATCGGCAAAAGCAAGATACAGGGGGAAGTGATTGACGGGTCCAGAATATGGAGTTATTAGTTTTCCCGTTAAACAGTATACTGATCTCATAATTGTCTTCACAAGCCTCGATAGAAAGTGGAAAGTTGAGCGCCGATGCCGGTACGTAAGTTTCTCCATACCCGCATGCGGGTCAGCGACATGGATCAAACCATCCGGTTCTATACCGGCATTCTCGGTCTCGAGGTCGTGGAGCGAAAGGTGTCTCCGCGGGGTTCTCATCTGGCGTTTTTGAAAGTTCCAAATAGTGAAGAATTGATCGAGTTGTGCAGCTTCCCCGCGAGTGGCCCGGTAAAAGTTCAAGAAGATCTCGTCCATCTGGCGTTTGAAGTCGACAACCTTGACGAGACGATCGCCGAATTTCAGGGCAAAGGCATCACGATCACCGACGGTCCGACCAGAAGTTCGTCCGGAAGCCGGTTCATCTTTATTGACGGTCCCGACGGCTATGAGATTGAACTGATCGAACGCCCTCCCGGCATCGCGCTCGTGTAGTACCTGTCGTTCGTCACTCGTGAAGCGTCGTTCGTTCAATTCACTGAAAGTCTCGAAGGGTTGTAGTCCTTCTCTTCCATTGTGACGATTCCTCGATGACCAAGGGATAATCTTTTCTCTTCATCACGAACGACGAGTTCTCTGCGGACAAGGCAAACCACATGAAAAATGCATTCTTCAGAGGGCACGGCCTGGGCAATGATTACCTGGTGATGGATCCAAAGGAGTTGACCTTCAAGCTGACACCTGGGGTCATTCGCACGATCTGCGATCGCAACTGGGGACTAGGGAGTGACGGCATCCTCGCCATCGATCCCTCCAAGAAGGCAGATTTCGGGCTGCGGATCTTCAATCCGGACGGAAGCGAGGCGGAAAAGTCCGGCAACGGCCTCCGGATTTTCGCCCGGTATCTTTATGCAACCCGGCGGACCACTCGTACGGCGTTTACGATTGAGACGAAAGGGGGCCTGGTCTCGATCCATTTGCATCTCGATCGTCACCGGGAGGCCAGCGCGGTCACGGTCGATATGGGCCGGGCGACCTTTGTTCCCGGCACCCTGCCATGCACGCTACCGGTTGAGGAACTCATCCAACAATCAATCGAAGCAGCGGGACGTGCTCTCCAGTTCACCGGTGTGAGTGTCGGCAATCCGCACTGCGTGGTGTTCAAGCCGGCCGGAGAATCCTGGTCGCGCGCCGATCTTCTCGCACTCGGCCCGGCTCTGGAACATCATGTCCTGTTTCCCAAAAGGATCAATGTCCAGCTTGCCGTGCCCACCGGCCCGCAGGAAATCTTCATTCTCATTTGGGAACGGGGCGCCGGCGAGACACAGGCATCGGGATCTTCCTCGTGCGCCGCCGCGACCGCCGCTGTGCGACTCGGCCTCGTCAAGAGCCCGGTCACTGTCAAAATGCCGGGGGGCAAGTTGACCATCGACGTCGCCTCCGACTACAGACTGACCATGAAAGGCCCCGTGGCCGAGGTTGCGCGGGGCACACTGAGCCCTTCATTCGTTCGAAGCCTTCGATAACGTCGGTCCTCCATCGACAGTCGTCAATCGTGAAAACGACCGGCATTCTTGGTATCCTGTCGGATGACGGTTTGACGCATGGCGACTGACGACCTCCAATCCAAGCTCTCCCATCTCCCCGATCAGCCGGGTGTCTATCTGTTCAAGAACCAGAAGGGGGAAATCCTTTACGTAGGGAAAGCCGCGGTGCTGGCCGATCGGGTTCGCTCGTACTTTCAGAAAGGTTCCGACCACACGCCGAAGACGTCCCTGCTGGCGAATCACATTGCCGATCTCGAAACGATTGTGACCCGCTCGCCGCTCGAGGCCCTCATTCTGGAAAGCAACCTCATCAAGCGGCACCGCCCCCGGTTCAATGTCGTGCTCCGGGACGACAAACAGTATCCCTACTTGCGATTGCCGATCAAGGAAGACTTCCCGCGCTTTTCCATCGTGCGGCGCGTTCAGAAGGACGGCGCGTTGTACTACGGACCCTACACCCCGGCCGGCGCCCTTCGTGAAACGCTGAAAGTGATTCGCAAGGTATTTCCTCTGGCCACTTGTGAAATTGATATCGACGGCACGGCAGAACGCGCGTGCATCGAGTTCGAGATCAAACGGTGCATGGCCCCCTGTATCGGCAATCAGACCCGTGATGACTATCATCGGATCGTGAAACAAGTGCGGCAATTTCTGGAAGGCCGGGACCGTGAACTTCTCGATGACATGCGCGGGCAGATGGAAGCAGCGTCAGACCGTGAGGAATTCGAAGAGGCGGCCAGGCTGCGCGACCGGATTTTCAAGATCGAACGGACTCTTGAAAAGCAGCGCATCACGCAAACAACCTCCACCGACCAGGATGTCCTGGGCATCGCGCGACAAGGCATGGCCGTCGATCTTCAACTGTTGTTTGTCAGAAGCGGGCTTCTGATCGGGCGCAAGGACTTTTTCTGGCCGCAATCCGCAGAGTCGAGCGACGAGGAATTACTGCGGTCGGTCATTGAGCAGTTCTACAACAAGGAGGGTCAACCTCCGAAGGAGGTACTCGTACCTGCCTCGCTCGACGATGCGCCCTTGCTTGAACAATGGCTCACTGAAAAAAGAGGAGAGGCGGTACGCGTGGTCGTTCCTGAGCGCGGGCAAAAACATCAATTGGTGCGGCTCGCGGAAGAAAATGCCACAGCCGCCCTGACCGAACACCTCCGAAACGAGGAATTGGACCGTCAAGCCACGCAAGAGCTCAAGCGGCTGTTACGGCTGGAGAAGTCTCCCGGCCGGATTGAAGGTCTGGATATTTCGAATATCATGGGCAAGGAGTCGGTCGCGTCGTTGGTGGTGTGGGAGGACGGGCAAGCGAAAAAATCGGATTATCGCCGGTTTCGCATTCAGACAGTCGTCGGTGCGAATGACTTTGCCAGCATGCAGGAAGTCGTCGAGCGACGGTATGGCCATGCCGAGGACTTGGCCACTCCGGACCTGATCGTCATCGACGGAGGGCTCGGCCAATTGTCTGCGGCCATCGAAGGCCTGCGCAAGGTCGGACGAGCCGACATCCCCATCATCGGGCTGGCAAAAGCCCGCGGGGAAAAGGAAGAGCGAATCTTCTTGCCGGGACGAAAGAACCCGATCGCGCTCAGGCCCACCTCCCCCGTGACTCACTTGCTGCAACGGATTCGTGATGAAGCCCATCGTTTCGCCATCACCTATCACCGCAGACTGCGCGGGAAGGCCCTCATCTCCTCCCGGCTGGACCAGATCATCGGTGTCGGAGAAATACGACGGAACACATTGCTTCGACAATTCGGTAGTCTCAAGAATATCGCACGAGCGACAGAAGAAGATTTGAAACAAGCCGGCCTCGATAGCAGGACTGCACAAGAAGTCCGCAAAGCATTGACCTAGGAGCCTGTCCGACATTGACCGTTCTACTGCGGCGAACGATCCGCGACCGTCTGCGTCGTACTCGGCCCGAAACAATCCTCAACGTAATCCAGCGAATACGCCTCCGGTTTTTCCGGGCCTGCGGCCTCGCATCTGGCCGTGCCTCCTTCGCCTCGTCACGAAGGCAATGTCGGACAGGCTCCTAGGTCGTCGCTCGTTTTCATGAAGCGTATCTCGTGAGGCGGTCCCTATCCCTCAGTGTTGGCCATTCTCCTCCATATGCTTCACATGTCCATCGTGACCATCTGGATATGCGCTGCGCCTTTTCTGACACCGGCACACCGGCATCCGCGTGTTTCATGTTGAAGCAGCCGCTAATTTTTTCTTGCAATCATCGCCACATCTTTCTACTGTAGCTCCGTCCATTACGCAAGATCCCGCAGGGCACATCGATTGCTGAACCGCGTCCTGCATATCAGGTGGGAGGATCGTGCATGAACCTCTTCGTCGGTTCCCTGCTGCTGCTTGTGATCGTGCCTGCCTGCACCACTCCTCCCGAAATCAAACAGGCGGTCGTTGCCAAGGATGTGGCCTACGCCGAGAACGCGAGACTGATGACCATCCATCGCGAGCTCCTCGAGAGTATCGATACCCGGTATTGGTACTGGTACCGCTATGCAAAGAAACAGGCCCTGCTCGATCAAGCGATGAAGTGGGCCACGACTGACCCCGAACCACCTTCAGGACAAACCAAAGAGAATCACGCCTCGCTGGTCTTACTCTCACTGCTCGGGATGAAACCGGTCGATCCCGCCAAACCGGACCCGCTCCTGACTGCAATCAATCGTATGCGCTTGCGCGACCTTCCGGAACGGAAAGGCAAGGACGACAGCGTCGTGTTCGAGAAGGGGCGGAGCGACATGAATGGCCTCGTCCAAGGTATTCCCGAACTGATCGATGCGATCCAGAAGAAGGTGGAAACCGAGTATACCGAGGAAATGAAGGCAGCCGATTACAGCGCTTTCGACGATTATCAGACAAACCTGGCCGCGTTACGCCGCATCAACGGGATGATCAAGCGCTACCTCGATATCGATGTGACGGTTAAGCGTGACGACGTCGAGCAATTGGCCGAATCGGTGAAAGCGTTACGCTGATACGTTGAGAGGAATCACCCATGCCAACCAGACGCACCGCAGTTTCCCTCGCCTTGATGCTCCTGCTGCAGGCAGGCTGCCATTCCGTTCAGAGCAGCGCAGTTCGGGACTTGATCAAACGGGAAGGGACGAAAATCGATGCCGCGCAAACCAATATTCACCAGTATCATCAGGACCAGCAGAAACGGATCGAATACTTGCAGGAATCCGTCAAAGGGCTGAACGAGAGCATCAAGAAGATCCAGGCGGCCGAAGCAAAACATTCGCTTATTGCGGCGTCGCATCAAAATCTGTTGAGCAAGGCGGGTGTGGACGCTTGGTCGGTGTCGTACCTGATCGGCAAGACCTACCTCGCCGAGTACCAGGGACTCGAACAGGCGGTCATCAAGCAGTTCGACGAGGATTTCTGTGCATTGCTCGAAGCCGTCAATCGCGTGGAAGACTCATGGGGACATCTTGCGACCATCCACACACAGGTCGAACGCTATGCCAACAAGTCCTTCTTGGCCTCGGTCGATCCCGAAGTGGTCAGTGCTCTCGTTGATCGGGTCCCTGGAGGGTCCGACCGACTCGGTCAGATTCTTGCCAACTCAAGGACCGTCAATGATGCGCTCCAGGAGGCGCTGACCTATCAGTTTCTGAAAACGCGGACCCTGGATCGGACCCGTTCGCTGACCGTCGACTTAATGGAGCTTCTCGAGCGCGTGAAGTAATCGAGCACGACATGGCACCTGCACGAGGGAGGAGGCCTCGATGAGTATCCCATTGAGCACCGAAGGCGTCGCTAATTTTCTCAAGCAAAACGATGAACTTGTGACGAAGGTCAGGAAGGCGATCGAGGCCGGCGAGACGGCGGCCACGGATATTCAGAAGTTCTTCGCGAAGCTGGATGTGGCGAAGGACGACGTGCAGGAACTTCTCGAAGCCCTTGGTCCGAACGTGAAGTTCGTTGTCGCCAAATCGAGCGATGTCCGGGCGACCCAAGACGTGTTGCTCACGCAGATCAATCAGGTCAGTGAATCGATTCGTGATTTCGGCGGCGATCCCGAGCTGACGACGTTGCTCATCCTGCACCGCTCCAAACTCTACAAGAAGCTAGCCGACACGTTTAACAATGCCGTGTCGAAGGTGATCACCTTCGAACAGCAAGAAATCGACGAGTTCGAGACCCTGCTGAGTCGGGCTGAACTCGATGTGGAAATGCGACAGAAACTTGCATTCATCCTGGATGGGGCGGTTGGGCTTGCTAAGCTCGCTGCCAAGATTGCGGTGAAACTCGTCGCTGCTTAGAAGCCGTCGCTCGTCGTTCGTCCTCGTAAGGAAATTTCTGAATTTGTTGATCTGATGATTTGTTGAACATCCGAAATTCATCAGATCGGCAGATCAACAGATCAGCAAATGTCCTTTCAACGCTTCACGAAGGAACAGTGGAACGTGCCGATGCTTTTTGACAGGAATCCACAGATGGCCAGTAGGAACGCCGTCACCTGCGCATACCTAGATTCAATCATTTTACTACTCCTCCTGGTGGTTCTTTCCAGCGGAGGCTGTTCCCTCTATTCAGGCCCACGACATCACGAGGAAGTCAGAAGCCCGGAAACCGCCGTCCCGAAGATGCCCCTGCCTCTCCCTCCGCAAGGAATCGTCCACCGTTTGGAGTTCAATGATCCGGCGGATGGTTCTCGAATGACACTGAAGGACCGTTCGGACATCAAGCCGACGGACAGCGTTCAAGGGACAGGGACCATGGCTGAAGCCGGTGTGGATCTCCAACAGAAGGCACAGGCCAATACGCAAGTCCGAAATCTACTCGGAACACGGTATACCCTGATCAACATGACGGTAACAGATGCGGGACACACCATGTCTCAGGGATGTTGCAAATCGTCTCCATCGAAGATCCAACTGACTTTTTTCAGCTATACGAACAACCTCACGGTCGATGTGGAGATGAAAGGTGACACGGTTGCGAACGTGCGCCGCCGCGAGGGCTATCTCCCCATGGAGGGCGGCGAAGAGATACAGGAAGCCACCGCCCTGGCCCGAAAAGACACCCGCATTGGCGCGCTTCCAGACCTCGAAGGTCACGCGATCCTCATGCAACCGGGAGACGGAATATTCTGGAATGATCCGGGCTATGGCCATCGTGTATTTTGGGTAACCTTCTCACAGGGTCTCACCGGTAACCCACAATATTGGGCGGTCGTCGATTTGAGTGAGCAAAAGGTCTTGAAGGCCGGCAAAGAAGAGGCGCATCGGTGAGGAGACTTCAGTCATGGTGAGGAGGTTTTTATTGCTGGCCCTGCTTGGGAGTCTATCGTGGTCTCCTCCGAGCTTCGCGGAAGACCGGTTCGGCCATGTGGACTTTGAATTGTGGAGCCTCGACTGGGAAGTCAACGACGACACCGGCTTGGCATTGCGGAATGTCGTCTTCGATCATGAAAAGGTCCTGGCCAAGGCAAGCATGCCTGTGCTCCGGGTCAAGTACGACAAGGAACGCCATTGGTGGAACCCATTCTCGTTGGGCGGATCACGAGAAGCCACCGGCCGATGCGGTCCGTTCCAAGACCGTCTCAACTGGACCAACATCATCCCGATTGTAGATTGCGGCGATCAGAAAGTCTGCGTACAAACTTACCAGCACAACGGCGTCAAGTGGCTGGAACTCGGCGTCTATGCCCGGATCGGGGAATACCATATCTATCAGGTCTGGTATCTCTCCCAGGACGGGGAAATCCATCCAATCGCGCACAGCCGCGGCCTGTCGTGCAACACCAATCATGTGCACCATCCGTACTGGCGGCTCGATTTCGACATTGATGGAAACGGCCTCGACCAAGTCTTCCGGTACGACACCAACGCCCCGGATACCGGGTGGGGACCGGGTTGGCACAAGTATACAAATGAGGTCAATGACACCAGGCTCTCGGCTACCAATCGGGTGTGGTTCGTTCGCGACCAACCCACCGGACACGGCGTATGGATTCTTCCCGGTCCGGCCTATAGTCCCGTGACTGAAGAGTCCACAGCACGCGACGCCTTTTCGGATATGGATATAGCGGTTCGGCGCAACAAACGATGGGAGGATGAGCCCTGGCCTTTTGCCGCCAGAGGTGAACTTGCCTACGACGACGGCGAGGGAATCCAGGAACAGGACATCGTCTTCTGGTATATCGGACACCTCCCGCATGTCGCCTCCTTGGGCGCCACCAAATGGCTCGCATCGGGTCCCGTGCTGCGCGTGCATCGCTAGGTTCTGGGTTTTCGAACGACCCCTCCGTCAATCCGCACACCGAGACGATTCTGAAAAATGGACGTATATTAGGGCTAAATAGCTCTATCTATCTCTGGTCGCACGCAGTACAATTCGACTCACCGAACGGGACGCACCCCTGAGCTGGACCTTCGGCTTCTCGATATGGAGTCTCTACATCTGTAGGAATTCTGTCCTTCATCATATCCTCGGCGACTGAGAGTGAAGGAGCTGCGTGAGACAACGGGAGTTTTCCGCACGAGAGTTCCAGCGGCTTGGGGAAATCATGTATGAGACTCGGTTGCTGAACCGAGCCGATGGAGTCTGGCATCTCGTTTCCACGGTCTCTCGCGTCGTTCCCTTCGAATTTTCCGGATGCGGCGCCGTCAACCTTCTCCAAGGCATTACTCCCTCTCTTGGTCATACCAGCTATCCCCGGGAATTTTGCCAGCTCTATATGGGGCAGGGTTTGGCCGCGGACCCGGCAGTCCACCGTCTGATTTATTCCGGGCATTCAGTGACCTCCAGTGCCGACCTCCCCGAGCATAAAGACCCAAAAGAAATCATGTCACTCAAATTGGACTTCGGGATCAAGACCTGCCTCTCCGCAGGCGTGCGCGGCGCGAACGGAACCTGCACCTACTTTGCGTTCAGCAATTTCGACGCGAAGCAGGCCCATAAACTACGCCTCCTTCTCGATATCCTCGCTCCTCATTTTCATTTGGGATACCTGCGATGCACGACGCTGCGGGAGCAGCCGGAGCTCGTCCAACAGGACTCGGCGCTCAGCAAACGCGAAGAGGAGATTCTTCGTTGGGTGGCGGCAGGAAAGACGAATTGGGAAATATCGGTCATTCTTCATGTGAGTCTCAATACCATTAAATTTCATCTGAAAAACATTTTCCAGAAAATCGGCGTCGAAAACCGTTGGAGCGCTATCGCCTACTGGCAGCACGGCCAACAGTACCAGCTCATTCCCAATCACCCGGCTACCTCTGATCAACCACCGACCTCTCCCGCCCCAAGCAAGTAGAACACTCCGCGCACTTCGTCCCGTTTCATCGCTCATATCACTGGCGGCTCTAGCAGGCTGTTGAAAAACTATTTTGCGCCGTGAGGAAATTGCCTGCTTGAATGTCGCGCATGACGAGACAGAACCTCGCAGGATGTTCAAAATGGCCGTCCAGCGCGGCCGCAGCCAGCGAAGAGGCGAATCGTACTTTTTCACGTACGACGAGCCTCTAAGCGCCGCGAGAACAAAGCTGGCGGACTTTTTCAACATCCTGCTAGTGTAATGTCCCGAAACTTCTTCGATGAACTGGCACTTGAGCGGGCGACCGCCGACTTCACCGGAGGCGCGGGGGTACCCACCGTGGACTTGCGGGGAAGGAAAGCGGGAACTGACCGAGTCTGCGACGGAATTCCCGAAGGACTTCCGCCCAGCAAGGCCCGGAGGGGTCGCGCCGGAAGGTGCGAAGGCGGATCGCTGCTCAAGTGCCGACTTATGTTTCGAACTTCGTGGACACTACACCAGCAGGGTTTTGCAAAAGACCCACCGACTTTGTAAGACACTGGGCGCTCACCGGAACACGGCCGCCTCACCGTCTCAGCGGCGTCCGCAAACCTGACGCTCGTTATTCCTCGCGTCGCGGCCCTCGCGCCCGTTCACAAACTTGACGTGCATTATTCTGCACGTCGTGAACCTCCTCCAGCCTTCATGCCGCCCCACTTCCCTACCTTGCATACCTGAACTCCTGCAGGACTCGGTGTGACCTACCCCGGTGGGTAGGTGACACCCTTAGCATTTTCTCGTAATGTCTACTTCAGGATGATGTGATCAACCGAAAAACTCAGGAGGGCATATGACCCAGACCAGCATCCAACCCACAACGATGGAAGCCACCCATACGCTTCTGGATTTGTTCCAGCACCGCAAAACTCGCCGCTTCGGTCGCGGCATGATTTTACCCAGTGGGCCTTTGCAGTATGAAAGCCAACTTGAGCCGGTTCCCCTGAGTCGGGAAGAAGAACGGTACATGATCTATGCAGCGGTCGGCCAGACCGGACCAAATCTCGGCGACATGCACTTTATCGGAAGGCCGACGAGGAGCGAGGGCCAAGGCAATGCCCTCATGAACTTTCGCGGCCGGACGGTGCCCAGTCCTTGTGCCGCGCAAACAACCCGATTGTTCTACACCAACGACGACGGCCTGTTTTTCGTGGCCGGGGCGGCCGGCGCAGACCACCCCTGGGATTTGGATATCGTTCAACTTGAATCGTGCCGCATGGTGATTCCCCGCGAGGTCCCATTCATGCTGCCGTTCAATCAATGGTACACCAACCGCGCCGGGACCACGTTCTTCATGCCGGTCACCAACGTGGCTCTGCTCTATATCAATCTGTTGTTGATGCTGTTCAGCGAAGAATGCGGGTACTTCGTCGTCGACACCGACAATGCCAACGCCGCCTGCGGACTCGACTCCTTTCGGCGCAGTGCCGGCGGTCATCTGCATGATGATCTGGCCAAGCGACGAATGTTCAGCCTGCGTGAACTCGATGCGGCGATCTGCGATACGGCCATTCAAGAACAGGGAATCATGTGCGAGCACTTGTCCTTGATGGAGCAAGCGCTCGGCCTCGGCGGGGGAATTCAAAGCGTGGGGAGCGGGCGGCACCTGTTAGGGATGGAGCCGGACCTGTACCAGGGCCTGGGCTTTCACTTCGTGGTCCCTCCGGGAAGGCCGCTGCGCGCCAATCCGTCCGGACTTCGAGACGTATGGGAGGGACCGACGCCGCCGTTTGTCGGCTCCATGAAGGAGGCGGTGACCCAACTCATCGCCGGCAAGTTCGGACCGGACGGAACCTATCGCAAACCTACGGAGCAACCATGGCTGCGATCGACGGTGAATCGGGATGTGCCTGAGCACTCTCCCTGCGCCATCGATGCGACGATCGCATTCACAGAATATATCTGGAAGACGTACGGACGATTCCCGGCGCACGTTGATGCGTTCAAGTCGATCGTGGCCTGTCAGGCGCATCATTTGGACGAGGAGTTCTATGCGACGTTCTATCCCCAAGGGGCGCTTTCGGACACCCATCGCGAACATATGCATGCGTGGCATTCACATGCCTGATTTCATCCACAACTATCCTAACGACAATTGAGGAGGACGTCATGAGCCTATCAACTCGACGAGTCGTGATCACGGGCATGGGAATCGTCTCCCCGCTAGGGTGCACTCTAGATCTGTTCTGGCATCTCCTGAGCATGGGAGAAAGCGCCGTCAAACCCGTCACGTCTTTTGATACCTCTCCATTTCAGACGTGCCTTGGAGCTGAAATCAATGACTTTGATCCGGAGGATTTTTTGCACCGCAAGCAGGTGCGACGAATGGGGCGTGCGACACAATTCGCCGTGGCCGCCTCCATGATGGCGGCTCGAAATTCGAGCATCGACTTGCAACACGAGAACCGGGCGACGACGGGAGTGTCCATGGGAACTTCCATTGCAGGCTTGAAGGAAGCGTTCGAGCTTCATGATGCCGGCGTCCGAACCTCTTACCACCGTACGAATCCCTTCACGATGGCCATGACCTTCCCGAATGCCGTGTCCGCTGAAGTCGCCATCGTTCTCGGATTGCACGGTCCCTGCGAGACCTATTCGATCGGATGTTCTTCAACGGCCAACGCGATCGGTCGAGCTTACGACTGGATCAAGTCGGGAGAATCGGATCTCGTCATCGCTGGAGGAACGGATGCTCCACTGCATCCCAGCGTCTATGCGGCAATGGATGCCGGACGTGCTTTGGCTCCTGACGAACATGGATCAATCCGTAACTTGCCGCGGCCCTTCGACCGAAAACGTTGCGGGATGGTGCTGGGCGAAGGCAGCGGGTGCTTTGTCCTCGAGGATTTCGAGCATGCACGGCGACGAGGAGCCAAAATGTACGCCGAGCTGGAAGGATGGGGGTTCACCTGCGATGCGCACTCGATGGTGAAACCGGACTCGACCGGACACGAGCAGCAACGTGCGGTCCAGCAAGCCTTGGCGCGAGCCCATTGGTTCCCGGAAGAGGTGGATTATGTCAATGCATGCGGGTTAGGCATGATGGACTCGGATGTCACGGAAACGCTCATATTGAAGAACGTACTGGGCTCGCATGCCTACCGGGTGCCGGTCAGCTCATTTAAGGGTGCGCTCGGCCACGCGTTCGCTGCGAGCGGGGCCTTTCAGGTCATCGGCACCGCGATGGCGCTGGAACACCAGTTCATCCCTCCCACGTTGAACCTGACCGAGCCTGACCCCCATTGCGATCTTGATTACGTCGCCGGCCAGGGGCGTCCGGCTCCTATCCGCCGAGCCATCATCAATAGCTTCGGATTCGGCGGGAAAAACGTGGTCCTGGCGCTATCGCGAGTGGATGTGGGGGTGACTCAGAATGCAACGACCAGCAGCCATCGGGCGGCCCATCAGAACGGTCAATTGGCCGGAGTCTCCTAGGGGCGGGTTAACGAAGAGATGGAGGCGGCTTCGAGAGAACGGCGCCGCCTCAGGGACAACCAATAGGTCCGTGCCTCGAACGGGCAGGCATGGCGCACCTCAGGGAGCAGACCATGAAAAAGTCTACACCGAAAGTCAGAAAACGAATTCTCGTCCCAACGGGATTTTCCCCCGGGACCCCCTACGGACGGATCGCGTCCGTGGGGGCAGGAGCGCGATCCGCACTTCACTTATTCAAGGGCATGGATGCTACTCATCCGTCACAATGGAACTACACAACGATGGCCAAACAATCTCCTAACCCCGCTCACGTGTATATCGTCGATCCTCATGAAATTGTCCGAGTCGGCTTGCGCGCCCTTCTCGATCCGGATCCTGACTTTACGGTAGTGGGAGAAGCCACGTCGAAACAGCAGGCGATGGCCAACATATCTCAGCTCAAGCCGGATATCGTGATTTTGGATGTCCGGCTCGAAGACGGAAGCGGAATAGATGCGGCACGGGAATTCTTGACCCTGTGCGATCAGACTCGCATATTGTTCTTGTCCAACAGTCTTGAAGACCAGACACTGCTCGCTGCAGTGGCGTCCGGCGCCCATGGATACGTCCTGCGAGATGCCGACACCGAGACACTCTTGCAGGCGCTACGGACGATCGCGCGGGGGCATTTCTTTCTTGATTCACGCGTCACGCATCACACGTTCGCCTATCTCAGAAAATTGGCTAATCGGACGCCCGACATTACCCGGTTGCCCCTCTCGCCGCAAGAGCAACGGTTGCTGCCCTTGATCGCTCAGGGCAAAACCAATAAAGAGATCGCAGCCGAACTGGGGTTGAGCGACAAGACGGTAAAGAATTACCTGGCAAATGTGTACAACAAACTGCATATCACGAGGCGTTCCCAAGCGGCCGCTTTTTATTCCAAACATTTCTCCTGAAGCGTCGCTTTGCATCTTGGCCCAGTCGCCTTCTGTCTGAACGATAGAAAGGATCTCTATCACACCGATTTCGCTGATTGACAGTCACGGCTTGTCCCTCTAGGATACGCCACGTCAAAGGAGGACGTAACGAAAGCGTGAGCCAGCCGCCCCACCCCGAATCTTCATCGGTCGTTTCCATTTCCAGATCGGCAAATCGAGTCGAGCATGTGTTTGAAGTGCTCGTCTTCGGCAGCCGTTGGATTCAAGCGCCGCTCTATGGCGGCCTGATCATGGCCGAATTATTGTACGCGTACAAATTCATTGTGGAACTCTGGGAAATGATCCACAACTTGCGCGAATCGAGCGAAACGCTCTTCATGCTCGGCATTCTCTCGTTGATCGATATTACGATGGTGGCGAACCTGCTCACGATGGTCGTGATCGGGGGCTATGCGACGTTCGTCAGCAAGCTCGACCTCGAGGGACATCCCGACCGGCCGGAGTGGCTGAGTCACGTGGATCCGGGGACCATCAAGGTCAAACTCGCCGCTTCATTGATCGGCATTTCCAGCATTCATCTCTTGAAGGCCTTCGTCAATGTTGCAAACGTCAATCCGGAACACATCCGATGGCAGATCTACATCCATCTCACGTTCCTCGGTTCAGCCATTCTCCTGGCGTACACGGACAAGCTGATGCAAAAGGATCGGAAACCTCACGTTGCTGTGTAGTTGTCACGCCCATCTCAGATCAGTCACGGCCGATCCTCTATTCCCAGGCAGGCGTCGGAGGGATGCCGTTTCCCTGCCAGTAGGGAGTCCAGGCGAGCGTGACCAGTTTCACAGAGATATTGGGCTTGGCAGGTTTGAGTGCCACGGCTTCCAATTTTTCCGTGAGCGGATCGGTCGCAGCAGCGAGCGCATCAGCTTCAGATTTGAACCGGGCCTCCAGATTGGCCAGTTGCTCCTGAAGAGCCGCAACGTTGTCTTCGGCCTGGCCTACATCTTTCGATTCCTTCATTGCCCGCCCGGCGCCTCGAATCGCAGTGGTCGCTTTTCCAATATTGGTCGCACTCATGGTTTTTCGGCCGAGAAAGGCGCCGAGAATCGTCGCGCCCACGGAAATCGCCGCCTGAAGCTGGCTACTGCGTGATTCGACGGTCTGGCGCTCAACCATCTGGTGCGCGCGCCTGATTCGGTCATGAAGCGCCGCTATTTTGGGAGCATATTTCTGACGCAGCACGTCGGCGTCCTTATCGCGGCGTTCGCGTCCGGTCTGCTGCAGCCGCACGCGGAAGTCACGCTCCGTCTCGCCCGGCTGTGACACCTCCCTGGCAACGGAGCTGCGCCACAGTTGAACCTTCTGCGTGCGATAGAGCCATCCGGAAAGGTCCTGCTTCCACGTTTCATAATTTTTCGCCTTGCCCGCAACGCTCGGCAGCGTGGCAAACTGGGCACCAGCCGCGGGTGTCTGCTCCAGGTCCGCTGTCGCTAACGCCGCTTCGATCGCCTGATCCCAGTTTACGGGGACAGCGCCATCTGTAATCGGTGCCAGCACGGCCACGTTCTCGGTCACATCGACACCGGATTTCGCGTCGGCAAAGCGCACCTGAGCGGCTCCCATGAGCATCGGCACGTAGATCAACTGGGTCTCCTTCGGTTGCGCGCTGCGAATCGGCACGAACTGCTGAGGGATATCCGGCGGTAACATCGGGCGTGAGGCGTGAGGCGTCCGGCGTGAGGCGGTTTGAACCTTCTCCTGATGTGATTTTCCTTGGAGTTTCTCACGCTTCACCGGCTCCATCAGCGTTTTGATCTGCGTCCGAGTCAACGGGCCGCGAAGATAGGATAAGGTCCACCGGGTCTGGAAAAGTGCCGGCGAATCTTCATGCACGTTATTCATCAAGAAGACGCGATTGCCGAGCCCTCGCGAGAACTTGCTCCATCTGTTGCCGATCATAGGTCTTTCCCCCGCTCGCAGCAGCCCCTTCCAACCCTTCGAGCACGCGGGCTTTGTCACGTTCAGTCTGCAGGCGGCCGATAAACCACGTCCCCGCATTGGCCAGACCTTTGTAATCAAGGTCTACCGGGTTCTGTGTCGCCAGGACCACGCCCAGACCATAGGCCCGCGCCTGTTTCAGGAGCGTCAGCAGCGGTCCTTTCGAAGGTGGATTGGCGACGGGCGGAAAGTAGCCGAAGATTTCGTCCATATAGAGGAGAGCCCTCAAACTCGTCGTCCCGGACTGCGCGCGAACCCAACCCAGTACCTGGCTCAGCAGCAAGGTGACGAAGAACATGCGTTCGGCGTCGGTGAGATGGGCAATGGAGAAGATCGCCAGGCGTGGCTTTCCCTCCGGCGAGTGCAGCATCGCGCCCACATCCAGTGGCTGCCCTTCCAGCCAGGCCGTGAATCCCGGCGCCGCAAGCAGATTGTTCAGCTGCATCGCGAAGGCGAATCGTTCTTTCGATGGGAAAAATGATTCAAGATCCAGGACGCCGACCTTCGCGATCGCCGGCGATTGAATCTGCTGGATGAGCGCAGCCAGGTCGAGATCAGTGCTTTGCCTCCAGGCCTGGTCAAGGATCGTGGACAATAAGATATGTTCACGGCTCTTGACCGGATCGGCTTGCACTCCAATCAGGCCGAGGAGACTCGTGGCCGTGGTACCGATCCGCTCACGCAATAACTCGACATCCTCCAGAACTTCCTGCGGAGGCGCGGCAAATGAGTTGAGGATCGACACGGGAATCCCCGCATGGCTCCCCGGCGTATACACGACGCACTCGGCTGCATCACGGAGCTTTTGAATGCGTGCCCCATCCTGCCCCCACTCAGCCAGACCCTTTTTCCATAACGCCGCCTGTTGGGCCGCATACTCTGCCGGTGACATGCCTTTCTTTCTGGCATCGTCTTCGTTGATCCAGGGCGCAAAGTCTTGGCTGTCGAGACGAGGAAACGTCAGCAGCAGATTCGCGAGGTCTCCTTTTGGATCGATGATGAGGGCAGGAATTCCGTCGATCGCGGCTTCCTCCAAGAGGCCGATGCAGAGGCCGGTCTTGCCACTCCCGGTCATTCCCACGCAGACCGCGTGCGTCACGAGATCTTTGGAATCGTAGAGCAGGAATTCCGGCTTGGTATGTTTCGATGCGGGGTCATACCGTCGTCCGAGATAGAAGACACCCAGCTTCTCAAAATCCTGTACCGGTTCCGGGTCACGGCTGGAGATGTCGCGGAGCGTCTCGCGTTTCTTTCGAGGCATGGCCTCTCCTACCGGTCAAAAGCAAGGGCCGATCATCAGCGGGGCATTGTATGGCGGACATCCGAGAGCTGCAAGGGCCGCCGGTGCGTCACCAGGCTTGAGGGATTAGACTCTTATCGATCCAGATAGGCTGCGCGGCAAACGAGTTGGCAGAGACCGAGAGAGGCTCCTATACCGCGTCAAGCCCGCAGTATTCATGAACGCTTCTGCGGCAATCGCGACGAATCGTCATGAATACTGTGGGCGAGGAAAGCGGCCTGCCGGAGCTTGGCTTGAGAGAGCCACTGGACCTGCGCCGCCCGCCGACATGCAAGGCAAAGCGGCGCGTTTGACGCGAAGACACGTCAGCGATCGAGCACGGACGGTGCTGCCAGGGTTGCTTCCAGGGTTGAACCCTTCCCCACGGCGTCCAGGTGCTCATCGATCCATGCCGCCGCCGTCCGACGCCCGATGGCATGGAGATGCCGCAGGAAACGCAACTCATTGTTGAGTTTGCTCGAGGCGCCGAACTCGCTGAGTTCTTCAGCGTGAATCTCGTGCAGCCGGGGGTGCCGGTCTTTCAAGGGATGATCATCATGATCCCTGCCAGGCAACGCAAGGACATATTTCACGGCTTCCAGCTCTAAAAAAAATGTGGAGTTAAAGGTGATCTCATTGATCCTATCGATGATGGCACTAGCCGTCTGAGGAAGCTCGGGGCGAGTCAATGGATTGATGCCGATGATGATGACGTCATCGACAGTGGTCTCTGTAAAGAGCGGGGCGATCGCCGGGTTCCCCGAATAGCCGCCGTCCCAGTAGGCGTGACCATCGATTTCAACTGCCTGAAAGCTGAGCGGCAGGCACGCGGAAGCCAGGACCGCATCCACAGATAGCTCAGCATTGCTGAAGACCTTTCGTCTTCCTGTCCGAACATTCGTGGCGCACAGGAACACGCGAAGGGTGTCGTTGTGCCGGAGCCGTTCAAAATCAATCGATTCGGCGAGCAGGGCACGTACCGGATGATAGTTTAGCGGGTTGAGCTGATAGGGCGACCAAGTACGGGACAGCAGATCAAAAAAGGGATATATCGGCGAGGAATCGAGATCGAAACGCTCCCCTGAGCCAAACGGATAACACAATCTGGCAAGGCCCGGCATACGCCCGACTGCCTCCCACAGCGCGCTCAGCGCGTTTCTGCCGGCTTTCCGGCCACCCCGGGACAGACCATCGGCAAGGGCTATGGCGTTCATTGCGCCGGCGCTTGTCCCGCTGACCCCCGCAATCTCAAGGCTTTCTTCCTCAAGCAGACGATCGAGCACGCCCCAAGTAAAGGCGCCATGTGAGCCACCGCCTTGAAGCGCCAAATTGACTTTGTGTATCGGCATAGATGACCTCTTATTGACCATTGAACCCTTCCTGTCACGGTGTCGTTTCGCAGAAACCATGGCGGGCCGCTTCACCTGCTGCGCTTCTCGCGTCAACTCTTATCACACGAGACACACCATTTCAAACACTCGTGACTGCCAAAGTGCTCCGCTATTCGCCGGCATGCCGTCAATGGCCGCCTCTTCGATCTTCGCCGAGGACGTCTTCAGGAAGTCATATAGGCAGGAGTGCTGCTAGGGAGCGGAAAGAACAAAACCGAGGTAGAGGGCAACGGCCTGTTCATCAGTTCTCAATTCATCATGCGTCAATCCGGGTAACCGCTGATTTTCTGCCCCATCGAGAGCTGGACTGTCCGCATCTCTCACCGGCCACCCAAACAGCCATGAACGGTAGAAGATGTCGGCTCCCGTTCCGTCATAAATCGTCATATACCGTACATGACCAAGTGTTTCGCCCTCACCGCCGCTGTTCAGTGTCGTCAACCAGTCGGAACCAGGGACCAACTCGTCGCACCCGATGAAATCGTTCCAACCGATCAGCCACATCAACCAGAGACGACGACAGACGGTGGTCCCATGGTTGGGGCCGGCGATGCCGACCACATGCTCGACGCGAGTCAAGAGATCAGGATGCTCGGCCAGCACGCTCCGGGTAATCATGACTCCCAGCGAGTGGCCGATGAGATCCACCTTGGGAGCGCCGGTATAGGTCAAGACCTCCTTGATAAAGGCAACCAGATCAGGCACGTTGGTTCGGGTATCGGTGCGGCATTGCGACGCGGGCTGGACCTGTCTCGTGGACTTGCCGTTATAGGAGAGGGCCCACAACTCTTGCATCGAGTAACCCGCCTCTAGGAAACGTTGCTTGACGCTGTTCCCCGGCTCATCCCAGTCACCGGCGTCACGAGTATTGCCATGAACAAAAATGACGGGACGGTGCCGCAGCGGAGCGCCTTGTTGCACGCCACCCCATCCCCCAATGCGGTACTTCCATTCATGGTCCTGTACGATTGGAAAGTCGGGGGGAAAGAGCGCTTCGGCAGGACCGGGACGGCAGTGCGCGACCTTATGCGCGGCTTCAGCCTGACGGCAGAAGAACATCAATACAACGAGGAGACAGGCACCTCCAAGAAAGAACCTCCCGATATGCGCCTCGATGGTCACTCCGGACAGCTCGACTTACTCACGCTTCCCCTAGCCTCGCTCGCGAAGCCACTTCACGATCGTGGGGGGCAAATCCCGCTGCACCTTTCCGCTGACATACATACCGATATGTCCGACAGGAAAGGAGCGCAGAGTATAGTCTGTGGTTCCGACACAGTGCTCGAGCGCCATGGAGGAAGCCGGTGGAACGAGGTGATCCTGTTCGGCATACACATTGAGCACGGGCGCTCGGACCTGGCCGAGGTCGACCGTCTTCGTCCCGATCTTCACAAAACCCCTGATCAACTTGTTGCCTTGATAAAAATCCTTCATGAACTGCCGATAGGTCTCGCCGGCCTGGTCGGGACTATCAAAGATCCATTCCTCCATGCGGAGGAAGTTGTGCAATTTTTCGTCGTTATCCATGATGTCGATCATTTCAAGGTATTTTCCCAGGCCCAACTGGAACGGCTTCAGCATGAGGAACCCGAAATTCATGAATTCGCCGGGGATGTTGCCGAAGGCATCGACCAACACATCCACGTCCATGGTCTGACCGCCGGTGCTGCATCCGGCCCAGAGATTGGGCACGCCCTCTTTGACGTGAAAGTCCACCGGGGTGACCATCGTAATCAGGTTCTTGACCTTTTCGGGATGGAGCGCAGTGTAACAGAGGCTGAACGTGCCTCCCTGGCAGATTCCGAGGATATTGATCTGCTCCAAGCCGTGTCTCTGGCGCACCACATCCACACAGTCGTTGATATATCCGTTAATGTAATCGTCGAGGGTCAACCACCGATCTCCCCGGCTCGGGTACCCCCAGTCGATCAAATAGACGTCCATGCCCTGCTGCAGCAGATTGCGGACCAATGACCTGTCTGCCTGCAAATCGACCATATACGGCCGGTTGACCAAGGCATACACGATGAGGATGGGAATGGGGAATGGCTTCTCCACCATCGGGGTGAAGCGATACAGGACCAGATTGTCCTCTCGATAGACCTCTTCTTTGGGACTCACCCCAACCTGAATGTCCTTGTCTCGGATATGGCTGAGGCGCTCGATTCCACCGACAACCTTACGGTTCAGGTCGATGAGCTCTCGCATGGTCTGTTCTGGACTCAGATAGAAAGGAAGCGGCATCACGTATTCTCCTTGCTGACTTTGCACCACGCATCGCTGCAGGGATGCTACTACTGCCCTGGCTTTGGGAACGGTTCCGGTGATTACCCGCCGGCCGGCTCTCTCTTTGTCTGGCTGGACAGTTCTGCCTTGATGTCGTGCAGCGCTCTCTTTAGCTCCTTGACGTCCTTACGCAGATGATAGATTCTGCGGTGGGCCTCGTCCAACTCGCTTCGAGAGGGTATATGGCTGGTTTTCAAAAAAGCTTCGACGATCTCGCGTTCACGGAGCCGATACGTCATTGACGAGTTGAGTAAGTTCCCCTGCAACCGAATGTACTCATCGGATCGGAAGGCCTTTTCAAACACCTGATCGACGACGTCGATCCACTGAAAAAGCAGTTGCCGCAGACTCTGCACTGTCTCACCCTTTTCGGTCTGGGAGATCAGTTTCCGGATAAATTCCTCGAAAGCGCGCGTCCAGGTTTCACCCAATTCGACTTGGTAGGCAAAACTCGCTTGGCGGTAATCCATCCACGCGGCGAATCCTTTGAGCAGGTCCTCGTTCAGTTCGCGGGTGTGGCCGAGACTCGGGCTCTCGATCAGACGACCGAAGGTGCGCTCGTACGCATCCCCGTAGAGATGCATCAACTCGACGAGGGCCGAACCATCTCCCGTCGAAGCTTGGCCGACACGCCCCGGAGCCCGCTGCAGCGACATTGCCCATGGTTGGACAAGTTTTTGCCACTGCTCCAGATACAGGCCCCACAGCTCACCCGAGTCCTGAGTCACCTTCCCCATTCCCTGGGGAGACATCTGTTGGCGCACCTGCTCCACATGCTTCGCCAGAACGGCCTGCCAGTCCTCACCGGCCTCCACCTTGGGAGCGACGGCATTCCATGAGCTTACGGAAAGCTCGAGGAAACGCAGGACGCAATCCTGAGTCGTCAGCAGTCGCTGACTCACGTCCTTGGCGACTTGCTCCGTCTCGTTCGTCCAACCTTTGAACGCCTGGATTGCTTGTTCACGCCACTGGTCGGCCACTCCAGGCGATACAGGCATCCCGGAGGGGGCCGTTCGCATCCAACCCATCCAGTTTTCCCACATCTGTTTTTGAACTTCGGTTAATGCTTTGGCCATCGTCTCAGACTGCTCGTTCGAATGCACGGCATCCCCTCCAAACATTTACACCCGTTATCGCACCCGTCCGATATCAAGCGCGTCAAGACGCGCCTTGTTCCGATACCGAAGCTCCGACCAGACATCGCCCTTGCCCCGAGGCATGCTAGAACCCATCTCCCAGGGCCGACGTTTCAGCCTGCCGTTTTTCCCTTTGGGTTTTGGCTGCCTTGGCCTACGGACCAGAGACGAAGCCACTCTGCCTGAGAATCCCGCGCTTTCTGGACAGCCTCCTGCCATCCCTGCACGAATCCCTCTCCGCCCCAGTTCACACCCGTTCCAGTGGTGGGGTCCAGCTTCCTGACGACCTGGAACCAACCAGTCCAGAGTTGCTTCTGGGTGTCGGTCCAGCGTCTGCCCATTTCTTGACCTTGCTTGGCCCATTCCACCATCTCCTTGGGAGCGCTCTGGTTCGTGGTGAAACTCTCGGCCCAGCGCTGGGTCAAGTCGACCTGAGCGTCCAGCATCTTCTTGATGGATTCATCCCACGCCTCGATCGTCTTGTCCCAAACCTGACTGGACGGAGATTTTCCGAATCCTTGCATCGCCTTCAGCCACTCATTCCACATTTTCGTCTGAGCGTCGCTCCACGTCTTGAACATCTCTTCCGATTGTTTGGTCCATTCCATCGTTTCCATCGCTGCCTCCATTCTTATCTGTTGTGATGACTTCTGTGGTGGTCCATGCACCCATGAGAAGATGTCCTCTCACATGTATAGCCCGCCGTTGACACTTAACACCTGACCGGTCACATAGGAAGACTTTTCATCCGCTAAAAATGCAACCGCTCGGGCAATCTCCCATGGTTCGGCCATTCGTCCGATGGGGATCGTCTCCACGATCTTTTCCACGATCTCCTTTGGAATCTTGTCCGTCATCGCGGTCTTCACGAATCCCGGCGCAACGGCGTTGACGGTAATGCCTTTTTTCGCTGTTTCCAACGCGAGGGATTTGGTGAAGCCGATAATCCCAGCCTTGGCCGCCGCATAATTCGTCTGTCCCACGTTCCCTTTTTCTCCGACGACCGAGCTGATACTGATAATTCGGCCATACCCCCTGGCGAGCATCTGGTTGATCACCGCCTTTGAACAGTAAAAGACCGAGGAGAGATCGACCGCGATCACCTGTTCCCACTCATCGGGGGTCATGTTCTTGAGGGTTCGATCCTTGGTGATGCCGGCATTGTTGATGAGAATGTCAATCTGGCCGAAATCCTTGGTCACTTTTTCGACCACAGCCGTGACCTCTTCATACCTGGAGAGATCCGCCTTGTAGATCTTGGCCCTATATCCCTGTTGGGTAAATCCCTTGAGGAAATCCGCTGCTACGTCATCCGGCTCGACCAGATAGTGAAGGGCTAGACCAGCCCCTTCGCTAGCCAGCAGAGAAGCGATCACTTGGCCGATCCCTCCCACCGCCCCTGTCACTAAGGCCACTCTACCTTTTAAGGCATCTCCCATGTCTATTCCTCTTTCTCGTTGAGTTCAGCTTGTAGTTCTCTACGATTCAGTTCAAGAGCTCGACCGCTAGAGCAACCGCCTCTCCCCCGCCGATGCAAGGGCTTGCAATCCCGCGCTTCAAGCCCATCCGCTTAAGTGCGTACAGCAGAGTTGTGACCATCCTGGCGCCCGTCGCGCCGAGTGGATGGCCGAGCGCAACGGCCCCGCCATGGACGTTCAGTCGGGCCGGATCAATCCTCAGCTCCTTCATTGCCGCCATCGGCACGACCGCGAACGCCTCATTGACTTCGTAGAGATCGATCTGATCCACATTCACTCTGAGCTTGCTCAACAGGGCCGAGAGCGCCTGGATCGGCGCGATGGTGAACCATTCTGGTGCGACCGCCTTTTCAGTAAAACCAAGGATTCTTGCCATCGGGACCACACCCATTGACGCGGCCCGCTCCTCAGAGAGGACCACCATGGCCGACGCTCCGTCATTCATGCCGGATGCATTGCCAGCCGTAATGGTTCCATCCGGTTTAAAAGCGGGCTTGAGCTTGCGCAATTTGGCTTCGTCAAAACGTGCGAGGCGTTCATCCACGCTGATACCGATCGGCTTCGGTTTTGCCGGAACTTCAATCTCAACGATCTCGTCGCGGAACCATCCTTCCTCCCTTGCCTTCAGCGCTCTGGTATAGCTTTGCACCGCAAAATTGTCCTGTTCCTCGCGAGAGAGTTGATACTTTTCAGCACAGAGCTCGCTGCAGGTCCCCATGGAGACATTCCCGTACGGATCCCAGAGCCCATCCTTGATCATGCTGTCAAGGATTTCTCCATGTCCTACTTGGTACCCGGACCTGGCTCGCTCCAAGATATAGGGAGCTCTGCTCATACTTTCCATCCCACCTGCCACAATGACCTCGGCATCTCCGGACTGAATCGATTGGCAAGCCAGCATCACCGCTTTCAACCCTGATCCACAGACCTTGTTGATCGTGGTGGCACAGACTGTATCAGCAAGCCCCGCTCCTTTTGCGGCTTGCCGCGCGGGAGCCTGACCAAGGCCTGCTGAAAGCACGTTCCCCATAATGACTTCATCGACCGATTCGGGAGGAACATGCGCCCGACGTAGCGCTTCTCTGATGACAGAGCTTCCCAAGGCCGTGGCGCTCACTGTGCTGAGCGATCCGTTGAGATTACCGATCGGGGTACGCACTGCTCCGGCTATGATTACCTGTCGCACAACCCACCTCCTTGCTTCAGAGCTCCGACGGTGACTGCACGTGATAGTACAAGTCTTGTAGACGCATCCTAGACCCGTTAGACCTGTAAAATCTAGGTCTAACGGCGTACTAATTGCCGTGCTTTACCCATGCCACACCACCGTAGATGTGGGGACATGCCGTGACGATTGAAAGGATAGTTGGTGCAGGCTCCCAAGAATGGTGACGCTGGAGAGTATTCTTGAGATCCAAAACAACAGCCGAAGCAAGTCACTGGGAGGGCATCAGGTTGTGGGCCAAGGAGCAGCCGAGCCTCTCTCCTTAGCCCACAAAACACTCACCCGCTCTTCCTCGAACTTACGAAGGAATGACCGCGTCCAACACCTGCTTGTTGATATCACGCACATATTTGCGGGATGGAGTCGCTACTGCATGCTCATAATACCCAAACGAGGTCTCAACCACCGCCTCCGAATTCTTTAGGATCGGTTCGACCGTTGCCAGAACGGCGTCGGTAGACTGCTTTGTGAACCCCAGAATCGGATTCGTCCCATTCGTCTGCCTCTGGGAGTCCACTTGCCTCTGCGCTTGATCCTCGATCACACCTTTCCACCAGGTCAGGAATTGATGCGTTCCCGAAAGCCCTTGTTTCACTGAGTTCTTGATCAGACGTTCATTCTCTTCTTGCCACTGCAAGCAGACGTTCAAGCCCTGGAGATACCCGTCCTTCCAGGACCTTGCCATGCCTCTGTAATCATCTCTTGCTCTTTCCGCGCTCATTCCTTCAACTGTCATGCTTGACCTCCTCATTTCTTGTTCACGTGATTGGTTAGACTGATCTGTACTACCCGCACCTGTTTTAGCTATGACGGCCGGCCTCTCTTGTTCACGAGCTGGTTCAGCCTGATTTGTACTACCTGCACCTGGTTTCGCTACGACAGCCGGCCTCTCTTGTTCACGGGATGGTTCCGCCTGACTTGTAGCAGCTGCTCCCGTTTTGGCTACGACGACCGGCCTCTCTACTCGAGAAGGCAGTTCCGTTCCCTGGTTCTTCCCGGGTTCTTGGTGACCTCTCTTCTCTTTCTTTGCTCCCATACGCCTCCTCTTCTATTGCCAGCCGCTGTCATCCCTCTCGATTACCTCAGTTCAAGACCATGCAGTCCTGAAAAATTGGCTACGACAGCAACCTACTATGATTGTGTCTTCGCATACAAGGGACCAGAAGGCTCGTGTGCATCGGTAACAAGTTCCATGCTTCCTACAGAAGCTGGTTCCTTCTGCCTACGGAGGCTGGGTCCTTCGGTCTATGGAACCTGGTTCCTTCTGCCCATACGATCTCGTTCCTTCGTATAGCGCATCGTAGAAGTCACCCTGATTGCCGAGGTGATAGCGACCTTAATGTAGGTCCACGCCCTCAGCACAAAGCTGATATTTTCAGGCGCTCGTAAGACTGACGGAAACATGGCATGAAAAATGCCGACGGTACTGCCTATCTCTTGTCGCAATTGGAACAAAGATGTGTCAATGGCATGCCTACGTATCATCCACCCGATCAGGAGCTACTGCTGCTATCGAGACCTATCAAAATTGGGGGATGTCGTGGCTGGCGGCCATGAGCGCCGTCAGCCGCCTTATCCTTCCTCTTCCATACGACTCGGTAGAAGAGTATGGATGCAAAGGCGTCGACATAGGAGTGATTCCGAGATGGTAGCGAAAATGCCGCATGCGATGGCATGCGGCTCTGAGTTTCGTTTCACTCGATACGAGCGGGCGGAAGGGAGAGCATGGAAGATTCGCCGTGGCGCCAGTTGCCCTTCAAAAACAGTACACGTGCTGCGTCGCCGTTCCGATGGTCCGATAAGGCGAGCAGCCAAGTGTGCGGGTGGACGGGATGGACGCTGAGGCGTGCGACCTGGCGCGAGCTGCCACTCAGGACCATCAGCGGAATGGCTGAGTTGCGCTTTACTGCGTGCATCCAAAGGGGATCTTGCGAGTATCTCATCGTTAGCTCGCTATGCTTCTCTAGGGGGAGCAGCCAGACTATCCTTCAATGCGGGCATCGAGGGAGCACATTCTGATCGTGCGGCCTCTGCGAGGTGCGCGATGCGAGGAATAACGAGTATCATGCTCGCGCACGCCGGCGAGACGGTGAGCCGGCCGTGTCCCCGTTTGGTTGCTCCCCTCTCGTCCTTCTGAGTGTCATTCCGCTCACACCCCCGCTTCCTTTAACACCTGCCCCGTATACGACCGCTTCGACTTGGCGACCTCGCGCGGAGTTCCCTCCACCACGATTTCACCGCCCCGCTCGCCGCCTTCGGGCCCGAGATCGACCACCCAATCGGCATTACGAATGACGTCCAGATTGTGTTCGATCACCAGGACGGTATTGCCTGCCTCCACCAAACGATTCAGGACGTCCATCAACCGCTGGATGTCGGCGAAATGGAGGCCGGTCGTCGGTTCGTCGAGAATGTACATCGTCCGTCCCGTGGCCCGTTTGGAGAGTTCGCGGGACAGCTTCACCCGCTGGGCTTCTCCTCCGGAAAGGGTGGTTGCGGATTGGCCGAGTTTCACATAGTGCAAGCCGACGTCATGGAGAGTCTGCAATTTGGTCTTGATGTGAGGAATATGCTCAAAGAATTCCAACGCATCATCGACCGTCATGCCGAGGATATCAGCGATACTTCGTCCTTTATGCTGAATCTCCAAGGTTTCGCGGTTGTAGCGCTGGCCCTTGCAGACCTCGCAGGTGACATAGACATCGGGCAGAAAGTGCATCTCGATTTTGATCAGGCCGTCTCCCTGGCAGGCTTCGCAGCGGCCACCCTTCACATTGAAACTATAGCGGCCGGGCTTGTAGCCCCGCACACGCGATTCGGGCAGATTGGAAAACAGATCGCGAATGAAGCTGAACAGGCCCGTATAGGTAGCAGGATTCGAGCGCGGCGTCCGACCGATGGGCGATTGATCGATATCGATGACTTTATCCAAGGCATCGACGCCGGTGAGTTCCTTGCACCCATCGATCTTCGGCTTCCCCTCACCCTTCCCTCTCCCCTTGGGGGGAGAGGAGTGAGGAGAGGGGTGCTGTCTGAGCAGCTGCGACAGCGAATGGAACAAGACTTCCAGGACGAGCGTGCTCTTGCCTGATCCCGAGACGCCCGTGACGCACGTCAGCAACCCCAATGGAATCCGTGCGGTAATGCCTTTTAGATTATGCTTGCGCGCGCCGACCACGGAGAGATGCCCCTTGGCCTTTCGCTCCCGGTGCGGCAACGAGACCATCTCCTCCCCGCGCAAATACTGTCCGGTTAAGGAAGCTGGGTTCGCCATGATCTCCTTCGGCGTCCCTTGAGCGATGATGTGCCCACCCTGCGTCCCGGCGCCCGGTCCCATATCGAGCAGATGATCGGCCGCCTGCATGGTTTCCGCATCATGTTCGACGACGATGACGGTGTTCCCCAGATCCCGGAGGCGGAGGAGTGTCTGGAGCAGCCGGCGGTTGTCCCGCTGGTGCAGACCGATCGACGGCTCATCCAATATATACAGGACGCCCACCAAGCCAGAGCCGATCTGCGTGGCCAGCCGGATGCGCTGCCCCTCGCCCCCCGATAGCGTCGCGGCCGCCCGATCCAGCGTGAGATAGTCCAACCCGACATTGTTGAGGAACCCCAACCGCTCCCTGATCTCTTTGAGAATCCTCTGGGCAATCACCAGTTCGCGTTCCGTGAACTTGAGTCCTTGAAAGAAATCGGCAGCAGCCCGCACCGATAATCGCGTGGCCTCTGCGATCGATTTCTTCCCGACTTTGACGGACAGGCTTTCCGGCTTCAGTCTTGCGCCCTGGCAGACCGAACATGATTCGAGTAGGGTGAAATCTTCGTCCTCCGGACACCCGGGCGTGACCGCATACCCGATTCCGTCACAGGCAGGGCAGGCTCCGTGCGGGCTGTTGAACGAGAAAATGCGCGGCGTGATTTCAGGATAGCTGACGCCGCAGCGGATACAGGCCAGCTTCTCGCTGTAGAGACGACTGGCGCCGTCTTCCATCAACACTCCCACGAGTCCACTGGACAGCCGCAACGAGGTCTCGATGGAATCAGCCAGCCGGCGCGCCAGCGCATCTCCCGCCTTCATGACCAGCCGATCGACAATAATTTCGATGGTATGTTTTTTCTGCTTATCCAACGAGATGTCATCGCCCAGATCGACCGGTTTCCCGTCGATCCTCGCGCGCACATATCCGGCCCGGCGCATCTCCAATAATTCTTTGCGATACTCGCCTTTGCGCCCACGCACGATCGGGGCAAGAATTTGAAACTTCGCGCCTTCGGGCATCTCGCTGATCGCATCCACCATCTGCTGGACCGTTTGCGCCGTGATTTCTTCCCCGCATTGAAAACAGAAGGGGCGCCCCACGCGGGCATACAGCAACCGCAGATAATCGTAAATCTCGGTCACCGTGCCGACGGTGGATCGCGGATTGTGACTCGTGCTCTTCTGTTCGATGGAAATCGCCGGTGACAGACCTTCGATGGAATCCACGTCCGGCTTGCCCATCTGTTCAAGGAACTGCCGAGCATAGGCAGAGAGTGATTCGACATACCGGCGTTGGCCTTCGGCATAGATCGTATCGAACGCCAGGGATGACTTGCCCGAGCCGCTCAGGCCGGTAATGACGACGAGCTTGTCACGCGGGATCTCGACATCGAGATTCTTGAGGTTATGCTCGCGCGCGCCCTTGATGACGATGGAGTTGGACATGGCTTGCGGATTATAACAACATGTATCTGAGAGATGGAAAGGCGCAAATGCCCAAGAATACCTTGCGAAAAGTGAAATGGATGCTGTTGTTCGATTCAGCGCTGAAAGATCTGGTGGTCAAAGCGGCCAGCCGGGGCTGGCGTGCATCCGGTTACGATTCTTGAAGATCTCGTGAGAGAAAAGTTTAACCCGTTCGGGCATACGGGCGTGCAGGATAGCGCCGCCTATCTCACCGCTCTCAGGAGGCAGGGCCGTAAGCAGTCGGACGAGGCTTTCCTGGCCGACATCGAAGCATGGCAAAAGTCTCGCCCCTCGTAGACACCGACATCTTCATTGGCTACTTCAATACCGGCAGATTCCATGCGCTCTTTGACCGTGCTCACTTCACCATTCACTATTCAGTCATCACTCAAAAAGAACTCCTCAGTAAGCAGGGACTTCGAAACTCGGAGCGGGACATCATCAATGCCGAACTGAGCCACTGCCGACTCGTCCCTCTTACCGATTCCATTACCGCACAATACTCGGAGCTTCGACGGCGTCATCCCTCTCTCCAAAAGGCAGATGCCCTGATCGCAGCAACTGCCCTTGTCAAACAGCTTCCCCTTCTGACAAGAAACATGCGGCACTTCAAAATGGTGAACGGTCTGACTTTATTCGGTGAGTGATGACAGGCTAGAGCCAAGCGAGATAATAAAACCGGGGACGACTGCCGGTCCCGCTCAGGCCGGTGATGACAACAAGCTTGTCACGCGGGATCTCGACATCGAGGTTCTTGAGATTGTGCTCGCGCGCGCCTTTGATGATGGAGTTGGACATAAAGGTTGTGGATTATAACAGAGAGGTCGTGGACCTGGGCAGTGGCAAACGGACAATATCACTAATGCGAGAATAGAGATGTACGGAGGCAAGGAAGATCAGGATTCTGCAATAATTCTGGCGATCTGACTTTTACACCGCCTCACGCCTGATGACCTCGCGCAGTCGAGGTTTAATGGCACTTTCGATGACCAGATCCACTCGACAGCCAAACAGAGCTTCGGGTAGCTCCTTCACAGCCATATAGCCGTCGAATGATTTTTTGTCGAACTCAACAACGAAGTCCAGATCACTACTCGAGCCGCTTTCGCCCCGAGCGCAGGATCCGAACAGTCCTAACCGGCGCACCCCGTACGCCCGGATTGTTTCACGATTCCGCTCAAGAATCTTCAAGACTTCGTCTCGACTAATCCTCATGGCCTAATCTCGTGCTACCCATTTAATGACTCCTTCCAAAATATGGCGGCGTATTCTCGCGCGCTCATGGACCATTAGCAAGTACGATATCTCACGGGACAGCTTGAATTTCCAATGCAGAACGACTCACGACTGACCTTGACAACGCTCAAAGTTGGGTGCTACCACGCTTGGCATGATGCAGGTGGAGGAACCGCCAGTGCGCCTCGAAGATGAACGTCCGACGCGGGCGCAGGCCGTCTCGACGTGGTCGGGACAGGCGCGCGAACAGGCCGTCCAAGGCATGTTCACGGCGATCGCCGGAGTGTACGATCTCAACAATACGCTCCTGAGTTTCGGACTCCATCACCGCTGGAAACATATCGCGGCCTCCTACATGCCGTCCGTCGAGCGGAGGGCGAGCCATCGATATCGGCGCGGGCACGGCAGACCTGGCCCTCCTCATCGAACCGCGCATGGGAGCGAACGGGCAGGTCATCGCCTCCGATTTGAACCATGCCATGTTGGTCGAAGGGCTCAAGAAGATTGCGAAGCGGGGGCTGAGCAAGCGGATCTCATGCCTCCGCGCGAATGCGGAACAATTAGGATTCGGCGACGGCACATTTGATGCTGTGACCACCGGGTTCTGCATGCGGAATGTCGGCAATCTCATGCATGCCTGCACTGAAATTCGACGCGTATTGAAACCGGGAGGGCGATTCGTCTGTCTTAGAATTTTCACGGCCCATGCATGCGTGGCTCCGCACGACTTATGATTGGTATTCCTTTCGTCTGCTGCCCTGGATCGGCACCAAGGTAGCCAGAGATCACACCGGGGTGTACGAATATCTGCCGGCATCCATCCGTTCATTCCCCGATCAGGTTCGGTTCAGCGAGCTGCTCCGCGAGGCAGGATTCAGCCAGGTCGAGTATCACAATCTGACCGGCGGGATCGTGGCGATTCACGTGGCAACAAAGATAACGTCGCCACGTGAATGTTGAATGCTGAATTTTGAGTGCTGAGTGTAGACTGCCTTTCCTTTTGGTTCATTCATCATTCATAATTAAGCATTGAGCATTATCTATGGATTCCATCCTCTACATATTCCTTCCCTGCAAGAAGGTCTACCCGATCGGGGTGACCTATCTCGCCGATTTTATTCATCGGCGGAAGCCCGACGTGCGGCAGCGGATCGTCGATCTCTCGCTGTTCCCGCCGTCGCAGCGGACCCAGGCGGTTCGGGACGCGGCGATTCAATTCAAACCGGACCTCGTCTGCTTCTCATGGCGGGACATTCAAATCTTTTCCCCTCATGAAGGCGATGCGTCGCTGGAGCACGCGTTCAACTTTTATTTCGCCGGCAATCCGATCAAGCGTCTCTTCGCATCCTTCGCTGGTGTCAAACAGCTCTATCGGTATTACAGTCACATCCGCGCCATCATGTCGTATCCCTGGCTCATCCGGAAGGAATTCCCCAAGATCCAGATCATGATCGGCGGCGGAGCATTCACCGCCTTCGCAGACCAATTGATCGAGAAGCTGCCCGACGGCACGATCGGGATCCTCGGAGAGGGGGAGGATGCGATTTTGAAGGTCGTCGAAGGACAAACCCTCGAAGGCGAGCGCTATATCATCCGGGAAGGGGGGAAGATCAAGAAGGGCCAGCAGGGAGCGCCGGCACTCCTCGATGCGCTGACGGTGGACCTGCCCTACCTGACCTCCATATTTCCGCAATATGGCGCCTATCAAGAGGAATCGATCGGGGTACAGACCAAGCGGGGCTGTCCGTACGATTGCGCCTTCTGCCTCTATCCATATATAGAGGGGAAACGGGTGCGGTATCGTCCGCCGGAGATGGTCGTGCGGGACATCAGCCAGCACTATCATCAGTGGGGAGCCAGGCGTTTCTGGTTTACCGACGCCCAGTTCATCACAGGGAAGGAAGCCTACCCCCAATGTACCGAGATTCTGGAGCGCATCCTCCACGAGAAATTGGACATCGAATGGTCCGGGTATATCCGCACGTCGTTGATCACGCCGGAACTGGCCAAGCTGATGGTGCGGTCCGGCGTCGGGGACCTGGAAGTCGCCATTACCTCAGGCTCCCAAGAGGTGCTCAACAATCTCCATATGGGATTCAAGCTGGACCGGCTCTACGATGGGTGCCGGTATCTGGCCGAGGCCGGGTTTAAAGGGAAAGTCATTCTGAATTATTCGCTCAACTCGCCGAAGGAGACGGAGGAATCGCTCCTGCAGAGCGTGGAGTCCTATAAGAAGGTCGCCGCGATCCTGGGAGAAGAACGGGTGTTTCCGCTGATGTTCTTCCTGGGGATTCAACCCAATACCGATCTGGAGCAACGGCTATTGGAGGAGGGGTACTTGTCTGCCGGATACAATCCCTTGATGCTCACCCCGACGAGTATCCGGAAACTGCTCTACAATCCCGCCCCGCTCAATAAGATTATTGCCAAGGCCTGTCTGGCGGCATGGGGACGGAAACAAGGGAGTCGCGATCCGCGAGCATGGACCGGTTCCCTTTCCCAGACAAAACCGGAGAAGCAGGCATCCCAGACATCGACGACCTATGCGGACGGAAATCTTATTAGGGGGATCGAGAACAATTCCGGGCGTGACGCGCTCCTGACCCTGGAAGAAATTTTACGTTCCCGCCGCCCTACACCGTCCGCCACCATCACCACGAACAAGGCCGTTGTCGGCTCGAGCCGGTAGGCATCCCCCCACCGTCGGCACTTTCATTCAGGGTGTCATCATTGCTTGCATTCCCAAGAAACCCGATGCTACTATGCCGCTTCATTCTGAGGACGAGTCTGTAATAACCAATTGAAATTCTGAGTTTTCTGACGGCTCGACCTCGCACGGAGCGTTCCTCCAGGAGGCACCTCGATGTACAAGACTATCTACATCCCGGTCGATAATTCCGACCATTCCAATACGGCCGTGGACGTGGGAATCGATCTCGCGAAGACCTATGGTTCCAAGATCGTGGGCAGCCACGTCTATGCGGCAAAGATGCATGACAAACGCTTCAAGCAGATGGAGGCCGGTCTACCCGAAGAGTACCACGACGAGAAAGAACTCGATCGCCAGCGCCAGATTCACGACTCGCTCATCACGCGCGGCCTGCAGATCATTACGGATTCTTACCTGGATTACGTCGATAAGCGATGCACGGAATCCAATTTGCCGATCGAGCGCCGGTCCCTCGAGGGCCGGAACTGGAAAGTATTGGTGGAAGATATCAATTCCAACGCGTATGACCTCGTCATCATGGGCTCCATCGGCGTCGGCGCGGTCAAAGACAGCGTGATCGGCAGCAATACGGAACGCGTCGTCCGCCGGGTCCGCAATTCCGACATGATGATCATCAAGCAGACCCAACCGATGACCAACGGCAAAATTGTCGTCGCGGTCGACGGCAGCCCCTATTCTTTCGGCGGTCTGATGACCGGTCTGGCGCTGGGCAAGGCGTTCAATCGTCCCGTGGAAGCCATCGCCGCCTTTGACCCATACTTCCATTATGCGGCGTTCCACAGTATCTCCGGCGTCCTCAATGAAGAAGCGGGGAAAGTGTTCCGGTTCAAGGAGCAGGAAAAGCTCCATGAAGAGATCATCGACAGCGGCTTGGCCAAGATTTATCAGTCCCATCTGGATATCGCTCGGGAAATCGCGCAGGCCGAGAATACCGACGTCAAGACCACGCTCCTCGACGGCAAGGCATTCGAAAAGATCATCCAGTACGTGCGGAAGGATGTCCCCTGGCTGTTGATCGTCGGACGGATCGGCGTCCATAGCGACGAGGACATGGACATCGGCAGCAACACCGAAAATCTTCTGCGGAGCGCTCCCTGCAACGTGCTGGTCTCAAATCGCAAGTACGTCCCGCCCATCGACACGCAGGCTGAATATACGATCGCCTGGACCGAAGAATCCCTGCGACGCATGGAAAAGATTCCCGTCTTCGCGCGCGGCGTGGCCAAGACCGCGATCCACCGATACGCCATCGAGAAGGGCCATACGATCATCAGCAACACGGTCGTCGATGCGGCGGTCGGACACATCCTTCCAAAGGGCGCCATGGATGCCATGCGAGCGTTGGGAGGAAACCTGGATGCGGCCGGCATCGATCGGGACAAAATGCAGGCGGACGATGCCGTGGCGAAAGATCTCATGGGGGCGAGCCTGAGCGGCATGATGACGCAAATCGTCGAGGAGAAGCCGGCTACCAGCGAGGCGACGCAGGCCTATCTCGATCGGATGAACCAAAATTATTTTGTGTGCGACGGCTGCGGCTACATCGGCAAGGGCGATACTCCCGTCAAGTGTCCCGTGTGTAATGCTGAGGGCAACCGGTTCAAGCAAGTCGATAAGAGCATTTTTGATGCAGCGGCCAAGACTGAAGGCGCCCTGGAAACCGACCTCGCCTATGATGATGTGCCGATGCAGTGGACGAAGGATGCGAAAGAAGCGATTCGCGCCGTCCCTGCCGGGTTCCAGCGCCGCCGCGCAAAGGCGAAGATCGAAAAAACCGCGCGCAAGCTCGGCATGACGACCATTACGCTGGAGTATGCCTCGCCGATGATTCAAGAAGCGGCGTCCGAGGACTACACGCCGATCTTCGCCAATAAAGGGACGGGGACTGCGCCTGAAACAGCCGACCCTCTCGCAACAACGAACGACGGCGGCTCCAAGGAATCGAACGGCAATGGCACCCACGCCGCCCACGAGGATCAGGCCCCGGCCTCGCCCTACACGTGGACTGAGGATGCCCAGATCAGGTTGGACCGTGCGCCGGAAGGCTTCATGCGCGAGTGCACGAGAGCCCTCATCGAAAAGCACGCGGAGAAAATCGGCACGACCGTCATCACCCAGGAAGTGGCCAACGAAGGGATCGAACAGGCCAAGGGATACATGGCCGAAGCGATGAAAACCGGCAATCTCAAGGATATGATTGCCAACCTGACCCGCAAACCAAGTGCGTAGATTTGCAATGTTGAATTCATGAGTGATGAATAAAGAGCGTGAAGAGCTGAAACGGGCAGCGACGTCGGTGAACGTATAGACTCGTCATTCAGAGTTCCTAATTGAGTACGTTACAAATTCTGAGTTTGTCGAACTTATACTAATTGCTGGATATTAATGAATTAGCACTATCCCGTCAGTCGTGCAGCACTCACCACTTTCCATTCAAAATTCATAACTCAACATTCAAATTACTGAAGGCTATGAGTAAATCACTGCCGATCATCAATCTGCCCTCGTTTGGAGACAAATTCGGATCGATTCAAGAGCAGGTCTCACAATTCTTCACCCCCACCACACCCGCTCGCCCGGACAGCCTGCGCGATGGACGTACGGTCGACGACTTCAAGCCCTATCTCATCGCGCTGAATCTGACGAAACGTTGTAATCTAAAATGCAGCCATTGCTATCTCGATGCGACGACCAAGGCCGGCGGCGGCTCGGACGAACTCTCGACGGACGAGTGCTTCCGCTTGATCGATCAAATTGCCGAGGTCAACAAAGGCTGCCTGCTGGTCATCACCGGCGGTGAGCCGCTTGTCCGACCGGATATCCTTGATATCGCCAGGCACGCAGTGAAGCTGGGATTCATGGTCGTATTCGGCACCAACGGCATGTTGATCAATGACCGGATGGCGCAGACGCTGGTCGAGATCGGAGTCATGGGCGTCGGCATCAGCGTCGATTCACTGGATCAGCACAAACATGACACCTTCCGTGGTCTTCCAGGAGCCTGGGCAGGCGCGGTGTCCGGCATCGAGGCCTGCAAGCGAAACGGCCTGCAATTTCAGGTGCACTTTAGCGCCCAGCCGATGAACTATCAGGAATTGCCGGCGGTGGTTGAGTGGGCGCATGGGCTCGGGGCCCGCGTGCTGAACGTGTTCTTCATGGTCTGTACCGGCCGCGGGGAGGAGCTGACGGACATTACCCCGCAGCAATACGAGGAAGTCCTCGGCTACCTCATTGATTGCCAGGACCACTATAAGGATATGCTCGTGCGGGCCCGATGCGCCCCGCATTTCAAACGGCTGGCCTACGAGAAGGATCCGAATTCTCCCATTACCAAAGCCACTGGATATATGGGCGGTGGATGTCTGGCCGGAACCAATTATGCCCGAGTCACCCCCAACGGGGAGCTCACGCCCTGCCCCTATATGCCGCTCTCGGCCGGGAATGTGCGCGACACCAGTTTCGTGGATCTGTGGGAACGGTCCGACATTTTTGATTCCTTCCGCTATCCCCACCTCAAAGGCAAATGCGGCGATTGCGAATACACCGACATCTGCGGCGGCTGCCGCGCGCGCCCGTATGTCGATCACGGTGATTGGCTCGATGAAGATCAGTGGTGCCTCTACACCCCGAAGGGCGGCGAGAAAATACAGGTGGCCTTCAACACGCCGGAGGAAACGGACATCGCATGGGATGACGAGTCCCAGCTCCGCCTGAGCCGCATTCCGTATTTCTTGCGCGCCATGGTGAAGAAGGGCGTCGAACGGCACGCGAGAGAGAACGGAATCACCTTGATCACAGTTCACCTCATGGAAGAACTGCGCAAGAAACGCTTCGGCAACGATGCACCGGTGTTCAAGTTCTGAGGTTCACGACGTGCCGAATAAGGCACGTCAAGTTTGTGAACGCCGCCTAGAAAGTGAGGCGGCCGTGTCCCGTGAGCACCCAGTGTCCTGTGTGACGGCAGTGTCTTATGAGCGCCCAGTGTCCGGGGGAACTAAGAGTGCTGCGTGCTGAGCTTGAGAAGAATTCCCAGCGCATGCCTATGATAAGGGTGCCAAATCGCCGCTTAGCCGTTCAACTCTAAATTCTCGACTTATAGTCCAACACTCAGCACTCAGAACTTTCAACTCAGCACTTTCTTCACAATGGATTCCCTCCAAAGCATCTTCCTGGACATGAATCAGTTGATTCCGATCGTGAATCACTGGTTGCATCTCATGTCGGCCGTCATCTGGATCGGCGGCCTGGCGTTCCTGGTGATGGCGGTGAAACCTGGGTTGAAGGAGGGAACCGTCCCGAAAGAATATATCCGGCCGATCACCGACGCCTTCTATAAATATTACAAGCGTGTCGCCGGCATTCTGGTGGCCGTCCTCCTCATCACCGGCGGCATCAACGTCCACTACGTGAATCAACTCTTTACCGCTCAAACGGGGGAGGGCCTCCAGCACCACGGCAAGTATCTATGGATCTTCTGCATCAAGCTACTCCTGGTCTTGTTTCTTCTGACGCTCTTCCTCTATACCGTCATCTTCAAGTCCGATCCCGAAGAAGAGCACGACGATAAAGAAGCCTACGAAGCCTTTCCATTTCAGCGCGCGGCATTGTGGATGGGATTTTTCATCATCTTATGCGCTGCCGCCATGAAGCACCTGCACCAGTAGTATCCAGTCGACAGTCGAACCGACCGATCCCCCCTTTCCGCGCGTATCTGAGCCAGTAACAGTTTCATTTGCCGATCGAATCGAGAGGCAGGATCGTATCTATTTCGATACCGTTGTCATGCGAAAAGGATACGTTTCTGCCCCCGACACACCCTCAATGGACCGTGCCGTCGGCATCTGCCAGACCCACATCAGTTGGAAAAACAAGCGATAATTTACAACGGACGTGAGCCTACGGCCATTTGGCCCTGGTGGGTATGTGAGTTGCTTTGAGCCAGCACCCACGGAGAGGTCTACCTTCCAACTATCGGCTACATGTGGGGCGGGAACCGATCAAGCTTCAGCCGTGTAAGGAAATGGATAGTGAGGGCGAAGTGTTCTGGACTCCGCATTCGCGGGAGTGACGAGATTTTTCGCGCCTGTTGGGGCCGGTTCATCGGCATCTGAATCGCACAGGCGCTCTTGCCGTGCGACCCCTGTTGTGACAATAGTGCGTCGCCCACGCATTCCCTTGGAGGTCCTTTATGACAACGAAGAGATCGCTCTCGGTTATGGGGCTCGCCCTGCTTCTGTCGAGTTCTGTTCCCCTCCTGGCGGCGGAGCAGGAACTGGTCAAGCCTTCAGAATTACCATCAAAGCAGAGCGATGTATTGCTCAATCAGGCATCATGGACAGACGAGGAACGGCGGCAGTGGTATCATACATCCGCCGGCACGCAACTGCTGCCTTTTGACTGGTTTATCGCTTTAGAACATGAGCCGTTCAAGAACAATCTTGACCGAGTAGGCGTGTTGCAGGATCCTGCCGACCTCGACGGTCTACCGGTCGGTCTGGCCAAAACCGAAGGACCTGATCTCCCCACGCAACAGATTGGTCTCACCTGTTCCTTCTGCCACACAACCCAATTTACCTACCAGGGAAAGACCTTTCGAATCGATGGGGGCCCTTCTCTCCAATACAATGCGAAGTTCATCCAAGGTCTCATGGAAACTTTAGGGGAGTTACTAAAGAGTCCGGAGAAATTTCAAAAATTCACCACAGCCGTTTTTCAAAGAACAAAACAAGGGCTTACACCTGACACACAGGCAGATTTCCATAAACAGGTCTCGGCGTTTACTCAATACCTGCTTGATAAGGGTGGTCGAGATGCCTCCCCGTTATTGTGGGGGCCCGGACGATTTGATGCGCTGGGCAGAGGCGGGAATCTGATTTTTTTTCAACTGAGCCCGGACAATCTGAGGCCGGCAAATGCCCCCGTGAGTATTCCTGCCTTATGGGGAGCGTGGGAGTATGACCGGGTGCAGTGGGGAGGGTCGATCCGGCATCCGTTGGCGCGCAATATCGCTCAAGTCATCGGTGTAAACGCCAATATCTTTACGTCGCCCATTCCTCCATTCCAAGCCATGGTGGATCAAACCGATCCATTCCGCTCTTCGGTTGATGTCCCGAAGCTAAAAGCGTTGGAGACGTTGGCGCGCAAGCTCCATCCTCCTCGTTGGCCCAAGGAATTTCCTGCCATCGATCGTTCACAGGCAGCACGGGGAAAAGAACTCTATCACGGCGATGAAACAAAAGGCATTCGCAACCTTTGCGCCCATTGTCATGTGGCGAAACCGATCGCCGAACGCATGGGGATGGGCTCACGCTTGAATGTTACGATGATTCCTCATAAGGAAGTCGGTACCGATCCGCTGTACCTCCAGAACTTTTCGACTCGAACGCTGGACGCGGGCGACCTTCGGCAGGGACAGCGGCTTACGGCGAAGGAGGCGTCGAAGCTTCTCACCGATGGGATCATGAAACGAGCCGGTGTTATGAATGATCCTGAATACAGCGGCCTTCCCAATGAATGGAGCGACGCAGCGGAGTTTATCGCCCGTCCACACGTGGCGGTGTGGGCGACCGCTCCTTATCTGCATAACGGATCAGTCCCTAATCTGTATGAACTACTCTCCCCGATTAAGGAACGGCATACCTGCTTCTACCTCAGCCCGAACATGGAATTCGATCCACAGAAGGTTGGGTTCGTGATCGGCGAATGCAATGGGAGTCCGACGTTTCGTGATCCACTAGGCGGATTTGAGGTCAAGGCACACCTTCCAGGCAACGGGAACCGGGGTCACGAGTTTCGGAATACTCCGAAGTGCGCGATGACGGGGAAAGAAGATGGCGTACTCGGATGCGAGATCTCTGTGCAAGACCGGTTGGCCATCATCGAGTATTTGAAAACCTGCGATCTCGATCGATTGGTACTGAAAGACTTGCCGCCCTGCCATGATCTGAAAGAGCCGGAGAGCATTCAGCATTCGGGCCGGTGACCCCGGTGCCGTGAATGTGATCTCGCTCGCGTGAAAAGGATGAGTTCGATATGATCCCTGAAATCATGGCCGATACATGAGTCACCCAATAACAACACGTTAGACAGTTAGTGCGCCATGACTGAGCTGCTCTCCAAAGACCACACCATCCTCGAACGACCCTTCATGGAATTCCTTCCATTCGGAGTCGATGCGCAAGGGGAAAAGATCTCTGATATCAGCGGCGTGATCGTCCTGTCGAATATCGAGTATCTCTACGAATTCATGTCCCTGACCGGCGGGCCCGGAGGCAGCCGAACGCGCCGTCCACGAATTATGTCGCTTGCTGAATGAGCGCATTCACGATCCCGCCTACCATGTCACACCGGAATTCCTACGCAATGCCTGGAATAGTTATTCCTACGAATTCGGCTGCTATCTGCGGGAATTCTGTGAGGCGCTGTCCGGAGACCCTCAGTTCCACTTCAAGGCAGCACGAGTCAGGAAGGTTCCTCAGATCATTCAGATTTTACTCCGCCCGTTTTCGACCCAGCAGAGTTATCGGATGTGGGCCTATGTCGGACAGAAATATACGAAAGGGGTCTTGGAATTCGGGGTGGGCAACGTGACGAATCGCTCGGCGATCTTGCGCATGAGATTCACCGAGAAAGCCGTTCGCCAGTTTGGTCCCTATCGGAAGCGCTGCGTCGATGTCATTTGCCAGTCTTGCAAGGCCGGGATCGCCGGAGCACAACAGCAAATTCATGGGCTCACGCCGGCCAACGTGAGGGATCTGTCCTGTGTCGCGAATGGAGATGAATGGTGTGAGTGGGAGTTTACCTGGACCCCGAAGATGCGCGTCGGTATGTTATGGCCATTGTGGGGCTTACTGACCGGAACGACGTTCGCCTATCTGCGACTGTCGTACCCCGACATGTCCTTCGTGGAAGCCTTGGGACTTGCCTCTATCCCGGTGACGATTTTTTCCCTCGGCATGTTGAGTCTCTTGAAGAAACAGGCCAAGGGATTTCAGACCCTCATCCGTGAACAAGAGCAGGTGGTGGAAACCCGCCATGAGGAGCTTCGCGAAGCGTATTTGGAGCAGCAGCGCACGTCGGTTGAGCTGCGGCAGAAGATCCAGCATCTCACCACTCTGCATCGAGCCGGTCTGTTGTTCGGTTCGACGTTCGATCGTGAGGCGCTGCTCGATAGCGTCCTGGAAACCATCGTGCGCGATCTGCAATATGAGCGAGCCATCATCGCGCGCTATGACCGCACACGTCGCGTGTCTTATGACTTTCGCATTCGAGGCGTGTCGGAGGACGTCGTCACGTTCATCAAATCCCTTGAAATTCCCGTCATCGATCCTGAAGAGCGTCGAAGGCACGGTGATGATACAAGGGCTACCTGTGCTGACCAGCGACATCCGTGAAGTCTGGGATCGCTTGCATCCGATAAACCGCGAGCTGGTGTCGATGGTGCAGGCGAAATCGTTCATCTCCGTGCCGTTGAAGGTAAAGGACGTGGTGCTCGGCTCCCTCACGGTGGACCGGACGCAGGAACACACCTTGACGAAAGACGACCTCGAGTTGATCGTCACGCTGGCCAGTCAGGTGGCCATCGCGCTGGACAACACCCAAGCCTACAGCGAAATCGAAGCGCTGAATCTGGGCCTTGAAGCCCGCGTGCATGAACGGACCGCGGAACTGGAGACCGCGAATGCCAAGCTCAAACAAATGGACCGGCTCAAATCCCAGTTCCTGGCCCATGTCTCCCATGAATTGCGCACCCCGCTGACCAGCATCGTCGGCTTTACCGACAACATGCTCGAAGGGCTCGTGGGATCGATGAATCTGAAGCAGGAACAGTACCTCTCACGCATCAAAGCGAACGGAACGAGACTGGCGCGCATGATTACCGATCTCCTGGATCTCTCACGGGTAGAAGCCGGCAAGATGACGATGTCCTTCGATGTGGTCGCGCTGCCTGCGCTGGCGTCCGACGTGATCGAACAACTGCGTCCCGCTCGCGTCGGCCAAACACATCCGGATCGAATGGCAAACCAGCCCGGCGGATATTGCGGTGTGGGCCGACGCCGATCGAGTCAGTCAAATTTTGACGAACCTGCTCGATAATGCCATCAAGTACACCCACGATAACGGCCTCGTCACGGTGGACCTATCTGTCAGTCAGAACGTAGAATGGCGATGGTGTCGATCGCGGACACAGGGCAGGGCATTCCGACCGATGCCCTCCCCAAACTTTTCGATCCTTTTTTCCGTGTCAGCAAGCACGAGCGCGCGCACACGAAAGGACTCGGCCTCGGGCTGGCGATCGTGAAGGAACTCGTCGATCTCCACGGGGGCACCATTGCGGTCGAAAGCGAGGAGGGAAGGGGAACAAAGTTCCGGTTCACGCTGCCCCTGGCCGGTCATGAGGACCAGAAGAAAATTCCTGTCCCAACGTCACGGATGTGTATCCTCGTCGTCGATGACGATCCGGATATTCGCGAACTGTTGCATGACCGGCTGGCATCAGACGGCTATGCCGTCCGCACCGCGAAGGACGGGCAGGAGGCTGTCGAGATTCTGCTTAAAGGAGTAGTCGACGGTGTGATTCTGGACATCGGAATCCCGGAGATAGACGGCATCGAGGTCCTCAGGCGCTTGCGGCAGAACGATCAGACCCTGCCCGTTATCATCGTGACAGCCGTAGAGGCGTTGGACCGTGCCCTGCTCGCCATGGAACGCGGCGCCCAAGCCTATCTCTTGAAACCTTTCGATGCGACGCAGCTCCGGGCTGTGGTCGACCGATGGTTCAAACCGAAAATGAACGAAGCCTCGAACGCTGGACGACATGCAGACAGGTAGGGGGCCGAGCCTGCCGAGACAGGCTCTTTGCCATCTAACCCACCCCCGTCTCACCCACCCACCCCGAGCCTGCCGAGACCGGCTCTTTGCCCGTGGTTGAGCCGTGACAACCGCGCTGTCGTCCCGTTATCCCTTTCTATTCTTGTCATACTGGGATTGCCGGCGCTCCTCAGCCTCGTCGAGACCGCACAAGCACAAACGCCTCGCCTGCAGACCCAGAGTGCCACAGCGGCGGGGATGGGAAATGCGTTTATGGCGCAGGCCGACGACCCATCCGCCATGCATTATAATCCGGCGGGCATGACGCAGTTGCGCGGCGTGCAGAACATGTTCGGCACGTCGCTCGTCGGTGGCACGACAGAGTTTACAAGCCCGACCGGCCAGACCGCGACCGGTGATCGCAACGGCAGTATCGCCTGGCCGCCGCCCGGCCACCTCTATATCACGGCCAATCTCAAAGATCTGGGCGTGACGGCGCTGGGTGATCTGACAGTTGGAATCGGATTGAACAATCCGTTCGGATCGCTCACCCGCTATCCCAATGACGGGCCTTTCAGGACGGCCGTGACATTCACCACGCTTCCGCTGCTCGATATCAAACCTACGCTCGCCTACAAACTGAATGACTACCTCTCCTTCGGCCTGGGCGCGGATATCTATACTTTTTCAGGACTGTTCGGCGAGGGTCACGTCGAACAACAATCGATCTGGCCGGGAGGATTGGGAATTCCAGCCGGTTCCCTCGTCGAAATAAACGGCAGCGATACGACGGCGGGTTTTAACGTCAGCCTGCTCTATACGCCGTTTCGCAATGCCGACGGGAAGCCACTGGCCAACATCGGTCTCCTCTATCGCAGCCAGGCCACGTTGCATTTGACGGGGGCATTCCTCGTGAACGGCGCGGAGGTGTCCGGAGCCGCCGCCACATTGGTCCTGCCGCAAATCTTTTCCGGCGGCATGGCCGTATGGCCGGTGCGGACACGTGAGCGCGAATGGAAACTCGAGTTTAATGTGGATTATGTCGGGTGGAAGTCCAATCGAAATCTCGACATCCATCTGACCAACGGCACACTCATTCCCTTTCCACAAAACTGGCAAAATGCCTATACCATCATGATCGGTACCGAGCATAAATGGCTGGATCTGGACAAGATGCCCGATTGGGAGATCGCCCTGCGCGGCGGCTATATGACCCAGCAAACACAAATACCCGATCTGACGTTCAACCCCGGCGTGCCTTCTGCAATATCGCACATCCCATCCGTCGGGGTCGGGTTCGCCTGCAACGAGGCAGGATCGGTTTTCGGCTGGTTTAAATGCGGGGACATGGGAATCGGGTCACTGAAACCGAAACTGTTCGCCATCGACCTCGCCTACCAGGCGGCATTTTACGAAGTCCGCACCATTACCGGCAATCGGAACCCTACCGTCAACGGGAGATACGACACCTTGATCCAGGTCGGGTCGATCTCGTTGCGGTTCAACTACTGACCAGGGTCTCTTATTCCATCTCTCGGCATTTCTCATTCCTAATTTTCCATTCAGTACTTCGTCTTCCGTCGTTCGTATCTCGTGAAGCGTATCTCGCGAACCAGAGTCGCGACTGCACAGTGCTTTATGATTACAATCGATTCCTTGTCATCGGACATTCATTCAGAATTCCCCATTCAGAACTTCTTGGAGGGTCCCCCCCCAATTCATCATTCATAATTCACTCATGCGTCCCCTCTTCCCCGCCTTCTCCCCTCAGGGGAGAAGGGAAGGTTGAGGGGCAAATCAGCATTCAGCATTCACAATTCCTCATTCATCATTTCTTGCAGGGTGGCATGACGATTGCTTTCCCAAGAAGGCAGAAATCTGCGGACCCAGCATCTATGATTCTGCAATGCGTTTGACGGGAAGGTAGTCACTGTGTTCTGGGCAATTCTCATAGCCATGTTGGAGGTGATCGGGATTTATCTCGTGCTGACTGTTGTCAGCTGCATGTGGCAGCGGAAAAACGCGGTCCAGGCTCCAGCCGACAGCCATGTGTCCACCTCTTTCTCGGCGTGACAACGAGCTGGTTGTGTGCTCGGTTGCCAGCAGCCAACCGATCTCACTCCACGATCTCCTGGATTGTGCCCATCAGCAGGATGTTGAAAAAGTCCGCCAGCTTTGTTCTCGCGGCGCTCAGAAGACACTGGGCGCTCACCGTCTCGCGCCCGTGCGCAGACTTGAGGCGACTTCTTCGTCGCCTCGCGCACCTCAACGTACCCCAGAGGGAAAGAGCCTGTCTCGGCAGGCTCGGGGCGGGCGGGTGTGAATAATTACGCCTCGCCTTCAAGACACTGTCGGCTCACCGACTCGCCGGCGTGCACAAAGCATGGCGCTCTTTATTCATCGCGCCGTGGACCTCGCTGCGGCCTGCGTGCGCTTTGCATCTTGTGTCCGACTCACACATCTCTCTGTTTTTCGGGCATCGCAATGGTTCTTCACCGACCTGTCAGGCCTGATCGAGCCGCCTCACTGCTCGCGCCATGCAGCCGCGTCCCCGGTTCTGCCGGGGACGCGGCTCTTTGTTAGCCTTCCCCGGTCGAGACACAAAGATAGAACTGCCGGCCGACAACCTCCCGAACCGTAAGGCGAATGGGACGATTCACCTCGTATCGCTTTGGATACGGCTGCGAATCTATTCGGATACACGGTAAACGGCTTCTTCCAGATTACAAAATCACTCAGATTGGCCCGTTGCTATTTTGTTATAGAAATACTACATATGCAGCGCGAGCACGAAAAGTAATTGATTTCATAACGAGGCATCCGTACCTCATTCACGGGTGACCGCCATCTTCGACTGACCTGTTCATCGTACCGGGTGCCACACGATGACCACGCTCCCCATTGATAGGCGTCCCTACCATACATTTCTCAGTCACGCCCATGCGGACAAGACAGTAGTTGATCGACTTTATACGTGGTTATGTCATGAGGCCAACATCGCCGTTTGGTATGACGATAAGGATCTCCCCCCTGGGACTTCAATCGGAACATACTTGGCCGAAGCGATAGCCGATGCCGAAGTGTCATAATCATTTTGTCACGGTCCTCGATATGTTCGGGCTGGGTTCAAGAAGAGATGGATGCGGCCGTAGGTCAACGAGCGGCGTCGAGGAAATTTCGGCGATCGCGCTCGTTACTCGACGGAACTCAAAGCTCGATTGGCTGTTGCGCAAAATCAGGGGAAAGATGCTCTTCGCGCATTGGAGAATGAACTCGGCAATGTCCAAGATGCTGAATCCGGTGTGGTGATCGACATTTTTTATCCTACCGCGCTGTTAACGCATGGAAAGACATGATCGATCTGGCAAAGAAGATGTCGCGGCCCCTCGCTGCCACAGTCATGGTTCAAGAGCAACTTGGACTAGCCTTAAATCGAGCTGGGCAAGGGGAACAGGCAGAGCAAGTTCTCCAGGACCTCCTTGCCAAACGCGGGCCTAGCAGGCTGTTGAAAAACTATTTTGAACCCGCTCGTTAGGGAAAGTGGAACTGGCCGTGGTGTCTATTGAGGTGCCCACAGGGTGTTCAAAAAGACCGTCCAGCGAGGCCGCAGCGAGCAAAGAGGCGAATCGTACTCTGCGCCGTACGTTGAGCCTCTGAGCGATGCGAGAACGATGCTGGAGGGTCTTTTTCAACACCCTGCTAGTAGCGAGACGTACGGCATTCTTGGGAGAGTCTACAAGGATCGCTGGGAAGCCGCATTGAAAGCTGGGGACAAATTCCTTGCAAGAGGGCTGCTCGGGAAGACATTGATGCCTATCTCAAGGGGTTCGAAGCCGATTGGCGGGACGCGTATCCAGGCATTAATGTGATTACGCTAATGGAACTCAAGGAGCCACCCGATCCGAGGCGCGGCCAACTCATTCCGGTCGTCACATACGCAGTCGAACGACGGATCGCGACTGGAAAACCAGATTATTGGGACCACGCGACTCTTCTCGAACTCGATGTGTTGGGAAAGGACGAGGTGTGGAGGCGTTGAGCAACGCGCTTGCCGCAGTGCGAGTGTCGTGGGAGCCAGAAACGACAGCGCGAAATCTCCGGCTCATTCGAGAAGCTCGCGAGCGCCGAGGAGAAATAATTACCTGGGCTAAAGAAATAGAAAATGAACTGATGATGAGATCCAAATCATGACACAACCCCACCCCACTGTCGATCGGCTCGAAGATCAGATAACCTGGTATCACCGTAAGAGCGCCTATAACCAACGGATGTTTAAATGGCTGAAGATGTCGTCAATTGTCGCGGCGGCGCTGATTCCATTCTCCGCGAGCCTTCAAGCGCCGGCGATCATGACCGGAGGTCTGGGAGTCGCCATTGTCATCCTCGAAGGGCTGCAAAGTCTCGGGCAATACCAGCAGAACTGGTTCACCTACCGATCCACCTGCGAGGAATTGAAGCATGAAAAATTCTTATGGCTTGCCAAAGCAGGTCCTTACGCCCAGACCGACAAACCCGACACGTTGCTTGCCGAACGGATCGAGGGCTTGATTTCGCGCGAGCACACACGTTGGGTCTCCGTGCAAGAACGGACCGGCAAAGAGGAACTGAAAGCTGTCGCTGATCGCTGATCGCTGGACGACAAGGGAGCGGCCACCGACTGCATCAGTCCCATGCTCGTCTGTGCAGTTGGGCAGTATGGGACCATCGTCGCCGGAGATCAATCAGGTCGAGTCCATTTCTTACGACTCGGAGGGGTGGAACAGGTAGTGCAGCCTGGACAGATACTGAGCCGACCACCAAATAGTGCGTATGCGACCGTTCATGGTTCGACAAGCTCACCACGAACGGTGACCCTAAAGCCCGTTCGCCCTGAGCCTGTCGAAGGGCAGGGATGCACTATTTGCTGGCCTCATCAATAACTGTCGCGGGCAGGTGAGAGAGCCTATGCCCGGCATCTTTATCAGTTATCGCCGTGAGGACAGCGCCGGATGGACGGGGCGGTTGGTCGGAGACGTGAAGGACAAGTTCGGCGCGGATCGCATTTTCAGCGACATCGACACGATCGAGCCTGGCGCTGATTTCACCGATGCCATCACCCGAGCAGTTGGATTATGCGACGTCCTTCTCGCCGTCATCGGCCCTCGCTGGCTCACAGAGACTGATACCAACAAGCAGCGCCGGTTGGACGATCCCACCGATTGGGTTCGAACGGAGATTGCTGCTGCTCTCCGTCGGAAGATTCGCGTGATCCCAGTGCTGGTCGGAAAGGCGGACATGCCGGCGGAGAAGGATTTGCCGCCGGAGATCAAGGCGCTCGCAGAACGCCAGGCTCATGAACTGTCGGACAAGCGTTGGGATTATGACTGTCAGCAGCTGGTAAGTAAGCTGGAAAAGACACTCGAGATCCCTACAAAAGCGACGCAACGAACTTGGTCACCGAAGACCCTACTGATAGCGGCACTCGCCGTGGTGATCACATCAGCAGGCATCGCCTTCTTCCTCCGCAGCAATATCCTAAGCCCAAGTCGGTCGTCTTTGCCTAACCCCTCGTCCATTCCATCGCAAACGGCTACAGATCCCGCACAGCCACCAATACCCGATCAGTCTCCACGAGGATCTGGAACAAAACGGAAACCAGGGGCGGCTTCTGCGCAGTATCCGATCCATTTGCGAGCGAACCAAGAGGCCCGTCTAAAAACACAGTTGGATGACTATACGTACAAGATACTTACTGCCGAACTGGACCGTGCCACCTCGTCGACGTTATTCCTTCGATTGGTCGTCCGATTCACAAATAACGGCTGGCCAGGCGCCAATTTCTGGAATGATACGTTTCGGTTGATCATTGATGGCGTACCTCAGGTTCCTGTCAGCAGCTTAAACGAGCTCGTTGAGCCTCATAGCGCGAAGGAAGGAACGGTTGAGTTCACCCTACCTGACACCACCACCCATGTGGTTCTCCAACTGCGCAACAAGAGCGAAGTGGCGGAGATTCCAATTGATCTGACAGAAACCTCCCCCAACCTACAACGTGTAGAACCATCGGAACAGCAGTCCAAGTTTCGCAACTCCCAGTTCCCCATTCGCTTGCGAGCACACCAAGAGGCCCGTCTAAAAACACAGTTCGATGACTATACGTACAAGATACTTGCTGCCGAACTGGACCGCGCAAACTCAACGGCAGTACGACTTCGATTGGTCGTCCGCTTCACCGTTAACAGCTCACCGGGGGCCAACTTCTGGAATGACAGTTTTCGGCTGCTCATTGACGGCGTGCCCCGGGCTCCGGTCAGCAGCTTAAACGAACTCGTTGAGCCTCACAGCGCGAAGGAGGGCGCTGTTGAGTTCATCGTGCCAGACACCACAATCCGGGTGGTTCTCCAACTGCGCAACAAGGAAGACGTGGCGGAGATTCCAATGGATCTCACAGCCGCGCAGCTATGATTTCCCCGCAATTAGCAAGCGGCTTCAGGAAAGGCCGGCACTCAAGCGCGACAAATCTCATACCTCACCAAGCACTCAACCGCTGCACTGACACCAATCCTCCTCCCCCTCATCCCTGCCTTCTCCCTTGAGGGGAGCGAAAGGTTGAGGGGCAACTAAGCTCCCAAGACTCGGAGATGAGACAGCCGCATTTGAGCAAGGCCTCAAAGATATCGCCAAAACACAGCCCACCTTGCCCAAGGGCCGTCCGTGGGCGTGATAGTCGATACAAGCGTGTTGATTGCCTGCGAGCGAGAAGCCATAGACCTTAATGTTTTCATGCGGGGACGAAAGCAGGAGCCTGTAGGCATCAGCGTGATCACCAATGCGCAAAGGGCATCGGCCTCTCCTTTCACCTTCTTGTAGGCTGACGTATCCGCCTAGCCCTCGTGTCCCCCGTCAGGACCTCGTCCGTCAGAATTGATGCAGCTTGATAATAACAGTATTTTTGAAACGCAACGGGCACGTTGATTGCTGCATCCGTCGCGTGACATCGATTCTTATCGACCATTGGCTATAGAAACCGGCATCGCATCTTCCTTTGGCGTAGCGATGAGCTGGCTGTGTGTCCTCGGTTGTTAGCAGCCAATCGACCTCACCATACGATCTCCTGGATAGTGCCCATCCAGCCCTGATCGAGCCGTCCCATTGTTCACGCCATTCGGCCGCGTCTCCGGTTCTGCCGGGGACGCGGCCTCTGTTCCTTCACCGATCGAGCCGTTCTACGATTTTCCCTACGTGTATTCTAGTACGCCTTCCCTTTATCCTTAGACTGGCTCACGTATCGTTTTAGATACGACTGCGAATCTATTCGGATACACCTGCCGAACCGGCTCCCTTCCATATATGACGCAATATGACGCAGGCTAGATTCATCCATCGCTGAATACGCTTGGAATTATACATATGCCAAGGAGTGAGCATGCGTGAGTGCAATGGCACAGGTATTGCGCATTGTGGAATGCGACCGCGCTGCTGATTGGTCAACAAGTAAGGGCACACCGATGGAAAAAGGAGAACGCCATGGACTGGGACCTGTTTCTTGTCACAGGCGCGCTGATCGGAGTGTTCATGTTGATCGCGCTACTCGGCCGGATCTGGAAGGACCAAACGCCGCGCACGCCGAAGAGCGGGCCAAAAGAATCGCACGAGTTCGCAGCACCATCGGGTGAAGTCGATAGAGTCGCCTGATCATGACCAAGTGTAGGTACCTTGTAGTTTTTCTCTGCTCGTTTTTCTGACTGTGTGCGGGAGCGTTATTGCTGGAGCCCAGCAGCAAGCCCCGGAGCCGGAACGTTGTCCCAAGATGCACATGGTTATTGGTACAACGGCTGGGGCTGATCTAAGAAAGTAACGGATTGGTCAGCCCAGCAGAGCTCACGAGCAGACAAGCGCAGAAAGAGCATCCCCATGGTAGGAGCGGTGCTCCGAGCATCATTCTTTCTCCTGTCAGGTCTGATGTTAGGTTTCGCTTTCCTGCTGGTTGCTTCGCAGGGTTCACTCGGCCTGGCACAAACTACTTCTGCCATCACTCCGACGACCGGTGCCGGCAACTTGGGCACAGCGGTGACCCAAGCCGGCAACACGTACCACATTACCGGCGGCACCAGGCCAGGCAATGGACCGAACCTCTTTCATAGCTTTGGCGAGTTCGGTGTTCCTACGAACAACATCGCCAACTTCCTGAACGAAACGGCCTTACCCACTTCCAATATTCTCGGTCGCGTCACCGGCGGCAATCCCTCCAATATCTTTGGGACCATTCAAACCACCGGCTTCGGGAGCGCCAATCTGTTCTTGATGAACCCGGCCGGGATTGTCTTCGGTCCGAATGCGGCATTGAATGTCGGCGGATCGGCCACCTTCACGACGGCGGATTATCTGCGCTTTGCGGATGGCGCCAGGTTCAACGCGATGCCCGGACCGCAGGACGCTGCTCATCTCCAGCGCGCCGATCGCGGCATTTGGATTTCTGGGATCGAATCCCGGTGCAATTACGGTTCAAGGCGAGTCAGCTCTCAGTGGCTGACGGAACGGGCATTTCACTCGTCGGCGGCAACATCACGATTCAGTCAGGCACACCGGAGGGCGGAACCGCGCAACCCGCTCGACTCTCCGCACCGAATGGCAAGATACAATTGGCCAGTGCCGCATCAGCTGGAGAGTTCGACGCCGCAACACTCCAGCCGCTGCCGAACGTGAATAATACTTCGTTCACCTCCTTTGGATCTGTCTCGCTGGCGCCGGGCTCAAACATCAACGTCAGCGGTGAGCAGACCGTCTCGATTCGAGGCGGGCAATTTGTTCTCTCGGTGAACGACGCAGTGCTCAGTACGGCTGAAAGCCCCGGCCCTCCGGAGACGATCTCGCTCAGCCCAGGCAGCTCGATGATCTCGTCGAACGCAGGCCCGGATCCCGGCGCGGATGTGCAGCTCACCGCCTCGAACGTGCAGATGGACGGGGCCTCCATCCAGAGTCTGACCACAGGCGATGGGTCAGGGGGTACCATCTCGATCACCGCCGCGCTCGATGGAGGGCCGATCTCCAGTACGGCCGGAAGTGTCCAGATGAAAGGAGGACAGATCCAAACAGCGAGCCTGGGGCCGGGAACGGTCGGAGATATTCAGATCAATTCCGGTAGCCTATCCATGACCGATGGCGCCCTCATCGATACCCTGCTCGTTCCCAATCCTTTGATTCCTGGACAACCGGGAGGTGGCACGATCGCGATCACGGCGACTGATTCGATATTCGTCACCGGCCAACGTCCGGGCACGACCAATCTCCTCCCGTCGGTTCCCGGGTTACCGACGTTCACGAATATACCGTCGGGCATCTACAGTGAAAACTTTTCAGCAAATACCGGAAGCAGTATCGTGATCCAGACGCCGAGCCTGACCCTCCAGCCTGGTCTCATTGGCTCTCATGCATTCGGTGCAGGCGCTGCCGGAGACCTGTCCTTTCTCCTTGGGCAGTTGACGCTCAAAGACGGGGGACTGATTGGCAGCAGTGCGTTCGGGGCAGGGGCCAGTGGGAGCATACAAATCAGGGCATCAGACTCAATCACCATGTCAGGTTTCCTTCCTGGGACCTTCCAGCTCGGACCGTTGGTTGTCCAAAATGTTCGCAGCAGCATTTCTAGTAGCCACCTTTGGTTTGGGACAAGCTGGCCCGGTCTCCGTCTCTACCTCAACCCTCACCATGAACGGCGGTGCGTATCTCATCCACGATCGCTTGGTCCCGGCGGAGCCGGTGACGTGAACATCCAGGCGGCGACGATCATCTTGACCGGGGGAGCCGCGATTAGCAGCTCGACTTTCGGTTCAGGGCCAGGCGGCACGTGTGTCGGTGACCGCGTCCGAGCAGCTGTCTATTTCCGGACGTAGCGGGCGATCGTTGAGCTTCGGATCGGTGACAGTCGTGAATAACCCGAGCGCGATTGCGGCCATCACATTCGGGACAGGCAGGGCTGGTGCTCTTACCGTTGAGCACCCCACGACTGACGATGTTCGACGGCGGGGTCATCTCGACTGCGACTGGTGGTGACGGCCCGGCTGGTTCCATTACCGTCAATGCGGGCAGTATTAATTTGAGCAGCGGGGCATCGATCTCCAGTAGCAGCGGGTTAAATATTGGAGTTGGAGGAGGCTTTCTGTTCGGGAATGGCGCTGGCGGGACGGTCACGGTGAACGCGACTGGGCCAGTGACCATTGCCGATCAGGGAAGCGGCCTCTTCACGACCACTGTCGGTAATGGTGCGGGTGGCAACATCAATCTTCGTGGATCCGGCATTCAACTCAGCAATGGAGCTTCTATTTCGGCCACGAGCTCTGGCAGTGGCAATGCCGGGAACATCACGGTGAATGCTGGAAACCAATTCACGATGATGAATAGCTCCGTCACCACAGAAGCGAGCCAGGCGAGCGGCGGCAATATTGTCGTCCAGGCCACGGATTCCATCAGGCTGGTGAACAGCAAGGTCAGCACGTCGGTCCAAGGAGGACCCGACACATCAGGCGGGAATATTACGATCGATCCAACCATCATGACCTTGCAGAACAGCCAGATCCTGGCTCAGGCCGTGCGAGGGCCAAGGCGGCAACATCAGCATCGTCGCCGGGACGTTTCTGGCCGACCAGACCAGCCTCGTGAGCGCTTCCTCTGCAATTCGGCTTGAGCGGCGCCGTGAATATCCAGTCCCCTGTGTCCATGTTGAGCGGGACCCTGGCCACGCTCCCGAAACAGCCCGTTGCAAGTCCAACACCTCTTGCAACAACGCTGTGCAGCCCAGGTGAATGGCCAATTGAGCAGCCTGGTCGTGTCGGGACGCGATACACTTCCATCGGAGCCAGGCGGGCTGGCTGATGAGTCCACTGGCGTTTCTCGCAGAAGATGGTCCTGTCTCCCAACCCCACCCTCTCCCCAGTGACGCACTCCTCCCTTCCCCACAGACGATGATTGTATCGGGACAACTCTCTGAGCGGCATACCCCATCGTCGCCACGGGGCGTAACGAATTGGGCGGCAGGTTGTGGATCGTGAATGTCTTGACCCGCAGGCCGTACACCGATCGTCGCACCTGTCTCCGCGCTTGCGTTAATCGGACGCGCTCCGGTATAAGAAGCGCTCCTCAGTTTGAGGAAGTGAGGCGTAAGACTAGTGAAGTTTTCGGGGCGGAGAATTGTCATGCCCTACAGGAGAATCGGCGAGTCTATGTGCCCGGTACCCTATTCCTCCTTGAAGATCTGGAAACTACGTACAGCCGCTGAATATTGGGATACTGAACGGGGGATTTCGAATGATTGTCTTTTCGGAGCTTACAACAACAAGATCCGACCTGAAAGTTTGGTCTGTGATTTCGGGAGCGATGGTCGTCTCAGTGCTGAAGGCGTCGCTCGTTCTCGCACAAGTGACTCCTGCCATTACTCCGACTACCGGTGCCGGTGGTTTGCGAACCAGCGTAACCCAAGCCGGAAACACGTATGACATTACCGGCGGAACCAGACCTGGGAACGGAACGAATCTGTTTCACAGCTTCGGCGAATTCGGTGTGCCCACCAATAACATCGCCAACTTCCTGAACGAAACGGCTACACCTACTTCTAATATCCTGGGTCGCGTGACCGGCGGTAATCCATCCAACATCTTCGGGACCATCCAAACCACCGGCTTCGGCAGCGCGAATCTGTTCCTGATGAATCCGGCCGGGATCGTATTCGGTCCGAATGCCGCATTGAATGTCGGCGGATCGGCGAGTTTCACGACGGCCGATTATCTGCGCTTGGCGGATGGCGCCAAGTTCAACGCGATGCCCGGACCACAAGACGCTGTCATCTCCAGCGCGCCGGTGGCGGCCTTTGGATTTCTGGGAACGAATCCCGGCTGCCATTACCGTCCAGGGCGGGCAACTGGCTGTCTCGGAAGGACAAGCCATCTCCCTCGTCGGCGGGAATATCACAATTGAGGGAGCCACGTTGGCAGCACCGGCCGGGCCGATCAACATGGTCAGTACAACTGGGGTTGGAGAACAGAGCATCGTCGGGGCGCCGGCCGGTCTCCCTGGATTTTCTTTCGATTCCGCCAACGTTCCCGGGCAAGGCGGCACGATTCAACTCAAAACGGGAGCCATGGTACAGACCAGTTCAAGTACAAGCAACGCCGGACCCATCTTCATCAGAGGCGGGCAACTGGTCATGGAGAACGCGACGCTTGAAGCAACCACTGCGTTCAAGACAGCCAATTCAGTCCCCTCCTCGACCACTCAAGGTGATATTTCCATTCAGGCGGAAGGTGTAAACCTGAGCAAGGGCTCGACCATCAACGCCTCCACGAGCGGCGAGGGCAAGGCAGGCAACATCACTTTGGAAGTCGGAACGTTGAGAAGCAACATAGGCCACGATGGCTTGCCGATCGTCGGTGCAGCGCCCGTCACCATTGCCAGCAACAGCACCGGGCAAGGAGCAGCCGGGACCATCTTCATTAGAGGACCGGCAGGGCAAGCCGCCGAGACGGTTGCGCTGAGTAATACGAAGATCGTCGCAAGCGTAACTGATGCCACCATCCCCACGCCTAACAGCGCGGGCGGAGAGCAGGTGGAAACTGCATCGGGCTTTACTCCAACAAGGCTTTCAGCGGATATCGAGATAACGGCAGAGAAAGTCGCCCTCGTCAACGGAACGGTCATTCAGGCCGACACGACCGGCGGCGCGGATGCCGGCTCCATTACGTTCAACGTTGGTACGATGAGGACGCAAGCAGGTCCCGATGGGCGCGTCCTGGTTTCAAGTACGAGCAATTGCGAAGGATGCCCGGGCGGCCAACCCGGCGACATTATCATTCAAGGCATATCAGGTGTGACTCCGACCGCCACGCGACGGTACGTGTGGGTAGCCAGGCCGCAGAGCGGACCTACCGAAGTCTTTGATTATTATTTGGCACGGACGATTGATCTCCACGGGACGGATATACACTCGAATGCCTTCGGCAATGCGCCGGGCGCGATGGTGATGATGCGAGCGCAAGGCCAGGCATCGTTTACAGACACGAATATCTCCGTGACGACGCAAGATTTCGACATCAACGGAAATAAACCAAACGGTGAGTTCGCACGTAATCAGGGGTTCAGCCGCATTGACATTATGGCTCAGGATATCGCCCTGAGAGACAGCACTATCGCGGCTGATGCGAAGGTGTCGGATATTGGATCCTGTCCCTTATGTCAGGGAGGCCCCAGCGCAGGCGAGATCTGGCTACGTGCTCAGAATTCATTGACCGCCGACAATTCGTCCATCACCAACACAAGCAGCGGGCGAGCCCAGGCCGGCATCACGAAGATCATCAAGGACAATTACTTTTCGTATGGCGCCATTGGGAGGGAACCGGGTTTCACCGATCACCCGACCGGTACGGTGCGGTTCACCAATTCCGAAGTTACGGTCGAGGCTCAGCATGATGGGCTTCCGGGGTATCTGAGGATTCGAGCCGACAACCTCATACTCGACCATTCCGTGCTCAACTCCAAGGTAAATAATGTCACGAATGTCAAGGATTCCGGTGGGCGGTTGATCGACGTTGTTGGAGCCGGTGAGAGAAGTCGCGCCCGGACGGATGGGAGAGATGTCCAGGGAAGTATTGTCGTGTCCGCGAAGAACTTGGACATAACCGGCGGTGGAATCACTGCGCCCACTCAAGGTAACCGTATAGGGAGCCGCATCGAAGTACATGCCGATCACCTCACTACACGGCCGGGAACCAAACCGGGAGGGACGCTTGACGAGCCACGGATACTAGACTCCACGGATCCGACGCGCGTGGTCATCTCCAGCAGCAGTACCGGAAGCGGCGGTGCGGGTCTGATTAGCATAAGCGGCGAAAGCATGCCTATCCCTGAAGGGACTCCGTTCGCACCCGCCTCGTCGATCCGTCTGACCGGGACTGAAGTGACGACGGACACCAGGAGCGATGCGTTGGGCGGCAAAATCGAACTGAAAGCAAGCGGCCCCATCCAACTCAACAACACAACCATTTCCTCCAACGTGAACGACGTCCGCGCACAGTCTGCGAATGTTAGCGATCAAGGCGGCAACATTGATCTCTCCTCCGGGAGCCTCGTCATGCAGGGCAGCGGGATCTCTACCCTCTCCATCGGAACTCAGAATGGCGGCAATGTCGTCATTGCCGCGCAAGAATCAATCACGCTAGGCGCCGGGTCGACCATTTCAGCGAGTAACACGGGAACGGCCAATGCCGGCAACATTACGATCAACGCCGGGTCTCAGTTCATGAGCCAGAATGCTTCCGTGACGGCGCAGGCCAGCCAAGGCAGCGGAGGCAATATCAACTTGCAGGCCATCGATTCGATCCGCCTCATCAACAGCCAAATCAATACGTCGGTTCAAGGTGGCCCCACGACGGCAGGCGGGAACATCACGATCGATCCGGCTGTCATGACTCTGCAGAACAGTCAGGTCCTGGCTCAGGCCGTGCAAGGGCAAGGCGGCAACATCACCATCGTCGCCGGGACCTTTCTGATGGATCCGACGAGCATCGTGAGCGCCTCCTCGCAATTCGGCTTGAGCGGCGCGGTGAATATCCAGTCCCCCCTGTCCATGTTGAGCGGGACCCTGGCCACGCTCCCGAAACAGCCCGTTGCAAGTCCAACACCTCTTGCAACAACGTTGTGCAGCCCAAGCAAACGGCCAACTGAGCAGCCTGGTCGTGGCGGGACGCGATACCCTCCCGTCGGAGCCCGGCGGGTGGCTGATGAGTCCACTGGCGTTTCTCGCAGAAGATGGTCCTGTCGCCCAGCCCCACCCTCTCCCCAGTGACGCACTCCTCCCTTCCCCACAGACGATGATTGTGTCGGGACAACTCTATGAGCGGCATACGCCATCGCCGCCACGGGGCGTCACGAACTGGGCGGCAGGTTGTGGATCGTGAATGTCTTGACCCGTGGCCGTAACCGATCGTCGCACTGTTTCCGCACTCGCATCAATCGGGCGGCATCTGGTATAAGAGGCGCTCTTCAGTTTGAGGAATTGAGGCGTAAGACTAGTGAAGCCTTCGGGGCGGAGAATTGTCATGCCCTACAGGAGAATCGACGAGTCTATATGCCCGGTACCCTATTCCTCCTTGAAGATCTGGAAACTACGTACAGCCGCTGAATATTGGAATACTGAACGGGGGATTTCGAATGATTGTCTTTTCGGAGCTTACAACAACAAGATCCGACCTGAAAGTTTGGTCTGTGATTTCGGGAGCGATGGTCGTCTCAGTGCTGAAGGCGTCGCTCGTTCTCGCGCAAGTGACTCCTGCCATTACTCCGACTACCGGTGCCGGTGGTTTGCGAACCAGCGTAACCCAAGCCGGAAACACGTATGACATTACCGGCGGAACCAGACCTGGGAACGGAACGAATCTGTTTCACAGCTTCGGCGAATTCGGTGTGCCCACCAATAACATCGCCAACTTCCTGAACGAAACCGCCTTACCCACTTCCAATATCCTGGGTCGCGTGACCGGCGGTAATCCGTCCAACATCTTCGGGACCATTCAAACCACCGGATTCGGCAGTGCCAATCTGTTCCTGATGAATCCGGCTGGGATCGTGTTCGGGCCGAATGCGTCCTTGAATGTAGGCGGATCAGTCAACTTTACAACCGCTGACTATCTACGATTTACAGATGGTGCCAAGTTCAACGCGCTTCCTGGCCCGCAAGACGCTGTCATCTCCAGCGCTCCCGTGGCCGCATATGGATTCCTGGGATCAAACCCTGCTGCGATTACCGTGCAAGGGGGGCAACTCTCAGTCTCGGAAGGGCACGGCATCTCGCTCGTCGGCGGAAATATCGACATCACGGCCGGCACGTTTCAGAAGAACGGCACAACACAACCAGCGCTCATCTCGGCGCCCAGCGGCCAAATCAATCTGGTCAGTGTTGCCTCGTCGGGAGAGGTGCTGCTCAACGGCCCCTTGGGGCAGCCTACTGAACCGGCGGTCAATGGCTTCACCACATTCGGCAACATCTCTCTCTCCCGGGGAGCGAGTCTTGATACGAGCGCTGACACGGCAGGGAGGGTCGTTATTCGTGGCAGGTCAATTCACTATGGATGATGCCTCAATCAAGGCAATATCCGAGGGTGGAGAGCGGAGTCTTGGAAGGGCCACCGCTTCCCCCACCATATCGATTACGGCAGAGTCTATCGCCCTCACAAACGGCACCCATATCACAGCAGATAGCCACGGGACCGCGCCGGCAGGAGACATTACCTTCAACGTCGCCACACTCACCACGGAAGGTGACGCGACCAACCATCTCCTGCTGAATCCCAACAGTCCCTCGAATTGGGCCCAAAATTTGATTACGAGCGACAACCGAAGCCCGGCGGCCGAGGCAGGCCCAGCAGGCCGCATCACCATGCAAGGGGTCGGGGGGCCTGGAACCCCAGCCGCAAGCATCACGCTGAAGGACAGTGCGGTGAGCTCACGAGTATTCGGCGGGACGGCCAACACGACTCCGAGCGCGATTACGATCACTGCCGACTCCTTGGTGTTGATCAATGAGGATTTTCCAACCGAGCAGGGTGGTGGCGTCGCAACCATCGTCGTGACTACGGTCGGTGCCGCGCCCGCGGGGAACGTCAACCTCAACGTCAACACATTGCGCATCAATGCGAACCCGGATGAGACGCCGATCGAGGGCGCAAAGCGCGTGTTTGTCAATTCATCGAATCATGCCGGGAGTACTGCCGGCCCGGCGGGCGACCTGACCATTTCGGGTATTGGCCCTGAATCGACGGATGCGGCCCAGTCGGTCGTCTTAAACCGGGGCATCCTTTTTACAGGAGTGGACGGCGGGTCGCCGGCGAGCCGACCCGGTTCAATCACGGTCACGGCGGATACGGTGAGTCTGATCGGTGACTCAGGACTCTTTGCCAATACATTCGGTGATGTGCAGACGCCTGCAGGGAACATTGCCTTGAACGTCAACCAGCTGCGAGCCAATGTCAAGCCGGTCGGGACGTTACTCCCCGGCCACCCATCATCCGGCATTAACAGCACGAGCGAGGGCTGGCAGGCGGGAACAGTGACCATTTCGGGCCTCAGTCCCGACAATTCAGACCCAGCGAAGCTTGTCTCGCTCAACAATGTTGAGCTCTCTACTGCGGTGGGAGGAGGGACCGAGAGCCTCATCCCTGCCACGATCACCGTGATCGCAGACCAGGTACGCTTGACCAATAGTGCCATGAAGACTGACACGGTGGGAGCAGTTCCGGCTGGAAACATTACCATCAAGGCAAGCACTATCGCTACGGATCAGTCCACTAAGATCAGCAGCACCACATCTGCGACCGGACCCGGAGGGAACATCTCGTTCGACGCCGGCCAGTCCGTCACCTTGGGCAGCGGCACAAATGTGTCTGCTCAGAGTACGGGACAGGGGAATGCCGGCAACATCGCCATCAACGCTGGTTCTCAATTTCTGAGCCAAGGTAGCGTGGTGACAACGGAAGCGAGCCAGGCGAGCGGTGGCAATATTGTCGTCCAGGCCACGGATTCCATCAGGCTGGTCAACAGCCAGATCAGCACGTCGGTCCAGGGCGGGCCTGAGACCTCCGGCGGGAACATCACGATCGATCCGACCGTCGTCGCTTTGCAGAACAGCCAAATCCTAGCTCAGGCCGTGCAAGGGCAAGGCGGCAACATCACCATCGTCGCCGGGACGTTTCTGATGGATCCAACGAGCATCGTGAGCGCCTCCTCTCAGTTCGGGTTGAGCGGCGCCGTGAATATCCAGTCCCCCCTGTCCATGTTGAGCGGGACCCTGGCCACGCTCCCGAAACAGCCGTTGCCGGTCCAACACCTCTTGCAACAGCGTTGTGCAGCCCAAGCAAATGGTCAACTGAGCAGTCTGGTCGTGGCCGGGCGCGATACCCTCCCGTCGGAGCCCGGCGGGTGGCTGATGAGTTCCATGGCGCTGCTCGCAGAAGATGGTCCTGTCGCCCCGCCCCACCCTCTCCCCAGTGACGCACTCCTCCCTTCCCCACAGACGATGATTGTATCGGGACAGCTCTATGAGCGGCGTCCGCCATCGCCGCAACGGGGCGTCACGAACTGGACGGCAGGTTGTGGATCGTGAATGTCTTGACCCGCAAGCCGTAAACAGATCGTCGCATCTGTCTCCGCCATCGCATCAATCGAGAAAGCACGCTATTGGGGACATCCCTCATTGACCCGGGCGTCGCGAATCAGATGTTACGAGTATCACATTTTCTGAGGTGCCCTTGTGGCCAAAGCCATCACGGCAACGGACGCCGTTCGCAAGTTTTCAGACCTGTTGAACACGATCAGGTTCAAGGGTGCCCGCTACACGATTCTGCGTGGGGGGAAACCCCTGGCAATGCTGGGACCCGCCATGTCTGCCGGGTACGAGAGCACACTCGGCGAACTGACACAGATCCTCCACAAGTTACCAAAACTCGGTGATGAGGCAGGTGCGTTCGATGCTGACTTGCGGATGATCGCAAAGAATCAGCCGGCCGTGCCCAAGGGGCGCGACACTCGACCTCAGGGACTATCGAAGGTTCGAGGGGCTCGCCATCGAACATCTCGCTAAATCATAGTTGCAGGCGCCCTTTGCCGATATCTGTACGTAGGCCTGCCTAGTCTGAGCCGGAATCTAGCCCTGATGACCTCGTCAAGATTGAATACACAGATCAGCACATCGATCTCGCCTACCAGGCGGCCATTCGATGAAGCGCGCACGATCACCGGAAACCCGGAATCCCACCGTCAATGGCAGATACGACACACTGATACACGTGGGATCGTTCTCGTTGCGGTTCAATTAGCCTCAATCCGAGAATAATCTCTGCTGAGAAGACGATCTCACGAGCGTCAATGCTGCTCCCTCGCCCTCCCAGGGAGGGAGAGGAGAAAGGTGAGGGTGGGCGTAGGTTTGCCCCTCACCCTGCCTCTCCCCGCATGGGGCGAGGGGGACAGCTATTCTCGAAGCACGATTATTTTCGGATTAGGGTTAGTAACCGAACGTTCGGCGTTCTGTCCGCTAACCCGTGGTTGCTCTCGGTTGTGAGGCCGGAAGGGAGTCCGTTAGGCGCTGACTTTGTCGGCCAAATTGATGACGGGAATGGTCATGCGTGCCCTTCCAACTCTTCCTGTCGCCGTGCACCTATCCATGAGCCGAAGCATCGCAGGTTTCAAAAAGGTTTCGCCGCACTGGCAGCAGACCTCCGCCTGGACATTCTTGAAGAGGTATAAACGCTTTCCCCACCGGTGGATATGTTCAATCGCTTTCCGTTTCAGCGGGGCCTTACAGAATGGGCAGGACTTCATGAACGCCTCCCCTTTCGCTTTCGCCAGTTCGTCCACAGCTTCGGATCCGGCCGATAGACTGTGATCAGAATCGCCGTATTCTCGTGAATCGTCCACACAGCGTGAAGTGGCTCTAGTGCGTTTGTAAAGGCGAGCACAAGCCCCGAATGCCCACGTGGGTCATCCGGATAGTCTTCAATGATCTCGCTCGCTGGATTAGAGTAGGCCTGCTCAATTTCTTCAATCGTAATTTCGTCGGCGTCACGTTCCTGTTCCGCGTGCAACGTTACACGATACCGGCCCGCCGTGATAAGTGCACGCAGACGTTCGAGCACGCAGCGACTTTACTGAAAAGCCACGGAGAAGTGCAACAGGGACGTCGAGCAGATGCCACAATTCCTTATTCAACATTGCTTGCACCTTGGCATGGTGATTGCTGCTCCAGAAGCACATATGTGCGAAGCGGCGTCATGGTTCCGCAAGGCTTGGCCGAAAGGAAACCGCTGTGTTCTGGGCGATGCTCATAGCCCCGTTGGAAGTGATCGGGATCTACGTCGTGCTGACGGTGATCAGCTCCACGTGGCAGCGGAGAAATTCAGTTCAATTGCGATGTGACAAGGATGTATCAAACTCTCTCCCATCGTAAGAAAAGGAATCTTTGAGACATTACCCGAGCGACGATGCGAGGTTTTCCGATTAGGCGATCGTTGACAATCGAGCCTCGATTGCGCACTCTACTGCCACTCACATGGTGACTTCATGAAATTTGTCACGGTCAGAGATTTCCAAGTGCGACCGAGTCATGTCTGGACCAAGCTGGCACAGGAACGAGACTTGATTTTGACCTCCAATGGCAAGCCTATCGCCATTCTTTCCGCCGTGTCTGAAGAAACACTCGAGGAGTCTTTGCGCGCGGTGCGACGGGCTCGAGCCATGGCGTCTGTCAGGACGATGCAGTCTCACTCCATCGCGGCGGGCATTGACCAGCTCACACCGAACGAGATCCAGGCCGAAATCAGTGGGGCTCGGAAAGCTCGACGGCGTTGAGAGTCGTGGTGGACACGAACGTGCTGGTGGCGGGTTTGCTATCTCCGTTTGGTCCGCCAGGACAGGTCTTGGGGATGATCGCGCGAGCAGCCTTGCGTTGTGCGTTGATGCTCGCATCCTCACCGAATACTCCGACGTCCTCCGCCGACCCAAGTTTCCTTTTCACGATGACCACATTCAGGCGTTACTGGACCACATCACCGCCACGGGAATTATTGTGGCAGGGGGACCGCTGCCGGTCCGACTTCCAGACCCTGCCGATGAAGTCTTCCTGGAAGCAGCCCTGGCCGGAAAAGCACGCTGTCTGATCACCGGAAATCTCAAGCACATCCCACTCCCAACACAGCAGGGCATGAGAATTATGGCTCCTAGAGATTTCCTGGAGTGGTATCGGCAAACCACTCAATCAAGACCACGCGGTCGCTGATCCCTGATCACCGGGGAGCCGCGCCTCCGATGTACCGGGAGGCGCGGCCTCTGTTTCCTTTACCGATCGAGCTGACTGCGCTGCAATCTCCCCTACATTGATCCTGGTACCTCTTCCCTCTACCTAGACTGGCTCCCGTATCTCTTTAGATACACCGGCGCATCCATTCGGATACACTGCCGAACGGCCCCCTCCTGTTGCCTAAACTGTCTGCCTTCGCCTATAGCTGAATTTCCTTGGAAATACTACATATGCCATCTAGCTGGGAGTGATTGGGAATCGCTTCTGACGATGGCACAGGTATTGCGCATCGACGGGAACGACCAGTGCTGCTGAAGTTCAACAAGCATCGGTCAAGCTCGATAAGGTCCCGGGACACGGGAACTCGTTAGCTTGAGCTTAACAGCCGGGCGGTTGATGGTGGGCGCTTCACGTCCGATGGAAAGATGGCATCGGGAAAAGCGTGTCGCAGGTACCCATGCTACGCAACTGAGGCTGCTGTGACCAGAACAGGTTTAGATACACTCTCTCGAAGCAAGGCCAAATTTGGAGTCATTCACCATCAGAAAATTGGGGCTTGCAAAAATATTCTAGAAAGGCTATCTAAGCAGCCCCCAGAGCCACTTTCCAGGAATCTTGCAGTGGCGAAGTGGGGGTCGGAGGAACTGTGTCACGGATGGCTGCTCAGATTTCGCAGTTCTTTCGCCAAAGCCTTCCCTTCTCGTCAAAGTCGATCTACTTTCATCAAATCACTATCATCTTGATGGTGCTGCTAACCATGAGCGCTCTAGCCATATTGGAGCCTGATGCTTCTTTTGCTTAGCCCCAATAAGAGAATTGTGCAGCCCCCAACGTTGGAGGTGTCATGTGGGGCTGCCCGGCTCGCGCCTCCTGGCAGACGCGACCCATTCTTCGTTTGTGACGGAACTGTTCAATGCATATACGTCAGCCGACCATTAGACGATTTCAGTGCTTCCATGTTCGAGGCAAGTGCAGGTACGGCACCGGATGGTGTGGGCAATAAATCAACCGTCATTTCATAAGGGAGGAACTGTGATGCGCATCAAAAAATTGGGTGCTTTGCTAAGTCTGTTCGTGCTCCTAGCCATTGGTCAGACAACATTCATCGTTGATCCCGCGTCTGCCGGACACAACTGTTGGAGACCGCCGTATCATTGCTTTTTAGCAGTTGGGACGTACGAAACAAGCAATTCGGTTGCTAATGCATCCCCCGCAGGGTCCCCCAGTGTAATTCTGGTCGAGAATAATCCGCAAACCGCCTCAGGGAATCCCTCCCGTAGAGTTTTCGTATATACAACACAAAATCCCACTAACAAAATGGAAGTGGAACTTGCTGAGGACGCGAAGGAATATTACGAACACCTCGAGAAGGAACATGGGATTACAAAGGCACAGGGATTCATGGTCCTGAGTAAGGAAAAGGGAGAGAAATTGCGTCTGGTTGAGTTTTTTCCGGCCGACCTAGAGGACCTGCGTACATCCAAACCTATATCGCCCACGGAAGCGTTGAAAAACTGTACTGGACCTTTGGAACACTATATGAGCCTCCTCGAAGATGAAGTGAAGAAGAAATAGCAGAAGGTAGAATAGAATTTCCGGCATTCGGTGTGCAGTCTCTCATCAACGCGCGGCCTAGAGCTATTTGCTCCCTGGAGGAGTCCCATGGAGACAATATTGAGCGGTCATTCAATTCGAACCGCCGTGATTGGAGTGCTCTGCGGGGCCTTGTCCTTTAACGGGCTTTTCCAGTCGGCAGCCCTGGCCCAAATAAGTACGGCGATTACATCCACGACCGGTACCGGCAACTTGGGCACCTCGGTGACCCAAGCTGGGAATACGTACACTATTACCGGCGGCACCAGGCCAAGCAATGGATCGAACCTCTTTCATAGCTTCGGCGAATTCGGCGTGCCGACCAACCACATCGCCAACTTCCTGAACGAAACGGCTACACCTACTTCGAATATCCTGGGTCGCGTCACGAGTGGCAATCCATCCAACATCTTCGGGACCATCCAAACCACCGGGTTCGGCAGCGCCAATCTGTTCTTGATGAACCCGGCCGGCATTGTCTTTGGGCCGAATGCATCTTTGAATGTCGGCGGATCGGCCACCTTCACCACGGCGGATTATCTGCGCCTGACGGACGGTGCCAAGTTCACGGCGATGCCCGGATCGGCAGACGCGTCCATTTCCAGCGCGCCGGTCGCGGCGTTTGGATTCCTGGGATCAACCCCGGGAGCCATCACGGTTCAAGGCGGTCAGCTCTCCGTCACGCCTGGTCAGAGCATCTCGCTCGTCGGCGGCGACATCGCGGTCCAGGGTGTGGCGGTGGAAGAAGGCGCGGCTCCGCCCGTTCAGCTTTCCGCCCCGGGAGGCACCATCAATTTGGCCAGCGTCGCTTCGCCGGGAGAAATCCTTACAGGAACTTTGGAGCCTGCTCCTAACGTTAATGGCCCCTCATCTGGAGCGCTGGGCACGATTCAGATTTCGCAAAAAGCCGTCCTCGATACCAGCGGCTATGACGGCGGCACCATCCGTATTCGAGGCGGCCGGTTAGTAGTGGACGACTCGAGAATATCGGCCAATGTGACCGGTCCAGCGCCGGGACAGCCCGGCCAAACGGGAACGGGGATTGACATTCAGATGGCCAACGATGTGCTGATTCAGAACCTCACCGTTCTGGAAACCAATGTGACCGACCAGGCATCGCCGGGCATCGGATCGGGCGGCGTGCGGATACGCGCCGATCACATCGAGATTGTGAGCGTTCCTGAGCTCGACCTTGAGACATTTCTTTTCCCCTTCACGGGCATCAGGTCCAATGTGGCTCCCATGAGCGCGGGAGGGAGGAGCGGGGACATTAGGCTGGAAGGAAACTCCATTACTATCGATCGTGGAACAGTACATAGTCACACCGAGGGACAGAGTAATGCTGGGAGTATTCTTCTAAGCGCAACGGAGAATGTCGACCTTATCAACGGTGTGCATATCCAGTCCATTTCCGGCTCTGATCTTCCTGACAGCCCACCCGTATCAGGAAATGCTGGCAATATCGAATTGATGAGTAGCCACGGGACAATCTCGATGATCGGGGACGGCTCAAACTTCATTATCGGTGACGTGACGAGTGAAACCCGTGGCAACAGTAGCGGCAGCACAGGCACTATCACGGTCCTCGCACCTGAGGGAGATGTGATACAAAACACTGCCGATCTCTTTACTCAAACGAGAGGCACGGGAGGGGCCGGCCGAATTGATATCACCGCGCGAAATCTCATGCTATCAAATGCCGTTATCAGCGATGACAATCTTGGACCCATACAGCCAAACGGCATAACGGTAACCCTGTCTAGTGACCTGAGCATGACGGGCCATTCTGTACTTGCTACAGGATCTTTGAGTCCGTTCGGTGCTTCGGCGGCTGACCTCAATGTCACAGCAAGGGACCTTACCATAACTGAAGGGAGCCTTCTCACAAGCGCGACCTTCCGTTCTGGATCCGGGGGCCATCTCACGATCAATGCCGATACCATTCACCTGACTGATGGCGGGCAAATTTCCGCCGGGAGTAGGCGCTTTGGGATACCAGGGTTTGGGGGGCCGATGGGGCCGATTCCTACCGGGCCGGGAGGAGCCATAACCCTCCAAGCGCTCGCGGGTCCTACCGGCTCTGTACTGGTCGATGGGCCAGGCAGTGGAATTTTCACCAATGCCGAGGGCATGGGGGCGGGCGGTAATCTGAATCTCGCAGCCCGATCCGTGACCGTTCAGAACGGCGGGACAATCTCCGCCTCGACCTCAGGGATAGAATCCACTGCGACCGGCGGCAGTATCTCAGTTTCAGCGGGACAATCGGTGACGTTGAACAACGGCGGTTCCATCACCGCCAGCAGCACCGGGCCGGCGAACGCCGGCAACATCACGATCAACGCCGGTTCTCAGTTTATGAGCCAGAATGCCTCCGTGACCACGGAAGCGAGCCAGGCGAGCGGCGGCAATATTGTCGTCCAGGCGACGGATTCCATCAGGCTGGTCAACAGCACAATCAGCACATCGGTCCAGGGCGGGCCTGAGACGTCCGGCGGGAATATCACGATCGATCCGACCTTCATGACCTTGCAGAACAGCCAGATCCTGGCTCAGGCCGTGCAGGGGCAAGGCGGCAACATCACCATCGTTGCCGGGACGTTTCTGATGGATGCGACGAGCCTCGTGAGCGCCTCGTCGCAGTTCGGTTTGAGCGGCGCCGTGAATATCCAGTCCCCCCTATCCATGTTGAGCGGGACCCTGGCCACGCTCCCGAAACAGCCGTTGCCGGTCCAACACCTCTTGCAACAGCGTTGTGCAGCCCAAGCAAACGGTCAGCTGAGCAGCCTCGTCGTGGCGGGGCGGGATACGCTCCCGTCGGAGCCCGGCGGCTGGTTGATGAGTTCCATGGCGCTGCTCGCCGACGATGGTCCTGTCGCCCCGCCCCACCCTTTCCCCAGTGACGCACTCCTCCCTTCCCCACAGACGATGATTGTATCGGGACAGCTCTATGAGCGGCATCGCCCCTCGCCGCAACGGGGCGTCACGAGCTGGACGGCCGGTTGTGGATCGTGAATGTCTTGACCCGCAGGCCGTGAACCGATCGTCGCACCTGTCTGCGCACTTGCATCAATCGGGCGGCATCTGGTATAAGAAGCGCTTCTCAGTTTGAGGATTTGAAACGTTAGAACACGCTATTCCTGCCTGACGGCCTCCAACCTTCGAATAATCAGTCAGTATTGGAAAACTGAACGGGGGAATTCGAATGATTGTCTTTTCGCGTCTGACAGCATCAAACCCGCGCTTGGTCTCTGTAGGGATTTTCATCGCGGTGCTGAAAGCTTCGCTCGCTCTCGCTCAAGTGACTCCCGCCATTACCCCCACGACCGGCCCCGGTGGTTTGGGCACTACCGTAACCCAGGCCGGCAACACGTACAATATTACCGGTGGCGCCAGGCCAAGCAATGGACCGAACCTCTTTCATAGCTTCGGCGAGTTTGGCGTCCCTACGAATAACATCGCCAACTTCCTGAACGAAACGGCCTTACCCACTTCGAATATTCTCGGTCGCGTGACCGGCGGTAATCCGTCCAACATCTTCGGGACCCTGCAAACTACCGGCTTCGGCAGCGCCAATCTGTTCCTGATGAATCCGGCCGGGATCGTATTTGGTCCGAATGCCTCACTGAATGTCGGCGGATCGGCGACCTTCACGACGGCGGATTATCTGCGCTTGGCGGATGGCGCAAGGTTCACCGCGATGCCCGGACCGGCAGACGCGTCCATCTCCAGCGCGCCGGTCGCGGCGTTTGGATTTCTGGGGTCAAACCCGGGAGCGATCACCGTTCAAGGCGGGCAGCTCTCCGTAGCGCCGGGGCAGAGCCTCTCGCTCGTGGGGGGCGACATCACCGTTCAGGGTATAGCGGTCGAAGAAGGCGCGGCTCCGCCCGTTCAGCTTTCCGCCCCGGGAGGGACCATCAATCTCGCCAGCGTCGCTTCGCCGGGAGAAATCCTTACAGGAACTTTGGAGCCTGCTCCTAACGTTAATGGCCAATCATTTGGAGCGCTGGGCACGATTCAGATTTCACAAAAAGCCGTCCTCGATACCAGCGGCTATGACGGCGGAACTATCCGTATTCGAGGCGGCCGCCTTGTTGTGGACGACTCGACCATCTCGGCCAACGTGACCGGCCCAGCGCCGGGACAGCCCGGCCAAACGGGAACCGGGATTGACATTCAGATGACCCAAGATGTGCTGATTCAGAACCTCGCCGTCCTGGAAACCAATGTGACCGACCAGGCATCGCCGGGCATCGGATCGGGCGGCGTCCGCATACGAGCCGATCACATCGAGATTGTAGGGGTTCCTGACTTGGAATTATTCCCCTTTACCGGCATCAGATCCAACGTGGCTCCCACGAGCGCAGGGGGAAGCAGCGGGGATATCACGTTGGAAGCCAACTCGATCCTCATGAAAGACCTGTCAAATCTCGAAACCTCGACCTTAAGCACGAGCAACAGCGGCAATATTAAGGTGACAACGGTCCAGAACACTTGAAACGGAGAATTTCGGACGCGATTGCGACCGGCTCCGAGGCTGCGGCGGGAAGTGCGGGCAACATCGAACTGAGCAGTACACAGGGCAATCTGCTTCTGAACAATCCCATTATAACCTCGCAAGCCGCCCTAATTGCTGAATCAGAGAGCACGAATCGGTGCTTTGGGTACCGGCAACACGGGCAACATTACCTTGAACGCGCCAAACGGCGATATTCTGGTTAGCCAAGGAGGAACTGTCTTCAACGCAGTCGACAGCACGACCGGCTCGTTAGGAAAGATAGAGATCACGGCGAGAAATCTAACCCTGCGGGAAGGGTCTCTGATCGAGGGCGACAACTTGACTCCGCAGTTGCCAAACAACATCACGGTGACACTGTCCGAACGCTTGACTCTGGAAAGCAACTCTTTGATTGCAACTACTGCCTGGCGATCGGCCCCGGCAGCAGACCTCACGGTCACGGCCCCTCAAGTCCTCATCACCGGTGGAAGCTCCCTCTATCACGGACACTTTCCGGTCCGGCCAGGGAGGGAGGCTCACCCTCTTCACGGATAGTCTGCAGCTCACCGATGGCGGCCAACTGAGAAGCGGAAGTAGACCGAGTCCGTTTGCCTCTCCTGATGCCCCAATCGAGATCCCAACGGGTGCAGGAGGGACGGTCGTGGTCCAAGGCCCTGCCGGTCCGGCTCAATCGATCGTCGTCGATGGAGTCGGCAGTGGGATCTTCACTGACGCACAGGGTACCGGAGCCGGCGGCAGTATGAATCTGTCAGCCCAAACCGTCACCATTCAGAACGGCGGCGACCCTCTCGGCCTCAACGTCAGGGATCGAACCCAGCGCCACCGGCGGCAATATCTCGATCTCATCGGTACAATCCACGACGCTGAACAACGGCGGTTCCATCACCGCCGAGCAGCACCGGCCCGGCGAACGCCGGCAACATCACGATCAACGCTGGTTCTCAGTTCTATGAGCCAGAATGCGTCCGTGACCACGGAAGCGAGCCAGGCGAGCGGCGGCAATATTGTCGTCCAGGCCACGGATTCCATCAGGCTGGTCAACAGCACAATCAGCACGTCGGTCCAGGGCGGGCCTGAGACCTCCGGCGGGAATATTGCGATCGATCCGACCATCATGACCCTGCAGAACAGCCAGATCCTGGCTCAGGCCGTCCAGGGGCAAGGCGGCAACATCACCATCGTCGCCGGGACCTTTCTGATGGATGCGACGAGCCTCGTGAGCGCCTCCTCTCAATTCGGCTTGAGCGGCGCCGTGAATATCCAGTCCCCCGTATCCATGTTGAGCGGGACCCTGGCCACGCTCCCGAAACAGCCGTTGCCGGTCCAACACCTCTTGCAACAGCGTTGTGCAGCCCAAGCAAACGGTCAACTGAGCAGCCTGGTCGTGGCGGGGCGGGATACCCTCCCGTCCGAGCCCGGCGGGTGGCTGATGAGTTCCACTGGCGCTGCTCGCCGAAGATGTTCCTGTCTCCCAGCCCCACCCTCTCCCCAGTGACGCACTCCTCCCTTCCCCACAGACGATGATTGTGTCGGGACAGCTCTATGAGCGGCGTACGCCATCGCCGCAACAGGGCGTCACGAACTGGGCGGCAGGTTGTGGATCGTCTTGAATGAAGAGTAAATAAAGGGGGCTGGAGTAGTTCGCTGCTAGGGGAGGTCTCTCCGCCGGCACTCTGCTCAGATCTCCGTCAGGTTGTTGAATAGTTTATCTTGAAAGTGTACACTTGGAGCGTCTACTTGATAGGCTTATACGATGGCTACGGTAAGCGTCAAACAAGCTCGCAATCAGTTGAAAGCCATCCTCAGTCGTGCCGAAGGGGGAGAGGAAGTCCTCATCGCGCGCCGCGGGAAGGTGATCGCTCGCATTGTCCCTCCAGCGCATCGCACCAAGCGTCTCCCTTCGCTTAAAAATCTCCGGTCTCGTATCAGACTGCGCGGACGTCCGCTGAGCGCCACTGTTCTTCGCGATCGGGAAGAGGAGCGTGAGCGGGCGTAGTGCTCTACATCGATACGAGTGTCCTAGCCGCCTATTACTGCCCGGAACCGTTAAGCGAGCTTGCAGAGACAAAGTTGCGCGGCACCGCCACCCTTGTCATCAGCGATCTGAGTGAACTCGAGCTCTGTTCGGCGATCGCCCGGAAAGTCAGGTCCGGCGGGTTAGCCAGGCAGGATGCGATCAGGATTCTGTCAGAGTTTCAGGCCCACGCTGACACGGGGCGTTTTCGTCGCCATCATCTGTCGGCGCAAAACCACCGGACCGCAAAGGAATGGTTAAGACAGATGGAGTGGCCGCTGCGCACGCTCGACGCGTTGCATTTGGCCGTCGCTTCGACCCTGGAGGCAACAATTCTCACCGCAGATACTCATATGGCACAATGCGCGAAAGGTATCGGCCTCTCGTTCCAACTCCTTAAGGTTGAATAGAAGAGTCCTCGACTTGAGCTCGGACCGGAATCTGAACCTCATTGCAAGCGCACTTTGCTGACATCCGCCGGCGAGTGGGACCCCCGGATGCCCCTACGTTGCTTCTAGGACTACCTTGCCCATCGCGCGCTGATACGTGATAAACTTTGATTCCCTCTCGAAGCCTGCGTGTCGGATTGATAAGCTATTCCATTTTTGATAGCATACATGCATACAATGGTATATGCATGAAAAGAACCACCATCTTTGCCGATGAGTCTTTACTGAAAGCTCTGCTGGATATCGCGCACCACGAGCGCAGCAGCCTTGCGTCGATCATCCGCCGCGCGCTCGAAGAATTTGTCGGACGGCGTCAGGGAACCGGCAACTTGCCTTCCTGTGCGGGGATCGGGCGAAGCGGGAGAAAAGACATCGCCGAACGGGCTGAAGAGCTGCTCTGGACCTCATCTCATGCGAAGCGTAAATCGTGAAACCGATTCTGGTGGATACAGGGGTCCTGTATGCCATGGTCGACCGCGATGATGGCTGGCATGATCGGACCATTGCGTTCTTGAATATGGCTCACCGGCAATTGATTATTCCGCTTACCGTACTCCCTGAGGCCTGTTACCTGATTGCGTCGCATTTGGGCGAGCACGTTGAAGTCGAATTTATGCAGTCGGTCGTACGGGGGGAGATGAAAGTTGAATTCTTAAAGAGGGATGATCTCACTCGGACTGCCGATGTGATGGCCAAATATGCGGATGCCGCGCTCGGCTTTGTCGATGCGTCGGTCGTGGCGGTCGCTGAACGATTGCAGATCAGAGAACTGTTGACCACCGACCGCCGTCATTTTTCACTCGTGCGACCTCGCCACTGTCCTCGACTTGAGCTCAGGCCGTAATCTGAAACTCACTGCGGCGCCCTTTTTCCGACATCCACCGTCGGGTGGGACCCCTGGACTGCCCCCACGTTGATCGAAACCAAAGGAATTCGGGCTGACTATCTTTCCAAGGTGGAGAACATTCTGGCTGTCCTGAACCGCTCCCGCAGTGTCGAGGACATGAACTTACCGGGTTTCCGGCTCCACGGCCTGAAAGGCAACCTGAGAGGTTTCTATGCCGTGACTGTGCGGGCAAACTACCGTGTGATTTTCCGTTTCGAGGACGGACACGCCTTTGACGTTGATTTAACCGACTATCACTAGGAGGACTGATCCATGCAGATGAAGAAGCCGCCGCATCCCGGAAGGATCGTAAAGCAGGAGTGCCTTGAACCCTTGCACCTGACCGTCACCGACGCCGCGAAGCATTTGCGCGTCACCCGGCAGGCTCTCAACAACCTTGTGAACCAAAAGGCAGGGGTATCGCCTGAAATGGCGATCCGGCTTTCCAAGGCGTTCGGCAGCAGCCCGGAAACGTGGCTCGGCTTGCAGATGGATTACGACCTGGCGCAGGCCGGGAAAAAGGCCTCGACGCTGAAAATCACCAAGCTCGCAGCAGAGGAACCGTTGCCTCTCAGCTAGACGCGAAGATCGCGCTCTTCTGCTGTCTTGGTACGGGCTTTCGCGTGCCATTCTTCCTTTCTTTTCAACCGCCGCACAGGCCCGCATCCGTTGCTCCGGTTTTTCCGTTGCCAGTGTCGCTTGCCGCCCCGGCTTTCCACCTCCGGGCTGCGTCGATCATGCCAGCAAAGCTGGCATTCCTCCGCTCATCGCCCTCCGGCCCGCCAGGGACCTTATGATGTGGCAATCATCATCACGAATGATTCTGACCTTGCTGAACCCATTAGAATGGTGAGACAGGTCTTGAATCCCGATGCTTACAAGCTCGTCCTCACCTCGTATCTATTCAGATACGCCTGCGAATCCATTCGGATACACTGCCGAACGGCTCCCTCCTGTTGACGAAATAGATCGAATTCGACTATTGCTGATTTTGCCTAGAAAGAATACATATATTTCAAGGTAGGCATTCGATCCCGGCGTGATGCCACCTAGTGGCACAGGTATTGCGGTTCGACGGCAACGACCAGTGCTGCTGAAGTTCAACAACAATGGGCACGCCGATCCACAAAGGAGAGGGCAATGGACTGGGACCTGCTTCTTGTCACAGGTGCGCTGATCGGCGTGATCATGTTAATAGCGCTACTCGGCCGGATTTGGCAGGATCAAACGCCGTGCAGGCCGTCTGATGGCCCGCCCGAAAAGCGCCCGGTTTCGGTATCACCGGGTAAACTCGACAAAGTCATCGGACATGAGAAACTCTTTGGCCTAAGCGAGGCAGTTTTACATCGATTGGGTCGTCCGTAATCCAGGGCCACGCAAGTCCGGATGCATGCGCATCTGATCTCTCTTTCTGAATTGTCCTGATTGAGGAAAAGGATCGTTCACAATGGCAAAGGAGACCCTTATGAGTAATCGCCATCGCAGGAAAGGAATAGGACTACGAGCACTATACTGCTGCCTATTTCTTGCTCCTCTATTGATCTCCGCCTGCGCGGAAAAGGCCCCGTTCTTCATCAAGACAAAGGTGCTCGTGGAATGCTCGGATTGCTCAAGAACTGAGGCTGATGGAAGACCTAGGCCACCATTAGATTCATTCAAGAAACCGGAGATTTCTCCGGATCAGTTGCCCAGTCCCTCTCCTTCAGTACTCAGCGCCTGTGATGCCACCAAGAAAGATGCACCGGATGTCGCGCAACAAACGGATGTCTGGTGCTGGGCCGCAAGTTCGCAAGCCGTGATGGCGGCGCACGGCGTATCCATTAAACAGTGTGACATCGTCAACCAAAGCCTCCGCACGGATCAGTGCTGTGCGGACAAGTACCACGGCGATTGCCAGAGAAACAGTTGGCCACACATCGCATTGGAGGCAAACGAGTTCCAATGGGATTGGGTCAGAAATGCCCTTCCCAAAGACAAGGTACAACACCTTCTTTGTTCCGTCGGACCTTTCATCGCCGTGTTTCTCTACCCGGGAGGCGGCGGGCACTCCTTTGTCGTGGAAGACTACGATATTGATGGAACGGATGGACAACTCTACGTCTGGGTACAGGATCACCAGGGACAATGGGACCCAATAAAGGGGGAATTCCTGACGGACGCAGAGGGCAATCGCCAGACGGCAGCCTATCGCCGCGTGTCTTATGAAGCCTTTGCCTCAGGAGAATGGGAGGGAGCGCAGCATGATCATGTCTTCGACTACATCATATATCCTGGCAGGTAAGCGGACTTTGTTGCGGATCGGCATTATTACCATCGCGACCCTGATCGGCTTGAGTCCTCTCTGTGCGGATGCCGAGGACACTAATAAAGAGCTGATACTGGAATCCCTCAAGCACCTCTTTGGAGAGCTGAGCGATAAAGGAGAGCTGCGCGAAAGAAAGGACATCGAGATAAGAGTTGAAAAGCGACTGCGAAAACAGGAGGTTCTTATCAAAGGGCTGGGATTCGAATCCATAGGTCAACTGGGCTCCACCTCCCTAGACATCGACGATCCTTTTGCCATCTATGAAGTCCATTTGGATGACCTCCGGACCTACAAAAGGGAAAAGGAACCCTGGGATCTGCTGAAGTCAACACAAGGAAAGGTGTATCCGATCCTAGATAAGGAAAAGGCGAAACGAGCCATCTCATCCGCTACAACAATCGAGAATCCTATTGAGAAACCAAATGAACCTAAGAACAAGCGGATCAAACAATGGGGCACCACAGAACACATCTTGCTGGCAAGGGCGAGGGCTGAACTGAAGGATGAACTGACGAAGAAGTCCGTTTCCGCCGACACATCTAGGTTCATTGCGGTCTCGGTCCCAGCTGTAGGTCGATACTTCTTAGGCATCACCAATGTCCAAGGGGCCGCTGGGAAGCTAGAGCTACAGGAGCTTAAGGTGCTCGTAAATCGCCCCGGGAATCTCCGCAAAGGAGATCTGCTCCCCGCAAAGCAGGTATTCGAGGAACTGTCGACAGCGGCGAACAGCGGAAGGTACGACTTCACATCTCGTGAATTTCCGTCCGGCGAACCTATTCCTGTGAAGCCATAATGTGATCGATGGCAAGAAATAATTAACGGAGGGGGGACTCAATGAGCCCGATTCGTACTGCCGCGATAAGGCGCGGAACTGGAGTGATAGTTGGCTTATTTCTGATCTTTCTCATTCAAGGATGCATCACAACAGAAGTGACGGTCAAATGCGGATCCGGTGCCATGGAAGATGATGGGATAGGAGCCTGTCGCCCAAATGGCCCCGCAACTGGAATGTGGCCGGAAAAATGCACGTATGGTAACTGTACTGCCGCATGTGGCAGCGGCGGCTCGACGTGCCAAAGCCCTCCCGGTTATGGCCCGAACGGAAAAATTTGCAAGAGGGTGGCGACTGCTCCAGGTAGCATTTGTAATTGCACCCATAACTACTAGAAGTACGGGTAGCACACAGATGAATCAGCGCGAGCACCATTCGTACGACCGGTCATGAAAGCGTGAATCAGCGAAATCGGCGTATTTTGCCGCATGACGTACGGCGTAGAAACGGAGCGCATTGCGTCCTTTGGCAAAGTCGAGTCGGACCTGTCTCAAACATGGCGGTTGTGCTTCAGCAAGACGGGGGGTATCCTATGATCGCCAAAATTGCTTCCCTGTCCTCGAAGGGTGGGCCATGAGCATGAGAGGATCGCCATGAACCGTTTCATGAACCGATTAAGGCAAGGCATCCGTCTGTATGTCGGGATTTCCCTCCTCATCCTGTTGTTCCTCTCCTCTTCCTTGGTCGACACCACTCAAGGGCAAGTAACACCAGCGCCGATCACCTCCTCCGGCCTCAACACGCAGGTCAGCACTCCGATCGCAGGGTCTGGTGGCACGACACAATTCAATATCACCGGGGGAACCAGACCGGGAGCGGGCCCAACCTCTTTCATAGCTTCGGCGAATTCGGCATCCCCACAAACAATATTGCCAACTTTCTCAACGAAACTTCGTTGCCCACTACCAATATCCTCAGTCGTGTCACAGGCGGCAACCCCTCGAACATCTTCGGGACGATCCAAACCACCGGCTTCGGCAGCGCCAATCTGTTTCTGATGAACCCGGCCGGGATCGTCTTTGGCCCGAGCGCGTCGTTGAATGTCGGAGGATCGGCGAGCTTCACGACGGCTGATTATCTGCGCTTCGCGGATGGTGCGCAGTTTCATGCGATTCCCGGGCCGCAGGACGCGTCCATCTCCAGCGCGCCGGTGGCGGCATTCGGATTCCTGGGATCGAACCCGGCCGCCATTACCGTCCAGGGCGGGCAACTGGCGGTCGCGGAAGGGCAAGCCCTTTCGCTCGTCGGGGGGAACATCACGATTGAAGGAGCTACGCTTGCCCCCGAGACCGTTCAGCCTGCTCAACTCTTCGCTCCGGGCGGGCGGATCAACTTGGCCAGCGTGGCCTCATCCGGTGAAGTCCTCTTTTCAAGTTTGCAATCCGCGCCGAATGTCAATGGAGAATCGTTCACCCAGATGGGGAATATTTCGCTTACAGGCGGTTCGACGGTGGATGTCTCGGCCGATGGGGCCGGAACGGTGACAATTCGCGGCGGACAATTTGTGATCGCGGAAGGCACCATTTCCGCCGATACCGTGAATTCGAACGGGGCTCCAACGGCGATCGATGTCGCGGTCACGGGGAACCTGTCGCTCGCCAATGATCTCGCCCCCGCCATCACCGCGAGAACATCGGGAGAGGGCAACGCGGGAGCGATCACCCTCACCTCAGGCGGGATGGAAGCCATCACGAGTGCGTTGGAGGACGGTGTGGTGGTGGCACTGATCGATTCTCATACTTCCGGCCCGGGAAGGGGAGGAGACATCACGATCGTCACCGGAGACCTCCACGCGACCAATCAAAACTTCTTCATCGACAGTGGGAGCGCCGGACCGGGGCATGGAGGGGACGTGACGATTTCCGGGAAGAACATCCTCATCGAGGGTCCGGACATCGGGACCGGAGATTTTCTATCCGGGCTGTTTGGAGCGGAGGTGACCGGCTCCGCCGGAAACTTGAGCATCACGGCCGACAGCCTCAAGCTCGACCGAGCCACACTCTCGACCGAGGCGTTTCTTGCGCGGGCCGGCAATCTTACCTTGAAAAGCAGCGGCGACGTTCATATCACCGGTCCCAGCTTCGTCGCCGCCGATGGTGATGGAAGCGGTGCCGTGAGCGTCACGGCCGATCGATTTGCCATCGATGCGGTTTCCTTTTTGACCAACCATGCGCGCGGCGATCAACCGGGAGACAACACGACCATTACGGCGAGAGTCGTGGAGATGTCGACCGGCGGCCTCGTACAAACAGGCACATTCGGGGAAGGACGGGCCGGCAACCTGATCGTCTCGGCCAGCGAGCGGATCACGATATCGGGCAGCAATCCTGATTTTGGGCAATCCAGCGGCCTCGCCAGCAACTCCTTCGGTGATTTCGGCGGCTCCGGCGCCTCCGGATCGATCATCCTGAACACACCTCGTCTGGAGATCGTCGATGGCGGCCAGTTGAATACCGTCACGAGAACGAGCGGACGGGGCGGCGACGTGTCGATTACAGGGGCTGACTCCGTGCTCATCTCTGGAGAGCGTCCCTTCGAAGACTTCGGAATCGTTGGTCTTGGAAGCACCAGAGCCAGCGGGATCTACACCCGCACGATCGGCAACGAGTTCTGTGTAGGGCCGTGCGGCGATGCAGGAAACGTTACGATCAGCACGGGATCGACGATCCTCAGCGGAGGAGGGACCGTTAACAGCGGCACCCTGAATTCGGGGCGTGGCGGGACTATCACGATCAACGCCACGGATCAAATTTCACTCTCCGGGACCCTGCTCGACGGCACCCCCGGTGGAATCTTCAGCCGCACAGTCGGGGCGGAACCGGGCTCGGGAGAGGGAGGGAACATCGCTCTCACTGCCGGTCAGTCCGTGAACTTAGCCGGCGGCAGCACGGTTTCCGCCAGCAGCATCGGACCGGCGAACGCCGGCAACATCACGATCAATGCCGGCTCTCAATTCCTCAGCCAGAATGCCTCCGTCACCACGGAAGCGAGCCAGGCGAGCGGCGGCAATATTGTCGTCCAGGCCACGGATTCCATCAGGCTGGTCAACAGCACAATCAGCACGTCGGTCCAAGGCGGGCCTGAGACCTCCGGCGGGAACATCACGATCGATCCGACCATCATGACCCTGCAGAACAGCCAGATCCTGGCTCAGGCCGTCCAGGGGCAAGGCGGCAACATCACCATCGTCGCCGGGACCTTTCTGATGGATGCGACGAGCCTCGTGAGCGCCTCGTCTCAGTTCGGCTTGAGCGGCACCGTGAATATCCAGTCCCCCGTCTCCATGTTGAGCGGGACCCTGGCCACGCTCCCGAAACAGCCGTTGCCGGTCCAACACCTCTTGCAACAACGCTGCGCGGCCCAGGCAAACGGTCAACTGAGCAGCCTCGTCGTGGCGGGACGGGATACGCTCCCGTCGGAGCCCGGCGGCTGGCTGATGAGTTCCATGGCGCTGCTCTCCGAGGATGTTCCTGTCGCCCCGCCCCACCCTCTCCCCAGTGACGCACTCCTCCCTTCCCCACAGACGATGATTGTGTCGGGACAGCTCTATGAGCGGCGTCCGCCATCGCAACAGGGCATCACGAACTGGGCGGCAGGCTGTGGATCGTAAAGCGGTAGACCGGCTCTCCGGCAAACAGGACCGTGCATTCCGGTTCCGGGTTCTTCACGGTCTCTCTCTCTGTTGCGGCCTCTTGATGGGGGGATCCTTCCTCGCCGCTCCGGTTCTTGCGCAGGTCCTCCCGCCGATCCCACCAATCTTTGACCCGACCGGCCGATCGGGAGAACCTCCCGCCCCGTTGAAAAAAGAGTTCCAGGCGCCGGAATCACCACCACCAAGTTCTACTCTACCGGAGATTCCATCTCCAGCGCAGCAACCGCCCGGCAACCGATTGGGCAACATCCGTGTATTTGTCCGCGACATCACCGTGACGGGAAGTACCGTCTTTTCTGAGGCTGAACTTGCCGAGGTGACGGCGCCCTATCGCAACCGCGAGCTGACCACGGAGGATCTGGAGCGGGTCCGTCTCGAGCTGACGATGTTGTATGTCAACAAGGGCTATATCACGTCTGGGGCCGTCATTCCCGATCAAGATGTCACAGGCAACCTCATTACCATTCAGATTATCGAAGGCACGCTCTCCCGCATCGATGTGGAGGGGAATCGGTGGTTCCGGAGTTCCTATCTGCGGAACAGGGTGGCTCGCGGAGCGCAAACGCCCGTCAATATCGTCCGCCTCCAGGAACGGATTCTTCTGCTCCAGCAGGATCCTCGTATCGAGCGGATCAATGCCGAGTTGAAGCCCGGAGACACCCGAGGCGAAAGCATCCTGAACCTGCGCGTGAAAGACGCCAATCCCTTCAGGGCCTGGCTCGAATTCAATAACTATCAAACGCCGGTGGTCGGCGCTGAGCGTGGCCTGGCCACGGTCGCCCACCAGAACGTCACGGGCAATGGCGATACGTTTTCCTTCATGTATGGCCGATCGTCGGGCGTGAATCCCATCGTCGATACGTTCTACAGCTTGCCGCTCAATCGATACGATACGACCTTTACGGCCACCTATCGCCGCAATGCCTTTCTGGTGGTCGAGGATCCGTTTGAAACTTTGGATCTCAATGTGGACTCGGAGATCATCGGTCTCACCCTGCGGCAGCCTGTGTATCGGACGGTGTCCGACGAATTTGCAGTCGCCATCACCGGGGAACACGAGTATCTGAAAACCACTTCGGCCTTTGACTTGCCGGGCCTCCCTTCAGCGAATCTGTTTATTCCCGGTTCGTCGGACACCGGCGTGGCTACGGTCAGCGCCCTCAGGTTCCTTCAGGAATATATCCATCGCTCGCCGACATTTGTCTTTGCCGCCCAGTCTCGATTCAGCGTGGGGCTGAACGTCCTAGGCGCAACGATCAACAGCGGCCCTCTCCCGGATGGCCAATTCTTTTCCTGGTTGGGCCAAACGCAAGCGGTGAAACGGGTGGAGGATTGGTGGGGGCTCCAAGTCTTAGGTCGGGCGGCGGTACAGCTCGCCAACGACCGGCTCTTTCCCCTGGAACAAATGCCTGTCGGGGGACGCTTCAGCGTGCGAGGCTACCGGGAGAATACTCTGGTGCGCGATGATGCGACCCTGGCGTCTGTTGAAACACGGTTTCCCTTGTTCCGGTTTCCATCCGGCGAAGACCGGTTGCAATTTGCCCAGTTTGTCGATTTTGGATACGCGTGGAACGCCAAAGGCGAGACCCCAGACCCCCTGTTGCTCGCCAGTGTGGGCGTCGGATTGCGTTGGAGCATTCTCCCTCAGGAACGCGCACGCTTCGAAGTCTACTGGGGCCAGCAGCTCAATCATGTGCGGCAAGGTGAAGGTAATTTGCAAGATTATGGAATCCATCTGGCGTTAGTTATACAGGTGCTGTAAGACCGCCTCTCGTATGGATTTCCTTGTGAGTATGGCATAGCGTGTGAGCATCCGTTCCTGGGACGTGCCGTCGGAGCCGACGGGCCAGGAGCGAATGATCAGCCGAGGCTGGGTGGTTATGAATAGGCGCATGGGTTGGACCGCAGTATTGACCATGTCTGTTCTCATGATCCTCTCCGGCATTTCGCTCGCCGTGGAAACCGGGGGGTCTGGGGACGAACTCATGCAGCGGGGCCTCGTTGCCCATCAGCAAGGCGCTCTCGAAGATGCGCTCGTCGCGTGGAAGGAAGCCGCGCGCCTGTACGAAGCAGCAGGCAATATCCCAGGTCAAATCCAAGCCCTCACGAAAGCGGCCCATGCGGCGCGCGCGATGGGACACGTGAATCAGGCGTTCCAGCAACAGGAATTGGCATTGCATCTGGCGCAACAGATCAACGATCCCAAATGGACCGCCTTGACTCTCGCGGAGCTGGGGAAGACATACGTGGTGAACCATCAATATGACGCCGCCTTACAAAACCTGACGCAAGCGGCGGAGATCGCCAAGACACACCATCTCCGCAAGTTCTCTGCTGCTCTCCAGAATGATCTCGGTATTGTCCGCGCCTCCCAGGGCCAGTTTCCTGAGGCCATGACCGCCTTTCAAGAGAGCGCGCAACTGGCGCAGGAAGAAGATCTGCGTGTGCTTGCGCCGCGCGCCCGCATCAATCTTGCCCGGGTCGCGCTTCAATTGAAACAATTCGACGAGGCCGCGCGGTACGCGGATGAGGCCGCCCGGCTTCTTTCCGAACTGGCGCCCTCGTCCGACAAAGCAGACGGGCTCATCAACCTGGCACTTGTCTATCGAGATCTGGCAGCCGCGCAACCAGCCGCAAACGAACGATACTTGAAACTGTCCGCCTCATCGCTCCAAGAGGCCGCCACGATTGCCGAACAACTCGGCGACAAACGCCTCGTCTCCTATGCGTACGGCCATCTCGGGCATCTCTACGAACTGGAGCATCGGCTGAGCGAGGCGCTTCAACTGACGCGAACGGCCGTATTCGCGGCACAGGCAGGCAGCGCTCCCGAATCACTCTACCGCTGGCAATGGCAAAGCGGGCGCCTCCTGACACGGCTGGGTCAACTGGATGAAGCCCTGTCTGCCTATCAGGAGGCTGCAGCCACGTTGCGTCCGATCCGTTCAGAACTCACTGCTGCGTCACAAACGTCGTTGACTCCGGACCAGCAATCGATTCGGCCCTTGTATTTCGAATTATCCGACCTCCTCCTCCAGCGGGCCGCCTTGGTGAAAGATGAGAAGGAGTCGGAACCCTATTTGAAGGCGGCGCGCGACACGATTGAATCCTACAAGGCAGCAGAACTGCGTGACTACTTCAGGGATGACTGCGTCGATCAGACGCAGGCTCGGGTCACGAAAGTCGATGTGGTATCCGGCTCGACGGCTATCATCTACCCCATCGTGTTTCCCGATCGCACCGAACTTCTGGTCAGCTACCCTGACGGCCTCAAGCGCATTCCCGTTCCGGTGCCGGCTTCAACACTGACAGCTGAGGTCCGTGCCTTCCGGCTGATGCTTGAGAAGCGGACCACCCGCGAATATCTCCCGCATGCTCAACAATTGTACGACTGGCTGATCCGTCCCCTCGAAGAGGACCTCCACAGGCGCAACGTGGACACGCTCGTCGTCGTCCCCGACGGGCCGCTTCGCACCATCCCCATGTCGGCGTTGCATGACGGGACACAATTCTTGATTTCCCGCTTCGCCGTAGCCACCAGTCCCGGCCTTGACCTGACGGATCCCCAACCCATCAATCGTGGCACAGTCACGCTCCTTTCCGGCGGCCTGACGAAAGCCGTACAAGGTTTTCCAGCTCTTCCGTACGTGGCCGAAGAGATCAGTCACATCCACTCCCTCTTCAAAGGCGGGCAACTTCTCGACAAGGAGTTTGTGGCCTCGCGGCTCGAAGGAGAGCTGAAGGATGGCGGATACAGTATTCTGCATATCGCGACGCATGGCCAATTTACCACGGAGGTAAAGGAATCATTTCTCCTGACGTTCGACGATAGGTTGACCGTCTCAGACTTGGAACAGCTCGTCGGGCTATTTCGATTCCGCCGGGATCCCCTGGAACTGTTGACCCTCAGCGCCTGTCAGACCGGCACGGGAGATGACCGCGCCGCCCTCGGGCTGGCAGGCATCGCCGTCAAGGCAGGGGCACGCAGCGCACTTGCGACGTTGTGGTACATCAACGACGAAGCCTCGGCGGAATTGGTATCCGAGTTTTATCGTCAATTGCATGACACATCGATTTCCAAGGCACGCGCATTGCAGCTTGCACAGCTCAAATTGTTGTCGGAGAGAGTGTATGAACATCCGGCTTTTTGGTCAGCCTTTCTGTTATTGAACAATTGGCTGTAATTTCAACCGGAGCAGGAGAGTCTCATGAAGACCCGAACGCACCGTCCAGTCCTTTGGAAAATGGCAGGAATGATCCTGCTCGCCTGGTTGCTTGTAGGGACCAGCGAGGCACTGAGCGACGATACCTTGCAGATGCCGACTTATAACGCGCCACAAAATATCACGCCCAGGGCTCGTCTGGGAGGAAGCCTACGGGGCAGCGACGGGGATGATCCGATTGTAGCCGCTCTGGTCCCTGATCATGTGGGGATCACCGTGCGGCAGCATCCTGAGCTGAATTGGTTTCTTTCGAAGCACACGACGTTGCCCATCAGATTCACGCTCATCGATGAACGTGCGATCCGCGCGCTGATCGAACAATCGATCACGCCTCCCAATCAGGCCGGCGTCCATGTCATCAAGCTCGGGGATGTCGGCTTCGAGCTTCAACCCAACGTCCAATACCGATGGTATATCTCGATCATCAAAGATAAGGAATCTCCATCACGTGACATCGTCACCGGTGGAATCATAGAGCGCTGTGAGTTCAACGAATGTCTGGTCCTGGATGCGACGACGACATGCAGTCGCGAGGCCGTGATGGCAAGTGCCGCGAAGGGATTCTGGTATGATGCGATGGCCTGTTTATGCGATCTGATCGACTCCAATCCGGCGGACACGGGCCTACGCAAACAGCGGGCGGCCTTGCTCAAGCAAGTCGGACTGCATGAAGTGGCCGAGTGGGATCTCGCGCGATCACAAGCGTTCAGCCGTTAACCGGATGCTGGAGGGTACTTGAGACCCTGATCCACGCGTGGGGTTGAATATGAAGGTCATACTGCTCTGTACTCTTGCCATTGTGTGCGCCATCACCGTGCCGGCCTTGATCTGGCCGCCGTTCACGTTTCTGAAAAGTTATGCTGAAACTCTGGTCGCCGCTGCCGACCTGCCCATGCCTGTGTACAAGCCAAGGAAGCACGATTCACCTCGCGCCCGTATTGGAGGACACACCCGTGGAGCCCAGACCGACACTCCGGTTCTGATCGCATTGGTGCCGGATCATGTCGGCTTTACGATCAAGAACGATCCTTCACTCTGCTGGTACCTTTCTCAGCAGACCTCCAAACCGGTCATGTTCACGGTGGTGGATTCTCGCGGGATTCGTCCAATCCTGGAGCAATCTCTTCCCACGCCGGTTCGGGCCGGGATCCATTGCGTGCGGCTCCGGGATTATGGAGTGGACCTGAAGGCGCAGGAACCATATCGGTGGTTTGTCACACTGATTCTGAATCCGAACGTACCTTCACAAGACATTGTCGCAGGCGGAACGATCGAACGGATTCCCTTTGATGAAGCCTGCACCCTTGATATGCCATGCTCCTGGGGAGCGTGTGAGCGCGAGGCGATTTATCGGTATGCCGATTCCGGATTGTGGTACGACGCGGTTTCTTGCTTGGTTGAACTGATCGAACACGACCAAGACAAGGACACGTTCCACAAAATGCTCGACCACCTGTTGAAGCAGTCGGGGGTTTACCTACCGACCTAGCGCATCGATCTCGGTATCCAATTGGATACGACTAGAATCCATTTCGATACACATCCTCTCCGACCTTCCAATCCTTCCAATGACCGCTCCATCTATTTTTGCCTGAAAATTTGGACCTTCCTCGATCGGTCTCGCATATCTTCCGCCTGTGCTCGATGGCACAACAGTTGCTGCCACTATGCGTTCAGGGAGATAGCTTCACTGACTGATCGAGGGAGACTCTGTCAGGGGTGTCAAGGAGGCCAGTATGGAACTCGTGATCTGGGGACTTCTCATTGGAATGGTGGGCATGGTCTGGTTTCTTGCTGCCGCAGTCCTGATGGAGAGGGAACCTCATGCCGAGGAGCATGATCCTCCGAAGGACGATCCGCAGCAGCACGACCACGCCCCCACATCCGTAACGCACAACCAAACGCGGGTGGCAGCGTAATCGTACTGACTGTACGTGATCATTCTTTATGGTTGTCCTGTTACAAACGGAAGGAGACGTGCGATGAGACGGCTCGTCTTCATGAGATCCTATAAACGTCAGCGTATGACGGTTAGCCTACCGGAAGACACTCTTGAACGGATGCGGGATGCCGCGTATTGGACACCAGGTTCGACCATGGCCAAGATGATCGCCACGGCATTGGAAGCCTATCTGAAGGGTTTGGAATTGCAGAACGGTCGTCCCTTTGCGCCACGCCTTGGTGCCCTCAGGCCGGGTCGGCCGCGACTAAACAGGAAATCACCCACCACTGTATCCGATGCCGATGTATCCGATGAAATACAGAGTGTATCTTCCCAGATACTAGCCTGACTGTACCCTTTTCATTCTTCCCCATTACGCTCAGGTAACCTGGAGGATTTTCCTATGGAAATCCAACAGGTCGTTTTGCGCATTTCGGTCAATTACAAGCATAACTTTTGCTTTGTGACTCTCCAGCTTACGCGGTGATCTTTACGTCCATTCTCTAGACGGAACATGCGAGGCGGTAGGATCCATGAAGACTCGGTCCACGGTCCAGCCATCCGCCCGCATTGGCTCGCCCAGGTTTAACCCGATCAACCCCATCTGTAGGCGATTGGCCCCAAGCTACCATTCTCTCTCTCATGCTTCGCCTTGCGAGACCGTGTTTGTCGCGTTGAAGCCCGATGAGCCAAGATGACCATTGTCCGGCAGGGGATTGCCACGGCATGGCCATCCGAGGTTGGGGACAGCCCGACAAGTATAATGAGGTGCGCGAGGCGACGAAGAAGTCGCCTCAAGCCTGCGCACGGGCGCGAGACGGTGAGCGCCCAGTGTCTTAGGTTTGTGGACGGCCCGCGAGTGGTGAGCCGGCCGTGTCTTGTGAGCGCCCAGTGTCTTCGTGAGCGGGCCGTGTCTTCAACTTTCCCTTCTCCCCTGGGGGAGAAGGGAAGGATGAGGGAAGGGAAACAACGGATCTTGAGTTTGAGAAATCAGGTAGACGCAACCATCTGCAATGAACCAAGTCTCATCATCTAAACATATCGTAGTCGTAGATCGAATGATGATGTCCGATGTACCGGAGTTCAGCTTGGTTCGGACCGACAAACTTGAAGATCACCCGGTACGCTCGGTCCACTCGAAAGCTCCACACCTCATGATGTTTGGGGTGCAGCTTTTCCGTATGCAAGGATGGGTGAAAAGGGTTGCGCTTGAACAGGTCCGTTTTGGAAGCAGCTTTTCGTCGAATGGGTGTGTGCAGCTTGTCAAACAGGCGATCAAAGGTCGCGGTCGTCGAAATCTCGATCATGACCGGCTATTTGATCAGTTCGCGCAGGGACTTCCGTTTGGTGACTCGACCAGTCCGATGATCTCGCTCCGAAGCATCGAGGGCGTCGAGAAATTCCGGCCGGTACAGTCCGATAGAATCACAGAAGGCCTCAAAGTTTTCCTTCGTGATCTCAATATGGAGGCTCTTCCGTGTTCGCTTTGTAATCCTGGCCGCAAGCGCGTCTGTCATGGGTTTGCTCCCTCGGTAATTTTGTATCAAGGACACAGCTGCATACGAAAGTCAAATGCCACAAAGAAATGCCGTCCCTTCTCCCCTGAGGGGAGAACGCAGGACCGGGGGCGTCACCTCCGACGTGAGCAGACCGCTGCGGAACGAACGCTCTGGCACGCCCTCCATTCACGACAGCTCAGTGGACTCAAGTCTCGACGGCAACATCATATTGGGTCATACTTCGTCGTTGTCCGTTGCCTGGAACTCAAACCGGCTATCGAGTTGGATGGCGGACAGCACGCGTTGCAGACGGACGTAGGTGCACGTCGATCGCATTCGTTAGCTCAAGAGGGGTGTCGGGTCCTCCGTTTCTGGAATCACGAGGCGTTGATGAATCTTGAAGGGGTTCTGCACCGCATTGCCGAGTCGGCAGGGGCGCCCCTCACCCAGCCCTCTCCCCAGGAGTGGCGAGGGAGGAATAGGTCTTCAACCCGTCCCTTCTCCCCTGAGGGGAGAAAGCAGGACCGAGCGCGTCGCCCAGAAAAGCCGTGTTCCCGTTTGCCCAATCATGCTCGGGGACAAACACCCGGCTGATGATGAGGCCAGACGCTTGTGAATTCTGAGTGCTGAATGATGAATGCTGAGTTTAGAAGAGCCGCAGATGTGATGATTGCAACCTTAGTCCCAGCAGACGAGATGAAAAGACAGATGGCGATGGATAACTTGAAAATCGGTTTTGTTGCAGGTGATCAGAGCAGCGCCAATGCTGCGTGCCGACAGTGCAATCAAAACATCCATGGCCAAGTCGCGCACCTTGGAACGGTCGAAGTGGTCGCGCTTCCTCATCGCGTTCAGAATTTCCGCAGCCTGAATCCAGTGAGCTTCAGTAGGAGTAAGGACGTGGCACCGATCCATCAAGTCCGTCACAAACCGTTGTTCAATCCCCGGTCTCGCGCCACGAAGGAGTTCGTGAAGCACGACCGCCGAGCAGCGCATGACGAACTGAGATTGGAGAATCCGAAAGGCGAAACGCCCGGTTCTGAAGTTTTCAATGTAAACCGAGGTATCCAGAATGCCGAACTTAACTGTGCTTGAAGGCATCAGGCTTCCCGACGCCGCTGTACCGTTGGATCACCCAATCGTGCGCGGCCTTCTCGGTGACCAGGTCCAGAGCCTTTTGAAGAGTCTCGCTCGTCGTCTTGGTGCCGAGAGCTTTCTTGGCGCGCTTCAGCTGGGACGGATTCAATCGGGCAGATACCTGAACGAGTGCCATAACGCAACCTCCTGTCGGACAGAATACATGGGTTGTAGGACGGGGGTCAACTCCGCACGTTCGGAACGGAGAGTTCTGTGAAGTTGCGAGGTATGAGTGTTGAGTCGAACCGACATGGTCATTCGGTGCTGGCCGCAATGATGAAGTTATGAATTCTGAATTCTGAGTGCTGAATGATGAATGCTGAGTTGAAAAGGGCGGGGCATCCCGTGCCGGCGGCTGTATTGACGGTCGGTTTGACCGCCTCGGCATGGGCCGAATCGCCTGTACCCGAGCGGCCCAAGTCCGATCAACATCCGGAGTCCATCTCGCTGGGGAAGGACTGCGAAGACCTGCTGAACATTCTCAACAGTATCATCCTGACAACTCGTCGAAATTCGATCTCCTCCAATCCACACTCAAGACTCAGAACTCAGCACTCAGAACTTCTTGAGGACGGAGGTTCACCATGAATCAGGCTACATTGGAATACGCGGTGCTGGTCGTCGATGACGATCCCGATATCGTACTCGGCCTGCAAGACCTACTCGACCATGACGGCTACCAGGTCGGTATCGCACGGACCTGCGCGGAAGCCATCTCGCTCGCGCGCCGGCACCACTACAATGCCGTCTTGTTGGATCTGGGATTGCCCGATGGAGACGGGTCTGGCGTTCTCCATACGCTCCTCGAATTGCATCCCAGCTTGCCGGTCATCATCCTGACGGCCTATACGGCAACGGAACGCACGATCGGGTCGCTGACGCAGGGCGCATTTGCCTATCTCACGAAGCCTTACAACCGGGACGAGTTACGTGCCGTTCTCCGCCGCGCCGTCGGCGTGCAAGCCTTGGCTGCGCAGGTCCAACATGCCGAACTTGCCCTCGATGAGAGCGAAGAACGGTTCCGTACGCTCGTGGAATCGGCCACGGATGCCATCGTGCTGGCGGACGAACAGGGCAAAATCATGTCCTGGAACAAGGCCGCCAACAGACTCTTCGGCTACAGGATGGAGGAAGTGCAGGGATGCCTCCTCACTATGCTGATGCCGGTCCGATACCGGGAGGCGCACGAACAAGGGTTTCGCCGCCTTCAAGCGACCGGCGAGTCCAAACTCATCGGCCATCTGATCGCCGTGGAGGGATTGCGAAAGGATGGTACCGAATTTCCGTTGGAGTTGTCGCTTGCCGCGTGGAAGTCGCGCGGCCGGTCGTTCTACAGCGGCATCATCCGCGACATTACCGCACGACGGCGCTCCGAAGAAGCGCTCGATCGCTTGCAGAGGCAACATGCCTTGATCCTAACGCAGGCGGGGGAAGGCATTTACGGACTGGACCGGCTCGGCCGTTCCACCTTCGTCAATACAGCCGCCTCGACATTGCTCGGCTATGACACAGACGAACTGCTCGGACGGTCCATGCACCGGGTCTTGCATCACACGCGGGTAGACGGGACGCCCTACCCTCCCGAGAACTGTCCCATCCATGCCTCCATTCACGATGGTCGGGTGCACCGTGGCACCCGCGAGGTGTTCTGGAAGAAAGATGGCACCAGCTTTCCAGTGGAGTACGTCAGCACGCCGATCAGAGAAGGCGACAGTGTCGTGGGTGCGGTCGTGGTGTTTCGCGATGTGTCTGATCGTACGCGCGCGGAAGCGGCCCTGGAATATACGGAGCAACGGTTTCGCTCCCTGGTCGCCAATATTCCGGGAGCCGTGTACCGGTGTGCCTGCGATACCGACTGGACCATGCAGTTTCTCAGCGAGGCCATTGTGAACATCTCCGGCTATCCCGCCTCCGATTTTATCGACAATCTGGTCCGATCATACGCGAGTGTGATTCATCCGGAAGACCGCTTGCTGGTGCAGGAGGTTGTCGGCAAGGCGGTCCTTGCCAAGCGGTCATACGAGCTCGAGTACCGACTGGTGCGTCCGACGGGAGAAGCCTGTTGGGTGTATGAGATGGGGCAAGGCATCTTTTCCGAGGACGGTCGCCTGCGTTGGTTGGACGGGGTGATCTTCGACATCACCGGACGGAAACTGGCCGACGAGGCACTCCATCAGAGTGAAACCCGGTATCGCGTCCTGTTCGACGATAATCCCTCGATGTACTTTATGGTGGATGCCCAGGGAAGCGTCCTGTCGGTCAACCGATTTGGTTCCGAACGATTGGGCTATCGGGAAGACGAATTGATCGGTCAGAACGTGTTGAACGTATTTCACCCGCTGGACCGGGACGCGGTCCGCTCGAACCTGGATACTTGTCTTGCAGAACCAGGGATCCCGATGAGCTGGGAACTGCGCAAGGTGCGTAAAGACGGCACGGTGCTTTGGGTACGAGAGACCGCCCAGGCGGTCCGCAATGACAAGGAGATACCTGTCGTTCTGATCGTCTGTGAAGACATTACCCTCATCAAAGAGGCAGAGCGGGCATTACGGAGCAGCGAAGAGTTCAAGAACCAAATCCTGCGGAGCAGCGCTGACTGTATCAAGGTTCTGGATCGCGAGGGACGCCTCCAGTACGTGAACGAGGCCGGCCTGGCCCTACTGGAGATCCGCGATCCTGCCACGCTCATGAATAGACCCTGGATATCGTTCTGGAAGGGGGACGATCGCGAAGCTGCCTCTGCCGCCCTGTCCGCGGCCAACGCCGGTGAGATCGGAAAGTTTGTCGGATACTGCGCCACCTCCACCGGTCACCCCAAATGGTGGGATGTGCAGGTCACGCCGATGGTCGGCGCCGCCGATCCTTCGCGGCATCTTCTGGTCATCTCGCGCGATATCACGGAGTACAGACGGGTCCAGGAGGCTTTACACGCCAGCGAGGAACGACTGGAACTTGTCATTCATGGCTCCAATGACGGCTTCTGGGACGGCCGCGTGCTTCCAAACGAACCTTGGCATTCGCCGCGCACGCCTATCTGGTGGTCTCCCCGCATACGAGAGATGCTCGGTGTGACCGAGGCGGAGTTTCCGGATGTCCTGGAAAGTTGGCTCTCCCGGCTGCATCCCGAAGACAAGGACCACACGTTTGCCGCCCTGGAAGCGCACATCGAGCGCCGCGTTCCGTATGACCATGAGTACCGGCTGCTGACGAAACAAGGAGAATACCGGTGGTTCCGCGCTCGCGGGCAGGGCATCTGGGACGAGCAGGGCCGACTGACTCGCATGGCCGGTTCCCTGCAGTGCGTCGCAGACCTTAAACATGCAGAAGACGCGTCACGTCGCAACGAGCAGCTCTTGAACTCCATCATCAACAGTTCGAGAGCGGTCATTTACGCAAAAGATCTACAAGGCAAATATCTGCTCATCAATTCACGGTTTGAACAGCTCTTCAATCTCACCCTCGAGGAGGCGCGGAATAAAACACCTCACGACATCTTCCCGAAGGAAACCGCCGATCGTCTCCGGGCCAATGATATCCGCGTCCAGACCAGCGCCCGCCCGTTGGAGGCGGAGGAGTATGTTCCCCATGCGGATGGGATGCATACCTATCTGTCCATCAAGGTTCCGTTGTTCGATCACACCGGGCAGGTCTACGGCACCTGTGGCCTATCCACGGATATCACCGAGCGTAAAAGGACGGAAGAGCAGCTTCGTATGAGCGAGGAGCGATTGCGGATGGCCCTCACTGCGTCCCACGTCGGCATTTGGGACTGGGACATTCGCAGCGGGCGCATGTATTGGTCCGCGGGAGTGGAAGCACTCTGCGGTCTCGCCTCCGGATCGTTTTCCGGGGCCTATACCGACTACCTTGAACTCATTCCTGTCGAGGACCGGGGATCTGTGTTGGCCACGATCCAACAGGCCCTTGCCGAACAGGCAGGCGTGGAAATGACCCATCGGGTCGTCTGGCCTGATGGATCGTTGCATTGGTTGGCCTGGAAAGGCCGTATCCATCGAGATGACGAGGGCCATCCCATCCGGGTGCTCGGAACGGTCAACGACGAGACCAGGCGGATTTCTTCGTAGGTCCGAAGTTGCGCGCGTCACGTGGAGCAGGGAGCAACTGTGGGGCATCGCGCTACCAGGAACGTTTCGAGCCGGCAAGATCGCCGGCTGCTCCGTTGCGCCTGGATGCCGTTGATCGTCGGCTTTCTTGCACTGATCTGGCCGTCGGTCCTCCTGGCAACCGAAGTCGTGATCCTAAAATCGTCTGACATCGCGGCCTACAATCAAGCCATCAACGGATTCAAGGCTGCCCTCCCCCCCCATATGACACTCACCGAGTATGATCTCCAGGGAGATCTGGAAAAAGGGCGGAAATTTGCCCGTAAAATCCGCGCGTCCGATCCGGCCCTCGTGCTGGCCATCGGACTCAAAGCGGCCAAGGCCGCTCAACTCGAGATTGGAGACATTCCCGTCGTGTATGCCATGGTGCTCGATCCGACTAAGTATGGCCTGACCACCCCCAACATGACTGGAATCTTGCTCGAGATTCCGTTGGAACGTCAATTGTCCACCATTCACTCGGTCCTTCCGCAGGTGAGACGTCTCGGCGCGCTCTACGATCCGGCGAAGACGGCGGCGACGATCGCAGAGGCACAGCGATTGACCAAACGAGATGGCATCGAACTCATCGCGTCCGCCGTGTTCCACGAAAGAGAAGTTCCGGCCGCACTTCGCAACCTTTTGGGGCCTGTCGGCGCATTATGGCTTGTGCCGGATTCCACGGTGCTCACCGACGAGTCACTGCGGTTCATCCTCAATGCGGCTCTGGAGCAACGTGTCCCGGTCATCGGCTTCTCACGGGAGTTTGCCCGCAGCGGCGCCTTGTTGTGTCTATCGGTGAATTACAGCGACATCGGCCGCCAAGCCGGGCAATTAGCCCGCAAACTTCTAGACGGGCGGCTCAGCATGCCCATGAAGCCGATGCCTCCTGAACGGATCGACCTGAGCCTGAATCTGAAGACGGCCCGGTTTCTGGGCATCGAAATACCGAAAGATCTGGAAAATCGAGCGGACGAACTCTACTAAGCATGGTGAGCCCTATGGACGATAAAGCCGATCATCGCGAGGTCGTTCATCTTCCATTGATCTGGCCGGGCCGCTTCATCAGCCTGCGGACCAAGTTTGTCGTCTTCTTCAGCCTGATCATCATTCTGACCTGTTCGGCCTTGAGCTGGTATTTCATTCAGAACAAGCGCACCACCATGGGGGAGCGGCTCAGAGATCTCGGATCGGTCCTGGTGAAGAACCTGGCCCACAACGTCCGGTACGGCATCATCATCGAAGAACGGACCATCCTGGACCAGTTCATTGAAGGCGTGATGGAGGTCGATGAAGTCGTCTATGTGATGATCTCCGGGGCAGACGGTCAAATACTCGCGGCACGCAGCAAGGGTAAACTGGAAGGAGCATTGGGCCTGACCCGTTCGCCCGACCAACCCTTCTATCCCCGGCCGGGAATCTCAGAGACCGTCGCGGAGAACCCCCGGCCTGAACCCCTTATTACTCATCTGCGCATCAGCGGCACGGGATCCGTTCCCATACCCTTTGAGGGCATCACCCTCGGCCCGTCCCCGTCGGAAGAGTCGTATTATGACTTCGCCTTGCCTGTGTTCACACGAGCCAATGCGCCACTCGAGTCTCTCGCCTTGCAGGCAGAGGAGGCTCAGCCGTCGGCGAAAAGGGTTTCGCTGGCCGTCTTCGGGGTCGTCCAAATAGGAGTGACCGAGTTTCCGCTTCAACGCGAGCTGGGACGCATTCTGCGCAATTTTCTGATGCTCGCCCTGGGCATCATCATTGCCGGTATCGTGAGTACGGGATTCCTCGCCCGCAAGGTGATCACTCCCCTGCGGAATCTTGCTGCCGGGGCAAGGAAAGTCGGCGAAGGAGACTTCACCACCGTGGTCCTACCTACCACGCGTGATGAAGTCGGCCAGCTGACCGGTCTCTTCAATCTCATGACGAAATCGATTCACGAGCGGAATCAGGCCATCTCGGCCAACCTCGATATCATCCGTCGTCAGGTCACGCAACTGACGACTCTGAACCAAACGAGCGCCGCCATCACCTCCACGCTCGATCGCGACCGCCTCTTGAGCCTCGTGCTGCAACTCTTGATGGATAATCTCGGCTTCGTGAGGATGGCCATCGTCCTCTATGATAAGGCACGCGGCGTGGCCTATACAGGCCAGCTCGCGGGTGTCCCTCCGGAGATCGAACAGGCGGCCCGACAACTCGTCATTCCGGTCCACGACGATGACAGTACCTATGCTCAACTGCTCATTCAAGGTAAGCCGCTGTTGGTGCAGGACCTCGCCATGGTCGCTCATCGCATGCATCCGGCGGAACTCGAGCTGCTGCGGCAGGTGAATGTGCATTCCTTCGTCAGCGTCCCGCTCCGGAGCCAGCAAAGAGCGCTCGGGTATCTCTCCGGTGATCGTGGCGCGCACCTCTGTAGCCACGAAGACCTGGACCTCCTCATGACGGTGGCCAGCCACGTGGCAGTCGCCATCGATAACGCCAGAGCCTACAGTGCATTGGAACTGCTCACGCAGAGCCTGGAAGAGAGAGTCGGCGAACGGACGCAGGAACTCCAGGGCGCGAATGAACGTCTGCAGGACCACGATCGCCGCCGCTCCAAGTTTGTGTCGGTCGCCTCCCATGAATTGCGGACCCCGATGACCTCGATCAAGGGGTTTGTCGAGAACATGCTGGACGGGTTGACCGGTCAACTGTCCGATCGCCAGGAGCATTATCTCCAGCGGGTGAAACATAATATCGAGCGGTTGACCCGGATCATCAATCAACTGCTTGATTGGTCCCGCATCGACGTCGGCCGGCTTGAGCTCCAGCCGGAACCATTACCGATCTACGAGTACGTCAAGGACATCGTCGAAAGTGTGCAGACCCTGGCGGATGAAAAAGCCATCACGCTCCAAGTCCTCCCCTGCGAGGGGTTGCCGGCCGTGCATGCCGACCGGGACAAGCTCGAACAGATCCTTTGGAACCTCGTCGGCAATGCGATCAAGTTCACCTCTCGTGGCGGCAAGGTCTCGGTGGAATTTCACCTGCGCGAGGATGGCTTCGTGGAGGTCCGGATCATCGATACCGGATGCGGCATCGCGCCGCACGAAATTCCGAAGGTGTTCAACGAATTTTCGAAGATCGAGTCCTCCATCCCCTCATCCCAAGGCGCGCAACTCGGATTATTCATTACCAAGAGTCTGGTCCGGTTGCACGGCGGACAGATCTGGGTCGAAAGCAGGCTTGGCTCGGGCAGTCGTTTTTGCTTCACGCTTCCCTGCATCAGCAAGCCGTCGGCACTGGATTCCTAGAATGGAGGTCGCCCATGCGTCTGATCGCACGACGCCTCAACGCTGGACAACGCCCAACGGTCAGGACCTGTCGCCTGAGTAGGCGGAGGCCGGCGGCTGTCGGTCTCCTGCTTGCGCTGCTGACTCTGCCTTCTGCTCTCTTCGCCGGTGGGTTTCGCATCCTCGACCAAAGCGCATCCGCCGTGGGACAGAGCGGAGCGTTCACCGCGCAAGCCGACGATCCCTCCGCCCTCTTTTACAACCCGGCCGGCATGACGCAGTTGCGCGGAATCCAAACCTCCGTGGGTACTCTTCTCGCCGGTGGCTCCACCTCGTTCACCGGACCGACCGGTACCACCTCGCGCGGTGACTTCGGCGGGAGCGTGGCTATTCCGCCACCCACCAACTTCTATGTGACCGCCAATCTCGGCGATCTGGGACTCACCGCTCTGAAGGGCCTTACAGCGGGTGTGGGAGTGCTCTCCCCGTTCGGAATCAAGTACCGATACCCGAATGACGGCCCGTTTTCGACTGCGGTAACTCAACAAGCGCTTCCGCTGATAGACATCAAACCTACCCTCGCCTTCCAATTGAACGATCAGCTCTCGCTCGGTGTCGGCGCGGATATCTACACCTTCGCGAGTTTCTGGGGGACCGGACAAGGGGTGACCAAATTCAACAATGCCGGCTTGCCGGGGCTGCCGGTCGGCGCTCCTTTGGAAATCAACGGAGGTGATACAGCCGCGGGCTTCAATGTCAGCCTCTTGTACACCCCGCTGCGCAACGAGGATGGGAAACCGTTGGCGAATATCGGCCTTGTCTATCGCAGCCAGGCCACCCTGCACTTGAACGGGAACTTTCTCGCGAACGGGGGACTGGTCGCTGATGCATCCACGACCGTGGTGTTGCCGCAGGTATATACGGGCGGCATCGCACTCTGGCCCGTCCGGAACCGGGACAACGAATGGAAGTTGGAACTGGATGTGGACTACACCGGCTGGAAAGCATTACGCAACACAGACGTGCATCTTTCCAATGGGATCACCATTCCGTTTCCTCAAAATTGGCAGAGCAGCTACACGGTCATGATCGGGACCGAATACAAATGGCTTCAAGTGGAGCGCCTGCCCGATTGGGAGATCGCGCTACGCGGAGGATACTGGCACTCGCAGAATGCCGTTCCCGACAGTTCCTTTAGCCCGACCGTGCCGGATTCCGACAACCATTCGATCTCCGTCGGACTTGGCCTTCTGTGCAAGGACAAGGGACATTTTTTGGGTGTGCTCCCGTGCGGGCATTCAGGTGGCGGACTGTTCCGTCCCCGCGCGGTGGGCCTCGATATAGCCTTCCAGACGTTGTTATATGAAACCCGCACTGTTGCCGGGAATCAAAACCCGGTCGCCATCCCCGGCTCGGTGAACGGAACCTATCAAACCACCTGGTATATCGGCTCCATCAACCTGCGCGTGAATTTCTAGTGGAGGTCGAGCAGGGGCGAGTGAGGGGTTTCCATGACGAAACGCTCGTTACTTTTGGTGCTGGCCCATGGAATTCTTGGATGGGGAAGCCCGGCCGCGGGTCGTGAGCACGTGTTCAACGTAGCGGCTTTCCTATGACCGAGACACAGCCAGGCGCCATGGCCGACCTCCTCTCGAAGGACCATCGCATCACCGAAAAGGGGATGATGGAATTCCGCCCATTCGGCATGGACGCACAGGGAAACAAGATTCGAGATGCCAGCGGGGTCACGGTCTTAGCCAATGTGGAGTGTCTCGAAGAACTCGTTACCGAAGCACGGGGACGAGAGGCGGGTCAAAAGGCGGTCGCGGAGCTATGCAGGCTGTTGAACGAACGGATCAACGATCAGGCCTACCATGTCACACCTCAATTCTTGAGAAAGGTCTGGAACAGCTATTCGTACGAGTTCGTGTGCTTTCTCGGCGAATTCTGTTCTGAAATTTCAGGCGACCAGCGGTTTCAATTTCACGTGGGCGAGAAGAAACTCATCTCTCCGATCATTCAAACGTTGGGCCGCCCGTTCTCCGTGTCGCAGATTTATCGGATGTTCCCCCATTTCGGGCAGAAGTACGCGAAAGGATCTATCCTGTTTTCAACGGGGACCATCACCGACCGCTCCGCGGTGCTTCGGATGGGTTACAGCGACCATGTCTATCGGCAGTTCGGCCCCTACCGGAAGGCTTGCGCGTATTTGATCTGCCAATCGTCGAAAGCGGCACTCGGATCCTTCCCGCATCTGATCCACGGCCTCCGGACTGCCGATATCATCGACCGGGCTTGCATCGCCGAGGGCGACGACTGCTGCGAATGGGAATTCAGATGGACGCCGAGAGAGCCGCGCGCGCTTCTCGGAGCCCTGGCTGGAGCAGGACTTTCGGGAGCAACTCTCTCCTATCTGCGTCTGCGCCACGCTGATATTCCGCTGATGGAGACGGTGCTGCTGGCCCTGTTCCCCGGCATCGCGCTTTGGTCGGCGAACATTGCACGCATTCTCCGAAGGAAGGTGGCGGCAACGGAACGCGTGCTTCAGGAACAGATCAGGCTGGCGGATACCCGGCACGAGGAATTGCGAGAGGCCTATCTGGAGCAGGAACAGGTCGCCGTCGACCTGAAGCGCAAAGTCAGCCAGCTGACACTGCTGCATCAGACCGGCGTGATGGTCAGTTCAACCTTGGATCGTGAGGTCTTGCTTCAACACGCCTTGCAATCGATCAAGCATAGTCTCGACTTCGATCGAGTCATGATTTCCTTTTATGACAGTGACCGGAAGGTCTCATACGATGCGCGTGTGATCGGCGTCCCTGACGACGTGGCGGCCTTTGCCCGTTCGCTTGAGACCCCGGTCACAGATCCGACGCGCATCGAGGGACAGTTGCTGTTGGATGGCAAGCCGATTCTGATCAAGGATATTCACGACGTGTGGGACCGCTTGCATCCGTTTTCTCAACAATTGGCCTCTCGAACCCAGGCCAAGGCCCTCATCGCGGTGCCGCTGAAAGTAAAGGATCGGATCATTGGTTCATTGACGGTGGATCGCCTGCAAAACCACTCACTCAATGAGGAGGACTTGGAAGTCATGATCACGGTCGCCAATCACCTGGCAATCGCGTTGGACCATGCAGCCGCGTACCGCCAGATCGAGGACCTCAACATCGGACTCGAGGCCAAGATCCGGGAACGGACGGCGGCCTTGGAGCATGCAAATCAAGAACTCAATCTTGCCAATAAGCAGCTCCAGGAACTGGATCAACTGAAATCCTCGTTCGTCTCGACGGTATCGCACGAATTACGCACGCCGATGACGTCGATCAAGGGCTATGTGGAGAATATGCTTGAGGGTCTCGCCGGTCATGTGACTGAGAAGCAGGCCACCTATCTGGCCAGGATAAAATACAACACAGAACGGCTGACGCGAATGATCAACGATCTCTTGGACCTCTCGAGGATTGAAGCCAAACGGGTGGAACTCCAGATATCCTCTGTTTCACTACCGGAATTGATCTCGGATGTCGCAGAAAGTCTTCAAAATATGGCACAGGATAAGTCGGTATCCCTTCGGGTGCATCGCACAGACAGCCTGCCGACCGTTCAAGGAGACAAGGACAAGCTCCATCAGGTACTGACCAATTTGATCCATAACGCCATCAAGTTCACCCCTGTCGGCGGGCGTGTAGAGATCTCCACCAGGCTGTCCGAAGCGAGCGTGGTGGAAATCTCCGTTGCCGACACCGGATGCGGCATTCCGCCGCAGCAAATGACAGAGGTGTTCGAGAAGTTCCACCATAGCGATTCCGCTCCGGTAGAGGCCCGTGGCGCCGGGCTCGGACTCGCAATCGTGAAAAGTCTTCTGGAACTCCATCGCGGGAAGATTTGGGTCAACAGTACGTTGGGCGCCGGTACACAGTTTGTCTTTACCCTGCCGATTGCCTCCCATGAGGAGTGAGAGTCTCGGCGTCTCGGGTGTATCTTATTCGATAATCCCAGTATTATTTTTGGATACATCTTCTCTTGCTCAGTCTTCTCAAGCCCATTTCGAAATGGCTCTTTTCCATAATAACAAGCCGTTCCAATGCATCCATTTAGCTCTCTCCTTGATCCGTTCCTGGCACGACTGTTGCGGTGTGATCGATTGATCCGCTCGGTTTGCTAGGGAGATCCAGATTGGCTACGCCCATTCTCATCATCGACGACGATCCGGACATTCGTGAGTCGCTCGGCGATATGTTGGTTCACGAAGGGTATCAGGTCCAGAGCGTACCCGACGGCACCGAAGCGCTGCAGTGCGTGAAACGCGAACGGTATAGCGCCGCCCTCCTGGATGTTCAACTGCCTGATCTCAACGGCCTGTCCCTGATGAAGGTCATGATGGAATTAGACCCTGGTTTGCCCATTATCGTCCTGACGGGTCATGCCAGCCAGGAGAACACCGTCGGGTCCCTCGTCAAGGGAGCCTTCGCCTACCTGACCAAGCCGTACAATACCCAGGAATTGAAAGCCGTGCTTCGCCGTGCCGTCAGCGTCAAGGGTCTGGTCATCCGCGCCGAGCACGTCGAACAGGCCTTGCTCGCGAGCGAACAGCGGTTTCGCACGCTGGTCGAATCCGCGATGGATGCCATCGTGTTGGCGGACCAGAACGGACATATCATCTGGTGGAATCCGGCGGCGGAGCGATTGTTTGCCTACCCGAAGTACGAGGCGTTGGGGCAGTCGTTCAGCATGTTGTTGCCGGAGCGATTTCGACGGACCCACGAAGCGAGCGTCGCACGCTTGGCGCTCGACGGCCAGACTCCCACAGCCGGCACGACCGTCGAATCGGTGGGATTGACGAGGCACGGAACCGAGTTCCCGCTCGAACTGTCTTTAGCCTGCTGGACCACCAAGGAAGGAACCTTCTTCAGCGGGATCATTCGCGACATCACGGCGCGGAAGCAGGCCGAACAGGAGGTGGCACGGCTCAGCCATCACAATCGTCTGATCTTGACAAGCGCCGGCGAAGGCATCTTCGGGTTGGACCCCGACGGTCGTGTGACCTTCGTCAATCCCAGGGCGGCGGGCATGCTCGGCTGGGAAGATCGAGACCTGATCGGCCGGCCGATGCATACGATGCTGTATGGCGCGGCCACGGACGAAGCCGTGCCTACCAGGGAAACCACCCTCCTGTACTCGGCGATCAGGGATGGAGCCACCCATCGGATTCAGAATGAAATGTTTTCGCGCAAGGATGGGACCACCTTCCCTGTGGAATACGTGACCAGCGCGATCCGTGAAGACGACACACTCGTAGGCGCCGTGGTGGTCTTCAAGGATATTTCGGAACGACGACGCATGGACAGCCTTCAGCAGGCGCAATTGGCCGTCAGTCACATTCTGACCGAATCACGCACCATGCATGACGCCGCCCCCCATCTTCTCAAAGCCACATGCGAACTGTGGCAATGGGATCTGGCGATCTACTGGCAAGTCGACGAGCTGAGCGAGGTTCTCCGCTGTGAGGCGGCCTGGTATAAACCCTGGGCGCCGGAAGAAGAGTTTCTTGCGATCTGCCGGAGTGCCACCTTTCCACTGGGTATCGATCTCCCGGGTCGTACGTGGGCGACGCGAGAACCGGTTTGGATATGGGATGCGCCCGGGGACCCCGGATTCACCAGGAGCCCCACGGCCGCCCGACTCGGACTCCATAGCGCCACTGCCTTTCCGATTCGAAGCGGAGAACATATCCATGGCGTCATCGAACTGCTCAGCCGCAACAAGCGCAGGCCGGATAGCCGACTCGTTCACACGTTGACCGACATCGGGATGAAAATCGGACAGTTTATCGATCGGGACACCGCAGACCGGTCGTTGCGTCTCGCGCATGAGGAAACCGGGCGCATACTGGCCAGCCTGCCGGGCGCTATTCTGCTCTGCGGACCGCAGTATGTCGTGCAATATGAGAACGAGCTCGCTCATGCCTTCCTGAGTACGGATGGACAGACGTCCATCGGAAAGTCTCTCTTCGACTGTCTGCCCGTCACTGATCCGGTCAGACATCGACTCATGCGCGAATTCAACGACGTGCAAACCTCCGGCAAGAACCGCTCGCTGGATCAGGAATTCGAAGATGGGAAACGCGTCTTTCGCTACCGATTCTTTCCGGTGTCCGTGCAGCACGATCCCCGGTTCCGGGTCGGCATGGTGCTGTGGGAGATCACGGAGGAGAAACACCTTCAAGATCAGTTGATTCAAACGGAGAAACTGGCGAGCCTCGGCACGATGGTGTCCGGCATGGCACATGAGATCAACAATCCCGCGCAGGCCATTCTGAGCATGGCCGAGCTTATTCAGGAGGAGGAGAATCCCGATCAGATCCGTGAGTTTGCGGCCGATATCGTAGAGTATGCCCGCCACGTATCCGTTGTCGTGCGCGATTTCGCCAGCTATGCCCGTTCTGCCGGACGGGACGGCCAATCCGACATCGATGTGACGGAACGCTTGATGGAAGCGGTCAAGATGGTCCGTCGCGGACCGCATTTCGGCTATGTCGAGGTCACCACTGATTTCATCGGTCCGACGATCATTCGAGCTCGCAAAGCGGAGATGGATCAGGTCTTCGTGAACCTCATCAGCAATGCCGTTCACGCGATGCACGGCAAAGGCCGTCTCATCCTGTCCACCCGCTGTGAAGAGGACTATCTGGTGATCACGGTTCGTGACACCGGATGCGGTATTCCCAAGACGATCCTCGGTAGAATTTTTGATCCTTTTTTCACCACCAAAGATCCGGGAAAAGGGACGGGCCTCGGATTGAGTATTGTCTATAGAATCGTGACGAAATACGGGGGAACGATCTGGGCCGAGAGCGAGGAAGGACAGGGAACTGCCTTTCACATCCGCTTTCCCCTGGCATCGCTTTAGCGAAGGAGGACACCCATGATACCTGAGGCTCGTTATCCAGCCATGAAGAACCATGGCCGGGTTTTGATCGTCGATGACGAACCGTCGATTCGTAAAACCCTCAGCATTTGCCTTTCGCAAGCCGGCTACCACGTGATTGAAGCCGGCGACGGCCAGGAAGCCATCACGGCGCTGGACAACGGCGACAACGCGCTCATGGTTGACGCGATTATCTGCGATATCCGGATGCCGAGGATCGACGGGACCGATGCGATCCGACACTTCCGGGCACAGTATCCTTCCATCCCGATCATCGTCTTGACCGGATTTCCGGATGTCGAGCTGGCGATTGCGATGATGAAGGTGGGCGTGAAGGACTACTTGCTGAAACCGGTGATGAAGGAGAACCTCTTGAGTACCCTCAAGAGCGCCGTGGAGAATCACGTGCTGTTCAAGGACAATTTCGTGGCGTGACCGACCGCACCTCAGGATCCGCTCTTCGGCGTCGGGACGTGTGCGCGCTTGAAGACCCCGCGTAGTCCGAAATAGGCAAATGAGTCTTTCAGATTCGAATAGATGCGCTTGAAACGTCCCATCTCCTGATTCGTGACGTACTCCATGGTGAGGGCAATTCGCTCTTCCTGCTCGCCCAAGGGAGAGACGGCATGCCAGAGCTTGTCGCCGTTGAAGATGACCATGTCGCCGGGCGCCGTGGCCAGTTCGAGATGAACCGGCTGCTTGCCCGGCACATCCTTGAAAAGATCGCACACCAATCGACAATGCCGTGACCGGTCGAGCAGCCCCATGAGTATCGTGTAGCGGGCGCCTTTGTAGTACGACGTGTCGTAATGATAGCCGATATGGTCTCCCGGCTCCGTGTAGTAGTACAAGGCGCAGGAATGGGGATCATTGTCAGGGCACAAGAGGAGTTGGACATTGGTGAGACGATTGAGAAAGTTTCGAAAGGACGACGATCGATAGAGATCCATGAACTGAGGCGCCTTTTCCAGCACCGTGTAATAGCTGACACTGCCCCCCTTCTTGTGACCGGGAATGTAATTCCGGTTCAGATCGGCTTTCAGGGTCAGCGCCCGCGAGACGAAGGCCGTCTCCACGAGATCGCGGGGAAGAAATTCCTTGATGTAAAGAAATTCGTTCTGGTCCCAGTACTCCTTCTGAAGTCGCTCTACGTCCAGTGCCGCAATCGCCCGATCGACGGCCTCAACCACGCTGAAGGTCGATATCATCGCCATACCCGATTCCTCTCCAGGCAGTACTGCTTGAATACTAACACGAAGCGTATCTCGTCGCTCGTCCGTGAAGAAATTTATGATTTGTTGATCTGTTGATTTGTTGAACGTCAGAAATTCATCAGATCGGCACATCAACAGATCATCAAATGTCCTTTCAACGCTTCACGCTTTCCATCTCACCCGCCCGCCCCGCGCATCTTTCTCACCCGCCACATCCCCCGGTTGCCTCGCAACCGATTGCCCGAGACGTGCGCCTTCCCCGGGTCACGCTTCACGGCGGGCTCACCACCGGCGCCTTGACGACTTCCACATCCGCCGGAACCTGGAAGTCGAACATGTCATCCTTCAAGCCGGTGTTCGGCTTCAACTCTCCGAACTCGAACGTGGCGACATTCCCGCTGACCTCGTGCAATGAGATGATCTTCAAAAAGAAGGTCTTCGGCTGCACCTCGATGACGAGTCGCTGAATGGCGCGATCCGGTTCATGCCGTCCCTGCTTCGGCAACAGCGTAATTCGCCGAATGCCACCGGCCCCGCGTTCCTGCCCCGTGGGCTCGACGTCGAATTCTTCTTCGATCTTTGCCACCCCCTGAAGGAGTTGCAATGGGGCTTGCGATGCCGCCATCTGCGTCAACTTTCCAACCAGGACTTGCTTATGCTCGGGCACATACATTCTCACATCGTCTTTGTTGACATAAATTTCCTGCGGGGACGGCTCGACATAATCCCACCGCAAGCGACCGGGCTTTTTGATATAGACCCGCCCTGACGACACCACGGGCGTCGTGAATCCCTCGATTTTCGTTTTCTGGGTAAAGTCTGCCTGTAAGTCTTTGGTCTTTTCGTACCGAGCCTGGATTTTTTTGACGATCTCATGCACCTCCTGAAGGGTCTTTTGGTCCCGCTCTTCTTGCGCCGACGCAATCCCGTGCGGCGTCATGAGACCGCACAGAGCGAGCAGTCCTGCACTGACGGCTACGGCGGAGAACCGGGTGCATCCTGCTCTCCCAAAGTCTCTTCCCATTAGCTTTGCTCCTCTCCCACCGGTCCCCGACGCCCAAGCACTTCCCGCCGGCCATCACGGCCCGCTGCCCCCACGATTCCCTCGGCCTCCATTTGTTCGATCATCCTGGCCGCGCGCGGATATCCCACTCGCAACCGGCGCTGAATGAGCGATGCGGAGGCCTGCCCCGTGGAGATCACGAGGTCTTTGGCCTGCTCATACACCTCGTCGCGAGCCTGTTCTTCTTCCGCCTCTTCCTGTTTGAGCGATTGTAGCTCCTGAGAATAGGACGGTGACGATTGTTTCTTCACCGCTTCGACCACGCGCCGGACATCATCGTCCGACACGAACGATCCGTGCAACCGCACCAAACGGCCCGTGCCGGATGCGAGATACAACATGTCCCCGCGGCCGAGCAGCGCCTCCGCTCCATTGGCATCGAGAATCGTGCGTGAATCCGTCTTCGACGAGACCTGAAACGCGATCCGCGCCGGGAAATTGGCTTTAATGAGACCCGTCAACACATCGACGGATGGCCGTTGTGTTGCGAGAATCAAATGGATGCCCGACGCCCTGGCCATTTGTGCAAGCCGCGCAATTTTGTCTTCGACATCTTTCGGCGCGACCATCATCAGATCGGCCAACTCGTCGATCATGACGACGATGTACGGTAACGGCTCAGGCGGAGTCGGCGGCGCGGATGGCCCCGGCAGACTCGCGGCGCCGCCCTCGATCGTTTCCCCTGCCGACAAACGTTCCTCCTCGGACAGAAATTGAATCGGCAATTCCGGCTGTTGCGGTCTCTCGTCTTTCGACGGGTCACCGAGGACTCCTTGCGAGTGGGCGACTTTTCGATTGTACGCATCGATATTCCGCACGCCCGCCTCGGCGAGCAGCTTGTACCGGCGCTCCATTTCCTGAACCACCCATCCCAAACCACGCGCGGCCGATTTCGGGTCGGTAATGACGGGACGGAGGAGATGGGGAATTCCCTCGTACGACTGGAACTCCAGCATCTTCGGATCGATGAGCAGGAGTTTGACTTCATCCGGCCTGGCGTTGAAGAGCAGACTGAGCAGCATAGTATTGAGGCTGACACTTTTCCCGGCGCCGGTCGCACCGGCCACCAGCAAATGGGGCATGGTCTTGAGATCCGTACTCACCGGCGCTCCGAAAATGTCCTTTCCCAACCCCAACGTCAGTTTCGACCGGGCCCGAACAAATACGTCGCTCGTCACGATTTCCTTGAACGAGACGGTCTCCCGATAGGGGTTCGGCACTTCGATCCCGACCACAGACTTACCGGGCAGCGGCGCGACGATTCGCAGACTGATGGCTTTGAGCGCGAGGGCCAGATCATCTGCAAGATTGACGATACGGGCGACTTTGGTGCCTGGCGCAGGCTCATATTCATACATGGTGACGACCGGGCCCGGACGCACCTCCGTAACCCTTCCGTCGATCGCAAAACTTTTCAAGGCCTTCGTAAGGATCTCAGACTGCGCCTTCAACTCCTCCTCCGTGAGACGAGACAGCGGCCCGGACGGATCATCCAGGAGTTCGCTCGGGTCCGGCAGAACATAGCCCGTCGGCGCCACCGGCCGTGCCGTCACCACTTCCGATTCCGGTGGCTCGACCGTTGAAATGGGACGCCTCTCCACCCTGATCGACGGCTGGATTCTGGGGAGATCAGGGGCTGGCTCTATGGATTCCTGTTCCACTCCCTCTGCCGGTTCCTCTCCTATGCCAGGCAATTCGATACCAGGTTGAGCGAGAGTCTGAGAGCGGGTGGCCTTTGCCGGCTTTGTCTTGGTTCGTTTGGGATTGGACGGATCGGAGGCAGGCCATGCCGGCATGAGCGCCTTCAGCCGTTCTCGCATTGCCTCCGACCATTCAGGGAATCGCTGCATCAGGACACCAAGGGAGACCGGCAGGGTGAAGAGCAATGCTACCATCAATCCCGCAAGAACAATAATGTGCGCCCCCGTGTTCGCAAAGTAGGCGCGCAAACTCTCAGACAGGAATTGACCGATCACGCCTCCCGCCACCCCGCGATTCACCATCCCGCTCGAAATCGTCGGCACCGCCGTGACTTCGAGATGAAGGAGCCCACTCAAGAATACGACTGCCGCCAGGGAACTCCCGGCATTGCGCAATCGCACCGTCAGCGGGGTGTGCGTGAAACATCGGACGCCCAGGAGGCCGAGCAGCACCGGGAATAAGTAGGCAGCCCCCCCTATGAGAAAGAAAAAGCCCGCCGCAAATAAGGCGCCCACGGATCCGATCATATTTTTGGCGGGGACGGCGACAGTGGGACCGGAGGTCGTCAGAGATTTCGCATCCCCGGGAACGAAGGACACGAGGCTCAGGAGAATCAATAAGCTGGCCGTGATCAGGAGGACCCCGATCACCTCACGTCGCACATGGGAAGGTCGAGAAGGAGCACTCCGGGCGTCACCCCGCTTCGCCGTGGTGGTTACACCCATATCTACGCATGCTAGCACAGGAAAACGGTCATTTCAAACGCTACGCTGCCCGCGAGGAATTCTGAATTCGGGCGTGAAGTATATCTTCAACTCAGAATTCAGAACTCAGAATGGCGCGCGTCAGTTTTGTACAGCGCTGCGGCTGACGAAGGAGAACCGGCGATCGGTGCGAGGAATAACGAGCACCACGCTTGTGCGCGCCAGCGAGATGGTGAGCTGGCAGGAACGGGTAGCTTCGGTGGCGGATTTCGTCTGGCATCAGCGTCGTGCTTCGTTCCCGCGCAGTCTCGCCTGACTGCTGTAGCTTGCAGCAATCCAGCTGCGGCTCCCCCTATCCCCCACATCGGAATGTGGAGGTTTCCGATCAGCCGATGTTCGAAAATGACAGCCATCGGCTGTCGGGCCTCGCTCGGATTCCTGCCTTGCACATCAGCGTGGCTCGCCCGCAAGGTCACTATCGCACGACGCTGATGCCGGATCCTGCGCATATGGAGACTTGGCTCTGATCTCATCGGAGCATTGCATCATTGAGCTCTTCAATCACCTCCAGGAAAAACCATGAAACATGGAGGGAACCTGACAAAACCGATTTGCAGTTTAGCCAGAAAACGATTGGGGGGTCAGAACTAACTAACTTTTGAAGGCCGATTCTTTGTCCAAGTCCTTATGCCTCTGATCAATTACATTATGGAATACCATTCCCTCCAATAGGCCAAACTGTTCGATAAATGTCTTGACCTGCTGCTTGTCTCCGTAATCGCTAAGGCAGTCGCGGCGGAATACACTTCCAGGATTGGGTTGTTCTTCCTAATTAATGAGGTGATTGCACGAGGCGGGTCTCCATCTCAGAAAGTCTTTTAAATGCTACGACCAGAACGCCGACTGACCATCAAGCACCACCATTCTTGGCTTGGCTGGAAGGGATGCGTGCAGAGGTATTGGCCGTGGCGCCACTGACGCGGAAACAGCTGAGGCCGATAGCGGCCCCGTTCTGATAATCCGTGAGGCACCGCGAGGTTATTGTTGTTGTCACATCGGCGATCGGTGTTCTGAGCGCCTTTGCGGCCGAGACGTGCTGATGTGTCGAGCGAAAGACCGAGGGAGGCCCGACTGCCGAAGGCAGATCGGAACCCCCCATTCTCTGGAATGGGGGTTGGGGGGCGCCGCAGCCGGTCTTTCGCTCACTACAGCAGCTAGTCGAGGCTGCGTAGCGCGAAGGCACCGATCCCCGATTCTCCTTCGTCAGTCAAGGTGGACGGGAGCCGCAGCCGGATTTCTTCAAGCTACAGCAGCTCGGCGAGCCAGCGCAGGAACGAAGCGGGACGCTGATGCCTGTCACATTCCTGGCAGAATTAGGCGTTTCCTCCGTCGTCGAAGGCTGCGGTCAGCTTGAGATAGTCTTCCACCGACAGGTTTTCAGCACGGCGGTTCGGCGGGATGCCGCATCGGGCGAGCGCGGCCGAGACGTGCTCTCCCTCATAGCCTTCATCACGCAGAGAGTTCAACAGGGTTTTTCTCCGGTGGGCGAAGCACGCACGGACCAGCTTCACAAAGTGGGGCTCCCTTTGACGATCCAGCGACCGTTCACGTTTGATTCGCAGGTGGAGAACTGCTGATCCGACGGTCGGTCGCGGGCGGAAACACTCCGGAGAAACACGGAATGACAGCGTGACATCGGCCCCATACTGGGTCAGCACTGAGAGGATGCCATAGTCCTTGGTGTGGGGTTTGGCCACGAGCCTGAGCGCGACCTCCGTCTGCAGCATCAGCACCATACGATCGATGCGGGAATATGATTCCAGCAACTTGAACAGCAACGGCGTGGACACGTAGTAAGGCAGATTGGCGACGACGACCGTGCCACAAGGAAGGGTTTCGTAGCTGAACTCCAACGCGTCGCCGATTCTCAGATCGAGATTGGAGCATTGTGCGGCCAAGGGCGGAACATCCGATTCCATGACCTTCCCGGACCACGATGCATTCTCAGCCGGCGAGCGCCCCAGGAGGCGCGCGAGTTGGCGATCAATTTCAATCGCGATGACCGTGCGGGCTTCGGCACAGAGCCCTCGCGTCAGAATTCCCCGCCCCGGTCCGATCTCCAATACTGTCTCATGGGGTTGAATGGTCGCGAGACCGATAATCTTCCTCGCGATGTTGTGATCGATGAGAAAATTTTGCCCGAATCTTTTTAGTGCGGGCGGATGAGAGGAGCCCATAAGCAGGAGGTCCTAGCCCGCATTATTCATGAGGGTTCGTGACGAAACCGCGGAGACGCCATGCGAGGTCCACGGCGCGGAGAATAATGAGGCGCACGGCGCGATGAAGAAAGAGCGCCACGTCTGTGCGCGGGCGCGAGAAGGTGAGCGCCCAGTGTCTTGAATTCCTTGTGGACGCCGCCGAGTCGGTGAGGCAGCGGTGTCTTGCGCGTGGAGCCGCAAAGGAGGAAGGCATCCTTTAACAGGATGTCGACCGACTGAGTGGCGAGCCCGTCCGCCTGCATGCCTCCAAGCCTGCATGCAGGCTTGTCGGAGCGGCGTGTCGGCGGTTGGAGTAGAAGCCATCATGAATAATGCGGGCTAACGTGATCCATCTGTCTGCAGCCGTTTGTGCATGGCTTTCAACCGGCCTCGATAAAAATCGACTTCATCATTGAATTCGTCGACCAAATCGTTCGTGAACGAGGGACCAGGATTGGCCTTCGAAAACTCTTGCCCTTCCATCGGGCTCACCCGTTGTGTCAGCACCGCGGCGGTGCGCACTTTCCATTTGGCAACCCGCTCTTGTCCCGCCACGGCGTTCAAATCGTCGTTGGTTTGCTTGGCAATGGCCTCTAATTCCTGTAATTGCTGATCAACGATCGCGAGGGTCTGGTTTGCTTCGTCTCCCATTGATGGCCTCTCTGCAGGTTGAAGTGAATATGTTGATCTGTTCATTTGTTGATTGTCAGAGGGCATCAGATCGCCAAATCAACAGATCATCAGATGTTCCTGTTGCGTTTCACGGATGGCACGACGCCGCCGGCCCGCAAACGCGCCAATCGCGACGCGAGTTTGATCGCTTCCAGCAAACTGCCTGGATCGGCCGTGCCTTTTCCGGCAATATCATAGGCGGTCCCATGATCGACGGACGTACGGATGATCGGCAAACCGACTGTGACATTCACACAGGTCCCGAACGCAACCAGTTTGAGCGGGATCAATCCCTGGTCATGATACATGGCCACGACCCCGTCGAAGGCCCCACGCGCGGCTTTTCCGAATAATGTGTCGGCCGGCAACGGATCGCTGACGTCCAGGCCGGATGCCCGCGCCAGGGCGACTGCGGGTTGTATCTTCATCTGTTCTTCATCTCCAAACAGCCCATGCTCTCCGGCGTGCGGATTCAACGCGGCCACCCCGATTTTTGGCTGTGCGATCCCGAAGTACTCGCGCAGCCCACGATGAGCAAGCCTGATCGCTTTGACGATCCGATCCGTGGTCAACAAGCCCGGTAGATTCCGGATGGCCACATGCGTCGTGGTGAACATAATTTTCAACGGACCACCCACGATCATCATCCCGACTTCGGCGCTTGCGGTCAGATCGGCAAGCAGCTCCGTATGACCCGGATAATGAAACCCGGCCAGGTTCATGCCTTCTTTGTTGATCGGTGCAGTGACGATGCCGCCGATGCTCCCGGCCAGGGCGAGTTCCACCCCCGTCTTCACATATGCGATCGATGCCGCACCCGTGCGGCGGGCCGCCTGCCCCATCTTGAACGGCCCGAGAGGCTTCTCCAGAGGATCCAGCACAGCAATCTGCCCGGCCTTCGGGAAGGTCTGTTGAAGATCAGCGTGTTTCATCACCCGCATGGGGAGGCCCAGAGACCGAACGGTCTTTTCCATGACCGGATGCGAACCGATGACCAGGGGACGACAAAGCCGATGCACGGTCTTTCCGGCCAAGGCTTTGACGATGACTTCCGGGCCGATCCCCGCCGGATCACCCATGGTGATGCCCAGGATCGGTAAACGGGAGGCGGAATTGGGTGTGAGGCGTTGAAAAGACATTTGCTGATCTGTTGATGTGCCGATCTGATGATCTGTTGATTTGGCGATCTGATGAACTTCTGACATTCAACAAATCAGGAGATCAACAAATCATAAATTTCTTCACGAACGAGCGACGAACGACGTTTCACGAGCGACGTACCCTTTCCAGACACTGCCGGCGCACGGGACACGGCCCGCTCACCACTCGCGGGCGTCCACAAACGTTTCAAGACACTGGGCGCTCACCGTCTCGCGCCCGTTCACAAACGGTTCAAGACACTGCCGGCTCACCGACTCGCCGGCGCGCACAGACGTGGCGCTCTTTACTCTTCGCGCCGTGCGCCTCATTACTCTTCGCGCCGTGGACCTTACGAGCCATGACTATACAAATAGATGGAATACCCGAGATACAGCAGCGCGCTTCCGCTCAGAAGCCAGGGGCGCCAATGCCCGCCCCATAGGAGTTGCACAAAGCTAAACGCTATGGCAACCACCGCCAGCACCATCGTCGTCATCGCGGAGAAATCCAGCGCCCATCCGGTACCCAGCAAGCCCACCGACACGGGAAACGTTCCCTGGAACACCATCGCGCCGGTCACGTTTCCGACCGCCAGTCGATCCTTCTTTTTATACAGCCAGAGGAAACTATTGGACATCTCAGGCAGTTCGGTTGCGAGAGGCGCGACCAGCAATGCGAGCAAGAGGGGCGATACATTGAGTTCCGCAGACAACGATTTGGCCACCGTCACGAAGAGGTGGGCTCCGGCCACCAACCCAATGAGGCCGATGACGCCTTGCATAGCGATCATGGCAAAGGACGGATGCCGGCTGCTCGGTGAAAAGACAAGCGGCTCAACATCCCCATTCAGCTCCGTCTCTTCATCGTCGGACGAAAACTTCAGGCGCATATAATAGATGTACAGACCGAATAATGCGATCGCGACCGCCACATGCAACGTCCGGCCCGGCACGAATACACACCCCAGAGCGAGACTGTAGGCGAGCAGGAAAAATACCAGATCCGTCTTGACTTCTTTGTAGTTCAGTTTGAAATTCGCCGACCGCTTCCCCAGCCTGGCATAGACCATGAGCAGCATGGCCAGGATCGGCAGCACCAGGGTGCTCAACATGAACGGCGCCCCCAGGATCGCCCCGAGTCCCACTTCCGTGCGTTCCTGCCCTGAGCCGAAGAAGATCGCAATGATCGGGATCGAAGTTTCCGGCAGGGTCGTGCCGACTGCCGCCAGAACACTTCCGACCGCGCCCTCCGAAATGTTGAGCCGCTTGCCCAGCCATTCGATTCCATTCGTAAAGAGATGACAGCCACCGAGTGTAATGATCACGGACGCGCCAAACATCAGCACATAGGTCAGGATCGTCACGCGCGGCCCGCCCTTACGGAAAAAGGAAAAAGCATAAAGGCAAACGTGCAGGTCCCTTTTCTCATGTCTTACTTTTTCCTTTTGCCTTTTGCCGTAGGCCTTGCGCTTGCCGATAGGCAAGCATGGCTTCCTCCATGATGTCTTTCAGCGGACGACCTGTCTGTTCGGCTACCCGCTTGCAGTCGAGATACTCCGGAGCCGCTTTGCTCTGACCGTGATCAACGTCGGCGACTTTCATCCGGACCTCTCCGCCACATACCTGGACGGAGGTGATCCGTCGCGGGAGCGTATGGCGCTGGATATGCTGGATGCGCACGCCCAACGCGGTCGTCTCCCGAAACAGCACGGAGAGCGCGGTATCCGTCTTTTCCGGAGGGACCAACGTCGAGATCACCACGCCGGGGCGGCCCCGCTTCATGATCACCGGGGTCAACGTGACGTCCACCGCGCCGGCTGCAAACAGCCGGTCCATCACCGATTCATAGGCCTGTGGCGAGAGATCGTCGATATTGCTTTCGAGTTGGACGATTGAATCGGTGTCGATTGCGGCATTCACGTCGCGCTCACCGATGAACACCCGAAGCACATTGGGCCAATCTCCAAAGGTCGCCGTCCCGGCTCCGTAGCCGACCGCATGCTGTCGCATGAGCGGCATGGGACCAAAGCCTGTGGCCATCGTCCGCAGGAGGGCGACACCGGTCGGAGTCGCAAGTTCTTTCGCCGGGCCGTGGCTATACACCTGAATGCCCTGGCTCAGCGACGCCACCGCCGGACCGGGCACGGGCAGCAGGCCATGGGCCGACTGGATGGTGCCGGCTCCGACATTGACCGGTGATGCCGTCACCGTCCCGATGTTCAGCGCGTGCAAGCCCCAGACGCTGCCGACCACGTCGACGACGGAATCGATCAATCCGACTTCGTGAAAATGCACATGGGCCGGATGTACTCGATGGGCTGATCCTTCCGCTTTTGCCAGTGCATCGAAAACGGCCCGGGAACGATCCTTCACGACCGCAGGCAATCCGCTCCGCGCAATGATACGCGCGATCTGTCGTGATGGGAGCGGTACCCGAACTTCCTTCGGAATCAGAACATCGACCTTTGTCGCGTGGAGAGCGCCTCGCATCACGGATTTTTTGACCAAGTGGAATCCGTCAACCCGAAGCGCATGCAACGCCCGCACGAGATCTTTAAACGGCAGTCCGGCATCGACCAGCGCGCCTAACATCATGTCACCGCTGATTCCGGAGAAACAGTCACAATGTAGATGTCGCTGTAGATGTCGGTCCACGTGAAAGTCCTCGACTGCTGCCTGGTCGAATCATCGCATCTTACCCAACGCCACTTCGCACGGCAACGATACGCTGCTTGATTGACAGTCTTACGAAGCTATGTTATCCCCGATGAGACACGGAAACGAATTCGGCGGATACAGACTGATTACTGAATGACTCCCTCGCGAACGACACTCCCCCATGACACCGTCTGGACGTGCCAACGCATCGCCGGCAGCATTTTTCTCTCACTGTGCATGCTCCTGATTGGGACTCCGCACGCCGACGCGAAAACCAAGCAGAAGCTCGCACCTCGTCCCGAGCCTGAACTTAAAATCATCGACCTCAAGTTGTCGCCGGTTCCTTATGCCCCTGACCGGGGTCCGTTGGAGTTCACCATGATCGTCCAATTGCCGAAGGAAGCGGACGAGGCACTGATGCTCGAGGTCTCCTCGCTCCTGACCTCCTCGTCCATGACTTCGTTACGCTTCCTCTCGAATCGGCAGCCTTTGAATTCCCACACCCCCGCCGTCATCACCGGCGGAACCGATGCCAAGGGAGAACTGCAGCCCAAACATGTCCGCATCCAGCTCTCCTGGGACGGCCTGGACCATAATAAGCAAGTCGCCCCTCGCGGATCCTATGATTATCAGGTCCGTGCAAAGCTGCTGAGTAACGGCGAGAAGGGCCAAAAAACGCAGATGCTCTCGTGGCCGAAGCGGGGAACGTTCGTCATCAAGTAATCGACAGCCGCAATGGCTTCACTCCTCCTGATCCTTCACCATATTGATACGATGGGCAAGACACCCGGCGCCGAAACCGTTATCGATGTTCATCACACCGACTCCGGCTGCGCAGGAATTCAACATCGTTAAGAGCGCCGCCAGCCCCCCGAAACTCGCTCCATAGCCCCGGCTTGTAGGCACGGCAATGACCGGCTGCCGAACCAAGCCTCCGACGACACTCGGAAGCACCCCGTCCATTCCTGCCACCACCACGAGCACCCGGGCGCGATACAGGCGTTCCTGCTGGTCGAGCAATCGGTGAAGACCCGCCACACCGACGTCATAGAGGGTATCCACGTGACTGCCCATGACTTCAGCCGTCACTTTGGCTTCCTCGGCCACAGGAATGTCGGCGGTTCCGGCCGTCACGATCAACACCTGTCCCCGGCGCATGTGCGTGGAAGGATGCACGGCGACCATTCGCGCCTGGTCATAATATCGCGCGCGTCGATCCAACCGGCACAGGGCTCGAGCGGCACGCGGTTCGATCCTGGTCGCGAGCAATGGCCCTTTCTTTTTGAGAAGAGTTTTGGCGATGGTCAGAACCTGAGCGTCCGTCTTTCCTTCACAAAAAATAACCTCAGGGAAACCTTGCCGGATGGTTCGGTGGTGATCCAACGACGCGAAGCCGAGATTTTCATACGGCAGCGTACGCAACTCCCGCAAGGCGGCCTCGATGCTCAGCGAGCCGGATCGGACGCGTCGGAGTAGAGCGTTCAAACGTTCCGGCGTCATGCAGGATTCTTCTCTTCCTTTGCGCCTCGCTCCATTAAATCCCCGACGGCCTGGCGGCATGATTTGTCCGCAAAGAGCACGTCGTTTATTTCGCTCACAATCGGCATCTCAACCTGATAGCGTCGGGCGAGACCCAGCGCCGCCTTGGCGGTGCGCACGCCTTCAGCGACGGCATGCATGCTGTCCAGAATCGCCTCCAGTCGTTCCCCTTTCCCCAAACGCATTCCCACCGAGTGATTGCGGCTCAATGTCCCCGTGCAGGTGAGGACTAAATCTCCAACCCCGGAGAGTCCGTAAAACGTTCGAGGGTCCGCCCCCATGGCCACTCCCAAGCGAATCATTTCAGCCAAGCCCCGGGTGATGAGCGCTGCCCTGGCATTGGCGCCTAAACCCAATCCATCGACCACACCCGCGGCCAGGGCCATCACGTTCTTCAACGCGCCACCCAGTTGCACCCCGATCACATCGTCGTCACCGTAGACACGGAAGGTCGGGGCCATGAATAGATGTTGCATATTCTTGACTGATTCCACATGCGAACCGGCCAGGCACAGAGCGGTGGGCTGTCCACGGCTCACTTCCGTCGCGAAACTCGGCCCGGACAGCACGAGGATGCGAGACCGCATGTCCGGCGGCAAGATGTCGTCCATGACCTGCGTCATCAACTTAAGACTCTCCTCCTCAATGCCCTTGGTCGCACTCACCAATGTGACGGCCTCGTGGAGTAACGGCTGGATCTGCTGAAGCACTGCACGAGCGGCGTGCGAAGGGACCGCAAAGACAAGGCTATCCACGGAGTGAACGGCCTCGGCCAGTGAATTGGTTGCGGTCAAGGCCGGGGGAAGTCGGACGGAAGGAAGATACAGACTATTCTCGCGCTTGGAATGGATCGCCTTGACCACCTCCTGCTCATGCGCCCAGAGGGTGACGGTCAATCCTTTCTCGGCCAAATGGCGGGCCAGCGCAGTCCCCCATGCGCCGGCGCCGATCACTCCTATGGCATGAATGGTGGTATGCAGCGACATGTCAATCGACAGGGTTCGTATGCCGGATGGAACGTCTCGAATGGAGCCCGAAAGCGTGGGGGCGATTATAGGAATCACGTTTGACGTGTGTCAACGGACCAGGGGACTGCCCCGCACACCCCACACGCAATATACGGCCCGCTCGCGAAGACACTGGGTGCTCACAAGACACGGCCGCTTCACTTTCTCGGCGGCGTCTGCAAGCGTGACGCTCATTATTCTTCGCGTCGCGAACCTCGCACCCGTTCACAAACTTGAGGCGACTTGGGACACTGCCAGCTCATGGGACACTGGGTGCTCACCGACTCGCTGGCGCGCACAAACGTTTCAAGACACTGGGCGCTCACCGTCTCGCGCCCGTTCACAAACTTGACGTGCATTATTCTGCACGTCGTGAACCTCATTATTCTTCGCGCCGTGGACCTCGTGAAAATTGCTGCTTCTCTTCGTGAGTCGAAACCCTGGTGCTATACTTTGGTGGTGGCCCATCCGGCGTATGAAATCCACTGGAGTCGTGTCGAGATGCTGATCCGCCTCTTGTTCCCTCGCGCCGCCCTATGGATTCTCCTGACACTTGTGGGGTCCACGCTGTTTCCCGATCCGGCCGCATCCGAGTCCTATATCGCCGGGCAATTCGGAGTCACATTCGCATCCGAGCTCACCGATGGAAATCTGACATCACACGGCTTGAGTGGGCTGCAAATTTCCGATCAGGACCTCAAGAGTTCACTCATGGGAGGCATGAAGCTGGGCCACTACTTCACGAAGGCACGGTGGCTCGGGATCGAAACAGAGCTCTTCTACACGACGCCACACATCAAACAGGGTACGCTCACTCTTTCCGGTACCGGCGGGTCCGTGTCAGGCGAGTTTCTCGGCCTGCACCAGCGCATGCTCACGTGGGCGCCGGTCAACATTGTGGTTCGGTATCCCTACTACCGGCTTCAACCCTATGCCGCGATAGGCCCGGGCCTATTCTTCGGCCGGATCAAGGATTCGCAATCAGGATTGTCTCAGTCCGGCACCACGATCGGGCTCAATACGCAAGTCGGGCTCAAGTATTTCGTCACGAGGCAATGGGTCATCTTCACCGAATGGAAATACAATCTCGCACGGATGGGTTACACGTCACAGGATGACAACCCGGACGCGCCGATCGGATTTCATGCCACCTACAGCGTGCACATGGCTGCCTTCGGTATCGGATACCACTTCTAGCAGGATACTTATCTGATGATCTGCCGATCTGATGATCTGTTGATTTGGCGATCTGATGAATTTCGAACATTCAACAAATCAGCAGATCAACAAATCATGAATTTCTTCACGGACGAGATACGAACCATGAACGAGATGTGGCATTCTTTCTGCGATCGCGGTAGTCTACGCGTGCGTGAACGGTGAATGTGGATCATGAAACGCTGTTCGTCCTGTCAGTACGAGCTTCCCGAAATCAGCCGCTTCTGTACCCAGTGCGGGAAACCTTTGAACTCCTCATCCGATTCCCGTTCTCCCATGCAGGCTCTCGGACTCAAGAGCGAGGATCTTAACATCCATGTCCTCTATGCGATGGTGGGGGCCCTGATACTCGCCTTGGTGTTTCCGCCCTGGGAAACCCCGCCTTCGCGTACCCCGGAGTTTCTCGGTCTCCACTTCATCCTCCAACCGCCGCAACCTGATGCGATGATCAGTCGTCTACTGCTGACGATTGAGTTGACCACGATTGCCATCGCGGGACTCTATCTGTCGTTTTTGTTCCGCAAACGGTAGGAAGCTATTCCCCTGAATCTGTCGATTTATCGATCTGATGACGTTCTGCGCAATTGGCAGATCAACAGATCATCAGATCAACAATTCGCAGACAGCAGGGACTCAGTCAAGGGCAAGCGTCAGGCACTTGGCAGAGCCGCCCGATTTCATAAATTCATCGAGCGGCAGGGGATGGGATAGATAACCTCGAGATTCGAGCAGACGCATGGTCTCGGCACAGGCGGACGGCAGAACGACATGTTTCCCCAGACAGACTGCGTTGCACGCAAACATCAACGCTTCAACCTCCGGGACGACAAGGCGCCGCTCCGGCGCGATCCGTTCAGCAATCACCCGTTGCCCGTACTGATCGAACGCAGAGGGAAAGTACAACAACTCTCCACCGCTCAACGGGCAGAAGCACGTATCGAGGTGATAAAACCGAGGATCGACTAACTCCAGCGGGATGATCTCGCGCTGAAACCATTCACTGATTCGCGGAAAGACGCGGATATCCGTCCGTTGCCGATAGCCGCCGAACCATGCTTCGGGAAAACCCAACAAATCGCCGGCTCCTTCAAAATGCAAGGAACGATCGAGTGGCAGGATGTCGTACCCATGGTCGTTGAACCAGCGTTCGAAGTAGGCTTCCTCGCGTTGGCGCTCGGGATATCGGAAGCGGCTCACGACCGCTCGGTTGCCCACGATGGCCCCGGCGTTCGCGGTGAATACCAGGTCAGGTAAGCCTGGCACCGGCTGCATTCGTTCGAGTCCCACCCCTATCTCCGCTTCCAGCACCTGCATCAAAGACTGCCATTGCCGCATCGCAATGGTTTTCGAGACCCCGTTGGATCGGTGCATCCATGGATTGATTTCATAATCGATGCCGAAGTAATCGGGCGGGCACACCAACAGACGGCTCATCGAGACCACCCCAACTCGCGCGCGAGTTCCTTCAGAAACGACGCCGCGTCCATGACCAGACCGACGGCTTGGAAACTCCCTCGATCCGCCAGTTTCGTCGGCACAGCCGGATTGACGTCGACACAAACGGTCGGCACCGTCGCGGGAAGAAGATTGCCGGTCGCCACCGCGTGCAGCGTCGAGGCAACCAGCAGGGCAAGCCCCACTTCGGGGATTGCCGCCCGCATGGCGCGCTGCGCCGCGACTGAATCCGTGATGACACCGGGAAGCGGACCATCGTCACGTATTGTTCCGGCCATCACGACATGGACTCCTCTCTCCACGCATGCGGCCATAATGCCGGACTTGATCATGCCCGTTTCGACCGCTTGTTGAATTCCACCGATTGCGCGGATGCGATTGATCGTCCGAAGATGATGCTCGTGGCCATGCGGAACGGTCCGTCCAGCGGTCAGGCCATAGCCCAATGACGTGCCGTAGAGCGCTGCTTCCAGGTCATGCGCAGCGAGTGCATTGCCGCAGAACAACACATGGATAAAGCCGGAATCGATCAACCAGGTCAGGGCTTCACGACCACCGGCATGGATGATTGCCGGCCCCCCCGCAAGCAACACCTTGGTCCCAGTCCGATTGTGTTGCCCCGCCTCACGCATCGCGACCATTCGTCTCGCCACATCTGCAATGACCGGATGATGCGGACGTTCGGCTGAGACGAGCGATTCCATGAAGCCGAACACATCTCGCTCTCGCGGCCGTTCCAATGGAATGACACGAATGCCTTCTCGGCCGGTCACGATCAGTTCCCCTTTCCTCACCTCGCCCATCGGTACGGCCCGCGCACTGTTCCTGATTGGATCCATGGAAATAGCGACATCCATCTCAATCCCCGCGACATCGATCCATTCGGACTCGACACGAATCTGTGTGGCCAGATGGGTGGTGGAATAGAACCCGTCAGGCAGCACGCCATCACAGGGCGCAGGCTGATATTCGCAATCGGATTCCCGTTCGACCGATGCTCCATGAGGTTGAATGGCTTGGATAATCTCCGCGAGAAGGGGGACAGAAGGCGCCCGGACGAGGATTCGCGCGCGCGAGGGCTCATCCCGAGTGGCGCCGATTTGCATTTCCTTGAGATCGAAGGTCCCGCCCATCATCAGAATGGTATCCAACACCTTGGCCAGGATCAGCGAATCAATGATGTGGCCTTGTAAAACGACGGTTTCCTGAGCGGAAGACATGTGGCGTTTAACTCGGACGTATCGCCTTAGCCGCTAAACACTCGCGAACGATGTCGCTTGGATTCTCTCGTCCCGTATACCCAGCCGGTCCTTATTATTGTACCACCGTGGATGTTCCCAAAAATTCCTTTAACTAGTCCAACGACCTGCCCCCTCACCGTCTCCTCTCCCCCTTGCTGAGGGAGAGGGCAAGGGAGAGGGGGAGCTATTCGGGGGTCTTCATGAGTTCACGCAAGACACTCGTCGCGTAGGCGCCGGGAGGCAGGGAAAAGGACAGGGAGAGGGTACCCTGGTCGAGAGACCAAGCCAAATCGTTCAATTTGATACGGAATGCCCGCCGTTCTCCGCGAAATCCGCATTCTGCCCCGGCCTCGCTCAAGCTCTCCGGTGTCGCCCCGCAGTTCGAAACGACGGCGCGTTCGATTGCACCAGGCTCCCCGAAGGCCCATGGGGCACGTGATCCGAACAGGATTCCGGTCGGGCTGATCTCGAATCGGTCGGCACGAGGTTGCTCGATGGCAGGGTCGGTCACCTGGAAACAGGCCCCGTTCTCGTGCTTGATCGCCCAGTCGCCCAGCAACACAGAGTCAATCCGGTCAATGCGGCTGCCGAGGAGTCGGTTGAAAATGTATGACTGATAGGCATGCAGATACCAGATGCGCTGTGACTTCCCCATTCTGTTTCGCCGCTCCGGGTCGGTCAACAATTGGGCGCCCGTCTGGTAGTTCAGGCCGCGTCGCCCCTGACGCTGCGGGCCGAAGTAGTTCGGTACCCCGCGGCACTGCAGCTCCCTCAACGCCTCAGGAACAGTGGTTGCCGCATCGGAAGAGACATCGCGCACTTTCACATGAAACGTGTTGCCTGCATGATGACCTTTCCGCAGCCGGTTCCTGTGTCGCCCGAGGATGGCCATCGACAGCAGCTGTTCGTCGATACGTATGCGCGACAATTTGTCCTCCGGGATCCCATGAAGAGACACCATTTGGGTCGTGACCGCCTGCGCATCCTTCAAGCCGGCCACACCGATACTTTTCATCTTCACACCAAGCACTGACGACAAACGCAACACCAGGTCCGGTGTAGACAAGCCGCGTTTGGTGATCCGCACGTACAGGTGCTCTCCGTCCCCGCAGGGAAGGTATAGGGGCCGCTCTTCCACCCGGAAATCTTCCGGGCTGACCTTGATGCGTCCGCCAATGCCGGTCACGCCGGAGGTGAGAAACGGGTGCCCTTCTGCCGCGACCATTTGCGAATTCATACGGTTATGTTCATTGCCCAGGGAGCAGATTGTTTCACAAGAAACGTGGTTGCCACCAGTGCCCATGGTATACTGTGACCAGTCGTCAAGGGTCCCATCCTATCCAATCAGATCAGCGCACCATGGTTCGCACACATTACGGTACGTTGAGGCTGGGCCTATTGGCGGTCGCATTGGCGTCTGCGACCGCCGCGTCACGATCCTTGGCAAGTCCTCACGATTTTTTCGATGTCTTTGCTCAATTTACACAACACATCCGGCGCCAGACGGACTCCGATAAGGAGGCCTTCTCGAAAGCCAGCCAGTGCATGAATTGGTTCTATCGCCGCCAACGACAGAAGCCGGCCCCTCCGCCCGTCCAAGGGATCGCATGGAACAACCCTGGTCGGGATCGCCGCAGCCTGACGCAATCATCATCCGAATGTGACACCAAGTATCCCGGAGGAGTGGACGCGGTACGCAAGGACTTTCAACAGACGCAGAGTTCCTTGTCGGTCAGTTTGACATTCTATGAGTTTGCGCTCGTCGGGGACAAGGACGACAACAATACATACAGCACGAACGAGCTGCAGGACATTCTGCATGCACTTGAGCTGCCGGCCGACACGGCACAGGGCACGGCGACCCATCTCAAATCCCTCACCGGCACCTTCGATTCGATCCACACGACGAGAGGTATGGAAGCATTGATGAAGAGTATGGGAACCCTGTATGAGCAAGGCTACCGTTTTACATCCAGCGACAAGGCCAACCTGGACCGGATCATGAAATGATCGCCCGGATTGTCCGTTGGCAAGAATGGGCGCGGATATGGATCGGGCACTGGCTGAGCCGTCCTTTTCACTTCCTGTTTAATCTCATCCCACATTTCCATTTCGGCCTCTCCCAACTGAGGGTGTCTCATTTAACCTGCTCTCATCCAGCCATGGCCGGACGACGGGCCGTGCAATTGAGCGACCTCCATCTGGATCGCTATCTCCCGCGCCATGATGAGGTCGTGCGGACCGTGGAAGCGACGCGCCCAGACTGGATCTTCATCACGGGAGACCTATTGAATGTCCGGAGCGGACTCCCCCATCTCGCCCGTTTCCTGTCGCAATTGCGACGAGTGGCTCCCGTGTTTGTGATTCTCGGCAACCACGATCACTATAGCGGTGTCGGCATCGATGAGTTCGCTGAACTGTTCGATCGGCACAAGATCAGTTTGCTCATCAATCAGACGACCTGTATCCCGCTGTCATCCGGAGAGCTGGCTCTCGTCGGGACCGATGATCCTTCCTTACACCGCGCCGATCTCCGCTGCATTCCTCCACGTCTGCCCAATCGGTTTACGTTACTGCTCGCGCATGCTCCCAGTATCCTCGATCAATTGAATGACCAACACCACGTCGATCTCATCCTCTGCGGACATAGCCATGCCGGCCAATGGCGCATCCCGTTTGTTCCAACATTTTGGCTGCCTCCCGGCTGCAATGGGAGGCTCCACGGCTTGTACGAGTTGAATGGCCACCGTTTGTATGTCAATCGCGGATTGGGCTGGTCAGCGCTTCCCGTCCGATGGAATTGTCCGCCCGAACTGCTTCTCATCGAATGGACCGCCTGACGGTTCGTCATCACGAAATCATGAAACGTATCTCGTCGCTCGTGAAACGGAACTCAGTTTCAACTATAGGAGACTGCCGCCTCACGTCTCGGCGGCGTCCACAAACCGAAGACACTGGGCGCTCACAAGACACTGCCGGCTCACCGACTCGCCGGCGCGCACAGACGTGGTGCTCTTTCTTCATCGCACCGTGCGCCTCATTATTCTTCGCGTCGTGGACCTAGCCCGCATTATTCATGAAGGCTTCTACTCCAACCGCAGATACGCCGCTACGACAAGCCTGGCCACCGGTTCCACGCGGCCAGGCGGGCGGACTCGCCGCTCGGTCGGTCAACATCCTGTTCAAGGATGCCTCCCTTCCTCCCGGCTCCGTACGCCAGTCTCGTATGGCGTCTCCGCCGTTTCGTGACGAACCCTCATGAATAATGCGGGCTAGGGAATGCGTTCCATCGCTTCGCGTGCCCGGCTCCTGACAGTCTGATCCCAATCTTCCACGCTCACGACTTTGAGCCTCTCCTTCGCTTCCGATGCACGCAAACGACCTAACCCCAATGCGGCGCAGGCCCGCACGTAGGCATGGTCGTCTTCCAGTGCCTTCAGCAGCAATTGCACCGCCTCCTTATCGCCGACCACTCCCAGATGGCTCGCCGACATGCCTCGAATCTGGTGCTGCTTGTCCCCGAGCGAGCGCGTGAGGGTGGTCGCAAACAAGTCCCGCAGCGCGGGCTCGATATCCTCCAGGCCCTCACGATGATAGTGATTCACTTCGATGAGTGCGAACGCAAGGTCGAGACGCTTCTCAACGGTGGAGGCCTGGGTAAACGAGCGCACGAGACGCATGCGTTCTTGTCGGCGCATGCGGCGCGTTCGGATGGACCGGATCACAAGCCATCCGCCGGTCGCGATCATCCCCACAAGCAATGCCAAGGGGATCGCCTGGTCAATGAGGTAGTCCTGCGTCGCCAACGGCAAACGTTTCCAAACCCACACGCCGGTGACGATAACCGCCACCAGGAGTAGTGCCGCCGTGAGATTGACCTGGCCGTCCTGCGGCGCGTCGATGTATCGCTTCATCAATAACAGGAGGTTGAAAAAGGCATGATCTCACCCGCCCACCCCGAGCGCGCCGAGACGCGCTCCGTCCCGAACTCACCCACCCGACCCCGGTGCGCCGAGACGCACCTTTCCCGGCTTTGTCTCATAAGACACTGCCCGCTCAGGGGGCATAGCCGCCATTATTCTTCGCGCCGTGGACTTCCGTCAACGGACGTGACTCGGTGGCCTTGACAGGTCGCGGGGCCGGTGACTAGGCTGCTCCATCCCTGTGGAACTTCCCGCGCTCAAAGATGATCCCATCCTGAAGGTGCTTCGCCCTCTAGTCGAGGCCTATCTCGCGTTCTGGCGCACGGATAGTCGCCACGTCCGTTCGTTGAAACTGACGCCATCGCAATTCGACGTGATCGCCACGTTGGGAGACACCGACGGAATGACATGTACGGAGCTTTCCGCAGCCACTCTTGTCACCAAGGGCACCCTCACGGGCGTGCTCGATCGCCTGGAGGCAAAGGGATTGATCCGCCGCGAGTCGGTGGTCGATGATCGCCGCAGTATCAAGATCAATTTGACCGACAAAGGAGATCAGCTCTACCGAAAAACCTTCGCGGCGCATGTGGCGTTCATTCGTCCGTTCTTCGAGCAGGCGTTGACGCGGAAAGATGCGGAGCAGCTCCGCACCTTGTTGCTGCGGATTCGTCGGAGTTTTGAGCAATCCCCGGCATGATGACCCTCACGATCCTAGGCTCCGGCACCAACATGCATCCCACCCGTGCTGCGGCCGGATATCTTGTGCAGACCGATCAGATTTTCTTGCTGGATTTCGGACCCCGCACACTGGTCAATCTCATGAAGACCGGGGTCGCTCGACATCGGATCACTCACATTCTCTTTTCCCACTTTCATGCAGATCATTTTTCGGATTTCATTACCTTTTTCTTCGATGCCGTCATCCACTGCAAACACGAGGGAGGAACCAGACCGGCGCTGACACTCGTGGGCCCTCGCGGCACCACCCGTCTCCTTCGCACCATCATGAAGACCCTTCCTGGTTTCCACTCTCCGCCGTTTCAGGTTCGCATCAAGGAAGTGGCGGACCGAAGCTTCATGCTCGGTCAAACGCGCATCACCCCGCGCACGATGCGTCACGTTCCACAGTTGCATTGTCTCGGTTACCGTATTGAATACAAGGGCCGGGCAGTGGCCTATTCGGGCGACACGCAGGTCTGTCGAAATCTGGTACGCCTCTGCGCGGAGGCGGATGTGGCAGTGCTCGATTGTTCATTTCCGGCGAACAAGCCCGGCCCGGTGCATCTGCATGCCGGTCAGTGCGGACAAGTCGCCCGGGAAGCCGGGGTAGACCGATTGGTGCTGTCCCACTTTTACCCGATTGCGGAACGCTATGACGTGTGTGAACAGGCGGGAGAGTACTTCTCGGGGAAGATCAGAATGGCGCGGGATCTGCTGACATTCAAACTCGGATAGAAAGATTCTGCAGGATATTCAAAATGGCCGTCACCTGCATTCGTGGTTCGTATCGCGGCGCTCGCAAGGAACACCGAAAGAACCGCCGCCTCACCGTCTCGGCGGCGTCCACAAACGTGACGCTCATTATTCTTCGCGTCGTGGACCTACAGGCCTCCTTCCCGTTGCTCGCACCCCAAAATCTCGGTGAACCGTGCCAGGCGGAGCTTCTTGAGCGGCTCGTCCAGCTTGCTGTAGATAGCCAACAAGTTTTTTATCATTCGGGTCAAAATGGCGCGCGTGGGGCTGCTTTGTAAAAATCGATCTTCGAATCCATAGCCGGCCTCGGTGAGAAAGCGCGCGCAATTCTTTTCCGTCAACAGGGCGCCGCCATTGAAACAATCGATGAAGATCTTGTACTTCTCGGCCTCGTATTTGACCAAAAAATGGCCCGGCATGCCGATTCCATGCACAGGCAGTCCGAGACGTTTCCCTATCAACAGGTACACGACGGACAGACTGATTGGAATGCCGGTTCGGCGATCGATGACCCGATTCAGGTAGCTGTTTTCCAGTTCATAATAGTTCTTGGTATTTCCTTTGAATCCCTGCTCGGTAAACAAATACCGATTCAATGCTTTGACCGTTTCTTCCCCGGATACCCGGGAACCGATCTGACCTCGCAGTTCCCGACCCATCTCATCGAGCTGTTGCGAGTACCGTCCCGCATCCAGCGAAGGATAGGCATACCGCGCCAACAGAAAGGCGCCGCTTTCGAGGTCGAGCCCTTCATCCGGACGTGTAACGAGGTCACGCAGTTCATCTTCGAGACGGCTGCCGCGGATTTCCTCGAGAATCGTTGCAATCCGGTTGGCCATGTCCGGCTGCTCCATCTCGGCTTCCTGCAGCAGAGGCACGGCCGAGTCACCATAATCGATCAGGCGTCCGCTGATCGTCCTCACGATCCGGTCGTCTTCGTCGCCCAATAACCGGATCAGTGCGCGAATCTGAGACTCGTTGGTGAGCATGGATATCTCCAACTGAGACAACCTTTCCTTATCCCATCGCCCGGCGGAATGCTTTCGCCCCGCCATAGAGACAGATCGCGTCGAATATCACCATGACGACGATCACCATGCCCACGTGCGGCAATGCTTCCCCCCACCCCTGCAGGATGAGCGGACGCACGGCATCAATAGCCCAGGTCATGGGATTAAACCGTGCCAATACCCCCATCCAGCCGGGCATGGCCACAAGCGGCACGAGCGCGGAACTCAGAAAAATCATCGGAAGCGACAAGAAGCCCAACACCGAGAAAAAGTCTCCATGGCTCTTCACCGAAAACGCCATCGCCATCGAGATGGCGGTCAGCCCGACGCCGAACAGCATTCCGATCAATAAAATCACAGCCACTCCGCCGAGACCCGTCGCCGGGCTGACGCCGAATAACCAGGCGACGCCGAGGATCACCAATACCTGCAAGGACGTAATGGTCATGACAAAAATGAATCGGCTCAGAATGACGGACGACCGGTGTATCGGCGTGGACATGAGCCGTTCCAGAAACCCGTTCTCCTTGTCAAAGAGGAGATCAACTCCACCGGCCAGACCGTTATTCAGAACCGTCATCACCACGACCCCGGCTGCAAGAAAACTGATGTAATTCGGGGCTTGCGTGACCTGCGCATCCGCGGCCCGCTGAAACAGGTTTCCAAAAAAGATCAGCCAAAACAGCATGGGTTGAACCAATGTAAAGAGCATGCTGAATTTCTCGCGGCTGAGCCGGCGGACCCACCGCATCGTCAACGCACGAATCTCCTGCCAATACTCTTTCATAACAAAGTGCTAAGTCCTGAGTCGCTGAGTCCTGAGTCCTGAGCGCCAAGCGACTCCTAACCTAAAACTCATACATCCTCTTCTCGTTTAGGCGCGTCTTCCCGCATCGATCGGCCGGTATGCGCGACAAACACGTCGTCCAATCGCGGGCGATGATAGTCGATAAACTCAATCTGACAGGTCAACCGGTTCGCCGCTTCTAAGATCGCGGGCAGGGCCTTCTCTGGAGAGTCGACGCGGATGTCCAGCCCATTAGGCTTGGTCGCGACGGCCCGGATCGCCGGAATGGATTTGAGCGCATCGGCCAATGTCCCGACACGATCCTCTTCTCTGATCGTCAGGGAGACGATATCGCCGCCTAAGCCGACCTTCAGTTCGGTCGGCGAGCCGAGTGCTTTGATCCGACCTCCGTCGATGATCGCGATCCGGTCACAGAGCTGATCGGCCTCATCCAGATAGTTTGTCGTCATGACCACCGTGATGCCACGAGCACGCATGGCCCGGACATGGTCCCAGATCCGAAGCCGGCTTTGCACGTCCAATCCCAATGTCGGTTCGTCGAGGAAAAGCACTTTCGGATCGGGCAGAAGGCCGCAGGCAATGTCGAGCTTGCGTTTCATGCCGCCCGAATAGGTTTTGGCCGGCCGGTCCGCATGTGGTTCGAGTTCAACCAGCTTCAGGAGATGAGCAATCCGGGTGGCCGCTTCTGTGGGAGAAAGATGGTACAGGTTGGCCAATAAATCGAGGTGCTCACGGCCCGTGAGAAAGCGATCGATGGCTCGCTCCTGCGGAACATAGCCGATCGACCGCCGCACCCGATCGGCATCGCCGACCGTGTCCATTCCCAATACCGTGGCTGTGCCTGAAGTCGGGTGAAGAAGCGTGATCAGGATGCGCAGCGTCGTGCTCTTCCCTGCGCCATTCGGTCCCAGTAGGCCGAAAATCTCGCCGCCTGCCACCTGAAAGGAAATATCGTCGATGGCCCGTACTTGGTCATACGACTTGGCGAGGTGCGACACCTCTATGGCGAACGGCCCGGTCATCAGCCCCAGCCTCTCGCGCCGCGACGCTCGAGGAGTTTGAACTGTATCAGGTCGCACAACCGCCGTGCCTGTTGATACAGGGTTTCTGCCTCGAGGAGGAACTGCTTCTCCAAGGGGCTGCAATCCAGCGAACCTGACAAGGAATTGATCAACACCTCGTCTCCTATTTCCTGGCGCGCGACTACCTGAAGGACCGATGCCTCTTCGGATGTGCGTATATAATCATGCACCAACTCCAGCACATGGGCGCGGAGCGCAGGATCGAGGTCGCCCGGGTCTTCACTGCGAGGCTTGAGCGTTACCCTGGCCTCGCGGTAAGGCCGATCATAAAACTCTTCACGCACTTCGTAGCGTTCAATGCCCTGCAATAATATGTTCGACCGGCCGTCCGGTAACTGTTGCAGGCTGGCCAGGCGCCCGACACAGCCGATCGTAAAGATCGGAGGATTTTGATAGTACTGTGCTTCCCAGCCTTCCTTCAACAAGGCCATCCCGATGCACTGTTCACTCGTCGCGGCGTCCAGTATCATCTCGCGATAACGCGGCTCAAAGATATGCAAGGGTAGATATGTTTTTGGAAAGAACACCACGTTGGGAAGGGGGAACAGGGGGATCCGCTCTGGAATGCGAAATGCCGGAGATTGTTCCGATCCTTCATACTCAGGCTGATCGCGCTCCGGCTCGATGAACATGGCTCACGATAGCCGATGCCCTGCGAAATTGTCAACGTCGCGCACGGTATTTCGGCGCCGGTGCTTACGCGCAAACCCTTATCCCTACTGGCGTTTACGCGTTCGCTTCTCGCGTGCTATAAACACGCTCGTATCACCGCCCGTCTCGATTGCATGATGACACAATCGTTTGCCAACACCACAGGTCCGTGCCTGCGGATCGGTCTCACAGGCATCTTGCTCTGGAGCGCGGGAATCATCCTCAGTGGAGCCGCTCCGGCCGGCCCGACCAGCAATCAGAGTTTCCGCATGGCCACGCCGGGATACCTGTATCAGTTTCCTCGCGACCACGGCTCCCACGACGAATTTCGGACTGAATGGTGGTATTACACGGGGCATCTGAAGGCGACCAACGGCCGCCGTTTCGGCTTTCAGCTCACTTTTTTTCGCCGAGGCATCGATCCGCATTCGATTCACACGTTCCCTTCACAGTGGACCATCCGTCATCTCTACCTCGCGCATGTCAGCCTCTCGGACTTAGACGGGGGACGATTCCACTTTGGCGAAAAAATCAGCCGGGAAGGATTGGGGAAGGCCGGCTCAGAAAGTGGACACCTGCATGTCTGGGTCGATCAGTGGAGCGCACAGGCGCAGGAGACCCAGCCGACCGCGCATCGATTACAGGCGGCGCATGACAACTTCTCGATTGACCTCCTGGTCTCTCCGCTCAAACCGCCGACTGTCCATGGCCACGACGGGCTGAGCCGGAAAGGCGACGAGACGGGACAAGCCTCTCACTACTACTCGCTCACGCGGTTGGCGACGCAGGGGCGGATCTCCTTGAACAACGAGACCTTTCAGGTGGAGGGAATGAGTTGGATGGATCATGAGTTCACGTCGGCGGACCTGGGACAGGAGGTGGTCGGCTGGGACTGGTTTAGTCTGCAATTGAGCGATGAACGCGACCTCATGTTGTATCAACTACGTCGGGGAGACGGCTCAGCGGACGGCGCATCGAGCGGCACGATCATAGAGGCTGACGGGAAGGCGACATTTCTGTCACCGGCTGAGTTCACGATCAAGCCGCTGTCGTCATGGATCAGTCCGACTTCCAACGCACGATATCCCTCGCGCTGGCGGTTGACTTGTCCCTCGCTTCACCTGGATGTCGAGATCACACCGCTGCTCGCCGACCAGGAATTGGTCACTCGCCGCAGCACACAGGTGACCTATTGGGAAGGCGCCGTGCAAGTGCGTGGAACAGCAGGAAGTCCCACCCTCACGGGACAGGGGTATGTCGAACTTACGGGCTACGCAGAACGATTCTCGAAACAGCTCTGACAAGCTGTCACTCGTGAACCGTCAGCCGGTGCATGAATTGATTCATTGATTCATCGGACCATTGATTCAATGGTGCAATGGATCAATCGTCTTGCGAGATACGAGAGACGCTTCACGAGGAACGATTACACCATGCTGACCCTCATCTCCAGATTCGCAAAGCTGCTCGCGTGCCTGTCCGGCATCATCCTCATTGCCTGCGGCAACCAGGACGATGCGGTGGTTTCGATCGCACTCCATCCGACCAACCCCAAGATCCTCTACGTGGCGACGAATGAAGCCGTCCACAAAACGCGGGACGGCGGCCGGTCATGGGAGCAATTTCCCAGTTTCAGCGCTCGCCGTGTTACGACGATCGCTATCGATCCCAAGCTTCCGGCGACGATCTATGCAGGCACGATGGGCGACGCCGTCTACAAGAGCCCCGACGGTGGACAACATTGGCTGCCGCACAACGTCGGCCTCAAGGAACATGTCTCTTTCGTCAATCAATTCGTCTTCCATCCGATGAATACCGAGACGATTTATCTCGCGACGACGGTCGGAGCATTTGTCACGACCGACGGCGGGCGTGAATGGGAAGAGCGGATGGCCGGCATGAAGGAAGTCCACATCGTGGTCTCGCTCGCCATGGACCCCACCAACGCGCGGGTGCTCTATGCCGGCACGACCGGCGGCGCCTACCGCACCCAGGACGGCGGAAGATCATGGCAGAAAGTCAACCGTGGATTGATTCCGGACGAAGTGCTCAACGCCGCCATGGCACTGGGCATCAACACATTGATCGTCGATCCGATTCATGCATCCACGGTCTATGCAGGCACGACCAACGGATTGTTTCGCACGACGAATCGGGCGGATGTGTGGGAACGGATCGGCCAGTCCATGCCGGATCAATTTGTCAGCAGCATCCTCATACACCCGTCCCATCCGGAGATCCTGTATATCGGAGGCCGAGCCGGAGTGCTGAAGAGCTTGGACGGGGGCCACACATGGATCACGAAGAACCAAGGCCTGAATACGCTCAACATCCGAACGTTGGCGATCAGCTCGCATGATCCCCAACTTCTATACGCCGGCACTAATGGCAGCGGCCTCTACCACTCCACCAATGCCGGTGAAAGCTGGGCGGCGATGCCTTTGAAGCGCGCATCGTCTCCGTTACCGAGCTAAACGTCAGATGCCGATTTGCATACTCGTCAGACACGGAGAAACTGACTGGAACCGCTCCGGACAGGTGATGGGCCGCCAACCGATTCCCCTGAATCAGGCCGGTGAACGGCAGGTGCACCAGTTGGCGGCCGCACTGTGCCATGCGAAGATCGCCGGACTTTACAGCAGTCCGGTGTTGCGAGCCATCCAGACCGCACACATCTTGGGGGAGGCATGCCAGGTAAGCATGACAATGGCCCCTGGGCTCAGTGAGATCGGGGTGGGGGAATGGATGAATCGATTTTGGCACGAACTGGCCGACGATCCGGCGAAGCGTGACTGGTACACCAGACCACATGAAGCCCGTCCGCCGGGCGGCGAGACGTTGCACGAAGTCCAGCAACGGGCGATCTCGGTCATCGAAGACATACGAACGATCGACGCGGACGGGCATTGGGTCTTCGTCTCTCACGCCGACGTCATCAGAACCATTGTCGCTCATTATCTACAGACGGATATCGCTCCATTGCGCCGGATGAGGATCGACAATGCCTCGGCGACCGGCGTAGAGATCACGCCTCAAGGCAATCAACTCCTGTTTCTGAACTACAGACCGGGGCAAAGCATGATTGATGATTGCGCGGCGCGATAAGAGCCTGAAAGTGACGAGGATCATTGTGGACGGCCCATTGATCAATGACGGAATGATTCAATGACTGACTGGTCCGATGCTTCAATGATCAAATGTTTAATGATTGAGAACTAATTCTATGGCTGCACAAGATTCACCGGATACTCTGTTGCAGGATGAATTCCGCCGGCATCTCCAATTATTCTATAGCCGGCTCAAACTCGCACCGCCCTATCACAGCGTTGAAAAAGCGCTGGCGCTCCTCACGACCATACTCAAGACAATCCCGGCCGCAGAGTTACAACAGCTCGTCGCTGATCCTCCTCTGCGATGGGCATACTATCGAAAAGCGTTTGTCGAGTCGGGACTCTCGCAGAAACACCGCGGGATTATTGCCGGATTGGCGCGGGATCGTCGGGCACTAGAGCTACCCGAAGAGTTCGACACCTTGCTTGATCTCTATGTCACCCGAGGTTAGCCCGGCGTTTTCGACCAAGCCAGCGCGCTCTGTAGCTCCTGATACACCTGGGTCAAGCGATTATCTTCCAGGCGGTAGGCGATGGTAATCGTCAGCAACCCAAAAGCCAAGACGAGCAGCCCGAGCGCGATCACGCCGATTCCGAGCAGCACCCCTCCCAAGGACGCAAGCCCTCCCTGGACCAGGAAGCTCACCGCAAAGCCGATCGTGCCGAGTCCCACGAGGAGAAACCAGATCATCGTAATGATCGCCGACGACCAAGGAATACGCTTGAAGTACATCACGCGAAACCCGGTCGCCTCCGGGGCCAACTCAATCGCCCCTTTCAACGGCCAGGCCGTCCGAAATCCCGTGGAGAACAGGCGATACTTAGGGCGGATCACAATGCGACGAACATCGGGAAAGTACCGAGCCATGCCGTGAGGCAGAACGAGCACGCCGTTCGGATCGAATCGACCCTGCACCTGATCAAGCGTGACCTCGGCCACACGCTCTTGAGCCCGTGCAATCGTGCAACCATAGCGGCCGGCGTCCGGAGAGAGTTGCACAAAATACAGCCAGTCCCCCACAACGAGAATCAGAAAAAGAAGCACCGCAAACGTGCCGGCGAGGATCATGCGAGAACTTCCCACAGGTCGATTCGAGAATCAAGGGCGGGGCATCGGCGACGGAATTCCATGGTCACCAGTTGACTAGACGTGGGCGCATTGGCTACATTACGATCAGCTAGGTTCGGGCGGGTACGTTTTTTTCCACTTGTTTTGGTTTCCCGCCTTCATATACATTCCCCACGCTACACCGCTCATTATCCCGCACCATAGGGGTGTGCGGGGACCGGAGCGTGGAGCCGCGGAGGTACGATGGATATTGCGAAAGTCGAGCGTGTCTATACCAATTATTCAGGCGTCTACGACCACATCTTCGGAAAAATTTTCCACGAATCGCGCGAGTCGGCCGTCAGGAATCTGCGCATCAGGCCAAACGAGCAGATCCTGGAAGTCGGGGTTGGAACAGGGATCGCACTCGCGTTCTATCCCAAGAATTGCGAAGTGACCGGCATTGACCTGTCACCGGGCATGCTCGCCAAGGCAAGGCACCGGCAGTCGCGGTACCACTTGGATCACGTACGGCTCATGCTCATGGATGCCGGCCATATGGAATTTGCGGATGATACCTTTGACACGGTGATGGCAGCCTACGTGGTCACGGCAGTGCCCGACTATCGCAAAGTCGTCAATGAAATGATCCGGGTCTGCAAACCAGGCGGACGCATCATCATGTTGAATCACTTCAGCAATGGGAACAAGCTGATCGCAGCCGTTGAAAAGGTCATATCTCCGCTCTGCAAACACATCGGGTTCCGCACCGACCTGGCACTCCATACCGTGCTTGAAGGCACGGAACTGCAGGTATCGCGCAAGGAAAAGGTCAATCCGCTGAAGTTCTGGCACCTGGTGGAATGCGTGAATCACAAGTCTGAAATGAATAGGAACGGAAACGGCAGGAACGGACACACTAACTGACGGGGCAAACTCGGGGCTCTCTATCTCACCTGACGGGCGCTCTCCAAAGATTTCCAGTTCAGCCACTCATCACGCGAAAAGAAGGATTCTCCCACCAGGCAGGTCCCGGGGTAGGTGCGTGCGATGAGATCGGCGACCAAGCTCAGAATCCGGCCACAGTCGCGGTTCGGTGTTTCTGGCGCGCGAAGAGTCATTCCAAAGCCGGTCCCGTGAACCGGCCCATACGCGACGACCTGAATGGAAGGCGTCCGACCTCCGCGCTCTTCAGACGACGGCAAGAGCTCGCCTTCCCATCTGATCACTGAACTGCGTCGTGATCTCGCGCGTCCCCCTCGCCATGTGCAGGGAACCCCGGCTTCGTCCAGACGGGTCAAAAGCCACTCGACCGTGGGTGCTCGGCCTTCTTCAGTCTGAAACGTCCACTGGGCAAAGGCTCGCGCGGCTTCGCGTTCGCGACAGGGAGTGGAAATTTCTTCGAAGACCGCCTCCTCGCACACGACATAGAGCGTGCCTTGCGGGTCGAACCAAAACCGTAGGCGGTCCTCCCTGATTTCCGCATGAATCACCGCGAGTGATGAGCAGTCGCTGCCTTCCTGCTCCAGGATGGAAAAATCGGACACCCCGTTCATCGTCAGTTTCGCCACACGAACCATGTCGCGCGTAGAATACCGGATCACCACCGTCACCGTCGTTCCCACAAACACCTGATTGCCGGAATCCTCATCCAGCAGCCGCTTTTTTGACATCTGAAGATCGGTAATATATCCCCCCCGGAATCCGTCCGTATGTGCGATCAGCCAGCGCAGGTCTTCTTGATGTTTGATGTGTTGCTTCATAGGCTCGTCATTCGGGAAGCGTCGTTCGTATCTCGTCGCTCGTGAATCGTATCTCGTATCTCGTGAAGAATCGTTAGCAGTTAGTGCGAGTCTCTTCTTCACGCTTCACCTTCACCCGCTCACCCTTCACGCTTCACGCTTCACGTCTTCACGCTTCACGCTTCACGCTTCACGCTTCACGTTCACGCTTCTAGAAGAGCGGCTGTTGCTGTTTCAATTCAGCCACCTGCCGTTCCAATTCATCCACCCGCTCCTGGAGACGCTGATTTTCGAGTCGTAATAGATCCAGCCGATCGAGCAGTTGTTCGCGCTGAATTTGGCTCCATTCCAGCGTACGCCTCAACCCAGCCAGCTCGAGTTGAGTCTCTGGCCGCTCTTCCAGCGGAAATGACATTGATCTCGAAGGGCTAGCGTTCAGGCGGTCGATTGTTCTTTAGGGCTTGTCGCTCTTCCTCGGTCATGTACCGGATCGCCACGCCGGACAAGTGCATCATCCAGGTTTCTCCTCCGCCGGCCCCCTGGATAAAACTCCAGGCATCCATCCGGAACGGGTTCCAGTATCCACCACCGCTGAACGGGTTCGTGCTCATTCCGGCGGGACTGGCCGTAGACTGGTAACTCGGTCCCTGTCCGTAATAGTGACGGACATCCGTTTTGCCCAAGATCACGGCATCTGCGCCTAACTCTTTCGCGCGGGAAAGAATTTTCTCGCGAAGAGTATCCTCACTGACATGCTCGCTCTCGGCAATAATGCGTGCAATCTGCACATGTCCGTTGTCCGGCTCGCGCGCGAGCGTCGTCACCGGTTCGCTTCCGGGCCGGGGTTCAAAGGTCTCTTCGATCAGCGGGTCCACCTTGACCGAGACACAAGCGGTGGAAAGGAGCACGAGGAATACAAGTAGTACGTGGCTAACAATCCGTCGCATAGCATGTACCAAGATTCACTAGGGTGCCCTTCATACTGCCGAAATCATACGGCTAATTCAATGGTAAATGAGAGAGGATAATTGCTGCCGCTCCTGCTGCTCCTGACAGAGGTTTGTAGGTAGCCCGCATTATTTATGAAGGTTCGTGACGAAACTGCGGAGACGACACGCGAGGTGCGCGACTCGACGAATAAGTCGAGTCATGTTTGCACACGGGCGCGAGGTTCACGACGCGCAGAATAATGAGGTGCGCGAGGCGACGAAGAAGTCGCCTCAAGTCTGCGCACGGGCGCGAGGTCCGCGACGCGAGGAATAACGAGCGTCAGGTTTGCGGACGCCGCCGAGATGGTGAGGTGGCAGTGTCTTGTGAGCACCCAGTGTCCCCGTGAGCCGACAGTGTCTTGCGCGCGGAGCCCCAAGAGGCCGAGACGTACTTGAACCAGTACGTTGAGACCGCGCGGGGTGAGCCGCCCGCTGGCCGTGTAAAAGCCACGGCCAGGCGCGTCGTCCCCGCGCTTGCGAGATCGAGTGCCATTTCGTTACTCTTGCGCGAGAGTAGACACCTTAGTTGTGTTCTTCCTCGCTGACTCTTTAAATACGCAGTTGCAGTAGAATCTGTCATGAATAGTGCGGGCTAAGATAGCGGCCGAGCGTCCTCAACACAACCAAGGTTCACGAACGCCATGAACCAGACAGGCAAGGACATAGGAATCCTCGTGGGTGGAGGTCCCGCGCCGGGGATCAATAGTGTGATCGGAGCGGCGACGATCCGGAGTATTTTGGGAGGCGCGTCGGTCCTGGGGATCCTGGACGGGTTCAAATGGATCATGGAGGGCGACTCCACCAAAGTGAAGCCCCTGTCCATTGAGGAAGTGAGTCGTATCCATTTCCATGGGGGATCCTATCTCGGGATCGCGCGGGCCAACCCGACCACGAATGCGGCCCATTTGGACAAGGCCCTCGCCGCGTTGCTGAAGTTGAATCTATCGGGGTTGATCACGATCGGGGGTGATGACACGGCCTTCTCGGCCCTCAAACTGGAACAGATGGCAGGCGGGCGGTTGCGTGTCGTCCATGTGCCGAAGACCATCGACAATGATCTGGATCTTCCACACGGCATTCCTACATTTGGCTTTCAAACGGCCCGTCACATCGGCGTCGATCTCGTCAAGAATCTTATGGTGGACGCGCAGACCACGTCGCGTTGGTACTTCGTCGTCACCATGGGACGGAAGGCCGGTCACCTGGCCCTCGGCATCGGGAAAGCCGCCGGCGCGACACTCACGCTCATTCCTGAAGAGTTCTCAGGGCGGCCCGTGCCTCTCGCTACGCTGGTCGACACTCTCATCGGAGCTGTTCTGAAGCGGCTCAAAATGGGCCGGCCTGATGGAGTCGCCATCCTGGCAGAGGGCTTGGTGGAGTGTGTGGATGAGAAGGACCTCAAGGGACTGGCGGATGTGGAACGGGATCAGCACGGAAATCTGCGTCTCGCGGAGGTCAACCTGGGCGATCTCCTCAGACATGAGGTCGAGCAGCGCCTCAAGACGTTCGGCATCAAGACCACGATCATGGCCAAGAATATCGGCTATGAGCTCCGTTGCGCAGATCCGATCCCCTACGACATGGAGTACACACGGGATCTCGGCTATTGCGCCGCGCAATTGCTCTTGAATGGCGGCAACGCCGCCATGGTGTCGATCCAGAACGGCCGATTGACCCCCATTCCGTTTGCTCAGATACTGGATCCAGCCAGCGGCCGAATGCGCATTCGCATGGTGGACGTCCAGTCAGAGTCCTACCAGATCGCCCGCCGGTACATGATTCGGCTTTCTCATGAGGATCTGGAGGACCCGAACGAAGTCGCACAGTATGCCGCCACGCTCAAGCTCTCGCCGGAAGCCTTCCGCGCTCAATTCGGATATCTCCTCGCAGATGAACGAAAACCGAGGTAGTCCTCATTCGTTTCTTCCTTATCATTTAATGAAACGGGGCGTGATCGCATAGGCTCCCGAGCGTTCGTGCGAGAGGCCGCCGGCGCCGTGAGGTAGACCTTTACTGTCGATGCAGTCTTGCAGTGGACTTCATGATTCCGTACCATCGCGATTCGGTCCCGGTGAGTCCATTGGTTATGGCTTTATCCAGCTACTCCGGAAATATTTGTGCTCCGGTTCGACTTCCTCGTCCTTGCAATCCTTCCCGTTTATCTTCTCCGAGCCGTCATCGCTGAGGACCTGGATTTGTGTCTTCTCTTCGGGATAAATGATCAACGCTTCCGGATGCAACCCTCTGAAATTCACTCCCCCGATCGGTTCCGCCTCTTCAGAGGGAGACCCTGACCATTGATACAGTTGGAAATCGCCTTCATCGCCGTGCGGACCGGCAGCGATCAGATACTTCCCCTTGGCCTCAACATACTCGATGCTGCGGATGCCCAGACCACCGAGAGATAGAGAGATGGGCTTCCCAAGCTTTGCCGCCTTCCCATCGATGACCTGCTTGGGGTTTTTCAAAGGGATGAGGAGCGCTTTCCCATCGGGTGTGGGGTTGCGAAAGGCGATCAACAAGGAACCCTGCGGGGTCGCGGAGAGCCCTTCGATATTCAGTCCCCCCTCTTGTTCGGGCGGCTTCTTCGCCGCGTCACCCAGTTTGTACTCCTTCAGCCATGGTGATGCGGTAAGGTCTTTGAGCAGATCTCTGTATGGCTTCCCGAGAGGGGCAATGATTACCTTGTCACCGGAGACTTTGACCTCTGTGGCGAACAGCCGGTGACGGTTAGGGCGCGGCTTGCCATTCTTGTTGCTCCCATGCGAGGTAATCCAGTACACGCGATCCTCCACTCGGGTGGCGCCCTCGATGTCAGCTTCAGGGTGCTTCGGGTCAACCTTTAGGAAGGATGTGAGGTCCACCGAGGGGACCGGCTCGCTAGGATTCTCTCTTCGGTATACCGGCACAGGCCCGCCGGGGCTGTCGCGCCGGTACACCCTCAGCCGATTGTCTTCATCGTTGGCAACAATGAACATTGCCGGCCCGACCGGCACGGCGGCGGACGCGTCGCACATACCGGAGTGTTTGGTGACCTCGGGTCGCGCCGGAGGGGCCGCGGCGAGTACAAGACACGCAATGATCAGGACCACCACGACAGTCGAATTGTCCCGCTTCATAGGGATCTCCTTGCGATAGATCTACGAGAATAGCGTCTCACCAGGAAGTTCACTACGATGCCCGGCGACTCTTCCCCTCACCTTCTCCTCTCCCCAACGGGGGAGAGGGCTGGGGTCGGCTCGTCATGGCTCGTCCTGCCTCACCCAGATGCGATAGTCTCCTATACCGGTCGGTGAATAGTGACGCACTTCGACCCGGTAGGCGCCTGGTTTCAAGGTCTGCACAATCTTCGCATTGGATGCTTCTCCACTATCGTCATCCTCCGCAACCTTCGCTGTCGGGCTGTTGGGCCCAAACAACGTCATGAAGACATCGGTCCCGCCCTGCGTTTCGATCAAGTACTTCTTTTCTACCGCCACCTGAAATTCATACAGATCCTTCTCGCCCGGTTTCTGAATCGTGCCCAGCGTGGGCGGTGGAGCGGGCGGAATAATCGGAAGGGAGATCACCTCTCCATCGACGACAGGCGTATCGGTGAACTTTGCTTGCAAGAGGCCGGTGCCGCAGGGCTTCGGGCACTGCGCGGCATCACGCGGCAGCGCGTCATGCTGGAGTCTTGCCATGACCTGCCCCGGAATCATGTCCGGATTCTTGGCAAAAATCAGCGCCGCCACGCCCGCAACGTGAGGGGCGGCCATGGATGTCCCGTTATAGTAGGCGTACCCATCCTTCACCATGCTGAGGACGCCGTCGATGTGACCATCGCCGTTGTCATCCCGCTGCCGATCGCCACCCGGCGCCATGATTTTTACAAGCGGGCCGAAATTCGAGTACCGGCTCACCAAGTGGCCCCGAGCATCGCTGGCGGCAACGGTGAAGGCGTTATCGCAACTCGCTGGCGAGACCTGCGACGCATCGACTGCGTCATTTCCCGCCGCGACGACGACGATGGCTCCCGCCTCGACTGCATCTCGAATGGCCGATTGCGTCGCTGGATCGTCATCACAGGATACGCCAGGAGGGGTCCCGAGGCTCATATTGATGACCCTCGCGGGATTCGTGTTCGTCGGAACACCCGGCACGTCCAACCCTGCGGCCCAACGGATCCCATCGTTGATGTCGACCGTCGTCCCGCCGCATTTCCCCAGCACTCGGACGGACATCACTTTCACGCTCCAGTTGATACCGGCCACCCCGATACTGTTATTCGTCCCACCGACACCGATCGTTCCAGCCACGTGCGTGCCGTGCCAACTGCTGGGCGATGCGGAATCACCGGGGGCACACTCATCGGCCGCGACGGCATCGCCTGGGTCGGTCGGATCATGATCGCGTCCGCCTCCATCGTTGGCGGTTTTCGGGTCGGTAATCATGTCATATCCCTGCAAGAGGTTCGGGGAGCCGGTGATGTCCGGATGGTCTGGCAGGATCCCTGTGTCCACCACCGCGACGACGACGTCATGACTGCCCTTGATATCCTGCCAGGCCGAGGGGAGTCCGATCCCACCCGGCGAGAGACCGGCGCCGGCGCCATTGTTCTGGTAATGCCATTGATCGGGAAATCGTTCGTCGTTTGGCGTGATGACGATGCGCTTGATCCAGTTCGGCTGTGCGTACTCAACATCACCGCGTGCCCGGAATTGCTGAACCGCGGACAGAGTCCTATCGGTCAGCTGTTTGTGGCTCAGCGCGCTGCCTGTCGACGGTGGGATGCGGAAGACCTTTTCTCCCCCGGAGGTCCGTTGGACGGCTTCTTCCATACCCAGGGCGGCAGCCGCTGCAGCATCCAAGCTGCGTGTGGGTTTCATCTTCACGATCACTTCACCGGGCACAAAGCGAGGCTTCTCGGACGGATTGCCTTCCAGCGTCCGTTGCGCCTTGCCGCCGGCTGCATCTGTGGCCCGCGCCGGGGGAGTGGTACACAATACCGCTGCGGCTGTGACCACAATCAGCAGAGTCCTTCGAGTTATCATGGCTGCATCCCTTTCCTGTATAGTGTGGAAGACGGTCTTGCTGTCACAGTCGCAGGCCACGAACCAGATGCGCGTCGCATGGCTTCAGCCCCCAGCGTGGGTTCTTCTCGTGACATGGCTTCTGGCGACGTGGTCGATCGCAGCCTCATCTGCGCGCTTTGTGCCCGGCGAGGTGATCGTCCAATTTGCCCCCGGCTCCGAAGGTCACCGCATCGTCACGCAAGCGAGCGGGCAGCCTGCGCCGGACCTGGTGGATTTCGCGCCGATTGTGACGCGCCTTGGAACGACGACCAGCATTCCACTGACCGCCAAACAACTGCTGTCTGGGCAGCGTCTTCTGCTCAAAATAGATGCCAACCGCATCGTCCATGAGGCAGCCGGCCGGCTCCGAGAGAAACCCGGGGTGCGCACAGCCGGCCTTGATGAGACTGGCTCGGGACCATCGCACCTATCGCCGCTAGAATTAACGATCCGTGTTGAATCAACTCAGGGCAGCTCTCTCAGTCACTGGCTCGCGGAAGCCGCCGACAACCTCGATTCACCGGCCAGACAAGAATTGCTCGGCGAGCTACAGACAGACCTCGCGATTCCCCTCACGATCAGGACAGTCCACCGGGAGACCGTACTGCTCGACGTCGATCTTCCCGCTCTCACTCGTCTGACCGTCCAACGCCTCTCCGCCCTCTCCGAAATTGCCAACGCTCAACCGAACTATCTTTCTTCCATCCGCAGGCCCGAACCGTAAAGAGCGCGGCAGGAAAACACGATGATCGGTCTTGGATCTCCACTCGTCCATACGATTGAGCAAGCCATGTGCCCGGTCCGCGAGGCGGGTAGAGGGGGAAATGGTTGCTTTCTAAGTGAGGCCGGTGACGAGACTTACGGAAATCCTAGACCAGCAAGGAGGAATACCACCATTTCATGGTCGTATCCGACCCGATACAGGAATGTATCTCAACGAGGGGACACAAGCGTCGCTGATGATTCGCGAACGCGGAGCTGAAGAGGTTCTTGCCAGGGGTAAGACCTCACACCAGCTGCAACTTACAGTTCACTACAGCTTCCCCTCGACAAGTTTCCTGAATCTCTTCCATCCGCCGGCGGTTGACGCCGAAGTCGCTATGGCCGACCCGGGAGGCAGATCGGAAATGGATGGTCTTGGTCCCATCGTCGAACAGAAACTCCACGTCATCAACGAATCGCAGCAGCAGGCTCGTGAATTCGTAGTGCAGGTAATTCTCGTCCTCCTCGACAAGCTTCGTGCGGGGCAGAGACAAGACGGCTGTCTTGAGCGTCTGTGTCGCTTCTGTTTTGCTTTTCTGATAGCGAAACGGCGCAATCGAATGCTCCTGGTCCTGGGCCTGGGTTGAGACGCAGTTGGGACTCGAGGGGCAAGGACCGAGTTGCATGGTCATGTGACGCCCAATGTAAACCATCCAGCCCAGCCGGTCGCGCCATCCCACCAGGTACTGTAGACCACTCCGTCTGAACCGACAGTCACGAGGTCAATGTGCTCGGTGACCCGCGAGATCGCGGCAACTTGACCGCCCGGTTTACCGATCCCTCCTGAGACGTTGAACCAATTGGCCCAATTCTGTCCTTCATGCCACCACGTGCTATAAATTCGGTTGTCCGTTCCGATGACAAACAGATCGAGATGGTTTGAGAAGCGGGCAATCGCGGTGATGGGTGCACCAGGCGATGCGACCCCGCCGGATACGTGGAACCAGTTGGCCCAGCCGCTGCGCGCGTTCCACCAGGTCGACATGATGCGGCCGTCCACAGCCGTGGTAAACAGATCGAGCTGATCAGGGAAACGCGCGACGACCGACACCGTAGAGTCGGATCGGCATTGCAGGTTGCCGATCGCAAACCAATTGTGCCAACCACTGCGCTCGTCCCACCAGCAGCTATACACGCGCTGGTCCGTGCCGACTGTAAAAAGATCGAGATGGAAGGGGTACCGCGCAATGGCAGTCACGGTGGCGCCGGGAGCCGCCACGCCGCCCTGGACGTGAAACCAGGATGCCCAGCCGGTACGAACATCCCACCAAGTGGACATGGTCCGCCCGTCCAATGCCGTGGTGAACAAGTCGAGATGATCACTATAGCGCGACAAGGCATTGACGGTAGAGCCGGGACGGCACTGCAAGTTTCCAATAGGGAACCACCCGTGCCACCCACTCGCGTTATCCCACCAGGCACTGTAGACATGGTTGTCCGTGCCCACCGTAAACAGATCAAGGTGGCCGGCATAGCGGGCGACGGCGGTGACCGGCGATCCTGGACCACCCGGAGAACTGATACCGCCTTGCACATGAAACCACCCGGCCCAGCCCGTTGCTTGGTCCCACCAGTTACTCATCGTGCGGCCATTGGCGGCGACGGCGAAGACATCCAGGTGCTCCGGGAAGCGGGCCACCATGGTGATCGGCGTTCGCGCGCGTGCCTGCAGCGTCGCTAGTGGACCGATGCGATTCCAAATCACTTGGCGGCAAATACGGCAAAACGGCACGCTGAGCGCGCGCATCTTGCAGTCGTATTCAGGCCGGAACGCGCCGCAATGGTAATAGTGCGCCCCTTCGAACAATCCAACGGTGCCGGCGGGAACCGGACTGGGCCGGTTATCCACCTGGCTGCAATTCGGATTGCTCATCGTCGGGATGGCAGTCGTCGGTGCAACCGCCCATCGCCACTTCAATGTGTTGCGGTCGGAATTCGTCGTGACATTGGGTTCGAACGGCTCGCCAGGCTGGGATGGTGATCGTGGCCCGTCTCATTGCCACCGGCATAGTATGGGTATTCGTCCGCGAGCCCGAACGCGGTATGGCCCAGCTCATGAATCGCTATTTCGGTGGCGCCTCCAGCCAACGAATAGGTGCCGACGCTTCCGCCAGCCCCACCATAAATAGTGGAATTGACGACCACCAACACGACCGTAAACTCCGGAATCTGCGCCGCTGCGACCTGCAACGCGGTGGTCATATTGCAGAGTAACAATCGTCGGATATTATTCCCGCCAAAGGTCGCGTCGAAGTAGGTACGAACGACGGCGCCTGTGCCACCAGCGGCGACCGGGTCGTCCGCGCCTGAATCGGTGGAACTGACGTTCACCCTGAACACATTGATGGCCGGGCTTAGCTCATCGAACGGCTGCGTGCTACGGAAGTCGTTGACGAATTGCGTGCACGCGTTGTCGAAGCCGTTTTGCTGTGCAGCAGTAAAGCCTTCGGCCAGCAACACGATATTAAAGGCTCGGTTTCGTGGCGCGGAGCCGAAGATGTGGGTTGAGCCAATGACGGCGCCATCTGCAGTGGACATCGTCGTACCTCCGTTCAGCGGCTGATCTGCAGCGGAAAGGTTGCCAACTCTTCTATCTCGGGACTGCCCGGCAATGGACTGGTATCGCGCGTGGTGGATGAGGGGGCATCAGGTTTGGCCGGTTGTACCCGCACAACAGCGACACGGTGAGAGCCGGCCGGGACGGGCACGACCACAGTGAAGGCCCCGCGAGCGCCTTCCACATCGACCCGGGTGATTGGTTGTCCGGGCTGTTCGGGGAATACCTCGGTGCTGCGGGAGAATGCATCACGGGCAGAGACCCGGGCCAAGGTCCGACCATCTGAGTCCTGGGTATCGACGTAGTAACCCGGATGCGCTGCACGACTAATATCAAACCCCGTGATGGCCACATCGACCGCCTGCTGGCTGATCAAGCGCACCTGATCGCCCTCGTACTCAAAGATCAGGCGCATTGCAGGTGTTGACGTCGATTGGCTAGTGGCATCGTTCATAGGCATGTTAGGTCCTCCTTTGACGGAGAGCTGAGCTTCACCATTCGATCGTTCGCCGGGCAGGACAATACCGACAGGAACAACACACACGACGATAGCTGCAAGAAACGCTGCATAAAGATGCACCGTTGAAACTCGTCGCACGAGATGCTCATCTCTGCGTCAAACAGGTCCTGTTGCTATTCGCCTCTTTCGGTGAAAGCGCAAACGAGCGCATAGGACTCGACCGAACTGTGTTCGAGGATGGCGCGAATGGTCGGAAAATACAAGGCCCCGCTGATGGACGCCTCATGGGCGCCAAGGACGTCTGATCACGGTAACTCGTGGACGGTACAGGCTTGGGCTTGCCACCGCGCCATTCCGCGATGCCTCTGTCGACCAGAGTTTGAGCGGCACGGGCACCCTTAATACTTTTCCTCGTACTTGGCTGGAAGAGGAAGGATCTTGGCTAGTCGCCAGTTGACCTCCGTCACAACGTCTTCAAATACTCCACCAGCGCCTCCTTGTCCTTTGTCGCGAGATCAGTCCCATACACGTGCCCTTGGTTACCGCTGCCGCGCTGGTTGACATCGTAGGCGGTGCCGACCCGTTCGACTTCGCAGAGTTTCTTCGCCTGCACGGCCTCGCACCGCATCCCGACCAACTCAGCTTCATCCGGGCTCGTGACGAACCCGACCTTGACCTGGTTGTAAACATCGTAGCCGCGATAAAACTTCTTCGGCCGCTTCTCGACCGGCTCCAGCAGATCGCGGAGCGTGGGCACGGACCCATTGTGCAGGTACGGCGCCCGGAGCCAGATGCCGTCGAGGAACGCGGCGATGTAGCCGCTGGGATTCTCTTCAACCAGGCCCTTTCGCTCGATGCCCATCTCACGTACAACCTTATTCGCCTCGATCGCCGCCTGCTTACTCCAGGTGTCGAGCCGGCCACGGTCCGTGCCGACTTCCTCCACCGGCACCAGCGTACCGGTACGGTCACTCGCATGGCAGCGCGCGCAGGTCTTGTCGAACACCGGCTTTCCCGCTACTGCTTTTTGTTGATCGATCGGGAATGGATATTTGGGCGCGGGATAGGACCCGAGATAGTCCTCGAACCATTTGATGTGCTCAAGGAACTCATCCTTATTATGCGGGGCAGCGCCGAGCACTCCTAACGCCGAATCGATGATCACGGAACGTGGATCATGGCTGTCGCCGGCGAGATTCATCAAATGGCCCTTCTCCGGCTTATACTTGTTTAGATTCCAGAGCGACGGCATGTCGGTCGGCCCAATAGTATTGTCCATCGGAAACTTGATCATGAAATACTTGGTCAGGTTCATCGCATCGTCGCGGCCTCGGCCCCATTCGGGAAAATCTTTCCGATAGATCCAGGCGAACTGTGCCTCGCGTTCCAGCAGGCGCTTCTTGGTAATCGGGATGAGGAGGAAACGGTAGATCATCCGGTCGAGCAAGGACAGGTCGGCCGCCAGGTTGATCTCGCGCATCATGTTGTCGGGGTTGAAGCGTGGATCTTTCGCGCAGTCGATCATGAAGCGAAAGAAGGCTTCGAGGTTCAACGTATGGTTGGGGCCTGTCGGTATGAAAGTCGGATTTTCTCCGGCCTTGGAGCGATAGCTCGCGGTGTGGCAGGAGGCGCAGGTATTGGCCACGCGGGGAAAGCCGATGACTTTTTTCGTGAAGCCGATCGGTAACTCCTGCCCCTCCTCCCAGGCGACACCCAGAGCGGCATAGCCGCCGGGACCGGGCAGCTTCTCCGGGAACATACGCGGCAGCACGTACCAGATCCAGTAGGGCACCCCGGCTTCATGCTCGGCGCCGATCGAGCCGTACTTGAAGCGCATGTGCGGGTCTGCAGTTATCCACTCGGGCTGCGGCTCCTCACGAAAGAACTTGTACCAGCCGACAAAGGCGCCGGCGCCCCCCAGCGCCACCAGAATGAGGATGATCACTTTGACCTTGCGCCAGACACTTGACTTTGCTTTAGGCATGGAGTCTCCTCTGCAAAACGACGGTATCGTCTTTCGATACCGCCCCCTCACCCCATCCCTCTCCCCAGATGGGGCGAGGGGGCTAGAACGTCTTCAGATACTCGACCAGCGCCTCCTTCTCGCCCGTCGGTAGGTCCGTTCCATACGGCTTGCCTTCATGCCCGCTGTTGGAATTGCCGGCAACCGCCGTATCAAACTTGAAATAGAGTCGGCCATTCTCTTCATCGCGCGTCGAGACGAACCCCACCTTGGCCTGATCGTAGACGTCATAGCCGCGATAAAACGTTGTCGGCCGTCGCGCACTTGGTTCGAGTAGATCCCTGAGCGTCGGTACGGAACCGTTGTGCAGATAGGGCGCGCGGAGCCACAGCCCATCCAAGGGCATGTTCGCGTAACCGAATGTCTTTCGGAAATGAGAGAAACGCTCCCTAGGATCATCTGTCTCGGCATACAAGAGATTCTGATTGACCGCTAAATCATGGGTATATGAATCCAAGCGGTGCGGATCGGTATTGATCTGCTGAATTAGCGTGACCTTCCCGACTTCTTGGCCCTCAAAGTTCCGTCCGTTTACCCCATGGCAACCGGCACAATATTGCTTGTAGATCACAGCTCCCTTCCCTAAGAGGGTCGGATTGATGGGATAGGGATAGCCAGGCGGCTCGCGCGTCAGGAGCCAATCTTCGATGCGCTTGATTCGTTCTCGATCGAGCGTGGCTGGCGTGGCGCCGGTTCCGAATGCGGCGCTACGGTTGCGCTCCTCCACCTTCGTATTGTTCCCGTCCCAGTGCAGTTGCATGCCGATGCGCGGGCCTTGCAACCAGATCGATGGAAAATCGGTCACCCCGATCACCTCGGACGCCGGGGCCTTGTCCATGGGAAAATTGAAGAGCGCCTTGGCTGATCCAAAGGTATCAACCCGTCCCGGCCCCCACTCCGGCCGCTGCAGCATGGATGAGAATCGGTCCTCCAACATCAGCAGCCGATCCCTCATCATGTAAATCGCGAACGGATAGACCAGATAGCGGTCCAGCGCCTTCAAGTGTTCGCCGGAAAGCCGGTGAATCTCGGGGATGATGTGCTCCGGAGAGAACTTCGCATCCTTGGCGCAGGCGAACAGGAACTTCTCGAACGCCATCAGGTCAACGGTATTGGCCGGCATCCCGGTGATGATCCTGGGATTGCTCTCCGGCTTGTCCCGGACTGTGCTGGTATGGCACACGGCGCAATTGAGAAAGACCCGGTCCAATCCCATGTGCCGCCGCTTGGACATCCCGATCGGGAGATCGTTGTCGCCTTCATAGAGGAATCCCACGGCCTTCAATTCTTGCCCCGGAAAATTCTTCCCCCCCGGCAATTCCTTTTCACAAATTGTTGGGAGCACTTTCCAAATCCAATACGGGAATCCGGATGCGCGCTCTCCGCCGGTGGAGCCATACTTGAAATGGGCTTCGTCATCGGCATAGTCCGCTGGAACATCTGCCGCAAATCTCGCCACTAGCGCGATAGCCACGCCCCCGATCATGAGCAGCAACGTCAGAAAGACCACCCCGCATTTTCTCTTTACGGTCTTGGAGTGATCCCTGTCATCGGACTGGTCCTTCATACGGGGCTCCTCCCCTTCGCCTCATGCCCCCAATGTGGTCCGGAGAACCGGCACCGTCTGCTACTTTCGGCCCGCATCCGACATGGCCGCCGTCGCCGTTCCGGGTGCAGACGCACAAGCTCGCAAATTGTCGTAGCCCTTCGTCGCCAGATCTTCGAGCCGAGCCGGCTTCCCACTTTGTGATGTCACCAGGCCAGCGGTGTACGACTTCAACAAGGCCAGATCAGCATGGCCGGCCCATTGCTCCGAAGAGAGATGCAGCCGCTGCAGGGCGGTGACCGGCGGCATCGGCGCCTCTTGTCGTGCAGAAGGAGCCAGATCCCACATCTCCAACCGGAAAAAGATGCGTTCGGCACAATGATCTATCTGTTGCTGGACTTGCTGAGGAGGGCCATGGAGAAAATTTGGGGGGAAGGCCAGGTCTTCGTGGTGGCATTCCGCGCAGTATCGGTGGAAAGTCTTGAAGACAGGCCGAAGCTCCTTGTCATGAGCGGCGAGGTCAGGATCATGGAGGACCTGATCCGTCATCGAGACTGCCTGCGGCATATGGTGAGTCTCTTCGCAACACCATGTCAGAGGCGGCATCTCGAGATGCCTAAATAACGCCTTCATCACGCTGGCTCGCCTGAACGGCTTGCGCGCGAACACATCCGATTCCCCTGCCAGGGTCTCGCGGGCCATGGCATTAATGGCCCGATCGATGGAACGATAGTCCTCCATCGCCGTCATGTTGGCGGAACCGGTGAAGCCGGCGGTTCCGCCGGCATGCCCTTGTGCTCCTCGATTCTCATCGAATTGGAAAGTCAGTTCCTTGATCGCGTGGCCATCGGCCAGTCGGGCATGCAGGCGCGGCTCTTTCCGTGTCACCACAATGCGCCCACTGTGCCGACCGCCCTTGGATGTGACTGTCCCGCCGGCGATTTTCAGATCGGCCGGCTCATCGCCTTGGCCGGTCGAAAGCCGATCGATCGTGCCGCCCGCAAGGGTTCCCGCTTGGAGATACACAACACCTTCCATCGAGAAGCCGCCTTCATGATGACCGCTAGGCTGATCCGGTTCCCGACATCGAAACGTGATTCGATCCACCGATCGATCACGGTCTCTCATCTCGGCCCCGCACCGGCTGTGATATCGACGCAGAGCAGCGCCGGATCCGGTGGCTTGCTTGAACAGGAACGTATCCAGCCGCTCGACATCGACATCCGCGAGAAAACGCGACAGGCCCATGACGACCCGATCCACCATATCGTGCGCCTCAGGAGATACCGACCAGACCGCCAGCGGTTCTCTGCGAATGGTGGGTTCAAAAATCGAACGAATCTTTGCCCGCTCGCCTGCGTCGCCGTAACCGATAGCTGGAATGGCCTGCTTGTTGGTCGAAACCGTTGCAATCGACGGCTCATAGTCCAGAGGATTGCGGTTGAGGAGATCGGGGTTCGGAATCTGGAGACCCTGCGGCCACTTCTCCTTCCATTGCGAGGCAAATCGCGGAACAAATTGATCGCGGTAGACGGATAGGCTGCGAAAGGCAGCCGGCGATCCATTCAGGCGGGATTGCAGGAGAAAGCGAAACAGGTCCGCACGGCATTGAATCGACTCGCTGGGCGATCGAGTCCGTTCACAGCCCTCCTGCCAGAGCAATTGATACGCAGACAATTCGTTCGCGCGGTCTGTGGCCTCATCGATCGCGTTGGGGACATCGATCCCTTGACGGAGTGGAAATCGATAGAACTCTGCATGTTGCTGTTCGAGCAGCGCGGAAATCTTCGGGTTCGCGTTGGTCTCGTCCCACAAGGGCCGTGAGAAGATGGGGCTCTGGTTCTGATGACAGGCCGTGCAGAGCGCTCGATTGGCATACAAGACCTTCGGCCATTTGTCGGGACCATAGTCCCGCACCACCTGAAATTCGAATCGACCCGCCGCCTCGTTGTAACTGATCACCTCGAGGATCTCGGCCTTTTCCTGATAGCCGAGAAAAAGACGGTCCTTGAGGAATATGCCGGACGAGCCGGCACGCATCGGTGGCTCGGTATCTACCCCTATGACGGCTCTTGGATAGGCGAAGTATTCTGGCTTGGCAGCATGTCTCTGGAGGGATCGGTTCAACGGGATCAACACCCGTTTGAGCGGCGAGCCGCGATCAGCAGGTCCTAGTTCTTGCTCAATCCTCCGCACCAATGCGGTGAATGGGAACGGCACCTGGTAGACGCTCCGGCCTCCTTGCTGCTCAGTCACCACATAGTCGAACAACGACCGTCCCACCGGCGGCATATCCGGTCCGGGATCTGCGGGATCTACGACCCACCGCGCTCCTGACTGCCTCTGAACCGTCTCATTGGCTTGGGCGACAGACACAGCTGACTGGTCGGCACTCCGGCGATCACAGGAGGTCAGACCCGTGACTGTCACAACGCTTAGAACGAATAGACTGAACGGCCGACAAGGCTTCATCGCCGGACCCATGTCATGTCATGACTCCTGCACCGCGCCTCGTCACTTCACCATTGCCGTTGTCCGTTGTGGCCCCACCCAACAGTCTTCCGGCACCTTGGCGGTGGTCTGAAACGCCGCCGAGTCCTTCTCAGCCACTTCCCCGTTATATAAGGTGAAATTCAGCACGAACACTTTCTTCATGTATGCGCGGCCGAGGTAGAAACCAGGTCTGACCATGCGAATCTCGTCCCGGATGTCCAACCCATCCCGACCGGCCAGCGCATCGGGCCTTTCCCGATATCCCGGCAGGTCATCGGCAAAGGCGTAGTCGATCATGATGGATTCCCGTCGCCCGTCCAGCAGGCTTTGCCCACAATATACCTTGGCAGGAAATAGCAACCACGTGTCCTTCCCGTCCACGTCGAGTTTCTGAATGATCCCCACATCGGGCCCCACCAACGGTTTCAGAACGGCGAGGTCGTTGATCCTGTTCCGCAGAATGCGGTGGGACCGGTCAAACACTTTTCCCTTCCAGACCGCCTCGGCGACATGCTCGAGCTTGGCCGTTTTCACATCGACCACAAGTCCCTTCAGGCCGCCGCCGATGATCTCGGCAAAACGCGCGCGGCCGCTGCTTCCTGCGGGGAAGAAGGCCTGGCCCTGGTAGGGTCCATCCGGGATCGGGCCCGCGGTCAAGCGCGCATAAATCTGATCCACCTGTTCCTGTGTCGCTGCTTCCAGATTGTCCGGCGTAATCTTCATCAGATCGGCAGGGCTGAGCGTCAACTCATGCTCGAGGCGCGCGAAATCGATCTTCTTGGCATAGCCCTCGCCGCTCTCGCCGTACTTCACCGGCGGCGGCACCCCGTCGCACGCAGTCAGCAAGGTCAGGAGCAATGTGGCATACACCAGCGAGTCATATGGTCGCGTCATCATCTCCCTCCCTGTGCAGCAGGATGCTGAAATCCGTCGCTCGTGTCTCGTGAAGCGTATCTCGTCCGAAACATCTGACATGACCAGAGTCATACGAACGACGGCTCACGAACGACCGGTGAAGAGACGGCCATTTTGAACATCCTGCGCGTGGCTTACGCGTGGTCTGACACAGCCCGCCATCTTTCACAACGTCGCCAGAAACGCGATGAGGGCCTGTTTGTCCTTGTCCGACAAATCTTCGCCGAACCGATGCCCGTCGTCCTCCCGCAGCATGAGGCTGTTGCTATAGACCTCGCGCAATTCGGCCCCGACCTCCAGGAGACTTTTCGGATTGGCCAAAAGGTCCTTGGCCTTGTCTCGAATGGTGGCCGCCACGGTCTTTCCTGTTTCGGGACCATACCGAGCCACATACTTGGCTTCCAGTTTGCCGAAGTCCACTTTCGACAACACCAGATCGTCCGCGAACTCTTTATGACGGAAATTTCCGATTCGGGACGAGGGCGTGCCCTTGGGGAAGACAATGGCCGCATCGAGATACCGCTCCACGTTCCCGTCGGACAATTTGGGAAAGAGTTTAATGACGACATCCCGGTTGAACAACGTGATCTTCGGGACCCGCTTCGACGGATTGAGCAGATCGCCCATGGAGGCCTTGTACAGTTTGAACCGACCGTCCACGCTCGGATCGAACGGCCAACAGGCCGGTGGATTGGCCGACAGAGTCATGGCCTTCTCATCGACATAGGGAGGATTGTAATGTTCATCTTCCGGCCCGCCGCAGATCTCGGGACCGATGGCGTTGTTGTGCATGAACGGCGCATGAGCCCAGACGCTCAGGAGGGAAATGTTGCGATAGTAGCCGCGGCCGCCGTCGGACGGTTCCCGGATGTTCGGGTCCGGCGGCTTGGCGCGCAAGGTTTCGGATCCATATTCCTCCCAAATATGCACGGCCATATGGTTGGAATGCAGCGAGCGGGCTCGATGCGTCCCGACCTCCGTCACAGGAGTGAGTTTGTCGTTTCCCAGCCAATCGATCCGGATGCCCTTCTCTTTGGGATCCTGGGACACCTGGCGGAAATCGCGCGTCTCGAAGGGTTCGGCTTGACTGGAGTGGCAGCGCGCGCAATTTTTCGCAAAGAGACTTTTTCCTCGCTCCACGGCGCCTGAGCCGAATTCTTTGTCCAATTGCTCGATCAAGTCACGGTTGTCCTTCAATCCTCTGGCCCTATACAAGTCGGACGGTCCTGCTGAAGCCAGAAAGTCAAAGATATTGCCCAGGCGGTCTTCAATCGCGCGGAATTGCAGGCAATCGCGACGGGCTTGCCCGATTTCAAACGGCGTTTGTCCAAACCCTCGCTGCGCCGGATCGAGCTGCCGCATATCGGTGAGGTGGTTGACCCATGATTCTTCAGAGCAACTCCCGATGTTGAAATACACGCGCTGGATCGCTTCGAGGGCGCCGATACTGTCTTCCCCGCCTTTGAGAATCTGATGGACCGGCTCTTCCTTCTGGCCCCGCTCCCAACACTTCCCCTCTCGTCCCGGTTCGCACCAGCATTGCCGCTCGTCACCGCCGGCCGGACATTGCCGGGCCTTCCGCCATTTGATGATGACATGAGGATACTTCGGGCGCTTGGTCAGATTGATCAGCGCGTTGATCGTTCCTGGATTATTGATCTGATCGTTGGGAATCGCGGACGTATCGACGATGCCGGGCCGCGCGTGGCCGAAGACCTGGTACTCGATCGCGCGCGGATCCATGCCGGAGCCTAGGATCTGCGAAAACCGCGAGTACTGATTCCCGACCGTGCCTGAAATATTGTCAGGCTTCGGATGCGTGGGATTCTTAGGCGGGTTCAGCGGATTGAACGCGATATGACAAGACCCGCAGGAAATGCCGACCAGGAAAGGCGGTTCGACCGATCCATCCGTAATCCGACTGCGCATCGGCTGCGTGGCATCCGCCGGCTTGACCCGTTCGTTATACCCGGCCCAGGTTCCCACACGGCCTTTATTAACGGTGCGCCACTGCTCCTTGTTGAACCTCGGATTGGGAAACTTCCGGATTCCCATCGCCCCGGTCGAGGTGCCAAAGCGCAGGTCACAAGCCGATTGCCGCTGATCTCTTGGGCCGTGCGGATCATCGGGAGCCAGCGCCGCATCTTTGAATGCACAGGCCGGGTCTTGATAGCCGTCCTTCCCGACGTAGCTCAATAACACGTCATCGCCCGGACAGTAATCAAACCCATAGGTCTCGTCGTCGCTTTTGGCGGGACAATTGGGATCTCCCGGCTTGCAGCAGTCGGGGTCATTGATGAGCCCCCACCGGTTAAACCGCTGGTCCCGAATGGTCGTGCCCAACACGCGATACCAATCGACCATCACGCCGAATCGCTGCGGGTACACATAGGTGAAAAACCGTTCGTTCCCCGCTGTCGCCTTGAACCAAATTTCCGCTCCGGCTCGCTCCGAGTCGGTGAGATCACCTCCACCGTACCGAAAGCCGGGACTGTCCTCCTTCACCACCATCACAGGCGGTCCGGCGGTATCTTTTCCATTCACGATGCCGACCAGACCGACATAGAACATGATGCTGATGGCAATCATGATCTGCTTCATGACAAATCCCCTCCTTCTACGAAGATCACCCTACTGATCTCGCACGCCTAATGTTCATCCGCTTGTTGGAATAGGCAACTCCGAGATAAAGGAGATGGCTCATCTTCGCGTCCGTTGTATCGAGGCCGTCGTTCTGTTACAGCAACAAAGAACGGCGATGTCGGCCGGAACTTCCAGTCGTGTCTCAGCTCAACTAAAGTAAAGCAAGCATTCTGCCTGCACGCCACGCGCAGCATCCTGCAATATTTTCAAAGAGATGAGGGAGGAAGTACGTGGTAGGGTCATATTGAGTCTGCATCTAACAAGATACCCGTGTATCTAACAGGTCGTCATTCTGATTGCAACGATACAGAGAAGTGTACGTAGCTATCCTCATCAAAACAAGATACACTCCGTATCCGTTCCGATACGAAGTCCCACTCCGATCATCAGTTCCTAAATGCCTCGACTTCACCACGAGAGTCAAGATGCCCCGCAGACACGGAGAGTTGTGACAATTTCCCCTTTCCACGAGCGGCTGGAACATCTTTTGCTGGTATGAGCGAGGAGATCACCGCTGATGCAACACTTATTTCATTCTGAGCAAGAGCGAAGAGCTTCTTGTGGAATTCCCCTACGACTCGTCATTGTCGGCGCGGCAGCAGCTTGGACGATCTATACCGGCTGCGCATCATCATCGCCATTACCGGCCAGCGAAGTGACGCCCACGCTCACACAACATCACGTCGCAATCTATGCACTCTCACGCGGCAAGGGCGTACCCGAAGCGGCCCGACATATCCTCCAGAACGTCCGCGCCCTCGCTGAAACCGGGAAGCAGCAGGGGACGGTCCAGGAGTGGCGACAAACACGGATCGGGCTGGAGGGAGAGACCCGAGTCTGCGTAGAGCTACGAGATGAATCATCGAAGCGCGAGTTCTTGCGACAGATTCGTGAGATAGTCCAGGGAGTCGACCTGATCAATGTGGTCGAGGAACCCTGCTCGAAACCCTAACCGGTCACTGTTTCGGGTCACCACGGCACTCACCTCAATTGAAAGGAGATGACCATGACACCTCTGTCCGGCATTGTCCGAACGATCGCCGCCAGTGTCTCACTCTGTCTCGTACTCCCTGGCTGTGAAACCACCACGAGCATGATGTCCAAGGTTCAGGGGTCGAAGCTGCGCCCAGCGACCGACAGAGTCAAAGCTGATCCCGAAGCGGTCGAGAACGCCGTCGTACAGATCAAGACAGCATCGGCGAAGAAACGGGACTATTGGAAGGACAAAACGTTCGAGGAATTCGAGCGGTCCGTCTATCGCGAGCCCTGGCAGGGCGGGAAATATATCGTCGACGGCGACACCCCCATCGCGGATAAAAAGCAGCTTCAAGAGTTTTTCGAAATGCGTGTCAAAACACAGACCGGCAGGCTGGGTCCGGTCGTCCAACTGGTCGTGAATCAGGAAGGTGGACAAGACACGGTGTGGAACAGCACCCAGAAGAAACAGTTGACCTACTGCGTGAGCACATCCTTCGGGAACCGGCACACGAAGATGGTTGCAGAAATGGTGGCGGCCGGTGGCGCGTGGGAACAGATTTCGGATGTAAAGTACGTTCATGTGGCCTCGCAGGACGCGACCTGCGAGGCATCCAATCCGAACGTGCTCTTCGATGTGCGCCCGGTGAATGTGAACGGGGACTACCTCGCCCGCGCCTTTTTCCCGAACGAGCCTCGCGCGGGCCGCAACGTCTTGGTCGACGAGAGTAGCTTTCAACTCGATCCCAACGGCAAACTGACGTTGGTCGGCATCCTGCGGCATGAACTCGGACATACGCTGGGCTTCCGGCATGAACATACGCGACCGGAGTCGGGCGCCTGTTTCGAAGATTCCAGCTGGCGTCCTTTGACGGACTACGATAAGTTTTCGGTCATGCACTATCCGCAATGCAACGGCGGCGGCGACTGGACCTTGACGCTCACCGATATGGACAAGCGGGGGGCCGCGTGCTTGTACGGTGCACTGCCTGGGTCCAATATTTCATGCCCAGGCGCGGGCTCGGATTCGGGACCCTGTGCCGCCCAGACCCAAACGTTCACGAATCAGCAGGTCGCCAAGAACGAGCAGAAACTCTATCCTCCCTTTGCCGTTACACCCGGCACCCAACTTGAGGTCAAAATGACCGGAGCGGGAGCGGCATCTGGAGACCCGGATCTCTATATACAGTTTGGCCAAGCACCAACACGGTCATCCGGAGGATATGCCTGCCGGCCGTACCTGACCGGAGCAGAGGAAACCTGTGCGCTCGACGTGCCAGCGGGGAAGACCCAGGCGTTCGTGATGGCACACGGCTTTTCCGCTGCCTCGTACAACTTGAGCGTGACTCACACGGCGCACGGACAGTAACGCGGCGTGCGACTCATTCCTGCTCAGGAGCGGGGTTCATCTCCTGAGCCCAGACTGCCTTGTCACCGTGCGTGCGGTCAGGAGGGTCTCGGCTCTATCAGGGCTGTTCAAAACGTTTGTGCACCACTGTGGAATCGGTGGCTCGATTTCTCGGGTGACGAGATAAGACCGCGCAGGATGTTCAAAAAGGCCGTCCAGCGCGGCCGCAGCCAGGTTCGCGACGCGAAGAATAATGAGCGTCATGTTTGCGAACGCCGGCGAGATGGTGAGCCGGCAGTTCCGGAGCGCGAATCGTAATCAGTCGCACCCGCTCGCCGCGAGCCTGCCGAGACAGGCTCTTTTCCCGAGGCCCGTACGGTGAGCCCCTGAGCGCCGCGAGAACAAAGCTGGAGGACTTTTTCAACATCCTGCTATGTCCATCACGTTCATCCAAAATGATCCGTCGGACCAGGGCCCGCTCGGGCCCCGTCGTAAGCGGCCGCGCCCGGATCCACCATCACTCCGGGCGCAATTCACCTATGCTGCCGCGATCCCAGAGGGCAATTATGGGCAGGACACCACGGAATTTCTCTTTTGGCAATGTCGTGAGGCCGCTTTAGCTTCACTGGAGACTTGGGCCTTGGTGGCCCAGCCCCTCTCGCGCTGGGCCAATGGCGCCACTCTGTTAACTCTCAGCCACGATCACGGGCAAGCCTTAAACGCATCGTACGACCGCACGAAGCTGTCCTTTTTCCGCTGGGCGACGGGACCAAAAACCACCGCCTCCGGTGCCAGCACCGACGCCGTGGCGCATGAAGTGGGCCATGCGTTGCTCGATGCAATCCGACCTGACCTGTGGGGCAGCGCCTATACAGAAGTGGCTGCGTTCCATGAGGCCTTCGGAGATTGCCTCGCCCTCCTCCTCGGCTGGTGCGATGCTCCGACCAGGCGGGCTCTGCTGCGCAACGGTTCGTCGCTCCGACGACCCAACTTTCTTGAATCGCTGGCCGAGGACGTGGCGGACGGCGTTCGTCGCGAACATGGGCCGGGCCATCCCAACTCGCTCCCCCGTCGCGCGCTCAACACCTTGCAGTGGGAGTTCCCCGTCAACCTGCCGACCATGGGATCTCCTTCGGACCTGACCTCGGAGCCTCATAGTTTCAGCCGCGTGTTCACCGGCTGTTTCTACGACACTGTCTGCAATCTCTTCGACGCAGGGGCATCCCAGAATACCGCTGGGCTACGGAGAGCCGCCCTCACTGCCGGCACGCTCCTGATCGCAGCGGCCAAGACCGCCCCCGAAGACATGCGGTTTTTTCAAGCCGTCGGTCGCGCGATGATTCTGACTGACACAGATCTCCACGGGGGAGCGCATCATCAGGCCATCCGGGACGCCTTTGCAGGCCATAACGTCTTGCTGGGGAGTTCAGCGATGCTCGCTCCGACTGCGGCCCTTGCGGGCAGCGCGCCTCGCTTTGCACGAGACTCCCGGAGGGCCAAGCTTGCGACGACCACGCAGCGGGATTTGTTGAAGCGGATTCGTGGACAGGCGAAAGGCACATTGTCTGCGGTCCGGCTGAAGGTCGGAGGGAAAACCGTGGCGAAAGCCGTCGTTCAGAGGCCTGTTCGACTCGATGCGCTCGACAAGCGACTCAAGAAGGTAGTGGTGATGGCCTCGGAATCGGTTCTGGTCGGGACGAGCGGGACGCGAGCTGCGGTGCTAGGTCAGCTCCCGGAGGAAAGCGCGACAAGGGAGGAGGCCACGACATTCGTTCGCACGCTGCTCAAACACAAATCGATCACCCTCGCGAAGCCCAAGGTGAAGAAAGCAAAGGGGCGGCGCGCCGGCTGGAAGTCCAAACCTTCTCTCCCTGTGGCGACCCACAGGGTACAGACACAAGGCAGCGAAAGGGTCCTCGTCCGCACCCATTTCTTCTGTGGCGTCCCGCATGCCCTCGCAGGGTGTTGAAAAAGACCCGCCAGCATCAAAGACACTGGGCGCTCACCTTCCCTACCGAGTGAGTGCAAAATAGTTTTTCGACAGCCTGCTATTGTCCGGTATTACTGGAACCCGATGGTCCGGGAGAAGAATGCTTGTGCAACTCCTCCAGCCGGTCGCTCATTTGCGTTTGAGGCGTCGTCACCGCCGCTTCCCCTTGCCGCAATTTCTCTTCGAGACGCTGGGCCCGATCGCGTTGCTGTTGAGATAGACCGGGTTTGTCCGGCGTTTTCAGAGTGCCGTCGAAATTCTTCCCGCGAGACATTCCCGGCCCACCCGATCCGGTGCTACCGGGAGCACTTCCAGCCGCAGCACCGGTTCCCCCACCGCCACCTGCCCCTCCGCCGCCTTCCGCCCAAACCTCTAATCCAAACCAAGACAACATGAAGACCGCCGTCAAACACGGTAGCGCCAACCATCGACCTGTGGAGTAATTTTGCATCTGACACCTCTGGCATGCGCTCCTGATCATCCCCCATGCACTGCTCACGAATACACGAAAAAGATGTACAGTGATGTTAGCGTGATCACGCCAGGTTGCACAAGAAGGTGGTGAATCCGCCAATTCCTTTTCTGGCTGGTCTACCGGCCCTCGATAGGGTAAAGGATGAGGAGGCTCGACCATCTCCTCTGTCCCAAGATTGATTGCCGCGCTCTTCCTCCTGTAGGCTATCACCTCTCTCAACAAAAGCTCATGGTTGACGGCTGATAGCTTGTACGAAAGAGACTTGGATCGGCCGGCATTGTTGAACATAGAAGCGCCATTCTGAGGAAAGGAGTTTTGCAGCATGTCCGGTTTTCCCATTGAGTATGCTACCCGTATCAAAACGTTGCCGCCGTATCTGTTCGCTGCTATCGACAAAATGAAGCAGGAAGCCATCGCGCGAGGCGTGAATATCATTAATCTCGGCATCGGCGATCCCGACTTGCCGACACCGGCCCCGATCATCGAGAGCCTGCGCAAAGCCGCCGGCGATCCGAAGCATCACCAATATCCGTCCTATGAAGGCATGCCGTCCTTTCGCAAGGCCGTGGCTGATTGGTACCGGAGCCGATTTCATGTCACGCTGGACCCTGCTTCAGAAGTCTTGACGCTGATCGGGTCGAAGGAAGGCATCGGGCACATACCCCTCGCCTTTGTCGATCCTGGCGACGTCGTGTTAGTGCCCAGTCCCGGGTACCCCGTCTATCCCGTGGGAACCAGTTTCTCCGGCGGGCTGTCACACTTTATGCCGCTGACGAAGCAGAACGGCTTTCTTCCCGACCTGCAAGCCATCCCCAAAGACGTGGCCAGGAAAGCCAAGCTGATGTGGCTGAATTCGCCCAACAATCCCACGTCGGTTGTCATGGACAAGGACTACTTCAAGAAGGTGGTCGAGTTCGCCCAGTCCAATCACATCATCGTGTGCCATGACGCGGCCTACTCGGAAATCTTCTACGACGGCAAACGTCCCGTCAGTTTTCTTGAAGTCGATGGCGCCAAAGATGTCGGCGTCGAGTTTCACTCGCTGTCGAAAACGTACAACATGACGGGCTGGCGGATCGGCTTCGTTGTCGGCAACAAGGATGTCCTGGCAGGATTGGGTAAGGTGAAGAGCAATCTGGACTCAGGAGTCTTCCAGGCCATTCAGGAAGCCGGTATCACGGCTATCAATCTTGATGATTCGGTCACCGATGGCCTGCGCAAGATTTACCAGGAGCGCCGCGATGTGCTCGTACCGGGGCTGCAACAACTTGGACTCGAGGTCGATCCTCCTCCGGCGGCCTTCTATGTCTGGGTAACAGTGCCGAAGGGCTATACCAGCGCCTCTTTCACTGCACACCTGTTGGAGAAGGCTGGGATCGTGACGACCCCCGGGAACGGATTCGGTGCGCCGGGCGAAGGCTATATTCGCATGACCGTCACGAGCTCAAAGGAGCGGCTGGCTGAAGCGGTGAACCGGATTAAGAAAACAGGATTCTAACGAACGACGCTTCACGTTTCACGAGTGACGAGGGTTGATGCCTACTGCCTTGATCGGCTTCGGCTCAAATGTCGGTAACCGGCTGGATTTTTGCGACCGGACGCTGACGCTGTTGAGCCTGCTACCCCATTCACGGCTCGATGCGGTCTCATCCCTGTATGAGACCGAGCCGGTCGACGATGGAGCCGCTCCAGGCCCGGAATGGTTTCTCAACGGGGTCGCCCAATTGGAAACCGATATCACGCCGAAGAGTCTGCTCGAAGTGTCACAGGAAATCGAACGGGCACTGGGTCGGGATCTCGATCATCGTGGAGGGCCTCGGACACTCGACCTGGACATCCTGTTCTATGACGATCGCATCATCGAGGAACCAGGCCTTTTCATTCCTCACCCCCGGCTCCACCAGCGCCGATTCGTCCTTGTGCCCCTGGTCGAAGTCGCTCCGGACTGGCTGCACCCCGTCCTGCACCGCACCGTGACGGAACTGCTGAGCGCATTGCGGGATCAGTCGGTCGTACGCCGGCTTACGCCTCAGCCCGGCAGCAGCTACGGTTCCCGGCCGTCCTGCCAGGCCTCCCGAGACGATGAGTCTCCCGCGTGAGGACGATTCGGTCGATTGCCGCGATGTCGGGTTGGAGCAGGCAGCTCCACCGTGAAGGGGTCACGATCGGTTTCGTGCCCACCATGGGCGCGCTGCACGCCGGGCACCGTGCGCTCATCCGGGCTGCACGCCTCCGCTGTGATGCCGTTGTCGTGAGCGTCTTCGTCAATCCCGCTCAATTCGGCCCTACGGAAGACTTCTTGAAATACCCGCGCCAACTGCGTCGTGATCAAGCCATCTGCCGGATAGAAGGTACCGATGTGGTCTTCGCTCCGGATACCCGGGCGATGTACCCGGCAGCCTTTCACACCATAGTTTCCGTCCCAGGCATCAGTCGGCGTTGGGAAGGTGAGTCTCGCCCCACCCATTTTCAGGGCGTGGCCACGATCGTCACCAAACTCTTGAGCCTCGTTCAACCGGACGTCGTATTTCTTGGCCAAAAAGATTACCAACAGGTGGCCGTGATTCAGCGGTTGGTGGATGATTTGAATATGGGTTGTCGGATCGTCGTCCATCCGACCGTACGGGAACCGGACGGCTTGGCCCTCAGTTCACGAAACGTGTACCTTTCCCGATCGCAACGGGAAGCCGCACCAGTGCTCCATCGCAGCCTCAAAGCAGGGGCCCAAGCCATTCATACCGGCACGCGTTCAAGTAGACACCTCATCCGGATGATGACGCGCGTCATCGCCCAGGAACCCGCCGCACAGATCGACTACCTCGCAGTGTGCGATCCTGTCTCGCTCAATCCGCTCTCTACCGTCAGCGGGAGATGCGTCCTGCTTGGCGCGATACGAATCGGCAGGATTCGCCTCATCGACAATCTGGTGATTTTACCTTCCACTGCTGTGTCGGTTGAGTAGACAACACAAAGATGTTTGGAGGGAGTATAGGCGAACTTAGGCGCTCATGCCGGGTGTGATGTTCTGGCTTACCAACAGACTGAGGACGAGGTCTCCGAGGCGATGCTTATCATCCGGTTCAAATTCCAGGAACTTGAGCCCGACGGTACTGCCTCGTTGCGAACAGATCATGGCCGCATCAACCTTGATTTCCGGTTCCCCCTGTGGTGGCTTCAACACCACTTCAACGAACGTCCCCCGAGGGAAGGACGCAGCGGTTTGAATAGTACAACCTCCCATGGACACATCGGTAATGAATCCGTCGATAGTCGGCTGGTCCACGGCAATGGCGGCTGGAAAATTAGCCACGAGCCGCCGGTAATGGCGACGATCGAACTCCTGCGTGGCATGTCTGGCTCCTGACCGAATGGCTTTGAACTGATTGGTGCACACCTGGCAACGGAACGTGAACAGGCCGAATCGATTGAGGATACGTTCCACGAGACCGGCGCAGTACGTCACCCGCACAAACGGCGTTCCGCACGCCGGGCAATGTAATTCCTTCATGCGATTCATTCTACGTCCTGGATCCCCAAGTGGTGCGCTTTCGACGCGCGATCAACACATGACATTTGCGATGAGAGGATCGGGGCAAGTTGTGCCGGCGAATAGGTGGCCGGCTTGACCCATTTTCCATCGTCCCTCTTATGGCCGCCGACCTTGCTGAGGTTCGACCGATGCACCTCCCGGAAGACCGGCTCCATATCGATACCATACGAGACGGCCGTCCCGTAGACGACGTATAATACATCCGCCAATTCCTTCGCGATCCCGACCAGATCTTCCTTTGCCAAGGCTTCCTTCAATTCGTCGAACTCTTCCTGGATCAAACGGACCCGCAAACCACGTGTGGTCTCATCCGGAATCGATGGAGAGGATTCCGTATGAATATTAAACTTGCGATGGAATTCATCCACCATGCACTGCTCTTCTCTCATCCTATCTCCCTCACGTCCTCTGCGACAACTGCCACCCGGTCTCTCGGCATGACCTCTACCGGCTCGAGCAGAGCCATGTCTTTGTCTGATGGAATGCCGAGATCCTTGAATTTTCGGGCGGCCGGTAGGATGCGCGATTCCAGAGAGCCCACGGCTCTGTTATACGCCTGAACGCTTTTCCCCAGCGCCGATCCAACGTCACTGAGGTGCTCGGCCAGGACGGCCATACGCTCGAACAAATCCTTGCCCAAGCGGCCGGCCTGTTCGGCATGCTCGGTCAATCGTTCCTGCCTCCAGCCATAAGCCACCGCACGCAGCAGGGCCACCAGGGTGGTCGGCGTGGCAATGACCACCCCCCGAGCAAACCCGTTCTCGATGAGCGATGGATCTTGCTCCAACGCCGCACCGAGAAACTGTTCTCCCGGCAAGAACAGCACCACGAATTCAGGAGCCAGATCAAATTGGCTCCAATAGGCTTTCACGCTCAGATCGTCCATACGGGACCGGACCTGCTCGGCATGTCGTAGCAAGTGAGCTTGGCGTTGGGCCTCGTCTTGCGTTTCGAGCGCGTCGAGATATGCCGACAGGACCGTCTTGGCATCGACGACGATCTGTCGCCCACCCGGGAGTCGCACCACCATATCAGGACGAAGTGCCCCGTCGATATGATGCACCATTTCCTGCTCGACAAAATCGCAATGGGCAACCATCCCGGCCAGTTCGGCCACGCGCCTGAGCGTGATTTCTCCCCATTGGCCACGCACCGTCGGCGTACGCAGGGCTTTGACGAGATTCCCGGTTTCCTGCTGGAGGCGCTGTTGTGACTCCGCCATCATCTTGAGATGCTGTTCGAGCCCTCCGAATTCTCGAACACGGGATTGTTCGACTTGCCGGATGTGTTCCTCGTATCGCTTGAGGGAGTCCTGAAGAGGTCTGATCAGCTCGTCGATCGCAGTCTGGCGTTGACCCCATTCGCCTTTGGCTTCCGCTTGGAGCGTGGCGAATGACGACTGCGCCAGCTTCAGGAATGTCTCGTTGTTCTGCTTGAGCGCTTCACCCGACAGCGCCTGGAAGGATGTCTGCAGGCCTTGCCTCGCCTCATGCAGCAAGGCTTTTTGTTCCTGAAGATTCTTGTGTGTTTCTTCGGCTCGTGTTTCTGCGACAGCGCAGGCTTGTTGTGCCCGCGCCAGCTCTTCCCTCACGTGATTCGTCACTGCCTGCTCTTCGTGAAGCCGCCTGCGCAATTCGCCACTCTCAGTTTCCGCACGCTGAACCAGCTTTGCGCTGTCGATATGCGCAGCCTGCTCCGTTCGCAGCCTGGCGGCCATCCACATGCCGGCTACAAGGGCTCCCAGCAGAGTTCCGAGTCCCGCACCGATGGCAAATGAACTCCCGAGATCCATCACATGTTCCCCACGACCTTCGGACGCGTTATGACTGCCTCTCGAGGAGAACTATATCTAGGGATTATATATAGGGAAAATTGTGTGAAGCCTACGGGAAATGCGTAGAAAGGTCAAGCCGGTGCTTTCCGAACTATTCCTTTTATGCAATCAATGCTAACCCGATCCCCATCCTTAAGCAACCGCGTGGCTTGCGAGACATTGACCACGGCTGGAATGCCATATTCGCGCGCAATAATGGCGCCGTGGGAGAGAGTCCCTCCCATCTCCGCGATTAATCCTCCCGCCAGCCCCAAAAATGTAACCATTCCAGGATCGATGATCGACGTGACGACTATATCGCCCCGTCGTACCTTGCCGATATCCTCCGGTCCCCGAATCAGGCGGACCGTACCCTCCGCGAAACCCGCGCTGATCGAGATTCCCCGAAAGAAACCCTCTTCGCCAGCGCCCGATGCACCACCCCTTGGGTCACGACATCTAGTCGAAATGAAGTCGGGTACCGAAATCGCGGCTAAGGCCGCCTGTTCTGACCGTCGTTCACCAATAAGTGCCTTCCAGTTACGCGCGGACTCATCGCCCAACAACCTGAACTCGTCTGTAGTGAGAAAGAACACATCGTCCGCCGACGACAATCGGCCGGCATTCATGAGCCGCTGCCCCAGGGCCAAAGCAAGGCGCCGAGTGACGGCCGCATAGTACATCAGGGCATGGCGATTGGACTCCCGCAGGGCCAATGCCCGACACAGTCGTCGATACCACCATCGGAAGATGACCCATCGATAATACTTCCATCCGCAACGCTGCTTGATTTCGGCGAGGGCGGCAACCCGATTATCTTCCTGCTTCAGAGCCATGCATTGGGCGGTCTCTGAGGGGGGCTGCCGAACATGGGCACGAATGATCTCCAGCAAGTACGAAGGATCCTCGGAAAATCGAGGAGCCATCACGTCCGATTCACCGATCGCCCTGTGACCATACTCTCCGAGGAACGTATCGAACGCCTCCAGGCACACCGTGCCCGATAATTGCTCCCGATACGACCCGGGGCTCCATGATGTCGCCAGAAAAAAATGGGTCGCTTTCGCCTCCTGGCACGCTCGATCACCGATCTCCGCCAACCCGCGAATTTGTCCCGCACTGATGATGGTCGTTTGACCCTGCAAGGCCGCATTCAGCAATGAGCGCCAGTCTTTCCCGAGCCATGGTGGAAGCAGGGCACCGAGCACTTGGAGGGCCTGCCCGACACCCGCCACGATGGCAAAGGTCAATTCCCCACCTCGAAGATACCGGCTCAAACGATCGATGCGCTCGAACAGTTCCTGGACCGTCAGATCAGGCGTGACCTCATCCATTTCAGTGCGGGCGCTTCGCCGAAGCTCGGCAAACCATGACGGAGCGCGTTTGGCTGCTCGCTGAATCGTTCGATGCATGGACAGCGCCGCTTTCAGTCGCTTCCAGACAGGAAGGGGTGACGGCAACCAGGGCGGCACATGGCCGTCTCCGCCCATTTGCTCCGTCACGAGTTCAGGCTGTCCGCCCAGTTGAGAAGCGCAGGCCTGAAGCAGCGTGACATTGATGTATGGCCGGCCATCCACGATTCGAACCGAAGACACCCCCCTAGGAATGACACACCCCAACTCCCGGTAATGTCGAATAATGAAGTCCTCCATAAACTGCTGAAGAAAAGATAGTCCCAACGGACTCGGAACCTCAGGCAGCGTTTCCTTGAAATTCGCGCGAGACCAATCACACGTGTCGTTGGTCAGAACTTCATGGCGATCAGGTGCCGTCATCGGTCTGGCCTGCAACAACCACAGATCACCCTCGTTGATGGCCCATTCCACGTCGATAGCCTGCCGAAACTCCAGCTCAACTCGCTTGACGATCGTTGCGATTTTTCCGGCTTCCTCCTCCGTAATTGAAGGCTTGTCTGCCGTTGCATCATCCAGTATTTCAGTGACCAACCCCTGGTCCGCTACGCGCAAGACTGTTTCTTTGGGTGCAATATGGCGGCGAGTCACTTCAGGCGCCTCTGCCAGCACCACCACATATTCATCCGGCAATACACGACCTGCGACGAGCGGTTCGGCCAAGCCCGGGACGGCATTGATCACCACATGATTCGCGTGGCCCGTGATTGGGTGCCGCGAAAAAGCAACTCCCGCCGCTCGGGCATTGACCATCGTCTGAACGATGATGGCCATTGCGGGGAACTCAAGGCCATATGCCTTCTCATTCAGATAATCCACGACCCGTGGTTCCCATAAGGATGCCCAGCAACGCAGAATCGCTTGCGGTATCTCCTCCCTGGCCACGCCAAGTTCGGTCCGGTAGAGCCCGGCAAAGCTCGCCGGCTGCATGTCTTCATAGGTCCCGGAAGAACGCACGGCCCAGCCCGAACCAGACGCAATAGGAGCCCGACCAAGCTGAGCCTGCAAATCAGTCAGCAGTTCCGATGGCCAGGAGGCGGTGAGGACCCTGGTTTTGACCGAGACAAGAGACATCGAGCGTTCGTTTGGAGGCAGCGCATGGACTCTTTTGCGATGTTCACTCTCAATGCCCGTATGGTCCAAGAATTCATGGTAGGCCGCGGTTGTGAGACAGAACCCCGGTGGAACAGAAAATCCGCCGCGAAGCAATCGCGCAAGTCCTGCGGCCTTTCCTCCGACCACGGACGGGTCGAGACATGCCTCCAATGGAAGAATACGCGGGGGTCTCATATCTGGAGGATACTACCAGCAAGATGTTAAAAAAAGCCGCCAGCTTTGTAAGACACTGGGCGCTCACCGTCTCGCGCCCGTGCGCAGACTTGAGGCGACTTCCTCGTCGCCTCGCGCACCTCAGAGGCTCACCGTACGGCCACGGGTAAAGAGCCTGTCTCGGCAGGCTCGGGGCGGGCGGGTGAAAATGATGACGATTCGCCCCGAAGAACACTGCCGGCTCACCGCCTCGCCGCCGTGCGCAAAACGTGACGCTCATTATTCTTCGCGTCGCGGACCTCGCTGCGGCCTTGCTGGACGACCTTTTTGACCATCCTGCGGAAACTTTCTCAGCGTTTGAATGCCAACATCCCTTTGTTTTGGGACGCGCCAAATGTTTTTTCAACAGCCTGTTAGAGAGCCAGGATGAGGTAAAGGTCGTTGACGTTCGTCCCGGTGGGACCGGTCATAATATGGCCACCGACCTTGCGAAAGAAGACATAGGCATTATTCTCGAGCAGCGCTCGCTCGGGCTCCTGGCGTTTCCTTCGTGCCCGCGCCACCGTCCCACTATCCACGATGGCTCCTGCAACATCCGTCGGGCCATCCGAGCCATCCGTTGCGAATCCGGCAATCCATACATCCTTGAGGCCCTGAATCTCCAAGGCGGCGGCGAGCGCGAATTCCTGGGCCCGCCCCCCACGTCCACTTCCACGCACCGTTACCGTCAGCTCTCCGCCAGCTACCAGGCAGCAGGGGCGGCGCAGCGGCCGTTCTCTGCTCACGATTTCGCGAGCCATCGCCCCAAACACCTTGGCCGCCTCTTTTGCTTCACCGGTCAAAGTGGAGGTGATTACCATGGTGCGCAACCCTTCGTGAACCGCGGAACGTGCGGCTGTCTCCACAGCGGCTTCATTGTTCCCAAGGAGGTGGTGCTGCACCCGCTTGAAGATGGGCGAACCAGCCTTAGGGGTCTCTCGTACCTTACGACGCAATCCTTGCAGAAGGTGCCGACGTACGGGGACCGGCACACTTGCACCAAGGCTGTATTTTTGAATGATGGTCCAGGCGCCACGGAACGTCGTGTCGTCGGGAGCGGTCGGACCTGAACCGATTGTCCCCAGGTCGTTGCCGATCACATCGGAAAGGATCAAAGTCAGCACTCGTGCCTGCGTGAGGGCAGCCAGTTGTCCGCCCTTCAGGGTCGACAGGTGCTTACGGACCGCGTTCATCTCTTGAATAGTGGCCCCGCTTTTCAACAACAACTGAGTAGTTGTCCGTTTGTCTTCCAGAGATACACCTGGCGCAGGCGCGGGAAGCAGGCTCGATGCCCCGCCCGACAGGAGCACGATCACCAGATCGTGCCTCGTGAGCCCGCGCACGAGTGCCTGCAGGCGCTGACCGGCTTGCAGCCCGGCCCGGTCCGGAACAGGATGGCCGGCTTCCACCACTTGAACTATTCTTGTCGGTGCGGCATGCCCGTATTTTGTGACAACCAGACCTGTCTCAAGGCACTGTCCGAGGACATGTTCCAGTCCCTGTGCCATCCGCGCAGACGCCTTTCCCGCTCCCACGGCAACGACGCGGCGATATTCAGCCAACGGATAACGGGATCCACCAACGACGAGGCGATTATTCCGGATCGTGATTTGCTGAAGGATGGACGCATAGGGATCCACAGCCTCCAACCCAGCCTTGAAGAGCCGGCTGAAGATGGCTCGAGGGCGGGGCTGAGACACACGGACGTGCATGCGATGAACTAGGGAGTCTTTTCTTGCTTCAAACAGCGGTTCGGGCAGGTCTGGCGAGGCACTTTAACTTGGTAGGTTCCCTTTGGCAAGAATTCTTTCGTGAATTCAGGATTGAGCATCTTCAATTCCAGAAAGTAGGTCCCAAACTCCTGTGCGATCGCGCTCAGGTGGCGCTGCGATTCCTTGATCGTGACGGTCACCGTTTCGGTTTCTAACGGAGTGTAGAGATCCTTTTTCGTCAATCCCAGATACTTTTCGGGTTGGGAATAAATTTCTTTTGCCGCGATGATGCGGGGAACGTACCGCATGGTTTCACGCGGGCCATGCATTCTCCAATAGTCGCCGACTTTCTGCTCCTTCATGAGTTTTCGCACACGGTCTTCTCCCGCGTTATAGGACGCCATCGCCACAAACCAGTCTCCCTGTTGCAAATCGCGAAGATACCGGAGATACTTGATGGCGGCGTCGGTGGACATTTCAAGATTCCGCCGTTCGTCCAGCCATCGATCACTATGCAACTTGTATCGGCGCCCCGTGGAATTGATGAATTGCCATGGGCCTGAGGCTTTGGCCCGGGAATAAGCCGCTGCAATACATTTGCTCTCGACGAGCAGCATGTATTTGAGATCGTCCGGCAGGCCCGCTTCGGCCAGTTGTTTTTCCGCCGGTGCAAAGCAACGCCCCGTCCGTTTCGCCAAGATGATGCTCTCGCCCTGATCCTCGAGAAATTGATAGAACTCGTATTCGATCCGTTCCCGTACCTGCCAATTGTCCAGCGGCACGGGCTGTCCTGCAAACATGAGCTTCTCAGGCAGTTTGAACGAACTGAGAAAGAATCGTTCGCCTTCTCTCTTGATCTCGGGAAGAATGACCAAGCGATCTTCAAGTTCCGCGGCGCCATCCGGGTCCGCCAGTGCGGGGACTGTCGCCTGCTCGCCGTTTAGAATCACAGGTAGGTTCTCGCGCTTTGCAGATTCGGTGTGATGAACCTTCGAGTCACTACCGACTTCGGTCCTGACTGCAGACAGGGGAAGCAGGATCTGAGTGGCAAGGAGCACGGCCAGCACGCTGACGGCAAGTCTGGGCATCGTGACGATCCTTTCTACGTAATCTCAGTGGCCATGCTATCAGCAGAGGATGGGGGCGACAAGCATGAACGCCTTTTCGAACCGTGATACACTGGTTTCCCATGCGCGCTCTTACCATGCTCAACGACACCATCATCGCTTGCACGCGTTGTCCCCGGCTCGTGTCTCATCGAGAGGCAGTGGCCCGCACGAAGCGACGACAATTTCAGGATTGGACGTACTGGGGACGTCCGGTCCCGGGTTTCGGCGATCCGCTCGCTCAGTTGTACGTCTTGGGGTTGGCGCCGGCGGCGCACGGGGGAAACAGAACCGGAAGAATATTTACGGGGGATCGCAGCGGAGATTGGTTGTATGAAGCGCTTCATCGGTTCGGGTTTGCGAACCAGCCGACCTCTAACCACCTGAATGATGGATTACGGTTATCGAATTGTTATATCGGGGCGGCAGTTCGGTGCGCACCTCCGGACAACAAGCCTTTACCGGCGGAATTTCAAGCCTGTCGCCCATATGTGGTCAAAGAACTGGAGTCCCTCACGTCTGTTCGCGCAGTCATTACCCTAGGACGTATCGCATTCGATCAGTATTTGAAGGCCTGTCGCGATGCTGGGCTGACGCCGCCCGCTCCCACCCCGCGATTTTCTCACGCAGCGGTCTCTACCATGCCCTGGGGAACGACCCTCATCGGCTCGTTTCATCCCAGCCAGCAGAACACGTTCACCGGACGCCTGACCCGCCCGATGTTTTACACAGTGCTTGAGAAGGCGCGTCAGTGCGTGAAACGATCGCAGCACGGCACATAGCTGCTTTTACCTGAGCTACTTTCTACCTTGCGCTTCCCAGTCCGCCAGAAACTTCTTGAGGCCGATATCCGTCAAGGGATGTTTGACCAACTGCTGAAAGACGCTATGGGGCATCGTGCAGATATGGCCACCGGCCAAACCTGCTTCAACGACATGCTGCGGGTGGCGAACACTCGCCACAAGCACCAGAGTCTTATAATCGTAATTTCGGTAGATCGTCAGGATCTGCCTGATTAATTCCATCCCATTGGTACTCACATCGTCCAGGCGTCCGATAAAGGGTGAGACGCACCATGCCCCCGCCTTTGCGGCCAGCAGTGCCTGAGTGGGAGAGAAGCACAGCGTGACGTTTACACGGATCCCCTCCGAGGCCATCTTCCGCGTCGCACGCAATCCCTCCGGGATCAACGGAACTTTTACCACGACGTTCTTATGGACCTTTGCAAGTTCCCGCCCTTCTTTGATCATCGCATCCGCTTCAACACCGACCACTTCAGCGCTGACGGGGCCGTCGACAAGATTGCATATCTCCAGGAGCACTTCTCGAAAACTTCGTCCCTCCTTTGCAACGAGCGAGGGGTTGGTAGTCACCCCGTCAAGAACGCCAAGGCTGACTGCGTCTTGAATCTCCTTCACGCTGGCAGTATCGAGATAAAGTTTCATGGGATGGTCCTTTCCTGCATCTGGAAGTGAAGCGGCGCTTCGATGGTTTACTTTCACTATTCTATGAGGATCTGGGAATCAAGGCAAATTGGAACTGAGTCGACCTGGGTGGTTTGACAGCCCTTGGAGGTCCCGTCTAGAATTTCCGTATCCTATTCCGACCAGTTCTTACGTATTCCGTAGTTCGCCGTTCACGAGAGGGGGCTTGATGAAACGCATGGTTTGGGTATTCGCGATCGGCCTTACGCTTGTCGCTTGCAGCCACAATCCCTATTTGGAGGCGTCTTTGAAGCCGGCTGAATTACAGGGAAAAGACAAAACCTGGTTTGAGAAAAACTGGGGACCCCCCGATGGGAAGACCTCACGGTTTTTTGGAGGAGAAAAATGGATCTACTATCGAATAGCGGGTGGAAAGACCAGCTTGCCGCTCTTCAATTTCAAGGCCAATGAATGCCAGATAACCCTCTTATTTGATAAGGAGGATAAATTTTCCGACTACAGCTATTCAGGCTGCTAACCGGCCAGCTGTTTCTGGAACGTCTTCGCACACTCTCGGCTGCAGAAGAAGTAGATCTGGCCTCCAATTTCCTCCCGCACAGCCACGCCCTTCGGCACAAAAATCCGGCAGTTCGGATCCTGAATCATCTGATTCTTGTCCGAAATCTGATTGGCGGAATGGCTGCCTGCGTTTCTCCTCTCACGTAATTCTCGAACGGCGGTGCGAAGCAGGAAGTACAAGACGGTGAAAAGTGCAAGTATGAGGATGATCCTATACATTGTGGTTGTACTCAGTTAGAACCCCATCCTATGTAAACTATTTCTCTACTGTCAAGAAAGCCCCGTAGACAGCTACCTTCTAAACGGCCCCTCAGCCAGTGCCAAATGGCCCAGGCTACATCGCAATCAAGGGACCTTTGATCTCGCTCTCCAGTACTTCAGGCGGATGGTTTATCCTACAATGCGATGTTATACAGTATGGTATGTACACTTGTGACAAATGCCGTGGCGCCATGTTGCCGGAGCGAGCGGTTGATCTGGATGCAGGACTCGCGATCACAGTTTTGGCTTGTCTGAACTGTGGCCGCCGCAAAGTGACTGACCCAGAACCAAGACCGATTACCGCCAGATACTGAACGCCTGGCTATGATCAGACCGAGGCCGCTCACCCATGATGAGCGAAAGGCCGCTGAGGCGGCTTTTCGAGGTCTTCCGCTGAATCCGAATTGGACGGAGGGGGCACAGTCCGTCTATCTCGGAATCATCTCGGCTCTGCGACTCCGGACGGCGACCAATACCATAGCCGCTGTCGAACTGGAGAAGCCCCGCGATTTGCAACCTGCATCGGTGTAGTGCGCTCACTTCCCTGACTGCTTGTCTTTTCATTTTCATCTCGCCATGGCGGCAGGAACAGGAGAACGGTCTCCTCTGTCCGATGAATGATGAGCCCAGGATCGGAGATGAACTGCCGCTTGAAAGAGATAAGGAGCGATAGGAAGGAGTATCTATTCGTCACTTAAGCTGTAAGACATCGAGCATGTCATAGAGACCGGGTGGCTGCTTGACCACCCATCGTGCCGCTCGTAAAGCTCCGGCTGCAAACGTATCCCGATTGTGAGCTCGGTGCGTGATCTCAACTCGTTCTCCCATCGTGCCGAAGAGGACTGTGTGATCTCCGACAATGTCTCCCGCACGGATCGTCTGAATTCCTATTTCACTCCGAGTCCGCTCTCCGATCATTCCTTTACGGGCGTAGATCCCGACCTGTCCGATATCTCGATTGACGGCGCGGGCGAGTATTTCTGCCATCTTCATCGCGGTCCCGCTCGGCGCGTCCTTCTTGAACCGGTGATGCGCTTCGATCACTTCGATATCGTATTCGTCCCCAAAGGTCCGTGCCATGTCAGCAATCATCTTGTAAATGACGTTGACGCCGACACTCATGTTCGGAGAGAACACGCAGGGAATTTTACAAGCAAGACTTCTCAACTCATCCAACTCGGTTTGGGACAACCCGGTGGTTCCGATGACCATGGCCCGGTGGTGCTGCGCAACGGTCCTCAGATGCTCCAATGTGGCGGACGGAACGGAAAAGTCTATGACCACCTCGCCGTTTGCCATAAGACCCGTGAGGTCATCGCTGATCGGAATTCCCATTCGACCACAGGCCGCAATTTCACCCGCGTCCTCCCCAACAGCGCGATGCCCCTTGCTTTCAACGGCCCCTGACAAAGTCAGGAAGGTCGACTCCTTGACAAGGGAGGTCAGCCGACAGCCCATCCGACCTCCCGCACCGGCAATAATGACTTGAATCATGCTCGCATACCGTCCGATCCATTAGGCCATGGTCAAATCAATCCACAATCCTTCATCACGCCGGCCAACTTTTCTTTGCTATCCCCCCCCAACCCGCACAACGGGAGACGGAGTTCCCCGTCGATCTTCCCCATCATGGACAACGCCTCTTTGACTGGTATTGGGTTCGTTTCGTAAAAGAGCGCCGTAAATACTGGATAGAGCTTGTAGTGCAACTTTCGTGCGTCTTCCAAACGTCCTGCCAGGAATGCAGTGACCATTCGCGACATCTCCGATGGCATGATGTTCGCTGTCACTGTGATCACGCCTTTTGCACCGACCGCCATCATAGGTAGAGTCAGTGCATCGTCGCCGGCCAGCACCGTGAATCGTTCGCCACAGGCATGAATAATCTCGGAGGCCTGCTGGACGGATCCACTCCCTTCCTTGATTGCGACGATGGTCCGACAATTCACGAGTCGGGCGACCGTCGAGGGAGCCAAGTTCACGCCGGTTCGACCGGGAATGTTGTAGAGCACCAGCGGGATATCCACCTCATCAGCGATTGCCTTGTAGTGTCGAAAAAGCCCTTCCTGCGTTGGCTTATTGTAGTATGGGGTAATGAGCAGGGCACCGTCAGCTCCGGCGGCTTTCGCATGCCTGGTGAGGGCAATCGCTTCCTCCGTGCTATTCGAACCCGCTCCTGCAATAACCGGCACTCGACGTTTGGTCACTTCGACCGTGCATGCCACGACTCGTTCGTGTTCAGCATGAGAAAGCGTGGCCGATTCTCCGGTCGTCCCGCAAGGCACAATTCCATGCGTTCCGTTTGCGATCTGCCATTCGATGAGATCGCCTAGAGCCCGTTCATCCACCCTTCCCTTTCGGAAAGGGGTGACGATGGCCACTACAGACCCCGTGAACATGAGGCACTCCTTTGTCGCGCACTGAACAAGTTAAGACAGAAACTCAGGGATGACTTCTCCACGTACCAGATCTTCGTATGATTCTCGAGCCCTGATCACATACGTCTGTCCCTCTCTCACCATGACCTCCGGCACGCGCGGCCTGGAATTGTAATTGGAAGCCATGACAAACCCGTACGCACCCGCGCTCATCACCGCCAGTAACTCACCTGATTTCATATCAGGCATCATCCGGTCCTTTGCCAGAAAATCTCCAGACTCGCACACGGGACCCACCACGTCCACAATGCTTTTGTGGGTTCGGGCCGTCCCCTCATAGACCGGACGAATGTCATGATACGCACCATAGAGACTGGGCCGAATAAGATCGTTCATCGCCGCGTCAACAATCACGAATCGCTTGGCTTCAGCGTCTTTCATGTAGAGCACGCGAGTGAGCAAGACACCGGCATTGCCGACGATCACGCGTCCGGGCTCCATGATGAGGACGCACTTCAAATCCCTGAGCAAGGGTGAGATGGCAGCGGCCAAGTCCTTCGGTTGAGGCGGCGTTTCGTCGGAATACGTGATTCCCAGGCCACCTCCAATGTTGATATAGCGTATCTCAATTCCTTGTTCTTTGAGGGTCTGCACCAACACCAATACCTTCTTCAGTGCCTCAACGAATGGAGTGACTTCCGTCAACTGCGAGCCGATATGTTTGTGAACACCCACCACTTCGATATGCTTGAGTGAAGACGCCAGCTTGAATTCTTCCAATGCCCGTTCTGCAGCAATTCCGAACTTGCTCTTTTTCAAACCAGTCGAGATGTAAGGATGGGTCTTCGGATCGATGTCGGGGTTGATCCGCAGCGCCACACGTGCTTTGTGACCCATCGACGCCGCCACGTCATTAATGGCATGCAATTCGGAAGACGATTCGACATTGAACATCAGGATGCCGGCCTTCAGTGCATCGCGAATTTCTCCGACGCTCTTGCCTACGCCGGCAAAGACGATTTTTGAAGTAGGCACTCCGGCTCTCAAAGCCCGAAAGAGCTCGCCGCCCGAAACAATATCCACGCCGCTTCCTTCGCTGGCCATTAATTTTAGGACCGCGAGGTTCGAATTGGCCTTCATCGCAAACGCAACGATATGCGGAATATTCTGGAAGGCGCTATCATAAGCCCGGAATTGTCTGACTAGCGCGCTAGAGCTGTAGACGTAGCACGGCGAACCGACTTCTTTCGCGATGCGCCCCAGGGGCACATCTTCGCAGCAGAGCTCTCCCTCCCGATACTGAAAACTATGCATCTTGGACATCCTCACTTAGGAAATCACTTCCGGACAAGGAGAGCCCTTGCAAAGCCTGTTCGAACGCAGCTCTGAACTTTTGATAGCGGACCTTCGCATAGGGCATCGCATCTTTTAACACACCCCCGTCTAACAGCGCGGTGAGAGCCTCGGGGGTCGCATGCTTGAGATGCTCAAAATTGATGATAATATCAAGGCGAGCTTTCTCGGCGGCTTCCTTTATTCGCTTCAACAGTTCTTGAGCGTTCAAACGGTCGAGTGTCCCTTCCAGGGTGACGACCACGGCGGCAAGCTGATCATGCCGTTTGGCTTTTATGTTGAGCCACAATTCATGGGCTGGAGCGGTGGTTTGATCGATTCGTTGCTTGATCGCATGGAGCGCATTGGGGATGAGTTGTGCCGTCTCCACGGTGGGAAGTTTGGCTTGAAGATTTTTGAGCGCTTTGGCGACGGGCGAAAGGGTCCCTTGCGGACAGGAACGAATCACCAGCTTTCGAAATTCACGATTCATCTCAAGTCGTGGCACGAGACGTTGGCTGGTTCCGGACAAACGGTGCCAGATCGACGAGAGCGAATAGAATTGATGGTTCGCCCAATGGAACCCTTCCTGTAATTGCTCCGGCGTCATGCGGCTGGGCTGGAAGACGACGTGCTTTCCATCGTACTTTGCCCAGTCACGATCGAAAATCCTGCCCGCATTGTTGTACCGTTCATACAAGGCTGTTCCCGGCAACGGCGTGAGGACATTGAAGTAGGCCAGTTCGACGCGACAGTCTGTGAGAAACTCAACGGCTCGCTCAAAGACCGACTCGTCATCGCTGTCGAACCCGAACACGATGCCTGGATTCACCATAATGCCGTATTTATGAAACATATCGATTTCTTTGGCGAACTTCTGCACCCGATTGAACGGCTTATGCGTCTCCTCAAGACTGTCTTCGTCCAGGGACTCCATTCCGACGAACACCGATACACAGCCGCTCTCCGCGGCGAGTTTCACCATCTCCTCATCATCACCCAGGAACAAGGTGGACTGGCAACCCCATTTGATATTGAGCGGCTTCAGGGCCGTCCAAAGCTCGCGACAGTAGGCCCTGTTGCTATTGTGCAAATCATCGACGAACGCGAAGATCGTACCATCTTCTATACCCAGACGAATACGTACCCCCATCCTGAACGCCTGCCATAAAGAGTCGGTGCACATCCGCTCGACCAACTCGCTACGGATCCATTGCTTCACGTGAGTCAGTTCTTTGATGACTTCGTGAACCGGTCGACGGCGAGTCGTCTTTCCGTTGAATGGGGATACGCTGCAAAATTCACAGTCGAAGTGACATCCTCGCGTGGTAAAGCTGCACTGGCGGGTCATGTACGCATCGGGGCTCAGCAACTCAACCCGCGGGCTCCTGTAATGTTCCAGCGAGGGAAAGGCCTTCATGTCATATTTTCTCTTCATGCGCCCTGCCTCGAAGTCAGACACCACCTCCGGCCAAAGGTCCTCGGCTTCACCACACACGACCGCATCGCAATATCGCAGCGCCTCCTCCGGACAGTAGGTGGGGTGGACCCCTCCCAGAACGACCTTGATGCCGCGCTTCCTGAACTCCCCCGCGATCGCATACGCACGCGGCGCGTAGCACGTCATGACGGAAAGCCCGACCAGATCACAGGGGTAGTCGAAATCAATGTCTTGAACCGACTCATCGACGAGATGAACGTCCCAAGTCTCCGGTGTATACGCGGCGATCGTCGGGAGACTGAGTTTTGGAAACCACACGGCGCGGCGTTCAGAGGCGGTCAAATGGTATCGATTGTTCCGCGGATAGGGATCCAGCAATAACAATCGTCGTCTGGGCATTTTCCCTAGCACCTGAGCATGTCGCGCCGGCTGGATGAGTTGTTCCATGATTCATTCTCCTCTTGATCCCAGGTCCACGTCCGCCATGATCCAGGGGCTAGCAGGGTGTTGAAAAAGACCCGCCAGCATCGTTCTCGCATCGCTCAGAAGACACTGGGCGCTCACCGTCTCGCGCCCGTGCGCAAACTTGAGGCGACTTATTCGTCGCCTCGCGCCCCTCAACGTACGGCCACGGGAAAAGAGCTTGTCTCGGCAGGCTCGGGGCGGGCGGGTGAAAATGATGACGATTCGCCCCCAAGACACTGCCGGCTCACCGCCTCGCCGGCGTCCGCAAACGTGACGCTCATTATTCTCCGCGTCGCGGACCTCGCTGCGGCCTCGCTGGACGGTCTTTTTGAACACCCTGCGGGCACCTCAATAGACACCACGGCCAGTTTCACTTTCCCTAACGAGCGGGTTCAAAATAGTTTTTCAACAGCCTGCTAGTGCTTACACCGTTCAAAGGGTCTGTTAACGTGTGCCCATTTGTCTCAATGGAGGCACTGGTAATGGTTCATCAGGCTCCATCATTGGCTCTTTGTCGGATGGCGGCGCCGGTTGCACCTGGCTGCCCGGTCTTTCCGCCTCACGCCTCTTCTGTCGTTCGATAATGGGAGCGACTCCGACGTCCTCCGGCGCCACAGGAGGACCGATCACCCCACAGTGCGACATAACCACGCCCATCACAAGAATCCACAGTGACCGTACGGGCGGTTTCTTCAAAGTCGATCGCCTGCCGCTCACGGCAAGACCTTCTCCCACTCCTTAATCCGGTTTTCGACCCGTTTCTTAGCCGTCCCACCAATCTGACTCTTCCGCTCGATTGCACTCGCTATCGTCAGACAGTCCAACACGTCCTTGGCGAAGCATTCTGAAAAGCCCTGCAGGTCGCCCAGTGTCAAATCCTGAAGAGTTTTTCGCGTCTCAATGCAGGATCGCACAATTCGCCCGGCAATGGAATGGGCTTCTCGAAACGGTGTTCCCTTTGTCACGAGGTAGTCGGCCAGTTCCGTCGCGAGCATCCTCCCGCCCGACGCCGCCTGTTCCAGAACCTTGTGATTGATTCTCAGCCGGCGCACTAACTCGGTGAAGAGCGCGATGCATTGGGCGGTGGTATCCAGCGCATCGAACAGGGCCTCTTTGTCTTCCTGTAGATCGCGATTGTAGCTCAACGGCAGCCCTTTCAAGACGGTCAACATGCCGATCAGATGCCCATACACCCGTCCAGTTTTCCCACGGACCAGCTCGGGCACATCGGGATTCTTCTTTTGCGGCATCATGCTGCTGCCGGTACAAAATGCGTCAGGGAGATCGACGAATTGGAATTCCTGAGACGCCCACAGAATCAATTCCTCGCTCATGCGGGAAAGATGCATCATCACCAGCGAAAGCGCGCTCAACACTTCCGCCACGAAGTCCCGATCGGATACGGCATCCAGACTATTTTGCGTGACCTCCGGAAATCCCAGCAGCTGCGCCGTGTATCGTCGATCGACCGGATAATTGGTACCCGCAAGGGCCCCGGATCCAAGCGGCAGGACATTCAAGCGGCTCAGGGCATCGCGCAACCGCCCGCGGTCGCGCTCAAACATTTCCACATAGGCCAGGAGATGATGGGCCAGGAGCACAGGCTGGGCGCGCTGCAAATGTGTGTACCCCGGCATGATCACGTGGAGGTGCTCGCGAGCCAGCGTCACCAGGACCAGCTCGAACTGCCCCACGGCCGACCCCAGCAGACCGAGGCGATCTCTGAGATAGAGCCGCAGATCCAGAGTTACTTGGTCGTTGCGACTTCTTCCCGTATGGAGCTTACCACCGAGCGGACCGATGATTCCGGTGAGACGGCGTTCGATCGCCATGTGGATATCTTCATCTTCTGGAACGAAAGCAAACCGCCCTTCGTCGAGTTCAACTTTCACGGCATGCAGTCCACGGATCAGTTCTTTCGTCTCATCGGACGTGAAGACGCCGGCATGCGCCATTGTTTTACAATGGGCGATACTTCCCTCGATATCGTACGGGTACAGACGCTGATCAAACGCGAGTGAGGAACTGAACGATTCCACCAACCGATCGGTTTGTTCCTCGAAACGCCCGCCCCACGCCTTTCCGCGTGGAAGGCTCTCGGCTCTAGGGCGAACGGTTTGCGCCGGACGACGAGGCCGCTTCAACGCCCCGGAACGACGGGTGGGTTTGGATCGACCCATTATGACCGCGCCTTTTTCCGTTGGGTCCGAATGGCCAGCCGCAATGCGTTCAATCTAATAAACCCTTCCGCGTCTTTTTGACGATAGACGTCATCCTCCTCGAACGTGGCCATGTCCAACCGGTACAGGGAGCGCGGCGACTTGCGGCCCACCACCGTGCAGTTTCCCTTGTACAACTTCACGCGTACGGTCCCGCTCACGTCTTGCTGAGCCTCATCGATGGTCCGTTGGAGCATCTCTCGTTCCGGCGCATACCAATATCCGTAATAGATCAACTCGGCGTATCGCGGGATGAGACTATCCCGCAAATGCAGGACTTCTCGATCCATCGTGAGCGATTCGAGCCCGCGGTGTGCGGCATGAAGAATGGTGCCGCCCGGCGTTTCATACACGCCGCGTGACTTCATCCCCACGTACCGATTTTCAACGAGGTCGACCCGCCCGACGCCGTGCGCTCCTCCCAATTTATTCAAACGAGCAAGGAGCGTTGCCGGACTCATTCGCTTGCCGTCCACAGCCACCGGGTTTCCCCGGTCGTATTCGATTTCGACCTCGCGCGGCTTGGAGGGTGCCTTTTCCGGCGAGACCGACAGGTGGAAGATCTCCTCAGGAGGCGCTTCCCAGGGATCTTCCAGAATCCCACCCTCATAACTGACATGAAACAGATTCATGTCCATGCTGTACGGCTTCGCCTTGGTCGCCGTCACTGGAATGCCATGCTTCTCGGCATACTCGATCAGCTCTCGCCTGGACCGTAGGCTCCATTCACGCCATGGTGCAATAATCTTGATCTTCGGATCGAGCGCCATGTAGGTGAGCTCGAAGCGAACCTGATCGTTCCCTTTTCCTGTGGACCCATGCGAGACCGCGTCGGCACCTTCCTTGGCGGCGATCTCAATCTGACGTCGGGCAATCAACGGCCGGGCAATCGAGGTGCCCAGCAGATAACTCCCCTCATAGACCGCATTGCCTCGCAACATCGGGAAGACATGCTCCTTGACAAAGACCTCACGAAGATCTTCCACATAGACATTCGTCACGCCTAAGGCGCGGGCTTTCGCTCTAATCGGCTTGAGATCTTCCCCTTGCCCCAGATCGGCGCAAAACGCGACGACTGAACAGTCATAGGTTTCCTGCAGCCACCTTAAAATGACGGAAGTGTCCAATCCTCCGGAATACGCCAAGACCACCTTCTTGATCGATGACCGAGTCATGCCGTTCCTCGACTTTCTTTTCGCCCTAACAATTTCACCAACACGGCCTTCTGAACATGCAGACGGTTCTCCGCCTGATCCAGAATGACGGACTGTGGCCCGTCCAGCACATCGGCGGTAATTTCCTCGCCCCGGTGAGCCGGCAAACAGTGCATGACAATCGCATCGGATTTCGCGCGCGTCATGAGCCGCTCATTGAGTTGATAGGGGGCCAGCGTCTTGAGGCGGCGTCCCTGCTCACGCTCGCGCCCCATACTGATCCACACATCGGTGTAGACCACGTCGGCGTCCTTCACCGCGATAGCGGGATCCTGGTGGATCTCCACGCTGCCGCCGGTCTTCTGAGACTCCAGTCGCGCCCAATCCACGATGTGTTGATCGGGTTGATAGCCGGCAGGACATCCCACCGTCATGGTCATACCCATCCTCGCCGATGCTTCGATGAGTGAGTTCGTGACGTTGTTGCCGTCTCCGACGTAGGCGACCTTGATGCCGCGCAATCGCCCTTTTTTTTCCTGAATCGTCAATAGGTCGGAGAGCGCCTGGCAGGGGTGGCTGAGATCCGTCAGACCATTGATGATGGGAATGCTGGCTTCGCGGGCCCATTCTTCCACGATGGCATGGTCAAAGGTTCGAATGACCAGTCCATCCAAGTACCGCGATAAGACCCTGGCGGTGTCGGCGACTGTTTCCCCGCGAGATAATTGAATATCCGCCATTGGAAGGACCATCGCCTGCCCACCAAGCTGATTCATCCCTGCTTCGAACGAGACGCGAGTGCGGGTGGAGGGCTTCTGAAACAGCAGCCCCAACATCTTCCCCTGGAGGTGATGCTGAGGAGTTCCGCGTCGCTGCTGCCTCTTCAGTTGAGCAGCCAGTCGCAAAAGACCCGTCAGCTCGGATGCGGGAAAAGACTTCAATTCCAGGAAATCCTTACCGAGACCGCTCGAACGTGGTCGTTGCGAGGAATGACGCGACATTCGCGCCTCTTGATTAATGGGAAGAGGTTGCTTGCCTGCTAAAAATCTGCGAGAGCACATCCAGCAACCGATCGATCTCGCCCTGCGAGATGATCAGCGGAGGGACGAAACGCAAGATCCGTTCACCAGGGCTGTTGATCAGCACCCCGCGAGACAGACAGTCAGCCACAACCGCTTTCGAGTCAATGGTCAATTCCATACCTTGCAGGAGACCAAGTCCACGGATTTCCTTGATCGAGCGATGACTTTCCTTGCAGGCATCCAGACCCTTCCGCAAGTATTCTCCCATCCTGCGTGCCTGATCGAGAATTTTGCCTTCGAGCAATACCTTGAGAACGGCCAGACCGGCAGCGCACGCCAGAGGATTTCCCCCGAAAGTCGACGCATGTGTTCCAGGCACGAACGCCTGGGCCACGTATTCCCTCGCCAAACAGGCTCCAATCGGAACTCCGCCGCCCAACCCCTTGGCCAATGTCATGATGTCCGGTTCCACACCCATTTGTTCGTAGGCGAACAACGTCCCGGTACGTCCCATGCCTGTCTGGACTTCGTCAAAAATCAGCAGAATATCGCGCCGACGGCACAATTCACGCAGACCATTCAAATAGGCCCGTTCCGCGACATAGATCCCGCCTTCAGCTTGAATGGGCTCCAGCATCACGGCGGCCGTTTTTTCGGAGACGGCTTGCTCGATGGCGTGTAGGTCGTTGAAGGGGACGTACGAAAACCCCGGCAGAAGCGGTTCGAATCCTTTGTGTACTTTCTCCTGTCCAGTCGCCGTCAGTGTCGCCATCGTCCGGCCATGAAATGAGTTACGCATGGTGAGAATCTCATGCCGACCGGCGCCATATTTCTCATGGGCATAACGTCGGGAGAGTTTAATGGCCGCTTCGTTGGCTTCTGCGCCACTGTTGCAAAAAAAGACCTTTTGGGCGAACGAATGATCGACCAACGCTTTCGCGAGCGACACCTGGGGCTCCGTATAATACAAATTCGAGGCATGGATCAGATGTTGCGCCTGCTTGTGAATCGCGACGATCAAATCGGGGTGTCCATGGCCGAGCACATTCACCGCAATGCCGGCCACAAAGTCGAGATACTCCCGGCCCTCCAGATCATACACGCGGGCCCCTCTCCCACGGACAATGGAGATAGGCTGCCGAGTATAGGTATCCATCAGATATTGTTCCGCCAAGCGGCGCACCTCTTCGGTGGGCATGACGCACCAATCCCTTCGTTAACCGGCGAAGCTAGCATAGAGAGATAGTGAAAGCAATACAATGACTTCGCTCAAAGGCGACCCTGCTGGCAACCATTGAATCAGCCATCACGACCCTGCTTGCTTGACGCCAAATCGTGGTGGATGGGATAACGTGGGCTGTATGAAAATCTGTGCACAATGCCGGCAACAGAACGCCGACGATGCAAAGTTTTGCCATCAGTGTGGAAGCTCTCTGATAGAGGACGCCGATGTGCCGGCTGCGGCGGAGCCACCTCCACCGGTGACCGAACAGGATCTGTGGCGTGCGTTTATCGGGCCGAACGCGGACCGCTACTTGAAAACGTTTAAAAAGTTTTCTACACCGAATGGCCCTCGATTTGCCTTCACCTGGCATTGGCCCGCATTCGTGTTCGAGCCTTTCCTCTGGTTTCTCTATCGAAAGATGTACGCGTACGCGATGATTTATGCGCTGGGCCCGGTCATCGCGTTCTATCTGACCCAGGACCTGTCCGCTGATATTGTATGGCGGCTCATGGCGGGCGCGAGCGCCAACTACATTTATTTCTGGCACATCAAAGAGCAGATTGGAAAAATAAGGAGCGAACGGGGCTCGGGCGGCGCCGCCCAGCAGCAGATGTTAGGCGATCTGGGCGGAGTCCAGCCTTATGTCGTGTGGGTCGGCATAGGATTGCTGGTGTTGAAGGTTGCGATGATCGCCACGATCTTCAAGGAAGGTGCACAAGAAAATCTGCAGAAACCTCCTCCTTCCAAGGTGAAACCGGCTGGAACGACTGCCATCTAGAATCGCACATCCTGCGCCTTTAGGTCGCCGTCGGAGGTCGGGTACGTTGCCACTCAATCCAGACTGTGAACCATTCAAAGTCCTGTTGATAGGCGGCGCCGCTCAAATCCGGTGTCGATTGGGTTTGTTCCAGCTGGTTATAGGTCCGAGGCCAATTCTTCTGCCACCATGATTTCAACTCATCGGGCCCATAGCCCTGACCATTCGGCTGCGTGATTCCTGCCGCGGCACAAACCGCCGCAATGAGAGACCAGTACCGATCTTTTCCCAACCCGAGACTCCGAAAGTGCTCCCTCAAGAGGAACACGACCCACAATTCTGCACTATTCTTCTTGTTGTGTTTGAATGGTTGGGTCTGGCGCAATGGCACGGGATCGAAACTCTTGATCACCGATGTATAATCCGGTCCGCCATAGCTGCCTGCCACCTCGGCGATGCCCTCGAGCATATTGGCCAGTTCCACTTCAACAACAGGAGTACCCGGTGACGTCCGGGGTTTGTGTGCATCAGCCAGTGGATTCGGGTCCGTGAGCAACTCAATCAACGGCTTCAGTTCCCGCAATCGAACGACTGCCGCTTTGAGAATCTGCTGGGACTCCAGCCAATAGTCAGGATCATTCTTGCTGAGCCGTTCCCGTCCGGAAGGTGGAAGCACGACGGGAATCCAGTACCGTACGATCACAAAGAGTATATAGTCCACTTGTCCGCCCATGCGGTGTGCACGGCCCAGTGCACGATCGGATCCCAGGGCACCCTGGAAAAACGAATGTATCCTGTCTTTTACATGCAGCCGATCGCCCATCACAATCCACCATTGCCGGAAGCGTTCCCAGTCCTCCGGTCCTATGTCTTGATCCGTCGACATGTCCATCACGGTTCAGGGTGATGCGTAACTCGCGGCATCGTACCGGCGTCCTGTCTTGAGATGCAAGGCAGCCGGCGGAACCATCGATGCCCATGCAGCCGGTTGACAGCCGGATCAGCTGATCGCGTATTCTATGTCAGCCAACGCGCAGGGTTGTTGTGAGAGGAGAGATCATGAGCCGACTTGTCTTGATCCGACACGGAGAGTCGCAATGGAATCTGGAGAACCGATTCACCGGATGGGTCGATGTGCCGCTCTCGACGAAAGGTATAGAAGAGGCCAAAGCAGCGGGTCAAAAGCTGAAAGGTTACACATTTGATCGCGCCTTTTCTTCGGTGCTCGCGCGAGCGAATGACACGCTACGTATTATCCTTGAAGTCCTTGGCCAACCTCATATCCCTATTGAAAAAGACAAAGCCCTTAATGAACGGATGTATGGAGAGCTGCAAGGACTGAACAAGACCGAAACCGCCAAGAAGTTCGGTGATGAGAAGGTGAAGATCTGGCGGCGCAGTTATGATGTCCGCCCCCCCGGCGGAGAAAGCCTCAAGGATACGGCTGAGCGGGTGCTGCCCTATTACGAAAGGTGCATCAAGCCTTGTCTGTTGAAGGGGGAAACGATTCTGATAGCGGCGCATGGCAATAGCCTGCGCGCCCTGGTGATGCAATTGGATCAGTTAACGAGGGAACAAGTGCTGGAACTCAACATTCCGACAGGAGCTCCGCTGGCCTATGAACTCGACACGAACGGGACCGTCCAGTCGTGCCGCTATCTGTAGCGAGACTAAAACCCGTCGTCTAAGATCGCGCCATACCGGTCCAGCGGGACAAGGTCCAGCATCAAGGCCAACGCCTTGGTTCTGTCTTCATCGCGGACGATCCGGTTATCTTCCAGGATTGCGCCTGCTTGAGTTGCAACTGCAATCTCACCGCCCTGCGCTCTACCGATAGGCGCGTACACCATTCGCCGCTGCTCCAATTCGTCCAGATACTCCGTCCATGTGACATGACATTGCTGAAACCACGAGGCCCACTCTTGACTGATGAGTTGCAACAAGCGGTTGAACAATACCGTCCGGTAGTCGCGAGGAATATGGGCTTCGATGGCTTCCGAGATCCAATACAGATTAAGAGAAAGGACTTCCCGCGCGACGTTTCGAACCTGCTCCTCCGATCCTTCGAGACCATAGTCTGCCAGGAGATCGCGCGAAATCGCGCGAGGGATGACGGCGAACAATGCATCTGCCGCTTCCGCCGGTGTCATGTGCACACTCCTCCCACTGCCGATAGATATCGGGGGTCACACCTAACCATATCGCATGACACATGCGGTAAGTACAAGCCGCCCTGGCATGACGCTGCTGCTTGTCGAGGTCCCGCCCCTATGGTACAGTCCGCGCGCCTATTCCCCGGATCACTTCGTCACAATAACGTTCGCTACTAGCCTGAAATGTTTGACCTTTGAACACTCTTTTGGATCACCCTATAATTTCACATGATCTCACCATGCGCGCGCGATACATCCGGATATTCACCTGCTCCGTAGTGAGAAATAAGTGCAGTTCACCAAACCAAGGAGGCCAGCATGACACGGATACTGGGATTCACAATGTGTGCGGCGCTGTTAATGACGACCTACGCCTGGGCGGCCATGGGGAAGGAAGCGCATCCGCTCAAGGCCGCCGCCGGCTCTAAAGCGGAGATGCACATCAACGAAGGCATCGAGCACTACGAAAAGGGACATTGGGACGTGGCGAAAAAGCATTTTACCGAAGCCGAAAAGGCCGATCCCAAGTCGGCTGAAGCCCATTACGATCTCGCGCTAACTCTCGACAAGGCCGGGGATCACGGCGGAGCTACGCAGCATTTTCAGAAAGCTCACGACCTCGGCAAGGACAATGCCGAGATTCACAATTCAGAGATTCTTAAGAAACATTTGAAGATGTAGAGAAGGGGAATGCGACACGCTGGCGGTTACGCAACTTTTGCGGATCGCCAGCGCAATCCAATGTGAATGAGTTCCTGCAATAGGTCTTTGTATGAATAATCCGCCTTTTGAGCGGACTCTGCAAAATCCTCATCGTCGGCAATCTGAGGGTTAGGGTTGGCTTCAAGCACGTAGACATTGTCTTTCTGATCCATTCTCATATCGATCCGTGCATAACCACTGAGGCCGAGCGCTCGATACACGCGTTTGGCCAGGTGTTGCACTTTTTCCGCGGCGCCGTCCGGAAGATTCTTGGCCTCGCACGATCGAATGCCATATTTGTCTTGATATTTTCGGCTCCATTTTACGCGTTCCGTCGCAATCCGTTTGGACTCTTCCGGCATGTTATCCATGACGAGTTCCCACACAGGAAACACCTGTAAATGGGCGTTCCCCATGACTCCTACATAAAGTTCACGTCCCTCGATATAGCGTTCCACCAGTGCCCCGGTTCCTACGCTTTCATGAATGAAGGCGACTCGCTCGCGGAGTTTCTCTTCATCGTCCACGATCGAGGCTTGGGAGATTCCCAAGGAGGCTTCTTCGCTGATGGACTTCACGATCAGAGGAAATTCAAGCCACTTGGGACGCCGCACCATCCGGTGAATCGGCACCACCATGAATTCGGGGTAGGGAATACGATGGTAGGACATCACCTGCTTGGATAACGCTTTGTCCCGTGACAACATCAAGCCACGTGGATTGCAGCCGGTGTAGGGCACGTGCAGCAGTTCGAGATACGAGACCACGTTCTGGTCGTACACAGCCACCCCGTCGAATTCTTCCAGAAGATTAAAGGCGATATGCGGCTTTACTTCTTCAACCGCACTGCGAATGACTTCCAGATCGCTCTTCACTCCCAGGGGAGTCACCTCATGGCCGAGCTTTCGTAATGTGGATACCACATCGTACTCGGTCTTCCACTCGACGACATTGAGATCATGGCCGTTGAGCTGCTCAGGAGGGATGAGGTCCTTATGCATGAGCACGAGGATGCGTAAATGTCTCATAATGCCACCTTGTGTCGCCCGCCGTGGAGGTAGTTCATCGCCTGCACCGTCAGAAGGATTGTGAATTCCAGTTTCACCTGCTCCGTGGGCATCGTCAGGTGGAGATGAAGGGCTTCGCTTCGATCGATCATGCCCTGTAGAACCTGATCGATCGTATACTGGTATTCCCCGGTCCAATCCGACACTTTTCTGCGCACTTCCCTGCGAATACGATGGATAAAGCCGGCGGCGCTGGGATTTTGCGCGTAGCTTGGTGAATCAGAAAATAACCTCTTGAGGTCCGTATCGTATGAGGGAATGCCGCCGATGCCGTAATGCGCCCGTTTCTCCTCATAATGATCGCGGAGGGTCTTATACACTCGCCGGAGCGGATCAAGTTGCTGGCGCGAGGTCACCGCCGGTTCGACGCCGGCCAACTCCCCCATCAACGTGTCCATGAACTCCAACTTCTTGAGTACCGGCCATCCTGCGTACCGTTCTCTCCATTCCGACTGTGGATCCAGCCACACCGCGAATGTCTCAGCAAAGTCCTCATCCGGATGACTCTGCGCATACCAGACATCCAGATGGCGCACGAAGCTGCGGCTATAGGGTTTGGGGGTGTAATACTCGGGATAGGGTTCAGACGATTTACCGAACAGTCTCTGACGGCGGCGACGGCGGCGCAGCAGATAGGCATTCTCAATGGCGTGTCCGGCCTCATGTCGTAGAATCCGCATGCACCACTCGGAGGTGCCGCCTTCGACCTCGAGCATCTGGGTCATCTCCAACTTCGCCAATCTCGGGTGTGCCAAGTAAAAAGGCAGCGCGATCCCCGGCACCCCATCGGGTGTGAACCATTCATCGGACAGCCAGAAGTAGGGACGGAAGCGCAACCGGCGAGATTTTAGCTCGCGATTGAGCGCTTCGATCGGCTCGACGAAGAAACTGCCTTCGATCCTAAGCCGCAAGTCACATGCGCGTAAATCGAGCAGCTTATCATCAGACCATTCCGCCCATTCCGGCGCTTCAGTCGCCAAACGGCTTTGTCGCTTCTTCTCCACTTCGTGCGATGCCATGCCGGGATTGTCAAAAGTCCTCGTCAGATGCGTTTTTGATCCTAGATAAATATAGCACCTCATTGAAAAATCGCACACATCGCCTGGATTGGCACCTAGGCCTTCCCCTAGGGGAAATAACCCTCCCCAAAACAGGTTCAGCAAGGCAGACCTATCAAGCGCCACCGTTGGTGCATGCATGATCGACCTGCACGGGCACAATGAAGTCTAAAAGAAACTCTGAGGCCTGTTCATGCTCTCACCATGACTCCTATTTGGTCCCACTTATCAGCCTCCGACATGTCACCTCATCACATGCCGATGTGGATTCCGCCATGAGTGTTCCGTTTGATGAGCGAACAGGGTTCACTCGGTTCGACAGGGCAGGGACGATTTGTGCACACATCACAGATCATTGCGATCTACGAAAAGCACTATGGTATAGTGACAAATGCGGTTGAACGAGACTGTCGCTCCCAGCCTCTCTTCCTTAAAGCCTTCACGGCTGTTCGGCGTGATCAGAACACTTGCAATGCTGGTTGTCGGGGCCATAGTGATCTTCACCGCCGAGCACACATTCGCGAAGGCCGACGTTGAAGGGAGTCAGTGGCGAGAGCAACTCATTCATATTCTCGGGACGACTCAAGCAGGACAAAGCCAACAGGTGGGCGTTGTGGCCGAGGTGGTGATCGGCCTGGAGCAACGAAAAGACCACCATGGTATTGAGATCAATTTCGAGCCGGGTCAGGGGAACTTTTCGGATAGAACGCAAGGGGCCATTATGCTGGCGATCGACCGGACGGCCAAAGCAGCGCATCTCAACCCCGACTCCTGGAGCATCTTTCTCTCTTTCGAAGCCCCAGGCGTCACACTCTACGGCGACAGCCTTTCAGCAATGGTCGGACTGACCGTCATCGCCCTGGCCAAAGGCGATACCGTTCAATTCGATCGCGCGCTCACCGGCACGGTGACGAATGACGGACACATTGGCGTGGTCAGCGGCATTCCGTTCAAGATTGATGCTGCTCATCACGAACATCTGCAGCGCATTCTCATCCCCGACGAGGCGGACGCCACGGATCCTGACTGGCGCACGCCCTTCCTTATGCAGGTTTCTCCCGTGGCGTCAATCTCAGAAGCCTATGAGGCCCTGACTGATCGCCCTCTCGTCACTGATACCAGCACTCACTCACGGGCTTCGGCTCCATAGCTTCTCGTGTGAAACCCTCGGATCGGGCTATCCCGTCTATCCCCTTTCGACGGAACTACGCTACAATGCGACGCACGATGAGTACACCGTCCTCCCACGCCAATCAGACGATCCCGATCACAGCACGTCTTGAAGAGATCGAGAACGTTCATACTCGGCTTTGCCATCTCGTCGGCCAGGCCGTTGCAGATTACGAGATGATCGAGGACGGCGACAAGGTCATGGTGTGTCTCTCCGGGGGGAAGGACAGCTACGGACTCCTCGACATCGTGCTATCCCTGCGCGCCAGGGCGCCGATTCAATTCGAGATCATCGCGGTCAATCTGGATCAAAAACAGCCGGGCTTTCCGGCCCATATCCTCCCCGATTACCTGTCTCGCAGAGGAATCCCGTTCCACATCGAGACCCAAGATACCTATTCCGTAGTGAAGCGGCTCATCCCGGAAGGAGAGACGATGTGTTCGCTCTGTTCTCGCCTACGTCGCGGACATCTGTATCGACTTGCGACTGAACTCGGCGCGACGAAGATTGCATTGGGCCACCATCGTGATGACATCCTGGAGACGCTCTTGTTGAACCTGCTTTTTAATGGAAAGATCGGAACCATGCCGCCCAAATTGCGCTCTCAGGACGATCGTCACATCCTGATCCGGCCTCTCGCATATGTAAAGGAATCGGACCTGGTACGGTATGCAGACCTGAAGGATTTCTCCATCATCCCCTGCAATCTCTGCGGCTCGCAGGACAATCTCAAGCGCCAGCAGGTCAAGACCATGCTGCGGGAGTGTGAAGAGCGTTTTCCCGGAAGCAACGACAGCCTGTTTGCCGCCATTTCGAATGTCGCGCCTTCGCTCCTAATGGACCGTCGTCTTTTTGACTTTATGGCGCTGCAGCCGTTGGTAGTCCCCTCGCGCGAGTCCGGCAACCGTTCACAGCCGGACTAGGTCAATGGTTGTTCCTGGAGAAATTCGCATCGTGCCGGCGTCCACCAGGAATCTTGAACAGCAGGCTACGCGCGGCGCCGCAATCTGAATCGGTAATGGCAGACGGCGCACCGGAAGGGATAATATCCGACGAGATGGAGCATGAAATCTTTCCAACCGTGACGGCTGACACGCTTTGCGTTTCCCGAACACATCGGGCAGTAGACCATGATCACTCCTCGATTCGCCAACCCTGCTGATCTGAGCTTCCGAGCCGACGAGAGCGCGGAGCGGGCGCTAGTGTGCCTATGACCGAATTGACACGCAAGAATATTCTGCGAACAACCCTTGCCAAATGATGTGATGCCCGGTAAGGATATTCAGCGTGGAGTCGAGCCTCCCCTGTGGTCCATCGGACTCGCTGCTGCCGTGATCCTCCTCGCGCCCATGGTGATGTATTCAATTGCACCTCCCGGACCGATTCGGGACGGAGATACGATCTTCTCCAACGGCGCGCATAAAGTCCACCTGTCAGAACCGCAACGTTACACACAGGTAGGCTATCAGGAGACCTGCCTGATTGACCCGAAGGATCCACTCATCGTCCTTCACAGCTCGGCGGATCCGCCCAATGACCTCATGTTGGTACAAGTGCAAGGAAAGAGTAAAATCGAATGGCCGTTCTGCCCGCCCCAGGCCGAGATACTCGTGAGACCTCACCACGTCTTGCAGAAGCCGAACTTTTTGCAGGAAATCAGGGACAGCATGACCCGCATCTTCAGGGGTTAGACTTGAGCTTCTCGGCAAAGAGCTTACGAAACTTCGCGACTTTCGGCCCCACGACATACGCACAATAGCCTTGCAGCGGATTCCGCACGAAATATTCCTGATGGTAGTCCTCTGCCTCGTACCATGTTGCCGCCGGGTTGAGCTCGGTCACAATCGGGTTTGCGTAGACCTTCTCGCGAGTGAAGGCGGCCATGACCTCCTCGGCCGTCTTCTTCTGCTCAGGCGTATGGTAGAAAATCGCGGATCGATACTGGGTTCCGGAGTCATTGCCCTGACGATTCAACGTCGTCGGATCATGAATGGTAAAGAAGATTTCCAGGAGTTCGCGAAATGAAGTGATGGACGGATCAAAGGTAATCCGCACCGCTTCAGCGTGCCCTGTTCCTCCTCCACACACCTGCTCGTAAGTCGGCTTATCTACCACACCGCCGACGTAGCCCGACTCAACCGCCTGCACGCCCCGAAGCTGATCGTACACAGCCTCAAGACACCAGAAGCAGCCGCCCGCCAATGTGGCGATTTCACGATCTGGTGAAGCTTCAGTACTCATAGGGTTCTATATGTTGCGGTTGGTACAACTTCATTTCTCCCACATATACCACTAATAACCTCGCCGGTTCTATCCGCAAGAGGCGAATGACGCTGAGTCACATTTAAGCAAAACACTTTGTGGGCCTTCCTGTGCATGTTACTCCTACTGAGATGATGAGAGGCCTCGCCTCATGACAGGGATCGTCCGGATATGATCCTCTTCTCCAGTCATCAACCCATCCCATGCACCGCACTGGGATCGCCCCGATGGTTTATACACCTTGGTGGTTTTGCCGCGGTGCTTTTCATGACCGCTTCCGCGATCGCATTGTCCTCAACTGTTTCTCCTCAAGACCTTCGTATTGAGATTCCTGAAACCCTCACCCATGGCTCACTTCCGACGAACCGTGGCCTGCGGGTGTCCGTATACCTCCCCGAGCAAGCCGTCCGGAAGGGAGATTCCCTGGTCGCAGTCATCGAAAGCCCGTCGTTCGCTCAGCAGATGAGCCCCCTCCTGTTGGATTCCGACACAAAGGAACTCTCCACGACAGTCGACCTCGGACCTATCTCTGTCTCTCTCGGCGATCCGCCGAAAGCGGCGGCTATACATGTAGCAGTGGCTCGCCAGGAGGGACTTCACTTGGAAGAACTCGCCCGACGAACGGTGATCGTGACGGTGGCCGTCCCGGGATATACCGAACGCAGCTCCCCCCGTTCGCTCAATCCGGCAGGAATGTCTCTCGAGGCCGCAGACATTCACCGCAGCGGCACGCTAGGAACTGATCCGACCCTCTTGGATGATAAGGTGGAAGAACTTGATCTCTTGGGGGACTCGGCTGCGAACCGTGCTCAAGGATACTGGAAGCTGCTGAACACACTGATCCGTCAGCAGCTGCGTTCACGCCGCTCGCTGTCCGTGCGGCGTATGCCCGTGGTCCATTTTCGCTTGTACATGAACGGCGAAGCTCAACTCATCGAGATCGAGAGAAGCTCCGGTGATACAGACCTCGATCAGGCGGCGATTCTAGCCGTGGTTAACGCCCATCCCTTCCCCCCTTTTCCTTCCGCTACCGGTGATTCCCGCGTAGATGTGCATGTCGGAATGCCTGTCATGTCCCGGTAACGCGCCAATCACACGAGAGAACGCCTTCCGATAACGATGCCGACGGCCTTTTTCAAGATCCTGGTAGTCTGGGTGGAAAGTCGTGTCATCACCGAGATGAATCAGGACTAATTATTCTGGGTGCTCTTCAGCCAGGCGATAAACCGGTGGAGGCGCTCCAACTCTTCCGCATGCAAATGAACGAATTCCACACCGAAACATGACATATTGGTCCATCTCACTTCTGCGACCTCAACCTTCAGTGGAGCATTCGGCTCCGGCAACTGCAATCGAAGTGCTAAAAAGGTGTGGGTGAGAACAGCCTCCTCGCTTCGAACGGCACAGCCCTCGTTAGAAAGACTGATGACCATCCCTCCGCCGGCGATCTCGCTGCCTGAAAACGCCAGCGGCAGATCCACCTCGTACCGGACATCCTCTCTGCGCTCCATCACTGCTCCCGAGAAGACCCTACAGACTGGTTCCTGCAACTGGAGACGGATACGCCCTTTTTCACTCGAAATCAATCGATACAAGAAACAGGAAATATTCCGCCATGGCCGATCCTAGAAGCATATGGAAGGTATTTCGGCAACCTGCGCTCCGACCAAGGCATCCTTATCTTTTCAGATACGGACTGTATCCTTTCGATGTGAATCCTCAACCCTTTTCATCAATGAGGTACAGTTACCGCTATGATGATGGGCCTTTTCCACGAAGAAAGTCCCCTGCCGAACTTCGGCACGGCTATTGCTCCCTGAACACCTCAGACGCCGAGGACTTCATTAAGTTTCCAACAGGAACGAAAGGACCGACCCATGCGTCTCGCGGATTGTATCGTTACGATAGCAGGTTTTGGCGGATTGTTTGCACGTTGGATCGCCGATATCCTTCGTTCGGCTCGTCAGAACGAAGCCATGTGACGTTCTGCATGAGCAACCGCAGGAGTTGTGGATCGAGCGATATCGTGTAGAAATGGACGATATGATTCCCTCCTTAGACATACTTCGAGCCTGGGCCACCCGGACAGACGGAATGATCGCTCTGCTGCTGGTCATTATTCTTCCACTACCGATTGGATTACCGCTCGCGCTCTGGTTCGTCAAGAATCCCTAATGAATAATTGATTCTTGAAGGTCGTTTCGCACCCATCCTATGTGTCGTGGCCATGGCGTTCCTGACCGCTTCCATGCTGTGGACGGGACATGCGTCTTAGGATCACCTTCCGGCCGACACCCATCAACGTTAAGGAAAGTCCGAAGGCGACCGGGATAAAAATGGCTGTGGCGAGCGTCGCATTCTTCAGCCATCCGACTTCATAGAGCGCCTTAAAGATATAACTCCCGAGTCCGGCAAGGTAATACGTGATGACAATGACCGACAGGCTTTCGACCGTCCGCTGCAGAATGGCTTGCCCTCGGGTCGTCGAGTCCACGCTCGCCAGGAGCTTCATGTTCTGATCCTGAAGAGCAAGGTTCTGTTCTTGGAGACGCAACTCGATTTGAGTTCGAAGTACGGCCACCGTCGCTTCAAAATCCTTCTCCATGGCGTCGATCCGCTTTAGGAGCTGCTGATAGCCGTCGGTCACCCCGGTAATCTTCCAGTAGAGATACTCGGAGAGTGGGCGTAACGGAGCGAATGCACGTTCTTGCATCGCCGCGATGTTTCCTCTCACGATGCTGTCATACGGCACGGAGGCCGACAGCCGGTAACGCATCGATTCGGCCAAACGGCTCACCTGCAATAGGTCTTGAGTCAACACGGTTAACCACTTTTGAAGCGTGTTTGGGTTCGAGTCGCCCAATTGTTCGATCAAGACTGCCCGTTGATAGAGATGCCGTTGTTCGTAGTCATGGATTTGATCGACGGCTCGCGCAAACGATTGAAACGGCAGCATCACCAGGTGGTAATAATTTTCGACGGCGACAATCGTATCCACGATCTTCGCAATGTGATAGCGCAACACTTCGGGGGATGGTGAACAGACCAGGTATCGTTCGCGCTGATGTTCATCGGGAGTGAAGCTGGTGGCTGCCACGATATCTTCACCGAACATGCGACTTCCGTAGAGATGTGGTCCCGGCAGGCTTGCATGCAGTGATTCCAGCGTAGGATCCGGCTGAGGCAGGATGAGGAGGTCGAGGGCATTCACCTTGACACCCAGGGGACTAAAAGGAAAAAAATAGCCCGGGTACGCTAGAGGCCCGAACGTCAACGGCATGGAAGCATCGCCGGCGATATGCCAGACCTGATAGCTGTAGTATTCTGTGTGCGCCTCCCAGACAATCACCAGACGATCGCCATTGTCGGCTGTCTTGGCGCCATAGCCGAACTTCTCCTGCACATCTGCGTGGGTCATCTCCAGTTGTTGAAGAGCTTGCTGAAACTCTTTGCGGCTTTGGGGACGTTCGGTGGGAGGATTCGCCATCCGGTGCGCGACGTGATGCACGTGCGCCGGTATCCCCAGAAACTGAGAGAGATACGGCTTTGTCGGCTGATGAATTCTGCCGAGTATTCCCTGGTGACCGGTCTTCTGACCGGCTGCTTCAGTGTGGTCGTTCACAAGGATTGTCGCATTGCCGTCCATGCGACGATGGCGCCGGGCAGGCTTCTAGGAAATCCATCGGCATGACCTCAGCTCTCATCGTCTTCCTCGATGTCTTCGATTCCCTCATAGCTGACGTCGCCCTCGCCCATCGATGCGGCGGCTTTCTCACAGGCTGATTCGATGATCTCTTCCGCCTCTTCAGGCGAATCCGCGCTGATGAGAAACTTCACGCTAATACCATAACGTTGACTCACGGCTCACCCCTTCTCTATTCATGTTAGCAATGGTTCAGTAACACGCACTGGGTCAGATACCATAAGCTCTGTTGCATTGTCACCTGTTCGTTCCACTACCGTGCTCTTTTCCAAGCCGTCTCCGAAAGCGCGGCGCGTGAGGCGCCCGCACACGGCCCGTTGAAATAGAAAGCCCCTTCCAGAGCCTCTGGAAGGGGCGCGGAAGAACCAATTCGAGGATTGACTATTTCGTCCTGAGCAGCATATGACCCCGACGATTCTGCTGGTAGCAATGCTCGTCATTCTCGGAGCAGAAGGGTCGATCCTTTCCATAGGACACGATCGCGACCTGTTTAGGATTGACTCCGAGCTCCACCAGATAGCTCTTCGCCGCCTTGGCACGTTTCTCACCCAGTATTAGGTTGTAGTCGTGGCTGCCTCGCTCATCGCAATGACCGGAGATCTTGAGGACTGCTTTCGGATTGTCCTTGAGCCAGTGCGCGTCGTGTGACAGCGATTGCACACCTTCGTCCTGCACTGTCCAACGATCATAACCATAAAACACGTCCTCCAGGCCCGCCGCGATCGCGGCGGTTTCTTCACGACGCAGTTCAGCGAATATCTTGTCCGTCCTGTCGACCGGCTGCAGCATCGAACCAATCCGGCTTCGGCTCAATCGTTCCTCTCCGGTCACACGATTTCCTACAACCGGCGAAAGTCCGCTGAGGGCTCCGTCTTCTGAATCATCACCGACCCCCTTTCGGCTCAATGATGGATGATCCGGACTGGTTCCTCGATCACCACCTGTGCGACCCGATTGGCCCAGTTCCATTGCGGACTGTTCATCGTTTCCTGAATGAAACCATTTCATACTGCTACAGCCCTGTCCTGTAATCAGGGCAAGAACCAATCCTGTCAGCATCCACAATTGGTAACGGCGGTGTAACATGGTAATACTCCTTATTGGACCGATAGTAGAAAGAGCGATCCTTCACCCACCTTTGAACGAACCATCGAATCGACCGCAGTGAGCCTCTCTTGCTCAGTCGGTTGTTCTTATTAAATATAGCACCCGATTCTGGAAGAACCTGACGGAGGCCTCCCAGCACAAACAAGGTATAACCATTGGTTTTCACGATGGTTTTATGAAAACCCACCACTCGATGGCGACCGTTCTGTTAAATCGTTAAGACCCTGAGGTGCCTTTGACGGTGAAAGAATACCGTTCACTTTCAGAGAAATCTCGATTGTTCGCGGATTCTTGTCAGGGTGGTCACAGGGAATGCAAGTCTGGGTAGAGACGAATTGGAGTCAACGAAGAGCGTGGGACAATCCTGGCGAACCTCAGCCGGGAGGAACTCCCACCCCATGCACGATACGAGGACTGAACCAGGCTGTGGACGCCGCCAACGCTAGCAAAACGAGACCGATCCCTATAAGGCTGATGGAGGCATTGAAGGTTTCCATCAGCCAGCCGAAAAATGTCATCCCTGCCATCGATGTGGCCGTCGCAATGGACGTGTAGAGAGCCATGACCCGGCCGACCATGTGGGCAGGAGACAACTCTTGAATAATGCCCCAGGCGACAGGAGTCCAGGTTCCGAATCCGATACCGATGCAGGCGACGAGCACAGTCGCCACATAGATGTCCTGTGCCCAGACCAACCCGCACAGGGAAACTCCCCCCAGGACGCTCGTCCAGGTAACAGCCAGGATGCGCCTGCGTAGATCCCACTCGGTCAACCACACGAGACTAAGCGACACCAAGAATAAACCCACTCCTAACCAGGACCACAAATAGCCCACTTCGATCGGCCCAAGAGCCAGCATTTTCTTTCCGAAAACGGGGAAGAGGGTGGTAAATGCGCCGGTCCCGAATGTGTAGATGGAAGCCATGACAATCAGCAGAAGGAGGCTTCGCTGCGAGATCAAGGTATAGCGCATGCCTTCGACGAGGTCATTGATCGCCGCCCCGAGGCGGCTTTGTTGCCGCTGTTGTGGGATGCCTCCGGGGATGCGAATGGGGATCAGGCAGGCGGCCGATGCCAGATAGGTCACGGCATTGATGCATAGGACATCTTGAGATCCGGAAAAGGCAATCCCCAGCCCACTCAGGAGGGGACCAAGGATGATGCCCACGCTCGTCGTGCTCTGCAGCAACGCATTGGCCGCGGTGAGTTGTCCACGCTGCACTATGAACGGCACGGAGGATGACAGGGTCGGCACGAACATCGCGGTCGCAATACCATACAGAAATGTGAGCACATAGAGGGATTCGACCGTGAACGACTGAACCGACACCCAGCAAGGAATCAGACCGATCAACACCGCACGCGCTACGTCACTACAAATCAAGATCATCTTTTTAGGGAAGCGATCCACAGTGACGCCAATCACTGGTCCTAAGACAATCGGGGGGAGGGTCTGGAGTAAGCCGATGACCGTGGTTTTGAGAGGCGACCCGGTTATCGAGTAGACGAACCATAGCAGTGCCAGCTTGCTGACCCCGTCCGCAACCTGCGAGAGTACCTGGCTCCACCAGACAAAACTGAAATCTCGACTAAGCAGCCAGTTCTTCCCCCGCGCTGAAGGAATGGCCATCTGGTCAGAAGACACACCCTTTCCATCCCCTATCGCGATAGGGCCGCCCTGAACGCCTTCTATGGTGTAAGTCTCCCGCATGCACCTCCCTGCCGGCCATAGTCCACCTATATACACGGAATACACGGAGCAGGACCAACGAAAAAAGGGCGGGAGCGCACCGAGGATCGTTGAAAATGGAAGCTAGGTCACTAACACCGCTTCTCGCGTGGTGATAGCCTGGCGGCTGAAGCAAACCGCCACGACAGCGGTCAGCAATAACATCAGTCCAAGTCCGATCAAACTTTCGGCAGGTCCGACGGTGTCCGCAATCCATCCAAATCCCGTCATACCCGCCATGGCTGCCGCCATGGAACCGGTGCTAAAGGTTGTAAGCACCCGACCCATCAGATGTTCCGGAGTGACCTCTTGAAGCAATGCCCAAATCACAGGATTTAGGATGGCCGTACTCCCTCCCACCACGATGACGACGCCTGCGGCGATCAGGGGTGTCTCCAATAGGCTCAGGCTACAGACAGCGAGTCCGCCGACAGTCATTCCGCATACGATCAGCTGCATTCGGCTGCGAAGATCGCCCTGATGTCTCCATGCGAGCCACGTCGACACAAGAAGCATCCCCACGCCGAGTGCCGACCAGAGCCAGCCAAGCTGTACCGGACCCACTCCCAGAAACTCCTTTGCGTAGACGGGTAGGATAAAAACAAATGCGCTCGCTCCTAAATTGTAGAGGGCCGAGATGATCACCAGAACAAAAATGATGGAATGGTTTCCGAAGACAAATCTGAACCCTACCTTGAGATCATCCAACACCGACGTGGAGCATGCGGCGAGGTCGCGGACTCGTTCAACCAACCGCATGGGCATCAGACAAAGCGCCGACACGAGAAAGGTGGCCGAATTGACGTATAGCACATTCTCGGCTCCAATCATCGCAATCAGCAAGCCGCTGATCGCGGGGCCGAGCAGGAGGCCGATATTGTTTGTTCCCTGTATCAAGGCATTGGCGGTCACGAGTTCATTGGGACGAACTAGGCGAGGAACAGCCGATACGAGTGCCGGTCCAAACACCGTTGAAACGATGGACGTAAGAAAGATGATCGCATACAGCCCCTCAAGCGACAGCTTATCCATCGCGTACAAGGCAGGGATGAGAAACGTCATAACAGTGCGTACGAGATCCACCCAGACCATGACAGTTTTCTTGGGCAGACGGTCAAGGTACACGCCGATCATGGGGCCCAGGACCAGGGGTGGAATTGTTTGGATGAGGCCGACGATGGTCATCTTCAGCGCGGATCCTGTCAAACTGTAAACAAACCAGAGAAGGGCCACCTTGTTTAGACCCTCTCCAATTTGCGACGTCATCTGTCCCCACCACAGCAGGCCAAAGTCACGCGTTCGTATCAACTTCCATCCGCGACTATCTTCCGAACTCACGGGATCTCCGACCGGAACCTGATCTCCATTACCTTCCATGATTTGCTCCATGCCCAGATCTGTATGAATGGCGTTAAGAAACGGAAACACAATCGTCTAGTATATGTGGTGCTAGAGTACCTACCTTTGCCCGCTAGGCCTGCTAGGAATTCCCCTTGATCTGGGCTGACAAATTTCGAAGACGGAGAGGCATTTTGTCTAATCTTTAAGCTCTTACTTTTATTACATTTTCACGCCACCTGCTGGTCACCAGGACTGAGCGAGAACCATGCCACGAGGCACTTGCATACGATCGCATGGGTCCAGCAAAACGAACAGCCGATAAGGTCGCGAAAAACTAGCACCTTCCCTTGCGGTCGCCTGCTCGTACCATTCACTGTTCAAGTAACCATCGAGTGCAGGGGTGTAAAGGTGGTAGAAGAGTTTGTCTGAGGCGCGGGACAGAAAGGCCGCTCTTTCTGTCCATCTGAAATAGACAGATGGCCCAGGAGCGTTAGAACAGATGCGCCTGGCGTATAGGAGGATTTCTGCGCAAGTGGCAGGGCAGGCTAATCGAACGCACCAGCCATGGTGAAGATTTGGCAGGGATTTGAGATGGTGAAATGGTGATGTGACCGCCCGTCGTCACGACGACGGAAATGGCGAAAGGGTCACCACAGGGAGACGTAGGCATTCATCTGGACGGACCGAAAACCAAATCACCGATGAGATACCTCCATCGTTCAGCATGATGGGGAGTTCCCGTCAGGTCGGTCCACGCATGTATCCACCGCTTCACCCCTGGTGCTTTGCCTAGCGCCACTGGGACTGAGATCTGACCGGAGACGCTCCATTTAGATACTTCTGCACGAAGTACAGGCATGAATGCCCCAAGACGCCTCTTGATGCTCAAAAAATGCTTCTGCTCACTTCGGTGGACCGGCTGCTCTCATTCCCGGACCTGTCATACGCCGTGATTGAAAAGAAATAGGTCACACCTTTCGGTAACGTCATCTTGTACGACGTTACCATTCCGGCATCGAGTACTTGATTGTATACCCCTGACGCAGTCCCAACATACAGTTTGTAGCCCGCCAGGTCGGCTTCGCTGTTCGCAGCCCATGTCACATTCGCCACTCCTGTGGTTGGTGCGGGAGGTGACGGCGGCGGGGGAGTCACACTCCCAATGGGTGACGGAGGCGGCGGGGGAGTCACGCTCCCAATGGGCGATGGAGCGGTCGGCGGAGGCGGAGAAGCTGGAGGAGGTGAGGATGCAGTTGCACCCGATTGGGTCACAATAACAGTCACAGGTACTGTGATCAGGCGCGAGACGCCTGGTCCGGATTCCAAAATGTATACAAGGGCGGAATTAGTACCCACCACGAGACTAGCCGTATTGATCGTCACCCCGACTTGGTCCAGTTCCGTCGTGATGGTGTTATTACTGCCATACGGCGGGGAGAGACTGATCCAGTTCACACTGGTCTTGGGTTCCCAGAAGTGCTGATTGGGGCCCGTCTTCTGCAGATTCACTGTGAGCATGCGGCTCTGACCCTTGACCACCGTCGTGCTGAGCGCGGCCGGCAGCGCCGTAATCGTGGAGTTCATGGAACTGGGTGGTGGTGAGGCCGGAGGTGGTGAGGCCGGAGACGGTGAGGGCGGCGACACCGGCGGAGGAGGAGTCACCGAGGCGGATGGCGATGTCACGGGAGAGGGGGGCGGCGATGCTGGGGGGGGCGATGCTGGCGGCGGTTGGGTCGCAGCAGACTGGGTCACATTTACGATGAGAGGAACAGTAATCAGGCGTTGGCTGCCGGACCCCGAGTCCCAGATGTAGACGAGCCCTGAGTTGGCCCCAACTTTCATGCCTGCCGTGTTAACCGTCACCTTCACCGTATCCAGTTCATTTGTAATGGTGTTGATGCTGCCGTAGTTAGGTGACAAGGTCACCCAATTCACGCTGGTCTTCGGTTCCCACACATGTTGATCGCTCCCGCTCTTTTTCAAATTCAAGTTCAGCGTCGTGCTTTGCCCCTTGACCAGAGTCGCCGAGAGTGCGGCCGGGAAGGCCGTGATATTAGAATTCAGCGAAGCAACAGGCTGTGGTGTCGCAGATGGAGGCGTCGGAGGTGACGCCGGGGGTACAACCGGTGGAAGCGCCGCAGGAAGCGGTGGTGACGTGACTGGCTGCGACGGCGCAGGCGGTAGTGATGGCGGAATCGTGCCTTGGGTCACTGATACGGTGATTGGCACAGTTAGCAATCGTGACACACCGGGAGCCGTATTCCAGACGTACACGAGGCCTGAGTTGACGCCCACCGGCATGTGGGTCGTATTGACCGTTACCCTCACCGTATCCGTTTCGGTGGTAATCGTGTTGATGCTGCCGTAGTTAGGTGACAGGGTCACCCAGTTCACGCTGGTCTTCGGTTCCCACACGTGTTGGTCACTCCCGCTCTTCTTCAAATTCAAGGTGAGCGTCGTGCTTTGCCCCTTGACCAGAGTCGCCGAGAGAGACGACGGACTTACCTGTACGTTCTGGGCAGATGCCGGCGCAGCAGATAGTCCTGCTTGTAGCAGAACGAGTGCTACCACAAGACTGAGGATCCGGCAGGTCCTTCTGGAACGCAATACCCTACAACCTGCTCCTATTTTGCGGCAACTTGATTTCATCGGTCTGCCCCCTGCGTTAAAGCGATATCAGCTTTCTCAACCTTCGCATGAGCAACAGGTATGCCATTGAAGAAATGAGAAGAGCAGGGAATAGGAGGCGCGGCAGGTCTTGCATAATACGCGGTGTATGAGCCCATCTGGGCCACCGGTCCTTCAAAGGCAGGTTTACTGGAGTGAAAACCAGTGTATGAACGATAGGACGCCTCTGTCCAAAAATGATGTTCGCTACCTGATTCCCCGGTTAGTCTTGGACCCAAATGAACCCTCACTGCTCACAATGATGGTGCTGTGCCCTGAATAGTAGTCGTTATTCTTGGTTGCGGTACATCCTCCATCTTCAATCGATCGACTTCTGCAATCGACTCGTTCGACTCGGCACAGGACTATTCATGCGCAAGCCGCGGTCAATTAGACCTGCGACCTTTCGCATAGGCTGCCAGGACAAGGAGGCGCCCCTTCGCTAACGGGCCTTATCAAATGGGAAGTGATTCCTGCGGGCTAGCAGAGGACAGGTTCGAACGCATTGTGCGAGATCGGCCCATGGGCAAATATATGGGCTATCGCTGACCCGGAGCAAAGGAAGAGGCGGAGGTGAGGAAGAGGGGTACTGAGCACACGGTTCAATCATGTGGTGCGCCCGGAGGGACTTGAACCCCCAACCCTCGGATCCGAAGTCCTACCCAGTATTCTTGAGACTGAGAGCGAGCAAGAATGACAGACAGCGACGCTCCCTTATGGATATAGGGGATTAGGCCATTTGACCGTGCGATCAGTGATGATGGAGGTATATTGCCAATCGGGACCTAAACCGTGCCGGAACCGTGACCGGAACCGTGACTGTTAATCGGTAGATGTTTATGGGGGGTCAGGCTAGTGTCCTTCGGCTTTGACCTATTTTGAAGGCTGCATCATGGCGTTGGCGGTTTTATTGGCAAGAATTGGAACGAATGGGCTTCTACCGAAGAAATGAAATGGGCTCCCAGAGGATTGGAAGCCCATTATGATCTGATATGTTATAGGTTACTTCTTTGCTCGTCGAAGCATGCTTCTTTGTGCCACAGTCGACACTTTGCCGGGTAGTTTCCTTCACTTCGCTCGTTCTCATCCAAGAAGGTACAGGGGGGATTTTCTCATGGAATTAAGGGCGTCCCCTCGGCTACCCTGATGACATAGTACAGTACCCACTTGCTGCGCTCGTTTATCAGCAACGATTCTCCTCAGATGTGGTAGGCAAGAGGTCCATATGGCTGACGATCTCAATGAGACCAATCAAACCTCCTATACCTCCTTCTATCGCCTCAAGAAGCGACCGTTTGAGCTTGCCCCTGATGCCGATTTTGTTTTTATGAGTCCAAGCCATACGGCGGCCCTGAGCAGTATTAGTCATGGAGTCAGGTGCAGAAGGGGTTTGACCGTTGTTATTGGGGAAGCAGGACTCGGCAAGACAACAATTCTTCGTCAGTATCTTACCATGGTTGATGAGACGTTGCAGAAAACAATCCCCATCTATGATGCCAGCGTCTCCTTTGATCGACTCCTCGTCACGATTCTGGACGCGATGGGCGTCTCCGCCAGCGGCGAACCTGGGGAGTTGATACATGACTTGCGCGAGGTTGCACTTGCAGAGCATCGTCGTAACCGTCCCGTCGTGGTTCTCATTGATGAGGCTCATAAGCTGTCGTCTGAAACATTGAGCAATCTCCTGATGCTTTGCAATTTGGAAACGGAGAACAGTCCATTGCTTCAGATCGTACTGATCGGCCGTCCAGAATTGGAAACCTCACTCAATCGCAAAGAAATGCGCCGGCTACGCCAGCGGATCGCCCTCCGTACTAAGATTCTACCTTTGACTCAACAATTGAGTTATGCCTATATCCAACATCGCTTGGCCTGCGCGGGCAACACCGCCCTGGATATTTTTTCTATCAATGCGCTCACTCTTATTGTGAAGTTTGCAGCCGGCAACCCCACACAACTCAACATTGCCTGTGACAATGCACTGCTAATCGGATGTACCCGTCGGCATTGGATAATTACCCGTGCCCTTGTAAAGCCAGTCATTTCAAATCTCGAGAAGCAACGGACTGCGACATTCTCAAGAAGTCGTAAGGTAGCTTCACTCATTGCAATCTTTGCCCCAGTGCCTTTGCTCGTCCTCATAGGATCTGACTCACAGGTCCATCGTGCAGGAAGGACTGACGGGGCTTCAGCACCACCAATCTCGTCCGCCCAAGAAAGACGTGGCGAACAGGCCAACAACAGGACTGAATCTTTTTCACCTAACACAACGGTTACGGCCGCCGTGATGCCTGACTTCCAAGAAGAACAGCATGAGACCAAGAGTGATGAGATCCCGATTGCAACCCTCGATGTACCGCCTGAAAAGGCGCAGCTAGCCGAAACTGCTCGACTATTGGCGGTCCTCTTGGATTCCGGACGAGTCGTGATAGGAAAGGCGCAACCGAAAATAAATAATCCAAGGCTGGAAGACAAGGGTTTTTCTGCAGCGGTATTTGAAAGTCAGCTGAGGAGAGAATTTCAAACAAGAGCCGGGTATGACTTGCGCGACCTTGCGCCTGCCCCCATGCCTGACCGTGCGAAACCCCTGCTTCTCAAATTAGCCCGCTTGATGCAAAAAGCTGTGCAGGACGTTCAATCAGACATCAATAAGAAAGGAATAGGGTTCAAAGGTTTCATTCCCGCCACATTTGGGACAAAGGTTGCGGAGCAATTTTCGCAAGACACTGGGTTAAAACTACGGCAAATCGGCCCCCCTGGGATGGCTCCTCGAAATCCCGATAACAAACCTGATGAACAAGAAGAACAGGCACTTGTCGTGATACAAAAGAGCCATCCCCGAGCCGGCGACCACATTGTTGAACAACAGTTAGCGGACCATGGCGTCCGTGTGCTGCTTCCGTTGTTTTATACGAGGCAATGCCTGGCATGTCATGGCAAGCCGAAGGGCGAAGTGGATATTTCAGGGTATGAAAAGGAAGGATTTAAGGAAGGAGATCTCGGCGGCGCTATTTCCGTCAGCGTTCATGCCGATAATAACTAAACACAAAGAAATGCCAAAGACAGTTTCACAGCCTCTTCCGCTCATGGCTCCGGCCCATCCTGTGCTAAGCCGCTATCCACACGCTTGGTTCGCCGCATGACAAAGCTGTAATAGATACACTGGCATTTTGGGCGATTCCAAGATGATTCTCCATTACGGGCCATCTCACCAAATGGTACATCTCATTGGACGCTTCATTGGTCGTTCAGGGACTACTTATGGCTACGGGAATTGAAATCAAGGAGCGGAGTCCGGTCATCCTTCTCTCGGTAGGGATTGTAACCCATGCATTTCAATAAGGTCCGCCCACAGTAGTAAAGGTATGTTCAACGTCATAGAATGGTTCAGTGATACTAGGAGGAAATGGAGGTAACTCTACACTCAAGACTGCTCTACGACCAGCATCGTCATACCATCCATTCCCCGACTTCTTTTTAACCACCACGCCGCTGATGCTTCCGCTACGAGACAGACGAAACTTGATGACCACCGTCAGTGCTTTAGTAGAGATATCCACTGGCGGAGCGGTCCACTCGTCGTTGATCGCGCGTTGCACCAGCGCCAGGTAGGCCTTCCCGGAAGACGATCCGGATAATTCTTTAAGTTTCGTCTCCGGTATCTGTTCACGAACCGGTTCCGGCATCTTTACTGACGGCGCTTGAATCTTGCTCAGCTCTTTGAGTTCACGATTCAACTCTTCGGAGAGAGAGGAGAGAGAGTGATGTCTCTGGCTATTTTGGTTTGGGTCGGGCTCGTACTTCTGTACAGGGTCGTCTGGGGTGATGCTAGGCGCTTGAGGTTCCTTAACATTCTTCGCAACCCTACCAGATTCGGAGCCGTCAGACGAAGGGTTGTTTGCCCGAAGGCTGCTCATATAATCGTTCAATGCGGCTGCCCACATATAAGGATCCGGCGTCGCCTTGTGTGCCTCTTGATAGGCTAGAGGCTGTGATTTGAGCCACTTCTTATAGTCGCTCAGGTCAATATCTCTCCAGCCCGGGGCTTCACGGTCCCACACCTTAAATACGATATCCATGACGAACTCACTGGTTGGCTCCTTTTCTGGGGCAAAGCAGTGAATGAGGACCGTGTATCGACGTGCCTCCTCTACGACATCCGCTCGATCTCTCACAGGTCCAGGCAACCGTAAAACATATTGAACGCCGTGAGCATCCAAAAAGGAACGGACTACTGCACCATGAATGGCGAAGTTCACATTCTGCGGAACTTGTCCGCTCATTTTCGTACCTTTTATTGAATCCAACATGCCATACATCATACCGACAAGGGTTCCGCTCGCATCCAGCACAGGTCCACCACTATTCCCCGGTTGGGTAGGAGCAGAGAGTTGAAATGTGGTGGCATCATTCATCATTCCCGCCAGGGCGCTGATTGTACCTGTCGTGACAATGGCCTCCTGAGCTAATGCGCCATGTAAAGGATAGCCTAAGATAATAACGTCGCTGCCAGCACGGATCATCTTGCCGTCCCTGAAGACTGCCACAGTTTTGGGTGCCGAGTTACCCAGCAACAGGGCAATATCATTGTTGGCATCTGAGGCAATGAGTTCGACCTCCTTCCGAATTCCGCCTAACTCAACTTCGATCCGACCGCAG
>CAWCIJ010000015.1:0-283549 GCA_963795615.1 uncultured Nitrospiraceae bacterium
TGCGTTTGTTTTGCGCATGATGTGTTTGATGTGTTCTTTGACCGTTTGTTCCGTTATCAGTAAAGCATTCGCAATTTCTTTATTGGTCCATCCCTTCGCGAGGTTTTCAACAACCGATTGTTCGCGATTCGTGAGCTGAAATTTTTCTTTTGCTTGTTCCGTGTTGAGATGCTGACGCCGACCTAGCTCTTCCATAGTTACTACAAGTCTGGCATGTTGAACCCCACCCTTGTCCGGGAGTCCAAATCCTCGCAACAGAATAGGGTGATTGGCATTACCAGCAATTCGCTTAACCTCAAATTGCTCCCAATCCTTTGCCTCAGTACGGACTTGAAGTGCTTTTGTTATTTCTAAGCACAATTCCGTCAGTATCGCCGGTAAAACCCCCTGAGCAGCACGAGGAGGCCCACCGTTATTTTCCGCCATGTTTATTTGTTTGGACAGGTCCGCAGCCTGTTTATTCATGTGTAGTAATTGCATCGATGAGGAAAGAACTACAATCCCAGCGCCAGTGCGCTGCTCGGCAAGACTGTCTGCAGGGTCTGAATGGATGACGGCTTTCTCTGCCATGATTTATGCTCCCTGGGTAATGCTTCATCTTGATAGACAATCGGACTGTTTCTGATATCGTTAATTGGACTTGGCGGCTCATTAGTAATCGTACATAACACTTTCGAGGTAGTCAAATTATACCCTAAGACGAAGTGAGGGTACATCGTCGGTATTGTGGAACATGCTGGGATGTTTCTATGCTGATTTCGATGTAGTCACGATGCGCTGCGACACCTCACAGCTTGTTTGAATGCAGCAGTATCCAGGGGTTCCACCTCAGGTTTCAGCTCTAATAGGGAGTGTGTGTCGATGATTTAAACGTTGATAGAACTGAGACTTCCAGACATAATACACATTCCTGGTAAGGCTGCTTCTTCTGGAACCGCAATGAGATATGTCCTAGTCGTCGGCTAAGTTTCCTTTTGTGGAACAGGTCTTGAACATTTTTGAGCATGGTGGTTCTGTGAAAAGGATTTTCTGAAATGCTACCCGTAACTAATTGGTCAGGGGTGGATAAAGATCCCAGAGGTTTGGGGGCGGGTGACAATATGTGTGCACCAGGGTGAGGTAATTTCACTGGGCAAGAGGAGATGAATTTATGAAGTACCTGTTGAGCTTAGCAAGTGGCTTGGCCTTCATGTTTTGTATTTTTACCGGTTACGTTGTTGCCGAGCAACCAAACGCATCGTCTCCTTTCTCAACTGTGTTAATGTCTGCTGCGGCATCACCAACTCCGCCTGCTCCAACGACATCTAGGCACAGTTCAGATGGTCCGGAGAAATCCTCTCTCACGGTCACTCCGGACTACATCATGGGTCCAGAGGATGTGCTTGAAATCACGGTGTGGAAGAATGCAGATCTCTCTAAGCAGGTCCAGGTCAGGCCTGATGGGAGAATTTCTTTGCCCCTTATAGGGGATGTGTCGGCAGTAGGGAAGACTGCCGCTCAGCTTACAGAGGAGATCTCAATAAAGTTGAAATCCTACATGGAGAATCCAACCGTATCTATCCTGGTACGTGAAGTGAATAGTTACCAAATTTACGTTCTGGGTGAAGTCGCCACTCCTGGGAAATTTCCGTTGAAGAGTAAGACGACCTTGCTTCAGGCGATCACCATTGCCCACGGATTCACGCAGGTCGCTGCGCGAAATAAGATTGTTATTTTTAGGTTTGGAAAGGATGGGGAAGGCTTAACAAAAATCAAGGCAAGTTATGATGATATTGTTTTGCGCGATGGTTCAGATCAAAATATAGAATTGAAACCCGGTGACCAGATCGTCGTTCCATCTGAAACAATGGTGGTCCTGCCGTCTAGGTAGTATCTTTGACTACGAACTTGAAGCAGATTTTTCGAAGAAAGGGCAGTGAATTGAAGAAATTTCGGGCGACGTTAAGTTTCCGGGGTATTTGTGTAATCTTCAGTTCTGTGGTTTGTCTGTCTGGTTGTTCTTTATTTGGGACAGAGCAGCAAGATTATAACCTAACGTATATTCCTCCGAATGAATTCTTGCTGGGACCAGAGGACATTCTTGTTGTTAATGTCTGGAGAAACCAGGAACTGTCGAGGGAAGTTATTATTCGCCCAGACGGAAAAATATCCATGCCCTTAGTTGGTGATGTTCAGGCGGCTGGAATGACTGCGAATGTGTTGGCGAAGCGTATCGCTGATGGCTTGGCAGAGTTCATGTCTAATCCCACGGTTTCCGTGCAAGTCAAAGAAGTGAACAGTTACTATGTTTATGTCTTAGGGGAGGTCCAAAAGCCCGGGAAAGTACCGCTGAAATCGTACGCGACGGTTCTCCAGGGGATATCATTGGCTGGAGGATTTTCAACTTTTGCATCAAGAAACAAGATTCATGTTTTGCGTGTAGTGCCAAACGGCCAAGGGCAACCTAGACAGATACAGATTCCGGTTCCCTACGAAGATATTATTGCTGGAAAGAATTCTGAGGGAAATTTCTTTCTTAAGGCTGGTGACGTCATTGTCGTGCCATGACCGGCCTTTGAAGATTAGTCTGTATGCAATCTCAGTTGCCTTGGTGATTTGTGGAAGTACTCTGATACCGAGTGCCAATGCGCAACAGGTGCGGGTGGTGCCATCTGTCTCGGTACGTGAGATGTACGACAGCAATGTCTTTTTTGCGCCTCCAGATCAATTACCTCCAGGTTTGAAGCGTGATGATTTTATAACCACGATCGTGCCTCAGATTAATTTGGGGCAGACGAACTCACTCATGAGTACAAATCTTTCGGTCGGAGCAATCATTCAGAAATTTGCAAGGAATAGCGATCTGGACAATGTGGGGTTTAACGCAGCAGCGGGTATAGACCTTGCTCGAGTAGCAAATCGTTATCTGCCAAGAATGAAGGCATTGCGTGTTTTCGGTACCTATCAATACAGCCCCTCAACTCCAGCTTTTGGTGCCGGTGGGTTAGGTATGATTGGAGGTGGGGGAGGGCGTTTGGCGGCGGTGGTATTGGCGCTATCCGGTCCACTCGATTCCGGTCAGATTTCTCAGAGAATTAGGACTTCAATCTACAATATCGGCGTAAGCAGTTCGTATGCCTTGTCACCATCCGCGGACTTCCAAACCGCCTTTACATATTCGAGTATCAGCTTCGGAGATTCTTATACTCCAACAACCACGACTTCTGGGCAGGCACTTGTGTTTGACACAACGAACTATTCGGTGACGGCTGGACCTACCGCACGAATCTCCGCTTACGACTCATTGGGGTTCAACTACATATTTAGCCTAATGTCTCAGGCGAATTTCGGCAGTTTCTCAACCCACACTGGGCAAGGCACGTGGGGAAGATCCTGGAGTCGTGAAATATCATCGTCGGTGAGGGGGGGGATGACCCTCGTTGAACCGATTCCTGTCACTCAATCCAATGATCCTAACGCGCAAGTTTCTAATCAGAGTAGAGTCCCTGCAACTATACTTCCTACCGGGGGTTTAACGTAACCTATGCCTCTGCCTCATCTCTTCTGAGATCGTTAGGGAGTGACATTCAAAGCGCTTCTTCTTCAGGTGGCGTGGGGGTCGTGGGAGGCAGTTTCTTGCCGATGTTAGCCGGTGGTATCATGCCGGGAGGTAACGCTGGACCTGGTGCTTACAGCGTGTCGTTTAATTACAATCTCGGTATATATCCCAGCTTTGTTTCCTCAGCAGGGCCAATATATACGCATATAATCGGGATAAATGCTTCTGCGGGCATTTCAGATCGACTGACCGTCATGGGAGGATTCAATTTCGCTCACAGCAGCTTTACCTCCCAACTGAACAATCAGACCTTTGACACTTACGGCACTATTGAAATGCTCAACTATCTCGTCGCGCCGTCACTTCAAGCATCACTGAGCCATCAATGGATGGAATTTGCGGGGAGTAGCGGCGGTCTGGACTCCGCTTCTGATTTCAGTTTCTCAAAACAGATGATTATCCTCGGGCTCTCCTACGCGTATGCACCCCGAGGCGATTTCTTTAGGTCCGGCGCATTCTGGGATACTTCATCTGGCGCATCAACGACGGGAACTGGGGCGAGCCAGTCTGGATCAGGGGGGGTTGAAATCAAGAAATGAATACCCGCGTATTATCACCTGAAGATTATTGGAGAGCGGTTGCCAGCAGAAAATGGCTCGTTATCTCCGCTATCCTAGTGGCTCTGAGTATCGCTGGTACGATCTGCATCGTGATGCCAAAGCGATTTCGATCCGGTACTAAAATGTGGGTAGAGGGTGCAAAAATCCAAGAATCCCTTGTGAAGGGAGATCCCACTTCAGGAGGCAACTACGTTCCAACACTTGAAGACCGAGCTATGGAGGTGCGCCAATTCCTAATGGGACGAAAGTTGTTAGGACAGGTGGCTGGGGAATTTGCCCTCTATGGTTATGACAAAGACCAGCCAGAATCACAAAACTCCGAGAATGCTATACGTGGTATTCGAGGGGGCATCAAAGTTGAGCCGACCAAAGACAAGCTATTCTTGGTCCTTTCTTGGGCTGACGAAGATCCAATACTTGCGCGAGATGTGACGGCCAAAATGGCCGACCTCCTCATAGAAGAGACCCTCAAAGAGCGAGAGCAAGGAGTGATTGCAGCTGAGGAGTTTTTGCAGCAGGAGATCATTCGTGCCAAAGCCGAACTCGAGGTGAAGGAGAGGGTAATATCAGAATTCAAGCAACAGCATTTAGGTGAATTGCCCCAGCAGATCGAAGCCAATCTCCACAAGTTGGATCGTCTTCAGGATGACATGAAGGCGCAAAATGAGATGGCGCAAAATCTCAGCACCAGGTTGGAGCATCTTGATAAGGCAATAAAATCCTATGAGGAGACGGGAGAGGAAAATGACATTCCCGGTTCCTTGACCAAAAGGAGTAGAGATCCTCGTCTTGCTCGAATCAAAGAATTGGATCGTCGGCTGGTTGAATTGTCTTCCATGTACAAGGAAACTTATCCCGATCTTGTGCAGATAAAGGAAGAGATGAAAAGGCTGAAGGAAATGTCTACAGCGCAGTATCGGGACTTGCTTCCGGATGCCGATGATTCTGATCCATCGCCGGTCGGTCGAAAATCAAAGAAAAAAGCCATTGATCCTTATCATGCAGAACAGCTCAAGGGAAGAGAAGAAATTGTATTGCAACTCGATGCAATCAAGCGGCGACAAGCACACATTTCATCTGAAATGATGCAATACGAGCGTAGAGTTGAGCGCACGCCCGAACGAGAGCAGAAACTAAAAACTCTTGAAAGAGACTATGAAAATCTGCAGAAGAACTATCAGTCTTTATTGGATAAGAAGCTGAGCGCTGGAATTGCTGGCAACCTTGAAAAGCGGCGAAAGGGCGCTAAGTTTAGCATCGTCGATCCCGCTTACAAGCCAGTTGTTCCCGAAGTTCCGAACATTCCATTGGTTATGCTGGGAGGTCTCGCGCTGGGTTGTGCGCTGGGTTTCGGTGGAGCGATCGGGCTTGAGCTGCTCGGAAGAGGATTTCGTTCTGCTGAGGAAGCGGAGGTTACGCTGGGGCTTCCTGTCATTGCTTCAATTCCGCTTTATGAGGGAGCTTTTGGTGGCACGATGCAAAGCGTAAGGGCTCTGGCTCAACGTAGTAGAGCCACCGCTCTCCTAACTTCAGATGCGGATCAGCAAAGCCGTGATTTAGCTCCCTTACATCGGGCTTCCATCGAAGCGAGTGGGAAGCATAAGCTTCAACCTGGTCACCTGCCGAATGTAACGCCCGGACTTGAACTTGTTTCGATGTGGAGACCGTTATCATTTGTCGCGGAACAATATAGAGTAGCAGCTACTCGGCTGGAGTTGATGGGCGGCGACCGAAAAAACACGGTGGTTGTTGTGACCAGCGCGGTAATGGGAGAAGGGAAATCATCTACAGCCCTTAATTTGGGATATGTTTTGGCAAAAGACCTAGATCGTAGGACTTTAGTCCTCGATTGCGACTTCAAACGACCAATGCAGCACATTTATGCTGGAGTATGGCAGCAACCAGGCCTTGCGGAAGTATTGCGCGGCGTGAAATCCATTGAGGACTGCATACAGCGCATGGGCGATATGGGGCCGTGGATTCTCTCCGCGGGTTCTGTAGCAGATAGTCCACTAACACTATCGAAAATGCATGAGATCGCAGATTTATTGGCGGAGCTGAGAGAGCGCTTTGAGTACATTATCGTGGATGCGCCTCCTGTCCTGCCTTTGGCTGATATGCATGTATTAGCCAGTATGGCCGACGTTCTTGCCTACGTAATTAAGGCGAGTGTAACGGGTAGAGATGTCGTGCAGAAATCTCTCAAGGCATTGGGAGACACTGCCAACATTGGTATCATCCTGAATGGATTGGATGCCCATACAACCCCGTATTACATGCAACAAGAATATTATCGAGAAGCCCATCATGAGCAGCTCAAGTAAGTCTGAACAGCAGATTGAGCTGGAGTCGCTGGCGTCTACGCAGCCTCTGATATCCGTTACCGTATCATTTCCAAAACTCAGGAGGAGGGTTTTAATTTTAGGTGTTGGACCATTAGCAAGGGATCTCTGTCAGACACTTCTATCTAAGCGGGGTAGTTTGACTGAGGTGGTAGGATTCCTCGACAAGGATTCAGCCCGTGTAGGAGAGAGGCTGGTGAATCCCAGTATTATTGGGACGTACGATCAATTATTCGAGATTGCAGAGCGCTATCAAGTACATACCGTCGCAGTGTGTTTGGAGGACAGGCGAACAGTTCTTCCGGTACAGACCCTCCTAGATATGAAGGCCATGGGTAGAGATGTGGTCGATGGACACTACCTTTATGAAGAGGAATCTGGCCGCTTGTCGATTGATCATCTCAAACCGAGCGCTCTTATTTTTTCAACAGGTTTCCGACGCCGGTTGATTACGATGGTCGCAAAACGGGTGGTTGATGTCTCAGGCGCTTTATTGGGAATACTCATCTTTATACCCGCTACCTTGTTGCTTGCGATAGCAATAAGGCTCGACTCGGCCGGACCTGTTTTTTATAAGCAAATGCGTGTTGGGCTTCGTGGCCGCCCGTACATGATATGGAAATTTCGTTCAATGCGACAGGATGCGGAGAAGGGTGGTGCTCGTTGGGCTTCTGCCGAGGACCCAAGAGTGTCTCGAGTAGGCCGCTTGCTGAGGAGGTGGAGACTCGACGAGGTTCCTCAATTGATCAATGTTCTGAAAGGAGAGATGAGTTTGGTTGGCCCACGACCAGAGCGACCCGTGTTTGTGCAGGAGTTGCGAAACAATATCCCTTACTATGATCTTCGCCATACTGTAAGACCGGGGATTACAGGTTGGGCACAGACTCGTTTCCGGTACGGTGCATCCAAGGAAGATTCTCATGTTAAGTTGCAGTATGATCTGTACTACGTCAAGAACCTGTCGCTATTTCTGGATATGCGAATAGTCGCCAACACAGTGAAAGTAATGCTTCTTGGTCAAGGAGCTCGGTGATGACGGTTGACTCGGATTCTGCTGCTTTGAGACATTGTCTTTCATTCGACGTGGAGGAGCACTTTCAGGTTACAGCATTCGAATCGCCCACTCGCCGAAAACATTGGAACACTTATGAGAGCAGAGTGGAGAGAAACACCGCTAAGGTACTTGATTTATTGGCTTGTCGAGATGTTCGCGCTACTTTTTTTATTCTTGGATGGGTTGCAGAACGATATCCACAACTTGTGAAGCAAATTGCGTTAGCCGGTCACGAGGTTGCCTCCCATGGTTATGGTCATCAACTTATAACAGCACAAACTCCTCTGACTTTTCGACAGGACATCCGTAAAGCTAAAGTCATTCTGGAAAACCTTCTATCGCAGAACGTATGGGGTTATCGCGCACCGAGCTTCTCCATTACCAACGAGACCATGTGGGCCATGGAAATATTGGTAGAGGAGGGATACGTATACGATTCGAGTATTTTCCCGACCATTCATGATCGATACGGCATACCCACAGCGAGTCCATACGTGAATCAGATCAAAACCCAGGCAGGATCAATATGGGAAATACCCCCTTCCGTGGCAAAAATATTCGGTTTTCCTGTCCCCTGCGCAGGGGGGGGCTATTTTAGACTGTATCCATACTTTCTGTCTCGTCGACTTTTACGGAAGATAGCACGAGAGGGAGTACCTCTTGTTATGTATTTGCATCCTTGGGAGTTTGATCCTGATCAGCCGCGCATGGATGGATCTGCAATTTCTCGTGCCAGGCACTATCTAAACCTTAACAAGACTGAAGAGAGGTTGGTCAACTTGCTGAACGACTTTCAATTTGGTCCGATCTGTGAGTCGATCCTTCCCGTAAGCCGCGCATGCCATAAACATCTCACGCACCAGGACTCAGGAGTTGATTGTCTTGCGTCGCAGCAGGTAGAAAATCTGGGTTGACTCTCGAAAGAGACTGCAAGGTCTGCAGGGAAATACGTATAACATCGGATGAGTTTCGAGGGAATGCCCCCGACCTTGATGCGCGTTCATACCTCAGTTCCCTCCTTTTCTTAGCACAAATCGAAGATAAGAGAATGTACGACGTAAACTGGATAGCAACATGGGTGCTTTCCCCTAGCTAATCTGTTTCGTGTGGTAATCAAGTGGACTGCTGCCGGTTTCAAAGACACCGGGTTAGGTGTATGGATGAAACGGGAGGTGCGCCATGAACGCCGACGTGTTCGACTACATCGAGCGCGCTTCTACAATCCCACGCGGCGGCATTCGATGCTCGGCTATATGAGTCCCATAGAGTTCGAAATGAAGGTGCGATTAGCTTAGGATGGTGTCAACGAAACCCGCAGCAGCCCAAAAATGTGACTTATGGCATAGAGGCAATCATCGAGATGGGCGGTATGAGTCATTGAATCTAGATCGATCGCCTTTGGTTGCCTGCTTTACGTTAAGATAGCCCAAATAAATTGCTATGAAAGAGTAGTTCTCTTCTAACTCCGGAAATTCTTCATCAATGTACGCATCGAGCGAAAAAAAGGAAGCTTACGGGCCCAGTTCGCCTTGAATCTATGTTTCATCAATACTTAGGAAGATCGGTAATGCGCAAACAATTGTGAGATTTGGAATGATCGAGTAGAATTAAGGCCCCAAGTCCGAAGAATTGGCGTCGGCTAGCGGCACATCTTTGGCAAAATGGATTTTACATTTGTTCTCATAAGGTCAGTATCCACATGTTATTGATATTGCCTAACGGCGCTTAACTATGCATCTCTCGTCGGAAGCAGGCACAAAGCAAGAACTACAATCGGCAAGGTCGTCAATCCTAATTGAACCTGCTGGTTCCAGGTTTAGTTTGGGTTTTAAGGAAATATGGAATTCAAGAGAGCTCTTCTATTTTCTCGCATGGCGAGACATGAAGACCCGATACGCACAGACGGCCATAGGTGCGGGATGGGCAATCATGCAGCCGTTGCTCACGACTCTTGTCTTTACCGTCGTATTCAGTTATTGGGCAAAAGTTCCATCAGATGGACTACCGTACCCAATCTTTGCATATGCGGCTATTCTCCCGTGGACACTTTTTGCCAGAAGCCTGGAAAGAAGCACACTAAGCGTGGTCAATGAAGGTGGCTTAATCAAGAAAGTGTATTTTCCCCGATTAATCATTCCCGTTGTTTCCACGTTCATCAATCTGGTGGATTTTGTAGTGGGTTTCATTATCCTAGGAGCGATGATGCTCTGGTATCACGTGTGGCCTACGTGGGGAATTATCACTCTCCCGTTGTTCGTTGGTATGGCTGTAGCTGCATCCCTTTCCGTAAGCATGTGGCTGTCAGCATTGAATGTGAAATATCGCGATGTCGCATCGGTCATACCCTTGGTGACTCAACTGTGGATGTTTGCCTCTCCTGTTCTCTATCCTTCCTCGATGGTTCCGGAGCGATTGCGGTTCCTTTATGGAATGAACCCCATGGCTGGAGTAATCGAGGGATTCCGGTGGGCGCTCCTTGGAAAGGCTCATCCTGATTGGAAAATTGTACTGGTGAGCTCGGGAGTTGTGTTGGTTCTGCTGGTAGGAGGAGTAATCTTTTTTAAGCGAGTTGAACGAACATTCGCGGATGTCATTTGATGAGTGATGTTGCCGTTAAAGTTGAAGGGCTTCATAAGAGATATCGGCTGGGGTCCGTTCATGGTGCTCAGGGTGCTACAAGGCTATTGTCTCGAGGTATACAAGGTCTTTTTCGTAGAAATGCTAAGGATGGCGAGATACGAAGCATATGGGCGCTGCGCGATGTTTCCTTTGAAATCAATCGCGGAGAAGTATTTGGTGTTATTGGGAACAACGGATCAGGCAAGAGCACCCTCTTAAAAATACTTTCGAGGGTGACAGAACCTACAAAGGGTAGAGTTCTGATCAATGGTCGATTTTGCGGATTGTTGGAAGTAGGAACCGGTTTTCATCCGGAGCTGACAGGTCGGGATAATGTGTATATGAGTGGCGCCATTCTTGGAATGAAACGCAGAGAAATCGACAGAAAATTTGATGAAATTGTTGACTTTGCTGAGGTTGAACAGTTTATAGATACACCAGTCAAGCATTATTCGAGTGGCATGTATGTCCGCCTCGGATTTTCTGTTCTTGCGCACATGGACCCCGATATTCTTATCGTTGATGAAGTGCTGGCCGTAGGGGATGTGCGATTCCAGAAAAAATGTATGGGCAAAATGGAAGACGTCGGCCATCATGGACGAACGGTGATTATGGTGTCTCATGACATGTCAGCGATCACGCGCCTTTGCAAGCGCGCGGTTTTGTTGAGCCAGGGACAAATTGTTCGTGAAGGGTCCGCCTACGAAGTTGTGAATGAGTATCTATACATGGGTCATATCAAGCCGTTCTGCGAATGGCCTGATCTCCAGACGGCACCTGGGGATGAGATCGTACGAATGCGTGCTGTCAGAGTCAAAACTGAGTCAGGCACGGTAACGGAAGGGTTTGATATCCGAAGACCAATCGGAATCGAAATTGAGTTTGATGTACTTGAGGAAGGGCATGTAACCGTCGGGCAATTCAGTGTTCAAAACGAGGAAAACGTAGTTATTTTTATTGTCAACGACCGTGATCCAGCATGGCTACGGCGGCCACGGGCAGTCGGTCGATATACGGCAACTGCTTGGATTCCTGGGAATATGCTTTCTGAAGGGGTTCACACAGTCTCTGCAGGGATCATGACCGAAGATCCCTTTCGGTTGCATTGCGATACTCCTCGTGTTGTAGGCTTCCGCGTACATGAGAATGGAACGGGGCCAACAGCTCGTGGTGATTTCACCGGTAGATGGCCAGGGGCCATACGGCCCCTTCTAAAGTGGACAACTCAATATATTCCTACATAAACTCATGAGACTTGGTTCAATGCGGAGGTCCCTCATCGGGACCACTCCGTGTGCGCCATCACTCTCTTCTCTGTCTCGGCCGGTTAAAAACCGCACCCAGGAAGGTCATAGGCGAGGCGCCTGTATCAAGAAAGTCGCTCCCCCCACGTTGCCTGTTCGAACATGGCTTCTGATCAACCTGGTGATAGCTGTGTGGGATACTAGCTAGCTCTTCATGCCATATGTGATCAGCATGCCAGGTAAGACACTCTTCTTGGCAAAAGCACCGGCAGATCATCACAAGTTTGATTAATTTGGTGTGCAAGCCCCCCAGGAGGATAGTAATGAAAGCAGTGATTTTAGCGGGAGGATTAGGGACACGTCTGTCGGAAGAAACCGTGCTTCGGCCCAAGCCGATGGTGGAAATAGGTGGAAAACCGATTCTTTGGCACATTATGCAGATTCATGCTGCCCACGGAATAAGCGAGTTTATCCTGGCCCTTGGCTACAAAGGGGAAATGGTCAAAGAGTACTTCTTGAATTTTTTCGCGATCAATAACGACCTTTCCGTTGATCTCGCAACAGGTAAGACGATTATTCACGATGGAAATCAACCAAAATGGATCGTGCATCTTGTGGATACTGGGATGTCCACACAAACTGGTGGCAGGGTCAAGCGCCTGAGGAAGTGGTTAGGTAGTGATGAAGCGTTTATGCTCACATACGGCGATGGTGTGGCAGACCTGGATATCAGAAAACTGCTGGAATTCCATCAATCGCATGGGAAGTTGGCCACCATGACTTCGGTGCGTTCACCCGCACGGTTCGGCCGAATTGGTTTTGAAGGTGATCGAGTCACAGAGTTCTTTGAAAAACCCGAGTCAGGTGAAGGTTGGATCAATGGGGGATTTTTTGTACTGAATACGAAGGCGTTGGACTACATACGTGACGACCAGACAGTCTGGGAAAGAGACCCTGTGGAGCGACTCGCTTACGATGGGCAAATGATGGGCTTTCGCCATTATGGCTTCTGGTCTTGTATGGATACATTAAAAGAAAAAAACTATCTTGAGGAATTGTGGTCGGCAAGTAAAGCGCCATGGAAAATTTGGTAGTGACCGGCACCCTTCTATTCTACGTCCTCAGACTGAGAGGAGTGAGGGGATAGTGGGTGCAAGAGTTGAATGGGCCTCACTCTCGTCCATCTTTCAGGGGACCAAGTATTTCATGACGGGACATTGTTTTGGGGGATAATATGAAGATATTGATCACGGGGAATATGGGATATATTGGACCAACCGTTGTGCAACGCCTTCGTAAGTCTTACAGCAAGGCAAAAATTATTGGGCTAGACATGGGTTACTTTGCCACCTGCCTGACCGCGTCAAAGTATCTACCTGAGTGTCGTGTAGATTCTCAGTATTTCAGCGACGTGCGGCATACCGATCCCATAGTACTCAAAGACGTCGAGGCCATCGTCTATCTTGCAGCCATTTCGAATGATCCAATGGGAGCGACGTTTGAAAATGTGACGTTGGACGTGAACTACCGGGCGGCAATCCACCTTGCAGAGCAGGCACGTCGACAAGGAGCAAGAAGCTTTGTTTTTGCCTCGAGCTGCAGTGTGTATGGATCTGGTGGTGAAGATGCTAAGACTGAAGATTCGTCATTGAACCCGCTCACTGCGTACGCAAAATCAAAAATAGCAGCTGAGCAGGAGCTTGCTCGGCTCGCAGACCCCACCTTTGCTGTGACGTGTCTGAGATTTGCTACTGCCTGCGGCATGAGTGAGCGGTTGCGGCTAGATTTGGTGCTCAACGATTTTGTGGCAAGTGCATTGGCAACCGGGACCATCACTATTCTGAGCGACGGAACGCCGTGGCGTCCCCTGATTCATATCGCTGATATGGCGAGGGCTATTGACTGGGGAGTCCAAAGAGGATCCCAGGATGGGGGTCAGTTTATTGCCGTAAATGCCGGTAGCGATGAATGGAACTACCAAGTTAGAGACTTGGCTCAGGCTGTAGCAAAGGTAATTTCCGGTGTTGACGTGCAGGTGAATCAGAATGCCCAACCGGACAAGCGGTCCTACCGCGTGAGTTTCGAAAAATTCAGACAGCTGGCCCCAGCATATCAGCCCGAAATCGATCTGCACGCCGCTATCGAAGATATCAAGCGAGGGTTGGAATCGATGAATTTTCGAGATCCTAATTTTCGCAACTCTCAGCTTATCCGTCTTAACGTCTTGAAGGCACTGAAGGAGGGTGGTTATCTGAATGAAGATCTAGGTTGGAATGAGTGGCCCAAGAGTCTGATCGCATAGAGCAGAGGACAGGTGGACGAGTTCGTTGATGGATATGGTGGAGTGCGAGTCTAAACCGGGAGGGCGGACGCATGGCAATTCGTACTCGACGCAAGCAGATGAAGGGTGAGACTAGCAAGAGAGGCAAACAGAAGCAGAAGGGCAATCGATCTTGTCGATTTTGCGGAGCGTATCTCGCGCAGACGTTTGTCGATCTGGGCATGTCACCGCTGGCGAATTCGTACATCACCAAAGATCATGCGAATCGGATGGAACCCTTCTATCCCCTGCACGTATATGTCTGCAAGGAATGCCTTCTTGTACAGTTGGAGGAATTTACCAGTCCCCAGAGCATTTTTGGCGACTATGCGTACTTCTCCTCTTATTCGGATAGCTGGCTCGACCATGCAAAAAAGTATGTTGACTTAGTGAGTGAACGCTTTCGGCTTGGGCCGCGAAGTCATGTCATCGAGATCGCAAGCAACGATGGCTATCTTTTGCAATATTTCGTGAAGCGAAAGGTGCCGGTAATGGGCATCGAACCGGCAGCGAATGTGGCAAAGGTTGCGAAAGAGAAACGCATTCCAACCTTGGTGAAGTTTTTTGGTGTGAAAACTGCTCGCATGGTTGCTGCGCGAGGAAAGCAGGCTGACCTTTTGATTGGAAACAACGTGCTTGCGCATGTACCCAATATCAATGATTTCGTCGGAGGGTTGAAAATTGCATTGAAAGCTCAAGGTGTCATCACGATGGAGTTCCCACATTTGATGCGTCTCATGGCAGAGAACCAATTTGACACCATCTATCACGAACATTTCTCTTACTTTTCTCTATTAGCCGTCGAACGGATTTTCCAAAAGCACGGATTGTCTGTTTTTGACGTGGAAGAGTTATCGACCCACGGTGGGTCATTGCGCATCTATGCGCACCACAGTGATGATTCGTCAAAAGCGCTGAACGCTCGTGTGGAAGACTTACGTGAGCGGGAAGCGGAAGCCGGGTTTGCAGGATTCGATCACTATCTGAATTTTGCCGAACAGGTGGCTGAGACTAAGCGTAGGTTATTGTCATTCCTAATAACTGCGAAAAACGAAGGCAAGTCCATTGTAGGTTACGGGGCGCCGGCAAAAGGTAATACTCTTCTGAACTATTGTGGCATAAGAGGAGATATCATCGACTATACGGTGGACAGAAGCCCTCACAAGCAAGATCAGCTTTTGCCTGGCGTCAGGATTCCAATTTATGCTCCTGATGTCATTAAGGAAACCAAGCCGGATTATGTCCTCATTCTTCCGTGGAATATCAAGAATGAGGTGATCCAACAGATGTCTTATATCAGGAGCTGGGGAGGCCGATTTGTGGTGCCGATCCCAGAGGTGCAAGTATTGCCGTGATATTCCAGGCGACAACGCTTCCCGGTGCTTTTCTCATTGAACTGGAACGGAAGGAGGATGAACGAGGATTTTTTGCCAGAGCTTGGTGCGAGAACGAGTTTGCAGAACATCACCTGGAAGGCAAGATCGTCCAATGCAATATCTCTTTTAATAAGAAGCGAGGTACTCTTCGCGGAATGCATTTTCAATCTCATCCGCATGCGGAAACAAAAGTCATACGGTGCACCAGGGGATCAATTTATGATGTGATTGTTGACCTGCGTCCTGAATCACCGCAGTACAAGCAATACCTGTCGGTCATGTTATCTGCTGAAGCTCGTAGTATGTTGTATATTCCAAAGGGGTTTGCGCATGGTTTTCAAACGTTAGAGGACGAGACGGAAGTGTTCTATCACATGTCGGAGCATTACGCGCCACACGCTGCGAAAGGATTTCGCTGGAATGATCCTGCATTCAAGATTTCCTGGCCTGATGCCATGCGGATTATTTCTGAAAAAGACTGTTCCTATCCTGATTTTGTCGCTGAGTAGTCCATGGACATGACTGAAATTCAGCACGCTCTCAATGCGTCGGACAAGGGGTCCGCAATGTACCGCATGATTGAGGAGCTCTATCCGATATGCCGGAGCATAACTGGAAACGGCGTTCGTCAGACGCTCCACGGCATTCAGCAACATATACCGGTTGAAGTTCATGAAGTTCCCAGCGGTACCCAAGTATTTGATTGGCGAGTTCCATTAGAATGGAATATTCGGGACGCATATATCGCGGCTCCGGATGGTACGCGTGTTGTGGATTTTAGACGATGTAATCTGCACGTCATGAGTTATAGCGTTCCCATCAAATCGCGAATGTCGTTGAAGGACTTGCAGGCACATCTTCACACCTTGCCTGACAGACCGGAGTGGATTCCCTATAGGACCTCCTACTACAAAGACAATTGGGGATTTTGTCTGAGTCACAACCAACTTAAGCAACTGCCAGACACGGACTATGAGGTGTATATAGATTCCTCGCTTGAGTCCGGCCATCTCACGTACGGCGAGTGCTTCCTTCCGGGCGAATCTGCAGAAGAGGTGCTGATCTCCACCCATATCTGTCACCCGTCCCTGTGCAATGATAATTTGTCCGGTATAGCGGTGTCGGCGTTTCTCTGTCGTGCTTTGCAGAACATGCAGCGCAAGCTCTCCTATCGGTTTCTATTCATACCGGGAACAATCGGCTCAATTACCTGGTTGGCGATGAACCAAGAACACACCAACTGGATTCGGCATGGCCTTGTTTTGACAGGTGTGGGCGATGCTGGAGCAATCACATACAAACGGAGTCGAAGAGGGGAGGCGAAAGTCGACCTCGTTACGACTCATGTGCTCCAATATTCAAATGAACCATACAAGATCATTGAGTTTTTTCCATATGGGTATGATGAGCGTCAATATTGTTCTCCCGGGTTTGATCTGCCTGTCGGGTGCCTGATGCGGACGCCGCATGGCGAGTATTCTGAGTATCACACGTCGGCCGACGATTTAGAGTTTGTACGATCCGGGGCGTTGCACAATACGCTTAGTCTCTGCCTCAAGATTCTCTTTGTGCTTGAAAATGATCGTATACCGATCAGTCTGAATCCATATTGTGAGCCGCAGTTAGGAAAGCGAGGATTGTACCGTGCTGTGGCTGGACAAAAGGAAGGGGCGCTTCAGGAAATGGCTCTCTTGTGGGTGATGAATCTTGCTGACGGCCGTCATTCTCTTCTTGATATCGCCAACAAAGCGCGTATGCCATTTGACGTTGTTCATATGGCGGCGAAAGAACTCTCGGACCACGGTTTGCTCAACTGAGACTGAGGCTGGAAGAATCATCGGGTACTAAGGAGATCACCATGAACAATGCCGTATATTTCGATGCGGATGTCACTGACGACGTGAGGCGGCAACGATTGTTTGAAGGGCAACTGTTCGTGTATTCCCCGCGTGCAAGTTCGCGAGCTTTTATTGAATTTGCGCGAGAAATGATCAAGAGGGCATTCGAACCACATGATCCAGAAACAGCCCAATTTCACATGTCTGTCGAACGTTATGCGGAGATTCTTGCAGCGCTGAAGCCTGAATTCATTCATCACCCCGAATCCAAGCGCCACCTTTGTTCTTTACTCTCAGACCTAGGGTGCGATTTAAACAAGACTTACTTTGATGTGCCGAAAATGCGAAGCTGCACCAGCGACAATTATCTCACCACAGGTATCGCATATGCTTGGCATCCTCACCGAGATACGTGGTATTCGGCTCCCATGTTTCAGGTCAATTGGTGGATTCCTATTTATGACTTCCAGAGCGAGAATGCAATGGCGTTCCACCCTCGCTATTGGAATCGGCCAGTCCTGAATACGTCACGAGGATACAATTACTATGTATGGAATCAGCAGCACCGAGGAGGTCATGTCGCGCAGTATCTGAAGGAGGATCCAAGGCCGCTTCCGCGAGCGTCCGAATCGCTCGAGCTTGAGCCCCAGATTCGACTAATCGTGCCTGCTGGCGGGATTATCATGTTTTCAGGTGCCCAGATGCACTCCAGTGTGCCAAATACGTCAGGGAGAACCCGGTTTAGTATCGACTTCCGAATCGTGGATCTGGACGACGCACTGGCTAACCGTGGCGCACAACGAGTGGATGAGGAATGTACGGGAACCACAATGAGAGACTATCTTCGAGCTACCGACCTATCACACATTCCGGAAGAAATTATAGGCCGCTATGATGACGCGACTGCATCTACAGGTGAATTGATCTACAAGCCCCAAGACCTTGAATCTCCCAAGTAGAGCGTGAAGAGCATGACGGGAGCAGATCAATGGCGAGGGCGTAAAGTCTTGGTAACTGGAGGAAGTGGATTTCTCGGGTCACATTTATGCCGGAGACTTCATCATAACGGCGCAGAAGTGCATGCGACTTCACGGATGCCCCGGGTTAAACTCCCAGACGGTCCCGTGTGGTGGAAATCGGATCTGTCCGAGATTGAAGACCTCCAAAATGTTCTGTCAAAGGTCGAACCCGAAGTCATTTATCACCTGGCTGGCTCGGTTGGGGCCAGCCCGGATCGGCAACTTGTGTTGCCGACTTTTCACAGTCTTCTTCTCAGCACCATCAACCTCCTATCCGTCGCTACCGAACTTGGATGTCGCAGGATTATTCTCGCGGGTTCCTTGACGGAGCCTAGACCTCAAGATACGCATCCAGTACCGACCTCGCCGTATGCTGCTGCAAAGTGGGCGGCCAGCGGTTATGGGCGAATGTTTCATCTACTCTATGAGACCCCAATCGTCGTGTTAATTCCATTCATGACTTTTGGTCCTGGGCAGGATCCGTCCAAGCTTATTCCATCGGTTATTCTTTCTGCCGTTCGCGGCGAATCCCCTCGACTCGCGAGTGGGCGATGGGAGGCCGATTGGGTGTATGTTGATGATGTCGTAGAAGGCTTTCTTACTGCGGGCCATGCTCCCGATGTTGAAGGAAAGACAATAGATTTAGGCTCGGGGGTCGGGACTTCAGTGCGAACAGTTGTCGAACTCCTTGCACAGCAGATGGGAACCCGGCTCAAGCCTGCATTTGGAGTGCTTCCTGATCGGCCAATGGAGCCGATTCGCCTGGCTAACGCGGCGGAAACAAAGGAGTGGTTAGGCTGGGAGGTTACGACACAATTGAAGACGGGGTTGAGGAAGACTGTAGATTGGTACAATGCGAATATGATTCAGGATCTCTGACATCCGTGCTCAAGCGTGTTCTCAAATGGAAGGTAAAACGTTGTATTCGTCAAACCTTCTCTCAGAACATCAGCGACAACCTTCTTGGTCAGGAAGCTGCCGTCTACCATCTCTGGTCGATTGGGATGTATGCAGGCAAGGCACCCTACCGGCTTTTTCCTCAATGCGGTATGTCAAACCCTGTCTTGACCCGCGATCATGTTACGGACGTACGCGCGCTTTTTGTCGCCGACCCATTCATGATTCGCAAGGGCGACACGTGGTTCATGTTTTTTGAGGTCTATAACTACGACACGGATAGGGGGGAAATTGGGTTCGCAACAAGCAGGGACGCCCTCATCTGGAAGTATGAGCAGATTGTACTGAGAGAGCCATTTCATCTCTCATATCCATATGTCTTCGAATGGGCAGATAGATACTACATGATACCGGAGAGTCATCAAGCACAAAGTATTCGATTGTACCAGTCCCAACGTTTCCCGCTGGAATGGACGTGTACCGATGTTCTGATATCGGGCCAACGGTTTAGTGACAATTCGGCGTTCCATTTTCAAGGTTACTGGTGGATGTTTTCTGATACCAATCCGGAACTGAAACACGATACTCTGCGCTTATACTTTTCAAGACAATTGGGTGGTCCATGGCAGGAGCACCCTGCATCGCCAATTATCTCTGGCAATCCACACATAGCGCGTCCAGCAGGGCGCGTGATTGTTGATGGAAACCGGGTGATTCGGTTTGCTCAGGACTGCTTTCCTCTCTATGGGATTCGGGTTCATGCATATGAGATTACTGAGTTGTCACCCTCTTCCTACCAAGAGCATCCCATTTCTCCTCGACCGGTTCTTAGTCCAAATTGGCAGGAATGGAGCCATGGCGGCATGCATCACCTGGACCCTCATCCTCTCAGTTCAGACCAATGGATCGCGCCTGTGGATGGGTGGAGACCAGTGGATTGGCTGGTGCCTGATGGTTGGAAACGATCGAAATGTTAGACGACTTCAAACGATATCTTCAGCGGTTTCAGCTGTACCTCCTGGCCAGAGAAACGGTGGCCTCTCTCGGTAATATCAGAAAAGCGTTCCATGGAGGGGTGACCTGCCTCAAGGCTCTGGGGAGGCCCCGGGGGAATGTGCTCATCTCATACGCAAATCAGGGATTGCTCATGATGAAGCGAGGTTTAGCGGTTCCGACGAATCACGAGCAATACTGGAAAACCATTGCCATGGCTCAAACGTTTGTGGACCTCGGTTACAATGTTGATGTGATCCACACACAGAATCAGCAGTTTATTCCCTGGAAGCGATACGAGGTGGTTGTCGATACACGGTTCAACCTTCAACGCTTGGCTCCATATCTAGATTCAGATTGCATCAAGATTTTTCATTGTGATACGGCGCACATGATCTTTCACAATGCTGCTGAAATGAAAAGGACTCTTGAACTACAAGAGAGAAAAGGGGTTACGATTCCACCGAACCGTTTTGAAAGACCCAACCTCGGGCCGGAATTTGCTGACTACATTACGACCTGTGGCAACGAATTCACGATCGGAACCTATCGCTACGTGAAGAAGCCTATCTATCGACTCCCCCTCACCGTCGAACCCCTTTGGCCGTGGCCTGAAGGCAAGAATTTTGAAAGTTGCCGGACAAGGTTCATGTGGTTCGCCAGTAGGGGAATGGTGCACAAAGGGCTCGATTTGGTGCTTGAGGCGTTCGCCGAGCTTCCTGAGTATCATTTGACCGTTGTGGGGCCGGTTGAGGATGAACCAGAGTTCGTCAATCTCTATCGGAGAGAACTCTATCATACCCCCAACATCAAATTTGCGGGATGGCTGGATAAAGAAAGCAAGCAATTTAAGGAGCTGCTGAATCAGTCCGTCGGACACGTCTTTACATCTTGTTCCGAATCGGGGGCGGCCGGTGTGCTCGAAACGATGGTGGGGGGAGTCCTGCCGATCGTCACGTACGAATCGTCCGTCGATGTGGAGGATTACGGTATCTTCCTGAAAAATTCTTCCATTGAGGAAATCAAAGAGGGCGTGAGAATGGTTGCGGCAATGCCTGCCGCCGAAGTGAAACGACGGGCTCGAAAAGCGTGGGAGCGGGTCTATACCGGTAATACACGAGTGAGATTTGCCGAAGCGTATAGGGCGTTAATAGAAATGCTGTTGATGAAACATGGGAAGCTCAACTGATAGGGCTTTCTCTTGGCAGGTTTGATGGGAACATCGATACTGCACGTCGTTCTTGAAAAGGCCTCTTGTTTCTTTGCCATCGTGCAGTCCATTCATCCAATGATTGGGGCATCCTCCGTCCGTATGTGTAGCTCATGGCGCCCGTTCACGCAGAGGTTGCAAAAGCGCAACCCAGCAGGACCGTATGCCGACGCGACAAGGTAACGCTCAAACATCGGAAATGATCGCGCTCATTCCCGCGGCCGGTCATGCCACGCGTATTCGGCCTTTGCCTTGCAGTAAGGAGATCTATCCTGTCGGGTTAGCGCTGAACCGAGGAGCCACCGGCATTCGTCCGAAAGTAACATGCCATTACCTTCTTGAGAAAATGCGGATGGCCGGTATCAAAAAGGGATTCATCATCCTTCGGGATGGCAAGTGGGATATCCCCGCTTATTGCGGTGATGGAACTTTCGTCGATATGCATATTGCCTATCTGACGGTCCGCCATTCTCCATGCCCGCCATATACGCTGGATCAGGCGTTCCCCTTCGTGCAAGACGCTCACATAGCCTTTGGATTTCCCGATATTCTATTTCGACCTGATGACGTATTCGTTCAGTTGAAGAATAAGCTGCAGATAGCTAAAGCCGAGGTCGTATTAGGACTGTTTCCGGCTGCGGACCATCGGACGATGGATATGGTGGATATCGATTCTAAGGGTACAGTCACCGCGATGTATCTCAAGCCTCATCGAACTCCATTGAAGTATGCCTGGTTGTGTGCCGTGTGGTCTCCATACTTTACCCGGTTTCTTCATCAGTATCTCAGATCATAGCTCTTCCCGAGGATGTAGACGCGTCGCAGGAAAAACTATGTGGAAAAAGAATTGTCAGTGGGCCATGTGTTGCAAGCTGCTGTGAGCCAAGGTCTGCACATGCAAACAGTGCTATTCAAGCGTGGAAGGTATGTTGACATAGGAACGCCGGAAGGTCTTCGCAGGTATTCTCCCGAATTGCAGGAAGTGAAGCACAGTGAATGACGTCTTCGATACATCGAACGAATCGCGAATAGCCTTCGGGTAATGAATGCGTGTTCTTGTTAGGGCAATGTTACCATGATGGTCTCTCTGATTTCGATCGAATCGGATTATAAGTCGCTGAATTTTCCAGAAGATGAGAATTCAGTAATTTCATTCAGCAGTCGGATCTAGTGGTTTGCCTGGCGAAGTGATCGAGCACATACAGAAAGACAGACTCGAGCAGCGAAGGAGGATTGACAACTGTTACGAGCGATTCTGAACGAGGCATGTCAAACTGTGTTGTGAGGTGGCCAGATGTATTTGTGTATTTGTCGACCTGGGAATGGTGTCCAATCCCATCGACCCATGCAAGTCAGGCGTTCAACCTCGGAATCGCGGCAGGGTCATCATTCACAGAGCGTAAAGATAAACTAGCTTTAGGCAAACGAGACAAGCATAGGTACTATGACTCTATCCCCCCTAAAAACGGCGGCCGTGGTTGTGCCGATGCACAATCGCAAGGAATTGACCGCCGATGAACAGATTGGATTCAATCGTCTTGTTCACTCCTTAAACAGGTATGAAAGTATCTGATCGTTCCTGATAGTTTGGACGTGAGTCTTCCCAATTGTATGATCAAACGGTTTGACAATAGCTATTTTGGAAGTGTCGAGGCATATACGAAATTGATGATGACCGAGCGCTTTTATCAGGCATTCCGAGACTAAGTACATTCTTATTTATCATCTCGATGCCCTCGTCTTCTCAGATCAACTCTCATCCTGGTGTAATACCGGCTTGGACTACATCGGTCCGCCATAGTTACAGTGCAGCGATAGTCCTTGGGTCAAAATTCCTCGCGTGGGCAATGGGGGATTATCCTTTAGGAAAATCGAAAGCTTTCTAAAGGTATTTCGGTCGGACCGCTATTGGATTCATCCAAAGGATTACTGGGAAAGTCTGTACGGGTCCCAGCCAAGCTATGTGCGGGTGTTAAATCTTCCGCGAAAATTTATGAAGCGATTTCTCGTTTTCAACAGTGTCAGAAATGAAATGGCGCAATGGCATCTACGACCGGACGGTACCAGAAACGAAGATCATTTCTGCTCCGACCGTGCGATTCATTATTATCCTGAATTAAAGGTGGCGCCCATTCGATGTGGGACTGCGTTTTGCGTTCGAAGTGGCCCGAGGTTGTGCTATGAACTGAACCATCGCATATTACCGTTTGGCTGTCATGCCTGGCCGCGTTATGACAGGAAGTTTTGGGAGCCGTCTCTCCTCACGCAGTTAAGGGCAGGAGACCAATGACTACGTGATCCTTGCTACAAATCTTGGTCTGCAAACATATGTGCGTCCACCATCGTTGTTTACACCAATCTTTGAAGAGAGTATTTCAGCGATGAAGGTTATCTTCTTGCGCTGTGGTAGAACAAATTTGGCTGTATACACCTGGGATGACGATCGAATGTAATCAGAATTTTCGCTAAGGTTGGAGTTGAGAGGAACGTTTTGGAGAATCAAGTGCACTGTATGGAGATTCGTGTAAAATGTGCTCTCTTACCATGGGCACTGTTGGCGTCTTGAATCAGAAACCGTTAGAATATTTTAGGCAATCAGCGCAGCGATAGCAGGCGCGGCTCGACTCATCGTGACACTTCCTACCAGAGGGATGTTCAAACGTCCGATGAGCATCGATGATTGCCGACTGAAGCTCGGTGGCAATGACTATTGTAATATGCGGGACTAAGTGTGATTAGTCAGATCTGAGTATTCGGCGGTTGCAACGGAAGGGACAAGTCTTATGAAATGCATGTTAGTCACAGGATCCTCGGGGTTGATTGATCGGAAGTATGCTCATATTTCGGTACAGGCGAATGGTACTTGCATGGTGTTGACAACAATGGCCGAGCGGCGTTCTTTGGACCAAGCGGCGACACGCGGTGGAACCAACACCGGTTGCAAGCCCAGCTCAAGCACTTTCAACATCACGAATTAGATATTCGGGATCGCCGAGACGTTCTGAAGATCATCTCCGAGCTTAAGCCTGATGTCATTGTCCATACGGCAGCGCAGCCTTCGCACGACCTTGCCGCAAAGATTCCCTTTGACGATTTCGATACGAATGCGGTTGGTACCCTCAACTTGCTGGAAGCGACGCGATTGTATGCTGCCGAAGCTGTGTTCGTCCATATGTCGACAAACAAAGTGTACGGGGACGCTCCAAATGAATTACGGCTTGTAGAGAATGCTAAACGTTGGGATTATGCTGAACCTGCGGACTTTGATGGTATCACCGAACACATGCGAATCGATCAATCGAAGCACTCGCTCTTCGGCGCTTCGAAAGTCGCCGCTGATATCATGGTGCAAGAGTATGGCCGTTATTTTGGGATGAAAACATGCTGCTTACGTGGCGGATGTTTGACTGGTCCCAACCATTCCGGTGTTGAGTTGCATGGGTTCTTGAGTTATCTGGTCAAATGCAATTTGGAGGGAAGGAAGTACAATATTTACGGCTACAAGGGCAAACAAGTGCGTGACAATATTCACTCTCTTGATGTGGCACGCTTTATCGATGCCTTTATCAGTGCTCCGCGAAGTGGAGAAGTGTACAACCTCGGTGGTGGCAGAGGAAATAGCTGCTCGATTTTTGAGGCGTTTGACATGATCGCGACTATTTCAGGGAAAGCCATGATCTCCGAGTACATAGACAAGAATCGAGAAGGAGATCATGTCTGCTATATCAGTGATCTTTCCAAGATGAGAGCACATTACCCCACCTGGAATATCACAAAAAGTCTACAAACAATTTTCGAAGAAGTTTACAAGGCGTGGATCCAGCGAATGACCTTCAGTGCTGTGAAGTGAGGTGGGTGCGAGAGACATGGTTCGAGTATGAAAATATTATTGATTTCTGCGGCCTATCCCCGATGCATGCTGGGGAGGCGAGCAATGCTTATCATCTGACCAAGCGTCTTGCAGATCGAGGTTTGGAAGTCCATGTCTTAACCTCTGCTGTCAGCAAAAACAATGAAGATCCAAGGATTCATGTGCATCCGATCATGAATGAATGGTCGTGGCGCGAAATGGGGCGAATGAGAGCGTTCATTCGGGAATGTTCTCCCGATGTTGTCTATCTGATGTACATCGGTTTGATGTACAAGGGTCATCCTATGATCACGTTCGCACCCACCATCCTAAAGAGAATGTTTCCTCATGTACCATTCATCACTCGTTATGAAAGTGTCTTCGTCGGAGCAAATCCATCACAGACATCCCTTCCTTCAAGAATGTTTCGGCGGGCTATGGTCTGGTGGGCAGGTGGTAATGAAGTGGCCTATAGTTCAGGGACATTACTGAGAGACAGCGACCGCATCATCGTGCTGTGTGAGCGTCATCGTGCCATCCTCATTGAAGAATGGCCACCGGTGAGCAAAAAGGTGGAACTGATCCCGCCTCCTCCCAACCTGCGCGTCGTCCGAAACGACAGAGGGGAGGCTCGCCGCCGAGGACGCTCAAAGTTGGGTCTGCAGGACAGCCATTTCGTCATCACTTTTTTTGGGTACCTATATAGAACGAAAGGAATAGAATTCTTGTTGCAGGCCTTTCATGCGTTGCGTCAACAGAGGAAAATGGTGAAGTTGCTGTTCATTGGAGGCAAAGTAGGTCTAAACGTCGAAGGCAGCGAAGATTATTTTGAACGCATGCAGGATATGGCCAAGGCTCTAGAAATAGAAGACGATGTCATATGGACGGGACCCGTGGATTCTGATGCAGAAGATGGCTCTAACTATTTGCACGCCGCCGATCTTGCTGTGTTACCGTTTCTGCAGGGTGTGCAATTAAATAACAGTTCACTTGCCACTATCGCCGCACACGGACTTCCAATCATTGCTACCCGAGGCCCATTGTTAGACTCGCCTTTCATTCACGGTCGAAACATTTTACTTTGTGAACCGAAAGATGACCAGGCCATTGCCCAACATATTGTTCGGGTGATGGACGATCCCACCCTTCGCGCAAGCTTGAAAACCGGAGTGATGCAATTGGCACAGGAGTGGTTCTCTTGGGAAACAGCTATTGCGCGCACGCTTGCTGCATTTGAAGTTGATTGTCAGTCCTCGAATGAGATAGACAGCCTGCAGAGAGTCTAATGTGGCTCCATGCAGCGGTGGTAGTGTAGTGTTATAGGAGCGTTGTGCCCCGCGTTTCGATCATCATCCCAACTTTCAATTGCGCACGCTTCATCGCACGGACCATTGACAGTGTGTTGAACCAAACGTATCGGGACTACGAAATTATCGTGGTCGACGATGGTTCAAGTGATGATACCGCTAACATAGTTGACGACTATGGCGAGGTGAAATACTTTTATCAGAGCAATTGTGGCGTATCAGCAGCGCGAAACCGAGCTCTGAAAGAGTCAACCGGCGAACTTATCGCATATCTGGATGCAGATGACATGTGGTATCCACACAAGCTCGATCTGCAAGTTGCCTTTCTTGACGCACACGAAAAATGCGGCGTTTTGCACAGTGACGTTAGTGTGATCAACGAAGGGGACGAGATTATTCATGTGCGATTCAATTCTGAGACAGGGAGACCCGTGCCTCAGGGATATTGCAATGAGGATCTCTTGCGCCGCTGTCATGTTCAAACGCCTACAGTCATTGAGCGGCGAGAATGTATCGCGAAAGCAGGTGGCTTCGATGAAAGGCTTCCAGTTGCCCAAGACTATATGCACTGGATAATGATTGCTCTTGAAGGGTGGGCGTTTGGATATATTGATGAGCCGTTGGCGAAGTACCGATGGCGAACTGGAAGCTTGATGTCAAGCAAACGCAATGTCCTTGAAGATCATGCCAGAATTTTTGGAATGCTTCTCCCTGGTCTATCAGCCCGCTACACCTATGCTAACGCGGTTAGCGCCATCATCCATGATCGGTTCCTTCTAGCCGAACGCGAGCTGGCATACTTGGATCGACTGGCAGGAGACCATGATCGTGCCAGATTTCGGCTTACAGCCCTCATTCAACGGTTTCCGCTTCAACCCGGACTCTATATGGATTTCAGCAAGGTCTACCTTAAAAGTTGTATGTCGAGAATCGTCGGCAGAACATATCGGGAAAGCCAAGAGGCACGAGGTGAGGTCGGGAGGGCTAAGAAACCGTGAATATTCTCCTTGTAACTCCATTCTATAGTCCGCAATCAGGTGGAGTCGCAACCTACGTGCAGGATATGAAGCGGCTTTTAACGTCGAGGGGACACAATGTCTATGTCCTGCGTCCAGGTGAACCGGAGCTAATCCAAGCATGCATCTTGGCGAATGAAAACGATGTCTTTGAGTTTAACCTGCGTGTGCCTTGGATTTCCTCTGTTCCTATCCGGGGGAGCGTTGCTTTTTGTACTTATTTCTTGGCCACTTCATGGAAGTTGTTACGGTTTATTCGTCAGAAGAAGATTCAGCTAATCTCGTTAGAATATCCGCTCAGTTATATGGTGTATTTTTACATAGTTCGTTTATGGACTGGGACCCCAATACTGGTGAGCCTCCATGGAAGCGATATACTGCTGTTGGATACTAATGATTCAGTTTCACAATCGATTATTCGGCGGATCATTCGGAAAGCCGATTGGGTTTTGGCCCACTCATCTAGTCTATTGCAGGCTGCGAAATCCAGGGTTGGAAGGTTAGACAAGAACTTGTCGTTTCTTCATTATGGAGTCGAATGTGAGAGGCTACGTATTGCCGCTGAACGGGCAACCGAATCCATTGATCTTCCAGAGGCGAGTTTTGTCCTAACCGTGGCCAAACTCTATCCGCGAAAGGGCCTGGATATTTTATTGCGGGCCATTAACGCCCTTAAAGGGACTTGTTGCGACTATCGGTTTGTCATAGTGGGGGATGGGCCCGAAGAGCTGCGTCTCAAAAAGTTAGCGAAACAATTAGATATTGAGTCGATGGTTTCCTTTTTGGGAGATGTTAAGAACACCGTCGTTCCTGTGCTCTTCAAGCATTGTGAATTTCTTGTTTTGCCTTCACGCGTCGAGCCTTTTGGGATTGTATTACTGGAAGCTATGACATTTGAGAAGGCGGTGGTTGCGACTAAGGCTGGTGGCATACCCGAGTTTGTTCAAGATGGTGTCAATGGTTTGCTGGTAGCAACGGAAGATATCCAGGGATTGGCCGAGAAGATAAACATTCTGCTTCATGACAAGAGTCTTCGAGAATCAATCGGCAGGAATGGACGCCTATTCGTAGAAGAGAAGTATGATTACGAAAAATTGGTCGTAAAATACGAGGAGCTCTTTGAGCGGCTAGTAACGCGATGCTAGAGTCGTTCTGTCGTTTCTCACACGGGTTTCCCGACAATGATGTCGAATCGACCTGGGTCGGCGTTTCTGAAAGACGGTAAGTATGGACATCTTGGGGATTTCTGCCTTTTATCATGACAGTGCCGCATGTCTGGTGCGGGATGGTGAAGTCATTGCTGCGGCGCAGGAGGAGCGGTTTACGCGAAAAAAGCATGACCCCGGCTTTCCGCACAAGGCCGTCGAATATTGCCTGCAAGAGGCGGCAACCAGTCTTCGAGATGTTCGCTACCTTGTTTTTTACGACAAGCCCCTTGTGAAGTTTGAGAGGCTGCTCGAGACCTACCTCGCCTTCGCCCCCCGAGGAGTGCAGTCATTCACGGCCGCTATGCCGGTGTGGTTGAAGGAGAAGTTGTTACTGAAAGCTCTTCTCCAGAAAGAGTTTCACGTTCATGGACCGGACCTGGATCAGAAGTCCTTACCTCAGATCTTGTTTTCTGAACATCATGAATCACACGCAGCCTCGGCATTTTTCCCCTCGCCGTACGAATCAGCCGTGGTCCTTTGCATGGACGGCGTGGGAGAGTGGGCCACGACATCCGCGTGGCTCGGCCAAGGAAACCGGCTTACACCACTTTGGGAAATTCCATTTCCTCATTCCCTGGGATTGCTCTACTCTGCATTCACGTATTACACAGGATTCAAAGTGAATTCGGGTGAGTACAAAGTGATGGGATTGGCACCCTACGGCGAACCAAAGTATGTGAAGACCATCTATGACCATTTGCTCGATCTGAAGCCTGATGGCACGTTTCGATTGAACATGGACTATTTCAATTACTGCACCGGGCTTACTATGACGGGAAATAAATTTGACACGCTATTCGGTGGACCGCCCAGAAAGCCCGAATCCAAGCTCGGTCAGCGAGAAATGGACCTGGCCCGATCAGTCCAAGAGGTGACCGAGGAAGTCATGCTCCGATTGGCTCGGACTCTTCACCGTGAAACGCATGTCGATAATCTATGCATGGCCGGTGGCGTCGCGTTAAACTGCGTTGGGAACGGTCGCATTTTGCGGGAAGGACCCTTTAAGGGGTTTTGGATTCAGCCTGCCGCTGGTGATGCAGGCGGGGCGCTTGGCGCTGCGTTGACCACATGGCATCAGTTTGAAGATCGTCCTCGGCAAGTCAATCCGCAAGGTGATAGTATCAAGGGTTCGTACCTCGGGCCGGCATTTACCAATGAACAGATCGAGGAGAGCCTAAAGAGAAGTCAGGCCCCGTATCATCGCCTGGGTGAACGAGATCTCTGCGATCGAGTCGCGGACGAGCTGGTTGCCGGCAAGGTTGTCGGATGGTTTCAGGGGCGGATGGAATTCGGTCCACGGGCATTGGGGGGACGAAGTATTTTGGGAGATGCGCGGAGTACGGCGATGCAATCGGTCATGAACCTGAAGATCAAGTATCGGGAATCGTTCCGCCCCTTTGCTCCTTCCGTGTTGAGAGAACGGGTCTCCGATTATTTCGTCATGAATACCGATAGTCCGTACATGCTCTTGGTAGCCCCTGTTGTCGAAAAGCGCCGACTGGCGCGTAGTCCATCCCAGGGAAATCTCTGGGGGATTGATTTATTGAACGTGCCGCGATCGGATATACCGGCTGTCACACACCTCGACTATTCTGCACGCGTGCAGACTGTACATAAGGAGACAAACCAGCGATATTACGCGCTGCTCAAGGCATTTGAAGCAAAAACTGGGTGTCCCGTCCTGGTGAACACGTCGTTCAATGTGCGAGGTGAACCTATCGTCTGCCACCCTGATGATGCGTATCGCTGTTTCATGCGCACGGAAATGGATCTCCTGGTGCTGGAAAACTGTGTGCTCTACAAGTCGGAGCAGAAACCACTGGAAGGCGATACGGACTGGAAGAAGGAATTTGAGCTCGACTAACTGTAGAGTGTAAGTAGGGAGGATCGATTCATGCGTATTCTGATAACTGGTGGGGCGGGATTTCTCGGAAGTCACCTCTGCGATCTTTTGCTCGGACAAGGTCATGAGGTGATTAGTCTCGACAACTTGATTACCGGTCGAGCGGAGAATATCGCTCATCTTATCGGGCACCAACGCTTTAGTTTCATAAAATATAACGTCTGCGACTATTTGCACGTGGAAGGAACCCTTGATGCAGTGATGCACTTTGCATCTCCTGCGAGTCCGCAGGATTATCTGGATATGCCGATTGCAACGTTGAAAGTCGGCGCCCTCGGCACGCATAAAGCGTTGGGTTTGGCGAAAGCGAAAGGGGCACGATTTCTATTGGCGAGTACGTCGGAGGTATACGGTGATCCTCTTGTGAATCCGCAACCGGAATCCTATTGGGGCAATGTGAACCCGATGAGCCCGCGCGGTGTGTACGATGAGGCAAAACGATTTGCCGAGGCGATGACGATGGCCTATCATCGGTATCATGGGTTGGATACCCGCATCGTGAGAATCTTTAATACCTTTGGGCCAAGAATGAGGCCGCATGATGGGCGCGTGGTGTCCAATTTCATCGTTCAATCTCTACAGAATAAGCCGCTCACAATTTTTGGTGACGGTTTGCAAACGAGAAGTTTCTGCTTTGTGGATGATTTGGTTCGAGGCATTGTTGCCTTGCTCATGGTGAAGTCCGATAAATCTGTCGCCGAGCGAACCGATCGGGCAAAGTTCTTAACCAAGCAAGCCGAATCATCTGATAGCATTCATGATCCCGTGAACATTGGCAATCCACGCGAGCTGACGGTTCGTGAGATTGCCGAACTCATTGTCAAGTTGACAGGTTCGCAGAGTAAGATTGAGAAACGGCCCCTTCCGGCCGATGACCCAAAAGTGCGGCGTCCCGACATTACGCGGGCCAGGGGTCTGTTGGGGTGGGAAGCCAAAGTAGAACTCGAGGACGGAATCAGGAAGACCATTGAGTATTTTCGGCAGGTTGCCCAAACATAGATGGAGGCTTCCCCTCACGCGTGCGCGATTGATGGAGAGAGAATGAAAATTCTTAGTGTGGTCGGTGCTCGACCCAATTTCATGAAGATTGCTCCATTGATTCGAGAGATGCGCAAGCATGCGGGTCTTCACCCTTTTCTCGTGCACACCGGACAGCATTATGATGTGAAGATGGCCGGGAGATTTTTTGAAGATCTTCAGATCCCGATTCCGGATGTCTCTCTTGATGTCGGTTCCGGCTCCCATGCGTTTCAAACCGCTGAGGTGATGAAGCGATTTGAGCCGATCTTGGAACGTGAACGGCCGGATCTGGTGCTCGTCGTCGGTGATGTCAACTCCACAATGGCAGCTGCTCTTACGGCTGCCAAGTTGCATATCCCAGTGGCGCACGTTGAAGCCGGACTGCGAAGTTTTGATCGTTCGATGCCCGAAGAGATTAATAGGCTTGTCACGGACGCCGTGTCAGATTTCCTGTTTGTGACGGAGGAAAGCGGATTGCAGAATCTGAAGGCCGAGGGTGTCTCCGCGGAGAAGATATTCTTAGTCGGCAATGTGATGATTGATTCGCTGGAAGCTTCACGCCGGCTGTGGACACAGTCCGACATTTTAGATCGCTTTCTGATGCAAAAAGGCCAGTATGGCGTCGTGACGTTGCATCGACCGTCCAATGTCGACCACTTATCGATTCTCAAGGGTCTGATCGGTGCCTTAGCGGAGGTGTCCCGTCATTGTCCGATCATTTTTCCGATTCATCCAAGAACACGGAAGGCATTGGAGGCAGCCGGTCAATTTGAAGGGGAACTATACTTCGGAGGTCCACCATTTCCCTCGGAAAGGGTGTGCTGTGTTGAACCGGTCGGATATCTCGATTTCATGTGTCTTGTCGCAAATGCCAGGCTTGTGTTGACTGATTCGGGAGGTATCCAGGAAGAAACAACAGTGCTTGGTATTCCGTGTTTGACACTCCGCGAAAATACCGAGCGCCCTATCACGGTCACGCATGGTACCAATCAGGTCATCGGGTCTTCCCCGAAGCGCATCCTAACCGAGGCCATGAAAGTATTGGAAGCTCCACGCTCGACATTGGCTTCACCCCCGCTCTGGGACGGGCACGCGTCCGAACGGATTATCTCAATCTTAAAGAAGCAATTCTTATCGCGCTCAGCCGCATAAATCGATCGCATTCAGATTTCGTGATGGATCGCATTTGCCTCCGCCGATGAAACGGGTTCTATTCGTCGCCTACTATTTTCCGCCAGTGGCCGCAAGTGGAGCTATGCGGCCATTAGGGTTTTGCCGTCATCTCCACTCATACGGGTGGGAAGCCTCGGTGCTTACGACGACTCCTGAGTCTGTCTATCCGACTCATCCGGTCGATCACCGACTTGCCGAGAACATTCCCGCTGCAGTCAAGGTGCATCGGGCAGGTTATCAAGACCCGCTATCGCGTCTCTTGTTACTTCGGGAGAAGGCACGCCGGCTCGTAGGGCTACGATCCCCTGTGCGCAACGTCCATGACGATTCAGCTGGGAAGGCGAACTCGTCGCAACGGCCCAGATCGTTTGTAAAGGATACGATTCTAGAATGGACAGGGGCCTTTCCTGATCCACAGACCTCGTGGTTCTCCTCGGCTGTACGCCATGGCACTGCGCAGGTAAAACACGCGGTGCCGGACGTAGTCGTAGCAACGGGCGGCCCATGGACCAGCTTTTTAGTGGGGCGAGCGCTAGCGAAACGGTTCGATCGCCCGCTGGTGGTCGACTACCGTGATCCATGGACATGTAATCCATTCTATTCATTTACAGCAAAGTTTCTGACGCGCAAAGCGCAACGCCTTGAACGAACCATCTGTTCTGAGGCATCTCGAATCATCACCAATACGGACGAGCTGAGGGAACGGCTCTGTATCGAGTATCCTGAAATTAAACACAAATCTCTTATGATTCCGAATGGATTTGATCCGGAGACGATTGCCCTCTTGCCCGGGCAGGCTACCGCTTCCAAGGCGAATGGTGCTCAGAACTATGAATTATGTCATTTTGGAAGTGTCTATGGAAAACGAACACCACGGGTACTGCTTCAGGCAATTCTCGAACTGCAGCGGGAGATAGCCCTCACACCGGCGCAATTGCGGGTACGGTTTGTTGGAACCTGGGAGAGCACCGATCAGGACTGCAACCGTTTTGCGGTTTCGCTGGAAAGTCTGGGATTCCTCAGACGTGAGCCACCCGTCTCACATGACAACTGCTTGCATCAAATGAAAGGTGCGAATGTGCTTCTAGTGGTCCAACCGGAGTCGCCACTGCAGGTACCAGGGAAGATCTACGAGTGCATTGCAATGGGACGACCGCTTCTGCTTATTGGTGGCGAAGGTGCCACAGCTAACCTTGTCCAGCGCTATCATTTGGGCGCCAGTTGTCCCAATAGTATTGGAGGCGTCAAGCGGCTGCTCCGAGGAATTGTAGAAGGGACCGAGACAATTCCCGTCCCGGATCAGGAGCAGGTAAAACGGTTCGAATATCGGTCTCTCACGGGAGAATTGGCCGCACTCCTTGACGCCGTGGTGGCTGATCAGAGAATCCGCCGTAATCTTCATAGTGTTCTTCCGGAGGGTAGTGTTCCGTGAAATTCATCGCTATTCAACCGTCGAGCCATGAGGAACTTCTATGGGATCAGTATGTGTCGCAGGAACCTCGTGCAACTGGTTATCATCTGATCGGATGGCGAAGGATAGTCGAGGAAACGTTTGGGCACACGACGATGTATTTTTCAGCCATGGATGACCGAGGTCGCTTTCGGGGCGCATTACCATTGGTGTTGTTATCCAGCAAGATGTTCGGAAGATTCCTCGTCTCATTACCCTTCGTGAATTATGGGGGTATTCTCGCAAGTGACGACCAGACAAAAACTGGTTTGATAGATACGGCCATTGAGTACGCGGTGAAGGTTCGAGCAACCCATATGGAGCTCCGTCAGGTCGAGTCTTCCGGTTTGGCATTGCCCTCGAGTCATCGCAAAGTGACCATGAAGCTCTGTCTTCCCGATGACTTTGAAACATTGTGGAAACAGTTTCCCTCAAAACTGAGAAGCCAAATACGTCGCGGGCAGAAGGAAGACATGTCCGTGCGGTTCGGAGGAATGGATTGTCTAGATGAATTTTACGGCGTGTTTGCGCGTTGCATGCGGGATTTGGGTACCCCGGTCTATTCCAAAAACTTCTTCAGCGCCATCTTGAAGATCTTTCCAAAAGAAGCTCGCATATGTCTTGTGTGTCGCAATGGCGAGACCTTGGCGGCAGGATTTCTCTATGGATTTCGGACTTCACTCGAGATTCCTTGGGCAGCCTCAGACAAGCGATTTAGCCGGCTCGCTCCGAACATGTTGCTGTACGGCTCAGTCCTTGAACTTGCCTGCAAAGAAGGGTTTCGGGAGTTTGACTTCGGGCGCTCAACACCTGACACCGGGACCTATCGTTTTAAAGAGCAATGGGGAGCTCAGCCTCATCAGTTGCACTGGCACTATTGGGTGGAAAGCGGAGGTGAGTTGCCTCAACTCAATCCCCAGAATCCCAGGTATAATCTAGCCATCAAGGCGTGGCAGCGACTGCCTCTTGTTGTCACGAATTGGCTTGGGCCACACATCGTCAAATATCTCCCATGAAGATCCAACGCACTCTTCCTCCCTCTGCTGCGCCACTCAGCTGGGGAGACATTCTGCGTGGGTTGGTGGCGCCTTTGGGGGGCCATGCGCTTGAGAAGCGAACAGAGGAATTTCGAGAACATTTCGGGGTGCAATATGTCTTTTGGGTCACATCCGGGAAAGCTGCTCTCGCTCTCATACTCTCTGCCCTCACGCAACTATCATCCCGGCGAAAGGTAGTTATTCCGGCCTATACCTGTTTTTCCGTCCCGTCGGCAGTCGTGAAGTCCGGATTGAAGGTTGGTCTCTGCGATGTCGAGCCGGCAACCTTGGGTTTCAACTCACACAATCTTGGAGAAGAGCTCGACGAAGATACCCTTGCTGTAGTGCCGACACATCTACTTGGACTATCCGTCGATGTTGAACATGTCAAGCAGCATGCTCGTAAGAACGGTATCTATGTCATTGAGGATGTTGCGCAGGCATTCGGAGGGATGAGGGACGGGAAACCGCTAGGGACCTCCGGCGACGTGGCGTTCTTGAGTTTTGGCCGCGGGAAAAATGTGACGTGCGGATCTGGGGGCGTCATTCTGACGAATGACCGAAATATTGGACGAGCCATTCAATCGCTGTATGACCGACTTTCCACCGAATCCGCTATCGACGCGCTTGGCAATTGGATTCAGGTGGTTGCGATGCGACTACTTCTAAATCCAAGCCTGTACTGGATTCCTGCGGGACTCCCATTTCTAAAGTTGGGAGAAACAAAATTCTATACGGATTTTCCAATGCGCCGCATGGATAGTATGCGGGCCGGACTCTTGGCGGGTTGGAAGACACGTTTGCAACGAGCCACTCAGGTCAGGCACGACCGGGCTCAGACATTACTTCATCGTCTCCAGAAAAGCGCCGCTGCGGAACTTACACAGCCGCACGGTTCGCAGGAGGCCGTATACCTACGGTTGCCGGTGTATGCCTCCAACAAGAATGAAAAGAATCTGTTGTGCGCCCTTTCGAGGCAGCAGGGACTCGGTATCAGCCCGTTTTATCCCGGCACAATAAAGGATATTCCAGAGTTGCAAGGCGAACTCTCGTGTGAAAATACTCCCGGTGCAGCATGGTTGGTCGAACGTTTAATGACGTTCCCAACTCACGACTTGGTCACACAGCACGATATCGAACGGATTTGCGCAGCCACACAAAGCATTCTGGATGAAGGGGACCGGAAGGAGAACACGGTTCCAACCGAAGAGACACAGCGGCCGATGACGCCTTCACGTGCCAGGCGAATCAGTTGAGGACTAGCAGGCTGTTGAAAAACGATTTTGCGCCGTGAGGAAATTGCCTGCTTGAATGTCGCGCATGACGAGACAGAACCTCGCAGGATGTTCAAAATGGCCCTTCGTCTCACCCGCCCAACCCCGGCGGTGCCGAGACACGCCGCTCCGCGGTTCGGCCGCAGCGAGGTCCGCGACGTGAAGAATAATGAGCGGCAGGTTTGCGGACGCCGGCGAGGCGGTGAGCCGGCAGTGTCTTGGAGGCGAATCGTAACCCAGTCTCACCCGCCCACTCCGAGCCTGCCGAGACAGCCTCTTTTCCCGTGGCCCTACGACGAGCCTCTGTTAAGCGCCGCGAAAACAAACGCTGGCGGACTTTTTCAACATCCTGCTAGTGAAGAGATGGAAGTGATGGGTACTGCCTGTGGACTGATCTTTTGGGCAAGCATAGTTTTTGTCTTTTACGCGTATGCAGGCTATCCTTTGATCCTGTTCTGCATGGCACTGGGTCGGAAGCGGTCCGTATTGAAGGCAGATGTACACCCGACGGTCTCTTTTATTATCACGGCGTACAACGAAGAGGCGCGCATAGGAGACAAACTGGAGAATTCCATCAGGCAGGAATATCCTCGCGACCGGCTTGAGATTGTTGTGGCTTCCGATTGCTCCACAGACCGCACGGATGCCATCGTGACAGCTTATGCCCAAGCCGGAGTTCGTTTAGTGCGGGCGCCGGAAAGAAAGGGTAAGGAAGGCGCCCAAAAGTTGGCAGTGTCTCAGACATCAGGAGAAGTTCTAGTGTTTTCCGATGTGGCGACCAATCTTCCCGTTCAGGGCATATCAAACATCGTGAAATCGTTTCATGATCCGACGGTCGGATGTGTGAGCAGCGTCGATCGGTTTGTCGACGCACAGGGAAACCTGAGCGGAGAAGGGGCCTATGTCCGATACGAGATGATGTTGCGTCGATTCGAAACCCAAGTGAATACTCTCGTCGGATTGAGTGGCTCATTCTTTGCCGCGAGGCGGGAGGTCTGCTCTTCATGGGCAGACGATCTTCAGAGTGATTTCAATACACTTCTCAACTCTATGAAGAATGGCTTACGGGGAGTGTCCGATCCGGATAGCATTGGTTATTACAAGAATCTCAGCGACGAGAGCAAGGAGTACCAAAGAAAGGTTAGAACCGTTTTACGGGGAATTGCGGTGCTGATGAGAAGTTTACCCATGTTGAATCCATTTAAATATGGATTGTTCGCCTGGCAACTCTTCAGCCACAAGTTATGCCGATGGTTGGTTCCTTTCGCGATGATTCTGGCGTTCTTCTCCAATGGTTGGTTGGCAGTCGAATCCCATTTCTATCGGGCTTTGTTTGGCGCGCAAGTGGCATTTTATCTATTTGCATTCGTGTATTTATGGGTAAACCTGGTGCCAAGCAAGCATGTATTCCGTCTTCCCTCTTTTTTTGTCTTGGTAAACCTCTCCATCCTTGATGCCTGGTATCGGTACTTCAGGGGTGACAGAATATTCCGCTGGGAACCGTCGAAACGATAGCGGGCGTTCGGCGCGTGGGTGAATAATAGTGTGATGGGGGTGAAACTATGACGGGACATACAGAAATCAAAGAACTGAGAAGCTTTGGGCTCATTGTGGGAGGCATCTTTCTGGTGATCGCCCTTTGGCCACTTGTATGGCGAGGCGACGATCTTCGACTATGGGCGCTTGGGCTCGGAGCAATCCTCGTTCCATTGGGGCTTGTCGCCCCGACAGCCCTGGGGCCGGTCTTCCGAATATGGATGAAAGTCGGACATGTGCTCGGATGGATAAACACCAGGATCATACTTGGTATCCTGTTCTTCGGTTTGATCACCCCTATGGGCATGGTGATGCGATTGTTTGGCTGGGATTCCATGCGTCGTGCCCTGGTGCCTGACGCTCAAACGTATCGGGTGATCCGTCAGCCGCGTCCGCGCTCACATATGACCAGGCAGTTTTAAGCGAGGAGGAAGAGACATGGGAGAATTTCTGGCGGAGTTATGGGCGTTCATGAAAGAACGAAAGAAATTTTGGCTGTTGCCGATTATTGTCATGCTGGTATTACTAGGTAGTCTCATCGTCCTCACTCAAGGATCTGCCGTTGCTCCTTTTATTTATACGTTGTTCTAGGAGCCTTCGGTCTAATGGAATCCCCTTGGCGGACAATAAAGTCGCTTCTTCGAACCAGTGTGGCAGAGGCTCTGTATGTTTCAAACCTTCATCGTCTCCGCCATAAGGGGAAAGTCACGATTCTTACGTATCATCGGGTCCTTTCCAGGGATGACCTACATAAGCATTGGGTGCAGCCGGGAATGTATGTGGAGACAGGAGTCTTCGAACAGCATGTGCAGTTTCTCCAGGAACACTTCTACGTGTTATCCTTTCACGAGTTGTTGACTCGATGGGAAAGCGGGGATTGGGATGACGATCGGCGCTACTGCGTGATCACGTTTGATGATGGATGGTTGGACAATTATCAGAACGCGTACCCTATCCTTAGGAAATATCGCATTCCAGCGACGATCTTTTTGCCTACGAATTTCGTGGGTACCACTGAGTGGTTTTGGCCCGAGAAAGTATCATGCCTGATCAAGGAAATGCTGAGCAGGGTGGACGGTGAGAGGCGGAAGCGGCATTCGATGGGGTCCCGAGTGTTTGGTCAATTTCTGGATATTGATGAGGAAAGAATCCGTACTGTGGCTCAAGGCGAGGGGGCACGTCAGGCATTCGCCGACGACATTATTGAGCAGTGCAAGAATCTGTCGCCTGAGATCATCACTCAGTTTATCAGTGCGTTGGCATCGGAATTAGGATTCGCCTTTCCGCAAGAACGAGCATTGATGAATTGGGAAGAGGTCGCGCAGATGTCCGGCGACGGAATTGCCTTCGGATCGCACTCGTGCTCGCATCGCATCTTGACGAAGCTGTCCATGGATGAGGTCAGGGCCGAACTTGCCGGCTCTCAGCGAGTGTTGCAAGATCGGACCAAGAATTATGTCCCGGTGTTCTGCTATCCAAACGGAAACAGCAATGCGGACATACAAAATCTGGTGCAAGAGTGCGGCTATCAGGCGGCCACGGGGGTTCGGTCCGGAGTGGAAGGAAGGCGGCCTGACAACAAGTTTGAGTTGTGTAGGGTCAGCATTCATAATGATATGGCGTCTACGGTTCCCATGTACTCCATGCGCTTGTTCGCTGCTTGATTTTGCCGTCAGGGGACAGGGAGCGGACTATTCGCGTCCTTGCCAACCAGACGGTTCGATTGCATGAATTCCTATCGTGTCTACAACTCAATCAAGAACGCGGCGCGATGAATTCCGAGAGGGGATCATGATATGAGAGCCGCTCATCGGGTACTTATTACTGACGGAGATGAACGCGCGGCACTGGCGGTGACCCGCGCGTTGGGGCAGCATGATGTGGAGGTCATTGTCGGATCTGAAACGGAGCGTTCCCTAGCGGCTGCCTCGAAATATTGTACCCGGTCTTTCGCCTATCCTTCGCCGTACACGAGTGCATCGTCATATGTGGAGTGTCTGCTCGATACCGTGCGTAGTGAACGTGTGGAAGCGGTGTTTCCGATATCCGACATCGCCATGCACGTCATCGGTCCGAAAAAGGCTGAATTCGAAAAATATACTGCCATGCCGACACCGGACTATAAGATGTTTGAATCCATATCAGACAAGTATGGTCTGATGCGGCAGGCCATGGCGTTGGGGATTCCAGTTCCCGAAACGATATTTGTTCCGGACGGCAAGGTCGATCGTGTCCTCGACCAGATCGCTTCTTTCCCGGTGGTTGTGAAGCCCGGCTGCTCGCTTGTGAAGCACAAGGACGGGTGGCAGAAGACCAGCGTGCAGTATGCCGACAATTCTGATGATCTTATCGATCTTTACCGCCGGCATCAGTATCTACAGGGGCCATCACTCATACAGCGCCGAGTAGTAGGGCAGGGAAAAGGACTGTTTGTGTTGATGAAGCAAGGAGCCCCCTTAGGAATGTTTGCCCACAGGCGGCTTCGGGAGAAACCGCCGTCAGGAGGGGTCAGTGTTCTGCGAGAGAGCATTCCCTGGAGAAAGTCTTGACCGATCCCGCACTTCGCCTTCTACAGAGGGCCAATTGGCATGGCGTGGCCATGGTTGAGTTCAAAGAGGACCAGTCGTCACGGGTGCCGCTTCTCATGGAAGTGAATGGGCGTTTTTGGGGATCTCTCCAATTAGCCATTGATGCAGGGATAGATTTTCCATGGTTGCTCTTGCAAATGGCCAAGGGCCAGCACGTGAATGTGCCTGAGAACAGCTATCGCTGCGGGGTGAAGTCCCGGTGGCTGCTTGGTGACCTTGATCACTTGCTCATGCGGTTATTCAAATCAGACTACCCTTAAATTGCCTCTTGGATCGTCTTCAAAATGGCGATGCCTCCTCGATTTTGCTGGGTTTGCTAACCGCGATACGTTCTACGAAATCGAACGATTCAATGATATGGGGCCAGTTGTGTATGAACTCAAGCAGTATGTTGGCTACATCTAAGGACAATGCATGCTAGGCGGGGCACTAAAGACGGCAGTGCATTATGTCAAAGCTCCGCTACTAGAAAGGTCTCATTTCCTCACGCGTTGGCTTGGCGCTATCCGTACGAAATGGCGGTTCCAGAGGTTGATGAGAGAGCAGGCGTTTCCACAGGGCATAAAGCACATCCTAATAATCTGCAAGGGAAATATTTGTCGGAGTCCACTCGCCGAAGCATACTTGAAACGTATTCTTGCCAGGCGGATGCAGCGTATCGTCGTAGACTCTGCGGGCTTGGAAACCTCTTTAGGCAGGCCAGCTCATGACTTTGCAAAAGCTGTGGGAGAAGTCCAGGGGCTTATGCTTGACTCACACGAGACGCGGCCATTGTTGAAAGATCACATAGAGAAAGCTGATCTCATCGTGGTCATGGAGTACGCTCACCGCTACCGTCTCCTGAAGCTGTTTCCACATGCAAAGAATAAGGCCTTCCTGCTACGGCAGTTTGTCAGCTCCCATGATCTGGAGATTGCTGATCCTTACAGTGGAACCATGCGGGATTTCGAGGAATGCTTCGATATTATTAGACAATCCTGCGATTCCTTGGTAGAGGAGATATGCAAGACCCATGAAGATGGAGGGAACACTTCATCGATCTAACACATTGTTTTGACGTATTGTATTGAGGTTGATTGTATGGGCATCCGCGCAAGGCTATTTAATGTTTATTGGACGATCAGAGGAATCATTGCGCCAAATCTAAGATATTCTCAGTACGTCTATGAGGATATTCTCAAAAAGTATGTCAATCCGTCGGTCGATTGGATTGAAATGGGGTGCGGCCATTCGGTGCTGCCAAGTTGGCGTCAGGTGGAAGAGCAACAACTGATCAAGAATTGCAGGGCAATCTTTGGTATAGACTTTGACTGGGATTCCTTAAAGGCGCACTCCTCTATTCTAAGAAAGCTCCGCGGCGATATCACAAAGCTGCCATTTAAGAATGAGTCCTTTGATTTGGTCACGGCCAACATGGTTGTCGAACATTTGGACGACCCGACTCGCCAGTTCCTCGAAATCAACAGGATACTCCGCCCCAAGGGCATACTTCTGTTCCACACTCCCAATGCAAAAGGCTATGGAGTGCTTCTATCCCGGCTTGTCCCGGAATTTCTCAAGGGAAAGCTGATCTATTTAGTGGAAGGGAGACAGGAGCACGACGTGTTTGAAACACACTATGCTGCGAATACTGAAGAGCGACATTCGCAATTTGGCGCTAGGCAATGGTTTTGAGATCGTGGAATTGCACCTTCTCGTAACCGACGCGATCTTTGCAATGTTTCCTCCCTTGCGGTGCTCGAATTGCTGTGGATTCGCTTGTTGATGTCTGAACCGCTCGCGAGCGTTCAGGACGAACATCATTGTTGCCTTGAAAAAAGTTAGCATAAAGATTCGCAAAGAAAATGAATCGCGCGTTCCACTTTCAGGCGTTAATGGCATATTCCAAGACATCTCCAGTTCCCTGAATATCTTTCCAGAACTGATTGTAGTGTGCATCACCTACTGGCCCCAACCGCTCGTTTGGCCGGTTTATTTCAGCAAAGAGAGCCGACTTTATGAATTTCAGACTGCTACGGATTGTAGTTTGCATCGGGGTCTATCTATTCGATAGTCGAGACTGGCCTAGAAATAAGAGGGTACTACCGCGGGTTCGATACGCTTCTGTTTGGCAGTTACCGTCGAGCCGAATCCGGAACCACCATGCGGGAACCATTCTCGATCGCAAGTAGGAGGCTCATGATTCGGACACGCGGCTTTCGGAATCTTCGTCCAGGACGACTCGCTTGTGGATTGCATCCTCATCGCATGCAGAAGACAGCTATTTAAGTACCGACGTAATCTTTCCAAATGATTCTTAATGGGCTGTTTAGAAGATGCCGGTATTCAAGCGAGTGTCATAAATGCTAGTCATGCAGGAATGGAAATTGAAGACAACATAACGGAATTGGAAGCGTCGAGGACCGACAGTCAAACCTCACTTCGTCATCCTGTACCAAATGTCAACTATCGATCAGCAGCTTATCAAAAAGATTACTTTCAGGAGCAGGTCATAAAGTTGGACTCGCGGGAAGCAATCAAGGTAGAACAAGCGGAAGAAAGAAAATCCGTTGGACTGGACTGTACGGCTCGTGGAGCAAAGCGCGATCTATCGCGCAATTGAAAGGGCACATCACTAGTCGGCTGGCGACCCAACGAGATATTATCGGACTCGCTGGGGACCATGGTGATGCGGAATTCGAACAATGCGTCCGTGGCATTATCGCAACGACGCGTAAGGTGGGAGCTGTTCCGATACTGTGTACGTTTGCAACAAGCCATATGAGGGGAGATTTGCCGAAGTTTCCTGACAGCGTTGATGACGTTCGATATTCAAATATAATATTTACCTGTCGTTGGAGGGATGGGTTGGAACCGATCGAACATTTCAACGAAATTCTCCGGCAGATTGCAGTAGAGGAGAAGATAACCTTGATTGATCTCGAGCATGAAATCTCGGGACATCACGAATACTTTCGAGACTACGTACATTTTACTCCTGAGGGTCATGCAGCTGTTGCGAGAGTCATTCATCAGGCACTCTTGGCCTCCGTCACACGCGATCAGGTTCAAAAAATGGTCATGCAATAGGGGGTTGGTGGCTTTTAACTCGCCAGAATTTCTCTTCTTCTTTCCATGCGTCCTCATCGTATACACGCTGGTATTCCATCGAGATCGTTGGCGAGAGGTGATCCTGCTGGCAGCAAGCTATGTATTCTACATGAGTTGGAACTGGAAGTATGGGGGGTTGCTGGCTCTATCGACCCTGGTAGACTATACAGTCGGACGGCTGATCGCCAGTGAACAGCGACCTCAGAGTCAAAAAGGCTATTCTTGCCATCAGTCTCACGTCGAATTTGGGACTCCTTGCCATCTTTAAATATTACAATTTTTTTGTCGATCTGGCTGCTCCGGCTGTGGGGCAATTCGGATGGAATTTGTCTTGGATGCACCATGAGCTGTTATTGCCAGTTGGCATCTCCTTTTACACCTTCCAGACGATGAGTTACACAATCGATCTTTACCGTGGAGAGAAGGTATTGGAGAAGGATTTGCTGCGATTTCGCCGTATTCGTAGCATTTTTCCCGCAACTGGTAGCCGGCCCCATCGTAAGAGCAAAACAATTTCTGCCGCAGCTTCGTCGACTTCCGAATGTCACGGTGAGACGGTTTCACGATGGCCTGCTGCTGGTCTTTCGCGGGCTATTCAAAAAAGTCGTGATCGCAGACTTGCTCGCTACCTTAGCCGTCGACAAGGTGTTTGCAGATCCAAGCGCATATTCATCGTGGGACCTCCTTTTCGCTTTGTATGGCTATACGTTTCAGATTTACAACGATTTCTCGGGATACAGCGATATCGCGATCGGTCTGGCCAGAATGCTTGGTTTTGATCTTCCGCTCAATTTCAACAGACCATATCTGGCACAAAATGCCAGAGAGTTTTGGACGCGATGGCATATTTCCCTATCAACCTGGCTGAGGGACTATCTGTACATTTCTCTTGGAGGGAATAGGGGAAGTTGGCTCCGCGTGAGGCTGAATTAATGCTCACGATGCTCCTAGGAGGACTGTGGCACGGGGCTGCTCTTCATTTTATCTTTTGGGGTGCCTATCATGGGGTGCTGCTGATTGTAGCGCGTTCAGCGCCGAGATCGAGGAGCATGCGGCGACGTTGGCGACAAGACTGCGCCAAATTGGTTGCTTCCATCTCATCGTCTTTGGGTGGTTGTTGTTTCGTGTCCAAGACATGCACACCTTTGTCGACTATCTTCAAGGATTCGCCAGGTTAACCGGTGAAACTCAGCTGAGCGGGTTATTTTATGTAGTATTGGCGGGCACTGCGATAAGTCACGTGGTATCAATTCGTCACATTGAATCATGTACCCAGTGGTTTCTCGCGCGACCCGTTCCTGTGCAGGCGGCACTCTACGCGACTCTCTTGTTGCTTTTCTGTGGCCTTACATTCGAGGCGCCCTCCTTTATTTATTTTCAGTTCTGAGGTAGTTCAAGCTTAATCCCCGCCAAGTGAGATGCCCGTGGACAGGTGTGCGTATCCGGACAGCGAAGAATAGTTGACGAGAGACCATGAGGGACACATTGAAACACAGGATCCGATTCCTGGACGAATTTCGTGGCTATGCGATCATCATGGTCATAGCGACTCATGCGTTAGAGTATACGCCCCTAAACCTTGAGATGAAGGAACTCATGACATTCTGGGTCCAAGCGGCGGCAGTCCCACCATTTTTCTTGGTAGACGGATATTTGTTTGTCGATGCCGTGCAACGACAGGATGCCTTTTCTTATACAGGCTACATGCGGAAAAGTGCGAGACGACTACTTCTTCCGTGGTTGGTGTTCACCGTATTCTACGGTATTCTTCGAGGGTACCTGGAATATACGGGAGTGCTCCAAGTGAGAGTCATTCTTGATCGTGACTTCATGGAGGTTCTTCGTGCTGCTTACTATTCATCCATTTCGGCTCAAATGTATTTTCTCCTTTCGTTGTTTTTAATCCGTGCACTATCGTTTATTACCAAATTCGTGACAGCAATTCGTCCCATTTTGCTTGTGGTCTTGTGGGTGGGATATACGGTGCTCTGGAGAACATGGGTAGCGATGCATGGAAATGAGAGCGAATTAGATCCGATGTATCATGCCGCCTGGGGATTTCAGTTTTATCTGCTTGGAATGGTGTTGTATGTTTACAGGCATCGACTGGACAAGTATGCTTGGGCATACGCAACTGCGGCCGCCTTATGCCTGGCAGGGTTGAAAATAGTACCTGTAACCCCCTCATTCCTTGCGCAGTATGTCTTCCTGCTCGGCCTGTATTTTCTTTTTGTCGCCCTGGAGCGGCATGCAACTATTCTGGGCCGAGTGGGGGTATTCACAATGGGAATGTATCTATTCCACGCGCCGATTGTCCTCAAAGGAGTCGCAACGGTTGTTCCTAGATTCATTCAACATTCCGATCTGTTCCAGTATGTTGTTGTAGCGTTGTTTGCAGTAATTATCTCTCTGATACTAAGCAAAGTGTGGATGAGTTTTCGATACGGAGCGATAATTCTAGGCGAGACGCCGCGCGCAATAGCATGGTAACACTCCATCCACATGAATAGAGATATCAACAGGATGAAGACTGCAACAGAGAAGCACGCGGTGACACTCCCCGCGAGCATCGAGACGACCGGGAAACGTGGATTGCCCTTGTATCTAGTTTTGACATCCTTGTTGGTGGAGTTCGGGCGTCCACAAGACATTTTACCCGGTATCAAGGTCGTACCATTTCCCTCAATCATCGACTTACTGATAGGCCTCAGTGTTTTCATTTCCGGGAAAATGACGTTCGCTAACAGGCAGACAAAGTTGTACCTCGGCCTGCTTTTGCTGATGGCAGCGCATGTGCCATTCGCCACAAACAACTACTGGGCCGCGATGATGTTCAAGGATATGGTGCTATATTTTTGTTTCTATACGGGGTTGATCACGTACATAGATTCAATGGAAAAATTGAGAAGTTTGGTCAATGTGTGGCTTGGGGTACACCTGGTGCTAGCTGTCTTGGGAATACTCGAGTGGAGGCAAGGGAGTGGGAGGATGGCTGGGCGATGAAAATGATTTCTGCATGGAAATGAATGTGGCCGTCCCATTTGCATATTTTATGCTTTTAGGCGCCAGGCATAAGCCGGCTAAAGTCTGGTATTTGGCCCTTCTTTGCATCTTTATTTTGACTGCCATGGTGACGCTATCTAGGGGCGGATTTATTGGTTTGGCAGCGGTAGGGTTCTATTGCTGGTTGAAATCATCCCAAAAAGGCCGCGCCGTCGTGCTGGTTGGTGTAGTAGTCATATTTATGCTCATCTTTGCCCCTGAGAAGTACTGGGAGGAAATGGAGTCTTCCACCAGTGATCAGACACTGACCGTTGGAACGGGCGCAGAGAGACTCTACACCTGGGGCGTTGGGTGGGAGATGTTTCTGGGCAATCCGATATTCGGGGTTGGTCAGGGAAACTTCCCATGGAATTTTGAAAACTATCAGGGAGGCGATAGATTCAATACGCGCTCACTCGCCGGTCGTGCGGCCCATTCAATGTATTTCACATTACTCCCGGAATTGGGGACGGTAGGTACCGGTCTATTCATTTTCATGGTGCTTTCCAGTTATTCGACATTAGGCAAAGTCAGATCTCGTGCCAAGCAATTAGAAGCCAGTTCGCCCAACGACGCACGGAAAGAACGTGACATTGCATTCAGTAGCGCTCTCAGCAGCGCTTTGGAAGCGGCTATGGTAGGGTACCTCGTCAGTAGTGTGTTTATTTCAACGCTCTACTATCCAACATTTTGGGTTCTGATGGGGTTTGTCGTGGCGCTCGGAAATACAGCTAGCAGAGATCTGCCGAACGCCTCACGAGCGGTCGATAATCCCATGCAGGGTCATGTCCCGCGATCAATCCTTCCTGTATCCAGGCTTCGTCCACGTCCAGCAAACTGAATCAAGACGCGAACCTTTTTCGTTAGGCTTTCATGAAAGCAACAGTATTATTTTTCTCGACCAGCAGTGGCCCAGGAGGCGCTGAGCGGCTGATTAGCAAGCTTGCAGGCGCTCTCGATCGGCGCTCATTTCGTTCGGTAGTTTGTCTTTTTCGACCTGGTTGGCTGAAAGACCAATGTGAAAGGCATGGCATTCCAACATATGTGATCCCAAACAAGGGGGTTTTGGACTTCTCGTGGCTGATATGTTTTTTCCGTCTGATTAAAGACGAGAAAGTTTCAATAATCCATGCGCATGAATTCGATGCCATCGTTCATGGAACGATGGCTGCATTCTTTGCACGTATTCCTGTGGTGGCTACGATACATGGCAAAAACTATTTCTGGGAGAAGGCCAGTCGGCGGATGGCATATCGCTTTGTCAGTCGTTATGCGAAAATGGTTGCAGTATCACAGGATTTGAAGGAATTCGTTATTGAGCGCGTCGGCATTCCTTCCGAACGGATCAGGGTCATCTACAACGGTATTGATCAGCATCCTTTGGTGAACGCATCAGATGAGAAGCAGTGCCTGAACGAACTCGAGCTGACTGACGACCAGCAGGTCGTGGGAGTTGTCGGTAGCTTGTATCCTGTGAAGGGTCACAGGTACTTGTTGGAGGCAGTACCGTCTGTTGTCGAGCAGTGTCCCCAAGCAAGGTTTGTGATTGTCGGACGGGGCGATCAGGAACAGGTATTAACCGAGCAAGTCAAACGTCTCGGTATAGGGAAATATGTGCGTTTTCTTGGATTGCGCCAAGACATTCCTCGACTTCTCTCCATTATGGATATATTCGTTTTGCCTTCTTTATCCGAAGGTCTTTCCATGGCGACGTTGGAAGCAATGGCTGCGGGAAAGCCGGTGCTTGCCACTCGCGTCGGAGGTAATCCCGAACTAGTCATAGAAGGAGAAACGGGTCTTTTGGTGCCCAGCGAGGATAGTCATGCATTGGGTATAGGGATTGTACGGATATTGAAGGATGGGGAATTGGCAGGAAAGCTCGGGAAGAACGCACTACATAGAGTACAAGACCATTTTGACATTAAGATCATGGCGCACAATTACCAAGACTTGTATCTCAGTTGTGTAAAAGATCATTGAAACAAATAGAAATGCCAAAGATTGGTTCATTTCCTGATGGCATACGACAATCTCACTTCTAATATCATAAAAGTATGCCACATCGCTCATGGCGACCTCTGGGCTGGCGCCGAGGTCCAGCTCGCCACTTTATGTGACATAGTAGTTAGGAAACCCGGTTTCGAACTGTCTGTCGTCCTGCTGAACGAAGGAAGGTTGGCAGATACATTGCGAACGGCCGGCGTCAATGTGGTCGTACTCTCCGAAATAAAATACAATTCGGTTCAACTGCTCTGTCGCCTCGTGAGATACCTGAGCCACTATCAACCGGATATCGTGCACACGCACAAATATAAAGACAACATTCTGGGTTCATGTGCTGCAGCACTTGTGGGTGTGCACATTGTCGTTCGGAGCGTGCACGGCATGACTGAACCGTTCCGGGGTCGGGAATACATCAAAATGGTTCTCTATGAGAGTCTCGATAAGCTAATGAGTAAGTGGAAAGTCAGAAAAATAATCGCGGTCTCCTCAAATATTGCTTCCACGCTGACCAAGATTTATGGTCCCCGGAAGATTGTTCGTATTCATAACGGAATCAATCTCAAACAGATACAGGTGATGCAAGATAGGAATAAGGTACGTGAGCGCCTGGGCGTGGGGTCCGATGAATATCTGGTGGGCACAGTCGGGCGGCTTACGGCAGTCAAAGGACATGACATCATGATGCAAACGGCGCGTTTGCTGAAGGAGGAGAGCGTCAATTGTAAGTTCTTGATCGTCGGGGATGGCCCGCTTATGATGAATTTGAAAACTCTGGTTCGAACCCTGGGAATAGAAAAGGAAGTTATCCTTGCAGGGCAACGTGATGATGTTTATGATCTGATCAACGCGATGGATATTTTCCTCTTGCCTTCCCTGCATGAAGGCATTCCTATGGTCCTCCTCGAATCTCTGGCGTTGGGCCGTCCGGTTATTGCAAGTCGAGTGGGGGGAATTCCTGAAATTATTAGTCACGATAAAGAGGGTCTTTTGGTGGAACCTGGAGGTTCAGAGGAACTGAAGCGAAGCATCAGGACACTTATAGATGATAGACACCATGCTTCCAAGCTTGCCGGGGCCGGGCGAAAACGGGTAGAAGAAGGGTTTACGGGGGATTTGATGGCAGAACGGACAGTTCAACTCTACTCGGCTCTCATTGCTGATGGAGTTCAATGAAGAATCAGACTCGTCCACTGCGCAGCTCGTCCCGAGCGTCAACTAAAGAATCTTGAATACCTTCCTCTCAGTAGAGCGATAGACGGGATAACCACAAGCGAGGCATCCGGTTCAAAGTAGAACAGCCATCGAACGGTTATAGGCCACTCACCAGAAGTTAGACGATGTCATTCATTAAATGGTTAGCAATTAGTTTCTTGCCCGCAGGTGTTCTTTTCTGGATAAAGAAGGTGTATTACGCCAAGAGTATTCAGTCATTCTGGGAAGCAGACATTGAGCCAATCAAGAAATTGGTAGAACCGGGAGATTTTGTCGTGGACCTCGGGGCGAATATTGGCTGGTATTCAAATGTGCTTTCAGGTCTGGTAGGTGACCAGGGTAAGGTATTTAGTATTGAGCCCATTCCAGATACGTTTCGATTGCTTTCAGCAGTGATGGCCAAACGAAGGCTAAAGAACGTTGAATTGTTGAATGCGGCAGTTTCGGATAAGGATGGATCAGTGGTTATGGAGATCCCTCTACACGACTACGGGGGGAGGAATTTTTATATGGCCAAGATTGTCTCAGGAAACAACCAAACAAATCATGCTTTCAAACGCTATACCGTAAATTCACGTTCCCTTGACTCTCTGTTCCAGTCGCTGGCGCGGCCGGTGAGCTTTGTCAAATGCGATGTCGAAGGTCATGAACTCACGGTTTTCAATGGCGCTAGGAGGTTTTTTGAGACACAAAAACCTGCATTGTTGATGGAAATAGCCGGCCGGCTAGAGGACGAAGGTTCGCCGGCTAATGAGTTATTCAGGATCTTGAAGGGATATGGCTACAACGCATACATCTTTGACGGAAAACAAATCCAAGAGCGTCCTGCCGGACAGTGGTCCGTGAATTATTTTTTTCTTCAGCCATCTCATCTCGCTCGCCTGGCCGATATGGTGGCGCTGTCACAATCTCCTGCAAATATTAGTGCATAGTTTTCGATCATCGCTTCTCCGGGTCCGAGTCATGAACACTCATCCGAAAGTGCGTGCGTGAAGATACTTTGGCTCGGCCATAATTTGGCGTATCCTCCAAAAGGGGGCGCCCTACAACGAAATTACAATTTGCTTCGGCAAGCAGCTTCGGGAGCAGAAGTCCATTTTTTGGGCTTCGATCAACCCCTGACTAGACCTGCCGAAGTTACTCCGCAAGACTGTATCCAAAAGTTACGGGACTTCTGTGTAAGTGCGGACTGGGTGCCTCTATCGCAGCAAGGCCTGACAAGGAATCGTTATTCATTGGCCCTTCGGGCAATCCTTTCAGGAGATCCCTATGAGGTGCATTGGCTGAGAGAGACAAAGATGAAGGCTAAATTCTTAGCCCTCCTCAAGCGCGGTACCTTCGATGTCGTTCATTTTGATACATTAGGACTTGCGCAGTACATGCCTCTCATTGGGTCGTCTCGAGCAGTCCTGAATCATCATGACGTACAGTCCGCGCTCATGACCCGTCGCTGGAATAGCGAATCAAATCCAGTGATGAAATGGTTTTGGGGGATCGAAGCGCAGAAATTGCGTCAGGCGGAAACCCGGTGGGGGGACATCGCTCGCGTCAACCTGGTTTGCTCCGAGGACGAAGCGAAGTTGCTATCTGGAGTCACTTCATGCGCGCAGACAACAGTCGTTGCCAACGGTGTTGATATTGAGTACTTCTCTATGCGACCCGATCCAAGCGGAGAAATTCTTCTGTTCTGCGGCAGTTTGGACATGTATCCAAATCAAGAAGCGATGAAATATTTCTTTAAATCGGTCTGGCCACAAGTTGCAGTTGGACGAAAGAATGTTGAGATGTATGTCGTTGGGAGAAAACCACCGGAATGGTTACAGCGCCAGGCTTCAGCCGACAGTCGGGTGCGAGTAACCGGATTTGTGGATGATGTAAGGCCATATTTTCAGAGGGCAACGGTCTGTATCTGTCCCATTCGTGAGGGAGGAGGAACACGCTTGAAAATCTTGGACAGTCTGGCGATGGGCGTGCCAGTGATTGGGACCACCTTTGCATGTTCCGGTCTCAATCTCAAGCATGAACATGATGTCCTGATGGCGGATACTCCAGAGGATTTTGCATTCCAGACTAAGCGATTATTGGACAGCCGGACGTTGCGAGTACGCCTCGCATCCGTGGGCCGTGAAGTGGTCGAGCGCGAGTATTCATGGGATGTTGTTGGTAGGAGTTTATTGGGCGCTTACGAGCAAGCATCTCTCAAGGAACTTCATTTGGAACAAAGGACATGTGCGGAATAGTTGGTATAGCGAATAGTGTGATAGGAGAGGTCGATCGTGACACTGTCATGAGGATGAACAAGCTTATCTTCCGGAGAGGACCCGATGACGAAGGTTACTATTGGGGCGATCGTATTGGATTGGGGATGCGACGTCTTGCCATCATCGATGTCAAAGCAGGACGGCAGCCTGTCCACAATGAAGATAAGACCATATGGGTTGTCTTTAACGGAGAAATCTATAATTACCGCGAGTTGCGTGGCGAACTGAAAAAGCGAGATCATGTCTTAGCAAGCTCGTCAGACACGGAATGCCTCGTCCATCTCTACGAAGACTTCGGAGACGATTTCGTAACGAGACTTCGCGGGATGTTTACGTTTGCGATCTGGGATGATCGAAAGAAAAAACTGCTCATCGGTCGGGATCGGCTGGGAATCAAGCCACTCTACTACAGAATGCACGGAGGCGACTTGTATTTTGGATCCGAACTGAAATGTTTACTGGCTGTTCCTGGGTTTGACCGAAGAATAAACCACCGAGCAGCGTCCGAATATTTTTCTTACAAGTACGTCCCCGGTCCCATGACTATCTATGAAGATGTCACAGAATTGCCTCCGGCGCATCTAGGTATATGGGAAAATGGTACGTTTGAAGTCAAACGCTATTGGGAACTGACACCAAAGCCGGACCAACACAAGCCCTTGGATTACTTCCGTGAGGGATTACTGCATCATCTCAAAGAGGCAATTGATTTACATCTCATCAGCGAAGTGCCGTTGGGCGCTTTTCTCAGCGGAGGGATAGACTCCAGCGCTATTGTGGCACTCATGGCACAGGGAGGAAGGAATCGGCCCAAGACCTTTACGGTAGGATTCGAAGAGGGTCAACTGGGGGCAGATGAGCGTCCCTTCGCGAGAACGATCGTCCAAACGTTCGGAACCGATCATTCAGAGTATTTGTATGAGAACCCTCAGTCTCAGATCGAGCAAATTCTTCCCAATATTATTCGCGCATTCGATGAACCATTTGCGGACTCATCCGTCGTGCCTAATTATCTCGTATGTGAAGCGGCCAGAAAGGTGGTCACGGTTGCACTTTCCGGTACGGGTGGCGATGAATTATTCGCAGGGTATGAGCGGTATAGGGGCGCTTTGTTTGCAGAACATTATCAACGATTGCCGGGATGGTTCCGACAAAAAATTATTAAGCGAGCTGTAGATTCTCTTCCTGAATCCCGCTCAAGCGGTTTATGGGTAGACCGACTCAAACGATTTGTTGAAGGAGCCGACCTTCCCCTGCCTGAGAGATATCAACGATATCTTTCTGCCTATGATGGCAATGAGAAAGCACATCTCTTCAATCGAGACTTCGTCGAAGATCTACATAAAACAGGTGGGCTGTTTGCGATGCCTGCAATGCAAAAAATGGTGACCGCGAACGACGATCCACTCAACTGGATTCTCAATACGGACATGCACACGTATCTGCCCGACGATGAGTTGCGTAAGACTGACCGATTGAGTATGTGGCATTCACTGGAAGTAAGAGTCCCATTCTTGGATCACAAGTTTGTCGAGTTCGTCGCCACGATTCCCTCAAAATACAAGCTTAACGGCTACCAAAAGAAGTATGTCCTGATTGAAGCTCTGAAAGGAATAGTGCCGGACCAGATTCTGCGCCGACGCAAACAGGGATTCTCAATCCCCCTGGCCAACTGGTTGCGCGGTGCGCTCAGAGAACTGGTCCATTCCTATCTTTCGGTTTCTTCAATAAAGGAGGCAGGGTTCTTTGACTCCAGAGCCGTGAAGAAGTTACTGGAGGAACACGACGGATTGGTGAGAAATCACGAAACGAAGATTTGGGTCCTATTGACCTTCATGATGTGGTACCGAATGTATATTCAAGACAAATCGGTTGCTGTCCACTAGTCTGCCAACGCACAGCTGCAGACCCGTCGTGGACGGATCTTCCGCGTCAGTTGATTCACCAGCATCCTACGTTTGCTATCGACGGCTCTGGGCATTGCTCCGTTTCCAAGGGCGGCGTGTCGTGAATCGGAAAGCCATCTATCGAGTGCTGAAGCAGAAGGGGTGGCTTATGCATCAACGGTCATCGACCCCACGATCTCGCGTACGCGCTGGGTGAGTCGTGCCAATCCGAACAATGAACGGTGGGCGATGCATGTCACGCATATTCCCTGTGGCCAAGATGGCTGGGCGCATCTCGCCGTCGTCACAGATTGCCATGATCGGGAAGTGATCATGGCTACGAGTTCGCGTCGCGCAGTCGGACGAAGAAGGCGGAATGAGCGGTGAAGCCGCCTGTTCTCACGCGTTTCGTGACGCTACGGCCGCCTAGGACACCGGTCCTCCGGAGTGACAACGAGCTGATCTTCCAAGGCCGGCGGTCTCGGCAAGCCTGTCGGGACTATCGATTGCCGCAGGAATTCATCACGCCCTCCACACTGGAGTAGAGTGAGATCATTGAGCGGTTCTTTCAAAGAAGAGTGTATCTGGCAACACACATTTCAGATGTTTGAGGAGGCACACAGGCGCCCGCACAGTGCCCTCGGGTATCGGAGCCCGTCCAATACCGTTCGCAACACGCAACCCAGGTGGCTGAATTTCAGGGGAACACTATACCATGAAGCGCTCGCAGGACTCCCACGTCCGACCTATCAGGTTCATCTGGTCGTGGGAACCTTCCATTCGAACTGTCTTGGACAGGGGAGCTTACACATGTCGAAATGGGCCTATTGAACAGTGACATTGAGAATCCGAGGGGAAGCTGGAGGTCCAGCGGGGACATCCGTGGGAGACGATGCTCCGTTGGGAAGAGACAAGTGAATGTGATCAAACCAGTAGTAATCTGTTTGTGTTTTTGTATTATTCATACCACCCCATGTCGGGCTTAGATTGAACTGTACCCAGGGTAAATCGGAAAAGTTAACATCGGTGTAGTTGCCGGCTAATACCCCGTTGACCCACCATCGAAATACACCGTTTCGTGACGTGGGGGTCGTACTATGCTTTGAATACATTTCGATCCTATACCAGTTTCCCGGAGTGACACTTGGTCGACTAACATTGCCAAGCAAGACACGTGTCCCCGGGTTATCTCCATAGCTGGAAGCAAGATGTCCGTTACTGAGAGTCGGGGCCTCAAACATGACGGACAGAGCATATGGTCCGCCCTGTGGTCCTTGCATACCAATGAAGACATCAAAATGTCCATTTGATACAAAGAAAGCTATTTTGCTTACGGCACTATTTGCTTCCTGCTGCCAATTGCTGCTCGCTTTCCACCAAACCCCCGCGTACACCTCGCGCCGTGGCCCGTTTAGCGAGTGATAGGAATTATCAGGTGCAATTCCTGCTTGAAAACCAGCGGGGTAACGCATTTGCAGGACGTTGTTGGGTGACAGCGGGGCTGCCGGATCACTAGTGATTGAAGAATCGCCTCCGGTGCTAAACCATCCGTCTCCAGAAACAGTATTGTAATTAAAATCTGAAATAACAGCGGCGCCTGACGGCTCATTCGGCCAAGAGGCTGACGCTTCCGCAAAACGAATGTGTGTGACTGAGGCCACGATGAGTATAATCACAGTTAGAAAAGTTCGAAAATTGATGATCATCATGAGCCTCCCCCAATAGTTACATTTTCTTCTGGTGCATTGCCGTCGCAACGCTGTGGCAAGCAAACTTAGTGCCAGATCGCGATGATGTGCAGAACCTACAGGAATTATACATCTCGGATCAATAGGAGCAAAGCCTGACCCATACAGGATCGGTCCTTGCCTCATACGAAACTCCCTCTAAATCCACGACATCCACCTTTCGAAAAATCAACAACGGTGTATGTTTCAGCCGTCGTTAGCAGTTCCGGTTTGCACAGTTGGCATTGGTTTGAGATACTGAACGGGTTCCGATGCAAGGTGGAATATACGTAGTTTTGAGTGGACTCCATCCAAATGCATTCGTGGGGGACTGCGTTGACTGAACAGACCCCTTCTGCCATTCTTACCAAAGTGCCACATCTCCAACGCTAGAGGGAGGACCATGGGAAAGAAAGTTGAACGCAAGGTTGCCATTGTCGGGCTGGGCTACGTGGGGCTTCCGATCGCGGTGGCATTTGGAAAATACTCTCCCGTCATCGGCTTTGATATCAACAAAGCGAAAATCGAAGAACTTAGAAAGGGGATTGATAGGACAGGCGAGGTCTCTAAACAGGATCTGAAGAAGGGGCAGGTTCACTATACTTGTGAGCCAACCGATCTCAAGACCGCGGATTTTATCATTGTGGCGGTTCCGACCCCTATCAATGAAGCCCTCCAACCCGATCTTACTGCTTTACAAAAAGCCTCTGAATTGATCGGTGCAAATCTGTCCCCCGGTACGATTGTGGTGTATGAATCGACCGTATACCCCGGCGCGACGGAGGAAGTCTGTCTGCCGATCCTGGAGGAAGCCTCCGGTCTTAAGTGCGGGTTGGATTTCAAGATCGGGTATTCGCCGGAACGCATCAATCCGGGCGATAAGGAGCACACACTCGAGAAGATCGTGAAGGTTGTTTCGGCGCAAGACGATGAGTCATTGGAGATTGTCGCTCAAACATATGCTCTTGTAGTAAAGGCCGGAATCCATCGCGCATCCAGTATCAAGGTTGCGGAGGCGGCAAAGGTTATCGAAAATACCCAGCGAGACCTCAATATCGCACTCATGAACGAACTGGCTCTCATCTTCCATCGATTGGGCGTCGACACCAAGTCCGTCTTGGAAGCGGCCGGGACAAAATGGAATTTTCTGAAGTTCAGTCCCGGGCTGGTGGGAGGACATTGTATCGGTGTCGATCCCTACTATTTAACGACAAAAGCCGAGTCCGTGGGATACCACCCTGAAGTCATTCTGGCGGGCAGACGGATCAACAATAGTATGGGCAAGTTTGTCGCTGAACAGGCGATGAAACTGTTGAGCCAATTGGAGCGTCCCGTCGGCGAGTTGAAAGTGGCTGTGCTTGGGCTCACGTTCAAGGAGAATGTGCCCGACCTTCGCAATAGTCGTGTGCCCGACATCGTCAATGAACTAAGAGAGTATGGAGTCCAGGTCGTCGTGCACGATCCAATGGCTGAGGCGGAGGAGGCCGTAGCGGAGTATGGAGTTCGGCTGCTTGCGTGGGATGAAGTGAAGCAGGCGGACGGGATTATCCTCGCTGTCCCGCATCAGCACTATTTACAGATGGATATACAGGAACTGTTAAGACCGCTGCGTCGTCAACGGAACAGCGTCGTGGTCGACGTCAAGGGCGCGTTGGATCCGGAAAAGCTACCCGGGTCGGTGAGATACTGGCGATTGTAATCGGTGGAGAATCTCTCCTCTCCGACTCTTCCCCTTCATCCTAGCCACGCATGATTGCCATCTGTTCTGTGCTTCATCCTTCCACTTCCTGATGTGTTCCTTGCGACCCGTGATCAGACTCCTTCATCTTTCCTCAATGGCACCAGACGAGGTCTTTCATGCACTGGCAGTGAGAGTGAAAAGAAAGAAAGAGATTGTCCGCGTATGTTGAGTTTGGTATACCAAAGACACCAGACATCGCTGATCATCGCCTGTGGGTCCCATTCTCCACACGCCGTGTGCTCGCTTTGACATGAAAGCTACCAGCTATTACGCGTTCAAACGGCTATGCCATTGGGTACTGCCCCTTCTGGCTGGCTGTGCGATGTTTTCCTCGCCTGATGCCAAACGCGGGGATCAGCATCTTGCAGCCGGCAATTGGGAGGAAGCCAGTCTGGCCTACAAGCAGGCGCTTAAAGACGACCCATTTGACTCAAGTCTCCAGAACAAATATGCCATTGCACGAGAGCGTGCTGCCGCGATGCACGATGAGCGGGGCCGAGACCTTCTGAAAAAGCGACAACTTGACCTCGCCATTGAAGAGTTCAAGCGAGCCCTTACCATCGAACCCAGTTCATCTGATCATCAGGACGGTCTTTCTGAGGCACTGAGGCTGAAGGATGCGCGGGATCAGTATCGGGAGGCGGAACGTCTGGCGCAACTCGGGCGCGCCAGCGAAGCGCTGGAAGGTTTTGCCCGTGCAGCAGAATTGGATCCAGCGCTCAAAGAAGCACTCGAAGCGGTCTCAAAAATCACGGAAGAACAGCAGGCCTTGAATCGAGAGGATCGGCAGAAGCAGCCCGTGACCCTGCAGTTTAGAAACGCCGGATTGAAGGAAGTGCTCGAGGCACTCGGGAAAGCCGCGAAAATCAACTTTGTGTTCGACAAGGATGTCCGCAATGATCCGTTCAGTGTATCTCTCCAGGACAAACCCTTCGACGAGGCCTTGAATCTTATCCTGAACAGCAATTCACTCTTCGCCCAACGCGCTTCGCCCGATCTTATCATCATCAGTCCCAATACCAAGCAAAAGCAGGAGCAATACCAGGACTTGATGATCCGCACGTTCTACCTTTCGAACGCGAAAGCGAAGGACATGCTGGCTTTGTTGAAAACCATGTTGGATGCCAAGCATATCCATGCGAATGAGCAATTGAATACCATCGTGATTCGCGATCAGCCGGAAAAGGTGGAGTTAGCGGAGAAGATCATTCTCGCAAATGATCGCGAAGATTCCGAAGTCCTCTTCGATGTCGAGGTGTTGGAAGTCGATCGAACAGTTGATCAGACCTATGGACTTTCGTATCCGAAGCAAGTCGCCGCCGCCATGGTTCCGCCGGGATTTACCGGAGCTATAGCCGGGGATATCGCCCAACAGTTCACCCTTCGGCAATTGTCGAACCTTGGGCCTGACAGCTATTTGTTTAAGTTGCCGACGAATGTGCAATTGGATTTCTTCAAGCAAGTGACCGACGCAAAGACGCTGGCAGCACCGAAGGTGCGAGTGGTAAACAACAAAAAGGCAGAGATCAACATTGGGGATAAGCAACCCATCCTCTTGTCCACGACAAACGTGCTCCCCGGACAAGCCGCAACCGGCGCAGTTCCCACGACCTCGACGGTGACATCCATCGAATTCCGGGATACGGGAGTCAAACTGACCGTTGAGCCCACCATCCATCTGGGAAACGAACTCTCGTTGAAGATGAAGATCGAGGTCATTCGTCTCGGCGATACCGTCCTTCTGCAGGCCTCGCCCCCTATTACACAGTTCAAATTCGGAAATCGCTCAGCCGAAACCATGCTGAATGTGAGAGACGGGGAAACGATTGTGTTGGGAGGGTTGCTGCAAGAAGAAGATCGTCGCACGAAGGTCACGATTCCCTGGCTCGGAGACATCCCGATATTGGGAGACTGGATCAGTTCCTTCAAGACGAACCGAGTGACCACGGAAGTTATCCTGACCATCACGCCCCACGTCGTTCAACCGATGCGGCCGCCGGGCCTTCAGACCCAGGCGTTCTGGTCGGGCACAGAATCGGTCTATGCGACTTCCCCGCTCTTCCTCAGTCCTGTCAAGAAAACCTCTGCCATCATGGGACCTTCTTCGGCAATCGGTGCGCCTGTGGCGGCGTCAGCTAATATGAACAAACGGCTTGAGGTGGGGAGTGCCATGGCGGAAGCGTCACTGAGCTTGATGCCGCAGCTTGCCATACAGCCGGCAGATGTGGCCGTTCCTGTCGGAAAAGAATTCAAGATCGACGTGATGGCCCGGAGAGCCCGCGATATCTCCGGCGAAGCACTCAAACTGGCGTTTGATCCCAGAGTCGTGGAGTTTCGCGAGGCGGCAGAAGGGGAGCTCTTGGGCGGAATGCGCAATAAGGCGGCAATTACCTCTCATTCCACGGACGGATCGGTCGTACTCCGATTTCATAAGCCTTCAACGATGACCAGGAATGAGGGGAGGTTGCTCAGTCTGACATTTGTAGCCAAAGCACCGGGTGTTTCGCCGGTCCGCGTCACAATGGAGAATGAAACCGTGCAAGAACAATCCGATCCATCTCGATCTGGAAAAGGAGTTGTGAGGGTCCGGTGAAACAGTCCGGGGTCACGCTGCTTGAGTTGCTGGTCACGCTCACGCTCATTACCATTTTGGCGTCCGTTGCGCTCCCCTTCACCCGGGTCTCAGCCAAGCGAACGAAGGAACTTGAATTGCGTCAGAATTTGCGAATCATTCGATCGGCGATCGACGCGTTTCGATTGGACTGGAGCCGGGATGGTGACGTGTTGGCTGGGCCGGCCTGTGTGAAGAATAAATTGACGTGTAAAGACGTGACCGGTATGTACGGCTATCCCAAATCATTGGACGCGTTGCTCGGAGTGAAATTGACCGGAGAGCAGGCCACGGTGCGCGGGACCACGGTGAAGCGGTATCTGCGGGCAATACCTTCGGATCCCTTCACAGGCCACACCGATTGGCGCCTCCGCTGTTATAAAGACCCCGCTGGTATGAAAGACTGGTGTGGCGAAGATATCTATGACGTCTCGACTCAGAGTCAGGAACTGGCGCTCGATGGGACCAAGTATCGCGAGTGGTAGGGGGCGATGGACAGAACAGCAGGGCTTCACCATCATCGAACTGATGATCGTGGTGACGATCGTAGGAATCTTGGCCACCCTGGCGGTCCCCTCTTATCAGACCGCCGTTGTGAAAGCCAAAGAAGGTGCGTTGCGGCAGGATCTCTTTTCGATACGCGATGTGATTGATCAGCATCGCGCCGATAAAGGTAAGTATCCGGAAACGCTTATCGCGTTGGTCTCTGCCGGCTACCTCAGAAAGGTCCCCTTCGATCCTCTGACAGGGTCCGCCGATACGTGGCAAGAGATGTCGGATCCGGCAGAAGAAGGGATTGCCGACGTGTTTTCCGGCTCTGACCGGGTGGGAACGAACGGGGTTCCGTATAATCAATGGTAGTCGTCAGGTATCAATCATGATTGACCGACAGGGCAGCCGAGTAAAGCTATTCGGGATGGTCACCAATGGGTCACGGGTGCTGCTTGCCGGAGCAGTGCTTGCCGCGTGGTCCTTCGGATGTGCCCGTCTGGAGCCGATGATCGAACCGGAGGTGACCGATCTGCAAGTGACAGTGGACTCGCTCAAAACCGCCGTTCGCGACGCACAGCGGACGGTTTCAGACTTGCGGGTTGAACTGGAAGACCGCCGGAAAGAACTGGCCGATGCGCAGGTGGGGCGTGCTCAGCTGCAAGGGATGTTGCGAGAGGCAGAGCGTCGGTTGCTTGATGCGCGGCACATCATTGACTTGCAGCGGGAGGAACTGGCGTCGGCTCGGGTCGAACGGGAGCACGTAGCGCAATCTGGACGTCGGTTGCATAGTCGTATGCGCCAATTAGAGAAACTCCTGTCGCAAGACCGAAAACAAGTAGCTCCGAACGGTGAAATGGCTCCGGCTGCCTATGCCCCTCACGAATCTCCCCAGGTCACCACGATCCCGATGCCCGTACCTCAATCCGTCGCCTCCAATGCCTCGGGTACGGCCATGCCGGCGGATGCGTTCGTGCCCGGAGAATTATCAACAACCGAATACAACAACTCCACACATGTGGGGAATCAGCGAACGGTCATCGTCCGGGAGGGAGAGACACTTTGGCGCTTAGCGCGCAGGCACAAAGTGGATCTTGAAGAACTCAGAAGGATCAACGGGATGACGGACAATCGCATCGTGACCGGATCGACCTTGCGATTACCTGAATCCCGCTCTCCGTTCCGATTTCGCGCCTCCTCACCGGTGGAGGTCAGACAGTAATCGTACCATCAATGACAACTCTCCTCATGATCTGACGCTCGCGAAAATGCCAATGTATGCATACAGGGCTGCCCGGGCTGATGGGACCACGTTTGATGGTCACATCGAAGGTGATGATGAGCAGCTCGTCCGTGCCAAACTGGAAGCTGACGGGCTGTTCGTCTTTCGGGTATCGCGACAAGGCGGGCGTACCTTTTCTCCAGCTCTGGCGCTGGCGGGATGGCATAAGCTTCCGATGCAGGAGTTCATGATTTTCAATCAGGAACTGTTGGCTCTCGTGAAGGCCGGACTTCCGGTGTTGCGCGTGTGGGAGCTGCTCATCGAACGGACTCAACGCACCGCCTTCCGCGAGGCGCTGCAGGGCGTTCGCCAAGATATCAGAGGCGGCGCGTCAGCGTCGGAAGCGTTGGCGAGACATCCACAATATTTCACTGATCTTTACCTGGCCACCATTCGCGCCGGGGAACAGGCCGGAAATCTTCCTGAAGTGCTTCAACGCTATATCGCGTACCTCAAACTTATGATCGGGCTTCGGCAGAAAGTCACGAAAGCTCTGGCTTATCCGGCCTTCCTTATCATCGTTGGAGTCGCGGTGGTCGGATTTCTCCTGAGTTACGTGATTCCAACCTTCGTGTCGGTATACGGAGAATCGGCTCGATCGCTACCGACTGCCACCCGAGTGCTGATCAGTTTGATCCACATTGGACAAGCGCATCTCATTACGGTCATCATTGTCTTGGGAATACTCATGATCGCTGGGCGGTCGTGGTATCGCACAGTCGGAGGACGGTTCACCGTCGACCACCAACTCCTCCGGATGCCCGTCATCGGTCCGATTCTTGTCAAACACCACACCATTCAATTCACCAGGACAATGGCGACCGTGTTATCCGGAGGCACGCCGCTCGTTGATGCACTGGAGATTTCACGTGGAGCCATATCGAACCGATTTGTTTCCCGCGGCCTTGCGGCTGCTGCCACTGAAATTCGTGAAGGCAGTACGCTGGCATCTGCCCTGGAACGTCCGCAGATTCTTCCTAAACTCGCGATCGAAATGTTGTCGGTCGGTGAGGAAACCGGTTCATTGGAGCCGATGTTGCGGGATATCGCAGAGTTTTATGATGGAGACCTGGATGTTCGTTTGACCCAGTTGACCACATGGATTGAGCCGGTGTTATTACTGGTTATGGGGATCGTGGTTGGAGGAATTGTCATCATCATGTATCTGCCGATCTTTCAAATGGCCGAAACGATTCAGTGAGATCATGATCGAGTTTGTTTGTTCTACACCACACGGACTAAGCCAAGGCCTATCCATGCAGCGTCACTTTGCTCGTCCTTCATTGGCCGATGTCTTTGTTCGGCAGGGGATTCTTCCCAAGCGGGTCGTCGACCAGGTCTTGACGCGTCTCGGCGGCAGCATCGCCGCCCTTGGGCCGACGCTCCTCGAAGAAGGCACGATCTCAGAGCAGCAGCTGGCACAGGCCCTCGCCGCCCAATATGGTCTTCCCTATGATCCACTGATCGGTTATCGAGTCGATCAAGAATTCTACAGCACCATTTCAGTGAAATTGATGCGCCGCCATCCGTTCGTACCCTTGAAAGAGTGCGACGGTATCCTTACCATTGCCCTTCCAGATCCCGGTAACCTACTCGCCTTGGACGAACTGGAGCTGTTTCTCAACCGGCCGCTCATGCTGGTCATCAGTCCGCGCTCTGCGATCGTGGCGGCGCTCGAGCGAAGCGAGGGGTCCAGTCAGGCTCTGCGGGAACTGGAAGCGGAGTATCGATCCGTTCTGGTGAAGGAGGATGAGCGCGGCGAAGAAATCATGCCGATCGAATCGACGGCCGAGGATCAAAGTCCTGCGGTCAAACTATTGGACACGACGCTTCTGAGCGCGATGCACCGGCGAGCAAGCGACATTCACATTGAGGCGACGGACCGGGCCACCATCGTCAAGTTTCGGGTGGACGGCATTTTGGTATCGGCGATGGACCCCTTGGATGTGAAGCTGCATCCACCTCTCGTGTCGCGACTGAAAGTAATGTCGGAGTTGGATATCGCTGAGCGGCGTGTCCCTCAGGATGGAAGTTTTCGCATGCGCCTGGACCGTAAGACCGTTGATTTCCGCGTCTCCATCTTGCCGAGTGTGTTTGGCGAATCGGTCGTGATCCGTATTCTTGATCGTGAAGCGATTACGACGGGTGTATCGACGCTGCGTCTGGACCGCCTCGGATTTAACCCGGAGGACCTGAAGCGATTTCGCCGAGCGATAACCCGACCGTACGGCATGGTCCTCGTGACAGGTCCGACGGGGAGCGGAAAAACCACCACGCTCTATGCAGCCATCAGTGAGATGAATACGCGTGAGGATAAACTCATCACCATTGAGGATCCGGTCGAATATCAGCTCCCGGGAGTGGTGCAGATTCCGGTCAATGAAAAAAAGGGACTCACCTTCGCTCGAGGATTGCGGTCAATTTTGCGGCATGACCCTGATAAGATCATGGTGGGCGAGATTCGCGATGCCGAAACCGCGCAGATTGCCATTCAATCCGCACTGACCGGCCATCTGGTTCTGACGACCGTGCATGCCAATAATGTGTTCGACGTAATCGGACGATTCGCATCAATGGGAATCGACTCGTATAACTTCTTGGCCGCGCTGACCTGTGTGTTGGCGCAGCGGCTCATCCGCATCATTTGTCCGAATTGCCGGCACCAAGTCAAGCTTGATCAGGCGTTGGCCGAAGAGTCAGGCCTGGAGTACGAACAGTACAAGAATGCGGCCTTTCATGAGGGTAAAGGCTGTCAGGAATGCCATGAGACCGGATATCGCGGCAGAAAGTGCATCACGGAGTTTCTCGATCTGACGGACGAAATCAAGGAGATGATTTTGGCGGATCGTGCGCTGTCTGAAATCCGCTACCGAGCGGTGACCGACGGGATGATCACGTTGCGCCAATCAGCATTGAAGAAGGTGCTTAACGGAGAGACCACCTTGCGCGAGATCAACCGGGTGACGTTCAGCGAGGAACGATAGGAGATGTGGGGGTGGATGTATAGGCCGCCGCGACACTGCTTGAAGATCGGGTCGCAAGATCTGGCCTGGGCAGAGGTGAGTCGCAACTGGCGAGGACGTCGTCGGTATCGCAGCGCCGTCACGGGCCTCTCCGACGGAATTATCCGGCTCTCTCCGCTCGAGCCCAACGTGCTGAATCCTGGCGAGTTTCAGGAGCGTATTCGAACGTTGGCGGGGACGGCGCAGGCAGCCAGATGGACCCGCCGGGCGTTCGCACCCAGTATGCCGCGCGCGGTGACGCTCATTCTTCCTGATCTTGCAGTACGGCTCGCCGTGCTGCACCTACAAGAGTTGCCGCCGACGCATCAGGAGCGCGAAGCAGTGATCCGTTGGAGGCTTGGGCAAGAACAACTCCTCTCCCTGACCGGAGCGAGAGTGTTTTTTCAGGTGGTCTCGACATCAATGCTTTCAGGTGAGCGTCGGAACACGATTTTGGCCGTCGTGGCGCAGGAAGTCGTCCTCGAACAATATGAAACGATGTGTGAAGAAGCGGGACTGCTTCCCCAGCAAGTGGAGGTTGCAAGTCTTGCCTTGTTCAATATGTGGGTTCGAACGGCTGGTGGACTCGATCGTATCAAATCCGATTTTCTCTGGGTCAATATCGCTGATGGAGGCTTCACGGCATTTATCTTTCACAAACGCGAGCTGGTGTTTATCCGAACGAAACCTCAAGGCATAGGGGTTCACGACCAGGAAAATGCGGAAGGAGTCCCATCACCGTGGGTTGAGAAAGTTATCGAGGAATGTGCCGCATCCCTGTATGCGTGTCAACAACATCATCCGGGATTGGCAGTCACAAATCTGATCCTGGTCGGTGATGGAGCGAGGCACGCGGGGTTCCGGGACAAACTCGAAAGAGATCTTGGATTGTCCGTGAAGGAATTAGGATGGGAGGATGTCCGCCACTCGGGTGTCGATTCTGCCGGAACGAGCTCAGTCGCTGCTCTGCCAGCCATGGCGGGAGTCGTATAATTCATGAATACTGTGCAGCAGCTGACATCGCATGTTCAGGAACTCATATCCCAGCCAGGGAATGTCGCAAGACCCGGCCAATTTTTTGCGATCAATCTCAGTGGTCGATACCGGTGGTATATCGGACCCGCCCGTCTACTCACGTTGCTCTTGTCCGGTCTCATCTGTTTGGCGATCCTATGGGATGTTGTACAGGCGTGGGGAGTCGGGCAGGAGATCGCGACCATGCAGGCTGCGCTCGACCAGGTGAGGGAACAGGATCGCGAACTATTTTCGCGCGCGGGTCAACAGGGGTTGGATCTTTCCGAATCCGCCATTCAACTTCTGCCAAAGGAAGTCGATTTTGCCAACCAGTTGATCGCAAAAAGAGGATTTTCCTGGACGCGGTTTCTCGCGGAGCTTGAGCAGGTCATTCCTGCGCGTATCGCCATCAATAGTATCAGGCTGGATCAGACGAATTCGGTCGTCCATCTGACCGGATCCGCCCTCAATCTCGAAGCCGTGACGGCGCTGACTGTGACCTTTCAGGACCATCCTCGATTCAAGGATCCCGTGCTCGGCCAGCATCGTGATGCGGGTAATGGAATCGTGGATTTTGATCTCTCTCTCCGTTATAAGAACCGGTCGCAATGAAGACGTTGGTCTCGAGACAACTTGCGTATTACCTGCGTCAGGCGTATGCACCCTTGTTTCCGCTACTGGGTTTGGCCGTGCTGGTGCTGCTTGCATGGTACGTGGTGCACACGACTGCTTTGGGTTCTGCCGAACACAAAAAACAAGAGCTACAGACGGCGTGGGATGGGGCAAGACAGCAATTCGCCCGGCATAAAGACGCCATGAGAGCAAAGGAAGATCTTCGGCAGGTATGGGCTGTGTTTCCACTCGTCAGAGATTTTGCACCCCTCGCACTTGGGGTCACCGAGGAGGCGAAGCGAGACCATATTACGTTACCCGCCCTATCCTACAAGACTGAGAGAACACCGATACCCGACGCCACCAAAGCTGTACTGCAAGGTACGGTTACAGGTCATTATGGCGACGTGCGCCGGTTTTTATACAACCTGGAATCCGCGGAAGAGTTGCTCTTCATCGAAGATCTCAATCTGGTGCGGTCGGGTCATTTGCGCGATTCCATGGTGACGTTCAATATTCGAATTGCCACCTATCTGCGCGGGGAACCGACCCAGGCTTTGGCCCTTGACGCCGATGACCGAATCAAATCGTAAGCAGGTCCTTTTACTTGTCATTCTCGGGGCCGTGTGGGTCGTGTTGTTGGGATGGCAAGTATTTCGGTCTGAAGAGCCGACTCGCGTGCCGCTGAAAAACACGACGGGCATCGCAACTCCGGCGCAGAGGTCAACAAAAGCGTCAAGCGAGTTTCATGTCCATCTTGAGCTCCTGGCAGCGACGAGTGGTCAACGGGAAACTACCTTTACGACACCGCGGAATATTTTTGCCTCTCTCACCCCTCCCGGTTCCTCTGCCGGCGAAGGATCAAATCCCGACCAAGAGTCACCGGATCTGCGATTGCCGACGCCGGCCGAAGAGAAAAAGCTGGCGGCCGCCGCGGAGTTGAATCAATTCCGGTATCTGGGATTTCTCCGGGTCGGATCGCATGCCGGTCAAGGAAAGAACGTGGCGGTGCTCATGAAGAACGATGACCTTCTTCTCGTGCGTGCAGGAGAGACAATAGAACGTCAGGTAGTCGTCAGGTCGATTAATCCTGAAGGGATCACACTGCAGCATCTTCGCTCGAAATTGGTGCAGGTCGTGCCGGCAGCGGAAGAACCAGTGACGGGTATTTCTCAGAACTAGGATGGATGCAGTCAGCTCCAGACCCTCGCTGGACTCACGAGGCGTGACCTATCTGACGGTCATGTTTGCGATTGTCTTGATCGGAATCACACTGGCTGCAGTCGGAAAGCACTGGAAGATGATCGTGCAACGTGAAAAGGAAGCTGATTTCCTGGCAAAAGGGATTGAAATTCAGAACGCTCTCGCATTGTATTCCGCCACGATGAAGATCGGGCGCATCCTTCCCGGTGAGATGTACCCCCAATCTCTTGTCGAGCTCACACGGCCTCCCAAACCGTTTTTGCGTCGAGTGTACCAGGATCCGATGACGGGTGGGGATTGGGAGTATCTCCGGGCGCCGACCGGTGGCATTATGGGGGTCCGCAGCAAGAGCACATTGAAGCCGATTAAGGAAAGTGATTTTCCGCTCGCCGTCCGGCATTTCGAAGGGCGGCGTACGTATCGTGATTGGATGTTTCAGCACCCGAATGCTTCGTCCTCTTCCTTATTCGTCTCTCCGATGGGAATGGGAGCGTTCCCCCCACAGCCTCCGTCCGTCCCCGGTGCGGTATCAACTGGGCAAGGTGGACCGTTGCCGCCGGCAAGCGTTCCGACGATCCCGACCGTACCGCCGGCGGGACCCAACCCTTGACCCGCATCTGAATCGCACAGTATCCTTTCTCCTCTAGTAAGAACGGCAGGCCGTCGCTGCATCCTCGCATGCGGGAAGTGGTAAACAAGAGGAGTGCGTGTATTCTCATGGAAAAGATGATTGTGGAATCACGTGAACAGAAGAATGAGCCGGACATCCTGCTTGGGTCTCCGGAAGAATATGTACTCACGATAGTGAAGAAGGCCAAGGCTGCCGCAAGTCGTCTGGCCGTCTTGTCATCTCACGCCAAGAATCAAGCGTTGCTTGCCATGGCCGAAGCGCTGGAAAAGCGAACCGACGAGGTGCTGGCGGCAAACGAGAAGGATGTTGAGGCATTTGGAGTGGATCCGGACCAGGCTTCCATCGCAGATCGTCTCCGGTTGACTCCCGAACGCATTCATGCCATGGCTGCCGGTATCCGAGACATTGCCAAGTTACCCGACCCGTTGGGCGCCGCTCCCAAGATGTGGACCAGGCCCAATGGAATGCGGGTAGGACGGATGCGTGTGCCCATTGGCGTGATCGGGATTATTTACGAATCCCGTCCGAACGTGACCGCCGACTCCATTGCCCTCTGCCTCAAATCAGGGAATGTCTGCATATTACGGGGCGGGTCTGAAGCCATCCATTCAAATCAAGCCCTAGCCGCGATCTTACAAGAAGCAGCAGAAAAAAGCAGTGTTCCGGATGGTTCGATCAGCTTCATCGATCGAGCGGAACGCGAGGTGGTCGGAGTCTTGCTCACCCAGGACCACTACATCGACGTGATTATTCCGAGGGGGGGCGAATCGCTGATGAACACCATCGCCGAGCTCTCGACCATTCCGGTCATCAAGCACGATCGCGGAGTCTGCCACATATTTATCGATGCGGATGCAGATTCGGCGATGGCGGAACGCATTTGTCTTAATGCCAAGGTGCAACGCCCGTCTACCTGTAATGCGCTCGAAACGCTGCTGGTTCATCAGAACATGGCCAGAAACTGGCTGCCCGGGCTCGTGCACAAGCTGATCCAGGCCGGGGTGGAAATCCGCGGATGTGCGAAAACATGCCAGCTGGGTCCCGACGTGAAGCCGGCGACGGAGCAGGATTATGGGCATGAGTTTTTGAATCTGACGCTTGCGGTGAAGGTCGTCAAGAATATGGACGAGGCCATGGAACACATCGCCCAATACGGTTCTCGCCATACCGAGGCAATTGTAACGGATGACTACCCCAGGGCCATGCGCTTCCTTCGCGAGGTCGATGCCAGTGCCGTGATGGTGAACGCGTCGACTCGGCTCAATGACGGGTATCAATTCGGCCTCGGCGCAGAGATCGGCATCAGCACCTCTCGTCTTCACGCGAGAGGACCGATGGGACTGGAAGAGTTGACCTGCTCCAAATTCGTTGTCCTCGGGAACGGTCAAGTCCGAGAGTAATGCCAACAGCCTCTAGAATTCATACCTTCCTCTCGCATTCCGATACGCTGTCCTTCCCTTCAAACCGTCCTTATGCCGAGAATCTCCAAGCTGCGGGAGGGCGCATTGTCACGCAGCCAAGCGGCCACTTCGTACTGTATGGACGGCACGGGCGCCGACTCCTGCTGGTTGATCCTGAGGGAAATCCGTTGCATGAATGTCAATGGGAGGAGCGGGCCGAGGGGATGGCGTTAATCCGGGCCAGGGTGTACTTGGACTGGGGACAGTGGGTGGGTCTCAGGCCTGGCGGCTTGAGCAATGTCATGACTCTCGATTTGTCAAAGAAGCCCGGATGGCAGCGGCTGCAGGCGGATGATTTGCGTCAGATGGCGGCCCGAGCCATGCAATTCCCGATCGAAGAAGTGCGATTGTTTTACAAGGATGAGGATCTGCTCATCGATCATCGCGGCATGGCGACGATTCGTCACAAGAAGGATGCACTCTACGTGCTGCCGGATGGTACGTTCGAGCAGGCCAGGTTTATGGCATGTATGGGAGCGATGCACTGGGATCGCATCGATTTTCTCCCCGTGGTGGAGTTGTTTCAATCACTTCTGCCCGGCACCGGCTCCGCCGTCTTCGAATTGATCCGCGGGCTGTATGACGATCAGAACGAACACCTTCCGACTCCCCTGCCGTTGCGTTACCGGGGTATTCCAACCTATCCGTCTGAGGCGGCGTTTCGCCTGTTCAGCCACTTTTTTGTGGCGCATGCCCCTCCAGGGGACAATCCGTTTACGGTGTTCATGGATCCACCTCACTCTCACCGTATAAGCTGGCTTCCCGCTTCCGGTGTTCCCTGTCGATATATCGGGCGAGACAAAACAATATGTATCACCATCAAGAATCAGGTGGTGGAGAAGGTGACTTGTGCGAATGATTGCACGGGAATGTCGTATGGTGCGTCATCGGGCCATCGCCCGCCGCCCTGCGAGCGAACGGTAAGAGTCGAAGGGAACGAACTCATCCTGAGCGATCGTGGGAAGAAGACTACCTTGACCATCGACCCAGCGTGGGGACCAGTCGTCGCTTCCGTGAAGGCCCCGGTTTTCTCTCCAACTCTGCACTGGTCCGACGCGTTCGAGGCCGGCCTGCCTTCTGTACGCCCCGCAGAGGCATTCTCAACCGTGTTGTTGTATCCGGACGACGAATCCGAGATCGGCGAATTAGCCTCACAACCATTTGTGACGGACCACCTCCAAGATATGTTGGAACAGGAACCGTTGCTTGGCGCACAGTTGACACGAACGGAGCGGGTGCTGATTCATCGTTTCGATGGTGCGATCACCGCCTGTATCCATGCTGACCGCCCGCGGGACTATACGGTTCTTTACCAGTCCGTGGCATTTGCCCAGAAACATGCACAAATGCTCTGGAATCAACATGCAGCCTCTCAGCGACTGGATTGGTTTCACCGTATCAAAATGTACAACGATTTGGAGGCGCCTCGACCGGTGAAGGAGAGAGAATATGGTCTTGTCTATGAATGGATCCCCTTCGCCTCATTCAATGAGGCATCTGAACTCAAAGAGATGGTCCGGGTGTTGCACCAGCGGATGGTCACAGGTGCCTTGGCCTATGTCGTAGGACCTGATAGCTTATCCACGCTGCTGCGGCAGCAAGTGACCCTCGCAATAGAGATGTGTCGATCCGTCGACAGCCTCTCGACCGTTCACATGCACCGGAATATTCTGCCAAGGGCGAGATTGAAAACAGGGCTCACGTTGTATCGCCTCCGGAGACAAGATTAACCCGCATCATTCATAAGGGTTCGTCGCGACCGCGCGGAGACGAGAAGCGAAACGGGCATTCGGAGGTGCAAAGCCCTGGCATACTGAACAGTGGGTACCCCAAGCTCTGCTGCGGGATTCGGTTTTAGTATCTCAAGGAGATCGGTTTGATGATGAAGGACATTCCGAACCAATTTTATATGAGGCCCTACTCAGGTATTGTGTCCTGTCCGATTCTGATACAATGCGGCCGTTAGGATTGTGTATTGTGCGCCGTCGCCTCTGAATTTCGTTGATAACGCAAGCGCCGGCATGATGCGTTCGACATCCTCAACTCGTATCACGATGGGTCCTTCCATGAACATGTGCGTATGGTCGTATCGCCCAAGCATACGTCGCTTCTCGGTAATCCGTCACAGGAGACACCAGCGTCATCAAGATAAGGAGCGATTCACAATCGGATCAGACGGGTTTTCGCTCATTGAAGTCATGATTGTGGTCGTGATCCTGGCTATCCTGGCCACATTGCTCGTGCCGCACGTGATGGGACGAACAGAGGATGCGAAGCGTGCGGCTGCGAAGGCACAAATCCAAAGTATCGAAAGCGCTTTGCAATTGTACAGGCTGGACAACGGATTGTACCCATCCAATGAACAAGGATTGCAAGCATTGGTTTCAAAACCGGCCAAGGGACCGGCTCCAACGAATTGGAAGGTCGGTGGATACCTTCAAAAGGTCCCAGCGGATCCCTGGGGACAAGCGTACAAATACGCCAGCCCAAGTCCGCAAGCAGACTTTGAGGTAGTGTCATTCGGCGCGGATGGAGTTCAAGGGGGAGAGGGAAAGAATGCCGACATCGTCAGCTGGGATCTCGACAAAAAATCATGAGTCTGAAGGTCACAACGTACACGACGGAAATGAGATGAATCGTAAATCGCCGCTTCGTATGCTCGCTGCTCCATCCTTCCGTGGTTGAACTTTCGCCGCCTTCACACTTTCCCGAGTCATTCGCATTATCCGATACAGGCAGCCGTTGATACTCATCTGTGGCACCGAGGTTCGGTCCGGTCTTTCTTCGGCTCCATCTAGTCAAGTGACCTGCTTCTGGCAGAAGGGACACTTGGATGGGACGCTCTCAGTGAGGTATCGCCGCGTACACACCGGGCATTCCCAGATGAAGGAGGATCGCACGGGACTGCTCGGAGGAGCTGCCTTTGCTGAGTTTGGTGTAGGTTCTACAGTCATGGCAATTGCAATTCCGTTCTGGTCAAGTCGAGATCGTCCTCTCCGTTCCCCGAAAGCGCTTCTTACTTCATGAGAAACGGCTTTGAATCTTCTCCCGATGCAGTGGTGACGGTCAGGATGGCCAAACCCTTTCGCCCCTGGGCAGGAACGGTGGCCGTAATGCGATCTTGTCCGTTGTGCTCAAACGTCGCAACGTGGCCCGGTCCAAATGACACTGTGCGCAGACACCCCGGTGCGCCGAAGTTTTTTCCGGTGATCGTTACTTTTGCGCCGGCCGTGCCTTCATCGGGAGAGACTGATTCGATCTTCGGCGCGTCGCCGTAGCATGCTTGCGCTTTGTCGACCGCATCGGCTCCCGAGGCTCGAATAGCTCCATCCTTGGATGGCGCTTTGGCAGTTGTTCCGGGCTTGGGAGTTGTACTTTTGGGCTTCCCCGGTTTTACCGAGGGATCAGGTTTCTTCTTCTGCGCGGGGTTAGTGTCCTCAGCTGCCAGTATCATGGTCGGGTCTACGAGTGAAAGACCGGACATGGCGAGAGCCATGGCAACAGCGAACGGAACAAGAAACGGCAGTACAGATCGCATACCGGCCTCCATGGATGGGGGAGAAAATGCGTTGCAGTCGATGAGCCGACATGAGTCTAATCCTCTAGCGTCGAAATATCACCCACATCCTGCCCGAGCTCCTTTGCCTTGAGCACACGTCGCATGATTTTTCCGGAGCGGGTCTTCGGCAGGGATGGAACGATGTCGATTTCCTGCGGGACGGCGATCTTGCCGAGTTCCTTTAGAACATGATCCTTCATCGACTGGATCAAAGTCTTGCTCTCCTCATTCCCCTGCTTGAGAATGACAAAGGCCTTGATGGCTTCGCCGGCTGTTCGATGGGGTTTACCGATGACCGCGGCTTCGGCTACGGCTGGATGACTGACCAGGGCACTTTCCACTTCGGCCGTTCCGATCCGGTTCCCCGCGACTTTGATCACGTCATCCGCACGGCCCATGAACCAGAGATAACCGTCCGCATCCTTGCGGCAGACGTCCCCCGCCGTATAACAGCCGGGAATGGTATTCCAATAGACCTTGTATCGTTCAGGATCCTTGTAAATTGTCCGCATCATCGATGGCCACGGCTTTTTGATCACCGCGAAACCGCCTGCATTCGGGGGAAGGCTGTTTCCTTCTCGATCGACGACATCCGCCTCGATTCCAAAGAATGGCCTGGTGGCCGAACCAGGTTTCAACGGTACGCAGGGGAGGGGAGTCACAAGGATTGCCCCGGTTTCAGTCTGCCACCACGTATCCATAATGGGTTTATTACTTCCCGTGACCCGGTAGAACCATTCCCATGCCTCAGGGTTGATCGGTTCGCCCACACTCCCGAGCACCCGCAATGTGGAAAGATCATATTTTCTAGGCCATTCTTCTCCGTATTTCATCAAGAGTCGTATGGCGGTCGGAGTGGTGTAAAAAATGGTGACACCATAGCGTTCGATGAGATCCCACCAGCGGCCGGGATCGGGATAGTCCGGTTTTCCTTCAGCGGTGAGGATCGTCGCGCCATTGAGCAGCGGGCCGTAGACGATGTAGCTGTGTCCGGTGACCCAGCCGGGGTCGGCCACGCAAAAATACACATCCTCATCCTTAAGATCGAACACATATTTCGTTGTGATGTAGGTACCGACCATGTAACCGCCGTGTACATGAACGACACCTTTGGGCTTGCCTGTCGTTCCGGACGTATACAAGATGTAGAGCGGGTGTTCGGCATCCAGATGTTCCGCCGCACAGGTCGGGGTTTCGTGATCGAGCCACTCCTGCCAGTCAATCTCTTTGGGCGACGATAGTGCGACGCCCGGCTTTTCCCTCCGGACGACCACAACGGTTTTGACTGTGTCACAGGTGGCTACTGCCTGATCGACCACTCCCTTCAAATTGATGACCTTGCCTCGATCGTAACCCACGTCTGCCGTGATGACGACGCGAGCTTCAGCATCCTGAATCCGGCTGGCCAGTGCGGGGGCGCTGAAGCCGGAGTACACCACGCTATGAATGACGCCGATCCGTGCACAAGCCAGCATCGCTACAATCTGTTCGGGGATCTTCGGCAAATAGATGGTGACCCGATCGCCTTTGTTGAGGCCCAGCGATTTGAGGGCATTGGCGCACCGGTTTACCTGCCGCAGCAGCTCGCCATACGTGAAGATGCGCTCTTCACCCGTCTCTCCGACCCAGATCACGGCGACTTTATTCTTTCGCCACGTATTGGCGTGACGATCCAGACAGTTGTATGAAATATTGCAGGAAGCCTCTACGAACCATTTCGCCCATGGGTATTCCCATTGCAAGACGCGCTTCCAGGGCGCAAACCAGTCCAATTCCTTCGCGACGCTCCCCCAGAATCCCTCCGGATCGGCGATGGACGCCTTGTAGTCGGTCTCGTAGTCCTTGACATAGGCAGCGGCGGTGGTCGTCGCGGTGGGATGGATGACACGGCTTTCCTTGAGCAAGCTATCGATTTTATCGTCCATATATCTAGCTCCTGCCGACGACAGGTTGCATTATGCGTAAGGTTCGAACGAACTGCAACTCTCGCATGGTGTCGATGACAAAGCTTGTCTTGGCCCCCCTGCTGCATTTCTTGACAGTGCACAGGAGTGACAGGTACGCTAAAACACCGAGAGAATTAACATGGATAGGTTACCTATATTGCGACCGGCATGGTGCAGAACCTGGCGAATGGCCACAGGCATCGTTCTTATGTGTCTGTGGTGTACGATTGCGAGTCCTGATGGTCTCGACGCACAAATGGGGAAGCCGGAAGTGCTGTACTACAAGTCTTGGGGACTTGTCATCGGGATTGAGAATTATCTCGTGGCACCCAAGATGCCCAATGCCATCGAGCATGGCAAAGAGGTCGCGACCGCGTTGCGTCAATTGGGATTCGACGAGGTCGTTGAACTGTACGATAAAGACGCCAGTTCAAAGCGCTTGCAGCAGATCCTCAATGATTACTTACCTCGCAAGGTCGGGAGGCAGGATCGAGTCGTGATTTTTTTCGCTGGACAAACAGGGATGACCTCGGATGGTTCATCCAAAGAACTCGGATATCTGGTCCCTTGGGACGCCCAGCTGAACAACGTGACGAAATCGGTTACATTTGATAATTTGAAGGAATTCAGTCGACGCCTTGCCTCGAAGCATACATTGTTTGTGTTTGATGCGGCGATCAAAGGGTGGGAAGTCACGGCACCGCAGCAACTCTCTCTTGAGGGGCGGCTGGCGCCGGAGGAAGACACCGAGAAGCGAGCCGTCCAGGCTCTTACCGCGGCAGACAAGAGCGAGTCTCTTTCGGAAAAAGACGGAAAGAGCATCTTCCTCACGGCCTTACTGGAAGGTCTGAAGGGAGCGGCCGATCTCAACAAGAACGGCTGGCTTATGGCGAGCGAGTTGGGAACTTTCGTCAAGCGGCAGGTCCAGGATGCGTCTCGGAACACGCAGCATCCTCAGTTCGTTCAGCTGGAAGGCGATGGTGATACGATCTTGATCGAAGGGAAGAAGGCGAGGTTTCAACTTGGAGCGGAACCCGAAAACGAAGCGGATCGAATGAATGCGGCGCGCGCCCAGTACGAGCAGGCCTTCAATCTTCTTCAACAGAATAAGTCGGCCGAGGAAGCTCTCGAACGGTTGAATCGGGCGATTGCATACGATCCCACGTTTGGGGAGGCGTATGTGTTGAAAAGCTACCTCCGCCTGGAGATATTGCCCGATCTCGAAGAAGCCCTTTCCTCAGCGCGGCTTGCGGTGCGACATGCGCCTCAGAATCCCGATTCTCATTACACGTTGGGATTAATTTTGGCGAAGCAAGGTCAGTACGAAGAAGCTGAGAAGGTCATGCGACAGGCCCTCGCGGTGAACCCCGACTATACAGATGTCTATTTTTCGCTGGGAACCCTGTATGCAGACCATCTCAAAGATCCCAACAAATCGGTGGAAGCCTTCAAGCGCTACATTGAATTGGGTGGACAAAGCGAACGAGCCCAGTCGGCCATTCGCGAAGCTGACCTTCTGGATAAACCAGCCCGTTAATCCTTCCCTCCACCTTTGAGATAACCTAACCCGATCTTGATCGCTCGGCGAGTGATCTCCGGCCACCGGGTTTGCGGAAACTCGGCCAGCACCGCCGCCGCCTTCGGATCCTGAACCTCCAATTCGGTCACACGGATGATCCCATCGTGAATCTGCACGTCCGCCATGTCAGACCTCCATAAACTGTCGATTGTTGCCGCCGCCCCTGTCAACCGGCTTGTCACTGTCGCGTTGACACTCCTGAGGGTGCATGCTAGCATAATTTCCTAAGTTGTGAGGCGTGGCACACTCGTCTCCTTCACGTGTCAGGCGACTACCGGATGCATCTTGCCACAACCCACCGTGCGCGGCACTCATCGTCACGTCACATATATGCAACACTCTGAAGGAGGATGTCCATGAGCAATTCACAGGTGTCCTTTGTGAGACTGACGGGAAGTGGCCTTGCGCTGTTCCTTTTGGTTGGGCTTGTGGCATGCGGAGGACCTCCGACATGGGTCAAGAAGGGTTCTGGTGCATACAACGAGAAGAGCGACAAATCGTTCTATGGCGTCGGATCAGTGGTCGGCGTCAGGAATGAACCGTTGGCCTGGGATACAGCTGAAAATCGGGCGCGGGCTGAGATTGCCAAAACATTCGAGACGTACACAGCCTATCTCATGCGAGACTACGCCGCTTCCACGACTGCGGGTGATTTCTCCCGCAACAGTGAAGAGCAAAATGTGGAACGCGCCGTCAAGACCTTCTCCGCGGTGACGCTGAATGGCGTGAAGCCCATTGATCGCTATAAGGATGACAAGACCGGAACCTTCTATGTACTGACTAAACTGAGCCTCGAAGACATGAAGAATAATTTGGATCAGGCGAAAGAGCTGAATGCTCAGGTGCGTGACTATGTCAGGAAGAATGCAGATCGCCTCTTCGAGCGGCTGGAAAAGGAAGAAGAAAAGAGAGCCACGCCGTAGGCGCCCCTCACACCGTGCGGCTTGAAGGAGCGTCTATGATGCTTGGGTTCTGTGCTTCGGGAAGACGGATCGGCCGGATGGTAATCGTATTGGCTCTGTCGGTGGCGGCTGCAGGCTGTGGTTCCGAGACAAAAGTCACGCGCGTCGATACCGGCGTAGTCACTGACCTCAGCGGCCGTTGGAACGATACAGATTCGCGGATGGTTGCCGAAACGATGGTCAAAGAATCACTGGCCAGCCCGTGGCTCGACAATTTTACCAGAGTGAAGAGCCGGCAACCGGTCGTCGTTGTAGGGACCATCCTCAACCGGAGCCACGAACACATCGATGTGCAGACCTTTGTCACGGATCTCTCTCGAGAACTCACGAATTCGCAGAAGGTGACCTTTGTGGCCGGGAAGGGTGAACGCGATGAAATCAGAGCTGAACGTCGCGAACAGGCGATCCATGCCCGCGAGGATACTCAGAGAGCCCCCGGGAAAGAAATTGGCGCCGACTACATGATGAAGGGTACCATTTCAACCATCCTGGACGAAGCCGATGGTGTCAAGGCGGTGTTCTATCAAATCGACCTGGATATGATCGACTTGGAAAACAACGTCAAATCCTGGTTCGGCCAAAAGAAAATCAAGAAAGTCGTCGAGCGGAAACGGTCCATATTCTAACGCATTGCGTGGCGTTCAAATTCTCGCGCTCAGGTGCCACGGCCTCCGGGATAGGAGGCCGTTGTCTTTTGATCTCCCGCCCCATAGCCCTCGCGTTGACCATCGTTGTCCAAAGCGCGTGCGGTCTCTCGAATAATCACTACCTGCTGGTTGAACAGAGTCTGCTCGCTCACGATCCGAAACGTGCCGATACCATTATCGAGAAGGCTGAATCAGAGTATGGATCAAAAAGTCGGCTGCTCTACGACATGGATCGGGGCATGACCCTTCACCTGGCGGGCGAGCATGTCAGGAGTAACGGAATGCTCGAACATGCCGACCAGGAAGTCGAGCGATTGTATACAAGGACCGTTCGAACCGAAGCGGCTGCGTTTCTCACCAATGACAATGTTCTGCCGTATGAAGGGGAGCCCTATGAACATGTCATGATCAACGTCATCAAGGCCCTGAATTATGTCGGTCTGGGGCAGTTGAATGAAGCCTTGGTGGAGGCCAGGCAAATCGACCATCGCTTGAATGTTCTGTCTGACAAAGTGAGCGACAAGAACTCTTATCGGGAAGATCCGTTCGCCCGCTACTTGACGGGGATTCTTTACGAGGCGAGTGGCGATCTCAACAATGCCTTTATCGCCTATCGCAAGGCATACGAAGCCTATCAAGCGTCGCGAGGATGGTTGCGGGTCCCTTCCCCCCCCATGTTGGGTGCCGATTTGCTTCGCACCAGCGAGGCGCTTCACTTAACCACAGAATTTGACCAGTACCGCCGTGTATTTCCTGACACGACATGGGTTTCTCGAGAGACTGACCGGCAACTCGCCCAAGTGGTCGTGATCAGCTACAATGGGCGAGCGCCGCGCAAGGAAGATCAGTATCTCGATCTACCGATCAGTCTGAGCGCCCTGCAATTGGTGCTGCTGAATAAGGGTGTGATTCACTATTCCCATCGACAACCGAATCGAGCTGCCGACAGCATTCTCTACGGACTGAACGGGCGTGTCGTGCGGGTGGCATTACCCCGACTCATGGCGCAGAAGACGTTGGTGAAGGGAGAACAAGTCACACTGACTGCGCGGACAGGCGCGACCTTCATGGCGACCTCGCAATTAGTGCACAATACGACGACGTTGGCGGAAAAGGCGCTCGCGGAACGTCTCCCGTCCATCACGACAAAAGCCTTGGCACGGGCAGCCGTCAAATTTGCCGCGGCTGAGGCCGCCACACGCGGCGCGCAGCAGGCGGTGAATAAGGATGATGCGGTGTGGGTGGGGCTGGTCGTTGGGTTGTTGACCAAAGGATTGGCGATTGCTTCGGAGGAAGCTGACAAACGGAGTTGGAGAACCTTGCCGGACGAAATTCAGATCGCTCGAGCCTGGGTGCCGGCCGGAGAGTATGATACGCACATCCTGACGGTAGGCCACCATGCGGAGTCCATACTGCCCGGCACGCGTGCGCAGCTTGTATTGCGCGAGGGGGAAACGAAGTTTCTCATCGAACGAGTCATGTTATGAATGATTGGCGACATATTTCTCGTGCCGGGTCGCGATTCGTTCTCTGCATTGTGATGATGTGCCTGTTGGCTGCCTGTAGCTGGCGGGAAGCGCGTCCCGATTGGATTGACGGCACAAGCGTCGGTTATCCACCTTCACATTACCTCGTCGGTGTCGGGCAGTCGGAGAGAAGAACGGGGGCAGAAGAACAAGCCTATGCCGCGTTGTCCAAGATTTTCAAGGCTGAGATTGTCGCGCAATCGAAAGACTGGGAGTCTTACTTAGTTGTGGAAAATCGATCTCATGCCAGCGCGGAACGACGATTGACCTTGGATAGCGTGACACAAGTCTCGACCGATAAAGTGTTGGAAAATGTCCGTATTCTGGATGTATGGTTTGACCGGAAAAAGGGCCAGTATTATGCTTTGGCCGGCATGGACAAGGGGCAGGCGGAATCGGCCCTGCTCGATCGTATCAGCGAGCTTGATCATTCCATCGAGACTCACATGACCGAAGCTCGAGAGACCCGCGACAAACTGTCACGGGTCCGCAATCTCAAGCGTGCGGCGAAAAATCTGGTGGTCCGCGACGCGTATAACACCGATCTCCGGGTCCTGCGTGCAAGCGGGCAAGGAAATCCATCCTTGTATCGAATCGTTGACGTGACGAACGAGCTCGAGGAGTTTCTGTCCGCCAATTTGGCGATTGCGGTGGAGCTGTCCGGAGATCAGGTGGATGCTGTCCGGCGCGCATTGATAGAAGGTCTGACTCGCGAAGGTTTTTCGATTGCCGGTCCGACTTCAACGGACGGGGCAATCCGTCCCGACAATCCGAGAGCGGAGTTGATGGTGACAGGCACTGTGCGTCTCTGGCCGTTGGATGTGCGCGATCCACAATTCAAGTATGTGCGATGGTGCAGCGATGCAGTGATCGAGGATTTGTCGACACAACGCATTGTCGGCGCCGTCTCAAAAGGAGGACGCGAAGGACATCTGACCGACCGAGAAGCGACGGCAAAGGCCGTTCGAGTCATGCAGCATGAATTTTCTTCGGACATGGCCCGCGCGATCGCCGGATATGTGTATGGAGAATCGGAGCCGCCGGCGGCAATCGGTACCCCAAAAGGTTGTCCGCGTGACGAGCGTGTTCCCAAGCCGTCAATGATCCCGTAAACTTACATAGAGAGGAGCCTGAATGAAGAAACCAGCGACAAAGACGTCTTCGAATGAAACAGGAGGTACATCAACGCGTAGACGGATGCCCAGCCGTCTGATGAAGCGTCGTCTCCGCGAGCGCTTAGCCCAGGACACCCAATTGGTCAATCAGGGAACAATCGTGGACATTTTCCGCAAGCAGGGATACTACGAGGAACTCGCTTTGGACGAATTGCAGGACCGTCTGTCGAAGTTACAATCCCCGTTGGCCGAAACCTTGTTGAAGGGGAGGGCATAGCATGCCGTATTACTACTTCGACTCGACGGCGCTGGTGAAGCGTTACAGCATGGAACGAGGAACGAGGATCGTGAACAAGCTCATGGTGAAACGAGGTAAAGTGGCGATCCTTCCCATGTGGACAGTGACCGATCTCTATTCGATTTTGTCTATTCGGGCTCAGCAGGGCGAGATCACTCGTGACGATTGCTACTCCGTCCTCTATAAATTTGAGATGGAGTCCGCCCAAGGACTCTTTCAATACATTGCCCCCGCGATGGATACCTATTTGTCCACGAAGGAATTGATTTTGGACTATCCTGCATTGCGTGGACAACAACTCCTTCATTTGGCCCTGGCTCTTGAACTCAAGCCGCTCCGTTTGACGGTCGTCAGTTCGGATCGACAACTGTTGGCGGCATGTCGTCCGGCCGGTCTGCACATCATCAATCCGGAAGATGATTGAGAGCCGCTTGGGTCAGGGTTGAGCACACTGAAAATCGGTGTGCATTGATGACAGGACTGTCACCCAGTTCTCGGCAGCCTCGCGCAGGTCGTTGGTATGCTGAATGGTCCGAGAATCGGGCTGTTCGGCCGGCAGCAGCTCGTCGAATATCTGGAGTGATTGCTGTACTTCGGTGTGCGCAAGTTGAAGACTGCCGCAGACCCCTGTCGAGGCTGGGAGCTGATCACCTGCTCGTCTGAAGAGTGCTAACGCTCGATATCCGTGTTCCTGGGAACGCAGCAGATGTTCCGCGCCTCGAAACATTCTTGCACGGGTGGGATCTCCCTCCCGCTTGGCCAGATGAACCGTCATAAGCGCGGCTCTTCCCATGCTCATTGCCGCCCCCTCGGGGTCATCGTTGGCCATGGCATCTTCGGCTTTGATGCGCAGACGGTCCAATTCTGCTTCATCCCCCATGACTTGGGCAGAGGCCGATCCATAGATGAGCCCAAGGGACAGGATAAGGACAAGCGGGAACGCTACGCTTCTATCCCCTGATCGGGCCATATCGACACAATCGACCGACTATTGAAGATATTCCCATGTATCGATTTGTTTGATACTCCAGTTAACCGCCTCTTTGAGTTTCACCAGTTTTGGATCGGCATCATTCTCGCGCACGTGATACAGCGATTTCTGCAATGTGAAGAGGGGATCATACGCGCGCCGGTCCGGAAGCTTGCCTAGGGCCCATGCGGCCTCGGTTTGAACGGACACGTCTCCGGTCTTCAAGCCATCAAGCAATGGATCAATGATGGAAAAATCTCCATGCAGGGCTCCAAAGACGCCGAGGGCTTTTGCCGCCGCCGGCCTGAGCTCCGGTGGACCGGATTTCATTACATCAATCAGAGTCGGGATCGTGTCCTTTTGACCGATGTTTCCCAGCGCCAAGGCGGCGGCTTTAGCTGCTTCAATGTCGGATCCTTTGAGAGCCTGCAGCAGCCGGGGGACCGATTCAGCTGAAAACAGATATCCGAACAGGTTGATCAATTTTATTCTTTGCGCCGAGGGTGTCGCCGGATCATCGTAGCGTTTGAAGAGTCGTTCCTCTTGACCCCATTCTGCCGTGATCAGCGCGGGAAAATCATACTCCTTTAGCCGTTCAGTGAGCGCGGCCATGGCGTAGGTGCCGGGGTCACCGGAGTTGGCGGTGCGCGCAGCCTGTTCAGCGTCCACAAAATCCGTTCGCACCTCCTTACGCCAACCCATTTTTTTATTGTCCAACAGATACGACAACTGGCACGCCGGACCCCTCCACACGCGGGACGGAGAGTCAGGAAGGTCGGCATCACTTCCCATATTGGTGGTCCCTTCCCAGGTCTTGCGTTGTTCGCATTTCACCCGAAAGACCACGTCGTGTGCTTGCCCGGCATCGGTCGTGACGACGTAACCGAACTCCCGCAAACGACTCGCCACGACATCACGCAAACTTGTGGGATCCATCGGACCCTTGTCCGATATCGCAATGACGTCGATCAGCACGGTCCGAATCGTGTCCATCTTGGACTTTTGTTCCGGTGTCAGTGCCTCACGGCGAGCCCAGCTCTCTGTCGAGATCGCTGCAATCAAGAGAGCCAGACATATGGCGGAGAGTGGTCTCATCCCTGCCTCCTATGGGGAAAATGCATCAGACCTGGAGAACCGTCCTGACTACCACTCTACCCAACTGTTGTCGAGGTCGGCAAGCCGCAAGTTGAAGGGGCGAAAGGCGCCCAGTATAATGCCGCGAACGTCGTGTGGCCGAGAGAAGGACTTGGTCGGAAGGGTTTCTACGAACTGATGAGAATTCAGACCGGCTGCCGGGAAAACCGTTTTATCCGCTGTCCATCAAGGTTCGGCCATTGGGATGGACAAGGAATGGGCGACTGAATCTGGCTGGATCGACCGAAGTCAAAGGGATCGAGCATCAACTCATAAAGGGAGTGTGACCTGTGCAATATTGGGTGAAAGTCGTCTTTGCCGACAATCAGGAGCTCATGGTGAAGGATGCGATCCGGCATACTATCAGTGATGATATGGAGGTGTTGGAAGTCGACTCAGCCAAGGAGGTGATCATCATTCCCATGAAACAAATCAAATACATCGCCTGCGATGCGACAGTGTTCGCACAGAAATCAAAGACTTAGTTTCTACCCGCCTCCCACGTTACGGTTTAGCACACGGTTGAAGTGGCAAAAGGGGCAGTGTACTCGATATGGAGGGCGCTGCTATCTGAACGCTGTCCAGTCGGTCCACCGCTTGCTTATTGCCCCCAGGAATCAGATGTCCGTAGATGTCGGCTGTCACGGCGATGGATGAGTGTCCGAGCTGTTCAGAGATATATTTCAGGTTCTCACCGTTCGCAATTAACCGACTGGCAAATGTGTGCCGGGCCGCATGAAGATCGAGCCGACGAATGCCTGCCTTCTCCATAAGCGGAAACCACAGTTTATAGCGTAGCCAGTTTTCAGCCATGTATGTCGCCCGCTGCCTGGTGCCGCCTACATTCCCCAGAAAGAGGACTTCTGGCACAGAGCAGCCTGCCCGCGGCAGCCTCCAGATCTTGGAGCTCCATACACTCTCTGAGCGCTAAGGCGAGACCATTGGACATATCAATTTTTCTCGCCTTTCCATTCTTTGGGGTGCCCAGCAGTCCGCGTGTCCAGTTTCGCCGGACATGGATGAGGCGGCTCTGAAAATCCACGTCACCACGATGGAGGCCAAGCACTTCGCCTAAGCGCATGCCAGTGCGAAAGAAGGTAAGCGCCATGGGGTAAAACGTGGGCCGATGTACCTTCACTGCCTGGAGAAAGTTCTGTTCTTCTTCAGGTGTGAAAATTTCCAATTCTTCCTCATCCAATGTCTTAGGCCGGCTGATGATTTTGCCAGCACGCAGGGCAGGATTAATGGTGATGACTTTATCCTCCACTGCTTCCGACAGAACGGCGCTGAGCGTCAGGAGATATCCAAGGACCGTATCGTAATCGAGCCCTTCCTCGCTCAACGAGGCCACCCACGATTTGATCTGGGACCGTTCCATCGCTGCGATGTGTACACCTCCAAATGCAGGAAGAATCCGACTCAGCAACCGTTGTCGATAGGCTCTTATCGTGGACGGTTTCTTTCCCTTGAGTGGCTGATTCTTAAGCCATCCGTCCGCATAGTCCTTGAACAGAACGGCTTTCGGTTTCAAACGGGCTTGGTAGCGCTCGGGAAAATATAAGCCTTCCTTCTGTTCCGCCTTCGCTTTCTCATAGAATTCCCGAGCGGCCGTCTTTGACGTAAAACCTCCAAATCTGCGTTCGCGTCCTTGATGGTACAACCGCACATACCACACTGGCTTGCCGGTCGAATCCTGCTTGACCAGCAACCCTCGATCCTTTCTCCCTGATCGCGCCATCATTCACCGTCCTTTCTTTGCCGTTGGCCTGAATTGAGTTCTCGTTCCAACAAACTCCGAATGTACCCGCTGGCCGTATAGCCCTGGCTGCGGAGTGCATCGAGCTTCGCCTTGATCGGTTGCGGCACCTGAACCAGCAACTTCACCATCTTCATGGTCCTCACCTCCTCTCATGGATACTAATATATGTATACATAGCACAGTATGTCAAGAGATAGTTGATTCTATCCCGTACACAGTGTTACCTTCCGCCATGGCCAAAACTGAAAAGCCGACTGATGAGCCGGGTACGTGGATCTTTCGCGATATTCCGCGGGAGCTAATGAGGCGGGCGAAGGCGGGGGCGGCGCTTCAGGGAAAATCGGTCAGGGTGCTGGCCATACAACTTATGGAAACTCACTTGGAAGAGCTGGAGCGGAAGGGAATCCTGTCGAAGGGAAAATAACCGTAGCGGAGCCACGGTTTCTCAGCCACTTAGACCGAGGTCTAGGACTATGGCTCGACAAGAAAATCTGCTAAGACTAGGTGGCAAAAGGGAAAGCATCTTGATAGGAATAGAGAACGCTACGGAAGTCTCTTTAGCTACTGGGGTCGAAACCCTCGATGGTGCCGAAGCCGGGAAGTAGCGCCGGACCGCTTGCTGCGTCAGTATTTCCCGAAAGGCACCGACCTGTTACACTACTCCCAAGCAGACTTGAACCAGATGGCGTTACGCTTGAACCAACGTCCACGAAAGACGTTGGGGTTTTAGACCACCGGCGGCTATACTGGAGGCTGCTGTTGCACGCAGCGCCTGAGCGGCTCCTTGGTACCAGTAACGATATCGGAGCCACGGGAGGCGAATGGTACAGCCCCTCGCCATGTCACCTTGTGAATCGCGTCGGCCCATCTCGCGGATTTCCTTGCCGCAGATTGAAGGTGTTTGCCATGCAGCTCCGGATCGGTTACGAACTAATTTACAGCTTTCCACAACCCACGCCGATCATCCTGGTCGTGAATATCCACGATTCAAGGGCCTCCGACATCGTCGTCCCCGATCGCCTTACCGCCGAGCCATCCATTCCGATCACCGGCTACCGCGACGCCTTCGGAAACTGGTGCAACCGCCTCCTCGCGCCTGCGGGCCGGCTCCGCCTGGCTGCCGATGGCGTAATCAGAGATAGCGGCCAGCTAGATGAGAGTGTGTGGGCTGCCCGGCAGGACTCCGTACAGGATCTGCCTGAAGAAACCCTCGTGTTCCTGTTGGGCAGCCGCTATTGTGAGACCGATTTGCTGTCTCAGCCGGCATGGCAACTCTTCGGTGGCACAACTCCAGGGTACCCGCGCGTGCAGGCCATCTGCGATTACGTTCATAACCATATTGCCTTCAACTATCAGAACGCCCGCGCCACCCGCAGCGCCGCGGAGGCGTTCAACGAACAGACCGGCGTCTGCCGCGACTACGCGCATCTCGCCATCGCCTTCTGCCGCTGCATGAATATTCCGGCGCGCTACTGCACCGGCTATCTGAGCGATATCGGCATGCCACCTCCGTTCAGCGTGATGGATTTCGCGGCCTGGATCGAGGTCTGGATCGGGGGCCGCTGGCACATGTTCGACCCGCGCAACAATGTGCCGCGCGCGGGCCGCATCCTGATGGCGCGAGGCCGCGACGCGTCCGATGTCGCGATCGCCACGACGTTCGGACCCAACACGTTGGAGAGCTTTAGGGTCTGGACCGATGAGATTCCGGATGGCGAGATTCCCGGAACAGCCGGCTATGTCTGTTCTTACGGTGCACCACTCCACCGTCTACCGTTACCGTGAGCCCGTCGGCCTCGGCGAACACCGCATGATGTTCCGCCCGCGCGAGAGTCACGACCTGCGGTTGATCCGGACCGATCTGGTCATCGCGCCGCACCCCGCTCACTTGCGCTGGCTGCACGATCCGTTCGATAACTCTGTCGCCGTTGCCACTTTTGAGGGGACCACGTCCGAACTCCGCTTCGAAAGCACTGTGACGCTAGAGCATTTCGAGGACTCCATGCCGGAGTATCCGCTGGAAGAGTATGCGCAGATGTATCCCTTTCGCTATTCCGACGAGGACTTCCCCAACCTCGCGCGCGCTCTGGCTCATCACTACCAGGGCGAGAGCGTGTCCGAATGGGCATTGCAGTTTCTCGATCCATCGGATACAACTGGCACCATGAAAATACTTCGCGCCATGACGCACGGGATTCGCGAACAGTTTATCTACACCCGCCGCCCTGAGAAAGGCGTGCAGACTCCCGAGGAGACGTTGCAAAAGCGGCGGGGCAGTTGCCGGGATTTCGCGGTCCTGATGATGGAAGCCTGCAGGTCGCTGGGTCTCGCGGCGCGGTTTGTCAGCGGTTATATCTTCGTGCCCAACCGTTCTGGCCACGTAGGCGGCGGAGCCACCCATGCATGGATGCAGGCCTATCTTCCCGGCGCCGGCTGGATCGACTTCGACCCCACCAACAGCATCATCGGCAACCGTAATCTCATTCGCGTCGCCGTTGCTTGGGCTCCCGACCAGGTGCTGCCCTTGTGGGGCACCTACGCTGGTCCCCCGGGAGCCTTCCTCGGTATGGACGTAACCGTGACCGTTACCGAGGAGGCGGGGTGACGATGACATGACGGCGCCTCGAATCCTTCGCCCGCAGGGATCCGGCCGCTTTGTCTTCTTCTGCGATCACGCCAGCAACTACATTCCGGCGGAACTTCACAACCTCGGTTTGCCGGCGCCTGAACTTGCGCGACACATCGCGTGGGATATCGGCGCGGCGGGCGTCACCGAGGCCCTCTCGGAAATCTTCGACTCCCCGGCGATACTCTGCAATGCCTCGCGCCTTGTCATCGACTGCAACCGCCATCTCAACGCTTCGGATCTTATACCTGAAGTAAGCGACGGGACGGTGATCCCTGGCAATCTGCATCTCAGCGAGGCAGCCAAAGCGACCCGAGTCGAGCGCTGGTTCCATCCGTATCACGATGCGGTCGAATCGGTCTTGCTGGAACGCGAGACGAGAGGCGTGCAATCCATCGCTGTTTCCGTTCATTCCATGACGGCTTCTCTTGCCGGCAAACCAAGGTCCTGGAAAATCGCTCTCTCCAGCCATCTCGACCGCAGCCTTGCCGACCCGGTGCTCGCTGCGCTGCGTCGGCCCGGCGACGTGGTTGTCGGAGATAATCAACCATACGGTCTGGATCCAGAGGTGGACTACAGCATCCCATTCCATGCACTGCGCCGGGGACTGCCGCATGTCCAGGTGGAATTCCGGCAGGACGAGATAACGGAAACGACGGCCCAGCGCCAATGGGCTCTGCGTTTCGCTCAGACGTTGATGTAACGCTCCCGATCTGGGCGCCCGACTGGGGCCTTTAGGCGCGCAATTGCCGATGCGGATCAATCCGGCAACACGACGAGACGGATGAAGGCCGCCGCGGATGGCCATAGACGATCCGTTGTCGCGCTTCCGACATCTCTTCTTCATTCCGATCGTTCTACGGGCGTTAAAAATCTCCAGTTATTATCTTTATTGATACACCGGCATTGATGAATTGATACAGACTACAGGTTTAGGGTGCATCCGCTGGATGGGCCTTTCTGGGGTCTATGACCGGCTGCGGAAGCCTCTGGGAGCGCCAGCCAGTGATAGCGGTCGACTCATGGCACAAAGGGGGATGCCGGTTTTGCGGCACTGGGTGCGGGCTCATGATCGGGGTTAAGGGTGGGAAGGTGGTGGACGTGAAGGGTGACGAGCAGGCCCATAATCGAGGGCGCTTGTGCATCAAAGGGCTTGTGAACAAGGAGATCCTTTACACAGAGGGTCGTGCACTCTATCCCATGATCCGCACAAACGGACAGCTCATCCGGGCTAGCTGGGATGAGGCCATGGCCCTGGTCGCACATCGCTTCCGCGAAGCAATCTCGAAGCATGGACCCGACAGCGTCGCCTACTATGGCAGTGGACAGCTCTATACGCAGGAAAGCTATACAGCCAACAAACTGTTCAAGGCCGGGATAGGCACTAACAATGTCGAAGGCAATCCCAGGCTTTGTATGGCCTCTGCTGTCACGGGTTACACTACCAGCTTCGGGAAAGATGAGCCGCCTGGCTGCTACGAAGACATGGATCATGCCGAGTGTTTCTTCATAACCGGATCGAATACTCTCGAATGTCATCCGATCATCTGGGAGCGAGTCCAGGACCGTAAACGTAGTCACCCCAACACGAAGATCATCGTTGTGGATCCGCGTCGAACATTCACGGCTCGACATGCGGACTTGCATTTGCCGATCTACCCGGGAACGGATGTATCGCTCTACAACTCGATGGTCTTCGAGTTCATCAGGAATGGCTTCATTGGGGTGGGGTCATTTCATTTTCCTGCGAACGTCTCGAGAGTGAGTCCAGGTTCCATCACCAACATCGGCTCGACCTAAGACGCGTATCTCCAGGCCAGTGACTTGCTCCACGGATTCTTGACGTGTGTGAGCGCCATCACATACTCGGCGATGAGGTCACATTCTTCTTGTGTCAGTGGGGGTGACATCAGCACAGGAGAAAGCAAAATCTCAGCGGCTTTCGTGAAATTTACCACTTCCTTCCGCACCCCCAATGTCGTTGACATGATTGCTCCCCCTCCTGTGCTGGTTGCGGGATCTTAAGCTTGTTTGTGTTGATCGTACCAGGCGAGTAGTTCTAGGAAGTGCTGGTATTGGGCGCTCAACCAACTGGCCTTTTGCAGCGAGCATCCCTGGTTGACTAGGTAATCCCGAACTGTTCTGGGATCTATGTGCAAGTGGTGCCGATGAACATGTACGGTGAGGGCGTAGAAGCGTGGCCAATCGTCCGGACGGAGCGTGACAGCGGAACACACGGCGGCAAAGTCTTTGAGGAGCTGCTGGGCCTTTTTCTCCATGGCCTGAGTGTAGGATAGGAGCAGCCATGGCGGAATTGCCCGATAGCTGTACTTCGTTCGCGTGAGCGTCGTTCTACTATCGAGGGAATCAGACACGACGCAGCGATCGCGGATGGCTATCAGATTGAGTATGTCCTTCTCACCCTCGAAGCCTGGGCATCGTGCAGACGTTGCTCCGGATCGATGGAAGGGGGCATGGGACAGCTATGCCATTGACAATACAAGGAAGATACTGAGACCACGATAAGCCACCAACCCCATGCCCAACCATTGACCTTCCCAGGTGAAGGCCGGCAGACCACCAGGTTGCACCTGCTCGCTAGCAGCAGTGATAATAAGGTGAGGCTCCTAGGTGTAATCATGAGTAAGCGACGCATGCTCATCCGCCTCACCACCTCAGTCGCTGACCTGACGGCGGCGTTGGGCGACGAAATTGATCTTGCGGAAGAGGAGTGTCTCGTGATCGAGAACCATCTACTGATACTGCAGATGGCATACACGGGGTGGAAACGAAGGCGTCATCATAGGGGTCAGAAGGATAGACCGCATGGTGTCAGGAAAGTGAGCAGTCGAGTATACCTAAGCGAACCATCGAACTAGATTTGCTCCAGGGATTATTCCGGTTGGACAGTTGAAGTGTAAAACTTTCGATTTGTTCTATCGGACAGTCATCGAGTAAAAATGGCAGAGGCTTGAAGTCTAGAACGCATATTGCTCCACATTTGGTGCCAACCTGGTGCCAAAATACCATGACACACCGTGATTCATGACGAATTGAGCCGTCCTAGATCATCCTTCTTTTACTGCTGATTCCTTGTCTTGGGTGTCCTGAGTTACGTCTTCGGCAGGACTCTTAATCAGCGGCCATCGCCTCTGCTCGCCAGTGACGCAGAGCCGGCCTCGCGAGGAGCCATTGCAGTTTTTCGCGCGGCACTACGCAGCTGCAGTTCATAAAAAGGCAAGGTCATACCCACCCCCGTACTCCCGTCACGGTTTCTGTCACGGTTCCACTGAGAATTCCGGTTTCAAACACGGTCAGAAGGTACCACAATGCGCAACGGTAGACCACAGGGAGCAAAGGGAAACGAAGGACCAGAGCAGGGGAAACTGGCCTACTGTGGTATGTAGTATTCCTGCGTGGCCTAGCCTCTGAACCTGTCGGACATCAAATACATCGCCTGCGACGCGACAGTGTTTAGTTCGAAAAAGCCGGCGCAGCCCTAGAAGACTACTCGGTCGAGACGATCCCGCCATGGATGCGTCCTCTCATTTACGGCATTCCACAGGATCCCATTCATGATCCCGTTCGACTGCGTCCGTGAGCCGATCGAAGATGTCCGGGATCGCGCCTGTCACTCGGCTCCAGTTGGAAATCATCGGAACGCCGAGAGGGTCCTCGATGAATGTCTCCGTGGCGAGTTTCATGCCCTTCAAAAATACTTCGACCGCGGATCGCTCCTCATGCCGGTCGAATCTCAGGCTGTTGATCGCCGCGTCGTTTTCGTAGCGATTGATGGCGTCCTGGGCCGTCTGCAGGTAAGCAGCCCGCAATGCTTTCAAGCCCGCTTCAGACAGGACCATGCCCTCGCTTGCCAGGTTTCGGAATAAGGACTTGGTAATATCCACGCACATTTTCAGCAACCCCTGGTCCGCATTGTCAGGAGAAAGGACTTGGTGCTTATGTTCATAGGCATCCGCAATATCGGCCTGACAAATACGCCGCAAGGCGCAGTTCCGGTAAACCTCGGACAACACGCCCACTTCCAATCCCCAGTCACCAGGAATCCGATTGATCCATGCCAGATCCCGGACCATGGCGACCTCCCCAGCCAGAGGATACCGAAAACTATCCAAGAACGTCAGCAGGGCATGATTTCCGAAGACCTGTTGCAGACTCCGGATCAGGGGCGTGAGATAAAGACGGGTCACCCGTCCGTGCAACCGATCGGTGACCCGACTGTAGTAACCCTTGCAGAACTCGTATGCGAGATTGGGGTGTACGATCGGATAGCAGAGCCTTGCGAGATACTCCCGGTTGTAACTCAGGATGTCGCAGTCGTGCAGCGCGATCACATTGCTCTGCCCGCGCGCCAGTACATACCCGAACGCCATCCAGCAGCCTCGGCCTTTTCCCTGCAGACCCGTATCGATCTCGCTGGCGGAGAGTAGTTTGAGAATATCCTGAATTCCGGTGCCGTCATTCCACACGATGCGGACCCGTTGCGGCAAGACGGAAAAGAATTGTTTCGCAAACCGAAACTCCAACGCTGAAGCACGGTCCAATGACACCACGATTTCGTTCACATAGCGGATGTTCTTGAGGACATGAACAATATTCTTCAACGCGGGATGTTCCAGTTCCGAGTATAACGAAGGAAGAACCAGCGCAATGGGATTGTTGGAGGCATGCCGCTCCAGTTCCTTCTCCAATCGGTCAAGATTCGAGGTCCCGAGCCGGTGTAGAACCGTTACAACACCGTTCTGATGAAAATCGGACATGTGCCCTCCATGAGGATGAACGAATCGAGTTACTCGCGGGTGTGACGACAGAGGACCGCCGGCAGGAAGAGGGCAAACGCATCGCCTTTTTGCACGATATCGCGGTCCAGGGATCCCGGTTTATTGTGCCGGAGGCATGATCTTACTGGTTGCGACCGCCTTCACAATAGTGGCTCGCTTGACGGACTCCAGAAACCGATCTGGCGGTTCCGGCTTGGGAAGGTTCACTTCGACGGGATACCATCCGGAATTGATCGGGCCTTTTTTGGTCCCCTTGATTTCATGAAACAGGTCCTCAATGCTCTTTTCCGACGTTCCATCCTGGAATGACACCCAGAACAGGAAGGCTTGTGGATCGGCCTCTCGCAACGCTTCGGCTACTTGCATTTGAGAAGGGGCATCCTTTGATTGCTCGTTCCTGGCAACGGCGATGGACTTTTGCTGGCCGGCAACTTTGGCCACCTCCACGGCGGTCGATGCCAAGCGCGCATGAAGTTCACGGTTCTTGCTCTCCAATAGGGCGACTTGCTTGATAAGCGTCTCGTTGACCGACTTCACGGACTGCAATTCTTGCTTAACCTGGACCCGATCCTCCTCTTCTTTTGTCAGCGCCACTCGCACGTCGTTTTCGACTTCGTGCACCACACTATCTTTGACGGACCGGAGATCTTCTTGAGTCGTCAGGACCTGGGCGGCCATCTTTGATTGGGCTTGGGATACGTTGTCGAAAAGATGACTCAAATCCGCCAGTTGCTGTTGTTCGGCTTGCGTTTCTTTCAGCGCAGTCTGTTGCACCTCGGAGAGCTGAGCGACTTGCTGTTGCAGGCGCTCGACATGATTGTGCGTCGCTTCCTGAGCCGCCAATTGTTGCTCAAGCACCGACGAGCGGCTCTCCGATCCAAACCAATCAGGAACACGATCGACGAGCAATGCCACAACGCACACAGTCAGGAAAATTTGAGCACAGGCGAAGGTGTTCCCGACGAGCGGTGGTCGATCTAGGGGGTACGGACCTGCAAAAGGTCTCCATGTTGCGAGAGCGCCAAATCGACTCCACCACGGGCGGTTGTTCTCGAAGTGCATCCTGACGGAGCCTCCGTCGATTCGATTGTGAATATGAATATCGACCCATCCACGCTTGATCGGGACTCGTATATTTTTGAGCCCGGCTTCCGGCGCGCACAAACCACCGACGAGAACGCCGGCCTCATTTCGCAACTCGACCGTGTGAACGCTCCGGTCTCTGCTGGAGAAGGAATAGTTCGAGTCGCACTTCATGCAATCGACGGAACCCACGCACTCGTGATTAACAAAGATCTGTAAAGAACCCTGGCGACCTTCCTCGGTTCGGCTGGGGTGTTCTTCCAGAGAGCTAAGAAGTTGATCGCGATAGTCGTTGAGTTCTTGCTGTTCCATGAGTTCTTCCTCCTCGCGCACTCCCGAAGAGCGCCATTACGCCTCCCTTCTTGAGCGGCTGGATATGGAGATTTACACGAGGTTTTTCCGCATTGTGGAGTTCATCCTGCCGTCGATCGGCCACTTCCAAAAAGCAGGTATGACAAAACGCCAGATGCCAGACTCGATAGTCATAGCCGTAATCATCGCTGAATAGTTGGCCCCACTTCTGTCCGGTCAAACAGGGGTAATGTTCGGGTTCACTCTTCCGATAGTGGGTTTGCAGCAATCGAAGTAGTCGATCGACTTCTACATTGAGCCGCTCCGGCTGCTCACGCTGTTGTTCCTCCAGGTTCTTCAGATCGTGTTCGCTGATGCCTGTTTCGAGCATCGTGCGCTGCCAGCCTGATTGCCGCCACCGTTCGAAATTCTTATAAACCCGCTGGCTCTCCGCCTGACCGAACCCGAGAAGTCGAACCACATTTGCCTGCCCCAGCCCATAGATATGATAAAACAGAGCCATCAAGGCATCCCGACTCACCACGGCTCGTGAGGCCAACCCATCCAAGAATCGGCCGACCGGTGTTAGGAGTTCCTTGTGATAACACAGAGGATCGGGCTGACTGAATGATTTGGCAATCAGACTATCGAGCAAGAAGAACGGCCGACAGGGGACTTCTGTTCTCCCGCATATTATAAAACGCTCCACTAACTCGTAGCCCCAGCGAAGTGCGAGCTTCTCATGAGTGATGTCGTCCGTCCATTGCCCCGTTTCTCGAAGGAACCGTCTTGTTTGAGCCGTTGCTCGATCCAGGAACTCGGGTAACGACCTGAGAACCAACTCGTCGAACTCGTTCTCACTCGATACGACGCTGTTGAGTTTTACGGAGAGGGTGTGATGGTCTTTCATCCGGGTACCCTCTGGACGGTACAGAGACCCATGTTGTCTGTTCGTCCGGGAAAATGCATTTGATAATTGACCTCTATTAAGACCACATTTGTCCATCAAGGGTCAATGCCTGTTCTCTCTTGGAATGCCGACTTGCTGGACCTGAGAAATGTTTGAATCTGGGGCGTCGGTGGCGGTAAGACCAGGAGATTCTTCCAGAAAAGGGGAACCGAGGCTCTTTTAAGCCGAGAGACTTAAAGATAGCGAGAAGCCTAAGGGTGATCTGCAGATAGACGCTTGGCCAGCCGTCTGGCGAGACGGGTCATCGCAGGCAAACGGTCGGCAGGGTCTAAAGGGACATTCAACACGTGAGGTTGACTGTGGTCCGCGAGGGCTTTCGCCAGCTCATGGACGAACTCGCCGTGAGTGGCGACCCGGGACCGGAGAGCGCTCGGCGTAGGCGCAGGCGATGGCGTTGACCGTATTCAGGCCACCTACGCAATAGGTCACGCACAAGGCGCCAATGCCGTTGATACGAGCGTACGCATCGGCGGCGAACCCTGCACAATCCTCCCTGGTGGTACCGATATGCTGGATCGGCGAGGATTCCAGTAGTTTGTAGAGGCTGAGGACATAGTCGCCGGGGATCCCAAAGATGTGCCGTACTCCAAGAGTATGCAGCCGGTCCAGAACTGCTGTGCCGATTGTGTGTGCAGTGGTCATACGAGGATGTCGTCCGGTGCGAATCAGTTTTTTCGGTTCTGTCTGGTGTTCAGAGACGTGTATGTGTTGAGGAAACCACAGCCCTCAGGGAAGGTCAAGTTTCTCCGATGAACCCATCCCCATGGTAACGTTCCCTTGCCTCTCGTGTCACCGGACTGTCTCGCCATGAGTTTATACTTGACGCCATTACCACTCTACGGGAATAAGTACAAGATGCCCCCTTCGTCCCCATCCTCGAACAGTCGCGTCCGCCTTTCCTCGCGCCACCGTGATCCCAGGCAAACCGGTCATCCCTGGATTTATGCGGGACACATCGAGGAAACATGGGGGAATCCACAGGCGGGAGACGTGGTGGATGTGTATTTGGCAAGCAAGCAGTTCTGCGGGCGGGGATTCTACAACTCGCATTCAAAAATCCAGGTGCGGCTCCTGACCTTTCGCGACGACGTCATTGATGCCGAGTTCTTTCGGACACGGATACAGTCTGCTGCACGATTACGTCAACGAATGGCGCTTTCGTCCAATGCCTACAGATTGGTGCATGGAGAAAGCGATTTGCTGCCTGGCCTGATCATCGATCGCTATCGTGATGTGGCGGTGATGCAGACGCTTAGCTATGGGATGGACCAACGCAAAGAACTCCTGGCGGATCTGGTGATGCATGAAACGGGAGTCAAGGCAATATACCTTCGGAACGACGCGAAGAGTCGCTCGCTGGAAGGCCTGCCGCTTGAACGTGGACCTTTGCGTGGAGAAGGTATCACGACGGTGGATATCTTCGAGGACGATGCTCAATTCACTGTAGATATTGCAGAGGGACAAAAAACCGGCTGGTTTTGCGATCAGCGTGACAATCGCGCTGCTGCGTCCAAGTTGGCGAAGAATGCCAATGTACTCGAGGTCTTTTGCCATACGGGTGCGTTTGGCGTGCATGCAGCGCTGCGAGGAGCGGGGTCGATCGAGGGGATCGATGTCAGTGAACCGGCGTTGGCCTTCGCGCGTCGTCATGCGATCAAAAACAACATCGATCAGATCTGCCGATACCGCCAGGCTGACGCATTTCAGGAACTTCGGATACTGGACCGCTCAGGACATCGGTATGGCATGGTGATACTCGATCCTCCGGCCTTTGCACGCAGCCGTCATGCCGTCCAGCATGCGCTCGCCGGCTATAAAGAACTGAATCTTCATGCGCTCAAACTCCTGGAGCCGGAAGGGGTCCTTGTCACATGTTCCTGTTCACACCACGTCACGGAAACGGATTTCTTGAAGATGATCCAGTCTGCCGGACGGGATGCTCGCCGGCAAATTCGCATCATCGAACAACGGTCTCAAGGGCCGGATCATCCGGTCCTGGTCTCCATGCCGGAAACCCGCTATCTGAAGTGCTGCATTCTTCAGGTCATCTGATGCGTAGGTTCTTGTCCTTCGCCCGCGGCAACGATCAAACCTGAACGATAAAGGTAATGGGCTCATGCCTCCCGTGCAATTTGTTTTCTGTTAACAATGACAGGTTCGACTCGTGGGAACGGCATCCTGCCGAGCGAGAGGGGATTCCCTATGACGACGCCACCGCATGAACCTGTCGTTCCGGCCTCTATCAACTTGCCTGAAATTACGCTCAAAGCGATTGTCCTGGCGGTGGTACTCTCGGCGCTCCTGGCAGGGGCCAATGCCTATCTCGGTCTTTTTGCGGGAATGACTGTGTCCGCCTCCATTCCTGCGGCGGTCCTGTCCATGTCAATCCTGAGATGCTTTCGGCAATCGAATATCCTCGAAAACAATATCGTGCAAACTGCCGCGTCGTCGGGTGAGGCGCTTGCCGCTGGAGTGATATTTACCATTCCGGCTCTTCTCCTGATTGGATACTGGGACTCGTTCAACTATTGGCAAACATTTGTTGTGTCGTCGGTCGGGGGATTGCTCGGCGTCCTGTTTACCATTCCTCTGCGACGGGCACTCATTGTCGATGCGGCATTACGTTTTCCGGAAGGAGTGGCCACAGCGGAGGTGTTGAAGATTGGCAGTAAGCAGAGGGCGGTTTCGTCAGGCGAGTTTCGGTCCTTGCTGACTGCGGCTCTCATGGGAAGTGTCGTGAAGTTCGGTGAGACTGGGCTAAGACTTTGGAGCGATTCGGTGGAGGGAATGATTCAAATCGGCCGATCGACGTTCTATGGAGGGATTAACCTTTCACCCGCGCTCATGGCTGTCGGTTTTATTATTGGGCTGCCCACTGCGGTCGTCGTATTGCTGGGAGGAGTTCTCGGATGGCTCGTCTTGCTTCCCATAGATCAGTGGTTCAGCGACTCTCCGTCGGCTGGATCCGGCGTCCAGGAAGCGAAGAGAATTTGGAGCCAACACATCCGCTATGTGGGGATCGGAGCCATGTTGGTCGGTGGCCTATGGACGCTGGTAGAGGTGCGCGAACCCGTCATTCAGAGTCTTCGCCGGTTAATCCTTGCCTATCGGCAGGAACACACATCCGAACAGCGTGCAGGTATCCCTCGCACAGATCAGGATGCAAAGTTTCCCTGGGTGATTGGACTCGCCGGTGTCTCACTGCTCTTGATGGTTGTCGTGTATCACATGGTACTCAACAGTGTTCTCACGGCTGTCGTCCTGACGGTCATCATGGCGGTGACCGCATTTCTGTTTTCCTGCGTCGCAGCTTACATGGCAGGACTGGTCGGGAGTTCGAGTAATCCCGTGTCCGGCGTGACGATCGCTACGATCATGATCACCTCTCTGGCTCTGCTTGTCATTTTGGGACGCGAAAATCCGGCCGGTCCGGCTGCAGCCCTATTAGTGGCTGCCGTTGTCTGTTGTGCTGCGGCTATGGGAGGAGACAATCTTCAGGATCTCAAGACAGGGCATCTGGTCGGCGCTACGCCTTGGAAACAACAGGTTATGCAGGTCGTGGGTGTCATGACTGCGGCCGTTGTCATCGTCCCGGTGTTGTCACTCTTACAGGCGAAATATGGAATTGGAGACGTTTCGAGTGAGCATCCACATCCGCTGAGTGCACCTCAAGCGTCGCTTATGGCACATTTAGCACGAGGGATGTTTGGTGGAACACTCCCCTGGTCCTATGTATGTCTGGGGATCGTGGTTGGCGCTGCGATCATTGTCATCGACAGGTATCTCCTGGCCAGGAATTCCTCATTTCGTCTACCTGTACTTGCCGTCGCGCTGGGGGTCTACTTACCCCTGAAATTGTCTGCTGCCATCTGTGCAGGTGGCATTATCTCTGAGTGGTCGCGTAGACGAGCACCGAAAAAGGGGGCATCCGGGCTAACTGTCACAGGGCACGGAGGCGTGTTGTTTGCAGCGGGTCTCGTCACAGGAGAAGCAATAATGGGCATCGTTTTGGCCATTCCCGTAGCTTTGACCGGTTTCTGGCCATCTATAGGTGCGAATCCCTTTCAGGTGGTGGACTCGCCGCCATGGGGAGGCTGGCCTGGTGTCGCAGGGATGATCTTTGTAGCGGTTTCTCTCTATCGGGCCGGTGTGCGAAGCGAGAAAGGCCGTAACGGGTGAACGTCGTGAGCCGAAGTCGGCGAGGATTCATGTGTTTCGAAGGATTATCCCGTTTGTCCCAAAGGAATGTGAAAGGCTGGACACTAATCGCTCGGAGGTTCGAAATGTCCGGAGGGGCGGGACTGCCAGGGTATAGTGGGTTGTCTCGACTGTTTGACAAGACTTCTTAAGCTCATTTCAGCCGCTCGCAGAAGTTTGGCATCGCCGTTTTGCAGCAAGGTCGTCAGTAAGGCGTATAAAGATCGGTCGTACCTGCTCGCCTTCACGATACGCTCAAGGACAGGGTCGACGCCGGTGGAGCTCCACGTTTGCACGCCCGCTTTGTCTTCTTCACCATCTTCTGCTTTGAACAGCAGCTCAAAATGGGCGGGATCCTCGAAGAGCCAAGCCGGCGGAATTCCAAGGGCTTGGGCCAAGGATTCTATATGCGAGAGCTGACAATCATAGTCTGTGGTTTCGATAGCCTCCAATATGGAAGCGGGAAGTTTTGCTTCCCTGGCAAGGTGTTCCAAGCTTTTTTGTTGTGATAATCGCCACGCGCGAACAAAGAAGCTAGTCGGATCCATGGCCGGATAATACTGAATCAACTCCAGCTCCCGCAAGCTGGAAAAGTATGGAGGCAAATAAAGAGTGAACTTTTACAATCACTTGTGAGGTGTCAGCCTATCTAGAACAAATCGATCGATTTCAGGTAAAATGACCCCTTGATTGAAGAGTTGAGGTAGGAGGAACATTTCCATGCTTGGAACAGACATTCGGGGCATCATGGCCGAAGAAGAGGAAGTTCAGCGCCGGCAGGAAGCCTTACGCTCGCTCATGTCGATGAGAGCAAGATTTTTGCGGGAGTCCTTGGAGCAGCGGATCAAGCGGGCGCGGAGTAGTGGTGACTGGATCACTCTTTCGCGTGCCGAATGCGCCGATATTTACAAAGAGGAACGAGCCCATTTACGTGCCCAGATCGAGCAACTTCGTGTGGAGCGGGACCGTACTCGGGGGAAACTTTCCGCACTCAAGAGGGCGAAAGCCCGTGCACAACGAATTCGGGCTGCAGAGGCTGCATCGGGAAGAAAGCGGAAGTAGCGCAAGCGCCAATCCTTCCACTTGACTCTCGCCATAAGACGTCCGCACGCATAAAGCTGGAGTCCTTCGACCATTGGCGGAGCCGTTTCCTCACCTTCCTCGGACTAAAGCGTCACTTATAGGGGAACTCCTACAACGCAAGCGTACACGTGAGCGTGAACAGGCCTTCGTGCTCGAAGGTGCTCGACCCGTTCTCGAGGTACTCCTGAATAAGTCTCCCGATGTCAGCTACGTCGTCCTCACCCCTTCATTCTTCAAGCGGCAGGAATCTGCTCACAAAGAGGTTGTCCTCCGCTCATATGCGCCTGTGTATCAGGTGAGTGAGAACATCTTTGAACGACTTTCGAATGTTGAAACGGGGCAGGGTATTCTGGCGGTGGTGCGCAAACCCATTTGGCAGGAAAGTGCCGTTTTTGCCCAGGCACGGCTGTTCGGAGTATTTGGAGAACAGTTGCAGGATCCCGCGAACGTCGGAGCCATTATTCGAACCGCTGCGGCGTTTCAGGTCAGCGCACTATGGCTTACTCCCGATTCAGCAGATGTATTTAATCCCAAGGTAGTTCGGGCTACCGCCGGATCCCTTATGACTCTTCCCATTTTTCACTGCTTGACTCCGCGAGTATTTGCAGACCATGAATGCAGTATCGTCGCAGCAGAGTCATCCCGAAATGGAACAATCCCGATTCAGCAGGTCCGGGCGATCCCACACCGCACGATACTGGCAGTCGGAAATGAAAGTAGAGGACTCGCCAACTCAACGATCGATCTCGCTGCAATGCGGGTTCACATTCCACTCAATACAGAAGTTGAATCTCTTAACGTCTCGACAGCCACTGCGATCCTCATTTTCCACCTGGGAAACGTCCCTCGTCAGTGATTTGGCTTGATTGTACTCACCGATTCACTTGTGGTGCGGAGCAACTGATTCAAAAGAATCACATAGGAACGGGATTGCAACCAATAAAATTGAACCTGAGGCATCGCCCTCTTCCAGGCGTCGTTGAGTACACGCCAGGCTTTCACCTCTTCGCACTGTGGAGCGTCGACGCAAATGAAAGATTGTACATACTGCGAGAAGGTCATTTCACTACATAGTGTTGAAGGTCTTGTCTGTCATGCGATGAATGAATTGAGGCAGGCATATGAAACCCTTTAGTGGCAAATAACAAGTCAGCCTGCAAATCCACATCTACTGGGCCGGCGGTCATTTCTTGTCTCCTCGGTACACTTGGCGCGTTCTCAATGTTGCGGACTGGAGGATGGTCTGCGGAAAATGTGATGGATCCGGTCACGGGATGGGGAGAAGGTCGAGAGGATGAGCGCGTGCAGAGGCCGGCATAATTATGAGATGGAGGACTCCATAGGATGGATTGTGATTTGCCATTTGACGTCATCGCCGGACTCGTGTCTATTGTTATGCTGAAGCTCGATCGTCACACGCTCTTTCACGGTCGCAATCGCGGCCTCCTGTGTTGCAAACGTCTCGTCGAGCCTCGGAGGAATATCTAGAACCGGGACATGTTGGTCATGCAGTTCCACAGAACAAGCTACCAGTTCCCACACACCACCTTGCTGACGCAACTCGATCTTGACATCGATCACACAGACCTCCTCTGCGGAAGATAGCTCCACAACCCAATGGAATCCACACGTGAAATATGAGCCCTCACATCTGAAGGATGGTCACCTACTCCGATGATGATGCGATCAAAATAACTCCACCGAAAAAACGGCACGACATCGATTGACAGTCTCACTGAGGATGCATGCATGATGTGCCAATCACTGAGTGTACTACCCTTCGAATTTGGGAAACCAGGCCGCCTTATTCAAGACAATTTCCACCCAAACTCTTTTGACCGATACAACGTCATCTTTCAAACCATAAGGATACGGTCGGTTTCCTGGACGCGCATTCTTAGGGCAGACTTTTTCTGATCTGACCGGCCGGTTGCTTTTCAGGCTCCAATGCTGACCCTGATGTAGAGTCCTAGCTAAAATCGATGGGCCGGGTGGAGCTGCGGCTCCACTACGAATCGAAATCAGCTTTTCCTAGAACCTCAAAATCAGTAGTATGCTTACATAATTCCTGTAGAGCCAGAAAACGCCCATTGGCCTCTCTTCTTTGATGATGGCCCCTTTGATCCGATTGGGTGAGAAAACGGCTCTGGTTCGTGGGTTCTCTTAAAAGGAACAATCGCAAAACCTGCTACATGCAGACGTAGAAGATTCCGTACGATTTTTATGCATGATCATCTCGTTTCTGCGTTGGTTTGGCCAATTAAGACGCTCGTTAGAAAGGTCTTAGGGGAGCAAATTTATCAGGAATGCCGTGCGACCTTCCTTCATGCGCAACGTGGCCTCGGATTGGACTGGCGCTGGTGTAACTCGTTACGAACCGTCTATCCCATTCGCCGCGATTTTGGATGGCAAGCAGGGCAACCTATCGATCGTTACTACACGGAAAATATATTTCTTTCTCGTTATGCAGACGATGTGCATGGACACGTGTTGGAAGTCGGGGATGGTCGCTATACGAAACGATTTGGGGGGGCGAAGGTTTCCAAATCAGACGTGTTGAATGTCAAGCCCGGAAATATCGATACGACGATTGTGGCGGACCTTACTGCAGCTGACCATATCCCATCGAACACCTTCGATTGCGCCATTCTCACCTTTACCCTGCAGTTTGTCTATGACGTCAAGTCGGCATTGTATACTCTGCATCGTATTCTGAAACCGGGCGGGGTGGTGCTCGTTGTAGTGCCTGGTATCAGTCAAATTGCACGGTATGACGACGATAATTGGGGAGATTATTGGAAATTTACTTCACGGTCAGTCCGTATGCTGTTCGAAGAGTGTTTCCGCTCAGAACTCACCACGATTCAGGCTCACGGGAACGTGCTGTCCGCACTGGCCAGTCTGCATGGGTTGATTTCCAGTGAATTGACTCGGGAGGAGTTGGACCATCAGGACAAGGATTATGAGCTAGTCATTACGGTGCGAGCTGTCAAGGGAACATAGCCGTTCGCAATGATGTTTTCAAATCTTGGGCGTATGAGCCTCATGTTAAGAAACACTTCACACGACGAGGTCTTGAGGCGTAATCGCAGGCATTGGAAGACTGGGCCTATCGCCGGGGCGTCCAGCTTGATTTTATTCGGCCAGGCAAACCGGTGGAAAACGCCTTCATTGAATCGTTTAACGAACGACTGCGAGATGAGTGTGTGAACGTGCACCAATTGAGTTCGTCGCCGATGCGCACACGAGAATTGAGGCGTGGCGGCTCGATCACAATCACCGCCGCCCACACAACTCGCTTGGCCACCTGACCCCGAACGAGTTCGTTAGACAGCGTTAGGTTGCCTGGGTCGCCGAAAAAGCTTACAGCCGATCCTGATGTGATCTTGTGCCGTGCTGTTTTGTAGGGCCGCTTGGGAATCGCTTCTCAAAAGAGATGGCTCCGTGCTTATCGGGTGGTCGCTCCTACACATGCTGCGGACAAAACCCTCCAACATCGTCGTGAGTTTTTGCCGATGAGGGTGGCGCCTAGATCATCAGTGGGTGTCAAGGTGGCATGATGGGTAGCGGGGCTCCCCACATCGAATGTCTTTTGATGGAAGGAGTATCTTCACCGTCAATTGGATCATTTGCCCTGCTGAATGGCCGGAAACTCTGAAGTCGCGGGAAATTGGTCTCATGCGGAGGGCATGACACTCTTGTCAGATTCCGCGAATGCCTGCAAATTGGCGGTAACGCAAGTTCATATTCACCTCACAGTCTGCAGCTCTGCATACTGCAATTAGGCTCTAGCCTTTGGCTTTTGGAAAGATCCCTCCGTATGGGGCGTGTTACCACTACTCGTCGGACGCTCTTGTGAGAGTGGAGGCACAAGCGTGCGTCGTTACCGACAAGGCGCGCTGTTGAAGGCACTTCACAAGCCCCGCGGCCTGTTGGAACTGAACGACATTGTTCAAACCTACACTCACAATGAGCATTGTGACCAGCAGTAGGACAAGAGGCCGAGCCACCGTCATGGTCGCCAGACTTGCTGTGATCACTAAGAGTGGCGCAAAGTGAAGGGCGTAGAGAAACGTTTCCTCTCCATATGCCAGGTGTAACATTAGCTGACCGGCCAACAAGAGCCCGAGGACCAGCCGGAATTTGTTGTGCTGGGGTACTGCGAACAGCGCCCAGAGGCCCAATATTAGTAAGGCTGCCCAAACTGGCACGGCGAATTGCGCCCAGCGACTACCCGAGCCGACGGAAGAAACCTGTGTGCTGAGCTTGTGGGTCAGGTTAGCGGTCTTTGGTCCGGGAAACATCTGCTCATTCTTTAGGGCCACAATTTCCGGCATAATTATCGAATGGAAAAAGAAGGAGCTCATAATGCGAATCGGCCCTCCGGAATCGTCTCTGAAAAGAAATTCCTGTTCCTCGCCTGACTTCATAAATGGAAATTGTGCATCTTGGAATCCCCTTTTTTGTATTCCACTGAGCACCACAATCACGGCAAGAGCTGCCCCGATAATCTGAAGGCTGCGTACCCATGAATGGGCTACGATGGTGGCCAGTAGCCCAGCCATCCAATTAGTCACCGTCATACTGAGCGTCAGCGCATTAAGAGTTACATAACCCCAGAATGATGTCTCAGGGACAATGAGTATGAGCAGTAGGGCAAGGAGAATGGTACAAGAGCCGAATGAATACGTTTCGGGTACGGGAAGCCAAAACATAGCGGCAGCGCTGATACTGACCAGCAGACTAAAAAGCACCGAGTCCAAATAGCGGCAGTTAAGTCCGCGTAATAGAAGATAGAAGGTCCCTATCCATACAGATGCCACGGCGGCCAATACCAGTCGTACAGCAGTGATGGCCCCGAAATGGTCCATTAGATGAGCAGTGGGACGATACGTAACGTAGGTGACGAGGGGATGCAGGTTAGTACGAGAATGATCACTATCAGCCCTTACCATGTTCCAATAGGTGCGGAACAAGTCTCCTTCAAACCATACATCCCACGTCTCAAAAGGCATGAATTGGCTCGCATGAAAGCTTGCAATTGCGGCCAAGGTCGCCAGGATCGAGACAATGAGCCCATCCCATCTATTCCACATGATCTTCCATGCAACCCCGATCATTGTGCTAGTGGTCCTCTCTAGTCCGTTGCTGCGAATCCTCCTGGCTCTACCGAGGGCTAGACCAACTTTGCGCGATGTCCTCATCAACCAGTTGGGTTGCTGGATGTCTCATAGTCGGTGAGAGCGTTGTCAAGCTCTGATCTACTGAACATGAGCGCTGAATGATCCAATGATATGAAAGAAGTCACGAATGCTTCGGAAAGTCGTTTCAATGCAATACCAACACTTTTATCGTCGAGATGATTTGGCGGTCCCCAAGGAGTGTTGTTTACGTCTACAACGTATAGTCTTCCATCAGTCAAATCTCTCAAAACATCAAGCTCGCCATAGTCCAATCCCATACCACGACAAAGTCGTAGCAATAGAGTTACTTCGCTTCTGGAAAGCACGGCGTCTCGCTCGCAGAGAATGGCGGAAGTATTCTCGTTGCTAAACCGATCGGCAATACGCCTATGTTTGAGGTAGCAAAAGGGGATGATATTACCGACGACAGGAACCCGGATGTCCTCAATATAGTCCCGGTCTTTCTTGTTGTTCACCAGCCTTTGATAAACAGAATGCTCATCAACAACTGCGGTTGGACACGGTATGACAATGCCGTCATGGGTTGCATTGTCGTTCGACTTCTTTACGCATTGACCATGGAACTCGAGCGGGTTCACTGCTAGTCTGTAGCCGAACACGGCTTGGTGAATATTGTCTACCTTCCTCTTAGAAATGTCCTTGCACTGGATGTTAAGCACAAGCTGCTTCTTGCAAAGAGCTTCTAGAACCGTATAAGAACGGCGGAATGTACAATCCTCCCAGTTAATGATCACATCCGCTTCCTTGGTTATATCCTGAGTCACCCGGTACCCAAGAAGGTGGCACATCTTGGACAGAACTGAGCCGGGTTCAGGCTTATCAGGAAACGCAAGAATAGTCGCAGTCCTGAAGCTGGCCCTGATGAATCGCATCGTTTGAACTACTCTGTCAGCAACCGCACGTGGGCGTAGCATTTATTCCGCTCCTATTTTCTACCGTCATTGACTGAAATGATTGGTTTACCGCCGTACCTGGGTTCGATCGTCCAGCCTACGCAATCTCACACGTATTTCAAGTCTACGCGATATTTTGACTCTTCCTTGAGTCCAGTTGCTTTTCATGAAACTGCTATAAGGTGCCTCCAACAGCATATGGGTAGCCTCGACGAATGGGGAAAAGTACAGCTGCAGCACCGTCGAAAACTTTCCCGAAGGCACGCCCGTAAGGCCATATGTCAATGTTTCGCGAGTTCGAGGAATGTATAACGATCCAAAGAGTGCATCCCAAAAGGAAAAAACCAGACCGAAGTTCTTGTCATGATGTTTAGGATCTCGGCTATGGTGAATTTGATGCTGTGCCGGGCTAACAAGGAGCCAACTCAGAACAGGACCATAGGAAAACCAGATATGAGAATGACGAAGGTTATAGGCAAACGAAAGAAAGAGAAACGATACCACGTTGATACCAAACAAGGTGCCAATTGATATCTGAAGGTCAGAGGCCGACGTATATAAGCCTGCCCCAATCCCCCCCCACAATGCACGAACGACGGCTTGAAACAAGTGTTCCACAGGGTGGACTCTCGCCACGCTGATTGGTGTGAGTACTTCGGCGGAATGATGTACTTGATGAAATGTCCATAGCAGGGGGATCTTATGCATGAGATAGTGAGAGATAAAATAGACGAGGTCGCTGAGAATCATCAGTTGACTCAACAGTGCGATAGCTGTGGCGACAGGGTGATTGGTGAATGGCTCCTTCAAGGACCAGGGTCCTGAAAAGAGATACACTGTCATCTTATATACGAGTAGGCTGATCCCAGTAATGACGGGGGCATAGATCAAGAGGTCGGTCGATGCACTAATGGCCGCAAACTTGTAATCGAGGATGGCGGAAGGGTGACGGTAAATTTCTCGCGGACAGACAAATTCAAAAAATGACCTGTCGCCGACCGTGCCGTTCTTGCGGCCAAGGAGAAAAAGAATCCCCGTGAGCACAAGAGTGGAGAGAAGATGCGGCCATCCAAATTCAGAAGTGAAATCCGTGAATGTTCTAGCCCCGGCTGTAATGGCAAATGCGAAATTTTCCCACGATGACCAGGGTTCAAGGATGTGGTTGAGCACTCGTTGTACAAATCCTGTAGGTGTCTCAGTGTTCATATCGCGACGACATTGCGACTAGGCAGGGGAAGCTGAGCAATTGTGCATCTCAAGCCGGTTGATTTATCGATTGCCGATTCGCACGATGTCTTAATGTCCGAATCTGGACTTGGGTATTTCTCACATAGGGACCCTCGTAACTCTGTACTTCATGCACCGATCTTGAATCGACAAGCCGGGGTTGAGCGTTGCGACGCAACGCAACGGAACTCCCCTCATCCCAACTATTAACACCGATCAACGCGACTCTCGACGAATCGGTTCGATCATCACCGGCACGGACTCTTCTCTCTGGTTGTCCCTCGGATCTGGATGACGGTGGGCATACGCTGTCGGGAACTGACGCCGCGAAGCGCCCGGTCACGGGTGGAAACAGTTCTGCTAATTGATGACTCCAGAGCACGCGCGTGCGATGGGTGAGAGAATCGAAACAGCGTCTTAGCCGGCAGGAGAAAATGCGCAAGATATGTGCCGTCGAAGGGGGCGACTGCATCCACTGGCACAACAGGCATCGTCCTCCAAATCCTCTTACATCTTGATGCTTCCGACATTCACTACACATGAGAGAAGGTTAGCTGCGACCGTTCCGGATGGCTATGCCTCCTTGGTACATAGTCGGTATCCTCTTTCGAGGCACGCTGACCTGAGGATGATGCCGCGCAGTACAACATTGCACGCTGTCTTGGAAACAGGCACGCATGTGGACAAATGTGCCGACATGAGAAAATTCTACGCGATGTAACCCACAAACTAGGTCTAGAATCAGGCCGTTAATTCGCCTGATGGGAACATGGGTACGACAGAAAGGCGAGTTATTGGGTGAGGTAACGAACATGGCTCTTGAAGAGAGACTCCTTCAAAGCCGATCCGCTTGTGGCCAATGAGTGCAATGTCATAGCGGCGAGAGAAGATGATAATAACAACTGTGGATTACGGGAGTTTGCGGCTACACATATGGAGAGACCGGAACGGCAGGTCGTCGAAGCAGAATACAAAGAGGTGGATGCTCAAAGGGATGCGCGCCTTTCACTATACCAAGGGATGGAGCCACGAGGTGTGGATCGTTTGCCTCGCATTGTCCGCCGTTCTTCCACCTCCTAAAGAAGAACGAAATGATGAGGAGGAAGAGAATTTCTGACTCTCGGCCTTGCCCCTGAGTAGAGCTGTTCTGCTGTCTCAAGCTTACTGGCATCGTGTTCGATAAGCTCCGACACGCTGAAGCCCGAGAAGAAGCAGGCGTCGGCAACCACGGGCGGTTAGTGGAGTTGCAATGACCTTCCCCCGTTTGTTGCACCAGGGCGACCGAAGTTGACTTCTGTGCTGCCTGGGACCGGTCTTGGTAGTTTTTGATGAACTCCATGGGCCTCACATCCCCAATTGTGCTGTGCGTCCGCTCCTCGTAGTTTTCGGGGGGAAGGTTCAGTAAAAAGTAAAGAATCGTGCAAGTGATTAATAGATGGTGCCGAGGGACAGAATCGAACTGTCGACACCAGCCTTTTCAGGGCTGTGCTCTACCAACTGAGCTACCTCGGCACGTGGCGTGGGGTGTCTATGAACCGAGCGGTGTCATGTAACAGGATCTTGAGTCAAAATCAAGGGTGATACCGCTGCTAGTGATAGTCACGGATCACGCCCTGAGTATTTGGATTCGGAAAGGGTTGGATTTATTTATGAACAACTATTCCTATTCGCAACGAACTGTGAGGTTACCGTTGGCGGAGAGGGCGGGATTTGAACCCGCGACAGGACTTTTGGCCCTGTGACGGTTTAGCAAACCGTTGCCTTCGGCCACTCGGCCACCTCTCCTACCAGGGTTTTCTCCTGAAAATGCGAGCGATTCGCGAGGACTGTCGTCAGCAGGCTCGCCCGGCAGGATAATACCTCAGAGTCTACGATGTGCTCAAGTAAATTGCCATCGTAGAGAGTATGAGCATGTCTAGCTAGACGGGGAGCGATCATTGATACTTCATTGAGTGATCTATAGCAGGGTTGCAAAGCGAGAAACGTGATTGTTGCCACAAACCGATCGAGTGGTGGGCGTTAATACGTTGAATGGCGCGAGATGGTCGAATTCAGCGGCTGGGTTTTCGGTTCGGACCTGATGCTCGCGATGAATGAATTCGTCATGCTTACTATAGGCAGCCCGGATCACCCCGCTGGCAACCATCATTCGAAGGGCATTCAGCTTTCTTCTCGCCGATGCTCGCATGTGGGATCACCTCCTCTGTCGGCCGAATTCCTTCCGAGGTTTTGGCCACCGATCTTGGGTTGCGTTTACATCCAAAGAATTCGTCCCAGATCCTCATCTAGTTCTTTGGGACGTTGGCACTGGCTACAGCGTGCAAAGAGTCCCTCGCTACCAGGTGAGATGTTTGCCCTTAGAACAAGCTGGTATTTGTAACCACCACAAATTGGACACGCTTTGCCACATAGTTCTCGCCGGATTGCACCTATCTTTCCGACTTGCCTATGCATAACACCTCCGGGCTGATTTGATCTGAATACCAAGACCGCTTTCTCCCGTGTCATGACACCACACAGTACGGATCCACGAGGTCCATTAGAATACCGAGGATGCGGGGCAATCAGCCGGTAATAAGAGGGGGACCTGTAGGAATCCTGACAGGGTTGTTTCCCAAGACGCGTCGAGGCCAATGCAGATATATCTTGTTTATCAGATAGTTAAGTATTGATAAAAACATTCTGGGGGAGCGGGTGAAGAAACGATTGATTGGTAGACGAGACGATGAGGGGTGAAGGCAGATCTCACCAGGAGGATGCCGAGATCTCTTGCTGCCCTGGGGTGGGCACGACCAAAGCAGGCACCTTCACCCTCTCTCACTCAAACATGAAAATTGAGCGCTGGCAAGTCAGTAGTTGACCTGAGATGCCTGGACACTACCTTGTCCACAGAGCAAAGTTGTAGTACCTTCGGGAGCCCCAGGTTAGTCTTTCATGCGGCGACTTACAGTGACTTCTTCCCGATCTAGTAGGACATGCAACACTTCATGTCTCAACTGATCTAAGAGAACTGCGTTGTGACTGGAGCGCGATGAACTTGTCTGTAAGAGATAGAGCCAACGGGTACTCGCTGCCGCATAGCGGCCATTCGGCATCGTGGTCCGCAACTCTAGGAACATATTGATAGCATCCGCACGATTCTCAAAGAGCGCTACCAGTCCGCGTGTGTAATAGGCATCCTCGCAACCTGTAGATTTCGGGCAGCCCTTCATGCGTGCCTCTTGCGTGCGGGCAAGAGCATGAAGCGATTTCAGTTCAGAAGGATCCACTGCAAAATACGCACTGCTCGGCAAGATGGTTGATGAACTGGTTTTCGTTAATGCGCAACCCCAAATGGTTACGGTGAACAGTAGCCAGATGCTGAAGATTTTGCGTATTACGTGATAGTTCATGACACCTCCTCAGGCCTGTTTGTAGGATGTTTGATATACCGAGCCACTTTGCCGACGGTTGTTACAATGCAAGCCTAACATTCATCCTCTGCTACGCTATCCCTCCGAGGGCGTACTTCTAATGTAGGGGCCTGACAGAGACTATATGTGTCGCGGATCTAGACGTGTTCTGCTAGGACCGTTCGTTGTTCATACCGGGAGGGAAATCGCCGAGCTTCGCTCCATCGATTTTTATCATGCAGAAAAAGGTCAGGCGACATGAGTCCGGAGGACTCGCCTCGAAACTGATTCACGTAGATTTGGCGAGAATACGGAATGGAGTTTCCTGAGTAGCCGTTCGAGTACGGAAGGGAGAGGGTTCGGTGTCTTGGCCGCCAACCGCTTGGTTCTATCCACGCTTGCGAGGAGGCTTATGTTTAGGTCGTCTGCGGTCAAGGCCAAGGTGAAGCGGCCTCGTTTTGATCCATTGAAGCGTGGATGTTATGGAGGCCGGGTATAAAGCGTTAAGCTTTGCACTGATCCGTTACCAATAGGCAGGATGGTGTCAAGCACGTTGCTGCCTGCCTGAGGGGCATAGGGGAAGGATTAGGGGTGTGGCTCTGGGTCTTGCAGGATGCCGGCAACTCTAAGATGGCGTCATGGATTTATGGCGGAGGGGGCGAGATTTGAACTCGCGGTCCCCTTGCGAGGACTCCGGTTTTCAAGACCGGCACGTTCGGCCGCTCCGTCACCCCTCCGCATTCCAGCGTCAGGCCTGCAAAGCTCATCATTTATCAAACCTAGCTTAATAATAGAAGCCCCGTGTCTTTCATCAATTCAACAGGTGCCTGCCGAGTTGAATGCTGTGGGGGCGGCGCCTGTATCTGCGATCGGCGGTTATGTTGTCTCGATGCGCTCAAGTCCCCCCATATATGGACGCAAGGCTTCCGGAATGCAGACGGTTCCGTCAGCTTGTTGGTATTGTTCCAATATGGCTACCACAGTTCGGCCGACGGCGAGACCGGAGCCATTTAGGGTATGGACAAATTCCGTTCTCGAATCTTTCCTTCCCCGATCCGAGCGGAATCGAATGCCGCACCGTCGGGCCTGGAATGCTTCGAAGTTACTACAGGATGAAATCTCACGAAAAGCGTTCTGCGATGGAAGCCAGACCTCAATGTCATAAGTTTTGGCCGCCGAAAATCCCATATCACCTGAGCATAGCGTGACGACACGATAGTGAAGGCCAAGGTGCTGCAGGACTGCTTCAGCGTTGGATGTCAAACGTTCCAACTCCTCATACGATCGCTCCGGATGGGAGAAGGCAACGAGTTCCACCTTGTTAAACTGATGAAGCCGGATCAAGCCCTTCGTATCCTTACCGTACGATCCTGCCTCACGGCGGAAGCAGGGAGAGTACGCGGTGTATCGCAGCGGTAACGTATCTCCTTCCAGAATCTCCTCACGATGCAGATTTGTCAGAGGGACTTCTGCGGTTGGAATCAAGAACATGTCGTCCTGCGCGCTATGGAACAAGTCCTCCTCAAATTTGGGGAGCTGGCCGGTACCGGTCAGGGCTGCTCTATTGGCAAGAAACGGCGGTAGGATTTCCCGGTACCCATGTTGAAGGGTATGCAGATCCAGCATGAAATTAATGAGTGCTCGCTCGAGCCTGGCGCCGGCTCCTGAGAGCACCGCAAATCGAGCGCCTGCTATTTTCACCGCACGGTCAAGATCGATGATTCCCAGCGTTTCGCCCAACTCAAGATGCGTGCGAACTGTCCCCATCAGATTTGGCCTGGTTCCCCACCGATTGCGTTCTACGTTGTCATCTGCTGTCCTTCCGACTGGTACTGACTCGTGTGGGACGTTGGAAATTCGCAGGGCCAGGTCGGAGAGGCGCTCTTCGGTGGTGCGTAATTCATCTTCCAGTGCCTTGATGCGATCGCCCAGCGCCTTCATCGTTGCCATGGCTTCGGCCGCCGGCTGTTGCGCGCGTTTTAATTTGGCAATATCTTCGGAACCTCTTTTGAGGAGATGACGATACTGTTCAACCTGTGCCGTCAACGTTCGACGTTCCGCGATGAGCTTTTCGAGATCCGGCCAGGCAACATCGGAACCGCGCGCGCCGAGTTGCACGCGGAATGCATCGAGATTGTCACGTAAATAGCGGAGGTCGTGCATATTCGTGCCAAACCAAACGGCTGGGAATCTAACACCTGGTTTTTGACCTGTCAATTAATGCACGACCGAGTCGGAACCTCTCCATGAGCCCCACAGGCTTGACAAGTTTGTAAGGCGGACGTCACCATCTATCCTATGCGGTCCGCATCCAATCCGCCCAACCGATTCGAATCGCTGCAACGCGAACGTCTCGTACCGGAAGATCGGGCGGATCTCCACATTTATGCCGATAATACCCGCGAGATTCTGAGCCGGAATGATAGTCCGGACTTACCGTTTCGTTGGAGCCTGAACCCGTATCGCGGCTGTTTTCACGCGTGTTCCTATTGTTATGCCAGGCCTTCGCACGAGTATCTGGGTTTCGGTGCAGGGACAGATTTTGAATCTAAGCTGGTCGTCAAACACGACGCACCATTGTTGCTGCGACGAACATTCGATAAAGCGTCATGGAAGGGAGAATTGATCGTCTTCTCCGGAAATACGGATTGCTATCAACCGATCGAGGCCAAGTATAGCCTGACTCGCGCATGCCTGGGGGTCTGTGCAGAATATCGGAACCCTATCGGCATTATTACAAAGAGCGCGTTGGTTGCCCGTGATGTCGACGTGCTGACGGCCATGTATCCAGATACATGGATCCGGGTCTATTTCAGTATTCCGTTTGCCGATGATGAAATGGCGAGGAAGATTGAGCCTCAGGCGCCTTCTTCCACGAAGCGGTTTGAAACCCTGCAGGCGCTCTCCGAGGCGGGGATTCCAACTGGGATCTCGATTGCGCCGATTATTCCTGGTCTCAATGAAGATGATATTCCGGAGTTGCTCGCGCGTGCCAGGATGGCAGGCGCAATGTCGGCAACCTCCAGCGTTCTACGCTTGCCGGGAAGCGTAGAACCTGTATTCCTTGAGCGGATGACGCAGGCTTTTCCTGAGCGAATTCACAAAATTGTCAATCGCATCAAAGAGGTTCGTGACGGTAGGCTGACGGAAGGGGCTTTTTTCAAGCGACATCATGGAACAGGTACCTATTGGCAGCTCGTCGAACGTCTTTTTGAGGTGAGTAAACGACGGGCCGGTTTTTCCGATGAGAATAGTGGGGACAGGGGAGAAATTCCTCGCACGTTTCGCCGTCCCCATGCTGAACAGATACCTATGTTTGCCCAGGAGGAACTGTGAGACATAACTACGGATTGAAGATCAGCGCCTCATCGCGCATGCCGCCGGGCTGGGATTGGGGACCAACGATGCCCGGCGGATAGACTTGGTCAGTCGGTCGATTGAGGGGAAGGTATCGCTATTCGAGCGGTTGGTGGACACGATTCGGCGCGATGTCTTCAACCGGTAGGGTGCGGAAGCGTTACTTATTGACTCGATCAAATTCCTTGATTACTTGTTCGGTCAGGTCGATGGCCTCTTTATTGTATATGACAATCTTCACAGTCTGTTCGCTACCTTTATCCAAGATGAGCTGAAATCCGCCCTTGTCGGCCACCGTTTGCGTGGCAGCCGCGATTCTCTTCATATAATCGTCCACCAGTTCCTTCTGTTTGGATTGTACTTCTTGATTAAATTCCTGCGCCCGCTTCTGGTAGTCCTGGATTTTCGTCCGGAAGGCGGTCTCTTTGTCTTTCTTTTCCGTGTCGCTCAATTTCGATGCTTGGTCTTTGAGTTGCCTTTCGGTGTTTCGCAATTCCTCCTCATCACGAGAAAGAAGCTTCTGGCGAGTGGATACATACTCCCGCAAGCCGTCGAGGGCGCGTTTACCGGCTTTTGCTTTCTCGAGAACCACTTGTGGATCGATCACGCCCATCTTGAAATCCGCAGCGACGCCGCTCGAAACGAACACAAGGCCTGCTGTCAAAATAACAAGCGCGACGACGATGCGCGTCTTTCGGCCAGCTCCCATCCGACTCACCAGCATACTGGCAACTCCTTTCAAAGAAAGTTTGCTAAACCCCTGGAGGATAGCGACCGTGCGTCAATGTGTCAAGCAGGCAAGGGCTTCATTGCGGGGGCGGTGTGTCCCGGGTCCAATTTCAGTTCACATTGTTTTCAATCCTTGACGATGGTGACAGGCAATTTGACAGGCAACTGCCACGCCGATAAGCTTCCGAGTGTAGTCCTGCAGCGCATTCATCTAAAGGGGAGGGCCGCGTGATACCCATTGATCAGAAAGTCTCGCATCAACAATTTGTCAGCGCGCTCCAACACGACCCGCTGTCGTGTGAACGGAACGGTTGTCCAGGACCGGTAGAAATAACCGACCTTTCCCAGATGCGTGATCGCATCAAAACGTTTGAAGTCCGCTGTCAACAATGTGGATGGCATCGGCGGCTGACGGGCCACGAACATCTGACCCCCGCATGGGATGAGGCCTCTTTGCTCATGATGGCCGACGAGCATTTGATGCACCAGCAACCGTTATGTCCCTTCGATGACACGCCGGTAGTGTTCACTTCATTGCCCAATCCCAGGCGACGGGCACGGTATCGGCTGTCATGTTTTTACTGTGGTCGGCAGACGGAAATGGATTGGCCGCCACCTGAAGCCAAACGGTAGTGGTTGATCGATCGCGGATGGCAGGGGAGATTAGACGAAATAGCGGCTGGTCTCGAATCGGTATTCTGTATTATCCACGAGTTGGATAATGCTATGGAGAAAATTTCCTGACGCGTCCTGTTCGCTCAAGTCGAGATCGGCGCCGTCGTCAATTGGGTTGCCTTCCAAGTCGCTGATCACCTTGACCCATGGCCGTTCAGCGTTGGCTTTGTCCTGAGCCGGCTTCAGTACGACGGCCAATGCTCCGGTCTCCAACCGGACGAGACTGCCGATCGGCACGATGCCGACACAATTGACGAACAACTTGAGCAGCACCGGATCGAACGCCTGGCCGCTCTTGCCGAACATGATTTTTAGCACATTTGACGGGGACATCGGTTCGCGGCGATACACCCGTGAAGACGTCATCGCATCGTAACAATCCGCGATTGTGACAATCCGGCTGGCCAGTGTTTGCGTCCAGGACACCTTCAGTTTCGGATACCCCGAGTAATCGTAGTTCATATGGTGTTCAAAGGAAGCCGCGGCCATCCGACCCGGCACATTGCTGAGCCCTCGCAATCTGACGAGTGTCAACACACCCTCCGTCGGATGCGATCGCATGATATCCCACTCGTCTTTGGTGAACTCACCAGGTTTATTCAGGATATCAAGGGAGATCGCGCATTTTCCGACGTCGTGAAAGAGCGCCGCCAGTCCCAGATCTGCAAGCTCGACCTTGGGGTATCCGGCCCGATTGCCTAGTGCCATGGAGAGTAGCGCGACATTCACGGAATGGTTATGCGTGTATTGGTCATGGCAGCGAAGGTTGGTCAAGCCGAGCAGGGTGGATTCATCGTGGAGCATCAGATCCACGATGTTCTGAATCGCTCGCTTCGCTTGTTTGAAGCTCAACGTCCCGCCGTCACGGGCATTTTGAACGAGCGCTCCCACCGCACCCGCCGCCTTGGCATATCCTCCCTTCGCGTGAGTCTTTCCCTGTGACGGGGATTGCGCGTCCCCGCCGCTCTCCTGAGTCTGTTCGCCGCGCAGGCGGAGTTGGCGAGGATGCTCGAGTTCTATACCGGCCACGGTCTGTGCGATCATTTCCTGTTGAAGATCCTCGAGGGTATTCGTCTCCGGATCCAGGCTGACGAACAGGTAGGCAAATTCTCTCAGATCCTTGGATTCGACCGTCGCGGAGAAGGCGATACCCCCCACTCTCCACTTGTTCAACACCTCGATGATGCTGGTAAAGACTGCCATTTGTTGGGAACTCATTTTCAAATGGCTATCACCCAGGAACAGAAAATCGTTCTGCAGGCGCAGAACGACGGGGTGATCTGCTGCGAGCGTTTTGATCAATGTCAGCATGGATTCGACCGGCTTATCGAGCGCCGCGTTCGTTCGTCCATGGATACGGGAAGTCTTGATGAGCACATTCAGTTGCGTGATCAACTGGATGCCGAGCATCGCCAACTGCTGATCCAGGATATCGCCTGCTTCGGAACCTTTGGCGATCTTGTTGGCCAAAGATTTTTCGTGAGTGAAGATCAGATGGGCATTGTCTTCCGGAGCAGGGGACGGAGCGGGTACGGAGGTCTGGTCACTCAAGGATGGTGCTCCTCAGGAGTTCGCTGCAAAGGGTGTTTTTGTCCGCTGTTGTCGAGTGGCTGCTGACAACGCGATGCCGCAGGCTTGCTTGACCGCTGCGCTTCCTTTTTTCTGACCCAGTTCAAGCGCGGCGATGGCGGCGGGTGTTGCCAGCCTACCGAGTGATTCGGCCGCCAAGAAAGCCAGTTCCTCTTTCTTCTTGCGATTGGTCCATGACCATTCCGTCAGCAGCGTCTGCCAGTATGGAACCGATTCGTCGGCAGCCGTATGCCGCATGGCCTGAAAAATGGCTCGCTTCTCTGCCGGGGAGCGATCGTGAAAATCTTCTCCGGTCACGAAGGACGACCAGTGTGAAAAAGAGGTCGTGTAGTGGCCGGTCCCCAATAACTTCATCGCGGTAAGACGCACCGTTTCGTCGATATCGCTCAGCAGCGACACCCACTTCGAGGCGTTGCCGGACGGCCGCAGGATAGCCAGGAGTCTCAGGGCTTCTTTGCGAACCTGGGCGTCGGAATGTCGCAGGGTTTTTTCAACCGCGTCACCGAGGCGGGGATCGGCCCATCGCCCAATCAGGGTCAGGAGATTACGCACATAGGCAGGTCGCCTATCGGCAAGTCCTCGCACGATCGGATCGGCATTGTCCTTCGCCACATGGAAGAGGGCTTCAACCACGATGGACTGGTATGCGGGAGAATCCACATTAGCCAGCAGCGAACAGAGCGAGGGTACATTCTCTTTTTTAATCATGAGCAGTAGAGTCAGGAGCCCTTCAGTCTGGGGTTTCTGGCTCTTGTTCAGATAGGACTCAATGAGCTTGATGTGCTCAGGACGTCCTAATCCGTCCAACAGACCCGTCAATTGTCTGGTATGGTCGGGAGACAAATCCGGTCGCACGGCGGAGGTGTCCTGCAACATTGTCAGGACACTTTCGAGTACCGTCCACTGACCAGCGCGCACCAGGGCCTCCACGGCGCCGCCCCACACGTCAAAGAGCTTCGTGAGGAGAGGGTGGGATGTTTCCGATGCGAGAATGGCCGTCAGCATATCGATGATGTACATGGAGCCATCACGGCTGGATTCGTCCTGAATCTCTTTCGCCAGGGCGGCGAGTTCATCTTGCGACACTTCATATCCGACGACATTGGGCTGTAGCCGGCGCGTCGTCGGCTGGTTCGTGTTGCTTCCCTGCGCGGATGTCTTCCCATCCGATACAGCCGTTTCGGATGCTTGTGAGGCGCGCTCCCGGTCAAGCAGCTCCCGCAGGGACGACGGGGTGGTGTTCATGAATCCCGCGTCCTGCAATTGGAAGATGTCCGTGCCGAAGCCGGAGGAACGCACGATTTCCTCCGCGGTCACGATTGTGATCGTGCTCAGGTTCTTGCCCCACAGACGAGTGACGATATCTTCGTCATCGTCCTCGCCTGATGCGGCGCTGTCGGCGCTGCCCCACAAGGCTTCCAGGAAAAACGACAGGTTTTCGGATGTGATCCCCTGATAGAAGCTCAGTTCGCGTATGCCGTCCGCATACATTTTAAAAGCAATACTTTCCCCCGTGGCGTCTCGATCAGGCTGATAAACGACCTGATCCTTGCAGTACAAATCGGAACGTTGCACCAAAAGGGTCAGTTGTGAATAGGTCGTGAGGTGCTTGGTGAGGTCATCGTGGAACTGTTGGAAGAAGCGGTGTGCAACCGGATTGGCCGCACCGTATGTGCGGGCGGATTTGGCGGCCTTGTCGAGCAGTTTGAGGAGCTGTTTGACCGAGACGAGCTCTGGGTCGGTTCCTTCTTTCATGAAAGGATGCAGAGCTGATGGGGACTCTTCGGCCGGGGAACTTTGCATATGGGTTAGTCGTATCGCTTGGGGCGTACTTCGTCAAGAAAATAGGCGCTCTGAGCAGGCTGGCGGATGAGAAGATTTGGAGCGTCAGGAGCTCTGTGCGCATTGCGACCCGCGCATTCCGAATGTACAATCTCATGAACGACCGGCATGACCGAACTTCCACTGATTATCTGTTTCGGCGACAGCCTCACGGCAGGCTATCAAAGCCCGTCGCCGGTGAATCCTGCAGGGCGTGCCACGCCGTACGGGCACATGCTCGAGAAATTGATCGGTCCGCGCGCGCGTGTCGCGATCAGCGGGACCTGCGGAGAACTCACCGGGGAGATGGTCATGCGCTTTCGTTCGGATGTGCTGGGGAAGCGTCCTCGTTACGTGGTGATTCTTGGAGGCAGCAATGATCTGGGGTACGAGGCATCGCCGCAGGAGATCATGCGAAATTTACTGAAGATGTATGAGACTGCCCGAGCGGACGGTATCACTCCCATTCCTGTGACGGTGCCGTCCATCCGGGTGCCCGACGCAGACAACGCCGGCGCGGTGTCTTGGCTTCGTCATCACATTGCCGGGCGACAGGTGCTGAATGAATTGATTCTCGAATATGCCCGCTCGAAGCAGCTCCGGAGTCTGAATTTGTTCGACGCGACTGCAGATCCGCAGTCGCGTCAATTGGCTGCACGCTATTCGAATGACGGACTTCATCTCACGACCGAGGGCTATCAGTTGTGTGCCACGCTGTTGTACGAGCATATTTTCCGCACAGCTTTGGATCACTGATCGAGGAGAGGGGACCATCCGAGGAAAATGGCGCTGCGCGATGTCACCGACCGCGACTTCGACCGGATTGTCGAGGCAGCCGCCAGTCCGGTGTTGGTCGAATTCTGGCAGCCGGGATGCGGGCATTGTCTGGCTCTGATGACCGTTCTTGAAACACTACAAGAGGACCTGGGCAATTCCGTACTCATTCTCAAGATGAACGTAGAGGAGAACTTTCAAATTCCTGCCGAACTCGAGATTTCGAGTCTGCCTGCCTTGGCTCTGTACAACCGTGGAAGCTTTCTGCGGTTTATCGGAGGGATAGGAAAGAAAGATGCCATCCGGCAACAGCTTACTCCGTTCCTATAGGATACGCCACGAACGGCCGTCTCCCCGGATCAGATGATCAGCTTCCGTGGGGCCCCATGTGCCTGCTTGATACTCAGGCAGCCGACGGAATTGTTGCGCCTCCCATCCCTTCAGAATGTCGGTGGTCCATGCCCATGATGCTTCGACGGCGTCACGCCGCATGAAGCGGGAGGCGTCACCGATCATCACGTCCAGCAACAATCGTTCATAGGCTTCCGGAGAAGGGCGACCGAATACCTCGCTGTAGTGAAAATCCATGTCGACCGGATGGGTTTGAGTTCGGGTGCCGGGAACGCGGGAGACGATGCGAAGGGAAAGCCCCTCGTCCGGTTGGATTCGAAGCACCAGGACATTGGCCGGCAAGGAATGGTGCGGATCCATATTGAAAAGGATGCGGGGGATGTCTTTGAACTGCACGGCAATTTCGCTGGCGCGCTTGGGCAGCGCTTTTCCGGTCCGAAGATAGAACGGTACTCCCGACCAGCGCCAGTTCTCGACGAAACATTTGAGCGCAACGAAGGTTTCCGTCGTTGAATTCGGAGCGACTCCCTTTTCCAGTCGATACCCTTTGACCGGTTTTCCATTCGCGATTCCTTCGGTGTATTGTGCGCGGACGGTGAACTGCTCGACATCCGCTCCGATGATGGGCCGAAGGCAGCGTAACACTTCCATCTTGGCGTTCCGGACAACGTCCGGCTCCAGAGAATATGGTGGTTCCATCGCCACGAGACACTGGAGCTGAAGCATATGGTTCTGGATCATGTCGCGTAACGCGCCGGCTTCCTCATAGTAGGCGGCCCTGCTACCGAGACCCTCCGCCTCGCACACAGTAATCTGCACATGATCGATGTATTTGTTGTTCCAAATCGGTTCGAAAATACTATTGGCGAACCGGATGACCATCAAGTTTTGAACGGTTTCTTTCCCTAGATAATGGTCGATCCTAAAGATCTGCGATTCATCGAATACGCGTCCCATCACCTCATTGATGTGCCGGGCCGAGGCCAGGTCTCGTCCCACCGGTTTTTCCACGATGATGCGCGAATAGGGCGGACCACCAGATGCACGCGTCGCCAGGCCCGCATGATCCAATCCTTCGCACACAGCGGTGATGGAACTGGGTGGGATGCTGAGATAGAAAATCCGATTGCCCGGCAGTTGCATCGTTCGTTCAATCTCTTCGGCGCGTGCTTTCAGCGCGATATAGGTGTGAGCGTCCTCGTTCTCCCCGGAGAGATAAAAGAAATGTTGCTCAAACTCGAGCCACGTCGCTTCTACAAGGGGTTGTCGGGAGTGGGCGATCACTCCTTCCCGCGCAATCCGACGAAAATCCAGATCGGTCAGGGATCTTCGGCCCAATCCGATGACGGCGAATTGAGACGGCAGCAAACCGTCCACCAGCAGATTGTAGAGGGCCGGAATCAGACGACGTCGCGCGAGGTCGCCGGAGCCTCCGAAAATCACGAGCGTGCAGGGCTGCACAGGAATGGCCGACTCAGGTTCAGGGAGAATTTCAAGCGGGGGTGTCAAAGTACTCATCAGTCAGTCTTGACAGGGATGTGAGGACGATCAGCGACGGACGCTGTGTCCACCGAATGCATTCCGCAACGCCGCGAGCATTTTTTCGGCGAACGATTCCTCCTGACGAGAACGAAAACGTGTGAAGAGGGCGGTCGTCAATGTCGGAACCGGAACATCCTTCTCGATGGCATCCAGCACCATCCACCGTCCCTCGCCGGAATCCTGCACATACCCTTTGAGGTGTGACAGTTTCGGATCTTCCTTCAGCGCGCTTGCCGCCAGTTCCAATAACCACGAACGGACCACGCTGCCATGCATCCACAAATCAGCGATCCGCGCGAGATCAAGTTTATACTCGGTCTTAGACATCAACTCAAATCCCTCCGCATAGCCCTGCATCATGCTGTACTCGATCCCGTTGTGGACCATCTTCACGTAATGTCCGGCACCATGTCCGCCGACGTGAGCCCATCCCTGTTGAGGCGCCAGAGTCTGAAACACGGGAGCCAACCGATTGACTTGGTCCTGTTCTCCTCCGACCATCAGACAATATCCCACCGTAAGCCCCCACACGCCTCCGCTGGTGCCCACGTCGATATAGTGGAGGCCCTTCTTCCCTAACTCGGCCGCGCGCCTCACATCGTCATGAAATCGGGTGTTTCCTCCGTCAATCACGACATCACCGTCCTGCATCGAGCCGGATACGGCCTGGATGGTTTCTTCGGTCGGCGCTCCGGACGGCACCATGACCCATATGGCCCTTGGCGGAGCGAGTCTTGCGATCAGATCATTGAGGGATGACGCGCCGACGCATCCCTGGGTCTCGGCTTGCTTGATCGGTTCCTGGGCGCGGTCGTAGACGACGACCCGGTGTTGATCCCGCCGCAAGCGAGTGACCATATTGAGCCCCATCTTGCCCAAGCCGATAAATCCAATCTCCATGGTGAGCCCTTTCTCAAATAACGGCTGAGATTCGTTAGATGCTCATGATGCGTCATAGGCGGTGAGGCGGCGCCAGAACTGAATGAGCCGTACGAAGACGAGTCGGATTCAGACGCGCGGGCGAACTGCACAGGGACCTCCGCTCAGTCGATGCGTGCCGGATGTGGAATGTCCTTGAACAAAAGATCGGCCAATCGACGACCAGCGTCTATTTGCTCCGGGACGGTCGGTGCGCTCAGGAATCGGGCCGCGCTGTCTCCAAGACCCGGATCACGGGAGACCATGAACCGTAACACGTCCACGGGAGCCGTGAGCCAGAGCCCTCGCACTCGGAAAAAGGCGGTGATCGTTTCATCGAAAAAAATTTGGAGGAGATACTGCGCTGTGGCCGACTTGTCGGCCAGGTCGTGGGCTTTGTCCAACCAATGGAGACACTCAGCCTTCAATCGGATCTGTTCGTTAATCGACGCGGGAGGGGGGCCTTGCCGGAAGCGTTGAGCGGCCTTTTCAATCAATTTGGCAGCCATGCCGTCATGGTCATAGAGAATCCGGCCTTTTCGCAGCAGAGGTGGCAGGCGCGGGGAATCCTCGACCTGCTCCGACACGGAGAGATGCCCGCCATACCGGATATCAACGAGGCGATCCGCGACCCGGACAATTTCATGGCCGTCTCCAGATCCCTTGACCAGCACTATGAGGTCAATATCGCTGTGTGGCGTAATGGCCCGCCGAGCCCCGGACCCGACCAGAATGACCCCGGCCAGATCGCCACCACGTTTGGCTTTGACATATTTGAGCGCGACAACCAGCGCATCTTCGTAGCCGGGCGGCGTGATCTGAGGAGGTTGTTCGGGTGGCGCGGGTATCTCCAGCAGTTCAGCCTGTAATTCCGCCGGCGTGGGACGCGACCCTGTCGGGCCGGAGGAAGACGCAACGGTCTCAGATTCCATCATTCAGTAGAGCCTTTATGCCGGCGGTGGAGTATAAACGCGCCCGATCTCATCTTTGAGGCGAGCCAGCCATATTTCGAACGGCTGATCGGCCGCCACGACAATTTCGAGCTTTCCGTTGGAGAGCATGCGCACGATACCCCCGCCTTCCGGAGACAGGGGAATCTCAACCCATTCGCGATTGAGTCCCAGCGAGTCTGTGAGCTCGAGAATCTGACTGATCTGTTTAAATGAGACGACCTGCACGGCTAGATTCGAATTGGCTCGACTACAATTTCCGCATTCTAAAGATCGCGCAGAGAGCCTGTCAACGAGCGACAGGCGAGTCGCCAAGGACGTCAGTCAAGATATCGCCCGCCCGGTCGATGTCATTGGATGTAATGTCGAGGTGGGTCACGGCGCGGAACGTCGAGTTGCCGATGGAACTCAGCAACAGGCCGTCGCGTTTCAAGGCAGCGAGAATCTCAGCGGAGGAACGACGAGCATCCAGCATGTCAAACAACACAATATTCGTCTCAACATCAACCGGATTCAGCGACACCGAAGGGATCTTCTGAAGCGTCTGGGCGAGACGTCGAGCATTGTCGTGATCCTCTTGCAGGCGCCCGACGTGATGGTCGAGTGCGTAGACACCCGCAGCAGCCAATACGCCTGCCTGCCGCATCGCGCCGCCATACATACGACGGAAGCGCCGCATTTGGTCAAGGAGATCGCGGTTGTCGGTTGCGATGAGCGATCCGGCCGGTGCGCCGAGTCCCTTTGACAGGCAGACCGTGACCGTCTCAAAGTGGCGAGCATACTCGGCCGCGGACACGCCGCTGGCTGTCACCGCATTCCATAACCGGGCTCCATCCAAATGCATCGGTATGCAATGTTTCTTCGCGACTGTCCTGATGCGCTCGATGACGGGAAGAGAATAGACGGATCCACCCCCGCTGTTGTGCGTGTTCTCGATGCAAATCAGACCCGTGCGGATGGTATGCGGGTCCAGAGGCCGGACAGCAGCTTCGACGAGGTCTGCGGTCATGATTCCGCGGGCTGCCGAGACCCAATGGAGCTGTACCCCGGCCAATGCACCGGCCGCACCTTGCTCATAGCGGACGATATGCGAGTTCCGCTCGACGATCACTTCCTGACCGGGTTGCACCTGCGCTCGAATCGATAGCTGATTGCCCATTGTTCCGGAGGGAACAAACAGGGCGGCCGACTTGCCGAGCAGCGCGGCGCCCATTTCCTGAAGGCGGTTGACGGTAGGATCTTCACCATAGACATCGTCACCGACTTCAGCCCAGGCCATGGCATGCCGCATGGCGGGAGACGGCTTTGTGACGGTGTCGCTTCTGAGATCGATCATGCCGGTTTCAACTCGAATCGGTAGGCCAGACGATTCAGCACCGGGTATACGGTAAAGATGGGGGTATTGAAGGGGATGACTGCCGCTTCAATGCCGGGTAACAGGCCCAGGTGCAAATTCACAAAGTTGTAGCTGAGCCCGTCCTGCCACGGCTCCCGGATTGACTCGGCATACGCTTCCACGCGATCCGATGCATAGGATCGTGTCATCAATCCGCAGGCTCCCTGCAGTCCGTACTCTGCCAGGTCCGGAGCGCCCTGAATGAGCAAGGATACGACCGATGCATCGAACCACACTTTGAATTTGCAACTGACCTGGATGAATGGACCAAGCGATCCGATCATGTTCAGGACCGAGACCGGATAGGCAAACTCGGCCGGAATATCCGCCGGTTGATCGGGCGGGACATAGCGGAAGTCCGGTTCGCGAAGAGCTGAGGCCGATACGAAGACGAGATGTGGATCATCGAGTGCGACTTCCAGCATCTGCCCGTCGTGGTAGCCGCACATTTTTCCCATTTCGTACCGGAGCGGGTAGGAGTAGCCGACCTTGGCGTAGAAGATTCGTACCCCTGCGTCCAACGGCTCCTCGGGAGTCCGGCTGATCTTCAAGTCAAACGGCAGCATGAGATGAAAAGCATTGGTGCGGGCGGCCATGAATGGGGCACAGGCTCCGGGATATTCCTTCTGAATGACCGGATTGTCGGGGTCGAATCTTTTCGGTGATCCACCGAAGTGCTGCGCAGTCTTCGAGTCCGCGGGCATCCGGTATCGGTGTTGATAATAGGCGGCGGCTCGCTTTTGGGCCAGGTCGAGGAAATATTCAGGCGCGTCCGTCTCGACGATCAAGCGTTGGGCGTGGACGTCGTGTGCGCGAGGGACACGCATAGCCTGAGTGTAGATCTCCAGATCCGCGGTTGTTTTTTGAATGTCTTGTCGCAATCGGCGCGCGAGGTCCGGGTCCCAAAAACGGGTATTCGGTAGCAACTCTCCGGCCTTTTGTAGACACTCCAGTTTGTGGACGTAGCGCTTCGGCTCCGCGGCAAAGGCTTCTGCCACTGCCGTATACAGTGTGAAACGCTCCTCGGTTGTTAGACCGAAATTGTCGAAGTTCGGTTCACGCAAAAACGTAAGCGCCAAGGGGCCGAAGGCTTCCTCTCGTCGGATACATAGGGTCAACAGATAGTTGTAGTGGGCTCTGGCTTCGTCAGTTGTCATCATTGACGTCCTCCGCGAACCGGGCATTCTATCAAATTTTGCTCGTGCAATCTCGAAGCCTGCTGGCTGGCGTGGTTCCTGGCTCAACAAGAACGCCGATTACAAACGACAAAAGCGCCGCATGATGTCGCGTCACTTTACGGCCAGAAAAACCGCATGCTATAGTCCGGCTTCCGAGAAGTGGTTCATTGCTCCAATGACGATTGCTCCATTGGAATGACTCAATGGCGCAATGTTTAGATGAACAAATGAGGATCGCTCATGCCTGAAGTACCAGTTAAGATCTACATCGATAAGGTGTTGAAACAAAGCCGTAATTTAGTGAGTCGAACGGCGTTGCTCTCGGGGACGGTAAAAGACAAAGCTCTTCGAGCCATGGCCGAACGAATCGCCGAAGACGAAGGAAAAATCCTCGAGGCAAACGAGGAGGACTCCGAAGCTGTCGGCAAGTCATCGGCAGGCGAAACCAACAGAGATCGGGTCCGTGAAGCGGTCAAGCGTGTCCGAATGACACCCGATGATGTGAAGGAGATAGCCGACCGTCTGCGGATGCTCGCAGACCTTCCCGATCCGGTTGGGGAGATAACAAATCGTCATGAGGAATCCAATGGCATGCAGGTCAACCTCGTGCGGGTGCCGATCGGTGTGATCGGGATTATTTCGGAAATGAGACCGTTTGTGACGGCGGAATCCATTGCCATCTGTCTGAAGTCCGGTAACGTGAGCGTCTTTCGTGGATCGCCGGAATGGAACAGGACGCATCATGTGCTCGCCGGTATCTTCTCCGAGTGCGCGGAAGAGGCGGGTGTGCCACCCGGTGCATTCAGCATCGTCGAACGGCCGGAGAAGGAAGTGGCGCTCGAGTTGATCCGTGCCGGAAAAGCGCTCGATGCGATTGTGCCTCGCGGCGGGGCGGGCCTTCGAAAGGCCGTGTTGGAACAGGCAAAAATGCCTGTGTTGTGTCATGACGGAGGCATCACCCATCTCTATATCGACGAGGGCGCGGATATCCCGATGACCCAGAACATTGTGGTGAATTCAAAGGCGCAATCCCCTGCCGCTGCAAATTCCGTGGATACTCTGCTGGTCCATCAGGTGATTGCACGACCGCTGTTGTCAGCCTTGATTCTCCGCCTGCTCGACGAATTCAAAATCGAGGTCCTGGGATGCCCGAAAACCGTTGCCCTCATGGGACAGATGACCATGAGCGGCCACAAGTCGGTGCGGCCGGCCGGAGAAGAAGATTGGTCCAGGCAGTTTCAGTCATCGACCTTGACTGTGAAGATGGTCGCGAACATGGAGGAGGCCTTGGCTCACATTGCTCAGCATGGGCCGAGTCATACCTGTACGATCGTGACGAAGTCGTATGAATCTGCCTTACGCTTTACCCGGGAAGTGGATGCGGGCGCCGTGCTGGTGAATGCCTCGACTCGTCTGAGTGCAGGCGACTCGTTGGGCTTCGGTGCCGATATGGGCATGAGCGTCAATAGGATCCATGCCCGCGGTCCCATCGGGCCACAGCACCTGACCTGCGAAAAATATGTCGTCTTCGGGATGGGCCAATTGCGTCAACCGCACCCGGTTCCTCTGACATACGAAGACGCCATCATGCTCAAGCGTTATTGATGCGCGTGAAGCGTGAAGGAAGAACTTCTGTTAACCGCAAACGAGATACGCTTCACGAACGACGAGATGGGATTTTTGCGAGATACGCTTCACGAGATACGAACGATGAGGGACGCTCCACGAGGTTCACGACGCGCCGAATAAGGCGCGTCACGTTTGTGAACGCCGGCGAGTTGGTGAGCCGGCAGTGTCTTTGGAGATACTCTTCACGAGGTGCGACATACGAAGGACGAAAATCAACTGATCCGCGCCGCGCTGACCGCCCATCTGCAGCGGTGGGGGCTCAGAGAGTTTGATTCGGACGCCGCCTACTTCGCCTGGCAACGCGAGCAGTTTTCTCAGGCGGACATCACGACCCTCCATCAGCTCGTGACGTGCAAGCAGGCGCCTGGAGCCGGAGCTCCGGAAGAAATCGCGTTCTATGATGCAACGGCCCGACCGCACATCGTTCCGGCGCTATACAGCCAACGCTATCACTACTATCTCGCCATCGGCCCACGCGTAGTCGCACATATCCCTCCGGCGGGATCAGTCCTGGACTTTGGTTGCGGAATCGGCCTATTGACGACGTTTTACGCGCAACTCTTTCCCAACGTGTCTTTCCTCGGCCTTGATCGATCCCCCGGTTCCCTTGAGTATGCACGCGGGCGGGCCAGAGCCCTCAACCTCACGAACATCGCATTCGACTGTGTCGATCTGGATCGGCAGTCGATGCCGGGCGGTTTCGATCTCGTCATCGCGACGCACGCATTGTTGCAAGCAGAGCGAGATCCAGGCATTCCGAGCACGAGTTGGCAGACGTTTGGCCGCTCGCATGATGCGCAGGTGCAAGCGCACTTCGAGCAGAGAACCGGTCTCGTCCCACGACTCGATCATCTCATCCTTGCGCTTGTCCGAGAAGGTCGAATGATCGTGTTCGAAAAGACCCGATTACTCGCGCGACGCATTCCGTTTCAACGAGCCTTGGCCGGACGAGACCTGGACTTAATCGAGCCCCCCGAGCCGGTCCGGTATAGCCTGATCGAAGAAGTAGCGGAGGATGGGCCATTGTATGTTCTTGGCCGTAAGCAAGGTGTGGCAGGCTGGGAATGGGACGAAACACCGGAAGGAGATAACGGCACCGATTTCGATCTCGATGGAATAGTTCATCGGGAGCGAGTCGGTGACGAGCCGCTCTATGAAAACCATGCCGCGTCCGCCCAACGAGTGTGGGCAGAATTACCGGATCGCCATATCGTGAAGGAAACGAACCGTCAAGGGGAGGAAGGGCGCGGACTTCACGTGGAATTGGGGACCACGAAACAAGGGCTCGTGTATCTCTATGTGGCCAATACCTTTGATCAACGGCAGTTGGTTCTGATCGAGGAGGCTCGCGCCTCGGTTCTGGAATCCTACTATCGTGATATCGAGCACGCCGAGACATGAGCTGTTTCACGAGACCTGCAATCATGTCGCTCGGAGCATATCCCGTCGCCTTTAAGCAGGATAGAGAGCCAGCCGAACTGAGACCCCTTGCGAGGGAACATCGCCCCACCGCGCAACAAGTGCGCTCGCACTCACCTCTTTGCGAGTTTGATAGGGGGTACCGTTCCGGAGATTCTTCATCTATCGCCTGTTGAAACATCGCACGTCTATGTGTACGACGTCCGATGGCAAAGCTATGTCGAGACGGTCGATGCGCTCAGCTCCGATGATCTTCTCGTCAAGCTGAGGACGGCCGTGATCATGAGGCCGATCCCTGGGAGGTGTATTTCATGGCACAGGAAATAGGTTGGGATTTTTATCCGCGGGTTGTCAAACCGGAACTATTGGCTGCGGTCCGCAGCGTCGTCTCGGGATACGCGATGGTCACGGTGCCGGAAAAATAGCGTCGAAATTGCGAGCAAGGTGCAGGCTGTTGTCGTCGAAAAGATCGCGCGCCGACGGGCAAAAGGTGAAGGCGATGCGATACGTATCCGATCGGATGGGGAAGCCGAAGGGCTGCGGATCCGGGCATCCGGTCAGGCGAAAGCGCAGGAAACCATCGCGAAAACAATTACTCCTCAGTATTTGCAATTCAAACTGTACGATTCCCAGAATTCGAAGTTCGTGCTGCTGCCGGACAAACTCAACGTCCCCATTCTTCTCAATCCCGGGACCGATCAACCACGGCAACCGAGGTCAGACGATCTCTCCCCTCGCTGATCTTCTTCGGTCGCTGCCGCACACGGGACGGCGCTGCGCATTCCATGGTCGCCGAGCACGGTGCTCCTTGTGCGAGTTCGCTCCTTCCGTATGCAATCCTTATCTGAGGCTGTTGATCTGACGAGCTTTTCGAAAGTCGCATTGATGGCACCTATTTTGCTGATCTCCCATCATCGTCGCGCGACTTCATTCCGCAGAGAGAGCTTCCTATCGATCAAGCCAATAAGAACATTCTGAAAAGTATCCTGGGGATCACCACCGAAACACACAATCTGAGGGAGAAAGGAGAGGTCATGGAAGGATATGGGAAACGCATACTTGTCGTTGACGACGAAGAGCATATCCGGGTGCTGCTCTGCCTGTTGCTGGAACAGGACGGGTATAACGTCCATATAGCGACCGACGGGGAGGAGGCGCTCGACGAGATGATGAAGAGACGGTTTGACATCGTGCTGACGGATTTCGATATGCCAGGCGTAACGGCCTTGGCGTACTCTCGTTCGGCCGCGTCATCTGTCCTGGCGTGCCGATCTTTGAGTCGGCAGTTCCGGAGATGGTGGATGTGCGAGAGCGAGGTGCATACGCCTGTATCCTAAAGCCTTTTGACAACCATGATCTTCTCGACTTGTTGCATGGCGCGGTTAGATGTCGGGAGCGGAACGGTCGGGAGCCAGGCTTGAAAGAGGAATGCACGGAGGTCAGCGGTGCTAGCTACAAACATTACACGTGCACAGACTATGATCAACCTCCGATCGAGTTTGAATCGACGCCGACAGATCTCGGCAGGTGCCGTTCGTGACGTCATTCACCGTCGCCCATTTCGCGTCGTGGCCGGGGTGGACTGGTCGAGTGATTCATTGGCCGCGATACGGGAGATAAGCCATCTCTATACGCCTGATGAACTGGTCCTGGTCCATGCTGCGCCTTCCTCCACGTTGGAGTCCCGAATACGAAGCGAGAAGGTCAGACCCCTTTCCCATGTTCTCGGAAGCTGTCACCAGCAGAGTTCGGTCGCGGCGGCGAGGCGGAGTCTGATCTGGGTTTCCCCGCTGATGCAGAAGACTATCTCTTCAACAAGAGAAGTCTGTGACGTCGGGGCGCCGACCAGCGTCGTGCTCGACCAGGCCCCGTGCGATCGGAGCTGCACTAATCGTCGTGGGACAACGAGGCGCCCGCGAGGGTTTGGATAGGACCATGGGCAGTGTATCGCATCAGATATGCTTGAATGCGCACTGTTCCACCTTGGTAGTGAGGAAACCGCAAAGGACGCCGCGACGAATCTTAGCGATCATCCAGCAGGCCGAAGACGTGATAGCGCTGCAACGATGGTTGCGTACCTTTCCATTCAAGGGAGCGTCCGATCTTACCGTCCTTTGTCTCATGTCGCGACCACAGTGGGGTGAGCCGATAGGACCCCTGTCCGCACAGTTTTGGAAAGATGCGGCGTTGAACTGTGCACGGTGGCTTCTGGACCCCATGGTGCGAGACCTCGACGGGCCATCGCTTCGTGTCACGGGGCGCGCAGTATGGGGACATCCACCGACCATCATCCTCCAGGAAGCTTCAAATTTTGATTTATTGTTGCTGCACGGGTCCGACCGGACAGACAGATATACCACTCGATTCGGATTGTCCTGGCGGGCGCTGCTTCGTCTTGTGCCATGCTCGACGTTGGTTGTCCGACCTGTAGCTAACTGATGGGTGTGAATCGTATCAGGCTAGCCACGGTCCGTCCCTATCAAACGAGCGGCGATCGCTCTGCGATAGACGATCGTCTCGTCATCCGCACAGTGCGGCATGTGCGAGACCGCTCATTTGGGGTCGTCATTCGAGCGAAATGTCGCATATCCAGCCATGGCATGCCCATTGCTCATGATTTGGCGGTCAGCTATGAGGACGAATCTGGGAGGCCGACACATGCACATATTCGGGAAGTGTGGAGATCGGGAAGTGGCCTGGATTCTGCTGGCTTTGACTGCGTTGGTGGTCTTCGTCGCTAATGTTTACGCCGCTGCATCACCATGATCAGACGATTGAATTTCTGCCCGCCTTCATCACGAGACTAGAACGCATCGCTACCCCTAGTTTGCCTTTCTATATCTGATTTCTGGATCAGGTCCAAGCTGCCCCGCGTCAGGATCTTCTACGGCCAGCTGGACGAGGTCGCCGCATCAGCTGACCGGCATCATCGCGCCATTCACTCTTGAAGAGCCCTCAGATCAGGATCCAAAGAAGACGCGCGCGAGCCAGAAGTACAGGGGAATTCCCATTGCAATATTGAATGGAAATGTAATGCCCAAGGAGGCGGTGAGATAGAGCGAGGGGTTGGCTTCCGGCAAAGAGATGCGCATCGCGGCAGGAGCGGCGATATAGGAAGCACTTGCAGCCATGACACCCAGCATGGTCGCTCCGCCGACGGTGAGACCTATGAAACCACCGGTCAGGACGCCTAAAGCTCCGTCGATGATCGGCATCACGACACCGAAACCTACGAGAAATGCTCCGACAGTTCTCACTTCAGCCAAGCGCTGTCCTGCCACGAGCCCCATCTCCAGCATGAAGATGCACAACACGCCCTTGAAGAGATCTCCGAAGAATGGCTTGGTGACCGCGATCCCTTCCAGGCCGGAAATGTACCCGATCACGAGGGCTCCCAGAAGAATCATGGAGCCTTTGCCGGTGACGGCTTCGTGAAAGACCGGTTTGATCCAATCATACCGGCGCGATTTTCCATTTTCGCGAGATTCAATTTGTAGGGCCAGACGCGCCAACAGAATGCCCATAACCACGCCGGTCGGCTCAAGTACGGCCAGGAATGCCGACATGTACCCTTCGGGTTTCACTTGAAGGCTCGTCAGGAATTGTGTTGCGACCGCAAACGTGACCGCACTCACCGATCCATAATGCCCTGCAATAGCGGCTGCATCATGAATGGAAAATTTGCCGATGTTGCGAAGAATAAGGTAGCCTCCGATAGGAATGACGATTCCCAGCATCAGACAGGCGACCAGGGGGAGCCAGATGGTGCCGATACCTACTTCTCGGATTTCCGCTCCACCATGAAGGCCAATGGCAGCCAGCAAATACAGTGTGAGGCCGATATAGAGGGCTTCCGGTACCTTCAAATCTGAACGGATCAATGTGGCGATGATCCCCAGCGCGAAGAAAAGAGGCATTGGAGCAGTCAGGTTATGTCCGATCGCTTCCAAGAGACTTTGGTCCATTGTCCCGTATCCTTCCTCTTCCCTCGCAAGACTTCGTGGTGGGTGTTTCGGGGTGAGTGTCGGTTCGGCTGCCGGCTCACACTACTCCGGCGTACACTGACACCGCAAGAGATGTTCCACCTCTCAAAGTAAATGAAGAAGAGTCCTCGAAGACTTAACCCATTGATAACGTACGGTGGACAAGCCCCGGATGGAGGGAATCTCGTTGTGGCAAACCGAGCGAAATCGCTCGCTCAGCACAGTGCGAAAAGCGCGATGGGGAATAAGCTGGTATCTATGGTTAGGTCAAAGGTTCCATGGGGAAAGGGGAAATCCTGTTGCCTAGGGATTCGGTGACATCAAGAAGATATGGGGCTGGCCATCCCCCAGGACGCCGGTCCCGGCAATCTGACCCCGATCATTGATACAGCGTGGCGTCAGAGATTTCCATTTCGATTCCTGGGGGGCTAGCGTCGACAGATCGATCATTTTCCCCTGGCTGTAAAGAAATCCTCGCGAGCCGCTCGTGCCGACAATCTGCCCGGCGTTGTTGATGCAACTCGCGACACTTTCCGTTCCATCCAGACTACCGAGATCAGTCATTTTCCCGTCGGTGTAGAGAAAGGCATGTTCTTTGTTGGAACCGGCAATATCTGCGCTTCCTACGATCTGACCCTGCTTGTTGATGCTGGTCGCGCGACTCTCGGTACCTCCCAATGTTCCGAGATCGAACATCCGGCCGTTCTGGTAGAGGAACGCGTGGGTTTCTCCGCCATAGGTGGACGAATATCCCACAACCTGCCCCTGATCATTGATGTCGGTCGCCACGCTATCCACCCCGCCTAACGTCCCCAGGTCGGTGAATCGCCGGCCGCGGTACATGAACGCGTGCTTTTCCGGAGGATAGTTTTCGCCTGGAACCGGGATCAAGGTGTACCACCCGACAATCTCGGCAAGATCATTCAATGCCAACGCAATGCCAGGCGGTCTGACGAACGCTGCAATGTCGATGAATTTACCGTGCGTATGAATGTACGCGTCACGGCCGATATTGCCCACAATCTGCCCTGCGCGATTGATGTCCATGGCCCGGCATCCAATACCACCGCATTTGTTCAAGTCCGTCATCTTGCCATCTTTGTACCACCAGCCGTTGAATCGTGTGGCACCCGAACTGGTGGGGACAGCGCCAACGATTTCGCCTCGCTCGTTCAGGCCTTCCACCGTCGCCCCCGCCCCCATGGCGCCGATGTCCTTAATCGAGTACTTCTCTGCCGCGTGAGCCGGTTGCAGCATGACGTTGAACAGCAGCATGCCGACTGTCACGACAAGCTGCTTCACCAGGATGAGCTGAGTCGAATCATGGGTGATGGACCGTCGATATTTCATGAGCGCTCCTTCTCGAGTGCGGTTCATGCCGGCTCCTATTTGCTGAGCGGGATGGTGACGCTGATCGCGCCCGCCAGATCCCCCTCATCCGCCCCTTCCTTCGGATAGCCCGACATATCCAGTTGTCCCGCAGGCTGCCCATGGCAGGTCAGACAGTCTTTACGGTAGTAAATCGGAGTCAGAACCCTGAGGCGGTCCTCTTCCCCGGTCTCGTGAATCGTCACGGACTGGCTCGGCAAGGTCATGAGTTGTCGCAGGACGGCTTCTTCGTAAGCGTCCGGGGCATTCTCGGGATTTCGAGGATGCAACGTCGTTTGTTTCAGCTTCACACGGGATTGCTTGGAAAAACGGGATGCGGCGCCGCTGCCGAAACTGGCAGGAATAAAGTTTTTATAACCAATCCCACGTTGATTGATGACCGGTTGGGCATCGGTTACTACAGCCTTGCCGGCGTCGACCAATCCGTGCAGAAGTTCGGAGGCGTTGGGCGGAAGCGGTACCGAGTCCGCATGGTCGAGATCGATATTGGTCTTGGCGCGGAATTCTTCGACAAGTTCCCGCTCAAATGCCGCCGCTGTGAATCCCTTATCGCTCTTGGTCGGATCGTTGATTAACGGCTGATTACGTTCGATGACCACACGAGCGGCGCTGAACAACATGCCGATCAGACGGGCGGTTTCCTCCGCTTCGCCTCGAGTTACGGTGCCGGTGGCAGCCCAGGATGAGTCGAGGCCGATCAGACACGCGATCATGAAGAAGGTGAATCCAAAGCGTTTCATGTCAGACTCCTTTGCGCCGGGATGTGGTCCGGCCGCATGTTGGCAAGAGGGGAACGCATCAATCGTTCCCAGGCGCGGCTGATGCTTGCATAGTAGCCTCTATCTTCGCCTAATCCCACCGTTAGAATCGATAAAAGAATGTCAGCTGGATACGATGGTTCTCCGCCTCAGCGCCCGGCATAGCCGGTCCGAACCCAGTTGGGTGGTCAAGGCGGCCCGCCGGCATTTTCCCCGAGCATGAGACTCTACGGTCTCAAACAGATCGAGGAGAAACCGGCAGTCGCAGGGCCTCTATATAGGTAAACAGGCTCATTCACGTTTCTGTTTGTTTTCCACGGAGGTCGCGAGGTCAGCAGATCCGTATCCATCGGGTGGTCGTGGCTCTCCATAAATCACCCTCGCCCCTGGTTTAAAGGTGAGGTAATACCACATCCATTCGGACATCACCCGCACTCGATTTCGGAATCCGATGAGGAAGAAGATGTGAATGATGCACCAGAGCAACCACGCGATGAGTCCGGATGACTGCAGCAGACCGATCTGTGCGACTGCTTTGGCCCGTCCAATGGTGGCTAGGGTACCTCGATTCCTATAGGCAAACGGCCGGCGCTGGTCCGAAGGCGTCCCATTTCGAATGAGTCTTGCCACATAGCGGCCCTGTTGCATGGCCACAGGGGCCAGTCCCGGTAGAGCGTTCCCATCTATACCGACGCAGTGAGCGGCATCGCCAAGGACAAAGATCCAGGGTTCATCCGGAATGGTCAGATCGGGCTGGACTTTGACCCGGCCCGACGAATCCTGGGGTACTTTGAATGATTCCAAGATAGGCGAGGCCCTGTTGCCGGCAGCCCAGAAGATATTCTCGGAGGAAACCAATTCCTGGCCGATCATCACGCCGTCGGCGCGAACATCGCTCACGATACTGTTGAGTTTAATCGTGACCCCCATCCGTTCGAGCGTGGCGTGCGCTTTGGCCGAGAGACTCGGACTGAACCCGGACAGAATTCGCTCGCCCCCTTCAACGAGCATGATGCAGAGGTCATCAAGCCGCAACCTGGGAAAGTCGGGGCCCATCGCTTTCCGCCCGATCTCGGCCAGCGCACCTGCCAGTTCGACACCGGTCGGACCTCCGCCTACGATCACGAACGTCAGCGGATCCTGCGTGTGCGTCGCGGCTCTCCGCCGTTCGGCTTCCTCGAAAGCCAGCAGCATGTTCTCTCGGAGCCGCACGGCATCGGCAAGGGTTTTCAATCCTGGCGCATAGCGTTCCCATGCGTCATGCCCGAAATACGCGTGGCGCGTGCCTGGCGCCGCAATGAGGATTTCGAACGGAATCGGCGGGCTATCCCGCAGGCGAACGATACGAGCCAGCCGATCGATCGCCTGCACCTCGTCCATAACAACCCGGACATTACGCCGTGACCGGAATGTCGTCCGTAGAGGCCAAGCGATGTCGCTGGGGGACAAGGCAGCAGTTGCGACTTGGTAGAGCAACGGTTGGAAGAGATGATGATTCGTCCGGTCGATCAGGACAATATCGACCTCGGCTTTGCAGAGGGCTTGCGCGGCTGTCAGCCCTCCGAACCCACCACCAATGATGACGATTTGTCTGCGGGACATATGTTATTGGTTGACGGCGGATGGCGCGCTTCCAGTATGTTTGAGTGTGCGAAATGTGACGGAAAAGCGCGGTTCCTTGGTTGGGGGAAGGGAATGTGGCCAGACATCCCGTGCTGCGCCGCTGAGGATATAGACGGACCGAGGTTCCAGAAGAGTTTCGAACGCCTGTCGCTGCAGATCTGTACGTTGCTGAAACCGTAACCGGTAGAGGAGATGTGGAATATATTGGTAGCCGTGAGGAGGTTCAGTCCTCGTTACGCGAGGCATGCATCATCCTATCACCTGAATGGCGCCAAAGGAATCTGGATGTGCCCTATCAGGATTGCCTGAACAATTAACTCCGCACCCGGCTTGCTGCTGAATGATTGTCTTCAAATCAGGTCTCGCGTATGATTGCTGCCTATGGCAACCCGCACGATAAAGAAAACAAAATCTCGCTCAGTGAAGGTCCGTTCCATGCTCGTTCGCCGGGTAACCAAAAAGGGGCAAGTGACAAAGAAATTTAACGACCTCGTGAATGAGTTTGTGGAACGCTACCGCCCCGCTCTTGAAGCCCTCGCCGAGAAGTGATCTATCTCACTACGGAACAGGTCCTCTTCATTCACGACCGCATGATCGAAGAAACCGGAGGTCAGCACGGCGTGCGTGATCTCGCTTTGCTGGAGTCTGCACTTGCTCGTCCGAACGCTGGCTTTGGCGCTACCAGGATCTCATGACAAAGGCTGCCATGTTGATCGATGGCATCATCCGAAACCACCCGTTCTTGGACGGAAATAAGCGAGCCGGTATTGCAGTGGCCGCGCTGTTTCTGCGTGTGAATGGGTTCGACCTGAAAACGAGCAATCGTGACCTCGAATTGTTTACACTCGATACGACTGTTCGTAAACCGGAGTTGTCGGAGATCGCTGCGTGGTTCGACCAGCATTGTCGCAAGGTTTCATAAAAGCTGCCCAGCTTCTCAACTGTGCGTTCGCAAGACTGCTCTTCATTCTTCCGTTAGTCGCTAGCCCATCGCGGCCCAGATTTTCTGCGCGTTCTCACCGGTAAAGGTCATATCATCCTGCGCCGAGGAACTACGTTCGAAATAGAGGTGCAGCAATCCCCCTCCAAAGTGCGCTTCTCGGACGAGGTCGAGATTGATCGCCACCTCACCTTGACGTTCTTCATCCTTCACCTTGACGAATCGCATAGCGCCTGCCTCCCTGTGTAATGTGACGACGGTGGTTCAGACGGGACGGACGAGCCTCCCGCTGCCCAAAATCGACATACCCTATGCGGCAGGGTAGGACGAGTCAAGTTTAGAGGAGATCGATTTTGAAAAGTTCACTGTTGAGAGTTCAATGCTCGATTGAATTCCAGAAGATTCAAATGAGGGGTAGGGGAACCACCGTGGAGAACGATCCGCTATACCGACGAGATATGAGGGATAAACAATGAAACGGCCGGACCGCCACCCGCCGAGAAATAGGTCAAGGCTTGTGTCACATGAAGCTTGCCAGCGACTAGGAGCGATAGACTTCTTTGCGGTTCCCAATCTTCACGACAAGGACAATCAGTTCCTTGTCACGAATGGCGTAAATGATTCGATAGTCGCCTTCTCGAATACGATACAGATCATCTTCACCAGCTAGTTTCTTGACACCCTGGGGGCGTGGGTTCTCGTGCAGAGTGCGAAGACGCCTGACAATCCGTTTCTGAATCGATCCGGCGAGGGTTTTGAGTTGTCGCTCGGCAGGCGGAGCAAGGAGGACGGAATAGGCCATCAGGAGGTTTAGAGGCCGAGTTCTCTCAGAATCACATCGAGCGGCTTCGCTCCCTTTTTCTTGGTTTCTGCCAGTGCGGCTCGGGCGTCGAGGAGGTCGATGCGGTCTTCCAGTTCTTCCAAGAGCCGTAAGTCGTCAATAGGAACTACTGCGGCGATCTCCTTCCCGCGCCGTCGTAACACCACACGCTCTTTTCCGAACGCCACGCGGTTGATCGTGTCTGCAAATCCTTCGCGTGCTTTACTGGCCGGTAGATGCGCCATCGATCACCTCCGAAATATTTCATGTTGTACGAATTGTACTGATTGTACGTTTAGATGGTCTTGGGGTCAAGTGGATAGGAAGCGGTGGCCTGGCTAAGGGTGCAACGGGAGAGGGGCGAGGGGCAAGGAACGTCGGATGGTTCGGACAAGCGAGGGCAGTTCAGGGGCAACACTTCACCAACTCACGCAATGACTCCGGTGATTCTTTTTTCTTCTCCGACCATGCGGCCCGCTTTCATGTTGGCGGGCAGGGCGATGTCCATTTTCGAAGGCCGCGGCATTTTTCTGTTATCCATCATCTCGACAAATGTGTCCTTGTCGATCGACAGGTTCAAGCGTTCGTTGGATTGCTTCTCCTCGCCGATGGTGGATGACACCCTGCCGTTGTAATCGTGACCGGGATAGACGATCGTGTCATCCGGCAGTGCGAACAGTTTCTGGCGGACGGAGTCGAACAGCTTCTCCGCGGAGCCGCCCTGAAAATCCGTGCGGCCATTGCCGCGTATGAACATGGTATCGCCGGTGAACACCGCTCCGGGCAGGACATAGCTGGTGCAGCTGTCAGTGTGGCCAGGGGTGGCAAGCGCCTTCAGCGTTGTGTTGCCGAAGTGCAGCTCCTGCCCCTCATGCAGGAACATGTCCGCTCCTGTGACCACACCTTCTGCGCCGCCGCCATAGACTATTTGTGCACCGGTGCGATCCTTGATCATCGAGGCCCCGGTGATGTGGTCGGCATGGATGTGCGTTTCGACGGCAAAGGCGAGCGTCAGGCCCAGCTCTTTAATTGTTTTGAGATCTCGTTCGACGTTTTCGATGACGGCATCGATGATGATCGCCTTGCCGGAATCGCGGTCGGCAACGATGTAGGTGCGGCTTTCCGCCCTGTCGTCGATGTCCTGTACGGCGTTCACGTCCAACAAGGCGGTGACGGCATAGGTGTCTCCGATTGCCATAGCATGCACTTCGAAGGTTTCTGAATTCGTTAAACCTTTGCGGCGCACGAAAAGAAACGCGGCCATTCTACCTTTTTACCGTGTATTCCTCGCTCATCGTTTCGCACTGCGGCGACCGATTGTCGACGCAGGACGGACAGCCGTGTTGCGGGCTGATTTCGCTTGGCTGCGGAAGCGGGCCGGCGGGAGGCCGAACTCACGTTTGAAGGCGCGGTTAAAGGAGGGCTCGGACTCATAGCCAGCCTCAGCCGCGACCTGCGCCACGCTGTTGCTCGTGGATCTGAGCATTTGCGCGCCGAGCTGAAGCCGCCAGCGTGTGAGGTAGGCAATGGGGGTCTCCGAGAGATAACGCCGGAAACGCTCGGCCAGCACGGAACGCGAACTTCCTACCTCGTTCGCGAGCGCGGCAATCGTCCAAGGATGGGCCGGCTTGCGATGCAGCAGGGCCAAGGCTTTCCCGACTTCCGGATCGCGGACGCCGGCCAGCCATCCCGTTTGTTCCTGCGGGAGCAGCGCGATGTAGCGTCGCAGAGTTTCGATGAACAAGACCTCGGACAACTTGGCGAGCACGGCTTCACCGCCGGGCCTGGAAGCATCCGCAGTACCCACCGAATAGCGGAGGGAGTTTTCCAACCACTGGCCTGACGCGTCGTCGCGGATACTCACTTTTAGAATGGGTGGCAGCCCGCCAAGAAAGATCCGGCTGAGTTGCGGTTCGCAGGCCATGTAGCCGCAGATGAATTTGGTGATCTCCCCACCTCCGCCATGGCATGAAACCTTGAGGCCTTGAGATAGGATTCGTTGGAGCTCTTGCGCGCTGTCCATCGGTTTGACGGGCGAACCGTTTCCCATGACGTGTGGATCGCCGTGCGGAAAAATGACGATGTCCCCCGCGTTGAGGGGAAGCGGTCTGCCGTCTCCATCGACATGTGCGTAGCCGCGGCCCTCGGTCAGCAGGTGAAAGATGATCATGTGCTTTGAGTTCGGCGAAAGATACGGAGCCATGGTGTGCGAGGCGGGCTGGCGAAAGCACCAGGGCGCTGAAAACTCAGCATTGTAAAACAGGGCTCCGTCGAGCCTGACGGACTTGAGAACTTCGGACAAGACATCCATGCCGGTTCCACACTGCAGTGACGGCGTTTCGGCAAACTATACCGGACGCCCAAGCAAGGAAAGTGCAGCCTAGCACGCCCCCGTCAAGAGAGCCAGACTCCTGGATAAGAAAACCACGAGTAATCGCTCTATAGTGCGATACCTCGTTGCAGCGGCGAGGCTGAACCGTTCTTCGATCCGAAAACACCCACAAAGGAGGAAAACATGTCTACCAGCGCAATAACATCAGAAGCGGAGAGTTTGAAGACTCGTCTCATGCATATCTGGATGGCCGGCGACTACGATCGATTCTCGCGTTACATGGAAGGCGGCGCGCGAGATTTCTACGAGCGACTGCAGTTCAAGCCTGGATGTCGATTGCTGGACGTGGGCTGTGGCTCCGGCCAGCTTGCTCTGATTGCCGCGAAGGATGGCCTGGAAGTCACCGGCGTGGACATCGCAAGCAATTTGGTGGAGCGGGCGCGGGCGCGCGCACAAGCGGAGGGTCTGCGGGCCCGCTTCGAGGAAGCCGATGCAGAGGCACTACCCTTTGAGGACGCGAGCTTCGACGTAGTGGCGAGCCTAATCGCCGCGATGTTCGCGCCACGGCCGGATCTCGTTGCTGAGGAACTGCTGCGAGTGTGCAAGTCGGGAGGAACCATTGCCATGGCCAATTGGACTCCACAGGGTTTCGTCGGGCAGATGTTCAAGACGGTAGCGAAATTCATTGCACCGTCCGGGATGCCCTCGCCGGTCCTGTGGGGGGACGAAACCACGGTCCGTGAAAGGCTCGGCCAGGGACTGTCGGCTCTCAACCTGGTCAGGCGCCACTATACGTTCAGTTATCCCTTTCCCCCCTCGGAGGTGGTGGAGTTCTTCCGCCTCTATTACGGACCGACCAATCAGGCGTTTGCGTCCCTTGACGTGGCCGGCCGTGAAAGTCTTCGCCAGGAACTCGACGCGCTCTGGTCTGCTCATAATCAAGCGGGGATGGGCTGCACCACGGTCTTTGCTGAATATCTGGAAGTGATCGGTATTCGAGCGTGAAATGTCCATAGGGGGAATAGCAGGGCAAAGTCATTCAGTAACCGACCATCGGGAGGTAGTCATGTACGACAAGAAGAATCTTAGCAAGATGAACAGTCTAGAGGCGAATGCATCCGAGGCGATGAAAGCGTTTGTGGCCTTCGACAAGGCAGCCTTGGCTGAAGGAGCTATTCCGGGAAAGTATAAGGAGCTGATGGCGCTCGCGGTCGCGTTCACGACACAGTGCCCGTATTGCATCGAGATCCACTCGAACAACGCGCGAGGGCTAGGCACTTCGGATCGGGAGATCGCCGAAGCCGTTCTAGTCGCTGCCGCGTTGCGCGCGGGCGGGGCGATTACCCACGGCACACACGCCATGAACGGAACCTGAACGGCATTCTCGACTGTCCCTGACAACCCGGGCCATTTGCTGTGCGAGGGGATGGGGAAACAATGTCTCTCGTGAAGCGTATCTCGCGAGCTTGTATGATCGATTCCTGCGAACGACGAGATACGAGCGACGAACGACGAATCAGAAGGCCGGTCCGCCATGCGCTGGGGATACATTCTGGCACAGTATCATTTCCGGGACTCATGGTATTGCCGCGGTTTGTTTGATGGTAAAAATCCCCACCCCCCTCGTAATTTTCACCAGCCCGTGCCGGTTCAAGCGAGACACTTCAAGATAGAACTCGTTCCAGGTGAATTCCGGGTAGCGAGACACCAAGGCCTCAAAGTCACATTCAGGGGAACATCGGAGAAATTCGAGGATTCGTTCGGTGATGGGTTTCTGGTGAGACATCAAGGTTCCTCCCGGCATGTCACGAGGCGTAGAGTGCCTAGAGCTAGATTCTACAGGAAGTTTCAGAAAAAAACCGCCACGTGCCGCGAAAAGGGTCCTGGCAAGGTTCGTTGACGTTTATCCTGTCGATTGCTTGATAAAGTCTTCGATTTCGTGGCGGAAGGCAGGATAACCCGCCATCAGCTTATCCGGATCACCAAGTTCGAGATCAGGGGGCTCGAAAACGGGCCACTCCGTGGTCCCGAGCAGCGCGAATACGCTCCCCGTGCGCAGACGAGAGATATGGACTGTCTGGTCTATCTCGGTGTGAGGGGAGGATGTAAAGCAAAGAGCTGACAGTAAATGGCTGATGTATGGTTGGAAAGAGAGAAGGAAGGAACGGCCTGGCAATTGACAAATGTGCCACATGGCAGTATTATTTGGCCACATGTCAAAGGAGTAGCCGTGCCTCAAGCTGAAGAGTTATTCAAAACGTTGGGCGGAACCACCGTATTTAAGCGACGAGTTCAATCGACTGAAGACGTTCGTGCGATCATTCACAAAGGATTTCCATATCGCTCGCTTGAATTCATCATCTCGAAATTTCATCTTGATCTACCTCGTATGAGCAAGATCCTGAGCGTACCTGCCCGGACTATGGCCCGGCGCAAGGCAGAGCAACGTCTCACCGCGCAGGAATCCGATCGCTTAGCACGCTTAGCCAGAATTTTGACGTACGCTACTGAAGTCTTTGGCGCTGAAGAAAAAGCTTCAATGTGGCTCACTCGACCCAATCGAGTCCTACAGGGCACAGCTCCGATAGAGCTCCTTGATACCGACCTTGGTACTCAAGTAATAGAATCGATGTTGGGACGGGTTGAACACGGTGTCATAGGCTAGTGGTCGTTTGGCGACTAACGCTCAAGAAGCATGTTACTCCAGACGGAGATGGGGCACGACGCTATGGTGGACGGTGGAATAAACCCGGAACACCGGTTGTCTATACCTCTGGTACTCTTTCTCTCGCTGCTCTGGAATATCTCGTCCATGTTGATTCTGACATACTTCCAGATTCCTTGGTTAGTGTAAGAGCCACAATTCCAGACAGTCTCGCGATAGAAACTATCCATGCGTCTGATTTGCCAGCCGATTGGAAAGATAAAATTATACCCGTGACCTTGCAGGAACGTGGTACGTCTTGGGCCAACCATGCCAAGAGTTCTGTCTTAAAAGTTCCATCGGTCGTCATCGAGCACGAATGGAATTATGTTCTTAACCCCAACCATCCGGACTTTCCTCAAATAACCTGGGATACGGCCATTGCGTTTTCCTTCGATTCCCGTCTTCTTATCTAGCTAGCAGCCCTATCCAGGCTGCAAAGAAAGGAGGACAGGCTTCCCTTCAAATTGGCTGCGTATATCGCTAGGTGAGGCGAAGGGTGCAGCGGTGAGCAGCGGGTAGCGAAGGAACGAGGCGGCCCCGCCACACGCTATGAAATAGTCTTCGATAATGACGAGGTTCCGGAAATTCAGAATGTCCCTGTTTTTTCTCGCGGGACCGTGATCATAGGCTCTGCGAGCTGCAACTGGTAGCGCCAGTATCGAAGGCCAAATCTCGGAGGGATTTCGCTCTCTTGCCGAAAGCCGAACGACTCGTAGAGTTGTTCGGCAGCGATCATCAACTCGCTTGTGAACAGACCGATCACCTGGGCGCCATCGTCGCGCGCACACTGAATGCAGGCGGATACGAGTTGACGAGCGATACCACGACCGCGGTGAGTCGGAGAGACTGCGAGGAGAAGAACGCCCGCCCAGTCCGGCGGGAAGATGTCAGGGTTGCCCTTGCCTGCTGGGCAATACCCGACCGAACCCACGATGGCACCGTGATTTCTCATCACAAGAAACCGTACTGATTGTGCGCGGGCTTCAACGGTGCGTAGACTCACCTCCATGCCGCGCCAGCCGTCAGGACTCATACGGCCGGAAAACTCTCCGTAGGCCTCGACGTTGAGGGCGGCGATCGCGTCGAAATCGCCGGCTCGTGCCAGACTAACCATGTGTCACCCTCATGCAGTGGAATGAGGAAGTCTGTTACAGCCTACCCATGAGTACGTGGTGTGTATTTGCCGCGGTGAGTCTACTGCAAAGTCACAGGCGTATCCATCACTACGGGATCGGGTGAGCTCTGGAGCGGTATCTTGTGAAACGGACACCATAGTCCTGAGTGCTGCGATGCTCGAAACCTACGATCAGGAAATTATCGGCGGGTGAAGCATGACTGCGGGACGGTTATTGTTTCCTCGAATGTGCCTATCTACAATGACCTGACTCAATCTATCTATTGGGTGCAACACTATCGAAGGAGGTGAGGCATGGTTCAGACGACATATGGAATGGTGCTGGTCGGGGTGATCGCCGGCGCGATCGGTGGGTTTGCAGCGTCATTCATCACGGGCACGCCTAGCATTGCCCAACAATCGGATGTGGTTGTACGTGCACAGCAATTCCAGCTGATCGACCTGCGGGGTCGGACGCGGGCAAGCTTAGGGTTCTCATTCGATGCGCAGCCGTACCTCCAGCTCAACGATGAGAACGATAGCCGCGGCGTATGGATCGGTGTGGCTCGAGAAACCGGTCTGGCCGTACGTGACGTGGATGGAAGAACTCTGTTGGTTCTCAGTGTGGACGATAGGGGAAATCCCTCACTCGTCGTCAGCGATCGCGATCGCAATATGCGCGCGTTCCAGCCAGAGCGTTAGCGAACATGCCCAACCTTTCGAAGAATTGGAACCGCCATGTGCGCCTAATTGATAAGTTTTCGGCAACAAGTGTACTGCAGAATTGGAAAGGTTCGCATCATTCAGGAGAGGTCAAATAAACGTTGTGTGGGGTGAGGGAAGTACGGCAGAAAAACTGTCCGCCGCGCGCCGAGAAATAGATCCCGGCAACGGTTTCTTTTCTCTATGCAAAGTCGGAGACTTATCCATCACCCTGGAGACGATGGAGGAGTCTTAAGAACCCTCATGAATAATGCGGGCCTAGTATACTCCAGTAGAAGCCGGCTGCAAAAACCAGCCTGCAAGCATGACGGTCCTTTTTATAAGGAGTGGCCGACGAAAAGTCTGCTGTGACAAGTCTACTGCAAAGTCGGAACCGTATCCATCACTCCGGAGAAGATATGGAGCGGTGAGGGTAGGGGGTGGAAAAAACAGAATCGCTCGTGATGTGTGGAGCGTAGCTCGCAAGCCTGACGATCACCGCTTGCGAACGACGAGGGACGAACGACGCTTCACGAAGAACGGCCCGCCACGCGCGAGGAAATGTTTTCTCACACCATCTAGTTCATCTAATTCTTCAGTGGACGGCGATCGGAACCGACGGGACATAATTAGGATCGATGTTCTCCCAAACGCCATGATTCCCGCTCGTCTCCCAACCTCGCATATACAGAAGCAGCAAGACCGGCTCCTTATGGAGTCGTTGTTCACCTGTCACTCGTCCGACCAGCGTGACGCGACCCCAGTTTCGATAATGGGATGGAAGTTGCTGCTTCGGCACCATTACCCAATAGAAGCCCGCTTCTGGACTGCCTGAGTCGGCCGGGCGGTGAGGCCTATAATCCTGGTCCAATGGGCGGTTCTTGAGATGCAATAAGAGGTACTGTTCATTCTCCTCCTCCTCTGTGATCGCACCTCCCAACAACACCACTTTTCCAACGTAGGATTGCGGATCGGAACTGAGTGTGGTGAGCGTGATATTCGTGTCGGCGATCCAGACATATCGCCGCGGTACAGCGGCACATCCGCCGATCGCGACCGAGACGCTGGCTGTTAATACAAGAGATACAATCCATGGCTGGAGATAGTTGCCGGCAGTCATAGCGATAGGCCCTGAATTGTGAGAAACAAAAGCGCGACATTCTACGTGTTCGCAGGCGCACTGTCTATGGGCACATGAGCCAGGAAAAACGTTCTAGGTAACGTACGGGTGGGAAGGAGATGACGATTCTGGATCGGGAATGGGAGAAGTGCGATCGTGAACTAGAATACAGGGATCATATGATGCAGAGGCGCCTGTGTTAGGTGAGAAGGCGCCGGCCCGCCACGCGCCGAAATGGTCCTTGTACCCTATTGGCTGCTCTCGACCAAGTCGGGCCGTATTCTGCCAATCAAATTTCGTTGAGCCTGTTGGATGTCACGTTCGAGTTGCTGTAATGCGGTGGCGTATTCGGAATGATGTTCAGCGAAGAGTTGCGCTTTGGCTCTCGCGATCGTTAGCCAATTCACAATGTCATGTAGTGTCGTGTCCATCGTACCCCTTAGGCGGAAGGAGGAACGCCATACACACTGGCTCTAAGTTCATTCGTGCTGCGATCGATCTGACTTACGAACTCTGCGACGGCGTCCGCATGTTGGGGGTGTGCGTTGGCGAGTCTCTCCGCAAACCCCTTAGCAAGAACGAGTGCGTTGATGATTTCAACCAGCGAGATGTTCATGCAGCGGTCACTTTCTATCATGAGAATAGTGACGATAAGACCGGCCCGCCATGCACCGCGAAATGTCGGATGCAAGACATGACCCCAATGCTTTCTTCCATTTACAAGGCTGACTGGTCCATTGCCTTGTCATAGGAGGGGTAAAGCAAAGAGTTGATGGTGTATAGCCGATGACAAGGGGTCGGGAGTCCTTTGTTTGACACCCACAGGAGCCTGTCACGCTACAAGAGTCGCATGCCTCGTCGGCCTCCACGCGAGACTGGAGATCTCGGCTCATGAGAAAAAGACTCCCGACCCCTTTCCTCGACCGACTCTTTCGACCGAAGGTGATCGCGCCCCAAAGACCGTGAGAAACAATATCCATCTACCCTCACCAGTCGAATGGCTCAGTCATGAACAAGGGTCAGGCTCGCCACGCACCGGGAAATGGGGCCTGACACTTGTTTCTTCTTCTCAAGCATGCCATTCGGCCAATTCCACCGTAACCCCCTCGGGTCCGGAAAGAAACACCAGCTTGCGGTCGTGGAAGTCCATCACCTCGTTCCGTAGGGTCACGCCCTGGCTCGTCAACCGTTTCACTTCCGCGTCCAAATCCGTCACCGCGAAACAAATATGGTTATAGCCAGCCTTCGCCAGGTTCTCGACATCCGCGTCGGGCAGGTGTTGCGGCCGGATGTATCGCAGGAGCTGAATTTCAAAGCGGGGCGTTGCCTGCTTCGACACCAGCGTGACGTGCTCGGCTTCGATCCCTTCTACCCCCATATAGCGGGCGAACGATGCCCCAGAAATGACCACCGACTTCTCCTCGACAAATCCCAGGAGCGCAAAGAACGCTTTCGCCTTGGCGACGTCCCGGACAACCACGGTCACATGATCAATATGCAAAATCATGGTCATGCATTGGAGTGAAACGAAGGCAATGCGGCGAGTTTACTGCAAAGGGGGAGGCGTATTCATTACTTCAGTGGCGGAGAGTGGGATGAGCGGTGAGGGGCGGGGAGGCGAGGAGCGCTGGCCCGCCACACGCCGCGAAATGGTTCCTGACACCTTTTCTTCTCCCCCTTTTCTTCTCCCTCATTCTTGTGTGTTGGAGTCCCACTAGACTTCTTCAAATGGAGCCTGATGATATGTGATTCGCCAAGGAGGCATGCCGCCGCTCGCTAGTGTTACTCGAAAGCGCTCGGGACTCTCCGCAGTTCTTTCCTCTATCGGCACTTCAGCAATAGTAATCGTAGGGGGCATCTGCCGCTGGACACAGTACGCAGTTAGTTCTTCGACAAAGCACGTCACGCGATCGAATATAAACGAGACAAACTCGGATACGGCTTGGCCTGAGATGGTTGGCGGCAAGGCTTCAATTGCATTGCCCTTGCGAGCGTATTGAATACCCGGCAAGACGAAGCTGTGATTGCTCAATCGATATTCGAGTCTGTTGCAAACGCACAGACCATGTCCTGGTTTGTCGAATGTAGTCAGCCAATGGAGCGTCCGTTGTTTCAAGAGCCGCCTCGAAAGCGGCTTGCTTCTGGAAAAGAAATCCAATATCGACCTGCGCTTGGGCAGAGAACTTATGCATGCCGTCCTTCATGGCCCTGGCTGCAGTGATTACGAAACTCTCCACCTCTTTTCGAAGTTCGTCATCAATACTTTCGTCAACTTCAATGACCTGCCTCTTGAGCCTTGCAACCTCGCCTGAGCTTACCTTTCGCGAATGTTCTAGCCAGAGCTGGGTAATCCGCTGCGCGGATTTACGAGCCGTACGAAGAGGTGACAAGACAGCATCGTACAAGGCATCAAATTGTTTTCTCTTGTCTTCATCTAACACGATTAGATCTCGAAGCTTTAAAGCTCCAAGAAACAGACGAGCGATAAACGGCGTCTGGGTCCCTTCATCTGCAACCTTCTGGATCGTCAATCTCGGCTCTTCACGTCTTACAACCATATTCGTTTGCTGCTGAATTCTCTCCAGCATCCTATTGAAATCACTGACGGTCATTGGGAGAACATACGAAATCTCACAGTCATCGCGTTTGATTTTACCTGCTCGACGTATATCAACGCCCATGAGAAAAGGCATGATGGCGTCTAAGGGCAAACGTCCTCGGGATAAAATCGCCCCCCCATCCTGCCAGGGTAGAAATTGCAGACTGCAGAGAAGAGCGCCATTGCGATCCTCAATGCGGAAAGGGAGCGGCGGCAAATAGCGGTCGTTATAGAATTCCGAGGGAACTCGTACTAGCGCCCCAGCCAAGTTGTACTGGAAGCTGGAAACCGTTATGGCAGTTTTCGGTACTCCCTCCGAGATCTGCCTGAAGTCCGGAAGGCGCATACCTGGAGAAAAGAAAAAGAGTTGCCCCACAAGGAATGCCAACATCTTGCTAGGTGTATGACTTCCTGACGGCGTCATCACCACGACAACATACATAGGAGGCGTATATGCATCGAGTGCCCGAGGTCCTGGAGGAAGCAAATCACCAATTAGCGGTTCGCCCGGAAACTGAGCTGCATAGTTCACTGTCCCTGTTGTTGCAACCACGACCATAGCGGGCCACTCAGAACTCGGTGTTACAGTGTTCATTCTCACTAACTCTTCAGCAATGAGATCCAACGAAACCGTTGCCCGTAAGGCAAAAATGACGCCTAATGTAGTTGTCTGGACCGGAACTCCTGCCACTTGCGGCGGTGGTCGTTTCTTCAGCCTTTTGGTTTCAGCAATCCGTGCATACGAGACCGAGAACTTTGCTAAATCGAGTGTTTCACAAACATCGATCACCGCTGCTGCATTGTCCGCATTAATTTCTTGTGGCTCCTGAGTGCTCCCATTCGAAGCAGGACTACCTGCATAGATCACCGAAGCAAAAACCGATGACCTCTTTCTCTCTAAATCGACTAAGTATCCTGGTCCGACTTTAAGCGGCCATCCGAAATATCGACCGAGAACATTGTTAAGTACTCCGGGAAGAGCCGTCTCAGACGCAGAAGTGATTTCCCGCCCAGCTTGATAGATCTCTTCGAAAAGGGTCATTTGCCCACCGGAGAGGAAAAAGGGGTACGCTCAGTCTTGTCCAAAATAAGGTTTTAACATGCCTCCGGCTTGTGAGTAGGATGGGGTGTTCACGAACACCCGTCCACGGCGTACCCGCGCCGTGCCACCCACAAGCCGGAGGTATGTTATGGTAGCCGTTGCGAGTTGCTTTGCGCAAATCCTGGCCCTGATTGATCGCACGGAATTCGCTCACGCCGTTCGGCAGCACGCCGCTGAGCGAGCAGCCAAGGGGTTCAGCTGCTGGGATCATTTCGTCGCGATGCTGTTTTGTCAGATGGGCAGCGCGCACTCGCTCCGAGAGATCTGCGGCGGGTTGGCCACCGCCCTCGGCAAGCTCGTCCACCTCGGCGTGCAACGGACGCCGACTCGCTCGACGCTGGCCTATGCCAATGCCCATCGGCCGTGGCAGTTGTATGAGACCCTCTTCTACCAGGTGCTCACCCGGTGTCAGGCGGTGGCGGCTCTGAAACGACGGCGGTTCCGGTTCAAACATCCGTTGCGGACCCTGGATACGACGCTCATTGAGTTGTGTGCCACGGTGTTCGATGGGGCCCGGTTCGTCCGGACCAAGGGGGCCATCAAGCTCCATCTCCAACTGGATCATCAAGGCTGTTTGCCCTGTTGGGCGCTTGTCACCGAAGGCGACGTCAACGATGTCCGCGTGGCGCAGCGGCTCACATTTGCGCCGGGCACTATCGTCGCGATGGATCGCGGCTACCTGGACTATGCCTTGTATCATCGCTGGACCCTGACTGGGGTGTGGTTTGTCACGCGCCCTCGCACCAACATGCTCTATGACGTCTTGGACCGGCGCCCGGTGCCCACCCGCAGCTCTGTCCTCGCCGATGAGGTGATTCACCTGACCGGCTTGCATGCGGCCGACCGATGCCCCGTCCCCCTGCGGCAGGTGACGATCTGGGACGAGACGCAACAACGGGCCCTCACCTTCCTGACCAATCTCATGCATCTGGCCGCCAGTACGATTGCCGCTATCTATAAGGAGCGGTGGCACATTGAGCTCCTCTTCAAGGCCTTGAAGCAACACCTCAAGATCAAAACCTTCGTGGGCACGAGTGAGAACGCCGTGCAGGTGCAAATCTGGATCGCCCTGCTCGCGATGTTGCTGCTGAAATTTCTGCAGCTCAAGTCCACGTGGCCCTGGAGTCTGTCGAACCTCGCCGCCTTGCTCCGCTTTAACCTGCTGACCTATCGGCATCTGTGGGCGTGGCTCGATGCGCCGTTCGAACCTCCGCTGTTCACCCCGGCCCCCACGCAAGAGACACTCTTCGCGACATGATCTTGGACAAGCAGCATGGGTAACCTCATCCGAGCAACGGAGCCATAGCCGTCTAGAAGGCAGAATTCACGCGGGGAGGACACTGAGGGGCAGATTATTTTGGACAGCAGTGGGGTACGCTACTTTGTATTGCGGTATAGCGACTGTTTGGGATACCGTACCGGCCAATGCCTCGGGTCTCACTCGACTAAGTTGGTAGATATACCTGCCATGTATTGAACGCTCAGAATCGAAGCTGACCGGACGAGGGTGGTCGTCGAAGGCCTCAGAAAAGTAGCCCCGCCCCCCTTTCTTTTTCCGCAATGAACAAAGACGGTCGTCCCATTTTATTCAGGGCTTGGAATGTCTTGCCGTAGCGTAACACGCAAGCGAGTTGGGCAAGAAGGGTCCCTCTGCTCGACAGGTATTTCATAAATGACAAAAGGGAAATCGCATGCCAATTTGCAAAACAAGCCAGCGAGTATTTCTTCTCCGGGGATCGAAACAAAGGGGTCGGTCGAAACAAAAAGGTCGGGAATCTTTTCCCACATCCACGTCCGTTTTCGGCGCGCGGCGGCGTTTGATCTTACACCTTACCGCCTTTGAAGCAAACAAAGGGGTCGGGAATCTTTTCCAGATCCAGACCCCGTTTCGTGGCGCGCGGTGGCGTTTGATCTTACACCTTGCCGCCTTTGCTAACGATTCGCTGTCACCGCGAGGCGAAATCCTAACGCGTGGAGGAGCGCGTCGAGACTCTTGAGTTCAGGATTGCCACGCTCGGAGAGCATCTTGTAAAGGCTTTCGCGGTTCAGCTTGGTTTTCTCGGCGAGTCGCGCCACGCCCCCTTGGGCCTCGGCCACGTTTCTCAGCGCACGAAGAAACAGCTCGGGATCGTCCTCCTCTAGCGCCGCATTCAAATACTCTTCAGCCTCGCGAGCATCGCGCAGGCTCTCGATCAGCGCCGGTTGATAGGCGTTACTCTTTTTCATGACCGCCTCCTGTATTCACTCCAATATCGCTTCGCCGTCTCGATGTCTTTAGTCTGCGTACTCTTGTCACCACCACAGAGGAGCAAGACAATCGTCGCTTCCTCTTGACCGAAATACACCCGGTAGCCTGGACCATAATCGATGCGAAGCTCCTGCACGCCGTCGCCCGCGCCATGGCAGTCGCCAAGATTTCCCAAGCTGACTCGATCCAACCGCACTCGGACCTTCGCACGTGCCTTGATATCACGAAGTGACGCGAGCCACTCGCTAAATGGTTCTCGACCCTCTCCGGTGATATATATGCAAAGTGTTTTGGGCGACACTTCCACCGAGCCCAGCGTAGCTTATAAGCTATTTTATGGCAAGCGGAACAGGATCGCAAGAGGATCCCCGGCTTTCCACTCCTTGGGGCGCGCGGGCAGGGTCTTGCCGCTGATTCGGCGGGCGGGATGTCGCTATAATCAATTCCGACAAGATTCATCTCCGACAAGATTCATCCAGCACAACATCGCGAGGTTGCTTCTTGGCAATGCAGAAGACTGAAGCTATAATTCGGACATGGAATCGACCAAATACATTCACTGGCAGGATGGGGACCAGTGGCTGGGGTATCTCCAGGACTACCCCGACTATTGGACTCAAGGGACCTCGGTTGAAGACTTGGAGGCACACCTTCGGGACCTTTATCGCGACCTCACCCGCGGCGAAATTCCAGGGGTGCGCAAGCTGGCTGAGCTGACGCTCCGGTGAAGCGCAAAGACCTTATCCGGTCCTCCCCCATATTTCGTCCTTGCGAATGTTTGACAATAGCGTCGAGGCGGATCCCGCCGCCGGCCACCGACCGTCACCCAAATTGGTTCTCCATGTGGAAAACCGAAAGATTCTCGCTCCGGCCGATCTTTCGCATACTCCAGGCTGGACCAGGGCGATCGTGGCCGCTGCCCTCAAGTTGAGCCAGGCCTGAATCTGGACGCCGTCACCCCGGAGGACACCACATAGTGGGTGTCGGCGGCTGTTCAAAGTTCCATTCCATGGTGCTTTTCATCGCTTTGAAGCGCGCGCGAGGATTTTGCCGCTAATCGTCGGGATGAGGCGGAACACAACTTGCCGAAGGGCGCGGCCGTTGCTTTGCCTTTCTTGCAACGGCGAAGCGAGCCGCTGCGGCGAGTCTGTCTACCGTTAATCTCTGTAGTGGACGGCTGGCCACTCGATCGAGCATCGGACCCGTTTTGCTTCCGGCGGTTCCCCTTCAATTAACTCCTTCTCCAAAGTGAAGCGCGGGTGGCGTCGAACTGGGCGACTTTCTCACCCGCCCAACCCTGCCGCGCCGAGACGCGGGCCTTCCCAGTGCGCCCGCATCGACAGGCATCATCCACTTTAACCCATCAAAATCAGGGAGAAGGCACCCATGTTGGTCTAACTGCGGCCGTCGAACGAGCACCTTCTGAGCGTGCGCGTTCCGGGAGGACCAATATGGGTGCCTTCTCCCTCACCCGCTCTTGACCCACCCAAAACCCAGCGCTTACAATGTCCTGTTCGCCGGCTAACTCCTTAGCTTTCTGTAAGAATTGGTCTCATCGACGAAGACCGGAATGCTATAGATGAGAGTCGAGTATTCGAAGGGCGACCGGGTTTCCAAGGAGCTGATCCAGCTCCATCGCCAGGCCTCCTTTCAGACGAGCGGCCGGAAGATGAAGGTCATGCTGATCTTCCCGCCGGACTGGTTCCCCTCCGAACCCTATCTCAGCCTTCCCTGCCTCACGTCCATCCTCCGCCAGGCCGGTCACCAGGTCATCCAAAAAGACATCAATCTCGAAATGTATGACTGGTATTTCAGCGAGGACTTCCTGAAAAAGGTCCTGCGCAAAGTGCCGCAGCAGTTGGACCGGCTCCGCAAGCTCGCGAAGAAGCGTGAACTGGCCGAATGGGAAATGGACGTGCAGATGGCCCTGTGCGACCTCACCCGCCAGCGAATCGACGAGCTGATCAAGAAGGCGGAGAAGGCCAAGCGGATCGTGCGTGGGGAAGAGAACTTTTACGATATCGACAAGTTGGAATGGGCGATTAACGTATTCCGCGAGGTCACGCAGGTCAGTTCATTGGTCTATGCGCCGGCGCGGATCTGCATGCCGCCGATGGAAACGGATCTATCCTACAAGCCCTTCGTCTCGGCGGAGGTGGTGGACGCCATTGAAGATATACAGGTCAATGTCTATCGGGACGTGTTCGAACATCTGGTCAAGCCGGTGATCCAGGAGCATCAGCCGGATGTGGTCGGGATCTCGATCGTGCTGCAGCAACAGATCTTCTCCTCGATGACGTTTTGCGCGCTGATCAAGCAGCACTTCCCTCACATCCATGTGACCATCGGCGGCAATACGGTCACGCGCCTGCGCGACGTGCTGCCGGAGTCGCCGCTGTTCAAGTATTTCGACAGCGCGGTGGTCTATGAAGGGGAGACGGCCTTCCTGCAATTGGTCGAATCGGTCGGCGCCAAGCGCGACCTGTCACAGGTACCGAATACCATCTATAAGGACGACCAGGGCGTGCACGTGTCGCCGATGAGCTACTCGGAAGACATGGCGGCGTTGCCCCCTCCAGACTTCGACGGGTTGCCGCTCGATAAGTATTTCGTGCCGACGAAGGTGTTGCCGTACCTGGCGACCCGAGGCTGTTACTGGGGCCGTTGCGAGTTTTGCGACCACGGCGAGGGCTACACGGCCGGCTATCGCACGAAAAAGATTCAGGACATTCTCGATGAGATCAAGTATCTCAAGGACAAGTACGGGGCCAAACACTTTCACTTCACCGACGAGTCCTATCCGCCCGCACTCTTCCGCAAGCTCTCGCGCGGCCTGATCGACAGCAGGATGGACATCATCTGGACGACCCACATGCGGTTCGAGAAGAGCCTGCTCGAGGAATCGGTATGGCAGGATGCGAGGGACTCCGGCTGCCGGTATCTCCACTTCGGCTATGAGTCCGGCAACGAGCGAGTGCTCAAGTTGATGGACAAGGCGACGACGACCGAGATCATCACCAAGCATCTGCGGATGTCGGCGAACGTCGGCATCTGGAACCATTGCATGGGCTTCTTCGGATTCCCCGGTGAAACCAGAGACGAAGCTTGGTCGTCCGTGCAGTTCCTGGAGCAGAACAAGGAGCACGTCCATTCGCTCGGATTCGGCACGTTTGATCTGAGCAAGCACACGCCGGTGGCGAAGCATCCGGAGAAGTGGGGCGTGACGGCCTACAAGAACCCGGAGTGGGATCTGGCGCTGGATTATTACTACACGGTCAAGAACGGCATGAGCATCGAGGAAGCGGAGCGGGTTTTCGAAGAATTCGAACGGAACCACTATGCGGGATGGGATCTGCGCCTGTTCATCCGCGAGTACATTTTTCTCTACATCGCGCGGTTCGGGCTGCAGAAACTTCCGGATCTGCAATTTAGTGCCGAACGCATCGGGGCGGCTCCCTATTCGTTGGAACAAAAGGTCTGCTGAACAGGATGTTGAAAAAGGCCTCCAGCTTCGTTCTCACTTCGCTCAAGGGCTCGACGTACGGCCACGGGGAAAGAGCTTGTCTCGGCAGGCTCGGGGCGGGCGGGTGAAAATGATGACGATTCGCCCCCAAGACACTGCCGGCTTACCGCCTCGCCGGCGTCCGCAAACGTGACGCTCATTATTCTTCGCGTCGCGGACCTCGCTGCGGCCTTGCTGGAGATCCTTTTTGAACCTCCTGAGTGACGGAATGGCGAACACACAATCATGAGTGCATTGGTTCAAATCGACGGGTTGACTCCTCTCGCGAACGGGACGCGCAAGACGTCGAAGGTCATGCTGCTGTTTCCGCCCGAGTGGGTGCCGACGGCACCCTATCTCGCCCTGCCTTCCTTGACCGCCGTCCTTCGCCAAGCCGGTCATCATGTGATCCAGCGTGACATCAACATCGAAATGTACGATCACTTCTTCACCGACTCGTTCTTGATCTGGATCAAGGCGAGGCAGGGCATGCAGCTCAAGGCCCTGCAGGGGAAGGACAAGCAGGGCGAGCTCAACGATCAGGAAGCCGCCCGGGTGGCCGTGCTCGAACAGGCCGCCGCCGTCGACGTCTTCGATCTGGCGGAGCGGGCCGAGGATGCCAAGCGGATCGTGCGCGGCGAACGGTTCTACGAAGCCGAGACACTGGAGCGCGCGCTCAACACATTTCGCGAAGCGATGCAGTACATTTCCGCTGCCTACTATCCGGCGTCGCTCGTGTTCTATCCGATGGAAAGCAACCTCGGTTATCGACCGGGCGTCTCCAAAGAAGTCTTTGCCTGTCTCGACGACGAGCAGGTGAACATCTACCGCGATATCTGCAATCAGCTGGTCTTGCCGTCGGTGAGCAAAGAGAAACCGGACGTCGTCGGCATCTCCATCGGCACGCAGATGCAGCTGATGGCCGGCCTGACGTTCTGCAAGATGATCAAGGACACGTTCCCAACCGTGCATGTGGTGGTGGGCGGGAACGTCATCACGCGGCTGCAGGAAGAGCTGCCGCACCACGAGCGATTCTTCGCGGAGGTCTTCGACTCGGCGATTCTCTATGAGGGGGAGCACGCGCTGCTCTGGCTCATTGAGGCTTTGAGCGGGCAACGCGACCTGACCTCCGTGCCCAATCTCATGTATCGCACCGCCGAGGGCGTGCAGCAGAACAAGGAGATCTACACGGAGAAAACGACGGCGCTCCCGCTGCCGGACTTCGACGGCTTTCCCCTCGATCACTACTTCGTGCCGGAGCGGATCATTCCCTATCTGGCAACACGCGGCTGCTACTGGGGACGCTGCACCTTCTGCGATCACGGCCAGGGCTACTTCGATCAGTACCGCGGCATGACGGCGCAGTTGGTTGTGGAGCAGGTGAAAGCCCTGCGCGACAAGTACCAGTGCCGCCACTTTCTGTTTGCCGACGAATCCTATCCGCCGGCTCTGTTCAAGAAGGTCTCGCAGCTGTTGGTGGATCAAGACGTCGGGATTAAATGGACGACCCTGATCCGGTTTGAGGAGACGCTTCAAGACGAGGCCATTTGGCATCTCGCCGCGAAGGCCGGCTGCTGCACGCTCTATTACGGCATGGAATCCGCCAACGAACGGGTGCTCGATCTCATGGATAAGCACGCCAAGAAGAGCGTGATCCAAAACAATCTTCACCAGGCAGCGAAGGCGGGGATCTGGAACCATGTCATGGCCTTCTATGGGTTCCCCGGAGAAATGCGCGAAGAAGCATTGGATACCAGGCAGTTCATCCTGGACAACCAGCCGGCGATTCATTCGGTGGAGTTGTTCTATTTCGTGGCCTATCGCCACACGCCGATGGTACGCAATCCCGAGAAATTCGGGATCACGATTCACAAGCAGGAGGAGTACGATCTGCCGCTGGATTACTATTACACGCTGAACGAGCCGGGCGGCATCTCCTGTCTCGATGCGATGCAACTCTGCGAGGAGTTCTATCGCAACGATTTTCATCCCTGGGCGGTTCGCGTGAACGCTCGGGAGCACGTGTTCTTGTACATCTCCAAGTTCGGGACGAACAAGCTGCCGCAGATCTATGCGCAACAGCAGGCCGGTCTATCCGGTGCAGCAGATAGTGTGTCGGGATTGGTGACCTGGCCGGTAGCGATGGGAGAAGGCGACGGGGGTAAAGACGGCGAGCCTACGATGACCAGAGTAGTCAGCCACGGAGTGGGGTAGTGAAGCGTGAAGGTCCACGACGCGAAGAATAATGAGCGTCATGTTTGTGGACGCCGCCGAGTGGTGAGGCGGCAGTCTCTTGGGATTCGAAGTTGAGATCGCTTTATAGCAACGAGATACGCTTCACGAACGACGAGATGCGATTTTTGCGAGCGACGCTTCACGAGGTTCACGACGTGCAGAATAATGCACGTCAAGTTTGTGAACGGGCGCGAGTCGGTGAGCGCCCAGTGTCTTCGGTTTGTGAACGCCGGCGAGGCGGTGAGCCGGCAGTGTGAGCGAACGACGAGATACGAGCGACGAGATACGGGAGACGAGACGAGCGACGCTTCACGAACGACGAGATGCGATTCTTGCGAGATACACTTCACGAGATACGAACGGCGAGGGACGCTTAACGGGGTGGCAAAGTAGCGAGAAGGATCTGGTAGGCTGCTTCGACTTCTTTGGTCATCGCTTCGCCTTGCTTGAACATCTGCATATATTTTTTCGGGTTATTCGTCAGATTGGCATAGCGGCGGGGATTCCAGGTATGCAACAGTTCACGGCGTTTTTGGTCCAAGGTTTCCTTGCTGACGGGCAGGGTCAGTCCGAGCACCGTCAAGGCCTGTTGAACCTCATCGTTGACCACGGAACGAGTCTCGCAAACGGGGCGAGATCCTGTCAAATGCATCGCCGGTCATGGTGTTGTCCGCGCAGCGTCCCATCCTGGGCCTCATGAGTATCCCGCTGCCTCTTCTCCAGCCGGTTCCAATCTTCAGGACCAAAGATTATCGCGAAGCGCTCCGCCTGGAGATGGATGGGGGAAAGATCCCGTTGAGCCTGGGCAAGAGCTGCCCGGTGAAGTGTGAATTCTGTTACGAAATCGACCATTCCTACCGTGAGACGCTCGATCCGCCCAAGACGACCGATGAGGACTGGGCCTATATTCTCGATTACATCAACAAGAAGCCCAGCGATCCCATGCAGTTCTGGTGCATCGGGGGGAACGAATACATGGAATGGACCGACCTGTTCCTGCACCCCAAGGCGATGGAGTGGCTGGAAGACTTTCTGAAATATACGGATAAGAATGTCACGTTTTTCACGGTCGGGTACGTCCATGTACCCAAGATCCATCAACTCGTCGCGCAATATCCCGGCCGGATCAACTTCGAACTGTCCGTCATTACGATGAGCCAGTATCGCGAGCGGCTCATGCCCCATGCTCCATCGGTGAAACATTTGCACAAAGTGCTCGACGGGCCGGCAGTGTCGTCCGCCAACTTCTATGCCTTTGATACCGATACCATGTCGGCCGATGCTGCGACCATTTCGAGCATCAATCAACGCTGTGTCCTGTGGATGGGCTGTCTGACGCCGGTTGGGGGGATCAAGGAGGACGCCGCGCAACTCATGCGAGGCGGCCGGGCGTATCTTGCCGCCGAGGCCCAACGGATCTATGACGCCGGATTGCCCAACATTCAGACGATCCACACGGAGGCGCCGATCACGGCCTTTCTGAATCGACGACGCATCGTCGGCGCCTTTGATGCTCTCGAACTGGAGAAGCGCGATACGGTCGTGATGGCTAAAAGCGTGTACAGAATTCTCACGATGTATCGCAAAAACCGGGCACGCTACCGCATGATTCCCAACGCCACGCTGGGCGGAGATTCGGATTGCACCGTGCTGTTGACGTTCAACGACATCGCGCGATGCCTGACAGATGAGAAGTACGTCTACATCCCGAAATGTCTGATGCAGGGAGGGCGTGGTCTCTATACCGATATTGCCGGCGTGACGCTGGAGCAGTTCATGAAAAAGACCGGCGTGAAAGCCCGTGTCCTCCACAAAATAGACACTCGGCTTGCAAACAAGTTGCTCTGGCGGAACGGCCTACTGAAGACCTATGTGGAAGACTACGTGCGCAATCCGCTGACACAATCCTACGAAGCCCTTCCTCTGCCGGCGTGAAGTGGGAAAGCTAAGGTCGCCTGACCCCTCACGTCTATTTGTTGAGAATGGGATCCAGGTTGAAGGCCACGCTGATGCGTGGCGCGCTCCCGGTATAAAAATTCACGGCGTGAAAAAGCCATCCGGGAAACAACACGCATTGGCCGGCCGACGGAGTAAAGGAAATGTTTCTGCCGGCGTCGTGCAATTCAGACATGCTGTACCTGAGATAAGGCGCCAGCATGCGCGGCAGGCAGCCCCGCGGATCGAAGAGCTGCAATTCTCCTCCCCGTTGCCCCTGTGACATGTCGCCGGCGTCCACATAATAGACTCCTGACCAGAAACTGCCGGGATGCGGGTGGGCGGCATTGCTGCCGCCTTTGCGCTGGACGTTTGCCCACACCTCGACCACTTGCCAATCGGGCCGGCGCTCGGCTTGACCCGAGCGTTCCGAGAACTCCGTCATTTGCTTTGCGACTTCGATGACGGGACCAAAGAGTTCCTTTAGGGGACCACCGGCCCATTCCAGCATGGAGAGATCGTGCGGGGATGACCATCCGACGACCTCATAATCCGAATAGGTGGGCTCTGAAGCTTCTCGTTGCAAAATCAACCGCGACAGGTCGGCATTGAGATGAGCGTGCTCAGCCACGGTAAACACCACCAGAGGCGTCGAGAAAATGGGTTTGACCGAGATCTCGATTTCAGTGGGCATGCGGCCGGGATTCATGCTGTTGAGACGGTGCTCACAGGTCGGTACCGTATCGTCTGCCCGTAACCAAGTCAAGGCATCCAAGCAGGAGGGAGAGTTCGCTTCGCTGAGTGGATGTCGTTTGACATGAATTGAGGCTTCCCCTAGAGTGCCTGGCCATGAGTCTGGAGCAGCGGAGATTGAAGTTTTATCAGGCCGATGTCTTCACGGATGTGGCGTTCGGGGGAAATCCGGTCGCGGTGATTCCCGATGCTGAAGGACTCACCGATCTCGAACTACAACAAGTGGCCAGAGAGATGAACCTGTCGGAGACTGTGTTTGTCTTTCCTCCTTCCGATCCGGCAGCCGTCGTGAAAATCCGTATCTTTACCCCGACCCAGGAGATTCCCTTTGCGGGCCATCCGGTGATCGGGACATTTTTTGTGCTGGGGATGACGACTCGTCTGGAACTGCGGGAGCCCGTGACGAGGGTTCTGCAGGAATGCAATCTCGGCCTGTTTCCGGTCGAGCTTCACGCCAGGAACGGGACGATTCTACGGGTCGTGATGTCGCAGCCCAAGCCTCAGTTCCTCGACGTGGTCGACAATCGGGATGATTTATTCTCCATCGCCAAGGCGCTCGGCGTCGCCAAGCAGCAGATAACCGACACCAGGCGGCCGGTTCAGGTCGTGTCCACCGGGCTGCCGGTCATGATCGTGCCTATGCGGACATTGACTGCGGTACGCTCGATCATTCCTGATGTTTCGGCTGTTGCGGCCCTCTGCCAGCAGTACGGTGCGAATGGGATGATGGTCTACAGCACCATGACCGTTGAACAACAGGCCACGGTTCACACGAGGATGTTTGCCCCCCTGATCGGTATCATCGAAGATCCTGCGACGGGTAGCGCCAGCGGAGCCCTGGGCGCCTATCTCGTTCAGAACGGCGTCGTTGAGGTCGGACCTATGACGGAGATTGTCGCCGAACAGGGCTACGAGATCGAACGGCCCTCGCGCATCCTGATTCAGATCGAATCGGAGGACGACGCCATCCAGGAAGTGAAAGTGGGGGGGCAGGCCGTGATGGTGGTAGAAGGGACGCTCACGTTCTAGCCCGCATTATTCATGAAGGCTTCTACTCCAACCGCGCATACGCCGCTGCGACAAGCCTGGCCGCGTAGATCCAGCGGCCAGGCGGGCGGGCTTGCCGCTCAGTCGGTCGACATCCTGTTCAAGGATGCCTCCTTCCTTCACCGCTCCACGCGCCCGTCTCGCATGGCGTCTCCGCGGTTTCGTGACGAACCCTCATGAATAATGCGGGCTAGGAGGTTATGAGTTGACTGCGGGGCTGCGAAATATTCACGTCCTAACTCAGCACTCAGCACTCAGAACTCATTCTCGCGGGCTCGCATGAAGGCTGTCGTCTTTCACGAGCATGGAGGCCTGGAACAGCTGCACTATGAGGAGATCCGGGATCCTGTGCCGGGCCCGGACGATGTGCTCGTCCGTGTCAAAGCTTGCGCGCTCAATCACCTCGACATCTGGGTCCGGCAGGGCATTCCCGCATACAAAATTCCGCTTCCTCACATTTCTGGTGCGGACATCGCCGGCGTTGTCGAAGCCGTCGGCGGACGCGTCTCGGGCATTGCACGTGGCCAGCGTGTCTTTGTCTCGCCTGGGCTCAGCTGCTGGACTTGTGAACAGTGCTTGGAGGGTCGCGACAATCTGTGCTCGACTTATGGACTGGTGGGCTCTAAGATTCACGGTGGCTATGCCGAACTGGTCGCGGTACCAGCTCGGAATGTGTTATCGCTTCCTGATGCGCTATCATTCGCAGAAGGTGCGGCGTTTCCTCTCGTGTCCGTCACCGCCGTGCACATGTTATATACCCTGGCCGATGTGAAGCCCGGGGAGGATGTGTTGATCATTGCGGCCGGGAGCGGCGTCGGCTGCATGGCGATCCAGTTGGCGAAAATCATCGGCGCCCGTGTCATTACGACCGTCGGCGCCGCCGAAAAAATTCCTCAGGCCAAGAAACTTGGTGCGGACGACGTCATTCAGCATTCGCAGGAGCCTGTGGCTGCGCGAGTGAAGGAACTGACCCATGGCCGGGGTGTGGATGTCGTCATCGAACACGTGGGGTCCGCCGTATGGGACCAGTGCATACGTTCGTTGACCAAGGCGGGCCGATTGATTACATGCGGAGCGACCACCGGTGGGGAGGTCATGATCAGCCTGCGACATCTTTTCTCGCGGCAGCTGACCATACGGGGGTCGTATATGGGCACGCGCGCAGAATTGGTGAAAGCAGCACGATTCATGGAGCAGGGGAGAATGCGGGCGGTTATCGACCGTGTCTATCCACTGGCGCAAGCGCGGGCTGCGCAGGAATCTCTGTTGAGTCGACAGTTTTTTGGTAAGATAGTCTTGCAATCGTCGGACAACGGTTCATGATCCTGTAAGGGATATCGTGGTTGAAAGGAGACAGGTATGGGCACAATTGCGCAAGTGATGACGAAAGAGCCGAAGACAGTCGGTCCCAGTATGTCCGTGCGGAGCGCTGCGAAGCAGATGCGGGACGCAAGCATCGGGTCTCTCTTCGTGAAGAAGGGGAAGGCCATCGTAGGAATCGTGACGGATACGGATCTGGTCCGGCGCGCAATGGCCACCAGCAAGGATTTGAACAAGTTGACGGTGGACGCTATCATGACGAGTCCTGTCTGCACGATCGAAGGCGTCCGCACGGTGAGTGACGCCCACGATATGATGGGAGACCTACACGTCAGACACCTGGGCGTCACCCAAGGCGGGGAGATAGTCGGAGTGATTTCCGTGCGGGATCTACTGTCGTACTATCAAAGAAACTCTGAACCGAAGATCGCGCAGGACTAGCGGATGCTGAAAACGCGGGCTACTGCGAGCCATGTCCGCGCCGAGCTCTATCAAGGGTCTTGCTTGCCTAGAGAAAAACGCTTCATGGTTACTTCGAGAGTTCTCGCACGAGGTGACCCAGTTCAGGAAGGATGAGCTTCTGCATGGCGAGACGGACGGCATTTTCAGACCCCGGCGTGGAGAACAGCACTTTTCCTTGGACGATTCCGGCGGTTGCCCTGGTCATGATCGCCGGAGAACCGATCTCCTGGTAGGTCAGATAGCGGAAAACTTCCCCGAACCCATCCAGTCGCTTCTCCAGCATTGAATCCACCGCTTCAAATGTGGAATCACGCCGCGAGATGCCGGTTCCTCCATTGATGATAATGGCCTGCACGGAGTCGTCCCCCACACTGGTTCTAATTTCCCCTGTGATCTGAGCAGGCTCGTCCTTCACGAGGCGGTATGCCACGACATCATGACCATGCTCTTTCAGCAGCTTCATGATTAGTTGTCCGCTGGCATCCGTCTCAGGCGCTCTGGTATCGCTGCAGGTGATGACCGCGCAGCCGACCTTCTGCGGGGCATGGGACTTGTGTTCGTGATGGGTAGGCTGGCCCACAGGATGTATGGGGCGGCGTCAGCTCCAGACAGAATCCGGATTGAGCTTCTGAACCGGGGTCCCCTTGACAATATGTTCATCCAAGATTGTGACGACGTCTGCTTCGGTCACTTTTGAATACCAGATTCCCTCCGGGTACACGACCACTGTCGGCCCTTGTTCGCATGGACCCAGGCATGAAGAGCCGGTGACCAGGACGTCACCGGGTTGGATTCCGCGTTGCATCAGTCCTATATTGAAGGCCATCAGCAATTGCGCCGATCCCTGTCCGCCACAGGAAGGTTTGGGGTGGCCGGGCGGGCGGGCATTCGTACACACGACGACATGGTATTTTGGTTTTGGCATGCGTTCTCCTCGTTGAAAGAGCAAATGGCGTATGGCTTATAGCTCATCGCACGTAATCGGAGCAGTGCCGAATGGAAAGACTCCTGCTCTGCTTGTGCCATGAGCTATAGGCCATACGCCTCGGATTATCGTGGCTTATACGACTGCCACTGTTCCACGGATTCCTCGGGGAGCTTCCAGTGCTTGATGCCCTTCATCACCCAGTCCAGATAATGTTCTTTGGGCTTGAACTTCCCGATTGGATTCGCAGCATGGGCTGTGACCAAAACCTTTTCGCCTTCTTCGGTCACCACGGTGACCGGAACGTGCCGAAAGGCTCCTTCAGGAACATCACCCTCGAACTCGTCCATGATTTTGAGGTCTTCCTCGGTGATGTCAAAAACGCCTCCCCATACCTTTTCACCGGGAGAGGGAATGACGCTGGCCAGCCCGCATCGCCACTGGGAGGACCACCGGCAAAATTGGATCGTATGTTCCGGAAGATAGGCATAGAAGAGAAACTTGTGCTCCGGGGCACGCCGTTTGAGTTGGGTCGGATTCAAATTGTCTGCGTAGAAGAAGAACTTCATCGACCTGCCGGATCGTTTCAGTTGTAGTGATGAAGGGAACTGGTACTTGTAGCATACCCGCTCGCACGATTGTCAAGGGTTCGAGCCGGCTTTGCACCTGGTCACAAATTGTCGATCATAGGCATGAACCGCGGCGGGCGTTGACTTCATGGGAGCCGGGTTATTATGCTGCGTTGGCGGATTGTGGGATGCAGGGTTGATCCTGCGATTCGAACCGTAGCGAGCGAGCCATACCGCTGAACCGCCTGCAAACAGATTCTGGCACATCAGTTGTCTCTCTCAAAAATTCTTCACTACGCCGTAGTCGGGGTGCTTCTTATCGGAGCGCTGCTCTATTGGCTCCTGAAGCCTCCCTCATTGAATCCGCTGACCGATCCTCAAGCGGCCGAGGCGCTTGCTTTGGTTCAAACCCATCGGGCGGCCGGATACCCTACGATACTGCAGGGATTCAACGAACGAGTGCGGATTCAGCAGCAGCGTCAGTTGGGAGTGAGACTCGGCGACTGGCGAGTCTTGAAGCTGGAAGGAGATCGATACGAGGTGCGTATCAATTTGCGCGAGCAAGGCACCAATCAATGGTTCGAGCGGGAATTCATCTGGCACGTTGATCTTCGAACGAAGCGGGTGAATGCCGCGTCATTACCTGCAGATGGATTGATGCCTGAGGGACCTGATTCGCCGGTCCAACCGGGCGGGTCTGACCTTCCACCTAGAATGTGATCGGAACGGCAATTTGTACCTCGCCTCCTTCGATACGCACCTCGCAAGACGACAGTTTGAAATCAGGATTCTCCGGACGCTCGCCTGTACAGATGTTGAATCGCCAGCCGTGCCAGGGGCATGTGACAATGTTTCCGGCCAGTGTTCCTTCGCCTAAAGGGCCGCCGGCATGGGGACAGGTATTGTCGGTCGCGTAGAACGTGCCATCGACATTGAACAGGGCAACGAGGACCCCTTGCGCCTCTGCCGTGATACAGGTACCGGGCGGGACATGATCAACCTTCGCGATCGAGATGAAACGACTCATCGACAACACCATGCGCCGAATGACCGGATGTCACTTCGAAGGGAGGACGGATCGGCCGTCGGCATCTAACAGCTTGATTTCATTGCGAGACTATGTCATAGAGAGGTACGGATTCGGGCGCTCGTCCATGTTTTGCTATCTTTTAGTAGTGAAACCATAGGAGAACACCGGGGTCGCTATGGAAATGACGTTGTTGCTCAATTCGACGTATGAGCCGCTTCGAGTCCTCCATTGGCAAAAGGCGATTACGTTGCTCTGGCAGGGCAAGGTTGAAGTCCTGGAGGTGTACGATCGCGAAATTCATGGCATTTCGATTTCGATCAAGCTTCCGTCAGTGATGCGGCTGCTCAAACTGGTCAAGCTCAAGGAAAGCCACCGGGCGGTCAAGTTTTCCCGCATCAATATTTTTACTCGCGACCACTACATCTGCCAATATTGCAATCATCGATTCCGAACCGAAGAACTGACCTTCGACCACGTCGTCCCCATCGCCAAGGGTGGACGAAAGACCTGGGAAAATATCGTGACCGCCTGCTGGCGTTGTAACAATAGAAAGAGCGGCCGCACCCCGGACGAAGCAAACATGAGGTTGATCAAGAGACCGGTCAAACCTCGGTGGAGTCCCGTGGTCACGATCACGATTGGAGTCAGAAACACCCCCGAAAGCTGGCGCGATTACCTCTACTGGAACTTGGAACTCGACGCAGATCCTGCCGACACGTAACGAACTCAGCACTCAGCACTGTTCCCTCCTTAGTACACCTTATCGATCGTAATCTGGAGTCCTCTCCCGCCCGGGAGGGTCGGATTTTTGTCGTAGCGTCCTTCCATGTCACCGGGTTGCGGTTGTCCGGCTTGCCCGTCGCGGTCCAGCCGCGCAATGATGTCAACCATTCCCTTGAGTTCCGTTCCCTGTACCATCACATCGGCACTGGTAATTTCAAACGTGACGGGAAACTTGGGGCCGTCAACGCGTTTGACCGCCAACGGACGCGGTGGCCCTGATGGGCGACGAACGATGACGAACAGGACATCGCTGGGCTTGACCCGATCTGCCAGGTCCTGCGCGATCATGACCTGTCCGGCGATCACGCCGGACCCTCCTTGCGGCTCGCAACTGTGGGCCAACCCGAAGTAGGCCGCCAGTGCAGCCAAACCGATAATGCCTCCCGCCATACTCAGTGTTTTGGCATGGTATCCTCCCAAAACGCGCTCCTTTCCAGACGACACGGTGCGATGGTTGCCGGCTGCAAAACCAGCGCATTATACAGAGGCGATTCCTAAAAGGGGAGTGCATGAAGCGGTTTACGCTGCAAAAGAGCCTGTTGTATGATACGACCCGTGATCATTAATGGAGGAGAAATCATGCCTGCGAATCCTGGATTTCCGATCTCGTTAGATGTCAGGGGCTGGCCGGTTCTTGTGATCGGTGGAGACGAAGAAGCCGCGGATAAAACCATGCGCCTCCTCGAAGCCGGCGCCAAGGTGATCATCGTGAGTCCCACGTTGAATGACGCGCTCCGCAAGTTGGCCGCTTCCGCCAAGATCATTCACAGGGGACGCGGTTTTCGCGCGACCGATCTGGAAAGCGTGATTCTCGTGCTCAACGTTGTTCGGGGCGACCGTGAACTCTCCCATTCTCTGATCACGCTTGCTCGGGAGCAGAAGTTCTTGCTGTGGTCGATGGATCAGCCCGAACAGTCCAACGTCGTGATGCCGGCCGTGGTGAGTTGCGGGCATCTGCGCATTGCTGTCAGCAGCAGCGGCATGGCGCCGGCATTGTCCGGCTTTCTAAAGGAAGACATGGAAAAAGTGTTCGGCGAGGAGTTTGCCGCCTTTGTCGAGTGGTTGGGACAGCTACGCGAACAAGGGAAGGCCAATGAGCCGGATGCGGGAAAACGGCGGCAGGCCCTGCATGATGCACTCGACGGGTTCCGTCTCTACGGAAAGATTCAGTACCCGAAGATTTGGCTTGACGAGCGCGCCAAGCAACAGGCCTAGTGCGTCATCCGGGGCTTCGATCCACGAGCGAGCGAATGTAAATACTTCCGGGCAGCGAGGAGGGCTACGACGCAATGGTGTTGCTTGAATTCAGTATGTCGCCGCTGGGCAAGGGCGAGAGTGTCGGCAAATATGTGTCCCGATCCTTGGATCTCATCGACAGAAGCGGCGTCGAGTATCGCCTCAATCCCATGGGCACCGTCATTGAAGGGGAGTGGGATGAGGTGTTCGCGGTCGTCAAACAGTGTTATGAACGGATGAAGAAGGACTGCAACCGGATCTCCTGCACGATCAAGATTGACTACCGAAAAGGCGCACAAGGACGGTTAGGGAGCAAAGTGGCGAGCGTCGAGAAACATCTGAAGCGGAAGCTGAACGTGTAATCGGGCAGCGGACCGGTTAGTCCCGCAGATCGTACCGCAAGTCACCATCGGTTTTGAAGCTCGCGAGCAATGCATCAGGTTGCATCTCTAGACGTATCAATCGCATCCTGTGCACCGTGCCGTGCAATGTACCCCCCTCGATCTCACGGTTCAGCCCGGCTTCCAACTCTCGTTGCATCTCCTGCAGTCTGTCTTGGATCGGAATGCGGAGACGTGCCGCCAATTGATCCCGCAAGGCATCGTGTAACAGTTGATCGGCGAAGTTCGTGAACAGATCGTCCTTCTTCACCACGTAATCGAAGTCTGTGAAAGAAATCGTGCCGGCCGCTTCATCATAGACCGGCGTGCCGCGCAGGCTGAGACTGACGGAGAGAAAGCCTTGCAAGTCGATGTCGACTCCTGCCTGTTCGCCGATCGGATAGAGACGAACGGCGCTGACCCTCAGCGCGCCGGGCCCCATATAAAACTCTTTTCCTAACAACGCCTCTTTCAACCGTTCATTCGCCATCTCATACGGCAGTCGGACATCGAACGACACGTGGAAGCCCTGATCCTGATAGCCGGGTTCCAGGTCGGGGAGAGAACGAAGGGAGGTCGTCGGCTTGTTCCCGGTGATGATTTGAGGAAAGGCTATGATTCCAATTTGAACCGGGCGTGCGGCGTCTTTTGGAGGCGGATTCGGGTACTTGACCTGTGCCGGCGAGAGAAGCAACCACATGAGTCCTTGATCATCCAGTTGCAACGGTTCTTGGAGTTTTCGCCAGGCTTCGGCTGTTTTCGCCTTGATGGACAATGCCCCCCGCAAGCTGTGATCCAATTGCGCAAGTCTGCTCTCCAGACCGCTCCGATACACCTGTGCCATCAACGGAGTCGCATCGACGTTGTGTTGGCGAAGGACGCATGGGTTGACGGAATCGACTGATGTGACGTGGCTGGTGGTCAGGAGTCTGTAGTCGCGTGTGGGAGTGAGCGTGGTAGAGATGTTCACAACCAGTCGGCCCGGACGGTCCGGTCCAGCCCCTACGCCGCACTCAGTCAGTTTGGTAATCGTGCCATCCACCTTTTTTGCGTATTCCAGGGAAAAGTCCACGTTCGCTTTTGAGACAATCGCATGTCCATTTTGAATGAGGTTACTCTCAACGAGTCCCGGTCGATACCTCAAAAAACCTGTTCCCCCGCCGAGGGGGATCCATGTATCCGGGGAAAGATGATTGGAATCGTGCCCATCGTAGATGCGTTGGTAGAGGGGTCGGATGACGGTAAGCGGCACGGGCATCTGAATCCGGAGCGTAGACGGCTCGCTCCGGTGGGCCCGTTCGGCAGCGGGCACAGCCGAGGACAATGCCACGGTGATGGCCAGAGTCGCGCCAAGAATGAACGAGGATCGGGAGCCGCGCGCTGGTTCCAGCGTCATTCGTTGCATCAGTTGAGATGTAGAACAAATCTCGGGTGGTTGCAAGAGCGAACGATGGACATGAGCAAGCACGACGCCGGGAAGGCGGGTTGGAGCGGACTAAAAGACCGAAAATTTAAAATACTTGGTCGGATTCTTCTTCACGTCGGCCAACAGTTGCTCCATGTCGGTTAAGAGTTTGTCTGTGCGGACATAGAGCTCGTCACTGCTCACGAGTTTGCCGACCGTTCCCTCTCCTCGCTCGACCTTATTCAGCACGTGCTCGCCTCGCACGGCCAATGTTTGTAGCTTGGTGTACAGCTCCGGGCTGGTGAGTTTGGAAAGGGTGCCATTCTGATCGTTGAGTTTCTTCATAAGATCATTGAATTCTTTCACCCCTTGCGTCGCGCGGACGTACAGTTCTTTGTCGGAAAGCAGTTTGCCGACGGTTCCATCGCCCTTCTCCGCTTTATCGAGTAAGGCGAGGCCTTTCACGGACGCGTCATTCAGTTTCTGGAGAATTTCCTTCGAACGATCGAACAATTCCGGGTCGTTCACCAATTTTCCTGTGGTTCCTTGCCCCTGGGTGATCGCCGTCAGCGCTCGCTGAATCTGCTCGAGTGCCGCATTCACCTTGTCGATGGTCATAGACGCGCCGGACGCCAAGTCGGTGATGTCCGATCCGGAGCTTCCCTTGATGATGCTGCCCGGAGGAAGCAGAGGCTTGTCCGGATGCCCGGGAACGATTTCCAGGAATTTGTCACCCAATAGGCCGAGCGCTTTGATGTGGGTGGATGCGTCTTCACGGATATGCAGGGCGACCTCTTTCTTGACGGTAAACTTGATTTCAACCAAACCCGTGTCCGGCGCAATCTCAATATCATGAATGTTGCCGATGTCGACACCGTTCATGCGCACGGGCCCACCCACTTTCAGTCCCTGGGTATGATCGACCAGCGCGTGAAAGGTGGACTTGCGGGCCATCAACCCCATGCCTTCTTCCAGGCGCAGAATCATGAAGGCCAACACAGTCAAGGCCATGACGACGACCAGACCGATCTTGACTTGGGCCCACCCGACTTGGGACTGACGGCTCATGAGGGAACCTGGGTTGATGGTGTTTGTTTCCATGGATCGATAGGCAAGGTAGCCGGGTCTAAAAAGCCGCGAATGGCCGGATTCGCATCGGTCGAGAGTTCAGAGGGAGAGCCCTGAAAGATTATGCGACCTTGTTGAATCATGATGACGCGGTCCGCCACCCGAAACGCGAGGTCCAGGTCGTGGGTCACCACCACCTGGGTTACGCCTTTTGCCTTGAGTTGGAGAATGAGGTGGCCGATGGCATAGGCATTGATTGGATCCAAGCCGGCGGTCGGTTCATCATAGAGGAGAATGCCGGCTCCGCTCGCCAACGCGCGGGCGATACCGACGCGTTTTCGCATCCCGCCGCTCAGATCGGCCGGCATCTTGTCTATGCTGTCTTCCAGGCTGACAAATTGCAAACTTTGCCGCACCACTTCGTCGATGGCATCGTCCGACAATTGTCGTTGTTCCCACAGTCGGTATCCGACATTCTCTCGAACAGTCAAAGAATCAAACAGCGCGGCTCCCTGGAAGACCATGGCCATCTGTTGCCGCACGCGCGGTAACTGATGTTCAGGCAGCTTCGAAATGTCATCACTGCCGATCCGTACCGATCCGCGATCGGGCCGAAACAGTCCAAGGATCAGGCGTAAGATAGTCGTCTTTCCTGACCCGCTGCCACCCAGGATGACAATGGTTTCTCCTGCCGGCACCTCGAAGGAAATCTTTGTCAGAACCTGACGATCGCCAAGGGTCAAGTCTACGTGTTCGAGTGCAATCACCTGAGCCTCGTCAGGAAATGGCCATGAAGATCTTGGTCAGAAAGAAATCGGCCGCCAGAATGAGAATCGATGAAGACACCATGGCCTGGGTTGTCGACAGACCGACGCCGACGGTCCCGCCGCGCGTGGAAAATCCCGCGTAACACCCCACCATGGCGATGAGAAACGCAAACACGGCCGGTTTTACAAATCCTAACACCAGATCGCGCTGCCTGAGTGCCTCGAACGCCCAGGTCCAATAGAAATAGGAGTCGATTCCGAGATAGAGCCGAGCGACAAGCCAGCCTCCGCACATGGCGATGCCGTCGGCAATGATCGTCAGAAGTGGAATCATGCAGAGACAGGCAATGAGCCGCGTGGTCGCGAGCTTGTGGATGGGATCCGTTCCTTCAGCCCGCAAGGCGTCGATTTGTTCCGTCACGGTCATGGACGCAATTTCCGATGCGATTCCTGTTCCGACCCGCCCGGCAATCATGAGCGATGCGAGCACCGGGCCTAGTTCTCTGACGACGGATGTGCTGATCAGCCGCGAGACGTAGATCGTCGCCCCATAGGGCTCGAGTTGGACTGCTCCCTGTAACGCAAGGACCATCCCGGTAAACAGGCCGGTCAGCACGACGATGAAAAGAGAACCCACGCCGATTTTATCCATCTGGAGAATGGTTTCACGAACATAAAATGGGGGTCTGAATAGGTTCCTGATCGTCTGTGCGGACAACAGGGTAAACTCCTGCACGACGACGAGATAGCCGTTGATCGTGGATCTCAGCGCGAGGATGGAAGCGGTCATAGCATGTGAGACGACGAGAGACCGGAACGCACACCCCTTCGAGGACGGCTCATTATAGGGTAGAGACGGATGAGGGACAATGGCTGCATGTTTATGGAGGATCGGGTACGGAGCCGCTCGAATAGGAACGGAGCACTCGCGGTCCGATCGAACACAGGACCTCGTATGAAATGGATCCGATCGCGTCGGCAATGTCCTCGGCCGTGATGCGTTCGGCGCCCTGTTGCCCGATCAGCGCGACCGAATCGCCGGATCTCGCCTGCGGAATCTCAGTCACATCCACCATCACCATATCCATGCACACGCGTCCGACGACCGGTGCCCGTCTTCCGCCGATCAGAACGGACCCTTTGTTGGATAACAGGCGGCTATATCCATCGGCATAGCCAACGGGCAGGACGGCGATGCGGGTTGGCTTTGTCGCGGTGAACGTGCGGTTATAGCTAACCCCGTCTCCTTCAGCAATCGTCCGTATGGCGGCGATGGTGGTGTACCAGCTGAGAATCGGTTGCAAAGCGACGTGCTCCCTGCGGTGAGAGAGGGTATGGTAGCCATAGAGCATAATTCCCGGACGTACCATCGAGAAATGCGCAGCGGGATGGACAAGGATGCCGGCACTATTGGCCATATGGATGAGCGGTGGTTTGAAGCCCTTCAGTGTGAGCCGGTCCACGATCGACCTGAAGCGGGCGATCTGCGCGGCGGTAAACTGATGATCCGAATTATCGGCGTCGGCCATGTGGGTCATGATGCCTTCCAGGGACAGCGTTCGTCCGAGATCGGCGGCATGAAGCCCCATGGTCACCTGTTCTGGGGCGAGACCGAGACGGCCCATCCCCGTGTCGATCTTGATATGGATCGGGTAGGGCTTCGCCGACGGAGGAAGCACTTTGACCAATTCCTGTATCAGCGGGAGATCGTAGATGACCGGCGTCAAGCCATGCGCGATGAGATCGGGAAGCTGCCCTGGTAGTACCGCCCCCAGTACCACAATCTGGTCAACGATTCCGGCGCGGCGCAGTTCCGTTCCTTCTTCAACGGTGGCGACTCCGAATCGGCGGACACCCAGGCGATGGAGCGCGCGCGTGATCTCGAAGGCGCCGTGCCCGTAGGCATTGGCTTTGACGATGGCGAGAATGTCGCACGACGGCTGCAGGCAGTGACGCACCTGCCGGAGATTGTGGGCAAGGGCGTTGAGATCGATGTCAACGAAGGTCGGCGGATAGCGCGATGGGATTGGTACGCAGGATGGTCGTGGGAAGCTCAATCGGATCAGACTTCCAGGATTTCACTCTCTTTCTTCTTCAGAACGTCCTCAACTTTCTGCACGTATTGATCCGTCAATTTCTGGATCTCAGCTTCGGACTTCCGTAATTCATCTTCCGTCAACTTGGTGTCTTTCTGCAACTTTTTAAGCTCTTCGTTTCCATCCCGGCGGAATCCACGGACCTGGACTTTCACCTCCTCCCCGTGCTTCTTACAGATCTTGATGAGCTCCTTCCGTCGTTCCTCCGTGAGGGGAGGGAGGGGAACCCGAATCAGCTTCCCGTCATTTGACGGTGTAAGCCCGAGATCCGAGATCTGAATCGCCTTCTCGATCTCGCGGATCATATTCTGCTCGTACGGCTGAATCGTAATGAGGCGGCTCTCGGGAATGGCCACATTGGCCACTTGCTTCAGCGGGGTAGGATTTCCATAGTAATCGACCTTGATGCCGTCCAAGAGTGCGACGGACGCGCGTCCCGTCCGCAGCCCGGCCAGATCCCGTTTGAGATGCTCAAGAGCATGCTCCATCTTCTCCATGACTTTCTGTTTGACAACTGGTGCCGTCGACATGGTGCTCTCCTCAGCGGCTGGCTACTGTGACCAGGGTGCCGATCGGTTCCCCACGGACCACCTTTCCGAAGTTCCCCTTCTCTTTCAAGTTGAAGACGATGAGCGGAAGCTGATTGTCCATGCAGAGACTGACGGCGGTGGAATCCATCACCTTCAGATTCTGGCTCAGGATCGACATGAAGGGAATATCCGTATACTTTTTCGCGTTCGCATTTTTCAGGGGATCGCTGTCGTAAATCCCATCGACTTTCGTGCCCTTCATGATCACCTGCGCACCGATTTCCATTGCCCGTAAGGCTGCGGCCGTATCGGTCGAGAAGTAGGGGTTTCCGGTTCCCCCCGCAAAGATGACGACGCGGCCTTTTTCCAGATGCCGGATGGCCCGCCGACGGATATACCCCTCCGCGAGTTGGCGCATCTCGATAGCCGATTGTACTCGAGTGGTGGTGCCTTTTCGTTCCAAGGCGTTCTGGAGGGCGAGGGCGTTGAGCACCGTGGCAAGCATGCCCATGTAATCGGCGGAGGCACGTTCCATTCCTGAGGCACTGGCCGCGATCCCGCGAAAAATGTTTCCGCCTCCAATGACGACGGCGACTTCGACACCCATCGAGACGACGGCCGCGATTTCCTCGGCCAGTCCTTCGAGGACCGAGGGTTGTATGCCGTATCCCTGCTCACCGGCCAACATTTCTCCGCTGACTTTCAGCAGAATGCGCCGGTATTTTGCCGAGCTCATGCCTGGCCTAATTGATAGCGCACGAATCTTCGGACGTTCATATTTTCACCGATCTTGGCGATCTTCTGTGCCAGCAGATCTTTGATGGTGACGGAAGGGTCTTTAATGAAGGCCTGCTCGAGCAGGCAGCTTTCCTGATAATACTTTTCGAGTTTACCTTCGACGATCTTCGGCCAAGCCGCCGGTGGCTTTCCCATCTCTTTCGCTTGGGCCTCGTAAATCGCGCGTTCCTTGGCGACCACGTCGGACGGCAGGTCCTCTCGCTTCACGTGAGAGGGATTTGATGCGGCGATTTGCAACGCCAGGTCATTCACAAAGGATTTGAACTCTTCATTTCTTGCCACGAAATCCGTTTCGCAGTTCACTTCCACGAGCACGCCGATTTTTCCACCGGCATGAATGTAGGCATGGATAAGGCCCTGATTGGTTTCGCGACCCGCCTTTTTTTGGGCGGCTGCCAACCCCTTCTGGCGCAGGTAATCAATCGCCTTGTCGATGTTGTTGCTCGACTCGGTGAGAGCCTTTTGACAATCCAGAATTCCCGCACCGGTTTTTTCGCGCAGTTCCTTTACGGACTCACTCAGACTTGCCATACGTTCCTCTATAGAGCTTGGAATGAATGTGGGACGCTCTCGCTCATGCTCAAGGCACTCAGGATGCCGGCGCGGTGGCCAGACTCATGGCACCCTGCTTCTCGGCCGCCGGAGCAGTCGACGAAAATTCTGTGTCTTCTTGTTGCGCACGGAGGTGGGCGCCTTCCAGACAGGCATCTGCAATGCGGGAAATGATGAGCTTGATGGAGCGGATCGCGTCGTCATTCCCGGGAATCGGATACTGAATATGATCCGGATCGCAATTGCTATCGACGATGGCGATCACCGGAATTTCCAATCGATTGGCTTCGAGGACGGCGATGTGCTCGATGCGGGTGTCCAGCACGAACACGGCTCGGGGAAGTGCCCGCATATTACGGATGCCGGACAGATTTTTCTGCAATTTGATGACTTCTTTTTGCATCTGACCGAGTTCTTTTTTCGTCAGGCCCTGATGCGTCGGATCGGCGAGGGTGGCTTCCATCTTTTTCATTTTATCGATGCTACGGCGGATCGTTTGAAAATTCGTCAACATGCCGCCCAACCAGCGCTGATTCACAAAGAACATGTTGGCTCGTTTGGCCTCTTCCTCCAGAATTTCTGCAGCCTGCCGCTTGGTTCCCACGAAGAGGGCAGAGTCCCCCGCCGCCACGGTATCGCGAGCGAAGGCATAGGCTTGCTCCATCCGTTCGACGGTTTGTTGCAGATCGATGATATACACGCCGTTCCGTTCTCCGAACAGAAAGCGTTTCATCTTGGGGTTCCATCGGTTGGTCTGATGGCCAAAATGAACTCCGGCCTCCAATAACTCCTTGATCGACACCACTCCCATACCTTCACCTCCCTCCGAAGCCTGCAGAGCGCTCGAACCAAATGGTCGACCGAGGGGGACATCCCCCTTATTCTCAGGCTGCGCAGCGTGCGCAACACGCTGGTGTGGATTTGAATAAAAAGCCCCTGAAATTCAGGGGCTAAGATACCGACCGTGGACGGACACTGTCCGTACGCTTCCGGTAAAGCGATGAAACGCTAGCACAATCAAAATGAGTTTGCAAGCTTCCTCCCATGACACATTAGCCCGCATTATTCATGACGGTTCGTCACGAAATGGCGGAGTCGCGTGCCGAGACGGGCGCGTGGAGGCGCGAGGGCCCGAAGCATACTTGAAACAGTATGTTGAGGGGCCGAGCGGCGAGCCCGCCCGCCTGCACACTGCTGAACCAGCGTGCAGGCTTGTCGCAGCAGCGAATCCACCATTGCAGTAGAAGTGTTCATGAATAATGCGGGTTAGGGACGATCATGAGCGATAACTGGCGTTGATCCTTACATAATCATAGGACAGATCCGTCGTCCACATGTGCGCCGTTCCCGGTCCCTGTCCGAGTTCGGCTCGAATCGTGAACTCCTTGCGGCGGAACACACGGGAGAGACGGCGCTCCGCATGAGATCCCAAACCTTGTCCGTTCTTGACCATCGCCACTTCGTCACACTTGAGGGCGATCGTTGTCGGATCGATTGGCACGCCGGCCCGGCCGATTGCCGCCATGATTCGTCCCCAATTGGCGTCTCCGCCAAAGAGCGCGGTCTTCACGAGGCTGGAAGTCGCGATAATGCGCGAGATCTGCCGGGCGGCGCGGGTCGTCTTGGCCCCAGCGACCACGATTTTCACGACCTTCGTGACACCTTCCCCATCCCAACATATTTGTAATGCCAGCGAGTGACAGACCGTATCCAGTAGCTTCTGGAACCGCCGAAACGCGTCCGTTCCCAACTCAATGCGCACATTCCTGGCCATGCCATTTGCCAAACAGAGCACGGTGTCGTTCGTGCTCGTGTCGCCGTCCACTGAAATGGAATTGAAGGACCCGCCGACGACCGTCCGAAGAGCCTGTTGCAACGCCTGACGGGTAATGAAGGCGTCCGTCGTGAGATAGGCCAGCATGGTGGCCATGTCGGGGTGAATCATGCCCGATCCCTTGGCCATCCCTCCCAGGGTGACAATCTGCCCGCCGATCTTCGCGCTCAACGCCATCTGTTTCGGCTTCAGGTCCGTGGTCATGATGGCACGTGCCGCTTCGAGACCTCCATTGCGGCGGACTCGTTGGAGTAACGTGGGAATCGCGGACCGGACACAAGCAATCGGCAATGGCTGACCGATGACCCCTGTCGATCCCACGAAGACTTTATGGGGCAAGGTGTCGAGATGTCTGGCCACCGTCAAGGCCATGGCCTCAGCCGCCAGAATGCCTTCGGCGCCGGTGCAGGCGTTGGCGTTCCCGCTGTTGACGATGAACGCGCGTGCAAGCCCTCTTCGAAGATAGGCACGATCAAGAAGGACCGGAGCTGCCGCGACCCGATTGGATGTGAACATGCCTGCCACCGGCCCCTCCTCTTCGGAGAGGACCAAGGCAAGATCGAGCTGTTTGTTTTTTTTGATGCCGCAATGCATGCCTGCTGCGTGAAATCCCCGGGCAGCGGTGATACCACCTGAGACTTTTTTCATGATGGTCCTTTGTGGAGAACGAACCAGGCTGGATGAGGGAATGGCGTGTCCTTCAAGGAAAGATGGCCGACGCGGTGAGTCCCGTCTCTTCCTGGAATCCGAGCATGAGGTTCATTGCCTGAATGGCCTGACCAGCAGCCCCTTTGATCAGATTATCGAGCGCAGCGACCGTGATGATCCAGCCGGCTCTGGTATCGGCGAACAGGGCCAGATCACAATAGTTCGTACCTCTGACGTGGCGTGGATTGGGTACGAGATCCTCGAAGACACGGACAAATCGTTCCTTTTCATAGAAATTCTTGTACAGCGACAGGAGCGCCGCCACATCGAGGATCGGATTGGTGAGGCGACAGTAAGCCGTGCTGAGAATCCCCCGATTCATTGGAACGAGATGCGGCGTAAACGCGACGGTGACTTGAGACGAAGGCGCGGAATCCCGACCGCCCTGCTGTCGGGCGTACAAGAGGCTTAGCTCCTGTTCGATCTCTGGAATGTGGCGGTGCCGTCCAATCTTATAGGGTTCCAGTGATTCGTGCGCCTCCGGAAAATGGTAGGGGAGAGCGGGACTCCGCCCCGCTCCCGACACCCCTGACTTCGCATCGATGACGATGGTGCCCGGATCAATCAAGCCGTGGGCGGCGAGGGGCGCCAGCTGGAGAATGGCCGCCGTTGGATAACAGCCTGGCGATGCAACGAGCTGAGACTTGGCAATACCGGATCGATGCAACTCTGGCAGACCGTACACGGACCTTTTTAGAAGCTCGGCGTGTGTGTGGACCGCTTGGTACCATCGTTCGTATACGTGGGCATCTTGAAGACGGTAATCCGCACTCAAATCGATGATTTTCGCTTTCGATCGCAAGCAATTGGCAACCGGCTCCATGGATTTCGTATGCGGCAAGGCAAGAAATATGACGTCTGCCCGTTCCGCCAATGCGTTCGGTTCCAGTGCTTCGAACGTCAAGGGAACTGCGTGACTGAGGTGAGGAAAAACGGAGGCGACCGGTAGTCCAGCCGATTTCTCCGACGTCACAGTCGTCAACTCGACGTGAGGATGCTGGGCGAGTAGGCGAATCAATTCTACCCCCGTATACCCGCTTGCTCCGGCCACTGCGACACGCACTGTAGTCATCGAGAATCGCTCCGTCGAACCGAACGTTGATCACCTATGGCAAGGCTCATAGAAAAAAAAGGGAAGGCGGCCCGCCTTCCCTTTTTCGTACTGACGGTTTCAACGCCGTTATCGTTTTGAGTACTGGAAGCGCTTGCGAGCACCCTTTTGACCGTACTTCTTTCGTTCCTTGACGCGAGAATCACGCGTCAAAAGGCCTTCCTTTTTCAGTGGACCGCGATAGGCGGGACTGAGGACGACCAGCGCCTTTGCAATAGCATGCCTGAGCGCACCGGCTTGTCCTGTCGGACCGCCTCCATATACCGTGGCGCGAATCGAATACTTCCCGGCAGCCCCTGCCAACTCCAATGGGAATTGAATGATAGTCCGTAAGGTCGGCCGCGGGAACGCTTTCTCCAAAGGCTTTTCGTTCACGACAATATCGCCGGCGCCTGCCGAAACCCAGGCCCGCGCGATCGCACTTTTTCTCTTACCGGTTGCGTACTGAATCGTTGCTGCCATACGAGGCGGTCTCCTTCGCTAAACTTTAAATATGAGAGGACTTACAGGGCTAAGACTTCGGGTTGTTGGGCCTGATGGGGATGTTCGGTCCCTGCGTAGACCTTTAATTTTTTACCCATGTGTTTCCCCAAAGGGGTTTTGGGAAGCATCCCGTGAATCGCTTTCGTCAGGAGTTGTGTCGGGTGTTTGGCATGAATGTGCTCGGCGGTCAATACCTTTAAGCCACCCGGATAGCCGCTGTGCCGCGCATAGGTCTTGGTCTCCATCTTATTGCCGGTCAGCCGGATCTTATCGGCGTTGATAATAACGACGTGATCGCCGGTATCGACATGCGGGGTAAACGTCGGTTTGTGTTTTCCTCGTAACATGCCCGCCACACGAGCAGCGAGGCGGCCGAGTGTCCTTCCTTCCGCGTCGATCAGATACCACTTGCGTCGAACATCAGCCGGTTTTTCGAGAAAGGTCTTGGTCATGTCGTACAGACTCCTGGTAGTTGAAAGATGCCTCGATCACACAATACTTGTTACGTCTCGATATTCTTTGTTTCGAGCTTTGCCACCCATGCATCAAGATTCGCTGCCATCCGCCGGCTCAAGACATCCCGCGTCACGTAGATCGGGCGAGTCGCACGCAATGCCAAGGCAATCGCGTCGCTGGGTCGAGCATCAAGCGTGCGATCCACTCCCTTTGAGGCCAGATGGATTGTTGCATAGTAGGTGGAACTTTTTACGTCCGTGAGTACCACGTGCCGGATTGTTACTTCCAGATGATCGGCGAAACTGCGAATGAGATCGTGGCTCATTGGGCGGGGACTGACCGCATGATCCATGGCCAGGCGGATGGCCTGTCCTTCGGATGCGCCGACCCAGATAGGCAAGGTTTCGCTTCCGTCCTCATTTTTTAACACCACGATTTTCGTGTCGGTATTGCTGTCCTCGAGAACCTGTTTTACTTTCACCTCGACGAGAGCGGCGGAAGGTTCAGGATTCATCGGAGTCATGTCAGCTGTCCAGCTTTCCAAAGTCTTCAGGTTTCAGATTTTCCAGCCACTGTTCCAATTCGTCCGATGACTGCTTCTTGATGACGGATTCGCTCGCAAAAATCGGCGCATTGGTCCGCAATGCCAGAGCAATGGCATCACTGGGTCTCGAATCCACCGTATACTCGGAATCCTCGTACGTGAGATGGATTTTTGCATAGTACGTGTTGTCGTTCAGATCGGTGATGACGACGCTGATGACCTTGGCGTCAAACACGTCCAAGAACGATTTCATCAGATCATGTGTCATGGGTCGGGGCGCCGTCACGTTCTCAATGGCCAGCCCGATGGCACTGGCTTCCGACTTACCGACCCAAATTGGCAACATATCAGCGTTGTCTTCGTCACGAAGTACGACGATGTAGGCGTTGTTGTAGGGGTCAAAAATCAACCCCTTGACCCGCATTTGCGTAATCATGGCGGGAATGACACTCAGACGTTGGTTTTTAATCTAAAGGATGAGGGGAATCTAGCACTTCCGAATTCCATGTGTCAATGAAGAGCCGGTCATCATGCGGTCGGGAAGATGCTGAAGATCAAAGGTTTGGCCGGAGATGTCCAGGATGCCCGCGTCGCCAATTGCAACAACGTCCGCGCGGAACGGCAGGCTCCTGAAGGCGGGTTCGGTTCTCATGAGGATAGGCTTGGCAAGTCCGGGTTCCTCGGCGCACGATCCGGGTTTCATGAACGCTCATGAGGTGGTCATGGAAGTCGCACCGAGCCGCAAGACGCGGATTCCATGACACCCAGACGGCAGCGTCAGGTGCTGGGCGGGCGGTAGTTTTGATCAAGCTTGCCGGTGTCGGCGCTTTCTCCGAGTTTTAAAAATGCCTTCATTTGTTTCTTCACCAAGTCGCGGCCGCTTTCGTCACCGAGATTGATCTGGTATTCGTTGATCACCATCACACGCATGCCTTCCCATTTCTTCCAGCATGCCTTACAGACGTTTGCTTTGATTTCGGATTCAAGTCTGCCGAGAAACAACATATCGGAAATGACTTCGCCCGTTTGGCCACAGGTGACACATTGAACTTCTGTCATCGATCCCTCCTGCGTCAATTCATCTGTAACGAGAACACCGCATTGTAACATTCACCTGTGCAGCTTGAAAGGGGGAGAGCGGCCGATTGACGCTTCATATGCTTCATGCTAGAAACACGTGCTCTTGCGGCAGACTTGCCCGGATGGCGGAACTGGCAGACGCGCCGGACTCAAAATCCGGTTCTCGCAAGAGAGTGGGAGTTCGACCCTCCCTCCGGGCACCAACGGATTTGTCAGCACGATAGCCTACGCCGATTACGTCTTGATGGGCGCCGGCCATCCCTCGGTCGATCAGTTTGCTCAAGCCAACTTTCTCGCGGTCTTACCCCTTGACATGATAGGCCTCTTAGCCTATAGTTCCGCCGTCGGCTTGCGGACTATTTTTATGATCAATCGGTCCATTCTCGTTCATCATCAATACTTATCAATTACAACTCACTAAGGAGGCAGCACATGCGTAAGGTGTTGGCACTTGGAGCTGCAGTACTTTTCATCGGCTCCGTGGGTGTGGCTGGCGCCCAAGAGCGTCTACCGCAGTCATCGTCAGGGTCCGGATTCGGGGTCGGAGCCGGGGTTGGAGATGTTTCTGGAAACTCGGGTCGCACGCAGGCTTTCGACCGTACCGCATTCATCGACCGGCTTGGCCAGGCTGAAACCGTGTATGGCCGGGTGCTCGCGATTGATATTCCCGGGAGCAAACTCTATCTTGAGACCGGCGGCAGCTCGCACGATGAGGGCAGAGCAGGAGCCGGGGCCATGTCCTCATTAACGCTCTATTTCGACGGACAGACTAACATGGATCAAGTTAGAGTTCTGAACGCCGGCGATGACCTCTCCGTGCAGGTGGTTGAGGCGCCGAACGCGAACGCAAGCCAGGGTGTTTACGGAACCGGCCGGAAGCTCGTCCGCGAAGTCTATCTAATGCGGGGCAATGAGAAGCTGGCGGGTTTCGGTGGACTGGGGCAAAGACCGAATCCCGAAACTGAGCGCGGCATCGATACGAATAGCGGAAGCGGCACGGGAGCGATTGTCGGCTCAGTATTACCGGGGACCATCAATAGCGGCGTAGTGACCACTACCGTCGGTGAGTTCACGGGTACGGCACCGTGCTGGAATTGCGAGCCACAGCCAGGCTGGGGCTATCAGACGCTTGCTCCTGAGACCAAGCTGCAGAATAAGTCTGATTATGGAGCGGACACGGCGAAACCGAATCTCATCAAGGGCGCCAACTAATCCATAGGTCCTTGTAAGGCTTCGAAACGGGGCGCTTCCTCACGGGAGCGCCCCGTCTGTTTTGTGACGGAGGAAAATCTCTTCGCGTCTTCGGGAGAGCTTGTCAGAGAAGGAATCGCTTTGTTAGGATTCTGACTACCGATGTTCCATGTCTGATCCAGCCACTCCCACCATCGTACCTGATGCAGAATTGGACCTCCGTGGTGTCATCTGTCCGTATAACTTCGTCAAGACAAAATTGAAGCTTGAGACCATGGGATCGGGTCAGGTCCTGTCGGTGCTGCTCGATGACGGAGATCCCATCAAGAATGTCCCGCGCAGTGTCAGTGATGACGGGCATGCGGTTCTCTCGCAGGAACGGATCCAGCAGTCGTATCGCGTCATGATCCGGAAATGTCAGAACGGCTAGCAGGATGCCGCTACGTTCTTCCTACTAGCCCGCATTATTCATAAACGCTTCTGCTGCAATGGGAAAAATCTGAGACAGAAGCCAGTTGCGGTGTCGTACGCTCGCGCCAGATTAGGAGAATGGCGCTCATGAATAATGCGGGCTAGAGACCAGCCACCACCAAGGTGACATCCGCATCAGAGAAGCGCAGCGGGTGTTTCCGCAGCATCTGGTTGATCGTGCCGCTCAGGACCTGTTGCGTGACTTTCGTCAGGTCCACGGCAACAACGACATGTCTATTTCCTAACACAGTTTGGATGCGCGAGAGCGAGACACGTACCCTCGACGGCGAAACAAAAAAGACGTGTGTGCAGCGACTGTCCTTGAGATTTCTCAGGAGGCGGATGAAGGGTTGTGGCTTGGCGGGGAGCCTGCCGTGAAATTGCAGGGCATTCCCGGACATGCCGGATATGGAGACGGCGGTCACGAGAGCGGAAGCTCCCGGTACCGCAATGAGTGGAACCCCTGCGCGGAGAGCCGCGGCAATCAACCTGGAGCCGGGATCATAGATACATGGAGTGCCGCCGTCCGAGACCAAAGCCAGACTTTCTCCGTGCCGGAGCCGGTCGAGTAGAATCGGAGTTTTTTCCGGTGCGCAGCCGCGATCATAGGTAGTTAGAGTGGCGCGGATGCGATGATGGCGAAGAAATCGCTGTGTCCGCCGGGTATCCTTCGTGGCCACGAGATCGACCTGGCCAAGGATACGGAGCGCGCGAAGACTGATATCCTCCATGTTCCCGATAGGAAGACCGACAATATACAGCGAACCGCACGGCTCCATTTCTTGACTCTCTTCTCTGCGCGTCGATATAATTTCCACGTCCAAAAAACTGGATTTTTTTCTTGAATGTTGCGAGGATAGCCGAATATGTCTGCGCTGCTTTTCACGGTGACGATGGGTCTCTACTTCGTCGGCACCATCGGATTTCTCGCCTATCTCGTTCGTCGCTCGGAATGGCTCTCAAAGATTTCCCTTGGCGTGACGAGCCTCGGATTCGTCATCCACACCGTTGCGCTGGTAATGCGGATGGTCGGCATCGAGCGCTCGGTCGTTCCCACGTTTCACGAAGCGCTCTCGTTTTTTTCCTGGATGCTGATTCTCGTGTTCCTGGCCGTCGAGTTTCGACGCCAAATCCATGTGTTCGGATCATTCATCGTTCCACTCGCGCTGGTCTCGTTGGTGTCGGCTGCCGCCTTGCCGGCCGAGAACGTATCCCCGCTTCAACCCGTTTTCAAGACGCTGTGGGTGCATGTCACCTTGAGCATGTTGGGTACGGTAGGCTTTGCCGTGGCCTTCGTTGCGGGATTGATGTACCTGATTCAGGACGGCTTACTCAAGTCCAAGCGTTTTAACGTACTCTATACAAAACTGCCGGCACTCGATTATCTCGATCACCTCAATCAACAGGCCATGATCCTGGGGTTTCCCTTGCTGACGTTGGGAATCATCACCGGAGCCTTCTCGGCCGAAATCGTCAGGGGCAGCTATGTGAGCTGGAATCCTGAGCAGACCTGGGCATTGGTTACCTGGGTATTTTATTTCGTCGTCCTGATGGGACGGTTGACGGTTGGATGGCGGGCGAAACGCGCCGCGTATCTGACGATCATCGGCTTTGCGGGCGTGATTTTGACGTTGATCGGTGTGGTTCTCAAAGGGCATGGAGTCGATTCGTAGCATGCACATGATCGTCGTCGGGATCAGCCACAAGACCGCCCCCGTCGAGATCCGGGAAAAATTGGCTGTGCCCGAGAGTCGTCTTGGGGAGGCATTGAGCCGGCTCTGTGCCTATCCCGGCGTCAGAGAGGGCCTGCTCCTCTCGACCTGCAATCGCGTCGAGGTGTATGCGATCGTCGATGAAATTGAGCCTGGTTACGGACGCGTGCAGGAATTCCTGGCCGACACGCATCTCTCCCTCTCCTCGGAACAATTGACGCCGCATCTGTACTGGCATGCGGGAGATCGGGCGATCGCCCATCTGTTCCGGGTCGCTGCGAGCCTTGACTCGATGATTGTGGGCGAATCCCAAATCCTCGGTCAGCTCAAGGACGCGTTCGAGGTCGCTCTCTGTCACAAGACCTCGGGGTTGCTGCTCAATAAGATCGTGAAAAAAGCGATCTCGGTGGCTAAACGTGTGCGGACTGAGACGAAAATCGCGGAAACCGCCGTCTCCGTCAGTTACGCGGCGGTCGAGCTGGCGAAGAAAATATTCTCAAATCTCAGAGATCAGACCGTCTTGCTCGTGGGGGCCGGCGAGATGGCCAAGCTTGCAGCGCGGCATCTGATCGGTAACGGGGTCCGGCAGGTTCGTATCACCACCCGCAATGCCCACCATGCAATCGAACTGGCCCAGCGGTTCAACGGGACGCCGATTCCTTTTGACGACTATAGGACTGAATTGGCGTCGGCGGATATCGTCCTGGTCTCAACGGGAGCCGCGCATTACCTGATCAGTGCCGAAGACGTGCACCGGGCGGTCAAGCAGCGGATGAACCGCCCCATCTTCTTGATTGATATTTCGGTGCCGCGCAACATCGAGCCGGCCGTTCGCGATATCGACAACGCCTTCTTATTCGATATCGACGATCTGCAATTACGAGTCGAGCAAAACCGGGAAGAACGGCTGCATGAAGCAGAAAAGGCCGAGCAGTTGGTGGTGGATGAAGTGGTCGTGCTCCGGCAATGGTTGAAGTCTCTCGAGGTCACTCCTACCATCGTGGCGCTTCGCAATCGAACGGAAGATATCAAACGTTCCGAGTTGGACAAGGCATTTGCCCGCTTGAATCATCTGTCCAACGATGACAGACAAGCGGTTGAGAGCATGGCGTCGGCTATGATCAACAAGATCGTTCATGGGACCATGGTCACGTTGAAGGCCGAGGCGAGCGGGTCCGGAGGCATAGCCTTCGTCGAGGCTGCACGCCGGTTCTTTAGCCTGGATGACGAACTTTCGAAAAATGAGAGGCCAGAGGACCGCCGTAGTTCCGCCGGAAATGACCTGCCGTCATCGGCATCCAACTCAGAAGAAGCCACTCGCCGGCGAGAAGCTCGCGTGCGTACGGGGGCGATCGGCCGGATCGGAGACAGAGGCGACGATCCCTTATCAGATGAGGATCTTTGAATGGAGCGATTCACGATGTGGGTTCTAGGCGAGGCGTGTGACCGATGCCTCCCGTAACGGAGCACCGTTCGACGCTCATTCTGGGCACGCGCGGCAGCACTCTCGCCTGGCAGCAAAGCGGGTGGGTTCAAACGTGCCTGCAAGAGCTCAATCCCGGGATCGCCATTTCGCTTCACCGCATTCAAACATCAGGAGATAAGATTCTCGATGTACCGCTCGCGATGGTCGGAGGAAAGGGACTGTTCGTAAAAGAAATCGAGGATGCCCTGCTGCGCGGCGAGATTGATTTGGCCGTCCATAGCATGAAGGATGTGCCGACCATCCTTCCGGCGGAATTGGACATCCTCTGCGTGCCGCTAAGAGAAGACCCGCGGGATGCGCTGATCAGCCGGGATGGTAAGACGTTTGAACAATTGAAGCCCGGTGCGTGCGTGGGAACCAGCAGTTTGCGCCGTCAAGCGCAGTTGTTGCACAGTCGTCCGGATCTCAAAATAGAAATGTTGCGAGGGAATTTGGATACGCGTCTTCGAAAGTTGCGTGAAGGGCGGTTTGATGCGATCGTTCTGGCGGCTGCCGGTCTCAAACGGCTGGCATGGACCCAGCACATCACAGAATACTTACCGACCGATATCAGTTTGCCCGCCATCGGACAGGGCGCCTTGGCAATTGAAGGCCGTCGTAACGACGTCCAAGTCAGAGAACTGCTGAGCCGGTTTGACCATCCTCCCACCAGGACGACGGTGTTGGCGGAGCGGGCATTACTGCATCGTCTCGAGGGCGGGTGCCAGGTGCCGATCGCCGCCCATGCGGTGCTGGAGGGGGACCGTTTGCGTCTTGATGGCTTGATCGCGAGCGTCGACGGCGCGCGCATCATTCGGGATACCGTTCACGGCCCGGCAGCAGATCCCGAACGGCTCGGCATCGAGCTTGCGGAACAATTGCTCAAGCAGGGGGGAGACGTCATTTTGAAAGCCATCTACGGACACGCTTGACGATATGGAGAAGCAGCAGGGCAGAATTTATCTGGTAGGGGCGGGTCCTGGCGATGCAAAGCTTTTGACCTTGCGCGGCAAGGAATGCCTCGAGCAGGCAGATGTCGTTCTGTACGATTACCTCGCGAATCCGGCGCTCCTCGATCATGTGCCCCCGCACGCGGAACGGATTTACGTCGGCCGGCGGGGACGAGGTCATTACGGCAGACAACCGGACATCAATCAGTTGATCGTCAGCCATGCCCACGCCGGGAAGGTGGTGGTCAGGCTGAAGGGCGGCGATCCGTTTCTCTTTGGCCGGGGCGGCGAGGAAGCAGAAGCCGCTGCAGCGGCTGGGGTACCGTTTGAAATCGTCCCCGGCGTCACGGCGGCGATTGCGGTGCCGGCGTATGCCGGGATCCCCGTCACTCATCGCACACTGGCGTCGACGGTGACGTTCATCACGGGACACGAAGACCCGACGAAGGGTGAAAGTGTGCTGGAATGGCACCGATTAGCGACGGCCCAGGGCACCCTGGTGTTTCTCATGGGCATGACGAATCTGCCGAACATCGTGCGCCATCTTATAGAGGAAGGGAAAGCACTCGCGACACCGGTTGCCGTTATCCGATGGGGGACACGCTCGACTCAACGGACTGTCGTAGGGACTCTCGCTGATATTGTCGAAAAGACAAGAAAAGCGGCCATGGAGCCACCCACGGTCATCGTCATCGGCGAAGTCGTCCGGCTGAGGGATCAATTGAACTGGTTTGAGAAACGGCCATTGTTCGGTAGGCGTATTTTGATCACGAGAGCCAAGGAACAGGCGCCGGAATTCTCGGACTTGATCGCAGCCTATGGGGGCGAACCGGTCGCGTGTCCGACGATTCAGATTGCGCCACCCGATACGTGGGAGCCGGTTGACCACGCGATTGGCGAACTTGCGCAGTATCATTGGCTGGTGTTCACAAGTTTGAACGGCATCGCACCGTTCATGAAGCGGCTCAATCTGCAAGGGTATGACACGAGGGCCTTGGCGGGGCTCCGTCTGTGTTGCATTGGCCCGCGTACTGCGCAGGAGCTTGCCGGATATGGCCTGCGAGCGGATTTGATTCCATCGGAATACCAGGCTGAAGGGGTAATCGCGGCCATGGTTGCGACCGGGATTCAGGAAAAACGGGTTCTGATTCCACGGGCGCTGAGTGCGCGGGAAGTTCTCCCGGAGCAATTGCGTGCCCATGGTGCGACGGTCCACGTGGTTCCGGTCTACCAGACCCTGCGACCGGCTACCGACATGGATCGTCTTCGCGAGCTGATGAGCCGACAGGAACTGGATATGGTGACTTTCACGAGCTCTTCCACGGTGAGAAACTTCGTGGATCTTTTCGAAGGCCCACAGGACATGCATCGAGCCTTGGGCGATATTCGAACCGCCTGCATCGGTCCCATCACTGCCGCGACGGCGCGGGAATATGGTATACGGGTTCAGGTCATGCCGGCGGAAAATACGATTCCGGCGCTCGCCGATGCCATTGCGCAGCATTTTACGCCTTCTTCGGAGTCGGCCTCGCTCGAAGTCCGGACAGGCTGATGGAGTACTATCCTGAAACAATCATGTGATCACCTCAGATAAGGAGTAGAACAGTGGTACCTGTAAAATCCTTCATGGTTCCGAAAGAAAAGTTTTTCACGGTCGAACGAGACACGGATGCCCGGACAGCCGCGCGGGTGATGCGCGACGGCAATATTGGAAGTCTATTCGTCACGAATGGGAAGGATGTCATCGGCATCATCACCGATACGGATATGGTGCGCCGGGTGGTCGCGGCAGGGGCCGATCCGGGGAAGACGACGGTTGAGCAGATTATGTCGGCCCCAATCGTCACGATCGAGGAAAATAAGACGCTCCTCGATGCGAATGATCTGATGGCGCAGTCACACCTACGACATTTGGGTGTTTCAAGGGATGGCAAGCTCGTTGGAATGATCTCCGTGCGCGATCTCGTGGTGTTCCTGACTAACCTTCCGCGAAAGTGAGCGGGTGGTGGCCTTTCCGATACAAAGACTACGACGATTGCGGCAGAAGGAATCCTTCCGGCGCATGGTGCGTGAAACCAGTTTGTCCCCGTCCGACTTCGTCTATCCGTTATTTGTAACCGAAGGACGGGATCGGCGCGAGCCCATTGCATCGATGCCCGGACAGCAACGGCTCTCGGTCGATCTGCTGATCAAGGAAGGGGCGGACGTGGCCGCGCTTGGAATCCCCGCCGTGATTCTCTTCGGTATTCCGGACCACAAGGATGATCGAGGCTCTTCCGGATATGATCCCGACGGAGTGGTCCAGCGCGCCGTCAAAGCGCTCAAGGATCATGTTCCCGATCTGGCCGTCATCACCGACGTGTGTATCGACGAATATACGAGTCATGGACATTGCGGGTTGGTCAAGGATGGGCGCGTCTTGAATGACGAAACACTGGAATGTCTGCGCGCCATGGCAAGAACGCATGCGGAGGCCGGTGCCGACATGGTCGCTCCTTCGGACATGATGGACGGCCGGGTGGCCGCCATTCGCGATGAGTTGGACGGCGCGGGATTTCCGGATCTGCCTATCATGGCGTACGCGGCCAAGTTTGCCTCCTGCTTTTACGCTCCGTTTCGCGACGCGGCCGCGTCGAGTCCGAAATTTGGGGATCGCCAGACCTACCAGATGGATCCAGCCAACGCGCGCGAAGCATTACGTGAAGTCGAGCTGGATATCGCGGAAGGGGCCGACATTGTGATGGTCAAGCCGGCACTCCCCTATCTCGACGTGATTGCCGCAGTGCGCCGGCTGACGAGTCTGCCTCTTGCGGCGTATCAGGTCAGCGGGGAGTACAGTATGATCAAAGCCGCGGCGCATGCCGGCTGGCTTGATGAGTCACGGGCCATGATGGAATCCCTGCTGGCAATCCGACGTGCGGGCGCCGATATGATCCTGACGTATTTTGCAAAAGACGCAGCCAAACTGCTTCGTTGACGAATCATATGAAAGTTACGCGAGGCCTTACTCCCCCCGCTTCCCGCCCCTATCCTGTTGCCACCATCGGGAACTTCGACGGCCAGCATAAGGGGCATCGGGCTCTGCTGGATATGGTCGTCAATGCGGCCCAGCGCGCCCATGGCACTCCTGTGGTCCTGACTTTCGACCCGCATCCGGTCAAGATTCTCGCGCCCCACGTCGATCTTCGGTTTCTCACGTCCCCTGCCGAGAAACTGGCACGATTTGAGGAGGCCGGCGTGCAGGAAGTCATCTTTCTTCCGTTTACGTCGGCCTTTGCCAGTCTGACACCCGCGGAATTCGCTTCGGGAATTCTACGCGACGGAATCGGTATCAGAGAAATTTTTGTCGGTGAGCACTTTTCCTTTGGAAAGGGACGAGCCGGTAAAATAGACGATCTCTCCCGGCTCGGCGGCCAATTCGGATTTCAGGTACATCCTGTTCAGCCCGTCAGGTTCGAGGGCGACGTCGTGAGTTCGACGCGTATCCGTCGGTTGATTCAAACCGGGGAAATAGAGAAAGCCGCGCGCTTTCTCGGACGGCCCTATGCCATTGATGGAATCGTGATTCGTGGCCATCGGCGTGGCCAGGCACTGGGCTGGCCCACGGCCAACCTTGCTCTTCCCGCCGAGCGTGTCATTCCGCCTGACGGCGTCTATGCCGCGACCACGGTCTGGCAGGAGCAGCGGTTTGACTCCGTCGCGTATATCGGGACCAGACCGACATTCGGTGCGGGGGAACGCATGGTCGAGGTCTATCTTCTGGACAAGGAAGTCGACTTATACGGACAGCCGATAATGGTTCAGTTTATCGATCGACTTCGTGGGGATCTTGTATTCAATACCGCTGAAGCACTGGCGGTTCGTATCGAGCAGGATGTCCGCGAGGCCCGAACCTGTCTGCGTCGCTTATCTCAGGCGGTAGGAGCCCCATGAGCGTGATGGCAAGTCGAACGACCAAGCGCACGAAATCGCCGCATGAGACCGGTCTTCTCCAGCGGATACTCCCGGTCATCCGCAGGCGGGCGTTGTTTTCGCCGGGAGACAGCATTTTGGTTGCGGTGTCCGGAGGCCCTGACTCCGTTGCACTGTTATCTGTGCTGCACGAACTCCGTCCGGCCTGGAATCTGACCCTGTCCGTCATCCATATCAATTATGGATTGCGCGGGCGCGAATCCGATGAAGATGCCGTATTCGTGCAACGTCTTTGCGATGAGCTGGCGGTTCCCTGCATCATGAGACGGGGCGATAGCGTCCGTGAGAAGGTGCCTGGCGGGAGCTCCTTGCAGGAACGAGCTCGGGAAATCCGGTACACCATCATGCGTCGTATGGCTGGTGAATCGGGAATCAAGCGAGTGGCGTTGGGACATTCGGCTGATGATCAAGCTGAAACAGTCCTGATGTGGATGCTGCGAGGCTCCGGTCTGGCCGGCCTTGCCGGCATGCCGGCGATGCGAGAGGGACTGTTTATCCGGCCCTTGCTGACTATTCCGCGGGCGGATATTCTGTCGTATCTTCGCTCATTGAACCGAGAGTATCGGACTGATGCCAGCAACGGGAACCCGATCTATCTCAGAAATAGATTGAGGCACGGTCTTATCCCATACATGAAATCGGTTGCTCCGTCCCTCGTAAAGGTGATCAGCCGGCAATGCGAGATCGTCGGCGAAGAAGACGCTTTATTGGACCGGATGGTGACAGACCTGCTTCCGAGTATCGTGACTGAGCGCGACGAACAGTTCTGTCTGGCGCGTGCCCCATTTCTCAACGTACCCCTCGCCTTGCAGCGTCGCATCATTCGCCGGGTCCTGGGTCGACTCGATGGACGAGGGAAAATGCCGAGATTTACGACCGTCGAAGCGATTGTCCGGCAGGTCGTCATGAACACAGTGGGATCCAGATGGTCGGCGAGGGGAGTCGAGGTGTTCCGCGATGGTGAGTCTATTCGCATCGGCACGTCATACGTGCAACCTATCGCGCGCGATTCGCCGGCACAAGAATGTCTCTGTGCCGGAATCCCCGGCACGATGGTATGGCCTCCCACCGGTGAACGGATTCAACTTCGAGTGGTTGATGAAGACGATGCGCGAAACAGTGTGCGATTACGCGACAAACAGGTGACGGTATTCGACGGTGCGACCTTCACTCTCCCCCTCCGTCTTCGAAGCTGGAAGCCCGGGGATCGGATTTGTCCGTTCGGCATGAAGGGACGACACAAGAAGGTACAGGACCTCTTCACTGATCTCAAAGTAAGTCGGTCTGTCCGGCACCGCACCCCGCTTCTCGTCGCGCCTGAAGGGATCCTTTGGGTGGTAGGGCTCCGGCCCGACGGCCGATTTGTCATGAACGCATCCACCAGGCAGTTCGTGGTTGCCTCGCAGACCCCTCGATGAAAGGACGGACCTAGATCTATGGAAAGACTATTCGGACGTCCGATTGTCACACAGGAGCAAATGCGGGCGCGTATCCGGGAAATAGGCCGTCAGATCACCGCCGATTACGGAGGAAAAGAGTTGATCCTGGTCGGAGTGCTGAAGGGCGCCTATGCATTTTATGCCGACCTGGCGCGGGCGATCCGGATTCCGATGAGGGTCGACTTCCTGGTCGTGACCAGCTATGGCTCCGGCGCCAAGACTTCCGGTAAAGTAAAACTCGTATCGGACCTGACCGAAGAGGTGAAGGGGAAAGACCTTCTTCTCGTGGAGGACATCGTCGATTCCGGCCTCACGATCAGCTATTTGATCAAAACGCTGTCCAAGCGGAAACCTCGATCCATCAGAGTCTGTACCCTTCTCAGTAAACCGGAACGCCGTGTGGTCAATGTGCAGATCGATTATGAGGGCTTCCGAATACCGAACAAGTACGTCGTCGGCTACGGACTCGACTATCAGCAGAAATACAGGAACCTTCCTTACCTGGCTGTCCTCGATAAGGTCGATGAGCCGGAGCAAGAGTCGGCGTGAAACTGTTGTGACTCCAATGGAAGCTGTGTTAATATCACCAAGATTGTCTCGTGACTCTGGTGGGCCTGAAACCCGCAAAGGAGAGGTGGATGAATTCACGCGTTAAGAACCTGCTGTTCTGGGTAGTGGTCGGCCTCTTCATGATCCTGCTATTCAACCTGTTCAGCGTTCCGACTCACGCGCCTGAAGATGAAGTGATTTTCAGTGATTTCATGGCCAAGCTTGATAAAGGCGAGGTCATGAAGGTCACGATCAAGGCCAATCATGTCAGCGCGATCCTCAAAGATCAAAGTCGAATCCGCACGTATACGGCTGAATATCCGGAACTCGTGAAGGTACTGCGTGAAAAGGACGTCCAGATTGAGGCGAAGCCACCGGACGAAAGTCCCTGGTACATTACCTTTCTCGTGACCTGGGGGCCTTTTGTGCTGTTCCTTGGTCTCTGGTTCTTTCTCATGCGCCAGATGCAGATCGGCGGAAACAAGGCTCTCTCATTTGGGAAAAGCCGTGCGCGCATGTTGACGGAAGAACGTAAGAAGGTGACGTTTTCCGATGTCGCAGGGATCGATGAAGCGAAGGAAGAAGTCCTGGAGATCATCGAATTTCTGAAAGATCCCAGAAAGTTCCAGAAGCTGGGGGGTCGGATCCCCAAGGGTGTGCTGATCGTCGGTCCTCCGGGAACCGGCAAAACCCTGTTGGCAAAGGCCATCGCGGGAGAGGCCGGCGTGCCGTTTTTCAGCATCAGCGGGTCCGATTTCGTGGAGATGTTCGTCGGTGTCGGAGCATCCAGGGTCCGCGACCTTTTCGAGCAGGGCAAGAAGCATGCACCCTGCATTATTTTCATCGACGAGATCGATGCCGTCGGACGGCTGCGCGGCGCCGGTTTAGGTGGTGGACATGATGAGCGAGAGCAGACGCTCAATCAATTGCTCGTGGAAATGGACGGATTTGATACGACCGAAGGCGTCATCCTGATTGCGGCGACCAATCGACCGGATGTGCTCGATCCGGCGCTGCTCCGGCCTGGCCGCTTTGACCGTCAAGTGGTTGTCAATCGGCCTGATTTGCGCGGCCGGTCTGAAATTCTCAAGGTACATACGAAAAAGGTTCCTCTCGGCTCCGATGTCGAGCTCGAAAAGATTGCTCGTGGCACGCCGGGATTTTCCGGTGCGGACTTGGAGAATCTCGTGAACGAAGCGGCGCTCTGGGCAGCCCGCCAGAATAAGAAGGAAGTCGAGTACATCGATTTTGAGATGGCCAAGGATAAAGTGCTGATGGGTGCGGAACGCAAGAGCATGATCCTCAGTGACGAGGAGAAGCGAACGACGGCCTATCACGAGGCGGGACACGCGCTCATGGCCAAACTGCTGCCAGGCACGGATCCAGTGCACAAAGTGACGATTATTCCTCGCGGCCGGGCGCTCGGCGTGACGATGCAGCTTCCGACGGATGATCGTCACAATTATTCAAAGGACTTTTTGTATAACACGCTTGCCATTTTGATGGGCGGCCGGGTGGCCGAAGAGCTCGTGCTCCACAATGTGACCACCGGAGCGGGGAATGATCTCGAACGGGCCACCGACTTAGCGCGTAAGATGGTCTGTGAATGGGGCATGAGCGAGAAGCTTGGTCCCCTCACGTTCGGCCGGAAGGAAGAAGAGATTTTTCTGGGTCGCGAGATCGCGACAAAACGGGACTTTAGCGAACAAGTCGCACTCGAAATCGACCATGAGATTAAACGTTTGGTCAGCGAAAATTATGAACGGGCTAAACGGATCCTGACCGAAAATATGGTGAGCCTCAAAGCATTGGCGCAAGCGCTTCTGGAAAAGGAAGTGCTGGATGCGCTCGAGATTGATCAGATTGTCATGCAAGGCTCCGCGTCTCAGACTGTTCCTGCCTGACGACACGTGTCGGCTCCGGCCAGACCAGTCATTTACATAAAACGGGAACCGACGTCCGAGTCGGTTCCCGCATTCCCTTCTCTCCGCTCAACGTGATAAGAACCCCCACGTTTTGCACATGTATCCCACTTTCCATTACGCTGCGGATCACCCCATGAGACAGGCGAAACCGGACGACGACCTGATCGTGAAAGCCGGCAATCGGTCCCTGTCCGTCCAGGAACGACCGCTCATCATGGGCATTCTCAACGTCACGCCCGACTCATTTTATGACGGTGGACGGTATGAGGAGGTTTCGGCCGCCGTGACGCGGGCCAGTACCATGGCCGAGGAAGGGGCCGACATCATCGATATCGGCGCCGAATCGTCCCGGCCCGGCGCCCAGCCCGTGAGCGAAGACGAAGAAATGCGACGGCTCATCCCGGTCATCGAGGCTGTACGGGGTGCCGTGGACTTGCCCATCTCCGTTGACACGACGAAGGCCCGCGTGGCGAGACGAGCCATCGAAGCGGGAGCTTCGATTGTCAACGACATCAGCGCGTTGACGTTTGATCATGACATGTCCCACGTCGTGGCCGAATCCGGCGCAGGCATCGTCCTCATGCATATGCAGGGGAGGCCGCAGACGATGCAGCGCGCGCCTCATTATCACGACGTGGTTGCAGAGGTGCATGCATTTCTTGCCGACCGGATACGGGCCGCGGAGGCGGCCGGAATTTCTCGAACGCAAATCGTCCTTGACCCGGGCATCGGTTTTGGTAAGCTCCATGATCATAATCTTGCCTTATTGGCTCACGTGAACATGTTCACTGATCTGGGCCGCCCGCTGTTGGTTGGAGTGTCGCGCAAAGCCTTCATGGGCCACGTTCCCGGCCATCCCATCCAGGATCGACTTTTTGGCACCGCCGCTGCGGTTGCCGTCGCCGTGTTGCATGGGGCAGGCATGATTCGCGTGCACGATATCGGTCCAATGAGAGACGTCATCACCATGACACGAGCGATCGCCGGGTCGATAGGTGACCTTCAACAGGTGCGGCATGCGTAGGCTATTCGGCACGGATGGAGTGCGCGGGGTTGCGAATCTTGAGCCCATGACGAGCGAAACCGCCATGCAGCTGGGCCGTGCGGCCGCATATATATTCATGCGCAGGGCCGGTCGGCATCAAATTGTGATCGGCAAGGACACGAGGCTGTCCGGGTACATGCTGGAGTCCGCTCTCATATCAGGGATTTGCTCGATGGGCGTGGATGTATTGCTCGTCGGGCCGATGCCGACGCCGGCGATCGCATTCCTCACACGAAGCCTCCGGGCGGATGCCGGGGTGGTGCTCTCTGCATCGCACAATCCCTATCAGGACAACGGCATCAAATTCTTTTCGAGCGACGGCTTCAAACTACCCGATGAGCTTGAGGCCAGAATCGAGCAGTTGATCGTTTCAAATGAGATTCACCATCTCCGACCCACCGCCGATGCAATCGGCAAAGCCTTCCGCATAGACGACGCAGAGGGAAGGTATATCGAATTTGCCAAGCGGTCGTTGCCGAAGGATCTCGACTTCCAGGGAATCAAACTCGTGGTCGATTGCGCCAACGGAGCGGCCTACAAGGTGGCTCCAATGGTCCTGCGTGAACTGGGCGCGAAGGTCGAAGTCTTGTGTGACAAGCCCGATGGGATGAACATCAACGCCGGTTGCGGTGCTGTCCATCCCGAACAGCTTCAGGAAGCTGTCCGACTCCACCAAGCTGATATCGGGATTGCCCTGGACGGCGATGCAGACCGGGCCATCTTTGTGTGCGAGCAGGGGATGATCATTGATGGAGATCATGTCATGGCTGCATTGGCATTGGATCTCAAGGCCAAAGGCCAACTCGCCAAGCACACCGTCGTCGGGACCGTCATGAGTAATTTCGGCTTGGAGATCGCCATGGGGAGGGCAGGCATCACCCTGTTGCGAACACCGGTCGGCGATCGCTATCTCATGGAGCGCATGTTGGCCGATGGCTACAATTTTGGCGGAGAGCAATCCGGGCACTTCATCTTGTTGGATCACAATACCACCGGCGACGGCCTCATTTCCGCATTGCAGGTCCTTTCGTTGATGAAACGTACCAAGAAGTCGCTGTCCGAACTTGCCAAAGCCATGTCCGCGGTGCCGCAAGTGCTCATGAACGTGAAGGTCGCGCACAAACGTGATTTGGCCGAGATTCCAGATCTTCAATTAGCCATCCAAGCCGCTGAGCAACGGTTGAACGGCACCGGTCGCGTATTGGTACGCTATTCAGGTACGGAATCATTGCTTCGCATCATGGTCGAGGGAGAACGAGACACCATCATTCGGGAAGTTGCCGAGCAGCTCGCGAACGTCGTTCGCGCCCATCTTGGATAGTCGAGTAGGAAGGCAGCGTGACTGATGTTGCCTTCCTACGCCGCCGCGTTCGTTCTGGGACTCCTCTTCGGGTCGTTTTTTCCGTATTTTCCAATCCTCACTTCTCTCTGTTTGCTTGCCATTCTCGGCGTCATGAGTGCCGTCGAGGCCACCCGAAGGATGTCATCACGGACGGGGCTCGCTCTTTACGGAGGAGTGGTCGCGGGTGTGGCGTATTGGTACCTGTTTGCCTGGACTATTCCCACAGCCTTGGTCCTGCCCGCGCAGGAGGAAGTGACGTCGCGGCCTTTCATCGGGACGATCATCGAGCCGATTCAGCATGCTCCGGATCGCATGACCATGGTGCTTCAAGCGGCCCCTCTTGGCGAATCGCTCGGGTCGTGGGATCACGAAGTACGGCTCAAGCTCGTCTGGCGAAACTCCCGCGGTCCGTTCTATCGAGGCGACCAAGTCATCTTTCACGCGCGTGTACGGCCTCCCCATGGCTCATTGAATCCGAGAGGGTTTGATTATGCCGCCTATTTAGATCGACAGGGCATCGATGCGGTGGCGACGGTGACTGGTCCGGATGCGATTCGTCTGGTGAGTGCCGGTTCACAATCCGTGTCATGGATGTTCTGGAATCGGGTCGACCGATGGCGAGAACAGGTACATGTTGCGGCGGTGGAGACATTGAATCAGCCGGTACTCGGCCTCTTTCTCGGCATCATCATTGGGGAGCGCGGGTATTTGCTGCCCGAGGTGCGTGACTGGTTCATGGCAACCGGGACGGTGCATATCCTCTCTATCTCGGGATCACATCTGGGTCTGGTGGCCCTCCTCACTTACGCCATCATCCGGCGGGGAGTATTGGCACTGCCCTGGACATGGCTCCTTGCGCTGACCCGGCACACCACTCCGACCAGACTCGCGGCACTGTTAACCCTCATTCCGGTCACATGCTACGCCCTCTTGGCGGGAGCGGAGACGGCGACGATGCGTTCGTTGATCATGATCGCAACTGCCTTGTCGGCCTTGTGGTTTGGGTATCGCCGTCCGCTTCTCCATGCGCTCTCAATCGCGGCATGTGCAATTCTATTGTACGACCCGCGGGTGTTGTTCGACATCTCATTTCAGTTGTCCTTCCTATCGGTCTGGGCGATGGCATGGTGGTTTGATCAAGGGGATAACCAGGACGAGCGATCCGACACAGCTCCCTCCTGGCTGCACAATGCATGGAAGTGGGGAAAAGAGTCAGTTGTTGTCACGGCCGTGGTGACGATCGTCACGCTCCCTCTTGTGGCCTACTACTTCAATCAGATCCCATGGATGGGTCTCCTCGCCAATTTTCTGGTCGTTCCCTTCACCGGTCTCATTCTTGTCCCTCTGGGTCTTGGTTGCGCGTTGTGGCTCATTGCAGCGCAAGCAACCGCTCTTCCTCTTGCCGGAGTGGTTCAGGCATTCAGTACTCCGCTGATAGACGCGGTTCGGATGGTCGCAGGCTTGCCGGGTGTATTTCTGTATGTGGCAGCTCCGACAGTTCCGCTCATGGGCGTTTTCTATGGTGCGACCTGGATCAGCTTGACGCGCTCTTTCTCCTTCCACACCCGCGTGGGGGCCATGATGGGGATGAGCCTGATCATCGGATGGTGGATCTGGTCGCCGCGTCCGTTTGTGGGTGATCACATGGTACGCGTGACGTTTCTCGACGTAGGTCAAGGCGACAGCACGGTCGTTGAATTACCGGATGGCCAGGTGATGCTGATTGACGGAGGAGCGACGCATGATCGATTGGACATGGGGCGGGGAGTCGTGGCTCCATATTTGTGGAACCGGGGAATTCGCAGCATTGACCATGTGGTCGGCTCTCATCCGCAACTCGATCATGTCGGCGGATTGGCCTGGATTGTAGACCACTTTCCGATCACTCACTTTTGGACGAACGGATTGGTGCGGGAGGAAATATTTTGGAAGCGGTTGGAAGCCTCGCTTGAACAGGCGAATCTGACAGCAGACGTGGCTCGCGAAGGCATGACCATGTGGGCGGCGGCTGACTGTGAAATGCGCGTCCTGAATCCGTCACATGAGATGGCGGTCCTGTACGCTCGGCGATCGAACGCGGATGCAAGAGAGTTGAACAACTCCTCTATTGTCCTACTCCTCGTCTGCGGCGCCCGTTCGTTCCTGTTTGCCGCCGACATTGAGAGAGACGGTCTGTCTGCGTTGCTCCATCGCAGCGACCTTCGTGTCATCAGCGTGATGAAAGTGCCTCATCACGGGGCTCGCAGTTCTCTTGATCTACGATGGGTCGATGTGACTCGTCCGGAAGTGGCCGTGTTTTCCGTCGGCGCGTTCAATCCCTACCGGCACCCTGCGCGCGATGTCGTGGCGGCATACCGGCGCGCCCAAGGCCGGATCCTTCGTACAGACCAGGATGGTGCCGTCTGGGTGGACCTCGATGTGTCCACCTCTCACCTTACCGTTCATCAGACAGGTGAATGGACGTTGCAACCGGTTTTTGTTTCGCTGCCTGGTCTTGCGATCGAGTTGGAGAATATCCGGCGGATGTGGAAGCGGTGGAATTGGCAATGAGATAGTGGGTGCGTGCCTGATACCTTGGTCATGGCCAGGGCGAAGGATACACGACAGCGGTAAGATCTCCCTCACCGTTCCACAGCGTACCGATATCCCCTCAGCCTCCGTACAGTCCTCGCCAAAAGTGACATAAGTTGTTCTCGACAGACCGGTGCATGAATCAATTTGTCGCGCAAGCATTCAAAATTACACATCATATGGCATTTTATATCATGGCATATCACGTGCATACATGTCGCACACATTGATGTGGAGTGCTACACAACTATGCCTAAACCTATGTCCAAACTCATTCGCATCGTTATCCAGCTTCCCGAAGATCTGAAGGATCAACTCGATTGTCTCAAACAGCAGGGATACACCACCAGCGGGTTCATTCGCGCCATGCTGGAGCGTGAACTTCAAAAGCCCGAGTTTCAACCGGCAAATGGTAATGGAAAGCCGGTCGCTCAACGGCGTTCATAAACTCGCCGGGAAAATTGCATGACACGATTGTCGGATCTGGTGCGCGAGCAATCCAAGGGAAGCCCGATTCCGGGAACCAATCGGGATGCCCGAGTCCATTCGTTCCATTCCTCCGGCCTGCAGGCGCCGGAGGAGGGAGCCCATCCGATCGACAGCCAGGCGGAGGCGCTCTACCAGAAAGCCGAGCAGGAACTGTCTCAGTTGGAGCGTGGAATTCGTCATCGCGCCGTACTGAACCTGGATGCCATCCAAGGTCTTGCGGATGCTCTGGTAGGCTCCGTGCATAACAGCGACGAACTCCTGCGCAAGATTTTGTCTGGACGACAGGGGACTCCCCTCATTCATCACGCGATCAACGTGGCCATCCTTGCGATCAAGATAGGCCTCGGCCTGACGTATGATGCGGTTGCCCTGACACGGTTGGCCCTCTCGGCTCTGGTCCACGACGTCGGGATGATGACGATTCCTGACCTTTTACTGGCGAAAACAGAACCATTGACCGCCCAGGAGCGAATGCTCATTGACCGGCATCCTCAGCAGGGGTTCGAACTCCTCATGGGGTTAGGCAATCAATACGAATGGCTGGCTGTGATCGTCCGACAGGAACATGAGCGGTGGAGGGGCCAAGGCTATCCCTCCCAGTTGAACGGGTGCGAGATCCATGAGCATGCGCTGATTATCGGATTGGCGGATGTGTTCGATGCGTTGATCAGTCCGCGTCCGTATCGGAAACAACTGTTGCCTCACCACGCTGTGAGGGAATTGCTCGTCAAAGGAAAAGAAACATTCCCCCCGGAACTCCTGAAGATTCTGGTGGATCAACTATCGATGTACCCGCTCGGCACGACGGTCAGATTGAACACCGGAGAGATCGGCATCGTGAGAAGATTGAACCGCCGGTACCCGTTGCGACCTGAACTCCATGTTGATCATGCCGTGAGCGGGTCGATCGGACCGGCTAAGACGATCGATTTGAGCCAAACCTCGGCCATGCATATTGTCGAAGTCCTGCGTCCGATGGATGCGCGCGAGGGAACAGGATGACAGTGACTCATCACAACCGGCTGCGTCATGTGTGGCTCTTGCTCTTCATTGGATTGACGACCATTCCGTTGTTGAGCGGCTGCCGGAATCCGGCGCAGTCATCGTTGCCGCCTGGTGCGATCGCCGACACCATGCCGCCGCTTCCCCCCTTGCCCAAGGGTGACATCTACGCAGATGAAACAGTGCCGACGGCCGAAACCCCGATCGATGTCGGAGATACGTTGGATGTCGTCATTCGACGGGGAGCCGGCGAGGAGAAATTCACCAGCGTGGTCCGGGAATCGGGCCAGGTGTCCCTGGCATTCGTCGAAATCAATGTGGCCGGCATGACGGCGGCTCAAGCTGAAGTCCGGATTCAAGAAAAGGTCCTGCCGTTTATGCGCAACCCCCGCGTGCAGGTGCAATTAAGGAAGAAGGCGTTGCGGGTCAAGCGGGTGTTTGTCTTCGGCGATGTCAAAAAGCCGGGCATGTATCCCATGTCCCGCAATATGACGGTGATACAGGCAGTGGCGTTGGCGGAAAGCTATCAGGAGACCGCGCTGCTCGAGGAGATCCGCGTCGTGCGTGGAAACCTCCAGCACCCGGACGTGTATTCGGCCGACCTAGCGCGTCTGTATACCTATGGGGACTGGAGCCGCAATCTCTCGCTGGAGGAAAACGATATCGTGTTCGTGCCCCGCGAGCATCTCGGTGACAGCATGGAAGCCAGCAAGAAGATACTTCCGATCGTCCAGGTTGCCATTACTCCGTTCTATCCCGCATTCATCATCCCGGCATTTTTCCCTGGTGCAGTGATCAAGTAGAGGCTACTCACCCTTCCAGGATGGAAGAGGGACGCCATGGCGCAATACGAACTCGACATCATCGACTACTGGCTGATCGTCAAGAAACGCAAATACCTCATCGTATGTGCGGCGGTGCTGGTGACGGTGTTCACCTTCGGGTTTACCGAGTTTCTCAAGCCCGCTCCGATCTATGAAGCGACCTCGCGCGTCAAGTTTGACCGGAGCAGCACGGTCGCGCAGCAACTGTTGGAATCGTTGTCCTTTTCACAAGGAAACGATTTGAGTACCCAGACGGAATTCATCCGCAGTTTTCCCGTGATGGAGCGAGTGGCGGAAGAGTTTCATCTCATTCAAGGGGACGCTCCTGCAGACGTCCGGCACTCGGCCGGCTACTTGAATACCGTCTACGACCTCGGTCAACGGATTCATACCACCAGGGAGACGGATACGAGCATTATCCGTATCACGGCGTCCACGGATTCGGGGGATCAAGCGGAAAAATTGGCGAATGCGGTCGCCTATGCCTACCGAGCGGAGAACATCGCCGCGCGGAATCGGATGGTGACGGAATCTCGGCGGTTCGTTGAAGAGCAACTCGCCAACATGGAGGCAAAGCTGACCGAATCAGAAAACGCGCTCCGTAATTTCAAGGAGCGTGAAGGGCAGGTCTTCCTCTCCGATGAGGCGAAAGCCGCCTTGGAAATGTTTACGAAACTCGAGGGAGACCTCGACGCGGTGCAGCGCCAGAAAAGCGAAACCACCAAGCAGATCGACGCGGTCCGACGGGCGGATTTGGAACCGGCGACCACCTCGGAGCGTATTTTCACGGAAGAACCGACGGCGTTGCTGTCGATCCTCAACAGCAAGTTGCTGGATTTGGTGCAGGAGCGGTCGACGCTGCTGATCAATTACACCCCTGAGCACCCGGCTGTGGTCGAACTCGTCCGAAAGATCGGGAACGTCAAAAGCGAGATGGGGCGGGAGCTTGGGTCGAAACTGAAGACGTTATCGGGCCGGCAGGCGGCGATCCAGGAACAGATCGATCGGTACCGGCAACGGTATCTCGCCTTCCCGAAGTCGGCGATCGACCTGGCCCGGCTGGAACGGGAAGTCAAGGTCAATGCCGACCTCTATGCGACTCTCAAGGTGAAACATCAGGAGCTCCAGATCAAGAGTGCCGAGCAGATTGAAGAAGTCACGATCATCACGCCGGCGATCGCCCCCGCACAGCCTATCAATGCGCCGAATACCGAAATGAATGTGGCGGTAGGATCGCTCATGGGTTTGTTTCTTGGGATCGTGCTGGCGTTCGCGCGGGAATCGTTCGACACGTCGATCGGCACCATCGAAGGAGTGGAGGAGTTCCTGAAGGTGCCCGTTCTCGGGGTGATCCCGCAATTCGATGAGGAGGAACTTCGCGAGGCCGCCACGGTTGCGCTCCCGCCGAATACCTCGCAGGAGACCGTCGACAACCTCTCCAAACTCATCTGCCTCATCGACCCCAAATCGGTGCTCTCGGAGAGTCTGCGATCCCTGCGCACCAATATTCAGTTCGCCAGCATGGACCGGAAGGTCAAGTCACTCGTGTTCACGAGCGCCGGTCTCGGCGAGGGGAAAAGCACGGTCGTGGTGAATCTTGCGGTGACGCTGGCGATGGAAGGGCAGCGCGTCTTGCTTGTCGATACCGATTTGCGACGCCCGATTATACATCAGCGGTTGGGCCTTGAACGGGAACCAGGGCTCGTTGACGCGCTGGCCGGAAGTACCCCCTGGCGAAATTCGGTCCGGTCGGTGACGGACTTGATGCTGGGCAACATGGGAGTCGATCGGGTCCTGAGGAGTCCGGGGCTCGATAACCTGTTCGTATTGACCAGTGGATCGCCGACCGGCAATCCCAGCGAATTCATGAACCTCAACAAGATCAAGGCGCTCATCACCGAGATGCATGAGGACTACGACATGGTGCTGTTCGATACGCCGCCGATTCTTCCCGTGACCGATGCCGTGGCCATCAGTTCTCGGGCGGATGGGACCGTTCTCGTGTACCAGGTCGGACGCATCGGCCGGAACGCACTCAAACGTGCCAAATTTCTTCTCGATCACGCCCAGGCCAATATCCTTGGTGTCGTGCTGACAAACGTGCGGGCGGAGGTCACTCCGGAAGCGGGCATGTATCGCTACGAACACCGTTGATCGGTGGATGAACGCAGCGCTCAAGGTCACATGAGTCCATGTGCACGGAAGACGGCGTGGTGTGAATCTATTGCGAGGAGACCCTTGTGCGTCTCGCGGATGCCAGAACTCAATGGCCGCTCGCGATCGTTCCCTTCCTGATCGCGATCCCGTTCGCATTGTTCATCAGTAAGACGTCTCTCTCGACAAGCGTCGTCGTCGTGGCGGGAGTGGTACCGCTTCTCATCGCGTTCGTGTCGCCGCTGACGGGCCTGTATGTGCTCGTGTTTTCCATGCTGCTGGGACCGGAGTTTCTCGTCGGAGGATTGGGTGGCGGCGCCACCCTCGGGCGCGGCATCACGCTGCGGTTCGATGACCTCCTTCTGATGCTGGTCGGCTTGGGATGGATAGCTCGCACCGCCATTTCCGAACACGAGAGAATCTTCGTAAGAACGCCGTTGAACCGGTCGATCATGCTGTATGTGGCTGCCTGCGTCCTTGCCACCTTGATGGGAGTCCTGGTCGGAAGAGTCAAGCCGGCAGGCGGCTTGTTCTTTCTCCTCAAATACTATGAATATTTTTTCCTCTACTTCATGACCGTCAATCTCATCAAGGACGAGCGGCAGATGCGCCATCTGGTCACCGCGAGTCTGATCACCTGCATGGCCGTGTCGCTGTTCGCGATCTCGCAGATCCCCAGCGGCGTGAGAGTATCGGCGCCCTTCGAAGGTCAGGATGGCGAGCCGAACACGCTGGGAGGATACCTCGTCCTCATGATGGCGATCATATCCGGACTGCTTGTGACCTCCGGAGCGCTCACTCGCAAGTGGCCGTTGATCGCCTTGCTCGGTGTGGCCGGCGTGGCTCTCCAAGCGACCCTGTCCCGCGCGTCTTTTCTGGCCGCCGGGATGGTCATTGGCGGTGTGCTGGTCGTCGTGCGGAAACGAAGCCCGCTGCTGGTCTCGCTGGTATTGATCGGTATCGTTGCCGTTCCGCTGCTCGCTCCTCGCGCGGTGGTCGATCGCATGATGTATACCTTCACCCAGCCCCAGGAGGAAGGACAACTCAAGGTCGGAAAAATTCGGGTGGATACGTCGACGAGCGAACGACTTCGTTCCTGGCAGCATGCGGTCGATGCCTGGGTGAAATCCCCGCTTTGGGGACTCGGAGTCACGGGTGGGCCGTTTATGGATGCCATGTATCCGCGCGTCTTGACGGAAACCGGTATTCTAGGAGTCTGTGCGTTTTTCGCATTGCTCTGGGCGATCTTCCGCACCTATCTGCAGGGGTACCACGAGGCGCCCGATCCCTATATGCGCGGCCTGACCGTGGGATTCATCCTGGGATTTCTCGGCCTGCTGGTCCATGCGGTCGGTTCGAATACCTTCATTATCGTGCGAATCATGGAGCCGTTCTGGCTGTACGCCGGCATCCTGGTCAAGAGCATGATGTTGAACCGAGCGGCGGGACATCACCATGAAAACCTTCAGCAGAAGGCGGACGGCCATATCATGATCATGGCTCGGCCCGCTCCGTTGAAGTTTCCCGGCTCTGATTCTTCTCATGCGGGCGCGGCCTGAAGGGCGACCCTGTTCATCCAGTTAGGGGAAGTCCGGTGACTCATCGTTTGCAATCGTTGACCCGCGTCACCAGCGTGCTCTTGTTCGGGCGGGTCCTCGGCGTGGCATTCGGGTTGATCAATTCGGTGGTGTTGGCGCGCGTATTGGGCATAGAGGGACTCGGGCAGTATGCATATGCCATGGGTCTCGCTGCGATGTTCGGCCTGCTTCCGAACCTCGGATTGAGCACGGTCATTACCCGCGCCGTTGCGCAGGATCCGAAGGGGGGCGGCGGAATCATTCGCGTCGCGGCACGAGCGCAAGCAGTCTTGGGGCTTGCCGTCTTCGCGCTCATTCTCCTGGTGGCGGCGGTACTTCCCTATCAACCGGCGTCTCTGTGGCAGGTCGGGCTCGCTGCAGCTCAACTCGTGCTGGGTTCCTTCACCTGGCCATACCTGGCCGTGCTCGGCGGCCACGCCCGATACGATCGCGTGGCAGTGATCGAACTTATTGCGGGGACAATGGGAACGATCGGCGTGCTCATCGCGGCCCGCTTTGGAGGCACGATTGCTTCATTCTTGTGGGCACACGTGCTGAGTGCCGGGGCCTCGATCGCAGTCGCCCGGATTGTGGTTGATCCGTATCTTCCGGATGCGCGAGAGGGACGCTGCACACTCCTTTCGGTCGTTCGCCAGGCTTTTCCTTTCGGCGCGACTGCCGTAGTGCAAAGCTTGTACACCCGTGTGGATATCATGCTCCTCGGCCAATTGAGCAACTCCGCGATGGTGGGGCTCTACAGCGCAGCCTATAAGCCTATCAACATGGTCCTGAATTTTGGAGCATCGGCAGCCGGAACGCTCTTCCCGTATCTCGTGCAGGAGTCGCCGGGTCATCCTTCGGGCAGTTTCGAGCGGGTCCTGCGCGTGTTCTTGGTCGTCGCGCCGGCTCTCGCTTTGATCATGGGAGGCATTTCTGAAACGCTCCTCCGCGTCTTGTTCGGTACCCGATTTGCTGCGGGCGCGACCATGCTTACAATCCTGGCATGGTCTGCTGCCGCCAACTGGCTGTATGCCCCGTGCGGCATTGCATTGCAGGCACGGGGCAAGGAGCATGTCTGGATGAGAGCACTGGCCGGAGCATTTCTTCTGAATGGTCTGCTGAATCTCTGGGCGATTCCCCGATGGGGGGGCGTAGGAGCAGCGGTCAGCACGCTGATCTGTGAAGTCGGATTGTTGATGACGGGCGCCTTCATGATGGCCCGCCATCTTGGCCCCGTACTCTCGAGGGCGACGGTGCTGGCGAGTTGCAGTGCCACGACCCTGGGGCTGGCGGTCTGGCTTGGCCTGAAACCATGGGGCGACTTGGGGGCAACGGCTGCGGCAGCACTGGTCTATGTCGCCGTCCTATGGCTGCTTCGCGTTGCGACTACCGCCGATATCGCGAAGCTAGTAGGACGATTTCGCGAAACGGTTCAGGGACACGCCCGTGCGTGAGGAGGAAACACGCCGAACATGCGAATCGGCCGGTGGACCGGATGCTGATCGGAATTGATGCAGGTCCCATGATCGGTCACGGCGGGATCAGTGAATATGTCGGTTCTCTCATGAGGAAACTGGTCATCGACGACCACAGGAATCAGTACCGCTTGGTGTTCCGTCGGAGCTGGAGTCATCTTTCGGGTTTGCGGGAATGTGAGCAGGTCGCGCCGATCGTCCGCTTGTCCATGCCTGACCGGTTCATGTCTCTGTGGTGGGATCGAATGAACTGCAGCTTACCGGTTCACAGAGCCTTGTGGAACAGTCTGGATGTGTACCTCAGTACCTGCCTCATGACCCCGATATTGCCCCGAGGACAGGTCGTGTCCGTGATTTACGACCTCATTCCGCTCCGGCTTCCGACATTGTTTCCGCACCATGCCGACTTTCGACAGCGGGTGCATCGGATCTGTGCACGGTCAGCGGTTCTCGTGACGATTTCGCAATGTACCAAGGACGATCTAGTCGAATTGTTGGGGATAGATCCGGCAAAGATTCATGTCGTGTACCCCGGTCGCCACCCCCAGTGGGATTCTATCGCTCCGGCCTGTATCGCCACGGTGACACAGCGCTATGGAATCGTCGGGCCGTACATCCTCTATGCAGGATCGTTGGGTCGACATAAGAATGTGGAGGCATTGCTGCGGGCGTATCAGCTCGCCCGTGTGGAAGGTTCCCTCGGGGCGACATTGGTGATTGCCGGGAGTCGCCGGTGGGGGAAGGATGTGCTTCGACTCGTCGAGACGCTCGAGTTACACGAGAATGTGATCTTCACAGACTATGTCGCCGGAGAAGCCCTCCATGCTCTGTACGCGGGTGCCGATCTTTTTGTCTTTCCATCGCTCTACGAGGGATTCGGTCTGCCCGTCCTGGAGGCGATGTCATGCGGCACTCCCGTCCTCGTGTCGAAATCCGGCGCCTTACCTGAGGTCATCGGCGAGGCAGGTCTCGCGGTCAACGCCGAGGATCCCCGAACGCTCGCAGACGCCATCATCGGGGTGATGGGGAATGCCGAACTGCGCCTTCACATGCGAGAGGCGGGATTGAGGCAGGCGGAACGCTTTTCCTGGACTCGCAGCGCCGACCAACTTCGACTTTTGCTGGAACAGACAGCCGGAGAGAGTCGATGAACACCCGTCTCTTCTACGACCAGGATTATTTCGAAGGCCGGACGAGGCAGAGTCCCCCGCATACGCGCGCACTCATCTATCCATTCGCCGTTCGAACGGCGCGTTTCTTGTGTCGTCAGACGAAACCATCGCGAGTCGTGGATGTTGGTTGTGCAAAAGGCTATCTCCTGGCCGCCTTCAATGAGGAGGGCGTGGCTCCCGTGATCGGGCTGGATATCAGCTTATACGCGCTTGCTCATAGCGATGAGGCGGCGCGCGGCCGCGTGCTCGTGGCGGATCTCGAAAGCGGACTGCCCTTGAAGGCGGCATCGTGCGATTTGCTCACGGCCCTCGATCTGTTCGAACACCTCAGAGATCCAATGCGCGTGTTACACGAGGTTCGACGGGTCCTTTGTGAGGATGGAAAAGCCTACGTCAAAATCTGTCATCCCAGGCATCCCAATGCCACGCGTGATCCGTCGCATATCAACGTGCAACCGTTCTCCTATTGGACCCGAACCTTTCGACAAGCAGGATTTCGTTGGAAGCGGGTCTACGAAGCCGATGTGACCGGCGGTGAAGGCCGGCTTGCGTGGGCGAAGGCTGCCGTCCGACGCCTGCGGGAATGGGCTGTGATCGGAACGCCGGCGGATTACAAGTTTTTCCTCTGGAGAGCCTGATGGCGGCCGAGCAATACTTCTGGAACACCTATTGGCAGGGACCATGCAACACCGTGTCCGCCAGGACCATGACGCAGATTCTGGATCGCATCAAGCTCGATTATCTCCGTGCCATTCTTCCCAGGCGTGGAACCACGTTAGAGGTCGGCTGCGGATCGGGGCGTCTGTCCTGCTGGTTGGCGCTGGCCGGTTATCAGACCGCCTGTCTCGACTTTTCACCGAATGCCCTGCAATCAGCCCGGGTGAACTATGCAAGCGCGAACACCCATGGCGCATTCCTGGCGGGAAATGCCATGGGGTTACCGATGCGGGACAATAGCCTCGATATCGTGTTGTCGACCGGATTGCTCGAGCATTTCGCCGATCCGTCCCCCATTGTCCGGGAGATGGTTCGGGTCTTGAAGCCGGGCGGACTCTTCTATTCCGATATCGTTCCCAATAAGTTTTCTTTGTTCCGTTCGCTGGATTGGGCCGCAGATGTGCGGCATCTCCTGCATCCAGGACAGGGCCGGCCGGAGACGTTTTACGAGCGGAGCTTTACGGGGGACGAAATCCGTACTCTTCTTCAAGCGTCCGGACTGTCCTCTGTGACCGTGTTTCCGGCCGGTGTAGTGCTGCCGTATGTTCCATTGCTGTACCGGTCACGCATGTTGAGAGAAGCACAGGTGAGGCTGGTTGATTGTACCAAGCGCTTCTGGAGAAGGTTGGATCGTACGTGCATCGCCGAATGGCTGGGATTCTATTACTTCGCGTGGGGTACCAAACCGACAGGGAAGGGTTGGTCATGATGCGCGACGAGATCGAACCTGCGGGAACCTACCGTCCCCAATACCATTTGCGTTGGCGCGGCATGGTTCGGATGTTCGATCGCTTTCCTCGCTTCAAGGAGTATCTGGCCGGTTCGGCCAGGCATTTGCTCCGACAGATCTTCGAACCGGGAATGGTGACGACGGAGCGGGTCATTGAATATCCGTTCGTGTTCGAGCAACTCCATGGTGTCACCGGACCGGTGCTCGATCTGGGTTGCTGCCATAGCCGGTTGCCCATCGCGTTAGCCTCGCGCGGATTTGCTGTCGTCGGGATGGATTTCAATCCCTATCCCTATCGCCATCCCGGCTTGAAGGCTGTTCGCGCGGATATTACACGGATGCCCTTCGGCGGATCGACATTTGCCGCGGTGCTCGCCGTCTCCGTGATCGAACATATCGGCATCGGCCATTACGGAGAGCCGGAAGCCGATCGTGGTGATCAGGTCGCTGTTCGAGAACTTGCACGTATTCTGAGACCGAATGGAAAAGCCGTGATCACCGTCCCTTTCGGACAGGCGATGACCAATCACTGGACGCGGGTCTATGACGGTCCACGCCTGAGACAGTTGGTCGCCCCACTCCGCATCGACCGGGTGGAGTATGCTGTCAGCCGCCAAGGACTATGGATGCCTGGGATGGAAGGTGAAGCGGGACAGGTCGATTGGAATGGGCCGGATCGCGCGGTCGCGCTCGTTGCCGCATCGAAGGCGGTCTGAGGAAGAGACGATGCGACTCTTGTATGTAGCCCCCGCGCCACCCTCCAATCGCCAGGGCGGCGGCGCGCTCAGAATGTTTCACCAGGTCCGTTTCCTGGCGCAGCGCTTTGAAACCGACCTGATTGCTCCCGCATTGGATGGATCGGATGAGGCGGACCGGCAGTTGCGCCAGTACTGCGCGGATATCGAATGGGTACCCTTACGCGGCCCCTCGTTGGTTCGGCGGCTCGCGAGGCTCGGGCCGTATCGGAGGGATGCGGCATTTGCCGGGGCTATTCGAAATCGACTGATGAGCGGGCGCTATGGCGCCGTGCAACTGGAGAAGCCGGCGATGATCTCCCAGCTTCCCGGCCGGCTTGACGTGCCGATTATTCTCGATGTCTGGGCGTATGGTCTTGCGGGTCCGTTACGGGCGCTTCGTCATGAAGCCGGCGTAGTCAGGCGAGCGAGAAATCTCGTGCGGCTGATGCGATATGGATTCTTCGACCGGTATTGCTGGCCGAAGATCCACTGCCTCCTGGTCGTCTCCGAGCAGGATCGCGCCCGCTGCGAACGATCGCGACCGGCCCAGCGCGCTCTCGTGGTTCCCAATGGAGTGGATTGCGCGGTCGTCCACCCCAAGCAAGACTATCAAACGTCCAGACCGGTGATTCTCTTCAGCGGGGACATGAGTTTCGAGCCCAATATCGAAGCCGCGCTGTTCCTTGCCACGGAAGTTTTTCCGATCGTTCGGCGTGATGTGCCGGAAGCAGAGCTGCGACTGGTTGGACGTAAACCGGATCCACGTATTACCGCACTGGCCGGGAACGGGATCGTGGTAACCGGAGGGGTCGCAGACATTCTGCCTCATTTGCATGCCGCGACGGTCTTTGTGGCGCCGCACTTTACCGGTGCGGGAACGCGCACGAAATTATTGGAAGCCATGGCGGCAGGGTTACCCATCATCACCACGCACGTCGGAGTCGAAGGTGTGAAGGCTCAAGCCGGTCGGGAGTTGGTCATCGCGGACAATGCCGTCGAGATGATCGAATCCATTCAGACGCTCTTGGCAAGTCCAGGAGATCGAGAACGATTCGGGCGCGCGGCGCGTCGTCTTGCGGAACGGGAGTACGATTGGTCGCAGTCCCTCTGGCCGCTGGAATCCTTGTACCGGGACCTGCTGCACGTAAAGGCCAAAGCATGCTGACTGTTTCTCTTGTCATCCCGGTCTTGAACGCCGAGCGAACCCTCGTCCCATGCCTGAACGCATTGGGACAATTGAACCCGCCACCGCTGGAGATCATCCTGGTCGATAACGGATCGACGGACGGAACGCTCCCGCTGGCGAAACAGTTTCAAGCGCGCGTTGCGAATTGTCTCATCCTTCATGCGCCCACACGAGGAGCATCGGCGGCAAGGAACGCGGGTATCCATGCGGCGCGAGGGGATATCGTCGCGTTCACCGATGCGGATTGCGCGCCGCGGCCTGATTGGCTCGAACATGTTCTGCAACCATTCGCCGAGGCAGGCGTCGGCGCGGTTGCCGGAAAGATTGTCGGTGCGACGAGCACATCTCTTCTTGAACTCTTCAGCGCCCTCTATACGTTGCAGTCATCGGATGTGCCCACGGTTCATGAACGATGGACGCCTTGGGCGGGAGGCTTTCCCACCGCCAACCTTGCGGTAAGGCGTCTGCTCCTCGAGCAACTCGGCGGGTTTGATGAAGACGTGACGATCTACGGGGAGGATTACGATTTGTGTGCTCGGCTCTATGAGGCCGGGTCACGCATAGCGTTTACGCCTTATGCATCCGTCGTCCACCATCACCGATCCACACTCACGGGTCTTATGACGCAGGCGTTCGGGTTCGGTCGAAGCCACGCCTATTTGATGCAGCGTCATCACGTGCCCGGCGTCTGGCTCGAATTGCCGCGCCGTGCCGTGCGATGGAGGACGATCGCGGTGAGCATGTGGATCGACTGTGCATCGCCGGACAAGAAGCTGGTGACACTTCTCACGGCCGGGCTGCTGTATCGGCCTCTCTTGGCTCTCGCCCCGCTCTATGCTGCATGGTTGATTTGGGAAACGAGAAAGCGAGCGATATCGTGCGGAGCCCATCCGCCGTTCACGCACTCGGCACGTCTGGCCTCGCTGCTGCTGTTGAAGTCCTGCAGCATGACCTTGGGCCGCTGGTGGGGCTCATGCCGGTATGGAACGGTGTGCATCTGACGGTGCGGTTACCGAAGGGCCACGTGTGGTTTGGCGGAGATCCCCATGAAGGTCGATCACACTGCGGTGTCCGTCATCATCTGCTCGAAGGATCGGCATCAGGATCTCGAACGGGCCGTCGCGTCCGTTCGTGCCGCGGATCCCATCGGCGCAGAGGCGGAGATCGTCGTGGTTGAAGAAGGTGATTCTCCAAGGGCGGTAGCGGGAACGCACTATGTGTTCCTGCCCAGGCAAAACCGTGGGTTCGGGTATGCGCGTAACATGGCGGTGAAGCATGCGTCGGGCGCACTGCTCGTCTTTCTGGACGACGACTGTGAAGCCGAAGCGGGGTGGCTCGAGGCGCTCCTTCTTCCGTTTGATGACGACCGCCGTCCCGTTGGCGTCGCCGGCGCGGTATCAGTCCGTGGATGCGGACCGCTCGGGTACGCAGAAAACATCCTGGGATTTCCAGCCGGAGGGCTTCGCTATCGTCACGAAGCGCGTGGCCATATTCAACGGACTCAGTATCTGTCCACCTGCAACTGCGCGTATCGGCGTGAAGCACTCGTTCAAGCCGGGGGGTTTCCGGAGGACGCGCGAAATGGAAATGAAGATGCCTTGTTGGCGGAGCGAGTCTCGGCGTCGAGCCTGTGCGTGTATACGCCGCATGCAGTGGTGTATCACCGCGCTAGAGACCGGTGGGGAGCAATTTTTCACTGGTTCATGCGACGCGGAGCGAGTGAACTGGCGACGTTCGGCAACCGGCTGCACCCGGTGACTTTTGGTGGGTACGTACTCCGAAGTTCATGGTCATTGCGTCTGGTGATCCTTTTGGTCGTCATGGCGTTGATTCCGAGCGGCGCACGGTGGCTTCCCTTCGCACTCGGGATGTATTACATCGCCACACTGTGGCGATTTCGATTTGCCCGTCAATATCCATCCCATCGAATCGGCTGGTGGGTGGTGCCGCTGGTGAAGGTGACCATGGATGTAGGCAATGAAATCGGCCGCCTGAGATTCTTGATGGTGAGGGCCGGATCATGACCGCGCCGCAGACCGTCCTCTTCGTCTCGAATCACGGAGACATTCGCGGCGGCGGCGAAATCAGTCTGCTCGGCCTTCTGGATGGTCTTAGACGATCACCCTCGTGGAAACCCGTGCTGGTCGTTCCGGAGGAGGGAGTTGTGGCGGTGAGAAGCCGTACGGCCGGCGTTCCCACCTATGTGGTCCCCATGCCGACACTCAAAAGGATAACGCCGGCTGTGCCGCACCACATTCTACAGCTGGCGCGGCTCATACGGACGACCGGCGCCCAGCTCGTTCATGCCAATGGAACCAGGGCCATGATGTATGGCGGGGTCGCAGGCAGATTGGCACGCTGCCCGGTGGTCTGGCATGTCCGCGTGATGAATTCCGATGGGCTTCTCGATCGAGTCCTCCATTGGATGGCCACCAGAGTGATCGTCAATTCACAGGCCGTTCGACACAGGTTTAGCTGGGGCCAGGCAGAAAAGATCCATTGCATTCACAACGGAATCGATACGTTCCATTTCGCTCCGCGTTCTCCCGACTCACTCGCGCGCGCCTCGTTGAGACTTGCGGAGGATGATCGGGTCGTCGTGAGCGTGGGCCGCTTTGTGGCCTATAAAGGCTACGAAGACCTTCTGCATGCCTGGCGGCAGGTTCTCCCCGTCATACCCCGAATCAAACTGGTCCTGGCAGGAGAGGGTGCCCTGCGAAGCGACCTCGAAAAACTTGCCGAGACGTTGGGGATTGGTCATCACGTGCAGTTCATCGGGTGGGTCGAGGATGTGCGGCCGATCCTGGCGCTCAGCGAGTTGTTTGTCCTGCCTTCGCACGGAGAACATTTCGGTCGTGTGGTCATCGAAGCCATGGCGATGGGAAAAGCCGTGATAGCGACGAGGGCGGGGGGGGTTCCGGAGATCGTCGTTCCCTACGAAACCGGACTTCTGGTTCCACCAGCCGATCCCGCTCGATTGACGGAAGCGATGTTGGACCTGCTGAGCCATCCATCTCAATCAGTCAAGTACGGAGAGGCGGGGCGGCGTCGAGTCGAAGCGCATTTTAGTCTCGATCAGCATGTTCAGGCGGTCGAACAGGTCTATCACGACGTGCGAGGGGTCTGCAGTGGGTGGATGTAATCTGTGCGGCGGCACGACGTGGACGACATTGGAACTGCACGGTTCGACACAAGTCGTGCAATGTCGCTGCGATCTCGTCTTTGTGACTCCCGTGCCCTCGCGGCGTGATATCGAACGCACATACCAGGATGAGTACTATGAGGCCTGGGGTGATCAGAAGAGGGCGAGACGTGCCATCTGGGAACGGCGGGTAGCGGCGATCTCACGGTTGATCGAGCGGCCTGGACGGTTGCTCGACGTGGGATGCGGAGATGGGATGTTTTTGGACCTGGCGCAGCAGAATGGATGGACAGTGACTGGAACCGAGCTTTCTAAAGCGGCAGCGTTCCGTCAGGCGAGATTCGACATCAAGCGGGGGGAAGTATGGGAAGCCGGCCTCCTTTCAGACTCCTACGACCTCGTGACCAGCTGGCATGTGATCGAACATGCATCGGATCCCACCCGCATGATGCGAGAGATCTATCGCGTCCTCAATCCGGGGGGGAGGCTGGTCCTGGCAACCCCGAATTTGAACGACTATCTGTTTCGTCTCGCGTATCTGGCTGGACGGCGGCGATGGCCCACGCTGTACGAAGAGGATGAACGGGAACTGCACCTCTTTCATTTTACGGGTGAGACGCTCGCGCGCCTGATCTCGTCCGTGGGGTTTACCGATGTACGGGTCGGATTCGATCGAGGTGCGGCAGCAGTCCCCGGCAAACAGCTTGTCAATTCCCTCGCGTACGGCTGGTATCGGCTGACGGGTGTGAACTGGGGAATCGGCCTTGAACTCATCGCCAGGAAACCGGGGCAGGCATCGAGTGTGTTCCAGTCAGGGGAAAACAGATGATCCGGCTGGGCATCGATGGTCGTGAATTGATACCAGGCGTCCGCACCGGCATCGGTCGCTATGTGAGAGAAATCCTCCGCGCCGCCTGCGCCAGAGAGTGGGACTGCATCGTGTATAGCAACGGCCCCGTCTGTCGTGGAGATATTCCTTCTCGTGTCATGATCAAGTCGTTGCCGCAGCGATGGACTGCCTGGTGGGATCAGATCACCCTTCCCAGGCAACTCAAAAATGATCGTGTCTCGGCATGGCTTTCGCCCTATTATAAGACTCCATTGATGGGACCCTGTCCAACGGTCATTACCATTCATGATCTCTTTTTCATCGGATATCCTGGGCAGTCGCGTCCGGTGTATGACGCGTTGATGATCAGGTTGGGTCGGATCTATGCCCGCCGTGCCGCCGCCGTCATCGCCGATTCGGACTATTCCAAACGTTCAATCATCGACCGGCTTGCTCTGCATCCCGAGAAGATTACCGTCATACCCGTCGCCCTCGGAAACGAGTTCAGACGCGAACCGCTGACAGAGCGAATTCAGAGCACATACGGGTTGAGCTTGCCGTATGTGCTCTCTGTTGGAAACTTCAAACCCCATAAGAACATTCCCCGGTTGCTCGAGGCCTTTGACGGTTTGGACCGGTCCCTCCGGTCTTCGCATCAACTGGTGCTGGCTGGAGGCGATCATCGAGCGATTCCCGCTCTTCACGAGCAGGCTCGCCGGTTGGGCATAGAAGACCGTGTGAAGTTCACCGGGCTCATCGATGATGCGGACTTGCCGGCTCTCTATGCCAACTGTGCGTTGTTCATGCTGCCATCCTTGTCGGAAGGATTTGGGTTGCCGGCCTTGGAGGCCATGGCATGCGGCGCTCCGGTCGCCGCGTCGAATCGTACGGCGATTCCCGAGGTCGTCGGAGAGGCCGGGGTGTTCTTCGACCCGGAACATACAGTAGATATCACCAAGGTCATGACCGAGCTGCTCATCGACACACCTCGTCGAGAGGAATTGCGCGCGCGGGGAATCGAACGGGCTCGCACCTTTTCGGTTGATCGGACTGCGGGCCTGGTTCTCGAACTGGTGGCAGATGTGATTCGCAGGCGCGATGCCTGCCATCGAAGCACATCCGTCGGACACTCGGCCTCGAGGGCTGCATGAACGCTGTGAGCGGTCTCATCGGATGTGTCTGTGGAATGACGCGGGATGCGCCGCGCCTATGGAATGCGTCAGAAGATCACTTATTGTGTGACGGATGCGGCTTGTTCTTGCGTCGAACCCTTCCGTCTGACGATGAAATTGCGGCCCGATACCGGCGGAATTATTGGGTGGAATTCTCACAGGAACAAGTCAGCACAGCCAGGGATAATGTCTATCGGCATGCGATGGCTCGTATTCATGCGCGCCTCGGTGCTCCCGGAACGCTCGTCGACGTCGGATGTGGAGCAGGCCGTCTGTTGATGTACGCCCAAACCCGCGGCTGGCGCGCGGTGGGGTTCGAACTTTGCGAGCAGGCGGCGGAACATGGAAGAGCCAGCGGGGCGACGATCCACCGGCAGAGTTGGTTGCCCTGTCCGCTGGAAAGTGAATCAGCCGATGCAGTCACCTTTGTCAACGTGCTGGATCACTTGCCCAGGCCGTTTGACGCCCTGACGGAAGCGTGGCGGGTCTTGCGCCCCGGTGGAGTGCTCTATGTGCGGGTGCCGAATGGCCCCCTCCATGCGCAGTTGAGCAAATTGGCCTTCGTGCTTCAGATTCCAGATTTCGCGATCGTGCATCTGTACGGATTCGGTAAACGAGCGTTTGAATGTCATCTGCCACGGTTGGGATTTACCGACGTGGATGTGCGGACGTCTCCTCCAACTCAGGCCGACGCGTATGAATATCCCGGACTGACCGGCTATCTGAGGGGGGTAGTCAAACGTATGGATCACCTGGGCTACACCCTCTCTCGACCCTTTGGATTCGACCGGCTGGCGTGGGGATTCTCCGTCGAAGTCATGGCCGTGAAGGCGAGACATTCATGAAGGAATCCTGATGTCCTGGAGACGGTGGAAAAGAAGGTTTCGATATGGTGAAGCGGTGGTGCTGCTCGCCCTGCTCACCGCATTACTCGCGGTGGGACTGACCGTGCTGGTCCGATCCTATTATCATCAGGATTTGAAGGGATACCACCCGCTCGATCTCTCGCGGGGAAAGCTGTTGGAAAAAAAAGAAAGTCCTTCTTCGCCTGGAGACTCATCTCGCTAGGACTGGTCATATGTGTGGAATCTGCGGATATCTCGGAAAAGGGGAACCTCTGCTCCTGGAGCGGATGCTGCAGCGGCTCGTGCACCGCGGTCCTGACGAACACGGGAGCCATCATGAGCCAGGCTTGGGGTTGGGAATCAGACGGTTACGGGTCATCGACCCGGAGGGCGGACGCCAACCGGTGAGTAATGAGGACGGGACTGTTCTGGCGGTCATGAATGGTGAGATTTATAACTACCGTGAACTCCGGCATGACCTGATACAGAAGGGACATCGGTTTGCGTCGGAATCGGATACGGAGGTATTGGTCCACCTCTACGAGGAGGAAGGCACAGCGTTCGTGCAGAAACTGCGCGGGATGTTTGCCTATGCGCTATGGGACCGAGAGCGTCGTCTCTTGGTACTCGCGCGGGACCGGTTTGGCATCAAACCGTTGTACTATAGGCATGGGCCTTCCCATGACGACTCGTCCTCGCTCTTGTTCTCCTCGGAACTGCCGTCACTGTTAGCCGCATGTCCGGCTGTCAACCTTCGCCCGCAAGCGATCCTGGATTATCTGCATCTCCTCTATGTTCCGGGACCCGAAACGATCTACGAGGGGATTCATCAGGTGAGGCCGGGCGAGATCCTGTCGGTGAGAAACGGTCGCATCGAATCATCCCTGTACTGGCATCCTTACCCAAGCGGGTCGGTTCATCGATGGACCACAAGAGAAGAAGGAATCGAACACCTCCTCTCACGACTTCGGGATTCGGTTCGCGCCCATCTCGTCAGCGACGTGCCGCTGGGGCTCTTCCTGTCCGGAGGCATCGATTCAAGCGCCATCCTGGCATGTATGCGACAGGAGGTCACGGGTTCCATCAAAACATTTTCAATCGGGTACGACGCTCCCGCAGATATCTCGTACAACGAGCTGCCCGCCGCTCGGAGGGTGGCCACGCACTTCCACACCGATCATACCGAAGAGCGGGTGAATCCCGATGCCGCTGCTCTCCTGCCGCGCATCGTGGCCGGGATGGCGGAGCCGTTCGGTGACTCTTGCGCGATCCCGACGTATCTCGTGTCTCAGGTGGCCAGACGGACAGTCACGGTCGCGCTGTCCGGCATCGGAGGTGACGAATTGTTCGGCGGGTATCCGCGTTATCTCGGAGCCAGAATGGCCGGCTGGTATAACAGAACCCCACCTGCATTCCGAAAGATTATGGCTCATTCTGTGGCACGGCGCCTTCCGGAAGGATATGGGGCCCGTGATCATATAGGTCGAATGAGGCGGTTCCTGGCAGATGGCGAGCGGCCTCTGGCTGAACAGTATGCGCGATGGACGACGTTCGTCCCGCAGGAGTGGGGAAAGGCTGCATTCGCTCGCGACTTCTTGAACGCGTGTGGCACGCTTGAGTCGGCGGTGAAGCAGGAACAGTTGTTCGAACAATGGCCGGTGGATGAACCGGCCTCCCGCGCTGCGGGCGTCGATCTGCAGACCTATTTGCCGGATGATTTGTTGCGAATGGGCGATCGGATGAGTATGGCCCACTCGCTCGAACTTCGCGTCCCATACTGTGATCATGTGCTGCTCGGATTTGCCCAGTCGATTCCGGAGTCCTTGCGGCTCTCCGGATGGCGGCTCAAGGGGTTTTTCCGGGCTGCTCTGAAAGGCATCCTGCCTGGGTCTGTGCTCACAGCTCCGAAGTATGGCTTCCGTATTCCCCTCGCCCGCTGGATCCGACAGGACCTCCGGCCTATGGTGTACGATCTGTTGAGCGATTCGACCATTCGCCGGCGCGGCTATGTACAGCCGGAGTATGTGCAGTGGCTGTTGAGCGAACATGACCGGGGATCGCGCAACTTTGCCGATCAGATCTATGCGCTGTTGATCCTCGAGCTCTGGCATCGCCGACCAGCGGCGACGGGTCATGCGATAGAAGGGTAGGCTCGTATTGTGAATATCGCGCTTTTTTCTGAAGTCTCGACAGAACAGGTCATCGGGGGCGCAGAGCGGGTCTTGCGGCAACAGGCTGTGGGACTCAGAGGCCGCGGACACCATGTCGAAGTGATCAGTCGCGCGCGGCCGGGAGACCCTCACGATCAGGTCGTGATCGACGGCATTCTGGAGCGCCGCTATCACGTGAGGCGCACGAATGAACTCTCATTCGTCTCCTCGACCATGAAGCAGACCATCACGGCTTTTGAACGTTCGCAGCGTCGTGCCGCGATCGATGTCGGGATCGTCTATCAATCCCTGGCGGGTCTGGGACCTCTGCTGAAAAGGTCCGGCGCGATGACAAGCTGGCTGTACATGTGTCTCTCTCTTGCGCATGAAGAGTTCACGACCCGCACCCTCCCGGGGACGTCGGGTGAGGCCTGGCTGCGATGGACGGTGAACGCCTATGCGCGGCGCTGGATCGAGCGTCTGGTGATGCGCCGATGTCGATCCGTCGTCGTGCTCAGTGACTTCATGCGCAATCGCGTCATCGACGTGCATGGGATTAGGAACGACAAGATTCATGTCGTTCCCGGGGCGGTCGATCAGAAACGGTTCTGTCCCGCCACGGCACGTCACGAGGTGCGGCGGGCGCTGGGTCTTCCGGAAGATAGGATCGTGTTATTCACCGTGCGAAATCTTGTGCCTCGAATGGGATTGGAGAATTTGATCCACGCGATCGCTTGTCTGGAGGGCGGCGATGAGCGACCGTTGGTCCTCGTCGGCGGCGAGGGGCCACTTCAAGTGAAACTTGAACAACTCATTCACAGACACCGATTGAGCAAGGATGTGAGGCTCCTGGGATTTGTTCATGAGGAGCAACTACCCCTGTACTATCAAAGCGCAGACTTGGTGGTGATGCCGACGCTGCAACTCGAAGGATTCGGGCTGGTGACCGTCGAGGCAATGGCCTGCGGGACGCCGGTGCTGGCCACGCCGGTTGCCGCATTGCCGGAAGTGGTGAATCGCATTGATCCCCGGTTGGTAGCCGAAGGTACCGACGCGGCGTCTTTGGCCACGGCGATTGCCAAGATCATCGGTCGGTTCCGCGCAGATCCCGAAGAGGCACGTCGCTTATCGCGGACGAGCAGGCAGCTCGTCGAGACAGTCTATAACTGGGACCGGCACTGTGCGGATCTTGAAGCGCTCATTCAGGACGTCGCCATGGTTCGGGCACGGAAAGCCGCATAGCTCGGGGAATATGGGACATCATACGGTCATTCACGTCATTACCCGTCTGGACTATGGGGGGTCTGCTCAGAACACCATGCTCACCACGTTGGGGCACCATCGCGATGTGTTCACGCCGTTGATCGTAGCTGGGTTGCCGGGTCAATGGGATGCGCAGGGCGGGCAACCGGCCACGGAGATGAACTGCCGGCTGTTGGATCGAGCAGGCATTCGGTGGCATCTCGTCTCGACCTTGGTTCGCCCCGTTCGGCCGATCGAGGATCTCCGTGCCCTCTGGGAACTGATCAGACTGTTTCGCCGTGAGAAGCCGGCTCTTGTGCACACCCATACCTCCAAGGCTGGAGTGCTGGGGCGGATCGCCGCATGGATGGCAGGTGTTCCGGCCATCGTTCATACACCGCACGGTCACGTCTTCTATGGTCATTTCGGTCGGATTCTGACGTGGGTCTTCTTGCAAATCGAACAGGTGTTGAGCCGGCTCACTCACCGCCTGATCACCCTGACAGAATCGGAACGTGATGATCATCTCCGTCATGGCGTGGGACGACCGGAACAGATTGCCGTGATTCCGAGTGGGATCGAGCTGCAGAATTTTCGCAGGCTTGTCGCCGTACGTAAGGAGCGTCCCTCGTCGTTCACGTGTCCCTCAGACGCCGTCGTCATCGGCTCGGTGGGCTGGTTGACGGATATCAAGGGGCATCGCTTCTTGATCGAAGCGTTTGCCCGGCTGAAAACGGTCCATCCGTCACTTCATCTGGTCATTGTCGGAACCGGACCTCTGAAAGACGATCTTTCAGCCCTGGCCACGAGACTTGGCATACACAACTCCGTACAGTTACTGGGTCATCGGAATGATATCGATATCTGTCTCAAGGGGATGGACCTCTTCGTGTTCCCGTCACTCAATGAGGGGATGGGACGTGCACTAATTGAAGCGATGGCGGCGGGATTGCCTGTCGTCGCGACGCGGGTGGGCGGCATCCCGGCTCTGATCGATTCCGGCTCAAATGGGATGCTGGTTCCTCCTGCAGATGTGGAGGCATTGGCGGCAGCTCTGCAAACACTCATTGACCAACCGCAGTTCGCCAAGGAGTTGGGCGAGCAAGCCCATCGGAGTATTACGGAACGATTTACGGTCGGGCACATGGTGCAGTCGATCGAAACGCTGTACCGGGATACGTTGACGGAGCGCCATGCATGGTAAGCGCCGAGATCCAAGACGTGGGAGTAACGGGTGTTGATGCGTAGATCAGCGCTCGTCGCGTGTTTGGCGGGGAGTCTCGCATGGACCACGGCGACGGTCAATGCGGCGGATCTACAGTTGTTTAGGCCGCTGGTCACCGCAATCCATGTCCATAGCACTGCCAGTACCGGCACGCTGGATCTTGATGCATTGGCCGAGCGGGCAGAACATCTCGGGATCGAGGCACTGTTACTGTCCGAGAATCTGGCTCTCCGATACGAGTACGGACTGGAACCGCTCAGAGGAACATTCAAAGTATCACTATCTTTTCCGTCACTTGTCGCGTATGGCGTGAAGCGATACTTAAAGGAAGTGCACGATGTGCAGGCCCGCCATCCCGGCGTGCTCCTCATTCCGGGGTTGGAGGTGGCTCCGCACTACTATTGGACAGGGTCGCTCTGGACTTGTGACCTGACGATGCACGACGCGCAGAAGAATTTTTTGGTCTTTGGCCTCCATGAGGCAGAAGATGTTGCGGGACTCCCGGCTCTTGGCAATTCCTCCTCATACCGGTACAGTCCGTCAGCCTTATCAGGCCTATTGCCCGCCTTGCTCGTCTTGCCTGCGATAAGGGGTTGGTATGAACGTCGCCGTTCTTCGCGCATGATCGATCGTCCCGGCCGTCGAGGAAGGATACGAGCCGGTGCGATCGGATTGGCCATACTGGGCACCTTCCTTCTGTTCAACGGATGGCCGTACAGTTCATCACAATTCAGTCCTTACGATGCGACAGCTGGATATCAGCCGTATCAGACGTTCATCGACGCTGTGAATGAGCGAAATGGGCTCGTGGTCTGGTCTCTTCCGGAAGCACGGGATTTCCGCAGGGTTTCCGCGAGAGGATTCGGAGCCGTTACCATTCGAACCGATTCCCATCCCGATGCGCTTGTGGCGACCGATGGGTATGCAGGATTCGGCGGCTTGTATCAGGAAGCACGGCAGGCGACCTTCCCTGGCGGAACCTGGGATCAACTCATTGACCAATTCGTCACGGGAGCGCGAGCATTCCGTCCGTCCATGATCGGAGAGATTGCCTTTCACAGCCCGGACCACGCGGGGAAAGAACTGGATCAGGTGTTGACGGTGCTGTGGGTCAAGGAACGGACGGAAGCCGCGGTGCTGGAAGCCGTGCGCAACGCCAGAGGGTATGCGGTCGAACGATACCACCCCGATTTCCGGCTTGTGCTTGAGACGATCTCCCTTCAATCCGTCGGCGGATCTCCTCGCGGCATGATGGGCGACACGCTGCTCATCGGAGACGGTCAGGCCGTGAAGGTTGAGGCCAAGATCTCGACGACCGATCGTCGTCCCCATACACTCACGGTCAGATTGATCCGATCCGGGGAGGTGATCCACCGGCTGGACGGAACGACTCCTCTCGACTATGAGTTTGTGGACCGCGCTGTTCGGTCGAAACCACGCTCGGCGTACCGGCTGGAAGTCACGGGCGGGCAGACCGGCGAGCTCTTGACCAATCCGATCTATGTGGAAGCAAAGGCGCCCATACATCAGAGCTGAGATGCGCATCACTATTCATCAACCGCAGTTTCTACCGTGGCTCGGGTATCTCGATAAGATCGACCAAGCGGATCTCTTTGTGGCACTGGACAATGTCCAATTCAAAAAAAATGAGTGGCAGAACCGCAATCGCATTCGAACGGCGCAGGGCTGGCAATGGCTCACCGTGCCGGTGCTCCATCGATTCGGCCAGCACGTCAACGATGTGCGGATCAACTCGACCGTGACTTGGCAGGCACAGCATCTCCGATCGCTCGCGATCCATTACGCACGCGCGCCGTATCGCGACCAGTACATCGGGGAGTTGCGCGAAGTGTATGAGACAGGGTGGGACCGGCTGAGCGAATTGAACCTGGCGGTGCTACGCTGGCTGCTTCGCGCATTCGGCATCACCACGCCCATTCGTCTGGCCTCTGACTGGACGTTACGCGAGGAGGCGACGGACCGGTTGGTTGACATCTGCCGGATGACCGGCGCGACGTCCTACCTCTGTGGTCCGGGCGCGGATGCCTACATGGACAAAGAGCGATTCCAGGAGTCCGGCGTGGATCTCGACGTCCAGGCCTTCCGGCATCCCGACTATCAGCAGTGTTACGCCCCGTTCGTCGACGGTATGTCGGCCCTTGATCTTCTCTTGTGTCACGGGCCCAGCGCGCGTGAACACCTGCGCGGGGTCGGGACGAAGGCGGCGCAGTGGACGGTGGACTCGGCATCGCGATCGCAACGTAGTCATCAAGGGGGACAGTATGACGGCAGAACAGGCGAGTTGCATGCGCATCCTGGCGCTCGGCGCCCATCCGGATGATATCGAGGCCGGATGCGGCGGCACGCTGATCAAGTATGCGCAGAATGGCCACCGGATTTTTTTGATGGTCATGACGTCGGGTGGGCAGGGGGCGTCGCCGAAAGTCCGCAAGCGGGAACAGCTGCAGGCGGTTCAACGGTTGCGAGCCGAAAAAATCTACTGGGGGGGCTATCCGGATACGGAAGTGCCGTTGGATCGTGAGGTGATCCAGAAAATCGAGCGCGTGGTGAACGAAATCAAGCCGCACTTCATTTTTGTGAATTATCACGATGATACGCATCAGGACCACCGGCATCTGGCGCTCAGCACGATCACGGCCACTCGGTATACGAAGAATGTGTTGTTCTACGAAGGGCCCACCACGCAAAATTTCGCCCCGACGGTCTTCGTGGATATCGATACGGTGCTCGAGGAAAAGATTGCATCGATCAAGGCGCATGCCTCGCAGGTGAGGAAAACCAATATCGAAGGACTCAGTATTGTCGACGTGATCAGATCGGCGGCGCATTTTCGTGGCATTCAGGGACGCACGAAAAACGCGGAAGGCTTTATTCCCCTGCGGCTCTTCATTAATATTGACGAAAAATCATGACCATGATTCCCCATTCACAGCCGTCCATCGGGTCCGATGAAATTCGCGCGGTCACCGAAGTGCTCCGATCGGGTCAATTGGCCGGTGGACCCTGCGTCGATCAATTCGAGCGCGGCATGGCGGCTTATCTCGGAGTGCAAGGCGGCGTGGCGGTCAGCTCCGGCACGGTTGCGCTCGAGCTGGCATTGAGGGCATTGGGCGTGGGCCACGGCGACAACGTGATCATTCCCAGCTATGTCTGTTCGGCTCCCTGGCTGGCCATCCAGCGCGTCGGAGCGCAGGCGCGGCTCGTCGACATCGATCTCGAGACCTACAATCTCGATCCTGCCAAAGTACGCCGTGCGCGCACGTCCCGGACGCGTGTCGTGATCGTGCCGCACCTGTTCGGACTTCCGGCCGATCTGAGTGCCTTGCAGGCGCTCGGCATTCCCATCATTGAAGACTGTGCGCAGACCCTTGGCGCCACCGAGCATGGGCGTGCGGTGGGGACGGTCGGGATCCTGACGGTCTGCTCCTTCTACGCGACGAAACTGTTGTGCACCGGCGAGGGAGGCATGGTGCTCTCCAATGATCAGATGTTGCTGGAACGGGTCCGTTCCTTGCGGGAATACGATCAATCCCCGTCGTTGAATGCCGCGTCGTTCAACTGCAAGATGACGGATATGCAAGGCGCCATCGGCCTGGCGCAACTCCATCGGTTGGGATCCTTTTTAGAACATCGGATCACATTGGCGGGTGAATATCGGGCCGCGCTGACGGCAACGTCGTTCGTCCTTCCGTCCGTGCCGGCAGGGCGGTCGCATGTGTACTATCGATTTGTCCTGCGGATTCCCAAGGGGATTCAATCCGCGGATGAGTTCACCGCCTTCCTGTCGCGTGTGGAGCATCGCGGGATTCAATGTCGCAAGCCGGTGTTTCGTCCGTTGCACCGGTATCTCGAGCTTGCGGATTTTCCCGCGAGCGAAGAGGCCGATCGGACAGCCGTGTCGATTCCGATTCATCCGTCGATGACCGAAGAGGATGTCAGCCGGGCCGCGCAGGTCTTGCAAGAGGAACTACGGTGAAGGCCGTCGACACGCATGCAACTCCACTCGCGTTTCGCACGACGTGGCGATGGCTGACACCTGCCGCGGCGGCCGCCATGCTGGGGACGCTTGCGCTCATCGTGCCTTCGGTGCGGGAATTGTTCGTGGTGGAAGGCCTGCGTTGGTTGTACGTCCTGGTCTTTGCATTTCTGGGGACCGCGGCCATGACGCCGATCATGGTGCATGTCGGGCATCAACTCGGTTTGGTCGATCGACCGTCGGATCGGAGGATTCACGTCCGCCCGACACCTCGATTAGGCGGGATTGCCGTGTATGGCGGGTTCGTCGGATCGGTGCTGCTCAATTCGATTCTGCCGGACTGGATGATCGGGATTCTTCTCGCAGGGTCCTTGCTCCTCGTCGTGGGAGTGATCGACGATATCCAGGATCTCTCTCCTTCTATCAGACTTGCAGCGCAATTGCTCGCAGCCGGCATCGTCATCGCCAGCGGGAAGGTCCTCACCCTGTTTCCTGCCGGCCCGGCCGGCGATGTTGCCAACGTCGTCCTGACGTTGCTCTGGATTGTCGGCATCACGAATGCATTCAATTTCTTCGATGGCATGGACGGGTTGGCCGCGGGCCTGGCCGTTTTGATGGCGGGGTTCTTGGGCGTCGTCGCGTTTGAAACGAATCAGCCCGGCCTCGGATGGTTGGCCGTGGCGATCATTGGAGCAGGGCTTGGATTCTTGCCGTACAACTTCCGCGGCAAGAAGCCGGCAGTCATCTTTCTCGGCGACGGGGGATCGACCTTCCTGGGGTTTACGCTGGCCTGTCTCGCAGTGAAAGGCCATTGGGCCGACAACAATCCTGTCGTCTCGTTCAGCAATCCGCTGCTCGTCTTCGGCGTGCTGATCTATGACATGATTCACATCACCGTCGAACGGGTGGTGACGGGGAGAGTGAAGTCCCTGCGTGGCTGGCTGGCCTATGTCGGCAAGGATCATTTGCATCACCGGCTCGAGCGTTTACTCGGCAGCCGGCAGGCCAGCGTCGCGATGATCTTCGTGCTCACCATCTGTTTGGGGCTGTCCGCGCTCGCGCTCCGCCAAGCCGGCACCATCGAGGCCATCCTACTCTTGACCCAAGCCTGCCTGATCGTCATCATGGTGACGATTCTGGAACTCTCGGCAAGACGCCGGTAACCGCACGACCTGTCCACATATCCCTGACGGAGATTCTTTGATGGTACCGACTGTCGAATGGAAGGACGGAGCTGTCTGTTTACTGGATCAAAGCCGGTTACCGGAGCAGGTCGAGTTCCTGATGTGCCGCGACTATCAATCGGTTGCGAGAGCGATTCGCGACCTGAAAGTCAGGGGCGCACCGGCCATCGGGGTCACCGCCGCGATGGGTGTGGCGCTCGGGGTCGAGACGATCCAAACAGCGGACTACGATGCATTCGTGAAGGCTGCGTCGGCGATTTGCGACCACCTCGCGGCGACGAGACCGACGGCCGTCAATTTATTCTGGGCGATCGAACGGATGAAGCGCAGACTCGGCCAACTTCGCGGGCGCTCGCCGGCGGATATCAAACAGGAGCTCAGGAAAGAATCGCAGTTGATTCTCGATGAAGATGTCGAACTATGCAAAACGATGGGACGACACGGCGCGAAGTTGATCAGGGAGGGCCAGACCATCCTCACGCATTGTAACGCAGGCGCGCTTGCGACGGCCGGTTATGGCACGGCTCTCGGCGTGGTCAGGGCTGCGTGGGAGGAGGGAAAGCAGATCAAGGTCATTGCAGATGAAACGAGGCCGGTGCTGCAAGGCGCGCGGTTGACTGCATGGGAACTGATGCAAGACAAGATTCCCGTGACGTTGATCACCGACAACATGGCGGGATCGCTCATGCAGAAGGGACTCATTCATGTCTGCATTGTCGGTGCCGACCGTATCGCCGCGAACGGCGATGTGGCCAATAAGATCGGCACCTATTCGGTCGCCGTCCTGGCCAAAGCTCACGGCATTCCGTTCTACGTCGCGGCGCCATACTCCACCATCGATCTCGATATGAAGAGCGGAGAAGACATTCCCATCGAGCAGCGCAATCCTACCGAAGTCACCAGGGTGCATGGCGGCGATCCCATCGCGCCGGCCGGGGTAGATGTCCTCAATCCGGCCTTCGACGTGACGCCCGCCGCCCTGATCACCGGCATCATCACCGAACGGGGCGTCTTCACGCCGGCCGAGCTGGCGTCGAAGTTCCAATCGTGATCATTGCAGAATAGGCTTTTGAAATCGCCTTGCCGGGTCGCTCAACTACCATGCTCGAAGGAATAATTCCGGTCACCAGTTTTTATCTCTGGCCCTCGGCTGACGAACGGCGCGCGATTCGATGCCGTCATAATGCGTTGGACTTTGATGGCTGATTGGGTTCTTATTTTTCGCGCATGCGCCTCTACAGCGCTGTGTTGGAAAGGCTACCGCCAAGGGCATCAAGCTCCGGAACGGGGTGATGGACTTCCGCAACCGAAAGCTGGTCTTTCTTTCGGGACCGCAAGGCATCACCGTAGAACTGGCCGAATGGCATTGAAACAGGGTTGCGCCTCACACGGTGACAAATTGCGAACCCGAAATCGACTTGACCTAGAAATTTGATACCGGGCGTGAAAACTTGTATATCTTGCAGCGCCGCTGGTGCCGCCTGATCGCTGAACGGCTATTGGCATCCTCCCGCATGGCATCTGCGCGGTGAACGGAGGGCAGGAATATGGCCAAACGGAAACGGGTAGAACGACCAAGGACATCGAGGAAGCGAGCAGCCTCCCCGGCAGCCCTCCTGAAAGAGCGGCGCGAGCAGTTCCTCGCCTATTCCTATCACGAGGAGCAGATTGAAGACGCCCTTGTCACCGGCCAAGATGCTCCGCTACTGGAGAGCTATTTCGGCGAGGGCACGTATCAGGAGCTGCGGGAGTTGGCGCGACAGGCGAAGGATCGTCGCGTCCGCGGGGGACCGCGTGTGCTGGTGCTTCCCGGCATCATGGGCTCGACCATCGGCAAGCCTCGAAAGGTGTTTCTGGATGACGTGCTTTGGTTCGACCCGATCGACATTGCCGCCGGGAACATCGTCAAACTTGCCTTGAATGGCGCGTCTCCATACGTCTCGCTCGGCGTAGTTCCGCTCGCCTATGTCGCGCTCAAGCTGCGACTCACGATTGCCGGGTACGACGTGAGTTTTCACCATTACGACTGGCGACGGAGCTTGGACGACTTGGGGATAGAACTCGCTGCGCGCCTCAAGGCTGAAAGCGCGGCTGAGGTGCAGCTCGTCGCCCATAGCATGGGCGGGTTGGTGGCCAGGGCCGCGATCGCGCGAAAGGCTCAGAGGATCAAGCGCCTGATCATGCTCGGCACGCCGAACCATGGCTCCTTCGTCCCGGCGCAGGCCGTTCGGGCCGTCTACTCGGTGGTCAAGCAGGTGGCGGCGATCGATCCGTTCCACGATGCGGAGACCTTATCCCGCGAAGTCTTCACGACCTTTCCAGGCCTGTATCAGATGCTGCCGACACCGGAGAAATTTAGCGCGGTGAATCTGTACGACAGCGGGGCGTGGCCGAAAAAGGGCCCCCAGCCGCGAAAAGATTTGCTTGAGGAAGTCCAAGCCGTTCAGCAGTCCCTGGCCAAGGCGGATGAGCGGTTTGTGCTCATCGCGGGTGTGAATCAAGAGACCGTCGTCGGGCTGCGGATGGAGAGCGATGAGTTCGCTTACGACCAATCCCTCGAAGGCGACGGCACCGTCCCGCTTGCCTTCGCGGAGCTCTCCGGCGCGACCACCTACTATGTCCAGGAATCGCATGGCAGCCTGCCCAATAACCTCTCGGTGGGCCGGGCTGTCGCCGATCTGCTCGAAAGCGGGAGCACGACCACGCTCCCGACGCAATGGACGCCGGCGCGCCGCGGCGTCACCCGCTCGTTCCGCGAAATGGACTTGCGCGCCCCGGCGTACGGCGGAAGACAAGGCTCCCAATTGACACAAGGCGAGATTCGCCATGCGTTGGACGCGTTCATCGCGCCGGTCGAGCGCGACCAGGCCGCTCCCTCGACAGCCGAACGTCCGGGCCTGCCCGCCGAAGACCAGGGCTATCGCCACCAGTTCGACCGCGTCGTGGTTGGGCGGCGTCGCCAGCACCGGATCGATCTGAGACTGGCGTTGGGGAGCATCACCGAAGTGGATACCCGCGCGCTCGTGCTCGGCATCTTCCGCAACGTCACTCCGAGCGGGCCGGCGCAGGCGTTGGATAGGCGCCTCAACGGCGCCATTCATGATTTTACGATCCGGCGCATGTTCTCGGCCAACGTGGGTGAAATGTTCATGATGCCGACCGGCCGCCATCCGTTGAGGGCGGACTTCATTCTCTTCGCGGGTCTCGGACATTTCGACCGCTTCAACGAGTCCAACGAGACGGTCCTCGAAGTGACGGCGGAGAACGTGATCCGGACCTGCGCGCGGACCAATGTGGAGGAATTCGCGACCGTGCTCTTGGGGGCCGGGTCTGGACACGAAGTCGGCCCCACACTCCGGCACCTCTTGAACGGGTTTTTCCGTGGTCTTCGGAACGCCGATACGGAACACTGCTTTCGCCGGATCATCATTTGTGAGCTCGACGCTGGGCGGTATGAGGAGATCAAGCGCGAGCTACTCCGTCTTTCGAGCACCTCGCTCTTCGATGACATAGAAGTCACGTTCGACGAGCAGACGCTGCCGGAGGCTGCCACGGAACCGGCGCGCGGCCTCGCGCGCATGGTTGATGCGGCCTACCTGCTGGTGAGGCAGGACGCCATGGATTCGAAGAAAAAGACGCTGACGCTCAGTTCCTCCGTCCTGACCCAAGGTGCCAAGGCAGCCGTGCTCAGCGGCTCGAAGACTATCGACCAGGCGAGCCTCGACAGCCTGCTCCAGCAGATCGAATCGCCCAGATTCACGCCGGACTCAATTGGCAGTTTCGGAGACCAACTGGCGAAGCTCATTCTCCCCGCTGATGTTGCGCAGGTTCTCCCGGGAATGAAGGGGCGCCACCTCGTGGTCGTGCACGACGCGCCCGCGTCCCGCATTCCGTGGGAAACGCTGCGGGTGAATTCCTGGTGTCCCGCATCGGACAAAGGTTTGAGCCGCCGCTACGTCGCCGACAATCTGTCGGTGGCCAAATGGCTGGAGCAGCGGCAACAGGACGCGATGCTGCATTTGCTGTTGGTCGTCAATCCCACGCTCGACTTGGATGGGGCGGAAGAGGAAGGTAACCGCGTGCGCAAGCTGTTCGGCTCGCATCCGTCCGTCAAGATCGACGAGCTGCGAGGACCGCAGGCCACCAAGCGAACCCTGCTCGGCAAATTCAGCTCCGGCGCCTACGACGTCATTCATTACGCCGGCCATGCGTTTTTCGATCCTGACAAGCCCTCCAACAGCGGGATCCTCTGCCACGGCAGGGAAGTGCTCAGCGGCGCCGATCTGGCGACCGTTGGAAACCTGCCGAGTCTTGTGTTCTTTAATGCGTGCGAGGCTGGGACGGTGCGCCAGGGACCCGCCCGGCGGAAAGGCTCCAAGCAAGAGTCGGGAAAAGAAGCCATCCGTCAAGAAGCGCTTGGAGGAAAGCGTCGGACTGGCCGAAGCGTTTCTGCGCGGCGGCGTCGCCAACTACCTGGGCACCTACTGGCCGGTGGGGGATGCGCCGGCCAAGAGCTTTGCAGAAACGTTCTACACGGAGTTGCTTAACGGCAAGACCATCGGGGAGGCGTTGTTAGAGGGGCGCAAGAAGGTCGAGACGGAGGTGAAGTCGGTTGATTGGGCGGATTATATCCACTACGGCGGGTACGATTTCGTGCTCAAGCAGAAGCCATGAGGCGCCCCGAGCCGCCTTCATTCCTTCAGCGTCACTTCGCCTCAGCAGCCGTTCTCGCCTTCTCCTGATCTTGCCGGATCTGCGGCAATTCATGTTGAACGAAGAAAGGGGTCGGACCAGGTCGGATCCCTTAAATGGCCGCCATGGCGGCGATCCGATCGCGCCGGCCGGGGTAGATGTCCTCAATCCGGCCTTCGACGTGACGCCCGCCAGGCTGATCACCGGCATCATCACCGAACGCGGCGTCTTCACACCGGGAGCTGGCGTCGAAATTTCGCTCTTGATACGTGCCGAACGAGGCATTTCCCATTCCTTTGACAAACCGACTATCCACGCTCAAGGCTTTGTGGCTTGTCACGTCGGCTGTTTTATTTTGCCTACTTGCTTGGGCCTTCTATTTTGAGCCGGCTTCCTTTTATGTCGGCGAAACAAGCCTGACGATTCCACGATTACCTTTAAATATCGACGGTCTCACCATTGCGGTGCTTGCCGATCTTCACACAGGTTCCCCATTCAATAGCTTGAGTAAACTTCGCAAGATTGTGGATGTGACCAACAGTGTCAATCCCGATCTCATCCTCATCGCAGGCGATATCGTGATTCAGGGTGTCTTGGGAGGGACCTTCGTCCCTCCCGAGGATTCCACGAAGGTCCTCCGCGCATTATCAGCTCCGCTCGGTGTGTACGCTGTCTTGGGGAATCATGATTGGTGGTTCAATGCGAACCGTGTGAAGACGGCGTTAGAGCAAGAAGGCATTCCGGTGCTCGATGACCGGGCGATCCGACTATCGGGTCATGCAAAGAGTTTTTGGTTGGCAGGAGTCAGCGACTATTGGGAAGGCCCTCATGATATCAACTCCGCTCTGCGTGATGTTCCGGGAGACGCAACGGTCATAGTCTTTACGCATAACCCCGATGTCTTTCCTGACATTCCACGACGCGTTCAATTGACCATTGCGGGACATACGCACGGAGGACAGGTCCTCTTTCCGTTCATCGGACGCCCGATCGTGCCATCGCGGTACGGGGAGCGTTTTGCCAGCGGCCACATCATCGAAGGCGGCCGGCATCTCTTTGTGAGTACTGGATTGGGAACGAGCATTCTTCCGGTTCGATTTCGGGTTCCTCCTGAGATTTCGTTCATTAGAATTCGCACGGGAGATGAAGGGCATGCTCAAAGATGAGGGGATCTCGTTAAAGAGCTGACTTCGTCACCCATCGAAGATACAGGGAGCAACACCATTTGTTAACGCGAGAAACAGCATCGCGATTGGCGGGGTAACTCACAGGTGCGCCTTGCAAAGCCCATCCATTTGCTTTCCTAATGCGAATCGCCCGCAATTGTGCGATGCCTCGTCGAGGATACCGTAGGCAGCAACCTTTCTCGCATACCCGTTCGATTCTAGTGCACTGTCCCGTAAGTTCGTTGGATTGATCTGCTAGGCTGCTCCCCCTCTCCCTTGCCCTCTCCCCCAAGGGGAGAGGAGATGGTGAGGGGCCATATTTCCATCGCCTTGTCCGCTTGCCATACTTCTATCAGTTTAGTATGGTTTTCCATATGAAGACGACATTGAACATCGACGACGCCATCATGGCTCGGCTGAAACGAGAAGCCGTACAACAGCGGCGAACCATGTCGGAGCTGGTGGAGATGGCTTTACGTCTGTTGTTTCAAACTCCGAAACCCCAGCGTTCTCTGCCGCCCTTACCCTCGTTCAAGGGTGGTAGACATCTCGTGGATATTGCCGACCGCGACGCGTTGTACCGAGCGATGGAGGGGTGGTAGTACCGATTTCCATCGGTTCCCGTTCTTGGAGGTGATCGATCCCCTCTCTGCATCATGACTTGTATCCCACCGGCCACCTTCTATAGAATCCGGACACATTGTCGTTTTGTGAACCCGTGATCTTGTCTGTTGCATAACGCGCGATCATCCTTTGAGAGGAGTCTGACCAGCGATGAGTGAACGCACCTTAGCGATTATCAAGCCGGATGCCGTAAAAAAGAATGCCATTGGCGATGTCATCAACCGTTACGAACAAGCCGGTCTGAAGCCGGTGGCGATCAAGATGATGCACCTGTCGAAACCGACTGCACAGGGATTCTACGCCGTGCACAAGGCACGGCCGTTCTTCGACAGCCTGTGCACCTTCATGTCGTCGGGACCGGTGGTGGTCCTGGTGCTGCAGGGAGACAATGCCATCAAGAAGCACCGCGACCTGATGGGTGCGACGGATCCTGCGAAGGCCGACAAGGGAACGATTCGCGCGGCGCACGGTGCGAATATCGAATTCAACGCCGTCCACGGGTCTGATTCTCCCGAGACGGCCCAGTTTGAAGTGGGCTATTTCTTTTCGGAAATGGAACTTGGCAGGTAGGGTCCCCTGTGTCGAACCGGGCATGGCCCTCCGCCTTTCCCCTTCGAGTTGTCTTTGAACCGCTTTCCGCAAAGGTTGCTGTCGTGTCTGCTCATGGCCTGTCTTGCAGCCGGCTGTGCGAAGACATATGCTCCACTTCCTCCTCCTGAGATTTCTCCCGTCTTGCCACCGTCCGCTGATCCGACGAATGAAGTCGAGAACCGTCTGTGGTCCGGCGCGACTGCGGCACAGAATGAAGGCCGGTATGATCTCTCGATCCGGACCTTCAAACGCTTGATCAATGCCTATCCGAAATCTCCCCATCTCGCGGAAGGGCGGTGGCGTCTTGGGCAATCATACGAGCAAATCGGAGACATTCCCGCTGCGGTGTCCGAGTACCGGGCTCTCATGGAGATGGAGCCACTGTTGCTTCCGAATGACTCGTTCCAGGCACTTGCGACGCAACGGCTCGAAGCCTTACGGCTCGAAGGAGTGCTCCCCGAGACTCTCGTGTCCGGGCATGCGGCGCTGTCGGTCTCAGCGTTGGGCATTTTGTCGCTGCCCAGGGTCGACGCATGGCTGCAGCAGGTACGTGAATCCGGGGTGACGGCGCTGGTGCTCGATGTGAGCTGCGATGCCGTTTGCTCAGGAAATGTCCGTGTCCCGCTGTCGGAGGATCAGGCGCCGGTCGGGCCGAGGCCCGGTGTCTTGTTTGCCACGGTGCATGCGCCGGTCGTCCAACCGTTAATGAATAGCCTGGTTCCGGAGGCTCATCGCGTTGGGTTGTCGGTGTTTGCCGCCATCGATCTGGTGCGAGCGCCCTGGCTTGAGAACAGGATCGACTGGCAGACGTCGGTGTTGAATCCCCGCGAGCATACCGTCCGCCCCTGGGGGTATCTCGATGTGCTGAATCCGTCGGTCAACACGCATTTCGCTGCGCTGCTTTCGGACTTGGCGCAGACGCAACTCGATGGAGTGCTATTCAGGACGCGGACCCGAAACAGCTTTGCCTATGAGATGAGCGAGATCGCCCTCAGCGGATTTCAGTCGCAATATCACGAGACGGCCGCCGATGTGACGCGAGCCCTTGAGAACTCGGCGGCTTCCGTGCAAAACGAACCTCCACCGGCGCAGCCGGGCGAAACGCCGGCTCAAGAGCCGCCCGCCGGTACCCTGTGGCATTGGGTCGGTTGGAGGGCGCGGCAGGAACTCGACGCTCTGGCGCAGTTGAGGCGCACGCTGCAGCAAACAAGACACGGCCTCCGGGTCATCCTCGAGATGCATTCCGAAGCGGCATCCGACCCATTGTCGACCCTGGTGAATTACGGCGAGGATGTCGCAGAGGCGAGTCGCCGAGGGTTTGACATTCTCTTGAACGGGACCGCACGTGCTGCTGATCTTCAGCAGGTGGCCGATCTCGTCAAACAGGCGGAAGTGAAAGCGCTGCGGAAGCCGGTGAAGGGGCAGCCGAGCGGGCAGCAGTTGTGGATTCTCAATCGCGGGCAGGGGTTCGGGGGACGGATGGAACCGGGACGGCTCGCGCAATATGCGGATCGTGTTCGAATTCGTGAAGGAGTCAATGTTCTGCTCGTTCCGGATCATGGAGAGACCGTTCCTTGACAAAGCCGCCGGCATGCTTCTACGATCCGCCCACACGACTGATATAGAGGATATTATCCATCCACCAGGTCGCTCAACATCAATTCCAGCAAGACCGCAGAACGTCAAGTTTCCGAGGCGTACTGTTTCTCAGGTACGTTGCGGAGAAGTGACGGGCGAGGACGACGCTGGAAGCGTGTTTCGGTGACCGTCACGAGGAGTGTCATGATACCGTCCAATCTTCGCTACCATCAGGAACACGAATGGGTCCGTCTCGAAGGAAAGCAGGCCACGATCGGAATCAGCCATTTCGCTCAGGACGCACTCGGCGATATCGTCTTCATTGATCTCCCAAAGGCCGGCACCCAGATTTCAGCGGGCCAGCAAATCGGTGAAATCGAATCGACGAAAACCACCTCTACCATCTATACGCCGGTCAGCGGGACGATCGCGAAGGTCAATACTGATTTGAAGGATCATCCGGAGGTCGTCAATTCCGACCCCTACGGGAAGGGCTGGATGGCGGTGATCGACGTCGGCAATTCTGAGGAAGTAGAGAAGCTCATGACCGCCGCTCAATATGAGGCCTTCCTCACGTCACAAAAGAAGTGAATCTGATGATCTGATAATTTGATGATCTGTTGATCTACGATTGCCAATCGTCAGATCAAGAAATCAACAAATCATTAAATCACCAAATCAATAAATCCTTATGCAGCACATTGCCATTCTGGGCGCCGGACCGGGAGGGTATGTCGCCGCCATCCGGGCTGCGCAATTGGGCGCCCGTGTGACTGTGGTGGAGAATCAGGTCTTGGGCGGGGTCTGTCTCAATTGGGGCTGTATTCCCAGCAAGGCGTTGCTCTCGGTTGTCGATCTGGGAGACAAGATCAAAAAAGCCGGTGATCTCGGCATCCAGGCGGCGGGGAACGTCGGCTACGATCCCGCCGTCATGGTGGCGCGCAAGAACAAAGTCGTCGGTACATTGGTCAAGGGAATCGCGACATTGTTCAGCACCTGGGGGATCGAGCATCTGGACGGCACTGGTTCATTGCTCGATTCGCGCACCCTCCGGGTGCTGAAGAAAGACGGTTCTGACACGCGGGTCACGGCCGATGCCCTCGTGATCGCGACCGGATCATCCTGGCCGAATTTGCCTCTCTTTCCTATCGATGGCCGACAGATCATCACCAGCAAACAGGCATTGGATCTCGCGCGGATTCCCTCGAGCCTCCTCATTATCGGTGGGGGCGTCGAAGGCTGTGAATTCGCCTCCCTCTATAGCGGACTCGGAACGGCCGTCACGATCGTGGAACTGCTGCCTCGACTCCTGCCGCTAGAGGATGAAGAAATCGGACGCTTCATGGAGCGGGAGCTCAAGAAACGGGGAGTGGACATCCGGACCGGAACGACCGTGGAGAAGGTGGAGTGCCGGGAGAAGACCGTGGATTCAATCCTCAAGGACGGCAGCACGATCACAGCGGATCAACTGCTCGTCTCGGTAGGGCGGGGATTCAATTCACGTGGAATCGGATTGGAGAACGCCGGCGTGCTCGTGGGCTTGCGTGGAGAGATTCAGGTCAACGAGCGCATGGAGACCAACGTTCCCGGGGTGTATGCGATCGGTGATGTGGTCGGCAAGGCCATGTTGGCCCATGTCGCGTCCACTCAAGGAAAGGTCGCGGTCGAGAATATCCTGGGACATGATCGCCGCATGAACTATGACGTGGTTCCCGCTGGAATCTTTACCCTCCCGGAGATCGGTCGGGTCGGACTGACGGAACAACAGGCGCGCGAGCAGGCAGTATCGCAGGGCCGCCAAGCTGAGACGGCGATCAAGATCGGACGGTTTCGCTATGCGGGATTGGGAAAAGCACAGGGCACGGGCGACATCACCGGCCTGTTCAAAGTCATTGCCGACGCGGAGAACGGCAAGTTGTTGGGTGTGCATATCATCGGCGCCCACGCCGCGGATTTGATCCATGAAGCGACGCTTGCCATGCAGCTTGGTGCGACCGTGGCGCAGGTGGCTGATATGATTCATGCTCATCCGACCTTGTCCGAGGGCATGATGGAAGCGATGGAGGACGTAGATGGGCGAGCCATTCATCTGGCGAGAAAGCGTGAGAAATAATTGCATCATTGATTCACCGAACCATTGCAACATTGGTTCCGACAGACGAATCACTGATACACCGACCATGTGGGTTCAATATTAGAATGATCCGATCGCTGCTCATCAAGCTGGCCATGCTCGGGGCGACGTTGTGTACCATCGTGTGGATCGGGTCGTCCATGCCCTCGAAAAGTCCGGGCCCCGCGCAACGTACGCCTCCGATAGAGCGCACAGCTCAACCTGCTCCAGCCGCCGCCGCGACGCCGGAACCGGCGCCTGAACCGGTCATGGAGTCATCTCCGGTTCTGCTTCCCGTGGTGACGGAGGAGCCGGCAGCATCGGTTCAGACTGGTGCGGCATCCGTCGGCCGCGTCGACGTGAATCGCGCGACGCTCAGCGAGTTGACGGGCTTGCCTGGCATCGGTCCGAAGCTGGCTCAGCGCGTCATCGACTACCGCCGGGCCAACGGGCCATTCAAGAAAGTCGACGACTTGCTGTTGGTCAAAGGCATCGGCCGCAAGAAGCTGGCACGAATGCGTGAACTGGTGACGATCCATCGTGCATCCGAGAGCAGCCGTCACAAAGGAGTCTCGTGAGCGAACTCTCGCGGCAGCTCGATCTGATTCTGCGCGGGTCCGTCGAAGTGATCCAACAGGCCGAGCTCGAGGCCAAGCTTTCGCGTGCGTTGAAGGAAGGTCGCCCGTTGCGGGTCAAGGCGGGGTTCGACCCCACGGCGCCCGATCTCCACCTGGGGCATACCGTTCTCATCCACAAGTTGAAGCACTTTCAGGACCTCGGGCATCAGGTGATCTTTCTCATCGGTGACTTTACCGGAATGATCGGCGACCCCACCGGCGTATCTGAAACCCGCGTGGCCCTCTCCAAAGAGAAAGTGTTGGAGAATGCCAAGACCTACGAGCGGCAGATTTTCAAGATCCTTGATCCGGGAAAAACGACGGTCGAGTTCAACAGCCGGTGGATGAGCACGATGACGGCCGACGGGCTGATTCAACTCAGCGCCCACTACAATGTCGCCCGCATGCTCGAACGCGAAGACTTCCATCAACGCTACACCGAGCAGAAGCCGATCAGTATTCACGAATTCATGTATCCGCTCATTCAAGGCTACGATTCGGTGGCGCTCAAATCCGATGTGGAGCTGGGCGGAACCGATCAGAAGTTCAACCTATTGGTCGGGCGAGACCTACAGCGCGATTATGGGCAGGACGCTCAGGTCGTGATCACGATGCCCCTGTTAGAGGGGACCGACGGTGTTCGGAAAATGAGCAAGAGCGTCGGCAACTACATCGCGCTCGAGGATAAACCGGACGACATGTTCGGCAAGCTGATGTCGATCAGCGATGCGCTGATGCATCGGTACTATGAACTGCTGACGACGGAGGATCTGTCGCGCGTGGTGAAGACTCAACATCCGATGGAGGCTAAGCTCAATACTAGCCGACGCGGTCGTCGTTCGGTACCATGGTACTGCTGCAGCAGGTGAAGCCCGGGCGGCGTTTCGACAAAAGTTCACTGAGCGTGAATTCCCGGAACAGCCGGACGCCCAGGTGGTGTTGACACAGTCCGACGTGAAGGACGCGGCCGACCCGTCCATCGGCCTCGTCGATCTCGTGGCGAAGACCGGATTGGTGCCAAGTAGGAGCGAAGCCCGGCGCTTGATCGTGCAGGGGGGCGTGGAAGTCGATGAAATGAAACTGACCAACGCGAATGCCAGCGTCAGCCTGACTCCGGGCAAGTCGCTCCGCATGCGAGTGGGCCGCCGGAAGTTTGCGATCGCAGAATACAAGCCGTAACTGTCAGCCAAGCAGGGCGATGGTTCTCTCTACCCCGTCCTCTTCTCTCACTTCCTGACGATTCCCGCCTGTCCCTTCGAAAAGTTGCGTTGAACACCTACTCGGCGTACTGTTGGAGCCCTTGAACCCTCCACAGTATGATCCGACCATCATGAAGCCGAACCGGCTCCCCCTCCATGTTCTGATGGCAGTCATCGGTAGCGGCGCGGCCGTCATTAGTGTTGGGTTATATACCATGTATCCAGACTGGCGCTGGCATCGTGAGCCGCTTCATTCCGCCATGGAATCACTCGGCGGGTTGGCAGCCATCGCAATGGCCGTGGTGCTGTTTCAGAGAACCGGTTCTGGTGGGGGCCGCTTGTACCCTGTCGCGACCGGGTTTCTTGGAATGGGGCTGCTGGAGGAGTGTCATGCGGTCGTGGAACCGGGGAATGCCTTTATTCTCTTGCGCAATATGGCCAGCCTCACGGGCGCTTTCGGGTTTTCCCTGATCTGGTTTCCGGAGGTCTCCGAATCTCCAGTAAGGAAGCGAGTCCTCGCCTGGGGAATCGCAGGATTCTCGCTCGCGTTGGGCGCCTGGGCAATTGCCCTTCCTGAACATCTTCCGGTCATGCTGCGAGACCACACATTTACGCCTACCGCCGTAGCTCCGCAAAGCTTCGCCTGTATGCTGTTCCTCGCGTCCGCCCTTCGATTTACCACGGAGTACCGGCGTTTAGGTGGAGCAGAGGATGCCCTTCTGGCGTCGCTGGCCTTTCTGTTCGCGCTGGCCGAGGGGATGTTCATTTACTCCACGCCCTGGGATGGTCGATGGTGGTTCTGGCATGTGATCCGTCTCACGGCCTATCTTCTGGTGCTGGGCTCGATGGTCCATGGATACCGGCGGATGGTCGTCGATCTGGAAGCGTCGCTGGTTCAGACGACCAGGGCGGAGGAAGCGGTGCGCCGAAGCGAGCAGCAATTGCGCGAGGTCCTCGACAGGCGCGAGCGTATGGCTCAGGACCTGCACGACGGCATCATTCAATCGGTGTTTGCCATGGGGCTCAGTCTTGAACGTTGTCAGGGACTCGTGACGAAGAATCCGCCGGAGGCGGTGAACCTTCTCGGGACAGCGAGAGCCGGCCTTAAATCGATCATCCGTGACTTGCGCGCGTATATTACCGGCCTCGAGCCGGAGATGACGGAGGGCGCACGTCTGCCAACCGTCCTGACGTCGCTGGCCAGAACCATGGAACATTCGGATAATTTTCGCTGCCGGGTGGATATCGATCCGTCCGCCGCCGGGAAGATGACGGCGGAACAGGCCACCCACATCGTCTTCATCGTCCGCGAAGCCATAAGCAACAGCCTCCGGCATGCCGGGGCACGCAACGAGTCTATTTCATTACAGCGGCATGGCGATGGCGTGCGCCTCATGATCGAGGACGATGGGCGGGGGTTCAATACCGACACGGTCGAGGGTCATGGTGAAGGCCTGAAAAACATGGCGGCACGAGCAAGGAAACTGGGCGCCAGATTCTCTCTCAGCTCTGAATCGGGAGGGGGAACGCGGATTGTCTTCGATATTCCCATGGAGCGCGTGCATGCCTAAGAGAGGGATCGTGATATCAGACTGCTGCTCGTGGATGATCACGAAGTGCTTCGCCTTGGCCTCCGCACGTTGTTCAGCGAAGCAGGAGGCTTCCATGTGGTGGGGGAGGCCGGCACGATGACGGAGGCGATCGCCCAGGGCCTTGCCCTCACACCCGATGTGGTGCTGATGGACGTCCGGCTCCCGGACGGCAGCGGGATCGAAGCCTGCCGCGAGATCCGAGCGGGTCGTCCGGAGACGCGTGTGTTGTTCTTGACCTCCTTTGCCGACGACGATGCCGTACTGGACACCATTCTGGCAGGAGCCGACGGATTCCTGCTCAAGGAAGTCAGCGGAGATGAGTTGATGCGTGCTGTCCGGTCAGTGGCAAGCGGGCGTTCGATTCTGGATCCTGGTGTCACCCGACGGGTGCTTACCAAGGTCAAGTCTCTTTCCGCCTCAGCCGATGACGGGACGCAAGCGTTGGCGCCGCAAGAGCAGCGGGTGCTGGCATTGGTTGCCGAGGGGAAAACCAACAAGGAGATTGCCGCCGCGCTGGCCCTGAGCGAGAAGACAGTCGGCAACTATCTCAGCAACATTTTTCAGAAACTGCACGTATCCCGCCGGTCGCAAGCCGCCGTGTACTTCAGTAAGCGTTTTCCGTCCAAGGCCAAAACTTAATCACGATTCAACAACCCCATGTTCCCCTCGCCGCACGGGGAGAGGGGAGGGTGAGGGGCATATCCTAGAGGCATTTTCCCCTATCCCGTAGAGGAATAATTGGTCGGGCCGAGGCCGGTCCTCCTCTAACACTCCTTCGATCAGTAGTCGTAGCATGGGATCATGATGTCTTGCGGTCACCTATTTCAAACCAAGGAGGATCCCATGGTTATGCAACCGTCTTCTAAGAGGGTAATGGTTTTCTTTGTCGCTCTGCTGTTTGCGGCAGGACTATCTATAAGTCCTGGAAAGGTGCACGCGGCAGATTCATCGGGACAGGGGAAAGTAAAGGTGCTCTATCACGTCGACGGCAAGGACCCTGAGGTCGCGAAGTATGCGCTGGCCCTGATCAACAAACACATCGACGCCGAGGGAGGTCCGGACAAGATCGATGTTGAACTGATCGTGCACGGTCCCGCTCTGGAGCTGTTTGAGAAGGACAAGATGGATCCTGAAATGACGAAACGCTTTGACCAAGCGATCGAAAAAGGAGTCAAAGCCGAGATGTGCCAGGTCTCGATGAAATTCTTCGGCAAGACCATCGATAATCTGGCGAAAGGATTCGTCGCCACGTTGCATCCGGTGGCGGTGAAGCGGATCGCAGACCTGCAACAACAGGGCTATTTGTACATCAAGCCGTGACGGGAGGCGATGGTCATGCGTCTGAGAACAATCGGTATTCTGGCGATAGGGCTGTTGCTGATGGGACTGCCTGCGTCGAGGATGAGCTACGCCGGGACCGAGGCGCCGGCGGCCCCGGCTTTCGACATCGTGACGTTACAGGGAGAGAGCTATAGCCGGGATTCATTGAGGGGGCAGCCGGCTCTCCTGGTATTTTGGGCTCCCTGGTGCCAGGTCTGTCAGCGTGAGTTGCCGGAATTGGCGAAGTTCTATCAGAACGACAAGCCGAAGGCGCTCCGCTTGTTGTCCATAGGATTTGCGGATCTCAGAACGAATGTCGAATCGTTCGTGAAAGCTCGCTCGGATGATCTTTGTCTTTCCCACCAGCTATGACGAAGATCGGTGGCTGGCACAGACGTTTAAGGTGAATGCCACACCGATATATGTGGTGTTGGATGCGAATGGCCGCATCGTGCTCACGCATCGGGGCGGCGGGCTGCTGCAGAACCCTCAGTTTCGGTCGTTCCTCTCGACCATACGCTGATCCAGTCGGGACAGGAGGTGCATAGACTTCCTCCTGTCCTGCGGGAAAGTCGCGTTAGTCCTTGGACCTGCCAAATGCCTCTCGAACCATTACCTCTCCTTCGCGGAAGGTCGAGGGCAAACGTCTTCTTCTTGGTATCGGACCGCCACGATCGATGTGAGTGGAGATGCCTGCCATGCATCCGGCCAAGCACTCTCTTTCCATCGCGCACCCGTCGATGATACCCCTTGCGCAACGACTCCGCCTAATGGCTTTTCACCGTCTCTAAATTCAAATGTATCAAGATAAAAGGAGCCTCCAACCACTTCGTGCCATTGTCCATCTGTCAGGAGTATTGCGCTCACACTTCCTATGTCGATCATCAGGCTCATCGTCTATCTCTCATGTGAATTGCATCAGGCTTGTTGAAACAGCGTGCATTCAATTTGCTTTGAACACATCCCTGGGCTCCATCTCTTCACCTTCTTCACCGGCAACATTTGGTGACGCTTAGTGATTACCTGACTAGAGTAACGGATTCCCCACGTCCGTGTCGAATGAAACGACTGGCCCTGAATAACTGGGAAATTGATCGTGAGTCTATTACGTCGCATCTCTATCCTTACAAGGACGTTCATGTCTCACCTGACCGTTGGGTGATCTGTCCAACCTTTCCACTCAGCGGCGTGGAATGTGGTTGTACATGACAGGATACTCCTCTCCCTATAGCCTCTCATTTTCGTGCGGAGTCTCCTCGCGGAAAACCCGGGTTATGAAGTGGTCGGGGAGGCTGAGGATGGCATGACCGCCACGCAATTGGCGGAGACGTTGGCTCGCCGGCTGGACACCAATCGAGTCTTCCTGTATAACGGTGATCGTTCCAGCGAATCGGAACGGCCTTCGCAGAATTTCTCCGAGAGCGGGCGTAGCTCAGTGGTAGAGTCCTAGCTTCCCAAGCTAGTTGTCGTGGGTTCAAATCCCATCGCCCGCTCCAAACTTTGCACCAGCTTCTGCATCTCTCACTCCAGCATTTTGTGCGATTCCTGTGGGCGCGCGTATCCTGCACCCCTCTGAGTTGAGGCCACCTCTAAGACAAGGATGAGGAAGCCCTCAAGGATGAGCAAATCAAGACGCAGTACTGCGCGTACAAGTAGAAGTAAAGTGGGCGGACACCGCTGGAGACGAATGATGGGACTCTTGTTGGCCTTGCGGAGACTTGGATTAGCCGTGCCTTGCAACTCATGAGCGGACGATCTGCATTCGAGGGAACGGTCCATCCCAGGGCCGTTCAATGCTCTCATTTCGCGATTGACGCATGCGTACTCGAATAGTAGCATATATGCTATTTTATAACGAAAGGGCGAATGACGCATCCATCGAGCAAACATCCGTTAACGCGGCTGGTCTATGCGGGTGACGTTCTCACAATCGAATTCTATGTTGCTCCAAATGGAACTGCACCTGCAGAGGAATGGCTCGAACAGCTGTCGCTCCCAACCCAGCAGAAGTTCGCCGCACTGTTTGTCCGTATGGGCGATACGGGGAAGATCTGGAATGAAAGCAAGTTCAAACATTTAACCGGAACGGATCAGATCTTCGAGTTCAAGGTGGAGGCGGATCGAATCCTGTGCTTTTTCTTCGTCGGTCGACGACAGATTTTGACGCACGGATTCAAAAAGGCTGGCGACAAAGCGCCTAAACGGGAAATCGACCGAGCCGAAGCGTATAAGGAAGACTTTGAACGGAGGGTGGGACATGAAAAGCAAAGCCGCTAAGGTTTCTGCGGGATGGGTCGAGAGAAAGCTTGCCAACGCCAAGTTTCGGAAGGGATTCGAGAAAGAAATTCAGAAACTGGCGATTGGAGAACAGCTAAGCCAGTTGCGCCAAGAGGCGGGACTCACGCAAGCTCAGGTTGCCCAGCGTGCTGGGACCACGGCCTCGGCGATCAGTCGCTGTGAGAACGCGGACTATGACCGCTATGAACTGCGCACGCTCCAACGAATTGTTCGCGCCTGCGGGGGACAGATGGATATCACCCTTCAGCCAGGGCCACGGAATCACCGAGCAGCCTAGCCCCATCCAAGCGGGGGGGAGATCGCATGCCGCACGCTGCGAAATGGGAGTGAACCCCTTTTCTGCCTCGCGCTCATCGCGCACCCTCCTGGCAACTATGGGTCTCCTTGTTCATCGCGGGCGCAACCGGCATTTCGATCCACCTCGCCCCATCCTTGCGTTCAGATTTGTCGATGAACAGTCGCCGTTGGCCAAACCTTCCTTGATATGACTTTTTTCTTGTCCCGCCCTGAGCACCGCCATTTCCTGATACATCGCTCCTTATCATTGGCCAGGAATGTTTGTGTTGATCTCAAGGGTCTTAAAGCAGATCTCAGGGATTCCCTGATGGCAATCGGTCCTGGGGCTTTACTAGTGTTGTGCATGTGATTAGTCTGAAGGAAGCGTGACCTTCTGAGGCGACACAAACAGGACGGTCGATGAGCCTGTCTGCTGAGGCGCAAAAAGAGTCGATGAGGGGTGAACGGATCAGCATTCTGCTGGTGGACGACATGCCCTTGGTGCGACAAGGTCTCAGAAGTCTGCTGGAACAACATCCTCACCTAATGGTGGTGGGAGAGGCCTCAGATGGTTTGACAGCTGTGGAACTTGCACATACCCTGCGTCCAGACGTCATCGTGATGGACGTGCATATTTCTCGACTCGACGGAGTGGAAGCCACCAGGCGGATCAAGGCAATCCTGCCCCATACCATTGTCATCGGCTTATCCGTTCAGCACGATCGTCACGTCCAAGGCGAGATGTTGAGTGCAGGCGCCCAGGCGTTCGTCGCCAAAGACACGGTGACGGATGACCTGGTCGGGGCAATTGACGAAGCGACCGGCACGCACTCCTGAACCGAGACCGAGAATTTCTCCCGCGACATATCGAGAGACGCGCGGCCTCAGCGCTTCTGTCTCCAGCGCTCCCATGATGTGGATGCGAGGCGGCACCTTGTTCACCGAGGGCCACGATCATCGAACTTCTCGCCGTTCCCGCCGTTCCAGACGACTCTTCTCATATCGGTCGGCGAGAAAGGCTTCGGCTTTTTGAATCCATGGTTGATTGGCTGGTGTGTTTGGCGCCCGTCGGACATATTCCCGGAAAGCATCTGTCGCTTCCTTCGGTTGGTCTTTGTCCTTCAGCAGGCTTCCGAGGTCAAAATAGGCGTGGACGAGGTCCGGGTCGAGCCGGATCGCCGTGCGATATTCTGTGATCGCTTCGTCTGTCAAGCTTTTCGTCGCCAGCGCGGTCCCCAGGTTGAAATGGCCTAACGCATAGTCCGGGCGGTGCTGAAGAGCGATACGGTACTCTGCGATTGCCCCGTCGAGATTGCCTTGTTTCTGCATGACGGTGCCAAGATTCATGTGCACGCCGGCATCGTTGGGATGTTGAGCGAGTACCAGGCGATACTGGGAGATGGCTCCGTCAAGATCTCCCTTTCTTTGTAAGGCGGCTCCGAGACCGATATGGGCTCCGGCCATCGTCGGCATCAGTTGAAGCGCCAACCTGAACTCTGCGATCGCGTCGTCATAGTTTCCTTCCTCTGTGAGGGAGGCGGCCTTCTTTCGATGTGCTTCGGCATTCCCCGTGGCGCCGGATTGCTGGAGTGTCGAATCGGCAGATGCAGACGGCTCCCGGAGTCCTGCCAATACGGACCATGTCGCGGAAAGCCGCTCTTCAACGTCAAGTAGCTTCAATCGCTCACGGCGATGTTCCAGGATTGGCTGAGCCTCCTCGCGTGACGTCATGGTAGAAAGTTTTTCAGTGTCGGCTGCGATTTCTTTGCGATACCCGACAATCTTATCCATGGCGCGAGTGAGGTGGGCCTTGGCTCGCTCGTGTTGAAATAGCGCGCGAAGCTGATCGGTCAGGCGAGCCGTATCTACAGTCAGCTTGACCTCAACGGTCCGCATGGTCGTTGGGCCGGTTGTGGTGGAGGTTTGGCCGGGGTATTCATCAAAGCGCAGCACACTGCTGCTGTACGCGAGGAGTTCTTCCCGCGCGAGTCGTAGGGCTTTAATCCCGGGGTCTTCTTCCAGAAGAGGAAGCGCCTGAGCGACGGCACGCGTCTTGGCTTGAAGCAGGGCAAGCCGCTGACCATCGGATTCCGAATCGAACGTGCCGATGGTGTGGGTGCCCGTCACGTTGACGGTGTGAATTTCGGCTCGGAGGGTAAGCGGCAGAACACCTAGAATGAACGCCGCTCCGGTGAACCATCGAAGGCTGAGCCATGGCCAGTTTCTCACTCCACATTGTATGTCGCCGACTTTCTCGGAATCCATGTCCGTCACGGTCTGATGACAGAACAAGCGCTCTTTAGGGAATTCCGCCCAGCAAGCGTCACGCGTGATGGACCTGTGCAAACCGATCGCCGGTGATACGGGAGGACTCTCGTGATGAGCCGGACGCAATGAATTCCTGACTCAAGCGAGTTTCATGACGTGAATGGAGAGAGGGCAGAGGGGCAGAGGAATACGTTCGGTGATCTGACGTGAACCGTGAAAATTGTTAACAGCGCATCCATTGGACGCGCACGCATCAAGCCGATGCCGTGATTTCTACAAGACCGTACTGGTGTGCCCGGATGAGCAATTTCTGACGGCTCGTCACGCCCAGCTTGTCAAAGATACTTGTCAGATGGTGCCGCACGGTGATGCCTGAGATGCACAGTCGATCAGCAATGTCTTTATTCGACAGTCCCTGGCCGATGAGCACGATAACCGCGCGTTCGCGCTCCGTTAAAGCACTCGGCCACTTCACCGGGAACGGCTCACTCACATGTGATGAACCAGGCGTTCCCGCCACCGTCAAGGCGGGGACAGTAGGGGGGAAGCTCACCGGTTCTGTCTGCGCCAAGCCCAGACTTTCGATCGCAGCGATCAAGACGGCCGGTGGCTGAACCTTCAAGACAATGCCGTCCACACCGGATAAAAAGGCTTCCCTGGTTCGCTCTTTGTCCTCAAAGCCGCACAGTAAAATAATTTTCGCATCTTTCACCGCAGATTTCATTTTGCCGATGAGTCCGGTCACATCGACCTCCGGCTCCATATCGATGAGAACAACTTGTGGCTTCTCCCGTACGATCAGTTCCTCAGCTTTGACTCCGCAGCAGGTCTGTCCCACCACGCGAATAGAGGTTGTCGTCTCGACGATCCGTTGTAAACCCAAGTGGACGAGATGATTGTTGCTGACGATAGCAATCGTGATGGCTCTTCGCCGCGTGATGTTCATCTTGATGACCTATGGGATGCAGTGGGAAAGGTGAGGTGCAGTGATGCGCGTCGGTGCTGTCGAGGATTCGTTCATGGCCACCGGCACGTATACGTAGTTAACTATAAGTACAATGAATGACTAGTAAACCATTCACAGGAGCGGAATAATGGCATAGCTGTTGGTGGTTTCGCAACAAAAAAACTTACTGTAGTCCGCTGCATCCCTTGTTCCACGCGGATTTACGGGGATCAGCCCAAAAGGGTGATCTCTGTCCAATAATGTACGGTAAGCCGGGATGCAGTGAAGTCGTTTTGCCGGCACGCAAATTTCATAGCAAGAGATCACCGCCCCCATCAGGCCCGCAATAAGACTACAGAAAAACTACAGAAACAAATACCTTCATTGAGAAAACCTATTGAGAAAACATTGCAAAGAGACAATGAGAAGGGGGCATCTCTGTGAAAAAGAAGATCGGAAGCGAGATGCAAAGTCCCGCACCTTTGTGCCATCCCGGCACAAAGGTGCCATGCCAGTGGGACTCTTCTTGTGCGCAAAAAAAAGCACAATTGTCCGATGTGGCAGATGTAGTTTGCCATGTACAACCACCACGCCTTTGATCGTCAGATGGGACTGAGAGGGCGAAGCTATGTATCGCACTCGTGTTTCTGAGCTTACCGACGGAGCAGTTTTAGCATCATGCTTACGACCATCTCCGAGTCTGCACCATCCTGTCAATGGTACGCACTTCGTACACGCTCCCGTCATGAAAAGATGGTTCGTGATCGACTCGACGGCAACGGGTTCGAACCATTCCTTCCGCTGATGAAGACCTTACGCCAATGGTCGGACCGCAAGGTGTGGACGGAGCTCCCCTTATTCTCCGGCTATTGCTTTGCGAGATTTGATTTACAGTCCCGTTATGCGGTCCTCCAGATTCCCGGCGTCGTCGACATCGTCGGGATCACCGGACCCCAAGCCATTCCGGTAGAAGAGATGGACGCGCTCAAGGTGGTCGCCGGTAGTCGAGCGATCGTGTGACGCGCATACGTATCTCAGCCGAGGGCTCGTGGGTTGAGGTGGTCAGGGGACCTTTGATGGGTCCTCAGGGGCCAACTCGTGAGGAAGGCGGGACCAGCATTGTATCGTGATCCGTGTTCACCTCATTCAGCAGGCCGCATCCGTGCACATCGATGTCAGCGAAGTGACCCCCGTGCATTGAACCCTCGCAATCATTCTCTTGTGCAATTGAACTCTCCACTCGTCTTTCCCATCCAATCTCCTTGGGTGCAGGACGAAGAAGGTAGGAAGCCATTATGTCGATCTCACGCTTCACCCGTGAACAAATGTTGAGCGTCCTCCGGGAACTAGATGCAGGACAGACGGTGAAGGAGGTTCGCGAAAGCATGGTATTTCGCCCAATACCGTGTATCGGTGGCGAGTGAAGTTCGTCAAAAAAAGCGAACCTCACCGACAGCCCGTCTTCATTCATTGGTGATTGAAGATCGAAACGTCTCAAAAACTCATTAGCAGGAAGTGTCCACTTGATTACATCACCTTCTGCGCGAAGCCATGCTCATCGAAATCGTCAGAGGGCCTCTGGAAGGCGTGACGGGACGGCTCGTGCGACACGCCCGGCAATACCGTGTTGTGCTCAGCATAACGCTCATTCAGCAATCCATCGCGGTGGAAGTCGATGCTCGGATGTTATTCCACCTGGATGCCCTGGTGGTATGAACGAAGGATATTACTCGAATTCAACTCTGCAATCGATGAAATCTTTTGCGGAGGGCCTACAATGCGTTCGTTATATCCCATACTGATCGGTCTTTCCTTACCTTCGGCCTATCATGGCATTCTATCAGTGCATCGTCGTCAGCTCACCGTGCCTAGTGGACCACATGTCCCTGATGCGCCGTTTTCGCCTGGTACCTGCAATGGCATTGAAAGAGCAAACGGGAATGGTCCTAAAGACGGCCTCAGGGCATCCACGGCGCTGCCAACGGCTGTCCACTCATACCCAAAGTCATCGAAAAATTTTCCAACATTGTCAGCGGATGCCTACACCATCGGAGCTGAAGACGTGTTGGAGATTACCGTGTGGCGGAACCAGGATCTGTCCAAGACCGTCCAAGTACGTCCGGATGGCAGATTTTCGTTACCGGTAATACGGGATGTGCTGGCAGTTGGGAAAGACGCCCTCTCAACTCGCTGATGAAATCACTCGGAAGCTTAGGGAGTATGTGCAAAATCCGGTTGTTGCAATCAGCGTCAAAGAAGTCAATAGCTATAGTATTTTCGTCTTGGGAGAAGTCGTGAAGCCAGGGAAATACCCGTCTGAAAAGCAGAACCACGCTGCTACAGGGAATTACCATTGCCGGAGGATTCACACCTGTTGCGGCCAGGAACCAGGTCGTGATTTTCCGGTTTGGTGAGAACGGATCGGGAATGCAGACGTTAACGTCCAGTTACGACGATATTGTGTTGCGTGGCGGAATCGGAGGGAACCTCGAGCTCAGGGCGGGAGACACGGTCGTGGTGCCGAGCGAAGCCATGGTCGTATTTCCAGGTCAGGCACAATAACGAGATGCACTGTCCATAGGTGTAACCGCCATGCGCACACAAAACTTCTTTCACCTTGCAGTGATTGTCTGCGCGATCAGCTTCGCCTGCGCAATAGTCGCAGGGTGTTCGGCGCCGATTGTGCAGGAACGGGAATACGACGCACCCGGCGGATTCTTACTCGGCCCTGAAGACGTATTGGAGATCACAGTCTGGAAAAATCCAGACTTGTCGAGAGTCACCGCCATACGTCCCGGACGGTCTCATTTCGATGCCGATTATCGGCGATGTACAGGCGTCGGGAATGACGGCGGACGGATTGGCCCACCGCATCTCGGACCGCCTCAAACAGTTTGTCGCCGGCAACCCTGCTGTATCGGTCAGCGTGAAGGAGCTCAATAGCTACTTCATCTTTGTGCTGGGAGAGGTAGCAAAACCGGGTAAGTACCAGGCCAAGTCGTACATCACGCTGCTGCAGGCTATTTCGATGGGTGGCGGCTTTACGGAATATGCGAAGAAGAACAAGATGCAAGTCGTGCAGGGACAGACTGAACGGCGACAATAAGCTTCATGAAATTCGGATTCCCGTTCGGTACGACGATCTCCTTGGCCGGAAACGGTGAACCGGGAAACATTATTCTGTTGTCCGGTGACACAGTTGTGGTGCCGTGAACGTATCGACCTTGGCAGATGGAGGCCGTCGCGCGCAGCCTGGCTCGTGACGTTTCTCATTTTGGAGGTCCTGTGGGAGATGGGCTCATTGAATCCATCCTCGACCTATGGCCAAACACCACCCATTGACGAAACCAAGCCCCCTCCCGAACAGAAGAAGTCTCGAGGCAATACGAAGATCATTCCTTCACTTGTCCTGTCCGAGCGATACGACTCCAACGTGCTCTTCGCTCCCGCCGGGATCGACCTAGGACGGCCGAAATGGGATTTCGTCACGACGGCGGCGCCGTCGGTTCAGGTGCTGGACACGAACCGCTATGCGGATATCAACGTCCTGGCCGGCGTCAGCGGCAGTCTGTTCGTCAACAACACGGAGCTGAATTTCTTCTCGACGAACGTCACCGCCGCGGTCACGCTGGACAAGTTCATTGGCCAGTTGATTCGAGGCGCCAAGCTGCAGATTTCCGATTCCTTCTCATACTCTCCGGAGACCCCGTCCTTTGTGACGGCGGGAACTCCGGCAGTGACCGACAATCCGTTTGCGCGAGGACTGATCCCGCTCCGGGTCGACATGTTGACCAACACTGCGTTGGTCGCGGCGTCCTATCCTCTGACCCAGGGATTAAGCTTGAACGGCAACTATTCCTATTCGCTGTTGAGAGTCGGCAAGATCTACATCGATCCGTCACAGGCCAACCAGGCGGTCTTCTTCGATACCGACCAGGCAGACGTTCACGCTGGGCCCGAACTGGCGGATTTCCCGATCAGACACTCTCAGCGTCACCTATAAGGCAACGCTGATCGACTTGAGGGATACGACGGGACAAGGAGTGAACCTGGATTTCTCGGCGCAAGGGGCTGAAGCGACCTATTCCATGAAATCGGGGGATTGGGGAGCGTCATTCGCTGGAGGAGCGACGGTCTTGGATCCGGGAGGTCAAGTCTATGGCACCGGCGGCCTGACCCTGTCGGCGAAGTATGGCGAAGCCACGCATTTCAGCGTGACAGGGTCACAGCAAATTGCGCCCGGCTTTTTCGGGGTACCGGGAGCGCTGCTCAGCACCACGGTCGGAGTTTCCGTAGAGCATCGCTTCCAGAAGACGCTGAGTCTGACGGGGAACGCGAACTATGCCCACAACGAAATAGTGCCGGAGCAAGGGACGACGTTCGATTCCTATACGGCCTCAGGGGTCCTTGCATACAATGTGACCCGCGCCGTGACGGCGTCCTTGCTGTATTCCTACACGTATTTCCAGGTGGATTCGGTGGATCTTACGACCCAGAACACAGCCGGGTACCTTTTGAATCGCCACCTCGTCACGTTCTCAATTACGACCAAGTGGAATTAGCAGTCCGGCGCAGCCGTCCGGCGCCCCGTTATCACGTCGGCCGCACAGGCAAGTCGATCGACAAGGAGTGACGCGTGGAATCATCCGTTGATGTGCTGCACGTAGTGAGGCCGCGGATTCGCCTGCAACGTTCCAACGGGTGGCGTGCGCTGAATCTCAACGAATTGTGGCGGTACCGTGAACTGCTGTATTTCCTCAGTTGGCGCGATATCAAGGTCCGCTACAAACAGACGATCCTCGGGGTCGCTTGGGCTGTCATTCAACCGCTTTTGACCATGATGGTCTTTACCCTGTTTTTTGGAAAGCTCGGAAAGATGCCCTCCGATGGAATTCCGTACCCGATTTTTGCTTATACCGCTCTCGTGCCCTGGACGTTCTTCGCCAACGGCCTCACCCAGTCATCCAACAGCCTGGTCCAGAGCGCCAATGTGCTCAAGAAGGTGTATTTTCCACGGCTCATTATTCCCATTTCCAGCGTCCTCTCAGGGATCGTGGACTTTGTGTTCGCCTTCATCGTCCTCGTAATCATGATGCTCGTCTACGGGATCGTTCCCACCGTCAACGTCATCTGGCTTCCGTTGCTCCTGTTGCTGGCATTCGTCACGGTCCTAGGGGTGGGACTCTGGCTCTGCGCGATGAACGTGCAGTTCCGGGACGTGCGCTACACCATTCCGTTCCTGACACAATTCTGGTTGCTTGCAACACCGATCGCTTATCCCAGCAGCCTGCTATCCGAGCCCTGGCGCCCCTCTACGGCATCAACCCCATGGTCGGGGTGGTGGAAGGCTTTCGTTGGGCCTTGCTCGGCACGCAGACCATGCCCGGCCTCATGATCATGGTGTCTTCCGCGGCAGCCTGCGTGGGTCTGGTCAGCGGCCTGTATTACTTTCGGCGGGTGGAGAAAACGTTTGCCGATATCGTGTGAGCGACGAATGACGGACGCGGCCATCCATGTTCAGCATCTCAGCAAGCAGTACCGAATCGGCAGGCTGCTGAACGGATACAGCACGTTGCGTGAAACACTGACCGAGGGCTTCGCGCGTCCGCTGCGATGGGCGAGCAACCTGTTGGATCGGCGCGCCGAGATGGACTCCAACCCGCAGGAATCCATTTGGGCGCTCAAGGACGTCTCTTTTCTCGTCAAGCCGGGTGAAGTGGTCGGAATCATCGGCCGCAACGGGGCGGGAAAGAGCACCTTGCTCAAAATCCTGTCCCAAATCACCGAACCGTCCGACGGCGTTGCGGACATCGAGGGCCGCGTTGCGTCTCTACTCGAAGTCGGAACAGGATTCCATCCCGAGTTGACTGGCCGCGAGAATCTCTATCTCAATGGGGCCATTCTGGGGATGACGAGGGCGGAGATCGAGCGAAAGTTTCGATGAGATCGTGGCCTTCGCCGGCGTCGAAAAATTTATCGATACGCCCGTCAAACACTATTCCAGCGGAATGTGCGTCAGGTTGGCATTTGCCGTCGCGGCCCATTTGGAACCGGAAATCTTGATTATCGACGAGGTGCTGGCCGTCGGTGATGCGGTGTTTCAGAAGAAATGCTTGTGGAAAATGGAAGGCGTCGCCAAACAGGGACGCACCGTGCTCTTCGTGAGCCATAACATGCTGGCCGTCCAGAGTCTCTGTCATCGGGTGATATGGCTTCATGACGGGCGGATCGTTCAAGACGGTCATCCGGCTGACGTTGTCTCGCAGTACCTGAAGATGTCTGCGTCCGCATTGATGGAGCAGGTATGGATGGACATGAGGAAGGCCCCCGGAAACCGAGAAGGTTCGGCTCCACAAGGTCGTTGCCCAAAGTTCGGGTCTGTCCCATCGCAACCGATCGCAATGGAAAGGCCGTTCACGATTCAGGTCGAATTTTGGAACCAGTGTCCCAATGCCGTCCTGCATGTCACCCTACATCTCTATACCGAACAGGGAATCTTGGCCTTCAGTACGGGATCGGGACAATGCGCCGTGTTGGAAGAGAGCCACCTGCCAGCTGGCCTGTTCCGCAGCGTGTGCCATGTGCCCGCAAACTTGCTGAACAGCGGGGTGCACAGAGTCGTGCTTCTTATCGTTGAAAACCGAAGCACGGTGATCTACCGCCATGAAGATGCGTTGTCGTTTGAGGTCCTCGAAGTGAGCAAGCGCCAGTTCGGCTGGCAGGGTCGAGAGCCCGGGGTTGTCCGTCCCTTCCTTGAATGGACAACCACCTGCCTCGAAGAAACGAGTCAGAGCGCGCTATCGATGCGGCCATGAGGTGTTTCGAGGTGCCGAGGAGCATCGCCGCCTGCGGTCCGTGTTTTCCTGTCATTGCCGCAGTCATCGACAAGAATTTTTCTCACGACAGGCCTTGAGCGGTAGCGATACCGTCCTCATCAAAACAAGCCTTGTGAACGCCGCGTACGCGCATAAGGAGTATGCGGCCTCGCTGTCCAAGTTCGGCAAGCCCCGGCAGCTTACGCGAAGCGGCGGTTGGATCCTTGAGAGAAGCATCCCCGGTTCTTCCTTGAAGGATGCCATGGGTTGCTATCCCTTGTTCAGCTGCGAGGACTGGACAGGGCTAAAAGAGGACCTGCAAGGCATCGGCAGAGACGATGTGATCGCATTGTCGCTGGTCACTGATCCCTTCGGCGAATACACCGCTTCCTATCTTAAGGAATGCTTCAACGCCAAGGTCATGCCTTTCAAAGAGCACTTCGTGATCGATTTGACCTGTTCCATGAACGACTATGTCAGCAGCCATCATCGTCGATATGCGCGGAAGGGATTGCGCGAACTCCAGATTGAGCGGTCCTCGACTCCGGCGGAGTGGGCCAGCGACTGGGGCCGGCTCTACGGCCACCTAATCGCCCGCCACGGTATCAGAGGGATCTCCGCCTTTTCACCATCGGCATTTGCCGGGCAGCTCTGCGTGCCCGGGGTCCATGCATTCCGCGCGTCCTATCATTCAAGCGTAGTCGCCATGGTGCTGTGGTATGTCCGGGATGAGGTCGCCTATTATCACTTGGGCGCTTATGACCCGGTGGGATACCAGATGCGCGCCTCATTTCCGCTCTTCTGGACGGCGATCGAATATTTCGCGGGAGCCGAGCTGCGGTGGGTGAATCTCGGCGCCGGCGCTGGCCTGAGCGGCGGCGACCAGGATGGATTGAGTCATTTCAAGCGTGGATGGGCCACCGGCATGCGAACGGCCTATTTCTGCGGACATATCTTCGACTATGGCCGATACAGCGAGATCGTGCAAAGCAAGAACCTTGGCCAGACCGAATACTTCCCGGCCTATCGCAAGGGTGAATTTTCCTTGTCTGTTGATCAATCTCGCAAATAATTTCCGTCCTGCATGACCAGACCGTCACGAGAGAAGGTCATCCGGGGCCGCAACTTACAGAAGTTCTTTTCGCCGAGAGGGGAAGGAGGATGGCACATGGAGCAGGCGATCGAAAAGCTTGAGAAGGACGGGTACTGCAGGGTCCCCCGCGTATTCGGTACGGATGAGATCACGCGACTATTGGATCTGGTCCTCCTATGGCACCACAAAACGCATGATTCTCTGTCTTCGAACGTCCCGTATCTGAACAGAGAACATCCGATGGTCTACAACCTTCAAAGCAAGGATTACTTCTTTGTCGATATCATGCTGGGATGTCCGATGATCGAACGGCTCCTGCATCATTTCTTGAATGATGCGTGGTACAAGCAGATTCCGCCGGATGAACCCAACTATATCTTACGGTCGTATCTCGGAAGAAGCAGCACCTATGCTATGCCGATGCATATCGATTCGTTCATTCCTTACACGGGGTCCTACGTCAACAGCATACAGGTCGGCATCGTGCTGGAGGATCAGACGGTCAGCAATGGCTGCACGCTGGTCGTGCCCGGTTCCCATCAATCCGGGCGATACGCCGACCGAACCGCCATCCAGGACGCGGTGCCGATTGAGTCGCGGGCAGGCGATGTGGTGTTTTGGGATAGCCGCTTGTGGCACGCGACAACCGAGAACACCAGCGGCAAGACCCGCTGGGCCGCGATCGCAACATTTGCCCGTTGGTGGATGAAGCAAGCGTTTAACATCCCTCAGAATCTTCCACAAGAGATTTACGATCAGTTTACCACGAAGCAGAAGGCTGTTCTCGGATTTTGTTCGTTGCCCTACAACAACGAAATTGAAGGAATCGATATGAAACGAGGCTATGAAACACTGGCCGCCACTGTCGCCGAGTACCGTTATGAACCCGCCAATTCCGAGCCCTCGAAAGACCGCCCTGCGTTAGCCGACAGTCCTGTCGCATAAAGCCCGTCCCTCGGCGGCTCTCAGGAGGAACTGCGCGTCCCTGCCGTTTCCGGCCTTGAGCGAGAGCTCGACACATCATCCAGAGGGAGCCGACATTCGGCGGAAAGGTCCTCCATGGCACAGGTCATCATTTTCGGACTCAGAGACTTTGCCTCCTTAGCCCACTTTTATCTCAACCATGACACGGATCACCAGGTCGTCGCATTTAGCGTCAACAAAGAGTTCCTACCCGAGGACGGGACGTTCGAAGGATTGCCCGTTGTCCCGTTCGAGGACATTGAAAACGTGTATGATCCGTTACGCTTTCATTTTTTTGCCCCCATGTCGAGCCGAAAGATGAACATGGTGCGCGAGTCGGTCTACGCGCAGATCAAACGGAAAGGCTATTCCTGCATCAGCTATGTCAGTTCAAAAGCCACCGTCTTTCCCGGCGCGCAGATCGGTGAAAATTGCTTCATCTTGGAAGACAACACGATTCAACCGTTCACGCCGATCGGCAACAATGTGATGATGTGGAGCGGCAACCATATCGGCCACCATGGGGTCATCAAGGATCACGTGTTGTTCACATCACATGTCGTGCTCTCCGGGCATTGCACTGTTGAGCCGTACTGTTTTTTTGGCGTCAATGCGACCATCAGGGACGCCTTGCGCATTGAAGAAGGGACCCTGGTCGGCATGGGGGCCTGCGTCACCAAGAGCACCGAAGCATGGGGCGTCTATACAGGCAATCCTGCGCACAAATCCAATGTGGCAAGCAGAGACTTGGACTTCTGATCTCATCGCGAACGCGCCTGCGCATGGAACGAGCGACGGAACCGGCACGAGCAACCCATCCTAGGACGGGTCAGTGGAAGAAACGAGGGCTCATCTTCACCGCCGATGGACAATATCCGTGGATGATGAGCCATGCCCAGGTACCTCTCGTTGACGAACTGTCGCCTGATGTTTTGCGAATCTATTTCGGCACCAGGGATCAGATGAACAGAACCCTGACCACGTACATCGAGGTTCAGGCGGACGACCCCTCCAAAGTCCTCTACGTTCACGAGCGGCCGGTGCTCGAACTAGGTGAGTTGGGCAGTTTCGACGACAGCGGCGTCATGCCTTCATGGATAGTCACGCGCGACGGCGTAAAATGGCTCTACTACATCGGCTGGAACGTCGGCACAACGGTGCCGTATCGGAACAGTATTGGAATAGCCGTGAGCAGGGACGGCGGAAAAAGTTTTGCCCGCCTCTACGAGGGCCCGATCCTTGATCGGACGAAGACCGAGCCGCATTTTTGCGCCACGCCCTGCGTGCTGATAGAAGGCGATCTCTGGAGGATGTGGTATCTCTCATGCGTTCGGTGGGAGATGTGTAAGGGACTGGCAGAGCCATATTACCATATCAAATATGCGGAGTCGAAAGACGGCATTACGTGGGATAAGAGGGGGACGGTCGCGATCGATTTCAAGACTCCGGCCGAGGGGGGGATCGTCAGGCCATGCGTGATTCGAGACGGCAGTGTTTATCAGATGTGGTATTCGTATAGAGACGGCAGAGATTTTAGGACCAGCAAAGAACATAGCTACCGCATCGGGTACGCAGAATCGCGGGATGGCATCGCATGGACGCGGCAGGACGAGCGGGCCGGCATCGAAGTCTCGGCGAGCGGCTGGGATTCGGAGATGTTGGCCTATCCCTACGTCCACCGCCGCGGCAACGGTGACCTGTACCTCTTCTACAACGGCAACGGGTTCGGAAGATCGGGATTTGGATTTGCGAGTGGACGCCGGACTTCAATCCCCATGATGAATGCCTCGCCTTATTGTGGAAGGAGTGAAGCGCGGCTTTGACGCTGGACGCCTTCAAGCTGTCCCCCTTCTATCAAGGCTGCGTAAGACCCTGCCTGTGGGCGCCTATTTGGGCGCACAGGTCCTACAGGCGATTCATACGGGAACGCCACTTTGAAGCCATCGCCAAGCAGGATGCGGCGCTGTTGGCCGAACGCAGGGATCAAATGGAGCGCTGCTACGCGCATGAGAAGGAGCCGCTCGTAAGCATCACGATAGCCACCTACAATCGCGCGAGACTGCTTGTCGACCAAACCTTGCCCGCGGTGTTCGGCCAGACCTATCCGAATATTGAGATCGTCATTGTCGGCGATCATTGCACGGACGAGACTGAACGGCTCATCGCGCAGGCCGGAGATTCCCGCGTGCGGTTCCATAATCTTCCGAGCCGGCCCCGATATCCCAGGAATAACCTGAAGCGGTGGAAAATCGGCGGCCTGCAAGCCATTAACCTGGCTTGCGCCATGGCGCGAGGTTCCTGGATCGCTCATCTCGACGACGACGATGTATTCACGCCCGATCATGTGGAGAAATTATTGCGGCACGGACTCTCGTTCAACGCCGAGTTCGTATCCGGCCGATCGAGCGTGGAGTTGCAGCCCGGCCGATGGGAAGAGCGCGGAAGCGCATTATGCAAGAACGGACCGATCCGACAGGGTTACGTCTCGCATTCGACGGTACTCCGCCGGAGCTACACCAAGTTCTTCACGGGCGACGGGTGTTTGAAACTGGGCCTCGCGGCGGATTCATATACGTGGGCCAGGATGCTCAATGCCGGAGTGCGGACGGAGTTTGTCGATGAAGTCGTGACCTTGCTACCGCTCCGTCCGGGCGAGCTGGAACGGTCCTATTTGCATTCCGTCACCCGGTCTATGTCGTAATGCTGTCGCCGTTGTGTTCCGCCGCCTCTGTACAGCTATGATTCTGTTCCGCTCTCAACCAACCCCTTCATCCTAGAAACCTGTGCGCCTCTGGAACTTACAGACTGGGTGCCTTTAATCCGCGCCCGCTTATCCGCGTTGTCGGCAGCAAGGGACACGAGGCGACTGGTGATACACGGGAGATGTCTATGAAGACGATTGAATCCCTGGCGATTTTCTGTGGACAACCGGCATTTGCAGCTCCGCTTCATGTCGGATATCCCAATATCGGAAATCGAGCGGCACTGTTCGATCGCATCAATGACATCCTCGACCGCCGGTGGTTGACCAACATGGGGCCGTACAGCCAGGAATTCGAACGACGCGTGGAGAGCTTTCTGGGAGTGAAGCATTGCATCGCCATGTGCAATGGGACGGTAGCCTTGGAGATCGCCATTCGTGCTCTTGGCCTCACGGGGGAAGTGATTGTTCCGTCCATGACGTTCATCGCCACGGTCCACGCGCTTCAGTGGCAGGAGGTCACGCCGATTTTTTGCGACATCGCGCCGGGAGAATTTCATGTGGACCCGGAAAGGGTTGAACGACTGATCACGCCGCGCACGACTGGCATCATCGGCGTGCACCTGTGGGGCCGGCCTTGCGAGGTCGACTCCTTGGCTGCGATCGCCAACCGCTGGAATCTGAAGCTGTTGTTCGACTCCGCTCACGCCTTCGGATGCTCGCACAACGGACGGATGATCGGGAACTTTGGCCAAGCTGAGGTGTTCAGTTTCCACGCGACGAAATGCTTGAATACTTTCGAGGGCGGCGCGATCGTAACCAACGACGACGAACTGGCGGGTAAGATACGGCTAATGGCCAACTTCGGGTTCGGCGGGACCGACAAGGTCATCTATATTGGCACAAACGGAAAAATGAATGAAGTCTCGGCGGCCATGGGCCTTACGTCGCTCGATGACCTGTCCGCTTTTATCGAGGTCAACAGGCGCAACTATTACAGCTATGTCAAAGAACTCACGGGGATACGCGGGTTGAGGCTCCTCATGTACGACGAGAAGGAAGCCAATAATTATCACTACATCGTGCTGGAGATCGACGAAGCCGTCACAACCCTCAGCCGGGATCAGCTCGTGGATATTCTCAAAGCGGAGAATGTCCTGGCGCGGCGCTATTTCTATCCGGGCTGTCACAACATGGAACCCTACCGGTCGTACTTCCCGCTCTCACCGTTATGGTTGCAGGAGACGGAACGGATGGCCAAACGGGTGTTGGTACTTCCCACTGGGGCGGCCGTCGACGGGGAAGCCATACAGACCATCAGCCGGATCATCCGTCTTGCGGTCTGTCATGGAAGGGAAATCCGAGACCTCTTGCAGAAACAATCTCTTCCCCTCGAGCAGGCGGCGGCTTCGCCGCTCGACCCGGCCGCGATTAAGGAACTCGAAGTAGCGCGCCGTTAGAGTACGGGCCTAGGATGGATGATGGAGGCACAGGGTGCGCGCCATCCCGACGGTCCACTCATCGGCGATCAGTGAACGATGAGTGGCGATCTTTCCCTGCACGTCACCGGCGTGTCCGCCAAAACGGCCCTCGCCGGTATCCTGATGCTTCTGTGCGGCGCCATCGCGGCCTATCACCTCGCCGTGCGTACGAGTCCCGTCATGCCATGGATCGAAGAAGACGCGATGGTGCCGATGAGGGATGGGGTTCGGCTGTACACAAGAATATGGCGGCCTCTTCAGACCGGACGCTATCCGGTCGTTCTCAGCAGAGGCTACAACCACACAGGTCCGGCCTTCGCGGAGCCGTTCACCAGAGCAGGATACGTGTATGTCGGACAAGCGACTCGGGGTCATGGTCTGTCGGAGGGAGCTCAGGGGGTAGCCAATAGATTCTTTGATGATGGGAACGACGGCTACGATGCGCTGACATGGATCGCTCAGCAGCCGTGGAGCGACGGCAACATTGCCATGTATGGCAAATCATACTGGGCGGCGACACAGTGGCTGGCCGCGCTGGAGCAGCATCCCAATCTCAAGGCCATCATTCCCCAAGTGATGAGCGCCGATATCTGGCAGTGTGTCTATTGGTGCAACGGAGCCTTCACGTTGGGCCTGACGGCCGGCGGCCGCGCCTACGAGAAGAGTTCGTGGGAGGCCATCGAGAAGCTGGGGCCCGATCAGTACTTCCGTCATCTGCCCTTGATCAGCCTCGATGAAGTGGCCGATGGCCAGCTGGCCAAAGGCGCGCGGGAACTCTGGAAAACTTATGTCAGCCACTCGACCTTTGACGAATATTGGCAAGCCATCAGCCTGCGGGCTGACGGCAAGGACGGAAAGTATCACAGGATCAGGATTCCGGTATTCCTGATGGGCGGGTGGTATGACTACTATGCCGGCGCGGCCTTCACCAGCTTTCAGCGGCTGACGGAAGTCGGAGCAACCAAGGAAATCCGTATTACGATCAATCCTTCCGATCATCTCAACAGAGTCGTCGGAGACCGCGACTTTGGACAAGCCGCCCCCAAGGATGAAATCACATTGGCCGTGCGGTGGCTCGATCATGTGCTGAAGGGGGTCGACAACGGCCTGCAGGACGAACCGCCCATCCGCATCTTTGTCATGGGGATCAACCGGTGGAGGAGCGAACACGAGTGGCCGCTGGCGCGCACGCGATTCGTGAAATACTATTTTCATGCAGGCAACGGGTCGAGGACCGGTTGGTTGGACCGGCAGGTCCCGAATGGCGAGCCGCCGACAACCTACACCTATGACCCGGACAATCCCGTGCCCACAATAGGAGGAAACCATTCCTTTATCGACCGTAACCTCGCCGGCGTCATTCGAGCCGGGACCTATGACCAGCGACCCAATGAAGAAAGACCGGACGTGTTGGTCTGGAGCAGTCCGCCCCTTGAGGCGGATCTCGAAGTGACTGGTCCGGTGAAGATCACGCTTTACGCGGCCTCCAGCGCGCCGGATACCGATTTCACAGCCAAACTCATCGATGTATACCCTGACGGGACGGCCTATAACCTGACAGAAGGCATTATCCGAGCCCGGTTTCGGCGGTCGATCTGGGATAAGCCTGAGCTTTTGACGCCGGAGACGATTTATGAGTTCAATCTCGACCTACAGCCGACAAGCAATGTCTTCTTGGCGGGACACCGGATCCGCGTGCATCTGACGAGCAGCAATTTCCCGCTGTGGGACCGCAATCCCAATACCGGGCACAGACAAGGTATGGACGGGGAGACCCAGGTCGCTGGACAAACCGTGTATCACGACCAATTCCATCCCTCTCATATTCTGCTGCCGGTGATTCCCCGGGCGGTACAAGAATGAGGCAGGCGGATATCGCGGGGCGGTTGGATGCCATCAAGGGATTGGCGCTCTATCAAACCTGCATGAGGCCGCTGGTCTGGACTCCCATTTGGGCCTACCGATACTGTCGCGACAGACGTCGCCGCCGCATCTTCGAACAGCTCGCCCTACATGACAGAGCATGCCTCGCCCGCGCGAGGGATGAACATGAACGCTTGTATGCCCATCAAAGGGAACCGCTCGTCAGTGTGACGACCGCCACCTATAACCGCGCGAAACTCCTTCTTGAAAATGCAGTGCCGTCGGTGTTGTCTCAAACGTACAAGAACCTTGAATTCATTGTCATCGGAGACCATTGCACGGATGACACAGCCGCTCTCATGGCCAAGATCAAGGACCCTCGGGTTCGCTTTCATAACCTTCCGACAAGGCAGCAGTATCCGCGAAACAAAGCGAGGCGATACAAGGTTCATGGGCTCGAAGCGTGGGGGCTTGCCCGCAGTTCGGCAAAGGGGCTCTGGCTTGCTCATCTCGATGACGATGATGTCTTTACGCCCGACCATATCGAGAAGCTCCTGGACGAGGCGCGGGCAGGTGACTATGAAATCGTGTACGGCCGCTCAAAGAAAGAAGTGGAACCGGGCCATTGGATCGAGCAAGGACGAGCGGTTCGGCGCGAAGGGAAAGTCACAGGTGGGTACATTAGCCACTCCACTGTTCTCCGCCGCTCTTATCTCAGCTTCATCAAGGCCGACGCGTGTCTCGACGTCGGTCTTGCAGGCGACGCGTATATGTGGCGCCGGATGTTCAACGCGGATGTCCGCTTCGGCTTCGTGAACGATATTGTGACGCTGTTGCCTCTGCGACCGGGAGAATATCAGCGAACCATCCTGTCGAGCCCCGAATAGCCACCCCTGGCGTCGGTTCCTATTCTTGCCATGCCGGGCCGCATCACGCGGCGCTTCACTCATCGGATCATCGCAGCCGGTATGCTTGTCTCCTGGGATAAACAGCCGGTCGAATAGGCGGGTTCCCCGCGATTCACGCACATGCCTCGACGGTGCATGATCATAGCTGAAGTCGGTCAGGCTCACGACGGCAGCCTGGGGTTGGCCCATGCCTTTATTGACGCCATCGCAAGAGCCGGCGCCGATGCGGTCAAATTTCAGACGCACATCGCACAGGCGGAAAGTACTCCGGGCGAACCATGGCGCGTTAGGTTCAGTTATCAGGACAAGTCCCGCTACGACTACTGGAAGCGCATGGAGTTCACCGAAGAGCAATGGTGTACGCTTCGCGAACATGCGACCGGTTGCGGAATCAAGTTTGGCAGTTCTCCATTTTCTCTGGAAGCGGCCCATCTCCTTCATCGTGTTGGAGTGGATTTCTGGAAAGTCGCATCGGGGGAAATCGGGAACCGGCTCATGCTCGAGTACATGGCTAAGACGGGTATACCCATTCTTCTCTCCACCGGCATGAGTCCGATGGCCGAGATCGACAGCGCCGTACGTCTGTTACAGACATACCGGACGCCCGTCACCGTGCTCCAATGCACCTCCGCCTACCCCTGTCCACCCGAACAGATCGGGCTCAATGTCATTCCCCTATTCCGTGAACGGTTTGGCTGTGCCGCAGGCCTCTCGGATCATTCTGGGAGCCTCTATCCTGGCCTCGCCGCCGCAGCGATCGGAATTGACGCACTGGAAGTCCATCTCACGTTCAGCCGAGAGATGCCCGGTCCGGACGTTCCTGCCAGCGTGACGACATCTGAGCTGCGCCAGCTCGTAGAAGGTATCCGCGTGATTGAAGCGATCATGGATCATCCCGTCGACAAAGATGCCATGAGTGAGCAGCTGGCGCCACTTCGGCGGCTCTTTACGAAAAGCGTGGTCGCGTCGGTCGATCTGGCGGCCGGGACACTGCTGGCTATGGAACATCTCGCGGTGAAGAAGCCCGGCACGGGGATCCCCCTCGAGAAAATGACCGAGGTCATCGGAAGAACCCTGCGCAGACCGGTCCCGGCCGATACGCTTCTCTCCGAAGAGGATTTTGAATAATGCCTGACCTCCGTATTTTGAACCTCGAACCGAAGGGGTACTGTGACGAAGCACGGATGCTGCTCGAAGGACTCGGAGAGGTCATGAACGGACCTCTTTCGAGAGAAGCCTTGCTCGACAGCTTGGCGGATTACGATATTTTGATCGTGCGTTTGGCACATCAGATCGACAAAGAGGTACTCGACGCAGGTCCTCGGCTAAAGGTCATTGTGTCGGCAACAACCGGCTTGGACCATATCGATCTCAAGGAAGCGGAGGCCAGACAGATTGGCGTGCTCAGCTTACAGGGGGAAGAAGAATTTCTGAGGAACATCACCGCCACGGCCGAGATGACATGGGCCCTTCTGCTGGCCCTCATGCGGCGCATTCCGGAAGCCGTTCGCTCGGTGCACGCAGGCGAGTGGAACAGAGATGCCTTCAAGGGGCGCGATTTGGCGGGAAAACGATTGGGGATTGTGGGCCTCGGGCGAGTTGGGCGCCAAGTCGCCACATTCGGTTCTGCTTTTAGGATGAGTGTGGCGGCGTATGACCCAGGCGTGACGTATTGGCCCCCGACGGTTCAGCGTAAACTCTCATTGGGCGGACTGCTGAGAGATACGGATGTCCTTTCCGTCCATGTCAACCTTCACCCAGGAACGGTCGGATTGATCGGTCGTCAAGAATTGTCGTGGCTTCCGAAAGGATCCGTCTTACTCAATACCTCGCGGGGAGACGTTGTGGACGATGAGGCATTGGTAGAGGCGTTGACCTCCGGCCACCTCCATGGTGCGGCGATCGACGTCGTGCCTCAAGAGCGCAGGGAAGACAAGCGACGGACGAGCCGCCTGATCGCCTACTCCGCTGCCCATGCCAATCTCTTGATCACGCCTCATGTGGCCGGAGCCACTCACGAAGCCATGCGAAAGACGGAAGTCTTTATGGCGCATAAGCTGCTCGACTTCTTCACCACGTCACAAGTCGGAGCCATGTCGTGAGCACAACGATGCGCAAAATTTGCGTCGTCATTACTGCCCGTCCAAGCTACTCCCGCATCAAAACGGTGCTCGAATCTGTCCAGTCCCATCCCGAGCTGAAGCTTCAGCTCATTGTCGGCGCCTCCGCTTTGTTGGACCGTTATGGAGAAGTGGTCAACATCATCCGGGCAGACGGTTTCCAGCCGGATGCCGTGGTGTACATGGTCCTCGAGGGGGAAAATCTGATCACCACCGCGAAATCCACCGGCTTGGGTGTGGTGGAATTGGCCACCATTTTCGACAACATCCGCCCCGATGTGGTGGTCAGCGTCGCCGATCGCTTTGAGACGATTGCCACGGCCATTGCGGCATCTTATCTCAACATCCCCCTCGCGCATGTGCAGGGAGGGGAGGTGACGGGCTCGATCGACGAAAAGGTCCGGCATGCGGTCACCAAATTGTCGAGCTTGCATTTCGTCGCGAATTCGCAAGCGGCTGACCGGGTGATTCGGATGGGGGAGGAACCGGAGACAGTGTTTATCTCCGGATGTCCATCCGTTGACATTGCCGCTCGCGTCATGGACAGCACGAAAAACGGGTTCGATCCATTCAAGTCCTACGCAGGGGTCGGCACACAGTTTGATGTCAGAAACGGGTATCTGGTGGTCATGCAACATCCCGTCACCACGGAATACAGCGACGCAGGTTCGCAGATTCAGGAAACCATTGCGGCAGTGGAAGCGCTGGACCAGCCCACATTCTGGTTCTGGCCTAATGTCGACGCCGGATCCGACCATATCTCCAAAGGACTACGACGTTTTCGTGAAACAGGCAGACATGGGTCTATTTACTTCTTCAAGAACATGACGCCGGAAGATTTCCTCAAATTGCTCATGGGTGCTCGTTGCTTAATCGGCAATTCCAGTGTCGGAATCAGGGAGGCGTCCTACCTGGGCGTACCCGTCGTGAACATCGGCAACCGGCAAGGCGGCAGGGACCGCGCCAAGAACGTCATGGATGTCGGGTATAGTTGCGAGGCCATCGTCGGCGCTGTGCGCCGGCATTTGGCCAATGGTCGATATGCTTCAAGTGGGCTCTACGGTGACGGCAAGGCAGGAGAACGTATCGCCAACATACTGGCCCGCGTGCCCTTGAGGATCGACAAACGGATTACCTATTGATGATCGCGAAACCAAAGGTCTTGGCTGTCATTCCCGCCCGTGGCGGCTCCAAGGGAGTTCCGCGAAAAAACGTGCGACCGCTCTGCGGGCGGCCTCTCATCAGCTACACCATCGAGTGTGCGAACGCGGTGCGTGACCTTTTCTATCGCATCGTCGTGAGCACCGATGACCAAGAAATCGCGTCGGTCGCACAGCAATACGGAGCAGACGTCCCCTTCATCCGGCCGGCCGAATTGGCCCGGCATGATTCACCGGCGATTCCCGTGATCCAGCATGCGGTGCGTTGGATGGAGGCGCATGATTGCATGCGTCTTGACTGGGTCTGTCTCCTACAGCCGACGGAGCCCTTTCGCACCCCTGATGACATCCGCCGGTGCCTGGACCTGGGCCTGGCGGGAGGATGCGATTCTGTCATCAGCGTGGTGCAGGTTTTTGCCACCCATCCAATTCTGATGAAACGGATAGAAGGAGGCCGACTATTGCCGTTTTCCGTGGAGGAGAAAGAGGGAACCAGACGTCAGGACTACAGGCCTGCGGCCTACATGCGAAATGGAGCGGTCTATTTGACGCGTCGCGACGTCTTGATGGAAACAGGATCCCTGTGGGGAAAGATTATTCGACCGTACGTCATGCCGCTGGAACAATCGGTGAGCATTGACACAGAACTTGACCTGAAGCTTGCCGAAGTGCTCATGGCCGAGAATTTGATGACTGAGAGGAGTGAAACAGTTTAGGCATGTGTGGAATCAGTGGGTACGTGGTCACAGAGGGGGCTGTCTGGGAGCCTACCGTGCAGGCGATGGCCCGAACGCTCGCACACCGAGGTCCGGACGGCGAAGGGGTCTGGGTCGACAAGCATGTCGGCCTCGGAAATCGGCGGTTGGCCGTACTCGATCTATCGTCGCGCGGCCACCAACCGATGGTCAGTCACGATCGCCGCTACGTCATCACCTACAATGGTGAAGTGTATAACTATCCTGAGCTCAAGGCTGAACTCGGTATGCCGTTTGAGACCGGCACTGACACCGAGGTCGTGCTCGAGGCGTTCGCGCATTGGGGTACGGATAGCTTTCCTCGATTGAACGGCATGTTTGGTTTCGCGATATGGGATCGTGTGACCGAGACGCTGTATCTCGTTCGAGATCGCTTCGGCGTGAAACCGCTCTACTATGCCGAATCGAACGGAACTCTTCATTTCGCCTCTGAAATCAAAGCCCTTGCGGCAGCGGGGATACCGATCGAGCCGGACACGGCCACCTGGATAACGTATCTTTCTTCAGGCGCATCCGACTATGGCTCCGCTTCTTTTTTTAAAGGCATCCACAAGCTGCCTCCCGGCCATTGTCTGGTCTGGCACGAGGGAGCCATACGCACACGGGCTTGGTATGATCTTGCCGCGCGAGTACGCGAATCAGGGCCTGATCTCCGTTCCGACGAGAGCGTGAGCGAGGAGTATCACGCGCTGCTGAAAGACGCGGTCCGCGTTCGCTTCCGTGCCGATGTGCCGGTCGGGGTCTGTCTGAGCGGGGGGCTGGACTCATCGACGTTAGTCACCCTTCTCGGCGAATTGTTCGGACCGGAGGCCGGCATCAAGGCATACCATTTCGCCTGCGGCGATCCCGGCTATGACGAAACGCCATGGGTCTCCCAATTACTTCACGGGTTAGGGTATCCGCTTCAGGTTGCGGTGACCACAGCCTCGGAGATACCGGCATTGGCCGAAGAGGCGGTTTGTTTCCAGGAGGAGCCGTTTGGAGGAGTGCCGACTCTGGCGATGACTCAGCTGTTCAAGAAAGCCAGAGAAGCGGGAACGATTGTGTTGCTTGACGGTCAGGGACTGGACGAGCAGTGGGCCGGGTATAACTATTATGCGACGATTGGTCACAAGTCCGGCGTGATTCCGATGCAAGGTTCGACGAATCGAGCGATCAATGATCCCTGTCTCTCCGACGATTTTGCTCCGGAAGACCCTTCACCAGTTTTCCCGGGGCCGTTCGAAGACCCACTGGCGAACCGGCGGTACCAGGATGTCCGGTATACCAAACTTCCCCGTGCGCTCCGCTTTAACGACCGGGCATCTTCGCAAATGTCCTGCGAGTTGCGCGAGCCGTTTTTGGACTATCGATTGGTCGAACTGGCCTTTCAGCAGCCCGCCCATCGCCTGATCCGTAACGGGCAACATAAGTTTCTGCTCAGGCAGATGGTTCGTCCCCTCCTGCCCAAAGACTTTACGGAAGCCCCAAAGCGCCCAGTCCAGACTCCCCAGCGAGAGTGGTTGCGGGGTCCATTACGTGATTGGGTTGAGAGTTGCCTGTCCGACCCCGGTATACAGCAGAGCGGTTGGTTTGATGCGGGACGGCTGGGGAAAGCATGGGAAGGCTACCTCAACGGCGAAAGTGACACGTCATTTCAGGTCTGGCAGTGGATCAGTGTCGCGCTGAATCAACGCCTCATTGAATCGCTGCGAGCATGTCAACGGACGTGAGCCACCTGGACTCGATGGATCGAACCTCCATGAAACGACCGTTCGGGGAGACGCTTGTGAGCACCAAGGAGCGGATACGGACACAGAGAACGGCAGTCATCCTCGCTGGTTCCGAAGGACTTGGTCTTGCCGCGGCGCACTGCCTGGGTCTGAACGGGCATCGGATCGTTGTTTTTTCGCGATCGAAGCAGAAGCTCGAGGCCGCGGAAGCGCGTTTTGCCGAGGGTGGGATCGAAGCCTATACCGTTTGCGGAGACCTTGCCTCAGCAGACGATCTCGAGCGTTTGTTCACCTTTGCAGATGAGCGCTTTGGAGGCGTTGATATCCTCGTGAACAACACGGGGGGGCCGCGTCCAGGGAATGTCCTCGAGCTGTCGGACGACGACTGGCGACAGGCGTTCGAAGAGCAGGCCGTCTCTCTCATGAGAGCGGTCCGGCGTGTCGCGCCGGGGATGCGCAAACGCAGCTGGGGGCGCATCATCACCATCGGGTCCCTGTCGGTCAAAGCTCCTATCGATGGGCTCGATCTCTCGAACTTCATGCGCGGCGGCCTGGCGGCGGTTCACCGCACTCTTGCCCGTACCCTGGCTCCGCACGAGATCAACGTGCACATGGTATTGCCTGGATCCATCATGACCGCCCGCTCACGCGCGCTGATCCAGCGGCGTGCCGACAGTCTCGGCCGCTCCTTCGATGAAGCCCTGTCGACTATCGGTCGCGCGCATCCCGAAGGGGCGCCTCGGCCAGCCGGAGGATGTCGGCCGCCTGGTTGCCTTCCTGGCCTCGGACGATGCCGGTTATCTCACGGGGAACTTCATCCCTGTAGACGGCGGCATGTGCACCGGTTTGGACTAAATGCTTGCCGTAGGATTCTCCGTCACCGAGCTCGCTGAGCGCCTGGGATCGCGTTACCGGGCCCTTGGACGCCCGCGCGATCTCACGCCGCTGACCTTCTCCTTTCCCGTCAGCAACAGCCTGTTTCGATATACCACCACGAGTGGCCGCTTCGTCTTAAAAGTGATGACTCACTCCACCTCTCTCTATGGACAGGCAGATGTGGTGGACCGACTTGAAGTAGTGGGGAGAACCCTCGCGGAACTTCGTCGTGCCGGTTTGTCCGTCGAAGAGATTGTCCGTGGAGATGATGGTCGATATGTTGACCAGTACGACAACCATCTGTTGCGGCTCTATGTGTTTGACCCAGGTCGGGCATTTACCGGTTGGGATCAAGACTCTGCACGAAGTGCTCGAGCTCTCCGTAGACTTTACGCAGAAGGAATTGCGTGCCTTGGAGAAACCACTCGATCGGATCTTATGCATTTCAGCAAAGCGTATCCGCTTTGCGCCACCGCCGTAGAACTCCCCCGACTCCGCCTGTTTGTGGAGGCGCAGGCTGACACGTCACCCACATATGCGACAATTCTCGACCATTGGAATACGATTGAGTGGGCTGTGGCCCAAGCGCTGGCCTTCGACTCGCGTGAATCAGATACGGTCTGCCTGGTCCATTCCGATTTTCATCCCCGCAATGCGCTGTTCCATGACAGCCGCGATGAGGCGACTATGATCGATTTCGACAACATGCTCATTGATCGCCGCTTGACATGCCTTGGATTCACCATCCTGCGGTTTGCTTTTTACCAACGAGAAAAAACTCCAGAGGCGCTGCACGAGGCGATTGCGGCTTTTGCGGGAGAGGAGCGCACGACTCCAGGATTTATGGATCGTCTGATTCCTGCGATGGTGTTCATCGAAATTGAGAAGGTGTTACGGATTCTTCACCGCGTGAGAACGACCAGCCAGTACGCAGGGTTCCTTAAAAATATCTGCCCGCTTCACTTAGCGAACATTAACACGCTGCGGACGAACTTCGTCTATGAGTGAGGACAAGGTCGCTCGTATCGGCTGGAATGGACAGGTGTGGTACGCCAGACCGAACGGTACCGAGCTGGCCCTCTTGTCCGGATCGCCGATCGAGGGATTCGTGCCGACCGGAGAGCTGGTCGCGATGACCGAGGCGCGGTTTCTTCCGCCGGTCCCGGCCACGAAGCTGATCGGGATCGGGGCGAACTTCCCCGGTGAAGAGGTTTCGGACGCCGATCCGTATCCTTCTTTCTTTCTCAAGCCGCCGTCGGCATTTACCGGCCATCTGATGACCATTGAGTTACCTTTTGTGTTTCGCTCCGTGGCTGCGGAGGGTGAGTTGGGTGTTGTCGTCAGAAGGCGCTGCCGGGACCTTCATCCAGCTGAGGCGCCTGCGGCCATCCTGGGCTGGACGGTAATCAACGATCTGTCGGGCCGTGATAGCACGCTCACGTTCGTTCCTCCAGCCGTCAAGAAATCGGCCGATGGATTCGCGCCGATGGGGCCCTATCTGAACCTTGATCCTTCGATCCGCACCTTTCATCTCACCACGTGGAGAAATGGAGAGGTGGTCCAGCAGGGATCGACGGCGACTCTTCGGTTCGGCGTGGTGGAATGCCTGGTATATGTCTCGAGCATCATGACGCTGGAGCCGTATGACGTCATTGCTCTCGGTACCCCACCCCCCAAGCCGATACTGATTCCGGGGGACGAGGTCGCCATCGAGATCGACGGGATCGGACGTCTCGTGAACAGCATCGTCGCCCGCAGGCGAGAACATGATCACGAAAATCACGGCGCTGATGTGTCTGCTGGGAGCGCCACGAGCTGCTCTTTATAAAGCCTTACGATGAAATGTCTCTTTGCAGGACTCGGTTCGATCGGTCAGCGCCACGTCCGCAATCTGCGGCAGCTTCTGGGCAACGAGGTCGACATCCTCGCCTATCGCAGCATCGGACAGAGCCCGGTGCTGAACCCCGATATGACGGTCAAAGCCGGTGCGGCCATCGAGACCACATACCAGATCCGTTCTTTCGACAGGTTGGACGATGCGCTGGCGGAACGACCGGACGCGGTGTTCGTCACGAACCCCAATCGGCTCCATCTCTCAGTCGCCCTGGCGGCAGCGAAGGCGGGCTGTCATATGTTCATCGAAAAGCCACTGTCCGATTCATGGGACGGGGTCGATGAACTGATCGAAGTGGCGGAGAACAAGAAATTGGTCGCCTTCGTGGCCTATCAATTTCGCTTCCATCCAGGATTGCGTTGCATCAAGAGCCTGCTTGAAGAGCGTCGCCTGGGACGGCTCATCGCCGGGCATATCGTCAATGGTGAATATCTCCCGGACTGGCACCCCTATGAAGATTATCGCCAAAGCCATGCCGCCCGAAGGGAACTTGGAGGAGGCTCGTTACGCATCCAGACGCATGAGTTCGATTACGCCCTGTGGTTGTTCGGCATGCCTCGAAGCCTGTACGCGGTCGGGGGGCACCTGAGCCATCTGGAGGTAGACGTAGAGGATTCCGTCAGCGTCCTCATGGCCTGTGAAGAGCGTCCACGCGAGCGCTATCCGGTCCATCTTCACCTCGATTATCTGCAGCGGCCTCCCCAGCGTCTGTGCGAAGTGATCGGCGATGCAGGCAGGGCCCGGTACGACTTCTATGCGAATCGTGTGGAAGTGGACGATCTCCGCACTCGTACCCACCAGGTGATCGAGTTTAAAGGCTTTGACCGCAATGAGATGTTCCTGGACGAGTTGCGACATTTCTTGGCGTGCCTGCGCGGTGAAGCGCAGCCGCTGGTGGGGCTGCGAGAAGCAGCCAGGAGCTTGCAGCTCTCCTTGTGGGCCGAGAAGTCGCTGTCTACAGGAATGGCAGTGAACTCGGATCAGGGAGCCTGAAAGGACAGCATGACGATACAGCACATCCTCGCCCTGATTCCCGCCCGCGGCGGCTCGAAGGGCGTGCCCCGTAAGAACATTCTTCCTATCGCCGGGAAACCGCTGATTGCCTATTCCATTCAACAGGCCCGTTCCTCAACGCTGATCACGAGAGTGGTGGTGTCCACGGATGATGACGAGATTGCCGCCATTGCGCGTCAATGGGGAGCGGGGGTTCCCTTCATCCGTCCGGCTTGGTGCGCCGAAGATACCTCTCCTGATATCGATGTGTTTCGCCATGCGCTGACCTGGCTGAACGAGCACGAAGGGTATCTGTCCCGACGTGGTTGTTCACCTTCGGCCCCCGGGACCGGTCCGTCGGGTTGAACACATCGATGAAGCGATCGAACTCTTGCTGGCCCATCCCGAAGCCGATGCCGTGCGCTCAGTCAGCATGGCCCGTCAGACTCCCTATAAGATGTGGCACACGACATCAGACGGCTATCTGAAGCCGGTACTCGAGCTGGCCGGAATTCCGGATTGCCAGTCTGTGCCGCGTCAAAGACTGCCGCTCGTGTATTGGCAGAATGGATATGTCGATGTCGTCAGACCTCGGGCCATTCTGGAGAAGCTGAGCATGTGGGGAACCTGTGCGCATGCCCTACTGTATAGAAGAACCAGCTCTATGAGGTGGATTACCCGGAAGATATCGCCCAAGTCGAGGATGCCTTGAAACGCCTCGAGCAAGAGCACTCTGTCACGCGATACGCGCCTCTCTCGCCATCCCGTTTGACGAGTCCCCGAGTTCCATTTCAGTGCAGTCCGTCTCCGATGGGAAGCCAGTGGCGATGTCCCACGGAGCAGCATCTAATCATCATGGTTGCCTCGTACAAAGGAGGATTACGATGAGTCAAGCGATTCGAATCGGAAAGTACGCGATAGGAGATGGGCATCCCTGTTTCATCGTGGCAGAAATCGGAATCAACCATAACGGCAATGTGGAGATTGCCAAGAAGCTGATCGATACGGCGGCACTGGGCGGCTGCGACGCCGTCAAGTTCCAGAAGAGAACGGTGGAAGTGGTCTACACTCCTGAAGAACTCGCCAAGCCGAGAGAGAATCCGTTCGGCCCGACCAACGGCGATCTGAAGCGGGGATTGGAGTTTGGGCGGGAGCAGTACGCCGAGATCAACCGATACTGCGCCGCCAAGGACATTCTCTGGTACTCCTCCTGCTGGGACGAAGCCTCGGTGGACTTCATGGAGCAATTCAACCCACCCTGCTACAAAATTGCATCAGCGTCGCTCACCGACGATGCCTTGCTACGGCACCATCGCCGCTATGGCAGGCCGATCATCCTGTCCACCGGGATGAGCACGTTGGAACAAGTGGATCATGCGGTAGATGTGCTCGGGACCACCGATCTGGTCCTGCTCCACTGCACGAGTACCTATCCGTCCTCCGTCGAAGAATTGAACCTGCGCGGCCTGCACTCGCTGCGCGAACGATACGATGTCCCCATCGGTTACTCCGGCCACGAGGTCGGGCTGGCGACTTCCGTCGCGGCCGCGGCGATGGGCGCTTGCATGATTGAGCGGCACATCACCCTGGACCGCGCCATGTGGGGGAGCGATCAAGCCGCGTCCATCGAGCCGCAAGGAATTTGGCGACTTGTCAAGGATGTCCGGGCCATCGAGCGCGCGATGGGCAATGGCAAGAAATGCCTGTGGCCCAGTGAAGTACCCGTCATGAACAAACTCCGACGCGTCGGCCGCTGACGCGTTCAGTTCCGGGCTCAAGCTCTGCTATGGGCCCAGCCTATTTCCTATCAATTTCCACAGATCCTCATCATGCATATGGGATATCAGCAAGGGCGGCGGTCCGGAACCATGGTCCCGCCCCAAGGTCCGACAACGGACGGCGTCACCGGCAACGTTTCAATAACGACCTGGGACATCCGCGGTACGTTATCTTCGAAAGCGACGCCGGCTTCGCTGGGTCCCCAGCCGTTCGACCGATGGACTCCGCTGTTCTTGCTGCTCCTGACCGCCGTTTGCTACGGTCCCTTAATCCCCTGGTTGGGATTCTATTGGGATGACTGGCCGGCCATATGGGTCCTGCATTCGCTCGGAGGAGAAGGGCTCAAGGACTACACGGCTACCGACAGACCATTTCTCGGATGGTTATATGCCGCCACGATGCCGACCGTCGGGGAGTCGCCTTTGGCTTGGCATCTCTTTGCGCTGGCGACCAGGTGGTTGAGCGCAGTGGCTGTCTGGTGGTGCCTGCGGGGACTCTGGCCCGAGCGACCAAAAGAAATCGCCACGGCGGCCTGCCTCTTCACCGTCTATCCCGGGTTTACGCTCCAGCCGATTGCCTGGTGCCTTAGTCATGTATTGATGATGCTCGGGCTTGCGATATTCTCTCTCGGCGCCATGATCTGGGCTCACCGACTGCACCATTGGTATTGGCCGCTGATGATCGTCGCGGTCGCCAGCGCCGCCCTGGAGATGATGGTCTCGGAGTATTTCGTCGGCTTGGAGCTCTTGCGTCCCGTCTTGTTGTGGCTGGTGCTCTCCGCTGTCTCACACAATTCAACCAGAACTTTCGGCCTAGTGCTTAGATCATGGCTGCCGTTTGTGGTTGTGCTCGCTTTGTACTTGGTTTGGCGGTTGATGCTGTTTCATCCGAGCGGAGTAAATGATCAATCGAAAGTGCTTGAGATCATCCACAGCGCTCCCTTGGCGTATCTGGCCCATCGCTTGTATGCGATCGCCACTGACCTGATCGAGGCCGGCCTGGTGGCCTGGACCCGCACGGCCGATGGCGATTTCCTGACGTTCGACAACTTGCGTTGGGTGATGTCCGGGATGGTACTGGCGATCGCGGCGGGAGCCGGGACATGCTGGCACTTGAAGCGACTGGACGACTCGAGTGGAGTCACCCGTTATGGGCGCTCATGATGCGACCTGGACAAAGCAGGCTGTTGTGATCGCTCTGGTTGCGCTGCTGGTCGGGGGGCTCCCGTTCTGGTTCGTGAACCGGGATATCAGGCTGGATACACCGGCCGATCGTTATACGATTCCGGTCATGTTGGGCTGCGTGCTCCTGCTGACGGCGGTTAGCCAGGCGGCGACGAGAAGAACGGGGCGGCACATTGCATTTATCGGTGTGCTTGTCGGCCTCTCGGTAGGTTTTCATTTTCGTAGCACAGCGCAGTTCGTTCATGACTGGTCGGTTCAGAAAGAGCTGTTTTGGCAATTGAGCTGGAGGGTGCCGGCCCTCAAGCCCGGAACCATGCTGCTGGCTGATGAGTCGGTCGTCTCGTTCCCGCGGAGCTATAGTCTTCTCGGTCCGATCAATCTGCTGTATGCGCCGCGCCATGCTTCATCCACGTTGGATTTTGGATTGTTCACGTTGCCGACGATCCTCGGAGACGAACTCGCCTCGCTGGCTGGGAATCAGCCGTTCCACTATGCCTTTCGGACCATATCCTTCACGGCAAGCACTTCCGACAGCCTGGTCTTCTGGTTTGCTCCGCCCAGCTGCCTGCGGATCCTTGACCCATCCCGGGACGAGATTCCCCATCTGCCCCCCTTGGCGAGGGCCGCGAAAACCCTGTCGCATCCCGACCGCATTCTCCCGCGGTCAGACGGCGCTGTTCCGCCTGTCGCCATATTCGGTCGAGAACCGCATCATTCCTGGTGCTACTACTTCCAGAAAGCCGATCTGGCGCGGCAGATGATGGATTGGCAGCAGGTGACACACATGGGAGATGAAGCTCGAAGATTGGACCTTGCGCCGAGCGACTCCACGGAATGGCTCCCGTTTCTGGAAGGGTATCTCCAGACAGGACGGCACGCAGAGGCGAAGCAACTCCTCGTGCGCATGGTCGAGGACATCCCGGCCGTCAGGTCTGTTCTCACCGTCTATGATCCCAATCGTGTGATCCAGGAGGGCGGCTCGAGAGATCGTTCCAGCCGCGTCTCCGGCACTGTGCCGCATGATTAGAAAAGTTCAAATCCTTGTCCCTAATGAGCGCCAAGGCAGGATGCGTCCCATCATGAACCACTCCGATTGTCCGCCGGGAGCTGTCGAGACGATGGAAGACCCGAAACAGGCCGGCTTGCGTTCCCTGTTCGATCTATCCGGGCGAGTTGCGGTGATTACCGGAGGGGCAGGATTGCTGGGCCTGCGCCATGCCCAGGCCGTCGCGGAAATGGGCGGGATCCCCGTGCTGTTCGATGTCGACGGCGCGCGCGCGAGGCGGGCGCGGAAGAGCGTCGCCAGACGCACGGAGTCGCGTCATGGCGGATCCAAGCAAACATCGCCGATCCGGAATCCGTGAGACAGGCCGTCGCCCGCACACTTGAGACATGCGGGACCATCGACATTCTCATGAACAACGCCGCCCATAATCCGAAATATGAGGCCATCGGTGCAGCGGCCCGACGCGAGAGACGGTTCGAGCACTTTCCCTTGGAGCGATGGAATCAGGATATCGCGGTCGGGCTCACCGGCGCATTCGTGACCAGCCAGATCATCGGGGCGGAGATGGCGAGTCGAAAGAAAGGCGTGATCCTGAACATCGCATCCGACCTTGGTGTTATCGCGCCGGATCAGCGGATTTATCGGCTTCCCGGTGTGCCGGAAGAAGAGCAGCCGGTGAAACCCGTCAGCTATTCGGTCGTGAAACATGCCCTCATCGGCCTGACTCGATACTTGGCGACCTACTGGGCCGGGCAGGGAATCCGCGTGAATTCGTTATCGCCGGGCGGTGTCTACACAGGACAGGACGAGGCGTTCGTCATGCGATTGACCAATCTTATTCCCATGGGACGGATGGCGACGGCGGATGAGTACAAGGCGGCCGTCGTATTTCTGGTGTCCGATGCATCCTCGTACATGACGGGTGCAAATGTCATCATCGACGGAGGGCGAACCATATGGTAACCAAAATTCGAGTCCTGGCGTTGGATATCGACGGGGTGCTGACCGATGGAACGGCGGCTTTGTCCGACAACGGCGACGAGGATAAACGCTTAGCTTCCAGGATCTGGATGCGGTCACGCAGGCCAGGCAATCGGGGCTGAACGTCGCATTCGTGACCGCCGAAGACAATCCGGCAGTGGACCGGATCACGCGCCGATTCAATTGCGACCTGGTCAAAAAGGGAGCAAAGGACAAACTCCTTGCCTTGGAGTCGCTGTCGAGCGACCTGCATGTGTCGCTCGATGAAATGTGTTACGTGGGGGACGGTGATCGGGATGCTCCAGCCTTGCGCCATGTCGGCATGGGGTTGGCGCCCTCGAATGCGACGCCCCGCGCCAAAGCCGCGGCTCGAACGCGATCCTGGTGAGGGCGGAGGAAACGGAGCGGTGGCGGAGAGCTACGGATTGATCCGCCAATTCCAAACGTTTGAGCAGAATGCCGGCGTCTTTGAAAAGGATATGTATTGCATCGTGAAAAAAGCCTCGAGGCGCATCAGCGGCTGTTGGAGCTATCGTTACCGATCCTCGTTCGCATCATGCAGGCCTGCTGTGGGCGACCATTCGAGCGGGAAACAAGATTCTATCGTTCGGAAACGGAGGAAGCGCGGCGGATGCCCAGCACGTCGCAGGAGAACTGGTCGGCCGATTCTTGCGCGAAAGCGAGCCCTGGCCGGTGATCGCCCTGACCACCGATACCTCCATCCTGACGGCCGTGGGGAACGATTGGGAATTTGAGGATATCTTTGCCCGGCAAGTTCGCGCGCTGGCCAAGCCCGGCGACGTGGTGATGGGAATCAGCACCAGCGGCCGCTCCCCGAATGTCATCCGGGGATTGCAAGCGGGGCGCGCAAGGGGTGCCAGTGACGATCGGGTTTACCGGAAGCCAGCGGTAGAGGCATGCAGGAGCATGTCGATCTGCTTTTCCGGGCGCCGGCGGAGACTACGCCGAGCATTCAAGAGTTACATCTTCTCGCATGGCATGCCATCTGCGAACTGGCGAGCGCGAACTTCTTCCCATCCTCCTAACCAGCCTGCGACGAATCGGCGGAACCAAGCGCCCTTGCGGTGATCATGTGCCCGTGCCCTTCGGCCATAGAGGATTCTTCCCAATGAATGCCGCGACCGAAACTGCCGGGTCGGAGAATGAGAGGAGGTATTGGCCATGGAGCAATGGAGTACGATAGGCAGACGGAGATCGACATACGTTGCCTTAGACGAATGCTCTCCCGAGGGGCGATCGTCGAGAGACTGCCATTGGTTTCCGTGATCATGCCGGCCTTCAATGAAGCCGCTATGCTGGGGTCCACGTTAGCCACGGTCTGCCGGTACATGGACTCGTTGAGGACCGGTACCAATGGGAATTGATCGTCGTGAACGATGGAAGCGCGGACGGAACGGGCGAATGGCCGAAGAGTTTGCCTCTTCGCGACGCGGCGTGCGGGTCGTCCATCACCCCCAGAATCGCGGGCTGGGCCAGGCGCTCAGATCGGGATTCAACAGCAGCCGTGGGGATTACGTCGTCGTGCTGGATTCCGACCTGAGCTACGCGCCGGACCATATCGGGCTCCTGTTGGATCGGATCCGCCTCACTCAGGCCAAAATCGTCGGGGCCTCTCCCTATGCCAAGGGCGGGAAGGTCAGCTATGTCCCTTGGCTGCGACGTGTGATGAGCGCATGGGCGAACCGCTTCTTATCCAGTGTCGCCCGATGCAGCCTGTCGACGCTTACCGGGATGGTGCGGGTGTACGACGGCCGATTCATCAGGGCACTCAGCCTCAGATCGGTCGGCATGGAGGTCAGTCCGGAAATCATCTACAAGAGCTTGCTGCTTCGCGCGCAGATCGAGGAGATTCCCGCCCACTTGGACTGGAAGCTTCAACGGACGGATGGCGGGCGGACCTCGAGCATGAAGGTCATGCCGCACATCGTCTCGACGGTCTTCACGGGATTCATCTTCAGCCCTTCATTTTCTTCTTGCTGCCGGGCCTCTCGCTCCTGACCTTGGCCGTCTATACGAATGCATGGATGTTCATTCATTTCTATGATCACTATCAGACACTGACGCAGTACGACTGGTTCTTCACGCGGGCTTCGGTCGCCGTGGGGCAGGCCTACCAGGCATTCCCCCATACGTTTATCGTCGGCAGGATTATCGTCCATGCTGGCCATCCAGCTTATCAGCCTCGGCGTGCTGTCGTTGCAGAGCAAGCAATACTTCGAAGAAATATTCCATCTCGCCAGCTCCATATATCAATAGATGCGGGAGAGGACGACGACGGGCCGGCCGGCGATGAGGAGACCGGGTTGAGCGGATAGGGACGGAGCGCAGAGTGAACGGGGTATTCCTCGTGGTGAGGATGAGGAGGAGGCTGCCAATGGGTGCATCAGGTTTGCGCGTGGTGGTAACGGGAGTCGCGGGCTTTTTAGGGTCGCATCTCCTCGACAGACTATGCGGGCGGACACCAGGTGATCGGGATCGACAATCTGTCGATGGGGACGATGGACAACATGCGTGCGCATGTGGAGAACCCGGCGTTCCGCTTCCTGGAACGGGATGTGACCGAAGCGTCCACATTCGATGACATCGGCGAAGACGTGGACTGCATCGTCCACCTTGCCGCCTTCAAAATTCCGCGATACGGCAACACACTGACCACGCTAAGGATCAACTCCAAGGGATGGGAGAATGTGTTGGAATTTGCGCGGAGGGCCGGCTGCAAGTGCGTCTTGGCTTCCACCTCCGATGTCTACGGTCGAAATCCGAAACTCCCGTTCTCTGAAGACGACGATTCGGTCATCGGTTCCTCCAAGGTGGCCCGGTGGAGTTACGCCGTCTCCAAGCTGTTCGACGAGCACATGGGCTTCGCCTACCAGGAAGCCTACGGTATCCCGGTTACCATTTTGCGTTTCTTCGGATCGTACGGTCCGCGGCAACATCTCAGTTGGTGGGGCGGGCCGCAGGCGGTGTTCATCGACGCCATCCTGAACGATCAGGAGATTCCCATTCATGGCGATGGACTGCAGACGCGCAGCTTTACCTACGTCACGGATACCGTCGAAGGCATCTACGCAGCCATCATCAAGCCGGAGTCCAACGGCGAGATCCTCAATATCGGCAGTACGCATGAAATAACGATCCTCGATTTGGCC